>CAVUTV010000007.1:0-32609 GCA_963744525.1 uncultured Solirubrobacterales bacterium | reverse complement strand
GGCGCCTTGCCTTCACCATTTCGGCAATCCGCGCCCGGGCGAGCACGAGCGCGTCCTCCGGCGTGCGCGCCCAGCGCGCGATCGGGGCCGCCTCGGTGTAGGTGTCATACACGCCGCGGAGTTTGCCGTAGCTGTTGTCGGCTACGATCGACGGGAGCCCCAGGTGAAGCGCCATGAGGTGTGCGTGGAGCCGGTCGGTGACGACGATGCGCCCCCGGCGCAAGACGGAGCACGCCAGGGCCAGCTGTTGACGAGAGAGCTCATCCCATGCGAACGACAGTTCCCGCAGGTCGATGTCTCCCCCGTCCGTCGCAAGCCGCGTCATCCAAGCGCTCCGCTTCAGGGCCTGCATCAACGGCGTCGGGGGCTCCTGGCCGCTGCTCGTTGCAGGCGACCTCCGCCGCTGCCGGCGGGGGCGGCATCCAGTCGCAGAGCAAAACCTCGTCCGCGCCTGCGGGCGGCTCGAAGCCGACAGACTCCTTGTCGCGGCGCGCGACCCAGACGATTTCACTGACTGGAGCTTCGCTGCCGCTGGCTGGGACGGGGCGGCGCAACGCCAGATCCGGAACGAGCTGAGCTGGCACAGCGAACCACTGTTGAGCGCGTTCGAGGCTGGCGCGATCGCGCAACATCAGTGTCACGCTGCCGTGTCGCTCGAGCAGTAACCGGTTGCGTTCGCGGTTCTCGGCGTCGTCGAACTGGACGCTCTGCGGAAGCTGGACTGTGGGCACCCCGCGGAAGTCGGCCAGCACCCGCTCGCGGAGGCCCTGCGTTCTCGGCCAGAGATCGCCGAAGTTGCCTCCGCCGGTCAGCAGGATCACGGCCCCCGAATCGACGGCCGTCGTTAGCGCTTCGCGCGAATATGTCTGCCAGTCGCAGACGTACACGACCTCGACCTCGAGTTGGCGCAGCAGCTGCTTCGCCGCCAGCCATATGGCGTGATCGCCTGGGTTACGGTGGTTGGGGTATCCGAGTAGCGCACACCGACTCGCCCCGTCCAGCGTCTCGTTCACGGCGGTGTGGATCTTGCGCGCAAGCTGCTTGATCAGCTTTACGGTCAGCTCTCGAGCTTGCTCTGCATGGCCAGCGGACCCGCCGAGCAGGCATGCTGGCTGATCCCGCGCAGCGGCCACAGTCGTCGCCCAGTTCGGCCGATCTCGCGGCCCGCTTACAGCTGGTGATGACGCGATCGAGGACCTGTCCGACGGCGCCATAGCTGAGCCGCGCCAAGAAGTGCTCGCGTCCACGGTCCGCGCGCCGACGAAGCGAGTCGTGGTCGGTCAGCAGCTCACCGATCCGCTGCGCGAGCGGGACCCCCCGACGCCAAAGATCAGCTCGTCCCGGACGTATGGAGCGAGCGCGGGCGTCGCCGTGGCGAGGACGGGCACGCGCATCGCCAGCGCCTCTGTTAGCTTCATCGGGATCTGGTCGCGCGCGACCAGAGCCCCTGGATCCTGCACCAGGCAGACGAGATCGGCGGCGACGAGTAGTCGTGGGACCTCGGTAATTGGACGGTAGCCGACGAGCTGGACCCGCCTGAGTCCGAACCCGGCGAGCTCGTCACGCAGCGACTCGTCGGTCATCGATCCGATCACGCAGAGCCGGACGCGGGGATCGCCAAGCTTCTCCAGCGCATCTGCCACTTGCAGCACACCCTTGTGGCGCCTGGGTGTGCCGGCGAACAGGATTACGATCTCGTCGGATCCGTAGCCCAGCCGCGCGCGCTCGGTGCGCCGGTCGTAGCGCTCGGGATCAAACACGTGCTCGTCGCGTGCCTGGCCGACGAGTGTGCCCCCGTAGCGGCGCTGGAGGGGCTCGCTGACGACGGTCAGTGCGTCGGCCTCGTCGATCAGCTCGGACGCCGCCCGCCGCATCCAGTCTTGCTCGTGCGCGAACCACTGCTCTTCGTCATCGATGTCCAGCACGAGTGGCACCCCGAGCCGGCTCGAGATGAGGTGCCCGAGCAGGGCACCTGGGAATCGAGGTTTGGAGACGTACACAAGGTCCGCCTCGACTGTCGCCGCGAACCGCTCCGCCTCACCGAGATAGCAATCGATGTCATGAGCATCGAACACGCGGACCCGCACGTCGCCCGCTGTCGGAGCGGTGCCCACACATCGCCCTCCCCAGACGTCCGAGAGCGGACCGACCAGCTCGACTTCGTGACGATGGCGCAGAAGGTCCGCCAGATACCAGCCACGGCTCACCGCGTTGTGCCCCACGCTCCACGCGGTCACCGCGATCCGCATTCCGGGCGAGTATAGGATCGTGTGCCCGATGGCCGCGTCGCAGCTTATCGTCGGTGGCTGCCCCGATACCGCTGCACACCAGGTCGCCTTCGTGCTGAACGAACATCCGCGGGTGCTCCTCGGATTCGAGCGCTATGTCAAGACGGTGTCTGTCATTGCCACCTGGCACCTGCAGCCGTCGCGGATCGTCGACCCGCTCCCGCAGGAGACCCATGTACGCGGTGAACGACTCTGTACGGCGGCTGCGCGAACGCGCCAAGGACGGCGAGCTTGCGTACACGGGTGATGTCGTGCCGGGCTATGCGCGGATGCTCGACGAGCTAGCCGAGCGGGTTCCGAAGGCCCGGTTCATCGTGGCGCTCGGACCACCACCAAGCGGGAACCCCGGCCAGCTCGAAGCGTGGCGCGCGCTCGCGGAGTCCCTCCGGGCGAGCGAGCAGCGACCATACGGGCGGCAGGTGTTCATGCTCCCCTGGGAACGCTGGGCAGCGGGCCGAGCCGTGGCTGGAGGCGCTGCTCGCGTTCCTCGAACTGGCCGGCAGCCCGCGGCTGGTAGCCGATCGGACGCAGGTCACAGCGCCATCCCGCGCCGCAGACATGCTACTTCCCCCGTCGCTCGAAGCCCCGGACGAGGAGCTGGAAACGTGGCGAAGCCAGCGTGCCGACGCTCAACTTCGGCCGCTCCGCGGCCAGGAACAATCGGTGGATCTGGACGAAGCTCCGCTAAACGATGAGGAAGTGCGCGCGGCCAAGCCGAACGCTCCGAGCTGCTCGCACCTCTGGAGGGCCACCCGGCGCGTGGCCCGACGAGCTGGATGCGCTTCGACGCCGATATCACGACAACGCACGCGCGATGGCCCAGCGGGGGAGGCGTTTGCGCGAGCGCGGGCTCACGGCTGTCAACGGCCTCCCGGATCCTCGCTGTCCGCGTGACCATCATCAATCCTTACGATCGCGCGGACGAGATCGCTCGAAACGCGATCGATTGGCTCGCGGCGCAACTAGCCCGGCTTGTGAACGTGCGACTCGTTCGTCCGCACACCGAAGCCGGCGCAACTTTCGAAGCCGAGGTCGTCGTCTCAACGCGCCTCGATGCGGTCGTGCTCGGTGAAGGTGCCGATGCGGTCATCTGCCCTGCAGACCAGGTCCTCGTACACGAGCGTGCGGGCGGTGGTCGGGGGCGAGACTCGGCTCATGCTGCTACTCCACGACCGTGCCGGCCTTGGGGTCGTCGCCGCCGATCCCGGCTGCGAGGTGATCACGCCGGCGGCATGCGCTGGCCCAAGCTGCGCGAGCCGCGGGCGCGCGGGCGCTGCACATCCCGCTCGGCATCTCACCGACGGTCGGCGCGCAGCTCGACGCCGATGGACGAGCGCGGCCTTACCGTTACCGCATGCACGCACGAACCGGCGAGTCAGCGCGGTAGAGGATCTAGAGGAGGCGCTCGTAGCGGTGCGCGAGGCACGGCCCGAGGCGCCGAAATCCTCGTCTTCGGCAACGTTCCCGGTGGATGGTGCGACGCAGTTCCGTCTGTAACCCGCAATTCAGCTGCGGACCTTGGGATCCTGCGCTCCGGCGCTGTCCACGTCGCAGCCGCACGCGAGGACGCCGTCGGCGCAATCGGCGCGCTCTCGCTGGCGGCTGGCAGCGCGCTGGTCAGCACCGCCACCGCCGGAGCCGCCGACTACGTGGTGCCGGACCTCACCGCGATGGTCACTCCAGTTGGAGACCCCGATACGCTGGCCGCGAGCGTTGTCTCACTGCTTGACGATCCATGGCCCTCCGCCACCGGATCGCGGACGATGGACGGAACTACCTCGAGCGGCTGCTGCCAACCTGGCAGGAGGTCGCGCGTCCGCGTCGCGGCCATCCTGGCCGGCGCCCGCTGACGCCTAGGTGTCCGTCACGGGGTGGCGCCGGCGTGGCTCCGAGCGATCGAGAAACTGATCAGAAATATACGGGCGCAGCTCCGCCTCGCTCGGAAGCGAGATCAGCTCGGCCCGCAGCCGCGGGCGCCAGCCGTGCCAGCCCGAGCTCGACCCCTCCCTGTACGTACCCGCCGCTGAGCACATATATTCTCGACCGCGTGCTCAACGCTGAGGAATAGGTATGCCGCATCGACCAGGTTCCGGGGGCCATGCGGATTCCGTCAAATCGCACTCGATGGCCCCCCATCGATGTAATTCGACCCGCTGCTCCTGGCGTTTCCAGGCGTTGAGCCGGTGCGGGAACGAGGGCAGGAACGGGTAGTAGTGACGCATCGTCTGGGCAAATTGGGGATGGTCGTGGTCGGGGTGCTCACGGGTAGGGATGAACGTGTACTCGATGAAATTGACGGCGTTGAAGCCTCCCTCGTCAGCCTCGGCGAACGCCTGTGCCAGCGACCTGCGCGGAGCCGGGACAACGTGAAACTCGTCGGCATCGACATGCATCAGCCAGTCAGCGTCAAGCCTTTGCGCCAGCTCCTCCTTCCGCTTGAGCCGCGCCTGCAGGTCGGACGCACCCGCCCGAGGCATGCTCTCAATCCCAATCACGCCCGCCCCGAGGTAGCGCTCGGCTAGGGCGACCGTGTCATCCGTCGACTCGTTGTCGATCAGGTAGACGTCGACGCCCTGGTCGCGGAGATGCTGATCGCAGCCGGCGATAAAGCGCGCCTCGTTGAACGTGGCAAGGATGGCGACGATCCGCAAGCGGGCGCCAGGTGGTAGCGGCTAGTTTCGCGCGCTGCCCAGGCCGTGGATGCGGTCGCGCATCTCCGGCGGATTCTCGATGATCTGGGAGAAGCGGACCACGGTGACGGTGTCCTCCATCGACACCTTGCGGCCGTAGATCTGCTCCAGGAAGTGGACGATCTCATCGACGCGGCGGAACTCCGGGTTGTCGTGCTCAATATCCCGGGGCGAGAGATCAGACACGCGCTTGACCTCGACCTGATCGATCACGGCGTAGAAGATCTTCTCCCGGGGCGAATGCTGGTATCCGATAGTGACCAGGACGCATTCGTTCTTCTGGTATTTGTGGGACTTGTCGCCCAGGCGGATGGTCGCGGTCTTGCGGCCGCGCCGAAGTTGGTCGGCGAACACCGACGAGTAGAAATTTAGGACCCGCACGGGGCCCAGCCTACCGATCCGGTGGGCGCCGCGACAACACGCGGCGCACCATCTCGCGCTCTCCGTCGTACGAGAGCTGGACCGCCGCGTCCCGGAGTGACATCCAGCGTGCATCCTCGATCTCATGGTCGTGATCGGCCAGGTCACCGCTGCGGTATTCGAACAGGAAGAAGGCGACCCGCTTGACGATCCGCCGGCCTCGACGCTCGTAGTTGTACTCGACCTCACCCAGCGGCTCGAGGAGATCCGCCATGACCCCCGTCTCCTCCCGAACCTCACGGATGGCCGCCTGCTCCGCGGTCTCGCCCCTCTCAGGATGACCTTTGGGCAGGCCTAGCACGCGGCGGCCGTCGGCATCCCGCTTGACCGGAACGATCGTGACCACCTCCTGACCGCGCACAACCACTCCGCCGGCAGAGAACTCCGACACCTTCAACTCGTCGTCGGGTAGGCAAACACCGGAATCCTTGCGCAGCGTCTGGACCATCTGGCATCGCGGGACGGGACCCCTTCCACCCCGAAGAGCTTAAGGGATCCGTCGGCTCATCCGGCAGCAGGACGCGATGGGCCGTGGATGCGCAGGATCCCGAAGCGGTCTCAGCACGTACGCGCGGTGATCTACCGCCGCGTTGAGAGCGCCTGGTAGAGGGCGAGCAGCGGCTCACGCTCCCGAGCCCAGCACAGCTCGGAGGCCGCCGCGCGCAGTCGCCCGGCGAGATCGGCGTCGCTGCGAGCGGCCATCGCCCGGCGAAGAGCTCCGGCGACCGAGTCGGGATCAGCGGGAGCGGCCGTCCAGCCGATCCCATACCGGTCGATGAGCCGCTGGCACTCAGGCAGGGCGCTGGTCACCACGGGAACTCCAGCTGCGATGTACTCGAACAACTTGTTGGGCAGAGCCAGCCGATGGTTCTCACAGGTGTCCTGCAAAAGACTCACCCCTACATCTGCCTCGGCGGTGTGGGAGAGTAACTCTTCGAGAGGGACGCTGGGCAGCATCGCGACCCGGCTGGTGAGCCCACGCCGCCTTATCAGGGCCCGGAGTTGCTCGCCATAGCCGGTCTCCGGGTCGCCCAGGAAGACAAGGTGTACGTCATCGAGCTGGCCAATGGCCTCGATGAGCACCTCGCATCCCCGATCGGGAGCCGGTGCACCCTGGTGAAGGACGAGGTGCGCCTGCGGCGGAAGCCCCAGCCGGTCCCGCAGACCTCCCTGGCCGCCGAGCTCGAGTGCGGAGACGTTGCGTACCACGGTCGGCGTTCGGGACAGCCGGTAGCGCTCCCGGAGTCGGCGGGCAATTCCGTCCGACACGGTAACGACCGCCGCGGCGCGGGGAACGGCGACCCGCTCCACCATGCCCACGAACCACGCCCATCCGCGTTCCCGGTACGGCACGCCGGTGGCGAGCTCATGAGAGTCGTAGAGCAGTTGCGCGCCAGTGAGCCGGGCACCCGCCAGTCCGGGCACAAGCATCGCCGCGTCGTGAGCGTGGATGACGTCGGGCCGCAGGCGCAGAGTCGACCCGATGAACGCGAAACCGAACACGGCGCGATACAGATGGAAAGGCAGCGCCCGCCTGATCCAGGGCGCAGGCAGTACGGAGCGCCGCTGCACACCGTCAGGGCGCTCGCTGCCGGTCAGCTCGGCCAGCTCCAGCACCACCACCGCGTGCCCCGCGTCGGCCAACGCCGCGGCCTCTCGCCGCACGCGGGAATCGAACTCGAGCGATTTGTGCAGCAGCATCACGATCCGCATGGGCTGATCCAAATCGATGCCGACCGGGTTCCTACCGTGCGACGAGCTGTGGCCGGCCCGCCGCGGTCAGGCGGGTCCGGGACGGAAGCTCCCGTCGTGCCAGCACCTCGACAACGCGGTCGGAGGCAGCCCCGTCCCAGCCCGGAATCGACGCACCGGCGGACGCATCCCGCCGAGCCAGGAGTTGAGGAACGGAGGCGATCCGCTCCGGCAACAGCCCGAGCAGTACGTTGGTGCCGGCTGTAACGGTTATCGGCCGCTCCGTGGTGTCGCGCAGCGTGAAGCACGGAATCCCGAGATAGGTCGTCTCCTCCTGAACGCCGCCGGAATCCGTGAGCACTGCCGCCGAACTGCGCATGAGGCTCATGAACTCCAGGTAGCCGAGGGGTTCCAGCAACGCTATCCCGCTGGTGTCAAGGCGCCCGGCTTCGATGCGAGACCGCGTCCGAGGGTGGACCGGAAAGACCACGGGAAGCGTGCGGGCAACGTCTCGCAGATGCTGAAGCGCCTGGGCCAGCAGTGGCCCATCTGTGAGCGCCGGGCGGTGAAGGGTCACAAGGAGGTAGCCGCCCTCGGGCAATCCCAGGCGCTGGGAGGCATTCGCCTCAGCGATGCGCGGCAGCATCTGCACGAGCGTGTCGATCATCGTGTTCCCCACGGGAAAGATCGCCTCCGCAGGCGCTCCCTCGGCCAACAGGTTCGCCCACGCCTCAGGCGAGTGGGTGAAGAGCAGATCGGAGACCGCGTCAGTTATCACTCGGTTGATCTCCTCCGGCATCGACCGATCGAAGCTGCGAAGGCCGGCCTCGATGTGACCGACCCGGATGCCGAGCTTGCAGGCCACCAGTGCAGCGGCCAGCGTGGAGTTCACATCGCCGGGGACGAGCACAACGTCGGGCTCCAAATGCGCGAGCAGCGGCTCGAGTTGCTCCATCACCCGGCCGGTCTGCGTCCCGTGGGGTGCGGAGCCCACTCCGAGCCAATGGTCCGGCGAACCCGCGGCAAGCTGATCAAAGAACACGCGGGACATCGAGTCGTCGTAGTGCTGGCCTGTATGCACGAGTGCGTGTTCGAAGCCGGGATGAGTCGATAGCCGGGCGGCGATCGGCATCACCTTCATGTAGTTCGGCCGGGTGCCTACGACAGATACGACGCGAATCCGCTCCATCATGCGCCCAGCATGCCAGACGGCCTGGAGGCCCCGTTGCCAGGGTCCTGACGCCTTTCCGTTCGGAGCCTGAGGTGATAGGAGTTGACGATCCGAGCTGCTGACCAAGACACCAACACGGCAGTCGCACGCGAGGCACAGCGACTCCTCCCGCCGGCGCCGAGCCGCGAGCATCGGCCGACTGTGTCGGCGGTCGTGCCCACCCACGACGGCCGCGAACGCCTGGTTCGACTGCTGACCGGGCTGGCGTCCATCACCGATTACTCGCAGCTGGAGGTGCTGGTCGTCGACAACGCTTCGCGCGATGGGACGCTGGAGTGGCTGGAGGCAGCAGACCTGCCGTTCCCGCTGGGAATCATCCGGAACGCGCGAAATCGCTCGTTCTCGGCAGCCATGAACGCCGGAGCGGCAGAGGCGACGGGCCGGCTCCTGCTGTTCCTCAACGATGACATCGAACCGATCGAGCCGCACTGGCTCGATCGCCTGGTCCTGGCGCTGGAGACCTCCGGCGCCGGAATCGCCGGCGCCGTGTTGGTGGACCCGGACAGAACGTCGGCCACCGGTAAGCCGTACGCGATCCAGCACGCCGGACTCGCTTTCCGGCTCGACCGGGGGGTGCTGCGGCCGCTGCTGGTCGGGCTTGGCCAGGACCTCAGCCAGATCGTGGGTGCCGACCGCACTGTGGCCGCGGTGGCCGCCGCTTGTGCGCTCATGGACCGGAACGACTTCCACGAAATCGGCGGCTTCGACGAGGGCTTTTGCTACGGGGGCGAGGACGTCGACCTTTGCCTCCGACTCGCGCTCCATGGCCGAACGAGCGTCCTGGCCGGAAGCTCGGTCCTCCTGCACCGGCCGATGTCCACCCGCGGACAGTTGCCAGACGCCTCGGCGTCGGCCCGGACCAACCATCGGCTGCTTCTGGAGCGATGGGGTCCGGCGCTGCGACGCGAGTACGCGCTGGATATCGGGCGTGGATCTGGGCTCTGGAATGGTGACGGTGGTGCCGCCTCAGCCAAAGTCAGTTTCTGCGTCAAGCCATCTCCGGCGCCAGGACCCACCGACCCTGAGGCGATTGCGGCCGCGATCCGGGAGGCCGGACACGAAGCTCACAGTGTCGAGCGCGGTGACAGCTGGCTCCTCGACGACGTGGTCTGGCACCTGCTCGATGGCCCTGGCAGGCATGCCCTCGTACCAGGCCGGCTCAACGTACTGGTGCGCCGCGGAGACGGTGCGGCTACCGGACCAGTCGGGCGGTACGACCTTGTGGTACCCGCAGACCTGCCCGTCTCCGAGGTGATCTCACGCGTCCTGTCGACATTGACAGCGCGCGGCGGCCCGCGCCGCGCCGCGGTCAAGCACCACCGTGACCCGCCGGGATCGTGCGACCAGCGCTCCGGAGGTCCCGCGAGCCGGCCTCGCGTCACGCTCGTCCTCGGCATGGCGCGCACGGGTACGTCCGCCACCATGCGGATCCTAAACATCCTCGGGGTGACCCTTGGCGAACCACAGCGGCTGCTCGCCCCAATCGCGGACAACAACGAGAAGGGATTCTTCGAGCACTACGCGATCATGCGGCTGAACACCGAGCTGTTACGCCGCTTCGGAGGATCATGGCGTGATCCTCCTAACCTGCCGGCCGGCTGGGAATCCGACCCTCGGATCGACGATCTCCGGGTGGAGGCTGAGGCCATCGTGCAAGACGAATTCTCGGGTCGGCCGCTGTGGGGCTTCAAAGATCCCCGGACATGTTTGACACTTCCGTTCTGGCGCCCGTTGATCGGTCCGGCGGCGTTCGTGATCTGTCACCGCCACCCGCTGGAGATCATTGCCTCGCTCGAGCGGCGCGATGGCCTCTCAGACGAGCACGGCCTGAATCTCTGGCGGCGATACACGGCCACGGCGATAACCGAAACCGCCAACGACGAGCGTACCTTCGTCGGGTACGCAACCCTGCTCGCGGATACGAGCCGAGTCACCCGGACGCTGGACGCGTTCCTCGGCCAACCAGGACGTGCACCGAGGCTCGAAACCCAGCGCGAGATCGAGGGCTGGCTCGACCCGGAGCTACGCCACCATTCGCACACGCTCCTAGATCTAATGCAGAGCCCTCAACTTAAGCCGCTGGATGTCAAGCTGTGCCTATTGCTGGAGCTGGCGACGAGGACGCAACCGGATGCTTGCCCGGATCAGCAGAACCTTTCGGATGCTCTGAACGTCACAGCAGCTCGAATACTGGACGGATTGGCGATTGGGCCGACATCGATGACCCGTACCGGTTGAGTTCACTCCGCGTCCTCAGCTTCGGATCGGTCCCGCCAGAGTGGGGCGGCGCCCGCCGCGGCGGCGTAGCCACATTTCATAGGACCCTGGTGGAGGAACTGCGGGCTCGAGCGGATCTCGGTGTGGAGATCGTGGGCATCGTCAGCAACCGTCCGGCCGAGCGTCCATCTCCGGTTCCGATCCGAGGCAGATCTCGGGGCGAGACCCCGGAGGCTTTCGTTGCGGCATTGCAGGCCGAGTTCCAGGCCGATGTCGCAATCCTCCACGAGCTCAAGGGGCAGTGGGCGGAAGCCCTGCCGCGGATGGCGCCCGGCCTCCCGCGGATCGGCATCGCCCACTCCTGGCACAGCATCACCCAAGGGCCGGAACCGGAGGAGGCACGCGAGAGGGTGCAAACCGCCCTGAACCGCTTGGCGGTGCTGGTGGTTCCCACGAAACACGCGCTGCGCGAAGGCCGCGGACTCGGGTTGCGGTTGCCCGCGAACACACGCGTCATCCGCTACCCGCTCCCACACGCCTTCGCGCAGCCTGTCGTGCTCGATCAGCCGCGGTCGGGGGTCGTATTCGCGGGCGAACTGATTGCCCGCAAGAACGCCATCGCCCTGCTTGAGGCGACCTCGCTGAGCTCGAACCTGGCGCTCACGATCGTCGGTGCCGGCCCCGAACAGCACGAACTGGAGCGGGCGGCCAACGCGATAGGTCTGAAGCCACGAGTTCGATTCGTGGGATCCGTGGGTCCGAACGACCTGAGATCGATCCTCTCACGGGCCGAGGTCTTCTGCCTCCCCAGCCTGAGCGAATCATTCGGGATCGTCTACATCGAGGCGTTGGCCTGTGGCACCCCTGTGGTCGGCTTCGGACCGGCGATCGATGAGATCGCCTTGACGTGTGCACTGAGGATCGGGGTGGGTCTGCGGCAATCGGGTGCGGAAGCGGTCGTCGCGGCGATCAAGCAGGTGCGTGGTGAGCAGTGGGACCGAGCTGCGTTGCGACGGGCGGCCGTCGAGCAGTTCGCCCCCGGCGACGTCGCGGCTGAGTACGCGCGCGTGCTGATCGGGGTCGGCCCCCCGGAGAGCGGGCGTCTCAGCGGCGCCCCGGAACCAGGCCCGGGAGATCACGAGGATCGATGGCCCTGATCATGCGCAGATCGAGGTCAGCGCAGAACAGCTCTTCGTCCGAGACCCCCGGATACAGGTGACGGAGGCGCTGTTCAAGCTGCTCCCGCCCCTTCGCTGCGTTACGTCGACGCACGGCATCGACAATCTCAAATCCAGAGCGCATGAACACCGCCAAGTAGCTCGAGGCGGTGAGAAAGTCGAGGTAGGGCAGACGGCGTCCGCTCACCTCCTCCAGCTCGGCGCGGCCGTGGAGCATATGCGCATACGGGAGGTCGAAGACCGGGTGCAGATCAGCTCCGATGTGCGAAGTCGCCGTCCGAGTCCGGATGATTGCCTGGCCACCCGGACGCAGGAGCGAGTAGGCCTTGGTCGCGTTGCGCTCGACGTCCTCCGGGGTCATGTACTGGAAGGTCGAGGAGCTGACGATCAGATCGACCGTCCCCGGAATGAGCTGATCCATCTCGGCGAGAACGCCCTCGTGGAACTCGACCAGCTCTCCCAGCTCCTCGTATCGCCAACCGTGCGGCAGCCGACGCCAATGTGGGTGGAGATCTACCCCGATCAGCTTGCCGGGACGGAAGTTCTCGGCAAAGAACTTGAGCATGTACCCCCAGTTGCATCCCAGGTCCAGGACGACCTGGCCGTCGATCAGTGGATCGTGGCGGGCGAAGAGCCCCTCCCAGAGACCCGCGGCCCATTGTGCCCCCCATTCCTGACTGGACTTGTCAGGCGCTGCGCTCATTGATCTTCAGCGCGGCGCGCAGCTCCGACACTCCAGGTTTCGTTTCGAGCGGCCGGCGCAGACGGACCCTGAACCGGCCGACTCGCAGCTCTACGGCATCGTAGAAGCGCAGCTTGTCTACGAACGCGTTGGGGTCGTGCTCTTCGGTCTGTATGCCGTCCACCTCCAGGCCGACCCGGCGGAACAGAAGGAGGTAGGTGGCCCGGCACATCGGGTTGGTCAGCGACGGCAGCGGAAGCGAGCGCTCGGCGCAGTACTCCTCGATCACGTCCCGCGCGAAGGCCAGGTGCGCGTACGGCGTACGGATCTGTGGGGTGAGTCCCCCACCATCCGGAGCGAGATACGTTCGAGTCTCCAACAGACATTCCCCGCCGGGGCGCAGATGCTCCGCGATCCAGCGAAGGACATCGTGTACCTCGGTGGGGGTCAGGCGATAGAGCAGGTCCCCGATCACGACGATCTCGTAGTGCCCTCGCTCGGACAGCTCAGCGAGCGGCTCCGCGAGCGGTACGGCGAGATTCAGCACGTCCGCGTTGACCGCCCCGCGCTCAGTGCAGGCCCGACCGGCCGGCCCACTGTCATAATCTGGGGCGATCACCAGCACCGTCGCGCCGGACCAATTCACATCGAAGGCGTCCAGGAGTTCGATCACGCGGACTCAACCAGAGATGCGGACGACTCAAGACGGGCCAGAAGCGATTCTGAATAGCGGCGAGCGCCTGTCCAAGCTGTTCGGCCGGCTCGTCCGTCGTAGCAGGCAATTGGGTTCAGCGCAGCGATGTCGCGCCCCCATTCATCGCGACTCTCAGCCAACTCCGCCAATGAGATCCCCTCCACTCCGGGTCGGCTCGCCACCAGATCCAGCATTTGGTGGAACGTATCGATCCGCCGGTGGTCCACATGACTCAGCTCGACGACCGGAGCGCCCAGGTTGTAGCCGGAGACGTCTCGCTCCGCCTGCCCGACGCGGCGCTCCCAGCGTGCGTTCCAGTCTCGCCACCGCTTCTCGTCATAGTTTCGGGTCGCGCCCAAGAACGAGAAAGAATGGGCCACGTAACAGAGCACCGGGGACGGCTCCTTCCCGGCCAGCGCGGCGACCGCAGGGTGCTGAACGCTCGATGAGATGACCGGCGCGAGCTGCTCAACCTGCCAGCCCCGGTCGTGGCGCAGGTACCACGTTGGCGGCACCTCGAGCACGCCATCCACCCATTGCGGCTGAGTGGCTCCGGCTATCCAGCCGGAGACATGGCAGTTCTTGAACGGGTTGACAGACGAATCGACCCGAATCCCGAAGTCACGGAGCACCGGGAAGTGCGAATCGAAAATCCGATAGGCACCGGCTCGGTAGGCGACGGGCGGCCGTCCCGCCCGGCGCTCGAATCGTTCAACGGCCAACTCCATTACAGCTCGGAACAGCGCCGGGTCATTCCGTGTTGTGGCCACCGACAGCGCCCGCAGGGCCTCATCCTGAGCGAAACGCAGGTGGGGTGCCGGGTGCAGGTGCAGCTGCACGTCATGGCCACGCGACAACACGGCCTCGAAGACCGGGGCCAGCGTCTCATCACCCAGCTGATACTCGGCCAGGACGTCGATGAAGAACGTGCCCCGAAAACCGTATTCATCCAGCAGCTTCATCTGGAGGCCGATGCCGACCTCCTGGCCGGCGAATCGGCCGAAGATCTGCTGCTGGATACCTTCGGGACCTTCCGGATGAGCCATCCACCGCAGGTGGACCTCCGTGTCCGAGGTGAACAGGAACCGCACGTGCCTGGATTCGCCGGGCTCGACGGGCCTAGAGTCTGGAGCCACGCGGCCGGAGCCTGCCTGCACACGAGGGCGGGCAGGCGCCAGCGATCGGTAGGGCGCGAGGTCCATCCAGGTGCCGTCATCCCAAGCTTGCGCGCGCCAGCGATACGAGTGTCCCGGCTCGAGCCTGGTCCAGTCGAGGCTGTAGCCCGTCTCGAGAGTGGCCGCCTTGAGGACGATCTTGGACCGCGTGTCGTCGTGGACGATGACGCGATGCAGGCGTGCGATATCCGTTGGCCACCCGAGCCGAGTCGCGGGGGTGGCTGGATCACGTGGCCAATCCATGTAGGGCAGATACGGCTCCCAGGTGCCATCAGGCTGACGGATCTGGACTCGCCACTCAGGCCACCGCCCGACACCGACCGGCGAGAGGTCAGCGCTTCCCGGTCGGTCCACGATCGCATCGGTCTGCCCGGTCTCGAGCGTGAACAGACGATCGGGCAAGAGGTTGCGAGCCACCACCCGGTACCGCGGACCGCCTTCGGCGGCAGGCCAGCTGAGCCGGGCCGGGAACAGGGGCGGCATATGGCCGCGCAGTCTACAGCCGCTTTTGGCCGCCAGATCGGCCGTGAGCACCGCCTATGATCGCCGCGTGGCCGTACAAAGGCTGAGCTGGCCGCCGTTGCCGGGGGCGCACGAGTATCGGGTTCTCGTGCGCAAGGATGGCGATGACTTTGTCTTCGATCGCACGCTCACCAGCCGGGGATGCTCGATCCCCACCTCCGCTCTGGTCGGCTCAACGCACAGCTGGCAGGTCCTGTGGCGGGGTGAAGGTGACAGCGCCTGGCGCCGCGGCATTCCCGAGCTTCCCCTTGAGCCCGAGGGGGGAACGAACCTCGATCCCGCCCGGAACACGCGTCTGCGGTGGGAAGATCGCGGCGCCGTCGCGTACCGGGTGCTCATTCGCGATCATCGGGACGACGGCCTCCTGCTGAAGCTTCCCTTGCTGGACACGACATACCTCGTCGACTGGGCAACGTTGCCCGCCGGGCGGAGCTACCGATGGAGGGTCCAGGCCTGGGACATCGGCACCGGCAGTTGGCTCGACCTTCAGCCCTATCAGCCGTTGCCCGGACCACCGGGCTCCCAGGCTCGCCCGATCCAGGTACGCGAGCCGACGCCGCACGCCACGCCAGGACCACGGATGCTCGTCCTGTTCACCGTGGATACCGAAGCCACCCTGCAGTATGCCGCCTCCCCTGATCCACGGCAGACTGTGCACGATCAGATCTTCGCCCCAGGCGCCGACGGTTCGGCGGGCATCGAGATGATCATGGCGGCGCTCGACCGGCACGGGTTCAAGGGGACGTTCTTCCTTGACATCCTCAGTGAGTACCAGTTTGGGGAGGGCGCGATGGAGCCCGTGGTGCAGGCGATAAAGGCCCGTGGTCATGACATCCAGCTCCATCTCCATACGGCCCCCCACCTGCGGTTCGCCGCCAGTCAGCAGGTGCGCGAACTGGCGGACGCTCTCCCCTCTTACGACCCCGACCAGTTCCGCCGAGCGGTCGAGCTGGCGCTGGATCTATTCGTGGCGCGCGTGGGTGAGGAGCCGGTCGCGTTCCGGTCCGGCGCCTACCGGATCTGCGATGCCTATCTGGACGTGCTCAAGGAGTTCGGCTTTCGGATCGACTCCTCGGTCTACGCATTCCGGAACTGCCAGGTGTCACCGTGGATGCAGGCCCGCACCCAGCCGTTCCGCATCGGGGAGCTGCTGGAGGTCCCGGTCACCTGGCGGCTCGAGTGGCGCAGCGGTGGCCCGGTGGCGATGCAGTTCGCTCCGTGGCAGCCAGGAGGTGATGAGAACAGGTCGTTCACCGGCCTGACACCGTCGGCGCCGGGACCGCCGGTCACCCTCGTCTATCTCGCTCACTCTTACCAATACCTGACTCGAGGCCCGGACATCGGCCGCGAGGAACAGCGCCGTTGGCATCGCGAGCTGGAAGCGCGGCTGCTCTCCCCTGACCACGCCGGGCTGTATGACCACACGGACCCGCCATGGTTCTTCGAGGGACCGGACTCGGGCCGGATAGGGCTCCTGGAACGAAATCTGGCGGACCTCGCGGCTCGCGGAGATGTGGCGGCCCTGCCGATGCGCTCCCTCGCCTCGAAGCTGGGGGACAGCTGGGATGAGCGAAGCCTGCCGGTCGATCCGGTGCCGGAAGTCGTGGTCTCGGCCGGCCAGAGGCAGTTGACCGGCACCCGCGTCTACTCGCTGGACTACCTGCGCCACCTGGGGGAAACAGCTCCTAGGCCGGCGGATCGACGAACAGCTCCTCGTTGAACAGACGACGCCCTCGGATTTCGTCGGTGATCAAGGGCGCCGCGGAGATCTGGCAATCGGAAAGCGCCACGCGCAGTCGAGTCAGGCCGGTCTGCGAGATTCCGGTGCCGACCACACTCAGGTGACGTAACTGCCGCAGGCGCTCTAGTTGCGCCACGGAGCTGTCCGTGATCCGGGTGCGGGCGAGATCCAGTTCGACGAGGCCCTCCCAGGCTGAGAAACCTTGCAGGAACTCATCCGTGACGTCCAGGTTGCCCGCCAGGCAGAGGCTGGCGATCCCGGATCGTGCGAGCAGCTGGCTCAGCCGCTCGAACCCGAGGGTCCAGCCGCCAGGCGCCCGCAGGCGCGTCACCGTACCCGCTGCGATGGTGAAAGTGCCCGTGGCGTGCCCAGCTCGCACCCAGAGGCCACCGGGGTCGTGGCGGACATGAAGCTCGCCGAGAAGCGTGCCGTCAGGCAGCATGACCCGGCAGTCAGCTGGTGCCGGACACAACAGCAGGGGCGCCCCGCTGCAGTCGTCGGGTTCGTACCCAAAGGTATCGATGACCTCGGTCAGCCCGGCATGCATGAGCAGCTTCTCCCTTACCGTGGCGGACTCGCGCCAGGTTCGCGTCGGTGTGCGCGAGAGGTTGCCCATCGGAGCCTGTCCGGCCCGGCGCGCCTCAGCGCCGTGCCGAACCGCGGCCGCATTGATGGCATCGTCGGACACATGCACGCCTGACAGCGCGACGATCTTGCGCAGCTCCGCAGCCGCATCCCGTCGCAGGTCTTCGTAGCGGCAGACCAGGTCGGGGGCAACTGGCGCGGTCAAGACCTGGTGCAGGCTGAACCGGTTGAAGATCAGCATCAGCCGCAGGAAATCCTCCAGCGGTTCGATCGGATAATTGGCGCGGGCGCCAGGCTTTCGGTACGTGAAGGCCATGACCTGATCGCGGGGATCCCGAATCAGGTGGATGAAAACGCACGAGGGCTCCCACTGTTTGATCTGCAGCAGGTTTGTGTCCCCGTTGCTGTTGACGATGTGCATGCGCGCCACCTCGGGACGCCGGATCGGCGCAGCCGTCCCGTCCGGGAATGGGTGGCCAGCCCATGCGTGCAGCAACTGCACGCAGTCCAGCAGACGCCCCTGCTCCTCAAGCGGCCACGCGGCCATCTCCTGGGCGAGCTGTCCCGGGATCGAGACCTCGCCGGCGTTGGCAAACGGCCGCAGGTCTCCGAGCATCTCGGCCAGCCAATGAGAGCCCGACCCTCCGCGGCCGCTGATGTAGACGGTTGTCGGTGGCACCGGCGCCCGCGCCTCCGCCATTCGGAGGACTTCGTCCACCGCCTCCTCACGTCCCAGGCCGAACCCCTCCTCGATGGCCTGCAGGTGCCTCCAGAGCTTCCGGCACTGTCGCTTGTCGGTGTTCCGCTCCCAGAACCAGTCGCACCGGTCCACGTACTGACCCAGGAGTTCCCGCACCCGTGCGCGACTCGAATCCGCTGAACTCACGCCAGCACGATGCCCGACTCGCCGATCTTCAGGCTCTGCACGCCGAACTGGCGAAGCAGCTGCGTGCCGACGGCCGGGCCGCGTTGCCGAAGGAAGATGGGATGCTCGTTCGGGCCGGGCCGTGAACGCAGGACCGCCGCAACGCCCCAGTCAGCCACGATGTGCGCGAGTGAACCGACCCGCAGTCGAGGATGGGTGGGATCGGCCGGATCGACAGTGGCCGGACCGGGGGTGACGGCGACGAAGAGCCTCCGGGGCGACGCATCGTGGACCAGGTTCGCTCCGTCCGGGTTGACCTCGACAAGTAGCGCCAGGTCGACGCCGAACCCCTCCGCGCTGGGGGACAGCTCCGCGGCACGGCGCTCGACCGCAGCGAGCACTCCAGGGTGAATAGCGTCGCCGGCCATGAGCCAGCAGGTGGCGATGCCCGAGGCCGCTCCGGCGTCAATTCGCGTGGGGACAACGTCGCTTCCGATCACGTGGCCCTCACAGCGCCTGCGGATCACCTCGGTCACCGCCTCCGGTAACCCCGCTTCGGGCAGCACGAACCAGGCCACTCCCTGCTGCGAGAGCTGGTCCAGGGACGGCACCGTCCATTTCAGGAACAGATCGAGCCGCCGGGCGAGGAGTGTCCTGGGACGCTCGACGCCGTAGATCGTGTCGGGCATTCCGGCTGCAAACGGGACGATGACCACGTGTCTGAGCCGTCGGGGCGCACCCGACCGGGTCCCGACCAGCACCCGAGCTGGAGGCGGAAACACCCTCCGCGCGGGCACATGAGCTCGCCAGTTTCGGCCCTCCCACGCCTCGACTCTCACCCGATGCGGGTGGGCCAGCGCCAGCCGGGACCAGTCGATTCTCCCCGGAGACTCCAGGAACCCCAGCTTCGATACGGTGATCCGCCGCTCGAGATCGGTGACCATGATGCGGTAGGCCGCAGCCCCCGGCATCGGCGGCCAATGCAGCTCAGGCTGCTCGCGGAGCGCGTCGTCGGCCAGGACCAGCTCCGGCAGATACTCCTCCCAGCCAGACCCATCACCCCGGCGCACCAACACCCGCCAAGCCAGACGAACCCCGGAAGGCAGGCGCGCCGCCGGAAGCAACACCTCCGGCTCGCTCACCTCCAAGTCCAGCACCGGCGGCCCGCCGTGTTCGCTCCCCACGAGCAAGCGGTAGCCGCTGACCCCCTCCTCCCCCGGCCACCGCAACTCCACCACCTCCCCCGCAAGCTCGCGCGGCGGGAACACATACCGATACGGCAGATGATCCCGCCACCCACCATCCACAAACGCCTGAACCCGAACCCGATGAAGATGTGACGGATCCAGCCGCGACCAATCCAGCCGGCCCGGAGAGCGAAGGAACGCATCACGAAGCACCAGCACGTCCGCCTCGTCGTAGATCAGCAGCCGGTAGGCAAGCGCTGAGTGCAGCTCGGAGAAGTGAAACTCGGGCTGTGTGGTCAGGCCGAGAGCCATCTCAGGCAGATACGGCTCCCACCGGCGGTCTTCGTCTGCGCGCTGGATGCGCTGGACGTCCACCCGCCAGTGCAGTTGGACGTCGTTTGGGATCGATGTCGACGGGAGTCTGACCATCGGTTCCGCCAGCTCCCCGTCGACGAGCGTTTGGCCGTCCGGAGACCGAATCACCAAGCGGTACAGCGAGGCATCGGGATCCTCCGGCCAGCTGAGCTCAAGAGCGTCATCCCTGGTCCCGGGTGGAGCCGCGACCAATCGGTAGGGCACATGCTCCTGCCACGTCCGTCCTCGCCACGCTTGGACACACGCCCGGTGGACGTGCTCGGTGTCGAGTCGGGACCAGTCGACGAACCCCGGGCTGCGCAGGAATGAGTCCTTGAGCACCACCTCCCCGAGTCCGTCGTCACGCACGACGATTCTGTACGCCACGGCCTCCGGATCGTCGGGCCACGTCATCTGCGGCTGCTCGCGGAGCGCGTCGTCGGCCAGGACCAGCTCCGGCAGATACTCCTCCCAGCCAGACCCATCACCCCGGCGCACCAACACCCGCCAAGCCAGACGAACCCCGGAAGGCAGGCGCGCCGCCGGAAGCAACACCTCCGGCTCGCTCACCTCCAAGTCCAGCACCGGCGGCCCGCCGTGTTCGCTCCCCACGAGCAAGCGGTAGCCGCTGACCCCCTCCTCCCCCGGCCACCGCAACTCCACCACCTCCCCCGCAAGCTCGCGCGGCGGGAACACATACCGATACGGCAGATGATCCCGCCACCCACCATCCACAAACGCCTGAACCCGAACCCGATGAAGATGTGACGGATCCAGCCGCGACCAATCCAGCCGGCCCGGAGAGCGAAGGAACGCATCCTTGAGGACGACCGCGTCGATCTCGTCGTCGCGCACGACTATCCGGAAAGCAAGCGCATCCGGAGCGCTCGGCCAGCCCAGCTCTGACTGCCCACGCAGCCGGTCGCTCATGAGCACGAGCTCCGGGAGATGGTCCTGCCAGGCGCCGACCGCGCTCTGGCGCGCCATCACGCGCCAGTGATACCGGGTCAGCTCCGAGCGCGGTAGTTCGATGGTCGATCGCGACCGTGAACAGACAACATCGAGAACACGCGCGCCTGAGTCATCGGTCACCAGCAACCGGTAGGAGATGGCCAACGCCTGCGGCGGCCAGGCGAGCTCGTATTCGTCGCAGTTCGACGTCATCGGACTCGCCGCGACCATAATGGCCCGGCCTTCCTGGCGCCAGAGCGCCGTCTGTCTCGAGTCGCCCAGGAAGCCACCCAGCCGGTAAAGTATTGAAGTTGCAGATTTGCCTGCTTGTCGAGACGGCCGGGGGCGCAGACGCGAGAGCGGCGCGAATCGCCGGGGCATTGAGCGACGCGGGGCACGAGGTGCTGGTGATCTCGAGTGCGAGCCCAGGCCAGAGTTCCGGCGGACGCTGGCGCACGCTCGGCCCTGGTCGCGTGGGTCAGCTCGCCACCCACCTGCCCCGGCCCGTGGGGCGTTGGGCCCTCCGCTGGAGCGCGGGACGCCGGGCGAGAAGGAATGCTTTCGAGGCGCTGCACATCCTTGGCCGGCCAATGACGCGCGTCGGGTTGCGTACAGCACGGCGGGCGCGTGTGCCGGCGATTCTCGACGCCGGCCAAGACGAGGCATGGTCGCCGAGAACGCGCCTAGGCCGTAGCGCCGAGCGCCGGTACCTGCGCCAGGCTTCAGCCGTATTGACTGCCTCACAGCGTGACGCCCAGGGAATTCGCGAACGCCACGGCGAGCTTGTGAACCCGCTGATCTGCCGAAACATCCCCGAACCCCCACCGGCCAGCCCCACGCCCGCCGATCTCCGAGGGCGATTGCGACTCCCGCGGGGACGCCTGGTGCTCATACACGGTAATGAGCCGACGCTGGGCGACGCGCTGAGCATGACCCGTGCCCTGGCCGGCTGCCCTGATGTCCACCTGATCGTCCTCGGCGCCGACGATTGGGGATCAACGGACGCGATGATGCTCGAGTCCGAATTGCTTTGCTGCGCCGGACGGCTCCATCTCCTCCGGTCGGTGCCGCGCAGGCGGGTGGCTGCCTACGCCCGGGAGGTCGACATCGGGCTGTGCACCATGTCCGAGGCCCGGATGGCCGGATTGCCTGAGTTGATGTTCGGCTATGTGCGTGAGGGGTGCCCTGTGATCGTTCCTGCCGGATCGGAGGGGGAGGACCTGGTAGTGCGGTTCTCGCTGGGCTGGGTGGCGGATCTGGCCAATCCAGACGGACTCCGCGATGTTCTTCGTGCCGCCTGCGGACCGGAGTGGGAAGCTCGCCGGAAGACTGTGAGCCGAGCGAGGGAGGCGCTCAGCTGGAATGCCGAGGCGCGCATCCTGATCGGGATGTACCAGGGCTTGACCTCCGCCAAGCGACCAGATGCGCGACCACCGGGGGGAGCCCAGAGGCGTCACGACGCCACGCGGGCGCTGTCCAGCGGATTGCGCCTCGGCCTACGTGGCCTCGGGCATCCGGCGGCCGCCTTGCACGGTGTGCGGGGCCGCCGTCTTCGTTCACGAGGTGATTACGCCGGATCGGTGGGGCACTTCGAAGCAGCCCTGCGGCGCGACCCGGCCGACGTCGTGGCCGCCGAGCAGCGGGCAGCCGCGCTCAAGCAGGCCGGCCGGACAGATGAGGCGATCGAGGCCTACCGGGAACTCTTGGGCGATCACGAGATCGGCCTGGATCGCGTGGCAATCAACGCCAGCATCAATCTGGCTCGCCTGGGAGTACGGCGCGAACCGATCCAGACCCTGGCGCGACTTACCGAAGACTCGGCCAACGCTATATCGATGGCCCGCGCGGCGGAACTTGCTGCGGCCCTGGGGGATCTGGCACGTGCCCGAGCTCTGATCCGCCGGGCCACCGAACTCGACGAGCAGGACAGCTCGGTGCGCAGCGCTGAGGTGCGGGTGCTCGAGCAGGCGGGAGAGCCTGAGTTGGCGTTGAGCTGCGCGAAGCGCGCCTCAGAACCGCGGGTCGTGCGTCGCCTCGAAGGGCTCGTGAGGGTCTTTGATCCGACCTGGCTTCCAGCGCTCCCGCGCGCCCCGGCAGAGGCGCATCCCGGGCGGGTGCTCCACCTTCTGGAGACCTCGCTCCCGCACGCGAAGAGTGGCTACTCCTACCGAACCTCGACCGTGCTGGCGGCACAGCGGCAAGCCGGACTCGAACCTGTGGCCGCCACGCGCCTCGGGTTCCCAGCCAACCGAGGAGTCCAGAGCTTCGGAACGCCGGAACTGGTGGAGGGGGTGTTGCACCACCGGTTCACCCTCTCCGGCGTGCGCCACTACACGTCGGTGCCGCTGGACGAGCAGCTTCAGCACAACGCAGAACTCGTGGCGGGCCTAGCGGCGAACACCCTTCCACAGATTGTGCAGGCCGCCACTCCGCATCACAATGCGCTGCTAGGTCTGAGCGTGGGCCGAGCCCTCGATATTCCAGTGCTCTATGAGGTCCGGGGGTTCCCTGAAATGACCTGGGCCGTGAGGACAGGCGGCGCCGCAACGTCGATGTACCAGCTCCGCCGCCGAGCTGAGACCCGCTGCATGAGGGAGGCGGACGCGGTGATCACGCTCAGTGAGGTCATGAAGACACACATCGTGAACCGGGGCATCCCAGCAGAACGTGTGTGGGTGGTTCCGCACATGGTCGATGTCGACGCTCTTGCCCCCGCGGAGCCCTCCCCGGATTTGCTACGCCGCTACGGACTCGAGGATCACTATGTCGTGGGATACCTCGGCACACTGCTCGACTACGAAGGCATCGACGTCCTGCTCCGCGCGATCGCTGAGCTCCGCACCCTTCGGCCGCGAGTGGCCTGCCTGATCGTCGGAAGCGGAGCGGCCGAAGCCGCGCTGACGGCTCTGGCCGCGGAGCTGGGAGTGGAGCGCCAAGTGATCTTCGCCGGCCGGATCCCCCACAACGAGGTCAACGAACACGTCGCGCTGTTCGATGCCTACGTCCTGCCGCGTCACGATCATGAGGTGTGCCGCTGGGTGACTCCTCTGAAGCCGTACGAGGCGATGGCTTCCGGTCGTTGCCTGCTTACCAGCGACGTGGACGCATTGGCTGAGACGGTCTCCGGTGGTTGCGGCGCAACGTTTCCGGCGGGTGATGTCGATGCTCTTGCCACCGAGCTGGCGGCTCTGGCTGCCGATCCTGATCGCCGCGCCGAACTGGGTGAGAGGGGGCGCCAGAAGATCCTTCGCTCACATGATCGCGCCGCACTGGCGAATATCGCGAAAGCTCCGATCCAATCGGTTCTCACCCGCGGCCGGATCCCTCGTGCGGGCGATCCGGCCCAGGGGAACCAGGCCGCGATTCCGTCAGGGGCTGAAAGCTTGACCCCGAGAGAGAACCGGATGAAGCGCTTCTTCGGCCGCCAGCCCACCATTGACGAGCTCCTATTGACCTGGCCCATCTCGCAGGACGCCGAGCTACCGGCTCCTCCGCGCGATGCCACCCTGGACAAGCTTGTCGCCAAGGTCGAGTGCCGGAGACCACTTTCCGTGGTGCTGTCGAGACCTACGCCACAGCACCGCCGACGAGTGGGGGGTTCAGGTTCGGCAGCGACCGCTTCGAGACCGGCGCTTTCACCTTCCGTATCTGCACTGTTCGAGCCGGACGCTCCGCCTTCCCTCACAGACTCACTTGGGAGCCCACGGGCGTGTGGCCTACCGGGTGGTGATCAACGACAGGGAGCTTGACCTGGTGGTGGTAGAGGACGCCCTGCTCGGCAACCGCTATCCGGTGTGACTGCGCCCTGATCACCCAACACGACCATATGTACTCGATTCAGGCGCTGGTGCCCGGGCCTGCGGAGTCATGGCAGACGGTGCGCGAGTACGAGCCCCTGCCCCCACCACCGCCCGACGTGCGCGTTCAGTCCACCTCGGCGGCGCCGGTTCGGGGGCCCCGGCCGATTCTCTTCCTGTGGACATGCGACACGGAGGTGACGTCCGCCGAATGAAGGAGCCGGACGCTGCCCGCGCCGTCGACGCGCAGATCTTCGTGCGCGACGGGGAGCGCGAGTACGGCATCAACTTCATGATGGACCTGCTGGAGGAGTTCAACTTTCGGTGGCACCTTTTTCTGGACATCTCTCATGGAGCACCACGTGGGGGAGCGATATGGAGCGCGCGATCGAGGCGATCCTCTCCGCCGGGCACGGGAGCACCTTCAGCTTCACCTGCATCCGTCGCCGCACCTGCTCTACCAGCCGACCCGAAGCTCGCCAGATTCGGCCCGGCACTACTCATACGACCGTGACCTGTTTCGCGGAGCGCTCGATCTCGCGGTCGACCTGTGTCTCGCGCCGAGTTGGCTACGACCCTGTGGCGTATCGATCGGGCGCATATCACATCTGTGATGACTTTCTGGCGGTGCTGCCGGAGTTCGGGATCTCGATCGATAGCTCCTTGTATCCGTTCAAGAACTGCCGGGTGTCCGATTGGATGCACACCCACACCGAGCCGTTCTGGGTCGGAGATGTGCTCGAGGTACCGGTCAGCTGGCTGATCCGGACCTCTGGCCAGGGGAAGAACCGAGCCCTCTCACGCGAACAGCTGGCCCCGGTAGGTGGCGGAGCCCAGCAAGACGCCGTCGCCTCCTACCTGCCCGCCGCCACGTCGCCGGCTCCGGCGACACTCGTCTACCTGCTGATTCCTTCTCGATGATGTCCGTCCGCCGGAGCCACGACCCGAAGGCGATCGAGGCTTGGAACGAGCGATTCCGCTCCCAGGTGTCGCCTGAGCTATTCGAGCGGCTGAGAATGGCACAGGGCAGCGAATCGATCCTGTTCGGTGTGCCACCTGACACGGACCGAATCGCGATGATGATCCGGCTGCTCCACGGCCTCGCCAGCCGCACCGACGTGGTGGGGGCGACCATGCGAGACCTCCACGATGGAGGACTGGGGCGTTGGCACGTCCAGCGTGACCTCCCGGTGGACACAGTGCCGGTCTGGGGCGCCGAGGTCAAGCGCGGAATGACGGCTCCGCTGCAGATCTATTCGGCAGGTTTACTGGAGCATCTCCATGCCCAAGGAGTGGGCGAGTGAGCGATCCAGTCGTCCATCCGTCGAGCCGTGTCAGAAACCGACCCACGCCTGGGGCGACGAGTGGGCGCGCTCGTTGTGGGACGACTTCCTTCACCGGGCTGACGTCGAGTGGAAGGGTGCAACGGTGCTGGACTTCGGTTGCCACGGCGGTTCTCTGTCAGTGTTCCTGGCCGAGCAGACCGGAGCCGAAGCTGTTCACGGTGTGGAGGAGCGTCCTGTGTGGGAGTCACTGGATGATGGATGGCGCCCCGAGGCCAGTCCCATGTCCGCCTGCACGCGGGGGATCTGCTGGAGCTCCCCGCCGTCCAGAGCCTGCGGTTCGACGTGATTGTGAGCATCGACAGGCTGTTCCTACTACAGCCAACCCGGTTGATGAACACCCTGTACTGGTTTTGGGATCACCTCAAGCCGGGCGGCTGCCGCCTGATTGCCACCCGTACCTTCGCCCACTCCGACGGAGCCGATCTGGGGGCGCGTGCTCCCAAGTCTCGCACCTGTTGTTCGGCCTCCCCGAGATCGTTGAGTTCCTGGATAGAGCGGGCGGAACCTCTCCGCGCTATGTGAACCCCAGCTCTGCGGCCACGTACCTGGTCCAGTTTGCTCGAGCCGGATTTGTCATCGACCGGGTGGAACGCATGCACGATGGGGTGGATGAAGAGCTGATCGGCGAACACCATGCCAAGCTGCGCTGGCTCGACCCCGACGAGCTGCGGACCACCGGCCTGAGCGCGAGATTGCGGCGCCCCCTCGTACCCAACCTGGCCAGCGTGGACGGAGATGCGGCGCACAGCTAGGGCAATTCACTTGAGGCTGTGGCGGCTGAAGGTCCGCCTGAAGCGGGCCGTCCGCCTGGATCGCCCGCCAGACCATCGCTCCGAGCCTGCTACCTTCCGTCGCGCCCCATCGTCGCTCCGCGGACGCGGCTCCCGCGGCCGAGCAGGTCCTGCGCGATCTGGTGACGCGGTACCTTCCCATGTTGGACGGCCTGACGGTGTTGGACCTCGGCTGCCGGGGCGGGGGGTCCTCGGCGCTCCTGGCCGGGCACATCGGAGCGGGCCAGCGATCGGAATCGATGAGCACCCGTCCTGGGCCGGTGGCAAACCGGCCGGATCAGCCAAGCGGTTTCAGTTGATTGCGAGCCCCGCGGGGCAGCTGAATCTCGCGCCGGCTTCGGTATGCAATCCTCTGCGTCAACTACCTCCACCGGCTGACGCCGGAGCACGTCGAGAGCGTGCTCGGTCAATGCGCGGAGGTTCTGAGGCCTGGTGGCTCGCTGATCGTGCGCATTCCGCTGGTTATGGCGGAGGCTCCGACTCCAGAGCACGCACGTTTCGCGGCTCCGTACCCTCACCTGTTGGTCGGCGATCGTGACCTGGCTCGGCTCGTGAAGGCGCGGTTCGGTGAGGCCCTTCCATACGTCAACTGGCTGACCATGACCTCCTATGTAATGCTGTTCCATCGAGCCGGCCTGGAGACGCTCGACATGCAGCGAATTCCGGACGCCGACGGGGCTGGATCGAGCCAGCGCCTGGGCCAAGTGCTGCCGGGCATTCCCCGGGGGAACTGGCGGGAACGCTGGTGGCGCATCTGGTGAAACCGGTGGGGACTGGCTCCGATCTCCGCGGCAGCGGGACAATGGCGGATACACGCCCGAGGGCGATTCGCGAACGGGCCGGGACCGTTTGATGGACCCGCTCCACGACCGCAGCACCGAGCTATTCGAAGGAGCGATCGGCTCTCGGTCGCAGCAACGCCATCTGGCGGCGCGGATCCACTGGATGATCTCGCAGGTGACCGGAGAGACGGTGGTGGACATTGGCTGCGGCCAGGGTGTAGCCGCACTGTTGCTGGCCCGAGATGGGCGGACGGCGGTCGGCGTGGACCGCGATCAGGCAACGGTGGCGTGGGCGTGCGAGCGAGCGAGCCGCGAGCCCGACGAGGTTCGCACGCGCCTCAGCTACATGATCGGCGAGGCATCGAGGCTTCCGTTCCCAGCACGCCCATTTCGACGGTGTGCTCCTCGGACAGGTGCTCCAGGAGCAGGCCGATCCCGGACTCGTGGTACGCGAGGCGCTCCGCGTCCTGAAGCCGGGCGGCCGGGTCGCGATCACCTCGAACTACGGCGAGCTGCGAGGTCCCCCGTTCAACGAGCCCCTGTATCTCAAGGGGCTGATCGAGCTGCTGGCGCGATCCGTCGAGATCGACGACATCTCGCTGCTGGGCCAGTCGGTGGCGATGGCTGGGAGAGCCATTACCGGCGCTGGATCGGCGCCCTCAGCACAGACGTGGCTGCGAGCTCTCGAGGCGGCGGAGCGACACCTGGCCGGTACGCTCGACGCCAGCGTCGAGTCGCAGGAAACCCTGGAGCGAACTCAAGCCGAGCTGCAAGCACACAGGCGGCGAGCCGCGAGACGGGAGGCGGCGCAGGAGCGCGAGCGCGCCGACCTCCGCCGAGCGGTGGCCGCGGCAGCCCGGCGGCTGGCGGCCGACGAGAGCAACCGGGGTGACGCTGCGCGCCAGCTGTCGGAGATCTCGGCCGAAATCCGGCGACTGGAGCAGGAGCTGGCCGTGGAGCGTGAGCTGACAGGCTCGCCCGGAGCACGACGCGAGGACCAGCCGGGCCGCGACCGTCCCGACCACGACAAGAGTCGCGGCGCCGCGCCGGCGCCAGCGCGTGCCCTCAACGGTGGACGGGCTCGCCCGCCCCGTGTCCTTCACCTGATCGGTCGCCCGATCCCGCAACCGGCGTCGGCCATTGCAATCGACCACCACGGGCTGATGCTGGCCCTGCGAGACGCCGGCGTGGACGCGGGCGCACTGACCGTCCTCAACGGTCCGCCCACCCCCGAGGACGGTGGATCCGGCGTGTGTGAGTTCATTGATGGCATCGCCTACTACCCGCTGCGTTCGACCGAAGCGGGCGATCCCGAGAGCGGCCTAGACTCTCTGATCCCAGGCGCCGAGCGGCTGCTCGAGATCGTGAGGCCCGAGATCCTGCACGCGGCCAGCGCCGAGGCGGCGCCGCTGGCGACCGTACTTGGCCGTCGCTATTCGATCCCGGTGATCACCGAACTCGAATGCGTAACGTTTCTTCCGGACTCGATGCTGTCCGAAGCCATCGCCGGGGCAGATCGCGTGGTCGCGGTGAACGATCGGCAATATGGCCGGGCGGTCGCTGCGGGAGTGCGCCAGAGCAGTCTCAGGGTTGTCCCCGCCTTCGTCGATCGGGATTGGTTTGCGGCGACCAGGGGCGAGGGAGCCGATTCCGGTGCAACACGCATCGTAGGGACCGTCGCGTATCGCGGCGATTCGCCGGCCATCGCCACCGTCCGCGACTTCAGCGACGACTCCGAATCGATCCGGCGACTGGTCGTTCGGATTGGTGATCGGGCCGTCGATTTACCCCCAGACGACGAGCCGCCCGGCATCGGGGCCATCGAGCGGATTGACGTCACAGCAGACGAGGTGGCGAGCTCTGTATCGAAGATGGATGTGGTCGTCGCTGCCACGCCGCACGAGGCGCTCGATGCGTTGGCTGTCGGACAGGTGGTGGTGGGCGTGGCGTCCGCGGTCGATGTCGTGCCGCAGGCCGGTGAGCTTCCCGAACTCTTGACCGATCGAGAGCTTGCGCACTGCCGGGCGACCGAGGCTCGTGAGCACAGTCAGATCCGCGATCCCGCCGTGGCCGTCAACAGCTACCTCGAGCTGTACTCAGAGATCCGGTCATGAGCTCGCGCGCGGCCTCGGGTCCCCGCCCGGTCGTCTGACATCCAGGCCTTCCGGAGTGACCGGCTTGGACGCGAACGGTTCGCCTACGAGAATATCCTGGATGAGAACGCTCCGACCGAGGCCGCCGTGATCGTCGCCGACGGTTGGAAGATCGGGCCCTTCCCGCGGGTGAGGCTCGAAGCACCGCTGGCCTGGGACGACCTCTGCGCGTCGAACCGCAGCTGGCACTTCCACCTGCAGTCGTGGGATCCGATCGCCACGGTGCTCGCCGCCTACGACCGGACGCCGATCCCCGCCTACCTCGATTGGGCGCTCGAACTGGCCGTCGATTGGTCGCGCACCTTCCGCGATCCCGACTCATCGTCACCGTTTGCCTGGTACGACATGGCCGTTGGCCTGCGCGCCTACCGCCTGGCCTACCTCATCGACGTCGCGGCCCGGACCGCGGCAGTCGGGGACGCGGAGATCGCTTGGCTGCTCGGCGCTGCGGAGTTGCACCGGCATGTGCTGGCCGATGACGATCGCTTCGCCGGCCACTCGAACCATGGCTTCTACCAGGCGGCTGGACAACTTGCCCTGGGCCGCCGCCTGAGCGGAGTCGGTGAGATGCACCAGGCCCTGGAGCAGGGAATCGACCGGTTCCGGGCACTCATGGGCCGCCACTTCAGTGACGACGGCGTTCACCTGGAGCATTCCCCTGAGTACCAGTGGATCCTCATGCAGGGCCTGTCGGGGATCATCGGCTCGGGACTGGTGAACGACGCGTGGATCCTCGATCTCCACGGTCTGGTCCAAGAGTCAACGGCCTGGCTCGTGGCTCCAAACCAGCGCATCACCATGTTCGGTGACTCCTCGCCGCGCGAGCCGCGGATGCGACAGCCCGAACGGATCACCAGTGACCCCCTTCGCTTCGTGGTCAGTGGCGGGCGTGAAGGACGGCCACCAGAGACGAACATCCGCATGTTCGCCACCGGCGGCTACGCCGTTCTGCGAAATCGCTGGCCGGCTGGTCCTGAGCAATACGACGACTGCTCGTACCTCGCCATGACCTGCGCGTTTCACTCCCGCGTTCACAAGCATGCCGACGACATGTCGTTCGTCTGGTTTGACCGGGGTCGGGAGATCCTGACCGACTCCGGCCGCTACGGATACGTCGGGCGCGTCGAGTCCGGGACGACGCTGTATGACCAGGGCTATCACTATTCGGATCCCAAGCGCGTGTACGTCGAATCCACCCGTGCTCACAACACGGTCGAGATCTACGGCGTCAGCTTCCCGCGCCGAGGCGTCCGTTCTACGGATCGGGAATGGTTGACGCTGGGGAGGTGGCGGGGGTCTCTACGCCGAAGCCAGGCGACGCCATCTGGAGAGCATCGAGCACGTCCGGCTGCTACTGCTCAGACCCGGCCGGTGGCTGATCGTGCTCGATTCGCTGCGCGATCAGGCGGGGCAGCCTCACGAGTTCCGGCAATGGTTCCAGTTCGCGCCCGAGCTGGCGATCCGAGCCGCGACTGGGGCAACAGCTCGTCGGCCGCTTCGACGACGGTCTCCAGCTCAGGGTGATGCCGCTCCTGCCTGGGCGGCTGGGCGAGCATGCCCAGGGTCAGAACGAGCCGTTGCTCGGCTGGATCTCCCGGGAGATCTACAGCTTCGAGCCTCGAATGACCGCGTGCTACGTGACCACGGGCGGTGCCGCGCACTCGTTCGGCACCCTGCTCAGCCTGGACGGCGCGACAGTGAAACCAGATCACCGACGCTCGCATTCCGCCGAGGACGCTCGGTCCGGTGAGCTGGCCTGGCAGGAAGGCGATCGCCGAAACGAGCTCAAGTTCACTCGCGGCCGCCATGGCCATCTGGAGATCGAATACACCACTGCCGGGGAGCCGAACGAATGAGCGATTCAGACACCGAGGCGTCGGAGGCCGCCGCGCTGATCGTGGAGGAGCTCCTGACCGAGGCACGGCAGGCGACGGCGACAACCGAGGCATCGGGCGCGGGTGGGCTCACCGGCGACGGCGAGCTGGGGCGCGAGGTGAGTGCCTTGAAGGACGAACTTCGTCGCCCCTGGACGATTGGACCCGGTTGCGCCACGCGCTTGGCACGAATCGTGAAGGGAACGAGCTGCTCCGGGCTCGGCTCGCCCAACGTGAGGAGGAGTTGTTCACCGTCCGCCGGGACGCCGAAGCGCGCGAGCGTGAGCTCCAGGACGCTCTGCGATCTCACAGTGTGCGCCTGCGGGCGGTAGGTTGGGAGCACGCGACCACGGAGCGCCGGCTTCTCGCGGCGCTCGGGAGGCTGGCGCCACACGCATTGCGCTGGAGGAGGCAGAGCGCCGGCACGAGCAACATGTCGATGAACACCGACGACAGTTCCAGGAGCAGGCGGCGCGACTTGAGAGCCTGGAGGGGGAGCTGGACCGAGTGGCGCGTCGGCTCTCGGTTCGAGCGGCGCAACTTCAGGCGATCCAGCGCAGCCGCAGCTTCCGGTGGGCCACCCGCGCCTCCGCGGTCAAGTATGCGGTGCAGCACCCGGGCCGCGCCGGGACCGCCGGCGCAAGGCCCGCCGGGACGGTAACTCCGACACGAGCGAACGGTGAGCGCGGAAGTGGAGGGAGGTTCAAGGCTCCCGCGACAGCTCGCATCCGGACCCGGCGACGCCGCTTCGCGCGCACCCTCACCCGCTCTCGCTGGAGCGAGTATCACGCCCTCCTCGATGGGGCGATCCGTCTTGGCTATCAGGTGATCTCGCTTGAACGGTTCGTGCTTGACCCCCCCGGTGACTCCCGCCCGACCCTGATGCTACGCCACGACGTCGACCAACACCACGGTCGGCGCTGGCAATGGCCAGGATCGAGGCGCGATTCAACCTCGATTCGACGTGGTACTTCCGCTGGCGCACCGCCGATCCGGAGGTGATTCGGCAGCTGCGAGCTCACGGCTTTACCGTCGGACTCCACTACGAGACGCTCACTCGGCGCCTGATCAGTCGAGCTGACACGAGGATCGACGCCGCCTTGCTGGACTCATGTCGAACCGAGCTGCGCGAGGAGATCAGGGGCTTCATGCGTCGGTTCGGGCCGATCAGAAGCGTCTGCCCGCACGGCGATACCCGGGTTCGGGAGTCCACAACGGGGTGCTGATGGGCGGTCAGAGCAGCGAGTCGTTCCATGGCGTGCTGGACTGCAACGAGGCGATGCGTGGCCGACAACTGGGGGCGTGGCTGACGGATCGATCGGCGCCGGACGGCCGCTGGGGAAACCGTGCCTCACCCAACGCCTTGCTGCGATCCAGGATCACGCCGATCCTCT
>CAVUTV010000006.1:0-58164 GCA_963744525.1 uncultured Solirubrobacterales bacterium | reverse complement strand
CCCGCCTGGGGGCCCTGCACGGTCTCAATCCGTACACGCACGTGACCAATGCCGAAATCCACGACCCGACCTACCAGCTGGCCACCTGGCACAACTGGCACAGCCCCTACGGGACGCTGTTCACCGCGCTCACCTACCCGATCGCGCTGCTGCCGCTGCCCGCCGCCTACTGGACGCTGAAGGCGCTGACGGTCCTGTTCAGCCTCATGTTCCTGTGGCTGATCGCCCGGTGCGCCGAGCTGCTGGGACGAGACCCGCGACTGCCGGTCCTGATGGTGGCGGCGAACCCGCTGTACCTGATCTACGCGGTGGCCGAGTTCCACAACGACTTCTTCATGCTGGTCCCGGCCCTGGGGGCGATCGCGCTGCTGCTGGCCGGGCGCTACCGGCTGGCCGGAGCCGCCGCGGCGGCCGCGGTGGCGGTCAAGGTGACGATGATCGTGCTGGTGCCGTTCCTGATCCTGGCCGCCTGGCGCCGCCGGGCCACGCGGCGGCTGATCGCCGGGATCGTGCTCGGCGCCGTGCCACTCGTGGCCATCAGCCTGATCATGTTCGGCCCGGTGCTGCCCAACGTGTCGGGCCAGAGCCGGCTGCTGACCGCGTTCAGCGTGCCCAACCTGCTGGGGTGGGCGATCGGGCTGGGCGGCGGCACCCCAGGGCTCATCCGGGACATGAACGCGGTGATCGTGGCCGTCGTGGCCTACCAGCTGCTGCGCCGGCGCGACTGGCTGACGGGCGCCGGCTGGGCCACGCTGGCGCTGCTGGCCAGTCTCGGCTGGCTGATGCCGTGGTACGTGATCTGGCTGCTCCCGCTGGCCGCGCTGGCCCCCAGCATCAGCCTCCGGCGCACGGCCCTGGCGGCCACGGTGTTCATGATCGTCACGTTCCTGCCGGCGCTCGGACTGCTCCTGAATTCGTTGGAGATCAACCCCACCGCGAGCCCCGTCGGCGTTGCCGCCTGGCGCTACCAGTGGAACGCCCAGAATGCGCGCCCGCAGGTGACGCCGTCCGTGTACGCCGCCGAGCTCCGGGCGATACCGCCGCTGCCGGGCCACCGAGACCGACTGCGACATGAGACGGCCCTCCAGCCGGGTCTCAGACACGGCGAGGCCGATCGCTCACTCGCCCGCGGCTGACTTGTCGTTCACCGCGGTCACCCCGGCGGACACGTCCGTTTATGCGCCCGAGGCCCCGGGTAGCGCGGTCGGTGGGCCGGTAGGAGAGGGAGGTTCGAGATGCGGTGGATTGGCTCAGCGTGCGCGGCAGCGGCACTTGCACTGGGAGTCCTGGCCAGTCCTGCGGCCGCAGCGAGCAGCGGCAGTTACCTGCTCACCGCGCGCTCCAGCCACAGCTCGCACTACGCCCCGACGTTCACCGGCAACGGCCTGCTCGGCATCAGAGTCCCGGCGACCGGCGAGGGCTACGCCGGTGGAAGTGCCCGCCCAATCCGAGTTGGCCGGGCTTCTACGCCAAGCCGGCCAAGGCGCCGAAGGTGTCGGAGCGGGTGCAGCAGCGGGCCAACATCCCCGACCTGGTCGACGCTCGCTTCTCCGACGACGGGTCGGCATATACGCCGACGGCGGTGGCTCCGTCTTCAGGCTGGAAGCAGTCGATTGATCTCCACACCGGGATCGTCACCACCACGGGCCCGCTGGACGGCGCCCGACACCACGTCACCGCTATCACCTACCGGGTGCTTCACCGACCGGGCCCGTGAGCACGTCGGCCTGGCGCACGCTGAGCTGCGCCCGCAATGGAGCGGCACCGGCCACCGTCACCGACGAGATCGACGGGTCCCCCGCCACGCTGACCAATCAGGTGAGCAAGGGATGCAACGCCGCCCTCCGCCAGATCACGTGGAGGTGGCGCACCCAGACCACCGGGATCGATGCCGCCATCTCCAGCCGCCTGGCCTCGAGCCCCGACGATCAGCGCCACGCCCACCGAGGTCGACAGACCCGCCAGAGCCAGAGCGTCGGCCAGCAGCTCACCTTCCCGGTCACCGCCGGGCGACCTACACGTTCACCAAATACGTCGGCGTGGAGGACTCGCAGAACGCCACCGATCCGGTCGCCTGCGGCGCAGGCGACGCCGCCCGGCTTCGGCCATCGGGTCTCAGCTCAGCCCGCAGCGCCAACCGACGCGCCTGGGCGAAGCTGTGGAGGGGCCGGGTCGACGTCAGCGGCAACCGCACGCTGGCCACCGACGTCAACGCCAGCGAGTTCTACCTGTGGTCAAGCACCCGCGACGGAGTCGACTGGAGCATCTCGCCCGCCGGCCTGTCCTCCAACGGCTACGACGGCCACATCTTCTGGGACGCCGAGACGTGGATGTACCCATCGCTGCTGGCCCAGCATCCCGATCTGGCCGCGCGGGATGGACGCCTACCGCTTCCACCGGCTCACGCAGGCCCAGCAGCACGCCACCGCCACCGGCTACCGCGGAGCGCGCTTCCCGTGGGAGAGCGCCCTGGACGGCACCGAGCAGATACCGCCGCCGGTGTCGGTTAACAGCGAGGGCCTCTACGAGCAGCACATCACGGCCGACATCGCCCTGGCGCAGTGGCAGTACTACCTGACCACCGGCGACGCGCAGTGGCTGCGCGACCCAGGGGTGGCCGGTGATCTAGGGGGCGGCCGCAGTTCTGGGCCTCGCGGGCGATCACGGCGCCCACGGCAGCTACCACATCGACCACGTCACCGGCCCCGACGAGGAGAACCCGGACGTCAACGACGAGGTCTACACCATCGTCGGGGCCAGACGACCCTGCAGGACGCGATCCAGCGCCGGCCACGTGCTGGGCCACGCGGCTCCGGCCAGCTGGACGCGGATCGCCGGCGGACTGGCCGTCCAGCCGGTCGGCGGGACGGCTTCCACCCGGAGTTCGCCGGCTACGGCCGCCAGCTGGTCAAGCAGGCCGACGTGACGCTGCTGCCCTACCCGTGGCAGTTCCCGATGTCGGCCCGGGTCGAGCAGGACGACCTCAACTTCTACGTCCCGCGCACCGACCCCGGCGGCCCCTCGATGGACGATGCGGTCAGCTCGATCGACACCTCGCGCTGGGCACGCCCGGGATGCGCCAGCTACGTGTACACGCAGCGCAGCTACGAGCCGTTCATCCGCGACGTGTTCGACCAGTTCTCCGAGACCAAGACCGGCGGCGCGTTCACGTTCATGACCGGGATCGGCGGCTTCCTGCAGGAGTTCCTCTACGGCTACTCCGGCCTGCGCTGGGGCACGGGCGCCGTGACCCTGGCCCCCACCCTCACCGCCCAGCTGGCTGGCGTCGTGCTGCACGACCTGCGCTGGCGCGGGCGCGCATTCACGGTGGCGGTCGGCGCCGCACGACGACCGTCACGCTGCAGTCCGGGCCGCCCCTGCCGTGGCGCCCCGACCGGACGCCGCGAGGTCAGCGCCGGCACTCCGCTCACGCTGCGTACCGCGCGGCCTGACCTGAGCCCACCAGCGACGTGGTCCGCTGCCGGCCGGCCGTGCCACCAGCGCGCCGCCCCGGGGCGCCCGCCGCTGGCCGCCGTCGACGGCAGCCCGGCCACCGACTGGCAGCCGGTCAGCCTCCCGGCGATGTTCACCACGCGGGTATCGGGGACGCGGAAGGTCGGGCGGGCCACTGTGCGCTGGGGCCGGCTCTGGCCGCTGGTCACCAAGCCCAACGTGCCCCCGGCCCCGGGTCCGGTCAAGACGGTGCGGGCCTCGGACTACCAGCTGCAGGTCTCGAGCAACGGCACCACCTGGAGGACGGTGGCGCGAGTCACCGGGGTCAACCGGCGGGTCGTCGACCACCTGCGGTTCCGGACTGTCCGCGCCCGCTACGTGCGGCTGGTGATGACCAAGAGCAGCCAGCCTCCGAGCACGCCGACCACCCAGACCCCCAACCCGCCGCCGACCACGCCGATGCTGGAGGAGCTGACGGTGGGGCGGTAGACGCCGGCTGCGGCTGCGGCTGCGGCTGGGTCTGGGTCTGGGTCGATCTGGTGGCGGCGGTTGCTCAGGCCGCCGCGTCCAGGAGAGCCCGCGGGGTGAGCATCACCCGCAGGTCTCCGGACTCCAGAGCCACGCGGCGTCCGCTCCAGGGGGCCTGTGGCTCGCCAGCCGCCGCCTGCTCCGGGTGCAGCGGATGCAGGCCGTGCACCCGGTGGGCATAGCGAATCGCGTGGGCGCCGACCGCCCGCTGGGCGTGCAACGCCGACAGACGCCAACCGGCGGCCAGGAGCCTGGGTCCGTGCCACAGCTCGTACCGCCAGCGGCGAAATGAGATCCGCCCGTGCGGGAGGAGATGCAGCTCGTAGGTGAGTTCGATCGGCTCGAGCATCGTCAGGCTGGTTGCTTCGGGGCCTGCCCCGGGCACGCCTTGCATGCTAGCCAGGGCCGATATGGCCTTGCGGAACGGCAGGTTCAGCGCGGTCATGCTGCCTCCCGCTCGAGCTCACGGGACGACTGGAGCGAGACGAGCGCCACGGCCTCCTTGGTTGCCTCGGCCGCCTCGACCTGGGCTGCCTCTGGCTCGACGGCCGCCCTCTCGGGACGCGGGAGGATCACCTGCGCCAGAACCGTTCCGGCGGCCACCAGCAGCGCACCGATCCCGAGCGCCAGATGATCGCCTCCGATCAGCGACGCGGCGAGCTGTGGTGCTCGGCCACGAGCCGGTGCGTATGGGTCGTGGCGATCGTGCCGAGCACCGCCAGCCCGAGCGCGCCGGCGACCTGCTGGGAGACGTTCGTGATCCCGGAGCCGAGCCCGGCGTCGGCCGGCGGGCACGTCGGCCATCGCGATCGTCAGCAGCGGCATGAACGCGCTGCCGATCCCGAGGCCGATCAGCGAAGAACGCGAGGAAGATGCGTCGGGAAGAAGCGGCGTGTGCGGGCCGACCGTGGTGCAGCAGCGCCAGGCCGGCGATCACCGCCGAGCATCCCGGCGACCAGCACGCGCATCGGGCCGAACCGCGCCGACCAGCCGCGCGGTGATCCCGAGCGACAGGGCCGCGACGGTCAGCGTCCAGGGCAGGAACGCCAGGCCCGGTCTGCGAGCGCGCTGTAGTGGAGCACGTGCTCGAGGTACAGCGTGCCGAGGAAGAACGTCGAGTACATGCCGGTGACGAGGAAGCCGCGGACGACGCTCGAGCCGACCAGGCCGCGCAGCGCGCAGGATCCGCAGCGGCATGATCGGGTTCGCGATCCGCGACTCGACCGCCAGGAAGGCGGCCATCAGCGCGACGGCGAGCGCGCCGAAGCCGAGCACCTGCGATCGAGCCCCAGCCGTGGCTGGTGGCCTGGACGATCGCGTAGACGCCGCTCATCAGCGAGACGGTGACGAGCACCGAGCCGAGCCAGTCGACGCCGTCGCCGAGGCCGGTGCCCCGGTCGCCGGGGATCAGCGCCCGGCCGAGCGACGATCGTCGCGCACGCCGATCGGGAGGTTGACGAAGAAGATCCAGTGCCAGCTGAGCGCCTGGGTGAGCACGCCGCCGGCGAGCAGCCCGAGCGAGCCGCCGGCGACGGCGGTGAACACGTAGGCGCTCATCGCGCGTGCGCGCTCGCGCGGCTCCGGGAACTCGGTGACGATGATCGCCAGGATCACCGAGGCCTGCATGCGCGGCGCCGACGCCCTGGATGAAGCGGGCGGCGATCAGCATGCCCTGGTCGGGGCGAGCCCGCACAGCACGGAGGCGGCGGTGAACACGGTCACGCCGAGCAGGAACACGCGCTTGCGGCCGAGCAGGTCGCCGAGCCGGCCGGCGAGCAGCAGGAAGCTGCCGAAGGTGACCAGGAAGGCGTTGATGACCCAGGTGAGGTTGCCCTGGGTGAAGTGGAGGTCGTGCTGGATCGCGGGCAGCGCGACGTTCACGATCGTCGTGTCGAGCACGATCATCAGCTGCGCCAGGCAGACGACGACGAGCGCCAGCCAGCGGCGGCGGTCAGCTGGCGGATGAGGAGGAGAAGAGTCTCAGTCATGACGGGTGTCCCAACGGTTGTGACTGCGACGATGCGGTGAGTAAACTGGAGGGCACCTCCAGAACTAAGTGGAGGCTGCCTCCGGAAACTATAGCGGAGGCCCCCTCCGTTTTGTCAAGCGAAATTCAGGCACCAGTCCATGAGCCACCACCGAAACGCCCCCGAGCCCCCGAGCTCCGAGCGCGCCCCAAGCGGGCCGACGCGCGGCGCAACTACGACAAGGTCGTCGCCGCCGCGCGCGAGGCGTTCGCCGAGCGCGGCGCCTCGACCTCGCTGGAGGAGATCGCGCGGCGCGCCGGGGTCGGGCATCGGCACGCTGTACCGCCACTTCCCCAACCGCCAGGCGCTGCTCGAGGCCGTCTACGTCGACGAGGTCGAGGCTCTCTGCCGCGTCCGCCGCCGAGCTCGACGGCACTGCCGCCGTGGGAGGCGCTGGTCGGCTGGCTGCACCGCTTCGTCGGCTACATGGCCACCAAGCAGGCGCTCGCCCACGAGCTGCTCGACTACGTCGACCGCGACGCGCCCCTGTTCCAGGACTGCCGCGCACGCTGATGTACAGCGCCGGCGAGCCGCTGCTGGAGCGGGCCCAGGAGGCCGGCGTGGTCCGACCGGACATCGACCTTCCGCAGGTGACTCAGATGGTGATGGGGATCGCCAGTGTCCCGGTCAGCGATCCGGACACGATCGACCACATCCTGGACATCGCGCTCGACGGTCTGCGGTATCAGCCGCCGGGCGGTTAGGGCCTTCGCTGCGGTCGGCGGTCCGATCTGTGTGGGTCGAAAATCGTCGTCATGTGAAACGAATTTCGACCCCACGGAGGACCCGGCCTCGTAGATGGACGACCGATCAGGCGGCTTTGGCCAGATCCCGCTCGCCCGCGTACTCCGACGCCGCCGCGATGAACCCCCGGAACAGGGCGAGCTGGGCCGGCTGGCGGATCAGGCACTCGGCGTGCCACTGCACGCCGACGATGAAGCGCCCCTCCTCCGTCGTCTCCAGGCTCTCGATCGTCCCGTCCGGCGCATGGCTGGTAGCGGCCAGACTCGAGCCGAGACGGTCCACCGCCTGGTGATGGAACGAGTTCACCTTCGTGCGCTGACGCCTGAGGATCCCGCCCAGGCGGCTCGGGCCGGTCAGCCGGATCCAGTGAGTGGGCTGGTGACCAGGCTCCGGCTGGCGGTGGGCGATCTCCGAGCCCAGATCCGGCAGGTGCTGGTGCAGTGTCCCGCCGCGAGACACGTTCAGCACCTGCATGCCCCGGCAGATGGCAAGGATTGGCAGCCCGCGGCGATCAGCCGCCCGGACGAGCTCCAGCTCGAAATCATCCAGCTCGGGCCAGGTCGGCCCGAGCGCGTCGTGCTCCCGGTGGTGATAGGCGGTGGGGTGCAGGTCAGGACCGCCGGACAGGCACAGGCCGTTGACCTGGTCCAGCAGTGGCTCGATCACGTCACGACGAAGCGGCGGGACCACCAGAGGCAGGCCGCCGGCGGCCTCGACGGCCCGCAGGTACTTCAGCCCCAGCACCATCTCGGCCTGAGGAGGCTCGCCCTCCGGAGTGAGCGCCACCCGGTCGGCCGCCCGTATCTCCGACGTGGTCACGGCAACCAGCGGTGGCGCAGATCCGGCGGCGGTATGGTGAAACCGTGGGTGCCTTGCTGGAGGGCGGGAGGCTGACATGGCGGCAACTTTAAGGTTTGCCGCAGATGGCGCGTCGCACCTTGTCCACCGGGACAGCGTTATCGCGGGATCTCGCGCCCTGAGGCCGATGCCCGACCGCCCCTATCCGGGCACGATTCCCGACTGAGATTGCAGCGTTGCGTGAATTGAGAGGCATGCGCCAGCCCGTCACCGATCCCTTCCCGCTTTCCGAAGCCGACGACCAGCTCCCCAAGTGGGCGCGCTGGCACCCGTCCACGCCTTACAGCGTGGGGCTGGAGGAGGAAGCGATGGTGCTGTCGCCCAGCAGCTGGATGCTGGCCCAGGACACCGAGGCCCTCCTCGCCTTACTGCCGGTCGACCTGGCTGCCCACGTCAGCGCCGAAACGCACGACGCAGCCATCGAGATCGGCACGAGCCCCCATGTGGATGTGGCCGGTGTCGACGCGGAGCTCCGGGCGCTGCGCAGCTCGCTGGCGCGCGAGATCCGCCGGGCCGGGCTGCAGGTCGCCAGCGCAGGCACCCACCCGATGGTCACCTGGGAGGACGTCCGGGTCTCGGGCGGCACCCGCTATCAGTTGATCCACGACTCGATGCGGGCGCTCGCTCGCCGCGAGCCCACGTTTGCTCTGCACGTGCACGTGGGCGTTCCCGACGGGTCCTCGGCGGTGGCGCTACTCAATCGCATGCGCGCGCACCTTCCCCTCCTGCTCGCGCTGTCTGGCAACTCTCCCTACTGGCAGGGACGCGACAGCGGCATGGCCTCGGTTCGCACCTCCATCTTCCAGTCCTTCCCCCGCGCTGGGATCCCGCTGGCGTTCTCCTCCTATCTGGAGTACGTCGACGTTGTCGATCAGTTGCTGCGCTGCGGGGCGTTCCCGGAGCCGTCCTTCCTGTGGTGGGACGTGCGGCTGCGGCCGCTATTCGGGACCGTCGAGGTCCGCGTGATGGACGCGCAGTCCACCGCCGAGCGGTCGGTGGCGCTGGCCGCGCTGATCCAGTCGATCGCCCACCTGGAGCTCGAGGAGGGCTATCACGACGCCGCCCTGATCCACGCTCCGGAGATCCTGGCCGAGAACCGGTTCCTGGCCGCCCGGGACGGGATGAACGCTTCCCTGCTGGATCCGGTCACTGAGTCGCTGGTGCCGGCCGCCGACCAGCTGGCGGATCTGCTCGCCGCGGTCCAGCCGCACGCCGAGGAGCTGGGGGCCGACGATGCACTGGCGTTGATCCCGGAGATGGCGCGGGACACCGGCGCCGAGCAGCAGCGCCGCGTCGCCAGGGCCACGCGCCTGGACGGGGTGATCCAGCTCCTCGCCGCCACCTTCAGCCCTTCCTGAGCTTCCATGCGCGGACGTCCACCCCAGATCGTCGCTTTCGGCGGGGGTGGTTTCTCGATGGAGCCCGGTAACACGGCGCTGGATGACCACGTGCTCTCGCTCACCGGGGTGCCGCGGCCCCGGGTGTGCTTCCTGCCCACGGCCAGCGGCGACGCCGACCACTACATAGTGCGCTTCTATCGCGCGTTTCCGGCCTCCCGCTGCGAGCCCTCTCATATCTCATTGTTCCGGAGGGAGACCGGCGTGGCCGACCCTCGCGGGCGCCTGCTGGAGCAGGACCTGATCTACGTCGGCGGCGGGAGCGTCGTCTCGCTGCTCGGCGTCTGGGGCGCCCACGGACTGGACGTGGCGCTCCGTGAGGCCTGGGAGGCCGGCGTGGTGCTGTGCGGTGGCTCGGCCGGTTCGCTGTGCTGGTTCACCGAGGCGGTCAGCGGCTTTCATGCCGGCGAGCCCAGGCGGGTGTCGGGTCTCGGCTTCCTCCCCTGGAGCAACGCCGTCCACTACGAGGAGGAGACGAACCGGCGGGCGGCCTACCACGCGTGCATCTCCGGTGGCATGCGAGCCGGCTACGCGGCCAGTGATGGCGCGGCCCTGCATTTCGTCGGCCACGAGCTTGCGGAAGTCGTCGGTTCGCGCGCTCAGGCCCGCGCCTTCTTCGTCACCCCGGAACCGGATGGTGCCGTGCGCGAGAATGAGCTGACCGTCCGCTGCGTGAGCAGCGCCGCCCCGTCAGCGACGGGTGCGCCCGACCCCGGACCGGAGAAGATCCAGGCCGTGGCCGCGTGAGCGGCGCGACTGACTTGGGCGGGGTGCTCGGACGCCACCCGGACCGGCGGCGGATCGTCGCCATCGGCGGCGGAGGTTTTACTTCAGGCGAAGCGTGCCCGGCGCTGGAGCGCCTGGTCCTGGAGCTGACCCGGCGCCCGGCGCCCAAGATCTGCTTTCTGCCCACCGCCAGCGGCGACCAGCGTGAGCAGCTGCTGCGCTTCCAGGAGCGGTTCGGCCAGTGGCCGTGCGAACCGACCGCCGTGTCGCTGTTCCACCTCGGGAGGGATCGCATCGACCCTGAGGCTCACCTCATGAACCAGGATGCGATCTACGTGGGCGGCGGCTCGATGCGCAACATGCTGGCGATCTGGCGAGAGCACGGAATCGATCGGATCATGCGCCGCGCCTGGGAGTCAGGAGTTGTGCTGGCCGGCCTCAGTGCGGGGGCGATGTGCTGGTTTGCCGGCGGCATCAGCCTCAGCGGCGGACGACCTGAGGCAGTGGCGGGCCTGGGCTTCGTCGGCGAATCGCTGTCGGTGCACCGCCGCAGCGAGCCGATCCGGCTGCCCGCGTATCGCCAGGCCGTGGCGACCGGCGCGCTGCCTGAGGGCTACGCGCTCGACGACAGCGCCGCCCTGGTGCTGGCCGGCCGGCAGGTCGTGGCAACGGTCAGCTCGCAACCGGGCGCGGGTGGCGAGCGCGTGATCCGCTGCGCCGCGGGCTCCCGGAGCGTGCCGGTACCAGTTTCGCTGCTGCCCGGAGCGTCGCCTGCGCCGCCTCGACCGGCCGGCACGCCGACAGTGACGACCGCCGAGGAGTCAGCCATCCAGGAGCTCCGCGCCCTGCGTCAGCGGCGCACGGCGCAGCTGTAGTCGTGTCAGCCGGCCGCCACTCCGAGCAGCACCGCGCCCGCCAGGGCCAGGGCCAGGCCGGCCGCCTCCCGCCCCGCCGCCCGGCGCCCTTGGATCAGGATGCCGAGCGCCATCGTGACCAGCGGATACAGCGATGAGAGTCCCGCAGCCACGCTCAGCGCACCGTGCTGTGACGCCGCCGCGTAAGCCAGATCGCCCCCAACCCCGGCGCTGGCCGGCACCGCCAGCACGGAGAGCCGGCGCAAACCCGGAAGCGGACGGGACCGGCCCGGCCGGCGGCCGACCAACATCGCCAGCCCCGAGGACACGAGAGTTCCGAGGTCGACCAGGAGCGCGGACCAGTAGGGGTCGACCCGGCCGGAGGCGTGCAGGCAGACGAGCGCGGTGGCCAGCCCGACGGCGGCACCCAGGCTGAATCCTGCTGCGGCCAAGGGTGAGCTCGGTCGCTTCGGGGAGGCCCAGGTGCTGGATAGTCCTCCCGCCAGTGCCAGGGCCAGGCCGACGGCGATCGGCAAGCTGAGCGGATCGCCTCCGAGGAAGCCAACGATCACCGCCAGGGTCACGCCGAGCGCCCCCACCGGAGCAGTGATGAACGCATCGCCCCGGCTGATGGCCAGGTAGATGAGCCGCAGCTCCAGGCTCACTCCCACGCCGGCGCCGAGCCCGTAGAGGATCCGCGGGTCGTGAGGGAACGGGTGGTCGTGCCAGGCCAGGACGGGCACCAGCAAGAGCAAGCCGAACAGCTGTGAGACCGCCACCACGGCGAACACCGGCAGGTCGCGCCGCAGGGCACCGCCGAAGAAGTCAGCCGCGCCCCACCCTATGGCCGCACTGGAGCCGAGCAAGATGATCAACGCAGGCACCTCCTCGTCGTCGCTTGTTCCGACAAACTAATCTTTGCCGGAACAGCGTACCGGTAAACCTGACTTTGCAGGTACACTGATCTGGTGCGGCCCGTCAGCGAGCTTCAATTCCTCGGCGGCCACGTCACGCTGGACTTCCTCAACACCGCGGAGGGGCGCGACGAGCCTGGCGGCGGCGACGCCCTGAAGCTGCCTGAGCACCTCCGCGCGTGGGGCCAGCGCCGAGGCCTCCTGTCTCCGGAGGCGCGCCGATCCAGCTCCGACCGCCAGGAGCTCAGCCGTGCCCTGGAAGCCCGCGAGCTTCTGTACGGGGTGTTCTCGGCTCGCGCCCACGGACGCGAGCCGGCCGCGGAGGACCTCGGCCGGCTGTCCAAGCTGGTCGCCGCGGCCCACCGGGCCGGAGAGCTCACCCCCGGTCCGGATGGTCGAATCGAGTGGCGATGGTCACCGGAGGAGCTGGCCAGCGTGCGTCACGTCGTGGTGCACGCCGCCAGTGCGCTGCTCGCCGAGATACCAGCCGGTCGCCTCAAGCAGTGTCCCGGCGAGCGCTGCGGATGGCTGTTCCTGGACACCACCAAACGGGGCAACCGGCGTTGGTGCTCGATGGAGGAGTGCGGACGGGAGGCCAAGGTCGCGAGGAGGCGAAGCCGTCACGCGGCCGCCGTTTACCGTTCCGAAGGTGAGTCAGGCCCATAGCCGCGAGGTGCGCCGGCTGCTCGACGAAGCCGCCGAGGAACACGCTCAGCTGCTCGGGCGCCTGCCCGGCGACATCCGTGAGTCGATCCCGGTCGACGCCCAGGGCGTGGCGGCGGCGATCGACCACCTGGCCGCTGCCGCCGGTTTCTCGGCCGACGAGCGCCGCGCGCTGATCCGGCCCCACGGCGTCAATCCGGCTGTGCTGCATGCCCGGGTGTTCGGCGCCGCGCCGCTCGGTCGCGGGACGGTGATCGGCGCCTTCGTGGAGGGAGCGCGAGTCCGGGCCGATGCACTCACGGCGCTGGCGGACACCGTGGGCGGCGCCGAACTGGGACAGGAGGTGCGCCGTCTCCTTACCGCCCACCCTCCCCCCGCCGACGCCGATTCCGCCCATGCGGTCACAGTCCTGCGGGCCACCTACGCCACTCACGAGCAGGCGGCGGTGATGATCGCCCGGCGCCTCGACGCCGGTCCCAACCCCTAGAACACCTCTCGCTTGGTCCCGATCGCCACCACCGGGTGCAACCCGGGACGGAGCCAGCGCAGGATCCGAAGTAGCCGCGACTCCGGCAGGGCCACGCAGCCCGCTGTCGCACCCCCAACCCAGCTGTGCAGGAAGATGCCCGAGCCGGGAGCGCCGGCGCCGCCACGGGTCGGATCGACGTTGAAGCGCAGCACCGCGAAGTAGGGGTACGCCTGCTTCTCGGTCCACAGAGCCTCCGAACCGGAGGCGAACGCGGGCCTGGTCCCGCAGGCCACGTGGACGAAGCGGTTGTACTTCGGCGAGTACGGATCCTCGTCCCACCAATCCCCGCAGACGAGGTGGTGGTATCGGTAGTGCAGGCCACCCGGATCGAGCTGGTTGCCATACAGCGTCATCTCCAGTCCGTAGACCCCGGTGGGCGTGGATCCGTCGCCCTCGTGGCGGCGATCCCGCAGATGTCCGTAACCAGTCTCGGCCGCCCACGGCCCAAACCGCAGCCGCCACGGAGAACCGGCGCTGGACCGTGTGTAGGCCCGCAGCGTGGCCAGGTAGTGGCGCGGGTGGTAAGTGGGGCTGGACACGACGACCAGCTCCCGGGCGCGGGCGGGGATGTGAAAGCGGCCTGAACCCGGAGTGAGCGTCCTGGCGGCGGCCACCGGAGTGAGCGCCAGCGCACAGGCGATGACGACCAGAATGCTCCTGCAGCGCATCCGCATCACGGGCTCAGTCCACTTGAACCTGGAGCTCGCGGTCCGCTTGCCAGCTTCCCCGCGGCATCGCCTCGGTGCTGAACGGCGTCGCTATGCGCCCGTCCCGGCCGAGCGCGATCAGTCCGCCCTGCCCACCGAGCGCAGCCACTTCCTCCAATGCGCGGCCGGCCGCTGCCTCGACACTTGCCCCGTGAGCAACCATGCCGGCCAACCCTCTGGCCACGCCGGCCCGGATGAATGCCTCCCCGTCGCCGGTGCACGACACGGCCACGTCCGCGTCAGCCCAGGTTCCGGCCCCGATCAGCGGTGAGTCGCCGACCCGCCCGGGAGGCTGTCCGTTGATCCCCCCGGTCGAGGTGGCCGCCGCCAGCCGTCCGTGGAGATCGAGACAGACGGCGCCGACGGTCCCATGCTCCCCCGGCCCTCCGTGGGGCCGGGCCAGATGACGAGCCCGCTGCCTGTCGGTTACGAAATCAGAGTTCTGCCAGCGCTCGGCGCCCCGCTCGGCGCCGAGCCGGTCGGCCCGCTCCCCGATCATCAGCACCTGGTCTGACTCCAGCACGGCCTGAGCCGCGCGAATCGGGTGGCGGACCGCACGCACGCCCGCCACCGCGCCGGCCGCGCGGTCCGAACCGCGCATCAGTGCGGCACTCAGCTCGACCGAGCCGTCAGAGCACAGGGCGGCCCCATAACCGGCGTTGAACAGCTCAAAGTCCTCCAGGGCCTCGACGGCGGCGATCGCCACCGTCACCGCGTCCTCCCCGGCCTGAAGACGCTGACCGGCGGCACTCAGGACGCTTCGAAGCTCTCCGAGCACAGCGTCGCGGTGCTCGCGCAGCTCCTCGTCCAGGGGACCGGCCCCGGCGTGGATCACGATCGTCGGCGGAGCCACGGGTCCGGATTGGCTGGACGGCATCGGGGGATACAGAAGCACATGGCGGCAAGCCACGCGATATCTTGCCTGCAGGCGACATCCCGTCGGCCGGGCGACAAGGAGGGTTGGGCACATGAGGATTGGGCTTTCCAGGCCGGCGGCGCTGGCTGTCGGTTCACTGATTGCGCTCGGGCTGGCCACGGCTCCGGCCGCCGGCGCACATTCGCCGATCCATGCCCCCAAGCACAGGCTCGGCGCCGGCGCCAGCACCAACTGGTCCGGCTACACCGTGGACGGGAGCAACGCCACCGCGGTCAGTGGATCCTGGACCGTGCAGCCGTCGCAGTGCCGTCCGAGGGAGACCAGCTGGTCATCGCCCTGGGTCGGGATCGACGGCGACACCAGCGCCACCGTGGAGCAGACCGGAACCGACAGCGACTGCAGCCGCGGCACGCCGTCGTACTACGCCTGGTGGGAGATGTATCCCCAGAGCGTGGTCAAGATCCCATACCCCCTCGCGCCATATGACGCGATGACCGCAAGCGTCACCTACAACGGCTCGGGGTTCGTGCTGACGCTGCAGGACCACACCGCCCCCTGGACCTTCACCACCACTCAGGCATCGAGCAAGGCCCTGCGGAGCTCGGTCGAGTGGATCGTCGAGGGTCCCTCCTCCGGCACGCTCACCGACTTCGGGACCCTGTCATTCAGCGCCGACTCAGCCACGATCAACAACACGACCTCGTCGCTTGATGGCTTCGGCTCGAGCGCGAACGCGATCACCATGGAGACCAAGAAGGGCGTGGTGCGGGCGGCCCCCGGCCCGGTCGGCAGCAGCGGCGGCTTCTCGGACACGTGGCGGAGCGGTTAGCCGGCCGTCGCTCCAAGGCCGGCCAGGATCTCGTCCGCGATCTCCCGGGGCGAGCGTCCCTCGACACTGACACTGGCCCGGGCCATCTCGGAGAAATGGCGACTGCGCTCGCCGAGCTGGCGGCGGAACAGACCCTCGGTGTCCTGATCCAGCACGGGCCGGTGGGCCCCGCCGCCGAAACGCTCGGCCAGGGTCTCGGCCCGTCCCTGGAGCCACACTCCGTAGACGTCGTCCTGCTTGATTGCGTGCCGGCAGGCCGGGTCATCGGCGACGCTGGCGGCGGCGGCGATCACAGATGGCGCCGGGTCGCTCAAGGCGTTCAGCAGATGCTCGGCCTCCAGGTGATGCATGTCGTCGACCCCGTGGAGATCGTTCAACTCCCGCACGGTGGCGCCGCGGTCCTTCAGAATCGCCGCGTCGCTGTCGGTAAGCGGCCACCCCAGCGCCTCGGCCAGCGCTCGGCCGACCGTGGTCTTTCCGACGCCCATCAGACCGAGCAGCACGACGTGGCGAACCGGGCCCTTCACAGAGCTAGCTCGCCTCCAGCGAGATGGCGGGTTTTAGGATCATGCGGCGCACGCGACAAAACTTTTGTGAACACTTGTTATCTCCCTGTCCAGTTGGGAAGAAACGGGACGTAGATGTCGGAGAGAGGAGCAGCACCCAACGTACATCCAGTGATCCGCCGCGTGCTGAATGTGGCCGGAGCGCTGACCTCACCCCTGCTCCCGGACGACTACCTGGAGATGATCAACCCGCTGTGGTCGACACGGGAGCTCCGTGGCCGCATCGAGAAGGTGCGCAACGAGACCGACGCTGCGGCGACGATCATGATCAAGCCCGGCTACCGCTGGCCGGGCCACAAGCCCGGCCAGTACGTGCGGATCGGGCTGGACATCGACGGCGTCCGGCACTGGCGGGCGTACTCGCTCACCTCCGACCCGTTCCGGGAGGACGGCCTGATCAGCATCACCCCGAAGGTGGTCGACTCAGGCAAGGTTTCGCCGTTCCTCGTGCGCGACGCCGGCGCGGGCACGATCGTCACGCTGTCGGATGTCGAGGGTGACTTCGTCCTGCCGGACGAACGCCCGGACAAGCTCCTGTTCATCAGTGCCGGCAGCGGCGTGACCCCGATCATGAGCATGTTGCGCCACCTGGATCACGACAACGAGCTCGATGACGTCGTGCTCCTGCACTCCGCCAAGCGCACCGACGAGGTCATCTTCGGCCCGGAGCTCCGCGAACTTGCCGAGCGCCAGGAGGGATTCCGTCTACACGAGCAGCTGACCGGTGAGGCCGGCCGGATCGGCCCCGACGATCTCGATCGGCTGTGCCCGGACTGGCGCGAGCGCGAGACCTTCATCTCCGGCCCCAGCGAGATGCTGGACGCGTTCAGCCAGCACTGGGAACAACAGGCCGAGAGCGGCCGGTTGCACATGGAGCGCTTTCAGCCCAAGCTGGGCCTTGGCGAGGGAGCCGAGGGCGAGGGCGGAACGATCCGCTTCGTCAAATCCGATGCCGAGGCAGAGTCCGACGGGACGAAGCCGATCCTGGTCGCCGGCGAGGAGGCCGGGCTCGATCTGCCCTACGGTTGCCGGGAGGGGATCTGCCACACATGCGTATGCGAGCTGGTCTCCGGTCGGGTGAGAGACCTGCGCAACGGAGAGGTTTCCGGCCATGAGGGCGAGATGATCCGGACGTGCATCAACGCGCCGGAAGGGCCGATCGAACTTGATGTCTAAGCATTAGGAGGCAGTTGTGGAAGCAGCAACCATGAACGGGCACCAGACCAACGGGCAGGTCAATCTCAATGAGCCCGACAACCCACTGCACCAGCTGACCCCTGAGCAGATCGAGGAGCTGGGAAGGGAGTTCGACGCCCTGCACCAGGAGGTGAAGGACTCGCTCGGGGAACGGGACGCGACCTACATCCGCTCGATGATCGCGCTGCAGCGGCGCCTGGCCCTGATCGGCCGGGTCGAGCTGTTCTTCTCGCGCTGGCGGATCCCGTGGGTGATCGGCGCCAGCACGCTCGGCATGGCCAAGATCCTGGAGAACATGGAGATCGGCCACAACGTGATGCACGGCCAGTGGGACTGGATGAACGACCCGGTCATCAACTCCCGGGCCTGGGACTGGGACACCGCGTCAACGGCGGAGTCCTGGCGCCATTCCCACAACTTCATCCACCACACGTTCACCAACATCCTCGACAAGGACCGCGACCTCGGCTACGAGATCATGCGGGTCGATCCCCAGCAGAAGTGGCATCCGATCTACCTGCTGCAGCCGATCTACAACATCCTGCTGGCGCTCCAGTTCGAGTGGGGTGTGGCCCTGCACGACCTTGACTTCGAGGCGATCCGCAAGGGCGAGAAGGACATGAAGCAGGTCAGGAAGGAGCTGCGGGGCATCGCTGGCAAGGCCCGGGCGCAGATCCAGAAGGACTACATCGCGTGGCCGATCATCAGCGGCCTGGTGATGACACTGATCGACCTGGGCACGGTGGCAGCCCGGGAGCGCATCAGCGGTCAGTCCAAGAGCCCCGTCGCCGTCGCCGAGCGCGCCACGCGCCGGATCCGCGGCCGGTCGGGCGCCAAGTCGGTGATCGGGCAGTTGGTGGCCCGGAAGTCATTCCGAGTGCCCTTCATGCGCACCCTGACCGCAGACGTGACGGCCAACCTGATCCGCAATCTGTGGTCCTACGCGATCATCTTCTGCGGTCACTTCCCCGATCAGACGTACACGTTCACCCAGGAGGAAGTGGAGGACGAGAGCCGCGGCGGCTGGTACGTACGCCAGCTGCTCGGCGCGGCGAACATCGACGGCGGCCCGCTGTTCCACGTGATCAGCGGCAACCTCGGCTATCAGGTGGAGCACCACCTGTATCCGGACATGCCCTCGACCCGATACGGCGAGATCGCCCCCCGCGTACGGGAGATCTGCCAGCGGTACGGTCTGCCCTACAACAGCGGCCCGTTCTCCCAGCAGCTCGGAATGGTCCAGCGGACGATTGCGCGCCTGGCCTTCCCAGGTGGCAAGGCCCGCCCCAAGCCGGGCCCCTACCAGGGGCCACTCGTCCGGGGTAAGGGCGAGCGCCCGATCGAGGCAGCTACCGCATCGGGCCTGCGCTGAGCCGAGCACCCGGCCGGGTCCACCCGGCCGGGTCCACCCGGCCGGGTCCACCCGCCCACCCGTGTTGCTGGCGGCGTTGCCGGGTAGGCCTGAAGGGTTACGCCTGTTCGAACACCACCCACAGTCCTGCCACGGTCTCGAGAGCTGAACGCGTTCTCGCGAGTGCACTTGCTGCGTGAGGATCCGGACCTCGGAGCGAGGATCCCGCCCGCCGAGCTGCCGTGGGCCGTCCAGCGGTGCGTCGTCCGGGCCATAAACCTTCCCCAGGGCAGCTGGGACGGCGACTATCCCGGAGTCTCCCCGGCCGGTATTGGGCTGCTCGTCCTGGCCGGGTTGCTGATCCGCCGGGTCGGAGTGGACGGCCGGTTTGGAGCCGAGTTGCTCGGCGAAGGCGACCTGCTCCGGCCCTGGCAGGGAGAGGATTTGGATTCCGGGCTGTCGCAGGTCACGGGCTGGAAGGTGCTGTCCCCTTGCCGGCTGGCCGTGCTTGACGAACTCGCCGCCACCCGGATTGCCCATTACCCGTCCTTGATCGGCGCGATCGCCGGTCGCGCGCTGGACCGGGCCCGGCGACTGGCGCTGACGGCAGCCATCATCCACCACCCGCGGATCGAGCTTCGGCTGCACATGCTGTTCTGGCATCTGGCGGACCGCTGGGGCCACGTGCGCCGGGATGGCGTGATCCTGCCCCTCACCCTGTCGCACAGCGTGCTGGCGGACCTGATCGCCGCCCAGCGGCCATCGGTCACCGGGGCGCTGGGCAAGCTGTCCGAGCGCGGCCTGGTGCGCTCTGGACCTGACGGATGGTTGCTCAGGGACGCGCCTCCGGGCGAGCTTCTGGAGCTCCAGAAGGTAGACGTGCCAGCGCCGGACGCCGGCGGATCGAGTGCTCAGTCGCCGACCGCCTCTCGGGCCGTATAGGCCGACACAAAGGAGACAGGAGCGAGATGAGCAACACGCGAGAGGTGGTGGTGATCACCGGTGCATCTGCGGGAGTCGGGCGAGCAGCGGCCCGCCGGTTCGCCGCCGATGGAGCCAGGATCGGCTTGATCGCCCGCGGGCGTAATGGCCTGGAAGCGACCGCACGCGAAGTCGAAGCGGCCGGAGGCGAGGCCCTGGTGCTGCCGTGTGACGTGGCCGACTACGACCAGGTGGAGGCGGCCGCCGCCGCCGTCGAGGAGCGCTTCGGCCCGATCGACATCTGGGTCAACGACGCGATGGTCACCGTCTACGCCGAGTTCCTCGACATCGAACCCGATGAATACCAGCGCGCCACGGACGTCACCTACCACGGCATGGTCTGGGGCTCACGAGCCGCCCTGAAGCGCATGGTCCCTCGAGACCACGGTGTTGTCGTGCAGGTCTGCTCTGCCCTCGGCTACCGGGGCATTCCCCTGCAGGCGCCGTACTGCGGCGCCAAGCACGCCTGCATCGGCTTCACCGAGAGCCTCATCACCGAGCTGCTCCACAACAAGTCCAAGGTGCGCCTGTCGATGATCCAGCTGCCGGGTCTCAACACCCCGCAGTTCACCTGGGGGCGGACCAAGCTTCCGAAGCAGACGATGCCGGTGCCGCCGATCTACCAGCCGGAGATCGCCGCCGACGCCATCCACCACGCCGCGCACCACCGACGCCGGCAGATCTATGTCGGCTGGCCGACCGTGCTCAACATCTTGGGGGAGCGCACGGCGCCCTGGCTGCTGGACCGAGTCCTGGCCAAGACGGGTTACTCGGGTCAGATGACCCACCAGCCGCTGGACCCCAAGGGCCACGACAACCTCTTCGCCCCGATCGAGGAGGACCGGGGTGCCCACGGGCCGTTCGATTCTCAGGCGCACTCCCGCAGCCTGCAGTACGAGATGGCCAAGCACCGTACAAAACTGCTGGTGGCCGCGGGAGCGGCCCTGGCCGGAGCAGGAGCCGTGATCGCCAATGGCCGTTGAAGCAAGCACCAGTCCCAACCAGACCGAGGACGAGCAGAATGCCGGCGAGGGGAGCAAAAAGCCGAGCCTCATGCGCCGGCTCGGACCGGCGATTCCCTACGCGATCGGCGGCCTGCTCCTGGTCGGCTACTTCGTCTGGATGTGCATTCAGATGTCCAGCGACGCCCCGGGCGGCGGAGCGGTGCCGCTGAGCATCTTCGGTGCCGTCCTGCTCGGTGTGCTCGCGGGGGGAGCCAGCATGATCTCCTCCAAGCGCGGCAAGTAGCGACCCGGCGCCCCGGGGCTCAGCCGTCTGAAGGAGCTGGCGGCTCCACGATCGCCACGTGCAGGTCCCGCGGCGCCGCACTGGAACGCAGGCGTTTGAGACGGCCGACTTTGAACTCCATGTTCGCGTCCTGGAGGCAGGCGACTGCCGGTCCGGACACGAGCAGTTGCCCCGGCGGAGCGTTCTCGCCTACGGACGCGGCGATGCTCACATCCTGCCCGAGATAATCACCCCCGAGCCGCCGTGGCCGGCCCCAGTGGATGCCGGCCCGCATGGTGGGGCGGTAGCCGTCAACGTCGACCTCGCTCAGCGCCCTCTGGGCCTCCAGCGCGGCCTGCACAGCGTCTGGGACCTCCAGGAAGGTGGCCAGCAGGCCATCGCCCAGACGCTTCTGGATGCGACCGCCGCGGCTCGAGATCGGCTGCTCGACCGCATCCGCGACGGAACGCAGCAGCCTGACGGCAGCGGTATCCCCGGCCGCCAGCACCCAGCCTGAGAAATCCACCAGGTCGGTGAACAGGAGCGCTAGGTCCTGCTCGCCCCGCCCTCTGCCGACGCCTTCGGACAGCGATTGCCACAGCTGCAGACCGGTCAGGCTGAGCTCGCCGACGACGCTCTCGCGCTCCGGTTGCAGGCCGGACACCCCCCGGGCCACCAACGCGACGGTGGTCTGGCCTCCGGTCGAGAGCGGATCGCCGAAGTTCTCGTCCCCGGGAAGCCGGCGCCGCAGACGCTGAAGCGCCTCGAGCAGCCGCGGCTCGCTGTCGACCCGGGCCGCCCTTTCGCGAAGCGCCGACCACCTCCGGATGGATTCGTGGTCTGCTTCCTGGCTCAAGTGGCGGGAGCAGGATTCGAACCTGCGAAGGCTGAGCCAACGGATTTACAGTCCGTCCCGTTTGACCGCTCCGGAATCCCGCCTGGTGCTGTGGGCGAGTTTATTCGGTGGCCTCTGAACGCGCCTGCCGGCGACGGCCCACGCGGATGGGGTTCCGTTCAAGCCGCTCCTGGCGGGTTAAATGAACCCCATCCGCAGAGAGCGCCTCAGGAAGCGTCGCGCAGACGCTGCGCCTCGGGCAGCGCCTCGAGCTTCTTGAGCGTGTGGTTCTCGATCTGGCGGATCCGCTCGCGGGTCACATTGAAGGCCCGGCCGACTTCCTCGAGCGTGTACGGCCGCTCGCCGGTCAGCCCGAAGCGCATCTCGATCACCTCGCGCTCGCGCTCGGGCAGGGCGGCCAGGGCGCGGCGGAGGTTCTCCCGGCGCAGGCGCTCGGCGGCCAGCTCGAACGGTGACTCGGCGGTCTGGTCCTCGACGAAGTCGCCCAGCTCGGACTCCTCCTCCTCGCCGATCGGCTTCTCCAGCGACACCGGCTGCTGGGCCATGCGCAGCACGTCGCGGACCTCGCGCACGGTCGTCTCGAGCTCCATGGCGATCTCGTCGGCCGAGGGCTCGCGGCCCAGCTGCTGGACGAGCTGGCGCTCGACATGCACCACCTTGTTGAGCTTCTCCACCATGTGCACGGGGATCCGGATCGTCCGTCCCTTGTCGGCGATCGCACGCGTCACGGCCTGGCGGATCCACCAGGTGGCGTACGTGGAGAACTTGTAGCCGCGGCGGTAGTCGAACTTCTCCACCGCGCGGATCAGACCCATCGAGCCTTCCTGGATGAGATCCAGGAAGGTCAGACCGCGACCCAGGTAGGACTTGGCGATCGACACGACCAGGCGCAGGTTGGCCTCGATCATCTGCTGCTTGGCGGCCATGTCGCCACGCTCGATGCGCCGGGCCAGGATCACCTCCTGCTCGGCGGTGAGCAGATTGACCCGCCCGATCGCCCGCAGGTACAGACGCAACGAATCGAGGGACGGCTCGACGGTCAGGTCCACCTCGACCTTCTTGCGCGGCTGGTCCGGGTTCGGCTCGCCGGCCGCCGCCGCCGTCGCCTCCACGCTGGAGCCCTCCGAACGGGCCAGACGGCCGTCGGCCTCAACGACCTCTATCCCGTGCTCGTCCAGGTAAGCGTGGAGCTCCTGGACCTGTTCCTTGGTGACTTCCTCTTCCTCCAGGCACGACGCGATCTGCCCGAAGGTGAGGAAGCCTCGCTCCTGGCCTTCGGCGATCAACCCGCGAAATGCGTCCAACTCGGCCATTGGTGCTTCGTCAGCGAGCAAGACAATTGCCTTATCGCCCACGCCCCCAGTGCTCCTCTCCGTTGCCCTGAGCCTCGCCCACGCAAGGCTCCCTCTCTCTCATCTCCCTCTAAGAGACTTGGCGAGTGATAGCACAGTATTTGGGCCTATCCATCCGTGTTTGTTCCGCATTCCGGAGTAACTACGGAGGCTCGACGGCGAACCACGATCGAGGCTCCCACTAACCTTCATGCGGGAGACCTAGATGGCCTACACACCTTCAACCGAGATCTCGTCCCCGATGTTCAGGCGCAGCTGCCGAGCGTCTCGCTCAGCCTTTCCGAGGTCGGCGTCACCGGGGTGGAGAAGGTCATCCGGATCATCGAGCCGGCCCGGGGCGCGAGCAGCTGTTCTCCGCCCGCTTCGAGTGCGTCGTCGACCTCGGCCCCTCACAGAAGGGCGCGCACATGTCGCGCTTCGAGGAGGTGGTCAACGAGGCGATCGGACAGGTGGTCCTGAGCGAGGCGACGTTCAAGGTCGAGACGCTGGCCCAGCACATCGCCGAGCTGGTGCGTGATCGACAGGAGGCCCGCCGGGCCGAGGTCCGCGTCGAAGCCCGCTTCCCCGAGCATAAGCCGGCCCCGGTCTCCGGGATCCAGACCCAGGAGCTGTACACGCTGCACGGGTGGGCGATCGCCACCGAGACGGGCACGCGCCGGCTGATCGGCGTCACCGCCCAGGGCATCACCGCCTGCCCCTGCGCGCAGGAGCTGGTGGCCACCGCCGCCCGCGCACGCCTGAGCGAACAGGGCTTCGACGAGACTGAAATCGAGCGAATCATCGAGGCCGTCCCCGTCGCCACCCACAACCAGCGCGGGCTGGGCACCCTGTACATCGGCTGCCCCGAGGATTGCGACGACGGAGATCGATGCTGCCACCTTGCTCGGAATCGTGGAGGGTTCGATGTCCTCGGAGATCTATGAGCTGATGAAGCGCAGCGACGAGGCCCACGTGGTGGAGAAGGCGCACCGGCGTCCGCGCTTCGTGGAGGACTGCGTGCGCGAGATGATCAGGGGCGTGGTCGATCAGTTCCCGGCCCTGCAGGACGGAGCCTTCGTCTCCGCCCGCCAGGAGAACCTGGAGACGATCCACCAGCACAACGTGGTGGCCGAGCGCTTCGGAACGCTGGGCGAGATTCGCCGGGAGATCGCCAGCGGTGTGGCCTCAGCCTGTCCACACCAGCCGGCGGAGCTGGCTCGACGCGTACGCCTCTGACACGCCGAAGAAGTAGTCGACGCCGGACAGCACCGTGACCGCCACGGTCACGTAGACGAGCGCGTTCACCCAGGCCGGCGGGTTGTGGCCGGCGATGATCAGGACCAGCACCATGGCCACCTGCAGCGCGGTCTTGACCTTGCCGAACCAGCCGGCCGCCATCACCACCCCCTGACCGGCCCCCACGGCCACCCGGAGCACGGTGACGGCGAACTCGCGGGCGATGATCACCATCGCCACCCAGGCCTCCAGGCGCCCGAGCGAGACCAGCGCGATCAGCGCCGCGATGATCAGCAGCTTGTCGGCGATCGGGTCCATCAGCTTGCCGAAGTTGGTCACCCAGTTGCGCGACCGGGCCAGATAGCCGTCGATCGCGTCGGTCACCGACGCCACCACGAACACGACCGCGGCCAGCAGGTCACCACCGCTCGTCTTCTCCAGCAAGGCGACGACTAGCACCGGAACCAGGAGGATCCGGATCACAGTGAGGACGTTGGGAACGTTGATCGGGACCATCGGCTTTTGCCATGATCGCAGGGCATGAAGGCCGCGGTGCTGGTGCAACAGAACCAACCGCTCGAGCTGCGCGAGCTGGCTGATCCGAGCCCAAAGCCGGATCAGCTCAGACTGGAAGTCCGTGCCTGCGGCGTGTGCCGTACCGACCTGCACCTGCGCGACGCCGAGATCCCCGCCACGAAGCTGCCGGTCGTGCTGGGCCACCAGATCGTCGGGCTGACCGGGGACGGCCGGCGGGTGGGTGTGCCGTGGCTGGGCTGGACCGACGGCGAGTGCCGCTTCTGTGCCAGCGACCGGGAGAACCTGTGCGTCAACGCCCGCTTTACCGGCCGTGACATCGACGGCGGGTTCGCGCAGTACACGGTGGCCGACGAGCGCTACTGCCTGAACTTGCCGGAAGACCTCACCGACGAACAAGCCGCACCGCTGCTGTGCGGAGGTGTGATCGGTTACCGGGCCTTGCGGCTGGCCGGGGACGCGCCGCGGCTGGGGCTGTACGGGTTCGGCTCGGCGGCGCACATGATCTGTCAGGTCGCGGTCTGGCAGGGCCGCCGCGTGTTCGCCTTCACCCGTTCCGGCGATGAGCGTACCCAGCGCTTCGCCCGCGAGCAGGGGGCCGAGTGGGCCGGCGGCAGCGACGAGCCCCCACCGGAACCCCTCGACGCCGCGATCATCTTCGCCTCGGCCGGCGAGCTCGTCCCCACGGCGCTCCGCGCGCTGGACCGCGGCGGCGTCGTCGTATGCGCCGGCATCCACATGAGCGACATCCCCTCGTTCTCCTACGACGACCTATGGGAGGAGCGGATGATCCGCTCCGTGGCCAACCTGACCCGCCGCGACGGCGAGGAGTTCCTGGAGCTAGCCGCTCGGGTGCCCGTGAGGACCACCGTCACCACGTATCCCCTGGACGCCGCCGAGCAGGCCCTCGCCGATCTGCGCGAGGGGCGCTTCGAAGGCTCAGCGGTGATCGTGCCCTGAGGCCCAGCCCCGGGTCAGGCGGGACACTTCCCGTGCGTGCGCGCGTGTTGTGATTTGACGCCTGCCACTGCCGCGGCGGCGATCCGCTTGGACGACAGCGTGTAGCCGTGGGGCAACAGCAGGCCTGATCCGAACGTGCAGCGACCTTCGGTCCAGTAGACGTTGGCCGTCGCGTCGGGCTTCTCGGTGGCGGTCACACCCCGGGCGCTGGAAACGCCCGGCACCTTGAAGCTCCTGAGCTTTGCCCCCTGCTGCTCGGAATAGGCATTCTTGATCAGGATGCCGGCCAGCTCCTTGGCTCCGGCGTGATGCTTGAAGACGACGACCAGGCTGAACCCCTGGCGGCTCTTGCGGCCGTGCAGCTGCTCGTCGGTGGCCTTGACGAACCCGGCCTTCTTCAGGCGCTCGGCGTATGCGTTCTGGTCCGCCGAGCTGACACCGGCCCATTTGGCGTAAGCCGCCGCGCTGCGCTGGGTCTTGTGCGTGCCCCTGGTGATCACGTACCCCGGCTGCTCGTGCGAGCGCAGCAGGAAGCTGGAGAGCGACGGGGAGGCGGCGATCGCGGCGCCACAGGCGCAGAGTGCGACGAGGACCCCGAGCACGGCGACTCGAGCGGGCCGCGGAACGATGGACATCAGGCCTCCTTCGACATCGTGGTCCAGCCCCGCACGAGATCTTCGCAGACAGGCAACTCGCTAGGGTAAGGGCATGCCCCTGATCCCCATGGTCATCGAGCGCACGGCCCGTGGCGAGCGTGAGTTCGACATCTACAGCCGGCTGCTCAACGAGCGGATCATCTTCCTGGGCACGCCGATCGACGACCAGATCGCCAACCTGATCATCGCCCAGCTCCTGCACCTGGAGTCCTCGGACCCGGACAAGGACATCTCGATGTACATCAACTCGCCCGGCGGGTCGATCTACTCGGGGCTGGCCATCTACGACACGATGAAGTTCATCAAGCCCCAGGTGCAGACGATGTGCGTCGGGGTGGCGATGTCCATGGGTTCGCTGCTGCTGATGGCCGGCGCGAAGGGCAAGCGCTTCTCGCTGCCCAACAGCCGGATCCTGATCCACCAGCCGTCGGCCGGGTTTGAAGGCCAGTCGACCGACATCGAGATCCACGCTCGGGAGATCCTCAACATCCGCCGGCGGATCGATGAGATCTACGCCGAGCACACCGGCCAGCCGCTCGAGCAGGTGCACTCCGACATGGAGCGCGACCGCTTCTTCAAGCCCGACGAAGCAGTGGAGTACGGGCTGATCGACCGGGTCATCCACAGCCACTGACGGTTCTCCTCCGCCGCCGACTTTGAGTTCGGCGGCGTCGACGGGCGGAGGCTCAAACAGCCACCACAACTGCACTCGGTCAGGCGGTCGCGCTGGGGTTAGTGCATTTACGGCGGATATGCAGCAACAACTGCACTACCCCCTTCTGCTCCAGGGGGGTTGGTGCACTTATGGTGGCGGCTACGCGACCTGGTGCTCGATCGCGCCGAGGTGCTCGATCTCGACCCGGACCACGTCACCGGACTCCAGGAACTGCGGCGGATCCAGGCCCATGCCGACCCCGTTGGGGGTGCCGGTGAGGATCAGATCCCCCGGCTGGAGCGTGCAGGTCTGGGCGATGAAGTCGACGATCTCCTGACAGCCGAAGATCAGATCGGAGGTGCTGCTGTCCTGGCGCAGATCGCCGTTGACCCAGGTGCGGAGCTTGAGGTTGCCTGCGTCGGGCACCTCGTCGGCCGTCGTAATCCAGGGCCCATAGGGGCAGAACGTGTCGGCTCCCTTGGCCCGGGTCCACTGCGACTCCCGGCGCTGGAGATCACGGGCGGTCACGTCGTCGGCCACGCAGTAGCCGCCGATCCGGCCGCCTGAGCCGATCACGATCGTGAGCTCCCCCTCGTAGTCGAGGCGGCGCACCACCTCGGGCTTGTGGACGGGGCCGCCAGGCGGCGCCGCCGCGCCGGCCACCTTGACGAACACCAGCGGCTGCTCCGGTGTTGTCCCCCCGGTCTCCTCCACGTGCTTGGCGTAGTTCAGGCCGATCGCGTAGATCGTGCCCGGCGGGTGGAGCGGCGCCAGCAACGTGACCTGGTCAAGAGGCCAGCTGTCGCCGCTGTGGCGAAGCTGCTCGCCGGCCAGGACGTCTCGAACGGTCAACGGCGACTCCAGCGCGTGAACCTCGGCGCCCAGCACTTCGCCCGCGTGGCTGGCGCCGTCTGCGGTTTGAAACGTGGCCAGCTTCACGCTGCGCTCCGCTGGGCCTGGTCGGTACCGGCGCCGAGGCGCTCGGCCAGGTGGCGGGCGCCCATGTGTGCGATGGCCTGGATCGAGATCTGGGGGTTGACACCCGAGGCGGTGGGAAACGAGGAGCCGTCGAACACGTACAGGTCGCGCACGTCCCAGGTCTGCCCGTTGGGGTCGCAGGCCGATGCCGTCGGGTGACCGCCCATGCGGGCGCTGCCCATGAGGTGAAAGGAGTGGAGGATCAGCTGCCCAGGCCCGTAACCGGCGCGGTCGACCGCGGCCATGAACTGCTGCCGGGCGCTGCGGCCCGGCTGGTAGCTAGGCCCGCCGGCCTGGCAGCTGATGACCCGGCGGGCGCCGGCGGCCTCCAGCACCTGGGCGGCACCGTCGATCCCCGTCCGAATGTGGCCGCGGTCGAAGTCCGACAACGCGTAGTGGACGATCGGCTCGCCGTCGCGGCCAACCTTGACCTGACCTCCGTCACGGTCGCGGGTGAGGATCCCGATCGGCGTCGTGTGGGTGAGGGCCTGCATCACCCCGGCGTGCTGGCGGGCGCTCCGCCAGGGGGCGTACGCCGCCATCAGGTGCGGATGGGTGGCCGCGGTTTCGAACTTGAGGCCGTAGCCGTCGTCCAGGTCGGCGAACTGGTCTGAGTAGACAGCCTGCATGACCCCCTCCCAGGGCTTCAGCTCGTCGTCGAAGACCCCGAGCACGGCGGCGGTGGGATGCAGCTTGAGGTGACGCCCGACATTGGGGTTGGAGAGCCCGCTGCGCTTGAGCAGCGCCGGCGTCTGGATGGCTCCGCCGGCCACGATCACGGCGCGCGCCTGGATGCTCACCACGTGTCCGTCCTGGGTGACGCCGACGACGCCCCGGGCAGCACCCTGCTCCACCACCACTCGCTGCACCCGGGTACGGACGATCAGCCTGGCACCGGCGGCCTGGGCGTCGCTGAGCCAGGTCTTCAGCGCCGACTGCTTGGCCCCGACCCGGCAGCCCAGGCCGCAGTAGCCGCACTCGCGGCCCTGCGCGCAGTTGCGCACGCCCCGGGGCATCGAGTCGACGTGCCAGCCCAGGGACAGGCACCCGTCCTGGAGCTTCTGCTCGCGAGGCGAGGGCTGGCTGAACTCCTGGGTGACGCCCTGGCGCTCGCAGACGGCGTCGAGGCTGTGCGTGTACTCGCCGGTGGCGAAAGCGGGCACACCGTGGCCGGCCCACTCGTCGCGCACCTTGTCCGGTGTGCGAAACGACGTGGAGTAGTTGACGACCGTGCCGCCGCCCAGGCAGTGGCCGGCGATCAGCCCGACGCTGTGGTCGACCGTGGCCGTAGGCGCTGCGGCGTAGAAGCGGGTGATCGCGCCGCGCTCGGAGCCGTCGAAGTCCTCGTCGTCGTAGTAGTCGCCTGCCTCCACCACGATCACGTCGAGCCCGGACTGGCTGAGCACCGCGGCCGCGGGGCCGCCGCCGGCGCCCGAGCCGACGATCACCACGTCGCAGCTGAGCCGCGCCTCGTCCGGGACAGGCGTGATCGTGAGCGGCTTCACCGGCGCACCCGGAAGCAGCCCGAGTGGCCCGTCATACCCGATCGCGTCCCAGCCGCCGAGCATGTAATAGAAGAGAAGCGAGGCCTTGCGCAGGCCCTGGAAGACGGCCCGGCGCTGGCTCAGCCGCGAGTCACACCAGCTGAGGAGCACCTGCTCTCGCTCGCCCCGGGGCAGCCGGCTGAAACGCTTCAGCCCGGCGCCGCCGAGCGCGCCCAGCACCTCGCTGTCCCAAACGCTGAGGAGTGAAGCCAGCTGGCGCTTCTCGATCGCCCTCGGGTTTGCGTCGATCGCCTCCAGCATCGCTCCCGTTACGCCGAGCTCCTGGGGACTAGGAAAGCCGTCGCCCTCGGGGCAGAAGGTGGCGACGATGTCCTGGAGCGCCTGGGTCTGCCGCGGGGTCAGCACCATCTGCCGACAGGCTATTGCAGACGGAAGTGACCGCGAGCAACGACGACGGCGCTGCCCGCGACGATCACGCGCTCGATCCGGTCGCGCGTCCCCTCGACCCGCGCCCGCAGGTGAGAGTGGCGGCCGACCTCCAGCCCCTGATCGATCTCCAGGTTGCTGGAGAAACCGTGAAGCCCGTGGCGGACGAGATGGACGGCCAGCGGACCGGCCGCGGAACCGGTGGCCGGGTCCTCGTCGACGCCGACGCCCGGACCGAACATCCGCGTGTGCACGCCCACATCGGTCAGGGCAAAGCAGGAGAAGCCGTACTCGCCGAGGGCACGGAGCGCGCCCATGTCGGGGGTCAGCGCGGCGACCTCGGCGACGTCGTCCAACTTCACCATCACGTGGTGCGGGCCGTTGTCGTAGACCTCCACCGGCAGCGCAGCGCCGCTGATCCCGAGCGCGCTGAACAGGTCTGCGGTGGCCTCGAACGGTGCCACCGTGGGGATCGGCTGCTCCATCCCGCCGGCCACGATCTCCCCGGACTCGTCGCGCCGCAGGCGAACAGGCACGATCCCCGCTGCGCAGCGCAGCTGTACCACCTCGTGACCCGTTTCGGTGCCGGCCACGAACGCCGCGCCGAGAACGGGATGGCCGGCGAACGGCAGCTCCAAGGTGGGGGTGAAGATCCGGACGTGGGCGTCGCACTCGTTGTCGCCAGGAAGCAGGAACACCGTCTCGGACAGGTTCAGCTCCCGGGCCGTGGCCTGCATCAGCCGGCTGGGGATCTGCTCGCCTTCGGTGAACACGGCCAGCGGGTTGCCCTGGAGCGGCGTATCGGTGAACACGTCGAGGAGCACGTAGGGGTGGTTCGGCTCAGGTGTCATCGGCCATCTCCAGGAGCGCGGTCACGGTCTTCCAGTTTCTTGCCGTGGCGGTCACGCCAGGACCGAGGCCGCCCTTGCCGGCCAGCTTGTTCCACAGCTTCGAGCGGGCCACGCCGTCCGGGTGCCAGGCGTAGATCTCGCGACCGATCACCGCCACACGTTCGGACTCGGCGGCCAGTTCCTCCAGGCGCTCGAGCAGGTCTGGCGCGGGAGCGGCCGACAGGAAGCTCACCTGGTAGCGCTTGGGCTCGGTGACGAGATCCCCCAGCGGGTTGCGCTCCACGACCTCGGCCAGCTCGTCCCGCGTGCGGGCGACCACCGCGATGTCGAGACCAAACGATTCGGCGATCAGCGCCCGGCAGCGCTCGGCCAGGGCGTCCGGAGAGTCCTCGCTGGCCAGCACGATGTTTCCGCTCTGCACGTACGTGCTGACGTCGGTGAAGCCGGCGTCAGCCAGTGCCTCCCGCAGGGCCGGCATCGCGATCCGGTTGGTGGCGCCGAGGTTGATCCCCCGGAGCAGGACGATGTGCCGAGGCATCGGAGCCGGCGCCCCTAGAAAAGCTGTTCCTGGCCGCGCATGCGGCTGACCTCACGGCCACCGGGAGGCTGCTGACCGAGGGCGAGCGCGATGTCCCTGGCCAGGGCGACCTCCGAGCGAGACGCGATCACCGGCTCCGCGATCCCATCCACGTGGACGAGCGTGCGCCGGCCGTCGCCGCGGTCCTCCCCCTCCAGCGGCACCAGCGCATAGACACGGTCAGCCCGCACGAACTTGCCGTAGCCAAGAGGGACCAGGGGAGTACCGCGGGCCATGCGGCGATGCTATCCGGCCGGGCCGGCGGTCAAAGCAGCGCCGGCCGACCGCAACTCCTGCAGCGCCTGAACCGCAAGCGCACCGAACCCCCGCCGGTTGGCCGGCTCGGACCAGCGGGCGAAGGCAGCGCGAAAAGCGAGGATGCCGAGTTCGGCGGCCAGAGTGGCCGCAGGCTCCGGCACCCCACGCCGACGGAGCGCTCGTCTCATGGCGGCGGCAAAGCCCGCCCGCTTGAGCGCCTCACGCTCCTGAAGCTCACTGTTTGCGGCGATCACCGCCTGCCGCTGGGAAGCGAACGGGTGGCGCTCCGGCGTGAACACGCCAGCCAGCGCTTCAAGAGCGGCCGCGATCGTCTCCAGCGGCTCGGCGTCGGGCGGCGAGGCGACGATCGCCTCGGTCGGTAGCCGGAAGAACTCGTCCTGGCCGGCGAACAGCACCTCGCGCTTGTCGCGGAAGTGACGGAAGAAGCTGCTCTTGGTCAGGCCGGCCCGCTCGGCGATCTGGGCCACGGTCGTCTCGTCGTAACCCTGCTCGATGAACAGTTCCAGGGCGGCCTGCACCAACCGCTCCTGCGCGTCGGGTTCCCATCTCGGCATACCTATAGCGTAGTGATAAGACCTAGTCCCGTCGCGTGGTACAGTGACAAGACCAAGTCGCATCACTTTTCAAGGAGCTACTCATGCGAGTTTTTGTCACCGGCGCCAGCGGCCACATCGGCTCGGCCGTCGTCCCCGAATTGCTGACAGCTGGACACGAGGTCGTCGGGCTGGCCCGGTCCGACGCCTCGGCTGCCGCCCTGGAGGCGGCCGGCGCCACGGTCTGGCGGGGCGATCTGGACGACCTGGAGGGTCTGCGGACAGCCGCGGCGGAGGCCGACGGCGTCATCCATCTGGCCTTCAAGCATGACCTGATGCAGGTCGGGGACATGGAGGGCGCGGGGCGTGCTGACCTGGCCGCGATCGAGGCCCTTACCGAACCACTGATCGGCACAGACAAGCCGTTCGTCGGAACGTCTGGGACGGCGCTGCTGGCGATCGCTGGCGACCTGGGGCGAGCCGGTACCGAGCAGGACGTGATGGAGGGCGGCTACCGGATCGACGCGGAAAACAGGGTCATCGGTCTGTCCGAGCGTGGAGTTCGCTCATCGGTGGTGCGCCTACCGCCCACCGTGCACAGCCACCTGGACAAGCACGGATTCGTACCGATGCTGATCGCACAGGCCCGCGCCAACGGCCGGGCGGGCTATCTGGCCGACGGGGCCAACCGCTGGCCGGCCGGCCACACCCTCGACGCCGCCCATCTGTACCGCCTGGCCCTGGAGGGCGCTCCCGCAGGCACCCGCCTGCACGCGGTGGGCGACGAGGGCGTCCCGATGCGGGAGATCGCCGAGGCGATCGGCCGCAACCTGGGGGTTCCGGCCCAGAGCATTCCGCCCGAGGAGGCCGAGGCGCAGTTCAGCTTCCTGGCCCACTTCGTCGGGCTGGACAACCCGACCTCAAGCGAGCGAACGCGGGAACTGATGAATTGGGAGCCCACCCATCCCGGCCTGATCGCCGACATGGACGAAGGGCACTACTTCGCGTGAGTGGCGCGACTCTGGGAAGGTTTCTGGCCGCTATGACCAGAAACTGTCCCAGAGTGCCCACTCTGGGAGAGAAATCCGCGCCTGGCGCGGATTTCTCTCCCAGAGTCAGCTAAAGGACGAGCTCGAGGCGGCGTTCGAGGGCTTCGGCCAGCACTTCGCGCACCGGACCGGCCTCGAAGCGCTCGACCAGCGCGGACAGGAAGCCCTCGATCACCAGCTGCTTGGCCTCGGCCTCGGGCAGACCGCGGCTGCGCAGGTAGAAGAGCTGCTCAGGATCGACCTGGGCCACCGCCGCGGCGTGCGTGCAGCGCACGTCGTTGGCCTGGATCTCCAGGCCCGGGATCGCGTCGGCGTGGGCGCGCTTGGAGATCAGCAGGTTCCGGGACTCCTGGAAAGCGTCGGTCTTCTGGGCGCCGGGGTCGACGATGATGTTGCCCTTCCAGACGGCGCTGGAGCGGCCGGCCAGGACGCCGCGGAAGGCCAGGTCGCTGAACGTGTTGGGGGCCGCGTGCTCCTGGGTGGTGTCGAAGTCGATGTGCTGGCGACCGCGGGTGGCGTAGGCGCCGGTGACCCGGGCCTCGGCGCCCTCGCCCGTCAGGCGGGTGCTCATCAACACGTGGCCGGAGTGCGAGCCGAAACCGAGCGCCACCCAGTCGAGGCGGGCGTCCCGGCCGACGGTGGCCCGCTGCGCTCCGAAGATCCACGCCTTCTCGGACAGGTTCTGGCCCGACACGTACCGCAGCCGCGCGCCGTCGCCGACCACCAGCTCGGTGGTTACGTTGAGGATCGCGTCGACGTCGTCGTCCGGAGTCAGGTACTGCTCCCAGACCTCAGCCTCCACCCCGGTCTCGAGCACCACGCGCAGCCTCGAGTTGACCAGCGTGCCGGTTTCCGCCAGCAGGGTGGTCAGGTGGATCGGCTCGGCAGGCGTCTCGTGAAGGTGCACGACGGTGACGCCATCGACGATCTCGACTTCAGAGGCGGGGCGGTCCCACAGGGCCCGTTCGCCCGGCGCCTCCGAGCTCAAAGCCGGAGGCGCCGGCTGATAGCGCTCCAGGTCGAGGCCGGTCAGGTCAGTGAACTCCCAGCCCGGGCGGCCCTTGAACTGCGGGAGCTCGAGAACCGCGCTAGCCAATGGAACCCTCCATCTGCAGTTCGATCAGCCGGTTCATCTCCACCGCGTACTCCATCGGGAGCTCCTTGGTGATCGGCTCGATGAAGCCGTTGACGATCAGCTTGCCCGCCTCGTCCTCGGGGATCCCGTGACTCATCAGGTAGAAGAGCTGGTCCTCGCCGACCTTGGACACGGTCGCCTCGTGGCCGACGTTGACGTCGTCCTCAGAGATTCTGATCGTGGGATACGTGTCCGAGCGCGAATGCTCGTCCAGCAGGAGGGCGTCGCACACCACCTTCGACCGCGCCCCGTGGGCGCCCTTGGCGATCTCCAGCAGACCGCGGTAGGAGCCGCGGCCGCCGTCCTTGGAGATCGACTTGGCGAAGATGTTGGAGGTCGTGTTGGGAGCGGCGTGGATGATCTTGCCGCCGGCGTCCTGGTGCTGGCCCTTGCCTGCGAACGCGATCGACAGGATCTCCCCGTGGGCGCGCTCGCCCATCAGGTAGACGCTCGGGTACTTCATCGTCAGCTTCGAGCCGAGGTTGCAGTCGACCCACTCGACGGTGGCGTCCCGCTCGGCGACCGCCCGCTTGGTGACCAGGTTGAACACGTTGGCCGACCAGTTCTGCACGGTCGTGTAGCGAATCCGCGCGCCCGGCTTGGCGATCAGCTCGACCACCGCGGAATGCAGCGAGGAGGCGCTGTAGGTCGGCGCCGTGCAGCCCTCGACGTAGTGCACGTATGAACCCTCGTCGGCGATGATCAGCGTCCGCTCGAACTGGCCCATCGACTCCGTGTTGATGCGGAAGTAGGCCTGCAGCGGCATCTCGACGTGGACGCCCGGCGGCACGTAGACGAACGAGCCTCCGGACCACACCGAGCTGTTCAGCGCGGCCAGCTTGTTGTCGTTGGCCGGGATGATCGTGGCGAAGTACTCGCGCACCAGATCCTCGTGCTCGCGCAGCGCGGTGTCCATGTCGGTGAAGATCACGCCCTGCTTGGTCAGGCTCTCGTTGATCTGGTGGTAGACGACCTCGCTCTCGTACTGCGCCCCAACGCCCGAGAGGAATTTCCTCTCGGCCTCGGGGATGCCCAGGCGGTCGAAGGTCTTCTTGACGTCTTCAGGGACGTCGTCCCACGAGCGCTCGGAGCGCTCGGAGGCGCGCACGAAGTAATGGATGTCGTCATAGTCGACCTCCGCCAGCATCGGCGAGCCCCAGGTCGGCTGGGGGCGGGCCAGGAAGTGGTCGAGCGCCTTGAGGCGGAACTCCCGCATCCACTGCGGCTCGGACTTGAACTCGGAGATCTTCTCCACGATCTCGCGGTTCAGGCCCTTGGGCGCCTTGTACAGGTAGTTCTCCGCGTCGTGGAAGCCGTATCGCTCGGTGTAGTCGGCGTTGATGTCGCGCAGTTGGTCGTTTTCCGAGAGCACCTGCGAGGCGACCGCGGCCATCTGGGCCGAGGTCAGCGCTTCAGTGTCGGGAGTCGTGGCCACTTACTCCACCTCCAGCTTGATCATTTCCTGCTCGATGATCACCGGAAAGGTGTCCACCGGCTCGTATGCGGGCAGGCTCAGCGGCTGCCCGGTCTTCAGGTCGAATCGGGATCCGTGCCGCGGGCACTCGACGGTGCAGCCCACTTGGTCCAGGGTGCCCTCCACCAGCGGTCCGTCGTCGTGCGAGCACCGATCCTCGATCGCGTACACGGCGCCGTCGCAGTTGAACACGCCAATCTCCAGGTCCTCCCACTCGACCAAGCGCATGGCGCCGGGCGGAAGGTCGCTGACGGGGCAGATGTCGAGAATCTCGGGCACGGGTTAAATCCTAGCGGGCGGGTCGGGATTGCGGCTCACCGGTCGGCCGGCTCATCCCTCGACCGGCTCCCACTCGACCTCGGAGCCCAGGCTGGCGCTCTTGAGGACCTTGAGCGACAGCAGCGCGCACTTCATCCGCGTGGCCGAGATGTCGATGCCGAGGAGGTCGAGGACGAAGCTCCGATCCAGAGACAGGAGGTCTGAGACCCTCATCCCCTTGACCTCGTCGGAGACCATCGAGGCTGAAGCCTGGGAGATGGCGCAGCCGTGTCCGCTGAACCCGATCTCCTCGATCCGGCCCTCGTCGTCCACCACCAGCTGGACCTTGAGCTCGTCTCCGCACAGCGGATTGAGGTCCTGGGCCTCCAGATCGTGCTGCTCCAGCTCCCCCCAGTTGTGGGGGCGCTTGTAGTGCTCGAGGATGTACTCGCGGTAGAGCTCGTCGTCCATGGGACTTTTAGAGGTCCATGACCCGGCGGACCTCGGCCAGGCCGTCGATGAGTCGATCGAGATCGGCTGCGGAGTTGTGCACCGCAAACGAAGCCCGCGTGGTGGCGCCGACGCCCAGGCGGCGCATCAGCGGCTGGGTGCAGTGGTGTCCGGCCCGCACGCACACGCCCTGGCGCCCGAGGATCTCGCCGACGTCGTGCGGGTGGGCGCCGTCAACGGTGAACGAGACCAGCGAGCCGCGCTCGACCGGGTTCAGCGGGCCCTGGATGCTGAGGCCCGGGATGGCGGTGAGCCGGTCCAGCGCGCCCGCCACCAGGGACTCCTCGTGCGCGCGAATGTGGTCGATCCCCAGCTCGGTGATCCAGTCCACGGCGGCGCCCAGCCCGACCGCCTCGGCGATCTGGGAGGTGCCGGCCTCGAACTTCCAGGGCAGATCCGTCCAGGTGGACATCTCATCGCCGACGCGCTTGATCATGTGGCCGCCTCCGATGAACGGGGGCATCTCTTCCAGCAGCGCGCGGCGCCCGTGGAGAACGCCGATCCCGGTCGGCCCGTAGGCCTTGTGCCCGGTCCAGGCGTAGAAGTCGGCGTCGATCTCGTGCAGATCGACCGGGATCTGGGGGACGGCCTGGGCTCCGTCGATGAGTACGGCGGCGCCGGCGGCGTGCGCCCGGCGGGCGATCTCGGCCACCGGGTTGATCGTGCCGAGCACGTTGGAGACGTGGACGACCCCCACGAGCTTCGGCTGGAGCGCCAGCAGCTCGTCCAGAACGTCCAGGTCGAGCAGGCCCTCGTCGGTGATCGGGACGTAACGCAGGCTGGCGCCCCTTCTCGGCGCAGAGCAGCTGCCAGGGGACGATGTTGGAGTGGTGCTCCATCTCGCTCAGCACCACGGTGTCGCCCGGGCCGACGTTCTGGCGGCCCCAGGTGTAGGCGACGAGGTTGATCGCCATCGTCGCGTTGGCAGTGAAGATCGTCTCCTCAGAGGTGGAACCGAGCCACGCGGCGATCCGGGCCCGAGCCCCCTCGAACAGATCGGTGGCCTCCACGGCCAGCGGGTACACGCCGCGATGGATCGAGGCGCGTGACTCGGTGTAGTACCGGGTCATCGCGTCGATCACCGGCTGCGGTGTCTGGGACGTGGCAGCCGAGTCCAGGTAGGTGACCGGGTTGCCGTCGATCTCCCGCCGCAGGACGGGGAACTCGGAGGCTACGTCGCGCAGCTGATCGGGAGCGACAGCCATCCGGGGGGCCTACGCGGCCACCTCGGCGGCGTCGACATCGTCGGTGATCCAGCCGTAGCCCTTGGCCTCCAGCTCGGTGACCAGTTCGGGGCCGCCCTCACGGACGATCCGGCCGCGATAGAGCACGTGGACGTGGCTCGGCTGCACGAGGTGCAGGATCCGCTGGTAGTGGGTGATGATCAGGATGCCGAGGTCGGGGCCGGTGACCGAGTTGACGCCCGCGGCGACCGTGCGCAGCGCGTCGATGTCGAGTCCGGAGTCGGTTTCGTCGAGGACGGCCAGGCGCGGCTTCTGGAGCGCCAGCTGGAGGATCTCCATCCGCTTCTTCTCGCCGCCGGAGAAGCCGTCGTTGAGGTAGCGCCGGGAGAACTCCTCGGGCACCTTGGTCAGCTCCATCGCGGTCTGGACGGTCTGGCGGAACTCCTTGAGCGGGATCGGCTGCTCGCCATTGGCGGTGCGGTGAGCGTTCATCACGGTCCGGAGGTACTTGGTCACGGTCACGCCGGGCACCGCCACCGGGTACTGGAAGGCCATGAACAGACCCATCCGGGCGCGCTCGTCGGTCGCCGCCTCGGTGATGTCCTCCCCGTCCCAGATGATCTGGCCGTCGGTCACCTCGAGGTTGGGATGACCCATGATCGCGTTGGCCAGGGTCGACTTGCCCGAGCCGTTGGGCCCCATCAGGGCATGAATCTCACCGCCGCCGACGGTCAGATCGACACCGCGAAGGATGTCCTTGTCGCCGGCGCGGACGTGCAGGTTTCGGATCTCTAGATCAGGCATTCAGGGCACTCAAGCTTTCAGGGGGTCGCGTTCAAGGTCAGACAGAGTGATCGTCGACCGGGCGCTCGGTCCGCTCCGGCCGCTCATCGTTTCGCTGCGAGAACTCCACCAGCTCAGCCAGCGTCGTCGTCTGCAGTGAGCGGACGATGCCACCCTGCACCCGGGTCCACAGAAGCTTGGTGGCGCAGTGACGCCCGGATTCGGCCGGGTGAGAGCAGAGGACCCGATCAGCCGGGTCGTGAACGAAGCAATCCATCGGCGCGATCGGCCCTTCCAGCGCCGAAACGACGTCGTACATGGTGATCTCAGACGGATCGCGGGACAGCCAGTAGCCGCCGTGCGCGCCGCGGGCGCTCATCACGAGGTCGGCCTTGCGCAGGCGGGCCACCACCTGTTCCAGATACGCCAGGGGAAGGCCCTCGGCGTCGGCGATCGCCTTCAGGCTGGTGGGCTGTTCCGGGCTCTGTCGCCCCAGCTCGACCATCAGGCGCACGCCGTATTCGGCCTTGGAGGAGAAGATCATCTGTCTAAATCCTACCAATCCGGTAGGTGTTCCTCCGGCGGCGAAAGCTCCGCCTAGGAAAGGCCTGGGAATGCGGATCGGGCAAACCGCGAGCGGTCAGCTTGGAAAAACCCTGGCATCGCGGGTAGTGTCGGCTCGGAATGCAAGCAGCTACGTCCAGCAGTTCCCACACATCCCTGGCGGACGACGCCGAGGTGGCAGAGGCCGCCGCGCTCGCCCGCACCCGGGGGCGGCTGGGGATCGACACCGAGTTCATGTCCGAGGGCCGCTACCGCGCTCTCCTCTGCCTGACCCAGGTCGCCGTGGAGGATCCCGAGCAGCCCGGCGGTCTTCGGATCCTGCTGATCGACGGGCTTTCCGATGTGGACGTCAGCCCGCTGGCGGCGCTGCTCGGCGATCCCAGCATGCGGGTGGTCCTGCACGCGGGCCGCCAGGACGTGGCGATTCTCCGGCGCGCCTGGAAGACCCCGGTCAACAACATCTTCGACACCCAGATAGCGGCTGGATTCGCCGGGGAATCGGCTCAGTCCGGCTACGGCAACCTGATCGGGTCGATCCTCGGCCAGCGGGTGGGCAAGACCGCCAGCTACACGCGCTGGGATGCCCGGCCGCTGACCGCCGAGCAGCTCAGCTACGCGGCCGAGGACGTGGTCCACCTGATGGAGCTGGCCGATGAGTTGCAGCGTCGCCTGGACGCCTCGGGCCGCCTCGAGTGGGCACTGGAGGAGTGCCGGCGGTTGGAGTCGGCCACCGATGAGCGGGACCCCGACACCGTGTGGGAGCGTCTCCCCCGGGTCAATCAGCTGGACGGTCGCTCCCGGGCCGTGGCTCGGCGGCTGGCAGCCTGGCGCGAGCGCACCGCCTCGACCGAGGATCGTCCCGTGGGCTCGGTGCTCCAGGACGCGCCGCTGGTGGAGATCGCCAAGCGCCATCCCGCGGACACTCGCGCGCTGGCTCAGATCCGCGGAGTTCACCAGTCCGTGCTGCGACGTCGGGGTGACGGCATCCTCAGCGCGATTCGCGAGGGGCTCCAGGATGAACCGATCCCGCGCGAGGCCCGGCGGGGGCGCTCCGAGTCAAACGACTCACCCCTGATTGCGCTGGCCGAAGCTCTCCTGCGCGCCCGTGCCATCGACGCCGGGCTGGCCTACGAGCTGATCGCCTCCCGCAGCGAGCTGGAGCAGATCATCGCCGCCGCGCGCCAGTCCGAGCCCGAGCCCGACGTGCGAACGCTGACCGGCTGGAGGCGAGAGCTGGTGGGCTCAGACCTGGAGGATCTGCTCTCAGGACGCACCGCGGTGGCGGTGGGAGACCGGGCCAGGCTGGTTCTGCATTCCCGCGACGAACACGGTCTGGCCGAGCGCGGGGCCTAGGCGGAGCGCGGGGCCAGGCCGAGCGCGGGCCCTAGTGTGTCGTGCCCAGCTGAAGCAGGATCGCCATGGCCGCGCGGTGGTTGAAGATCTCACGCGACAGGGCCAGGGAGATCTGGCGTGAGCGCTGGATCCAGCCGAGGTCGATGGCCTGAAGCTCCGCGCCCGCACCGGCGTAGGTCACCCGCAGGCGGTCGCCGGGTGAGTCGGCGGCCAGCTCCAGGCCCACCGGCGCGTTCACCTTGCTCCACCGCCGCTGCTTGAGGATCAGCTTCTCGGCCAGCGCGAGTGACCGGGAGTTCGGGTAGCTGGCGCCGCGGACCACCATCTCCACCGCGCAATAGGCGTCGCTTCCCTTGTCGCACACCTTCTGCCTGACCACCACGTGGGAGCCGGAGGCAAGCGGCAGACCCTGCACCGATGGCGTCCGGTCGGCGGTCCCGCAGCCGGAAAGCAGGATCGCGGCGCCGGCGCTCCAGGCGATCACGACGCCGTGGAAGCAACGCCGTCGGACGGTCGGTCTGTCTGCTCCGGGCATGAGGTCGCGTAGTGTCGCAGCCGTCGATCTATGACACCTCGTTTCGGCTCTGAAATCGGCTGGGTACTCTGAGCACCTTCATGCCGACCGCATCCGAGCTCCTCGCCGACCCTGAGCTGCTCCAGACCAGCTGGGACCTGAGCCCGCTCGTCAACGGAGACGAGGCCGCGGGAGCCCAGCGGCTGCTGGACGCCGCAGCCGAGCAGGCTGACGCGTTTGCGGAGCGCTACGCCGGTCAGGTGGCCGGGCTCGACGCCGCCCGCCTGCGCGAGGCCATGCAGGAGCTGGCCGCGATCCACGACGGGTTCGGCCGCGCGGGCGCCTATGCGGCGCTGCGGTTTGCCACCGACACCGCCGACCCCGAGCGGGGCGCGCTGCTCCAGCATGTCCAGGAACGAGCGGCCGACGTCGGGACGAAGCTGCTGTTCTTCGAGCTCGAGTGGGCCGCGGTCGACGATCAGCGTGCCGAGGAGCTGCTGGCGGGGCCCGGCCTGGAGTTCTGCGCCCACCACCTGCGTAGCGCTCGCCGCTACCGCCCGCATCTGCTCTCCGAGCCCGAGGAGAAGATCCTCACCGAGAAGAGCATTCCCAGCCGAGCAGCGTGGAACCGGTTGTTCGGAGAGCTGACCGCCGCCCTGCGCGTGGAGCTGGACGGCGAGGAGATCTCGCTGGAGATCGCGCTCAGCCGGCTGCAGGACCGTGATCGCCAAGCCCGCCGCGCTGCCCACGAGGCGATCAGCGCCTCGCTCGAGCCCGGCCTGAGGACACGCACGTTCATCTACAACACGCTGATCTACGAGAAGGCGGTGGAGGATCGTCTGCGCCACTACCCCCATTGGCTGGCCTCCCGCAACCTGGCCAACGAGGTCTCGGATCAATCCGTGATGGCGCTGATCGAAGCGGTGCGAGGGCGGTTCGACATCCCGCAGCGCTGGTACCGGCTCAAGGCCCGGCTCCTGGGTCTGGACCGGATCGCGGTGTATGACCGGACGGCGCCGATGGTCGACGAGGCCTCGCTGTACGGCTTCTCCGAGGCGCGGGAACTGGTCCTCGACACGTACCGGTCCTTCTCTCCCGAGGCCGGGAGGATCGTGGAGCGCTTCTTCACCGAGCAGTGGATCGATGCCCCCGTTCGCCCCGACAAGCGCGGGGGCGCCTTCTGCTCGCACACCGTTCCGAGCGTCCACCCGTACGTGATGCTGAACTACACGGCGCGGCGCCGGGACGTCCTCGTGATGGCCCATGAGCTGGGGCACGGGCTGCACTCGGCGCTGGCCCAGCGCCAGGGCATCTTCCATCAGTCCACTCCGCTGACGATGGCCGAGACGGCGTCCGTGTTCGGGGAGACGCTGGTGTTCGAGCGCCTGCTGGAGGCAGCGGACACCGACGAGCAGCGTCTCGGTCTGCTGACGGAGCGGATCGACGGTGCGGTGGCGACCGTGTTCCGCCAGATGGCGATGAACCGCTTCGAACACCTGGCCCATACCCGCCGGCGCACCGAGGGCGAGCTCTCGGGCGAGCGCCTGGGCGAGTTCTGGCTCCAGTCACAGGCCGAGCTGTTCGGTGATTCGGTGGAGATGGACGACGCCTATGGGCTGTGGTGGTCCTACATCCCCCACTTCATCACCACGCCGGGCTACGTGTATGCCTACGCGTACGGGCAGCTTCTGGCGCTGGCCGCCTACCAGCGCTATGCCGAGGAGGGCGATGCCTTCGTTCCCCGGTACCTGGAGCTGCTCGCCGCAGGCGGCTCCCGGCCGCCGGAGGAGCTTGGAGGGCTGATCGGAATCGACCTGACCGATCCAGGCTTCTGGGATGCCGGCCTGAGTCTGGTGGACACCCAGCTCAAGCGGGCTGAAGCGCTCGCTGACCGCCGCAAAGACGGCTGAAGACGGGCCACCAGACGGCATTTCCCGGCTACGCCAACCCGGTTATGGTCCTGTTGGGACGCGCGTCCCACAAGCGATTCCTGCTTGACACCGTCCGAAGCGACTGTTTGCATCTTGGCGTCGTTCCATCCCAACCTCTGCCCTGGGGAGGGCCGTTTATGCGAGTTGAAGGTGCCAAATCGAGGGACGGCGTGAGCACGCGCAGGCCTCGTTCGGTTCAACGTCTGGTCGTCACGTCCCTGTTGGCGTTGCTGGCTGCGGTCGGAGTGGCCGCGTGCGGCGGCGGCGGCAGCACCAGCACCAATAAGAACGAGGCGAGCCTCGGAACAAGTCTGTACGGATCGCTGCCGCCGGCGGGTACGCCGGTCAAGGGCGGCGTCATCACGCAGGGTCAGCTGACCGGCTCGACCCCCAACTACATCTTCCCGATCGCACCCGGCGCGAACTCGGGCACCGGCACCTTCTCGCTGTTCACAGAGCTGTTTATGCCGCTCTACGGCGGCCCGGTCGGCGCCGAGCCGAAGGTCAACTACGGAATCAGCGCCGCCAACCCGCCGCAGTTCTCAGACGGCGACAAGACGGTGACGATCCCGATGAAGCAGGGCCTGAAGTGGTCCAACGGCGCCCCGATCGACGCCAATGACGTGGTCTTCTGGTTCGACCTGCTCAAGGCGGCGATCAAGGAGAGCCCGGCGAACTGGGGGCAGTACTCCCCCGGCCTGATGCCGGACAACGTCACCAGCATCGCCACCAAGGGCAAGTACACGGTGGTCATGCACCTGAACAAGTCCTACAACCCGGGCTTCTTCCTGCTCAACAACCTGCAGGACACCAACGGTGGCGCCTACCCGCTGCCCAGCACGGCCTGGAACATCGCCTCGCCGGGCGGGCCGCACCTGGACTACACCAATCCGGCCAACGCCAAGAAGATCTACGACTACCTGAACAAGGCGGGTGGTTCGGTGGCGAGCTTCGCCAGCAGCCCGATCTGGAAGGACGTGTCGGGTCCGTTCCATCTGACGGCGTTCAGCGCGACGAACAGCTCGTACACGCTGGTTCCGAACCCAAGCTACGGCGGAACGCCGAAGTCGACGGCGAAGCAGGTGCAGGTCAACACCTACACCGACTTCACCTCGGAGCTCAACGCGCTGAAGAGCGGGTCGCTCGACATCATGGTCGGCCTCGATCCCTCCCAGCTGCCGGAGGTCCCGGCTCTGGAGAAGCAGGGCATCTCAGTGTTCGGCGGTCCCGGTTGGGGATGGTTCGGTGGAATCATCAACTTCAAGGACACGGCGAACGACTTCGATCACGTGATCGCACAGCAGTACGTTCGATCCGCAATCACTCACCTGATCGATCAGCCCGCGATCATCAAGGGCGTATACAAGGGCGCGGCCGTACCGGACTACGCTCCGGTCGGTTCGGCGCCGACTTCGCCCTACACGCCGACGTCGGCGACAACCCCGACCTACCCGTACAACCCGAGTGAGGCGGTTTCGCTGCTGAAGTCGCACGGTTGGGACGTCGTGCCGAACGGCACGACGAAGTGCGAGACCGCCGGCACGGGCCCCAGCGACTGCGGTGCCGGAATCCCGAAGGGCACGCCGATCTCGTTCGTGTGGGCCAACATCCCTGAGTCAGTGGCCAGCACGGGCGCGCTGGAGTCCGAGGTGATCGCCTCGGAGGCCAAGAAGGCCGCCGGCATCAACATCCAGTTGCAGACCAAGTCGTTCAACTTCTTGATCTCCAACTACAACAACCAGAACCCCGCCGCCGCCAAGTACACCAACGACTGGGGTGTGAACAACTACGGCGGACTGTTCGAGGACTTCTATCCCACCCAGGAGGGAGTCCTGAACCCGGGTGCCGGCTTCAACATCGGCTCGTTCAACGATCCGGAAGCCAACAAGCTGATGAACGACTCGGTTCACAGCGGCAGCGTCGACGCGGTCAAGACCGAGGCGGACTACTTCGCCAAGACCGTGCCCGTGTTCTACATCGCCAACGGCGACTACATCATCGCGGTCAACAACAAGAAGGTGGGCAGCCAGCCGGACGGCTGGACCGTCATGACCCAGCAGCAGTGGATGCCGCAGTACTGGTACTCCCTCAAGTAGGACGCGACGAACCCAGTCCCGGTCGGCGAGCAGCTTCAGGCACACGCTCGCCGGCCGGGGCGTATCGTTCCCGCAGGGATGCGCACCACCGGCAGTAGACAAAACGGAGCCGCCCGGTGATCGGGTACATCATCCGCCGCCTGATCGTCGCCGTGATCATCACGTTCGGGATCGCGGCGATCACATTCCTGATGCTCCATTACCTCTCGCCCAGCCCCGTCTATGACGTGCTGGGCAACAAAACCCAACCGGCGGTCGTTGCCGCCTGGAACAAGTCCCATGGGTACGACCGTCCAGAGATCGCGCAGTTCTTCACCTATGTGGGCCACCTGATCCACCTCAACTTCGGCTACTCGTACAAGCTGAGCCAGTCGGTCAGCGCCCTGTTCAAGGAGAACCTCGGCCGCAGCGTGTACCTGTCGGGCGCCGCGCTGGTGCTGTCACTGATCATCGCCATCCCGCTGGGCATCCTCCAAGCGGTCAGGCGAAACAGCTTGCTCGACTACTCGGTGACGACCGTGAACTTCGTCCTCTACTCGATGCCGTCGTTCTTCCTCGGTCTGATCCTGATCCAGATCTTCGCGCTGGATCTGGGGATCTTCCCGCCTACCGTCAGCGACTCGATCACCACCACCTGGGGTGCGATCACCCATCCGCTCCAGCTCTTCCTGCCGATCATCACCCTGGCGCTGATCAACGTCGCGTCGTTCAGCCGCTACATGCGTTCCTCGACGCTGGACAACCTGGCCCAGGACTACGTCCGGCTGGCCCGAGCCAAGGGGCTCTCTCAGCGAGCTGTCTTGTTCCACCACCTGCTCCGCAACGCCTGTCTGCCGATGATCACGCTGATCGGCCTGTCGATTCCGACGCTGCTGGCCGGGAACCTGCTGATCGAGGTGCTGTTCAATTACCAGGGGCTCGGCCTCCTGTTCTACAACGCCCTGCAGAACAACGATTACTACATCATGCTGGCCTACACGATCCTCGGCGGCATCTTCACTGTGCTCGGCAATCTGATCGCCGACATAGCCACGGCAGCCGCCGATCCGAGGATCCGGTATGACTAAGCCCCCGGTCGAGCTTCCGCCGATCGGAGCGGGGGGATTCCAGCCACTTGACGTCGCCCCTCCGGAGGGCGGCGAGGTTCAGGTCATCGCCAGCGGCTGGCGCATGGCGATGCGCGAGTTCGCGTCCAACCGGCTCGCCGTGCTCGGCCTGGGGGTCCTGGTTTTCTTCGTGCTGTTCTGCTTTCTCGGGCCGCTCTTTTACCACACCAACCAAACGGTCTTCAATCCGCTGACCACGGACCTGCCGCCGGGCGGCGGGCACCCGCTCGGCACAGACGAACACGGCTTCGACGAGTTGGGGCGGATCATGAAGGGCGGTCAGAGCGCCATCGAGATCGGCTTCGCGGCTTCGCTGATCGCCACCGTGGTGGGGACCCTGTGGGGCGCCGTCGCCGGGCTGGTCGGCGGACTCGTCGACGGGATCATGATGCGGATTGTCGACATTCTCCTGTCGATCCCGTTTCTGTTCATCGTCCTGGTGCTTGCCACCAAGTTCAGCAGCACGGTGATCGCGTTGAGCCTGCTACTGGGCTTCTTCTCTTGGCTGGTCCCCGCCCGCCTGGTGCGGGGCGAGGTCCTCACGCTGCGCACGCGAGACTACATCCACGCCGCCCGGGTGATGGGCAGCGGCCAGGGGCGCCTGGTGTACCGGCACCTGATCCCCAACGCGCTGTCGGTGGTGATCGTCAACATCACCTTCCAGGTGGCGGACGCGATCCTGGCCCTGGCGTACCTGGGCTTCCTTGGGTTCGGGCTCCAGTATCCCAACACCTCGTGGGGGGACATGCTGGGCAACGCCCAGCAGTACGTGGCGTCCGGCTACTGGTGGCTCGTCTACCCGGTCGGGGCCTGCCTGGTGGCCGTGGTGCTGGCGGCTAACCTGGTCGGCGACGCGCTCCGCGACGCCCTGGATGTCCGGCTACGCCGCCGCTGAAAGGAACTGCCGCTTTGCCCCGCGCCCTCGAAGTCGACAACCTCACCACCCACATCCAGCTTCACAGCTCCGTCGTCCAGGCTGTAGGGAACGTCGACTTCGCCATCGATGTCGGCCAGACCCTCGGTCTGGTGGGGGAATCAGGCTGCGGCAAGTCGATGCTCGGCCTGTCGATCATGGGCCTCCTGCCCCCCGGGGGCCATATAAAGGAGGGATCGATCAAGGTCGATGGCCGGGAGCTGGTCGGCCTGACCGACAAGGAGCTCCAGAAGGTCCGCGGCAACGAGGTCGCGATGATCTTCCAGGATTCGCAGTCCTCGCTGAACCCCACCAAGACGCTCGGCGAGCAGGTGGCCGAACCGGTGCGCCTGCATCGCGGCGCGTCCAAGAAGGAGGCGCGGGACCGAGCGTTGGAGGTCCTCGACCTGGTCGGCCTACCCCGCCCCAGGGAGCGACTGGACTACTACCCGCACCAGCTCTCCGGCGGCCAGCGCCAGCGCGTGATGATCGCGATAGCGCTGACCTGCGAACCGAAGGTCCTGCTCGCCGACGAGCCGACGACGGCGCTCGACGTGACGATCCAGGCCCAGATCCTGGCGCTGCTCGACGACCTCAAGGACCGGCTCGGCATGGCCACCCTGCTGGTCACCCACGACATGGGTGTGGTGGCCGGCCGCGCCAGCCGGATCAACGTGATGTACGCCGGCCGACTGGTGGAGACGGCGCCGACCGATCAGCTGTTCGCCAGCATGCACCATCCGTACACGCAGTCGCTGCTCGGTTCGATCCCGCGGCTGGACTCGGACACCACCAAGGCGCTGATCAGCATTCCCGGCCTCCCGCCGGACCTGACCAATCCTCCCACGGGATGTCGCTTCCACCCGCGCTGCCCAAAGGCCAGCGAGAAGTGCCGGGTCGAGGAGCCCCCTCTGGCCGGAACGACCGAACCATCGTTTCGCCTGCTGGCATCCGGTGGACGGCCCGATCCGCAAGCTCGCAACAATCGCGCCGGTCGAGCGCCCTGGCCGCGAAGGCGCGGCGGGAGAAGCTGCTCGACGTGAGCCACCGCGTGCGGGAGTACCCGGTCACGGCCGGCAATTGCTGCAGCGCAAGATCGGCAGCGTCAAGGCCGTCTCCGGACGTCGATCTGCACGTGGACAAGGGCGAGTCGCTGGGGCTCGTGGGCGAGTCCGGGTGCGGCAAGACGACACTGGGAAAGATGATCGTCGGAATCGAGAAACCCGACGGCGGCAAGATCACGCTCGAGGGCAAAGAGATATTCAAGCTGCGTGGTCGCGCGCTGCGCCGGGCCCGCCGCGATGTCCAGATGGTGTTCCAGGATCCCTACGCCTCATTGGACCCGCGGATGCGCGTGCACGCGATCCTTCGCGAGCCTCTGAACATCCAGGACATCGGCTCCGCAAGGAGCAGGACGAGCGCATCCTCCGCATGCTCGACGAGGTTGGGATGCCCCACAACGCCCTGGCGCGTTACCCACACGAGTTCTCCGGCGGCCAGCGCCAGCGCATCGCCCTGGCCCGAGCCCTGATGCTGGAGCCGAAGGTGATGGTGGCCGACGAGCCGGTGAGCGCGCTGGATGTGTCGATCCGCTCCCAGGTCCTCAACCTGATGAAACGCCTGCAGGTCGAGCACGACATGGCCTCGATCGTGATCTCCCACGACCTGGCCGTGGTCAAGTACCTGGCCGACAGGATCGGCGTCATGTACCTGGGCAAACTGGTCGAGTTGGGCACCGGCGACGACATCTATCACCGCCCGGCCCACCCTTACACCTCCGCGCTGATCAAGACGATTCCGCTGCCCGACCCGACGGCCGAGCGGGCCAAGGACGAGGTGGGCATCAAGGGCGAGCTGCCCAGTCCGGTGTTCCCGCCCTCGGGCTGCCGCTTCCGGACCCGCTGCCCGCGGGCCCAGGAGCTGTGCGCCGAGCAGGAGCCAATCTTGCGGAGCTTCGGCCCCGGCCACACGGCCGCGTGCCATTTCCCGCTGCAGACCCCCACGGATCCCGACCCTGCCGGCAACGGCGCCTCAGCGGCCGGTCCGGATCAGCCCGAGGCCACCGCCTCCACCAACCTGCCTACGTAACGCTCGCTCCTAACGCGCTTTGCGCGTGCGCGAGCGTTCCTCCTGGCGCTCCACCACATTCACGATCAGCTTCATCACCTGCTCGATCCCGGTGGCCTTGGCGGTGCCATGGGCGAACGCCTCTCGCCAGTCCCGGATGTGACCGTTGGCGGCGAGCTCGTTGAAGGCCGCCCGGGGTATCTCGAGCGTCACCTTGGCGTCTGAGGGAAGCGCCTTGCTGACCTTGGGGCCAGGGAGCTCGACGCGGTAGATCTGCATATCGCCGCGACCGCGCAGCTCCAGCCCGACGACCAGCTTCAGCGGCTGCAACGCCGGGACGTCGTCCAGGAACCGCTTGACCGCGGTCTCGATCAACGACTTGGTGTCCTGTCCGCCGGTCAGGTGACCGAGTTTACGCACTCTTGACGAATCCTCGCCGGCGAGGGACGATGGTCGCTCAGGCCAAAAAAGGAGGGACCGGATGGCCAGAATGATGGCTGACTGCCGTCGCTTTCCGAGTGAGAGCAACTGCTCGCTCGTGATCATCGGCGACGAGGACGAAGTGCTCCGCGCTGCGGCCGAGCATGCCGCTTCGGTGCACGGCCACCAGGACAGCCCGGAGCTGCGCCAGCAGCTGACGGGTTTCCTGGAGCCGGCCGAGAACTACACGTTCGAGGCCCGGCCGCAGGAGGCGATGCCCGCCTAGACAGGCGGCAGCGTCCTCGGCAAACCGGGGGCCGCCTCCTGGCGGCCCCTAACCATTTCTAGATCTTGTGCCGCTGCAGCAGCTTGCGGCCGATGACCATGCGCTGGATCTCGCTCGTGCCCTCGCCGATCAGCAGCAGCGGCGCGTCGCGGTAGATCCGCTCGATCTCGTACTCCTTGGAGTAGCCGTAGCCGCCGTGGATGCGCAGGCACTCCTCGGCGCAGAAGCGGCCCGCCTCGGAGGCGAACAGCTTGGCCATGCCGGCCTCGATGTCCGAGCGCTCGCCGGCGTCCTTCATCCGGGCCGCGCGGTGGGTGAGCAGCCGGGCGGCCTCGACCTGGGTGGCCATGTCGGCCAGCTTGAACTGGATCGCCTGGTGCTCGGCGATCGGCTTGCCGAACGTGCGGCGCTCCTGGGCGTAACGCAGCGCCAGCTCCAGCGCACGCTGGGCCAGCCCGACGCCCCGGGCGGCGACGTTGACCCGCCCGAGCTCCAGCGCGTCCATCATCTGCGAGAAGCCCTTGTTGAGGCCCGTCCTCCTCGCCGCCCAGGATGTTCTCGGCCGGCACGCGATACCCGTCGAACACCAGCTCGGTGGACTCGACGCCCTTGTAGCCCATCTTCTTGATCTGCGGCGGGACGTTCAGGCCCTTGTAGTCGCCGGTGTTCTCGCGCGCGCCCGGCTCCTTCTCGCAGATGAAGCAGGTCATCCCGCGGTGGCGGGGTCGGCGTCCGGGTCGGTCCGGACCAGCACGAACACCAGCGCGCAGCGCAGGCCGTTGGTCACCCACATCTTGGTGCCGTTGATCTCGTAGTGCCGTCGTCGAGCTTCTTGGCGCTCGTCTTGATCGCCTGGACGTCGGAGCCGAGCTCGGGCTCGGACAGGCTGAAGGCGGCCCGCATCTCTCCGGTCGCCATCTTCGGCAGGTACTTCTGCTTCTGCTCGTCGGTGCCGAACTTCATCAGCAGGTAGGAGCCGATGAAGTGGGTGTTGACGATGCCGCAGATCGCTGATCCAGCCGCGGAGAGCTCCTCCACGATCATCGCGTAGGTGGTCAGATCGAGCCCCATCCCGCCGTACTCCTCGGGGATCGTCACCCCGAACAGCCCGAGCTCCTTCATCTGCTCCACGATCGGCTCGGGGAACTCGTCCTCGTGGTCGTAGTGCTCGGCGTTGGGGAGGATCTGCTCGTCGGCGAACTGATGGACCATCTCGCAGATGGCGCGTTGCTCGTCGGTGATGTCGGTGGCGTTGGCGGCGGTGGCCATGTGATGTCAGCTCCTGGTGGGGTCTGGGCCGATTTTATGGTGGTTCGGCCGTTGGAGAGCACGACGCCTGGCAAACTCGCGCCCCGATGAACTTCGCCCGCGATGTTGTCGACAGCGCCCCGGCCGACCGGCTGGCCCTGGTCGAGCTGACCCGGGAGGGCAGCCGGCGCGAATGGAGCTTCGGCGAGGTGTCTGTCGCTTCGGCGGCGCTGGCCGGACGACTGACCGCGCTTGGCGTGGGGCGGGGTGACGTGGTCATGACCTTGATCGGGAACCGGCCCGAGTGGGTGCTGACGATGGTGGCCTGCTTCCGGATCGGAGCGGTCGCGCTGCCCTGCAACGAGCAGTTACGCGCGGGGGACCTCCGCCTGCGGCTCGTTGTGGCTTCGCCGCAGGCGATCGTGACGGACGCCCGGAACCGCAGGGAGCTCGAGGCGGCGGCGCCGGATTGCCCGGTGCTGGAGATTCCGGATGAGTCACTGTGGACGGGCGATTTCGCTGGGTGCGTCGAGCTCGACGCCCGGGATCCGTGCCTGATCACGTTCACCAGCGGCACCACCGGCGAGCCCAAGGGGATCGTCCATGGCCAGCGCTACCTCCCCGGGCAGGCGCTGCAGGCGTCGAGTCTGGCTCGATGCCCGGGACGGCGACCTCGTCTGGTGCACCGCGGCCAGCGGCTGGTCGAAGTCGGCCCGCAACGTGTTCATCGCGCCGTGGATGCGCGGGCGCCGCGGCGCTGCTGCACGACGCCCGCTTCGATCCGGCCGAGCGCCTGGAGCTGCTGGCGCGCGAGCGCGTCAACGTGCTGTGCATGGCGCCGACCGAGTACCGGGTGATCGCCAAGCGAGCGACGCTGTCGCGCGGTCCCGATCGCTGCGCGGGCTGGTGGCCGCCGGCGAGGCGCTCAACCCCGAGGTGCTGCGGGCCTGGGAGGAGGGACTGCGGGCTGGCGATCCGCGACGGCTACGGGCAGACCGAGACCGGTCAGCTCACCGGGGTTGCCGGCGGGCGCGGAGATCCGTCCCGGGTTCGATGGGCCGGCCGCTGCCGGGGGTGTCATTGAGGGTCGACGACGGCGAGCTGGTGCTCGCCGATCCCAGCGAGCGACCCGACTTTCTTCGTGGGCTGGCTCGGGGGCGAGCCGGCGCCCGAGGATGAGGCGTGGCGGACCGGTGACCGGGTGCGCGCGGACGATGACGGCTACCTGTACTTCGAAGGGCGCACCGACGATCTGATCATCTCAGCCGGCTACCGGATCGGACCGTTCGAGGTGGAGTCCGCGCTGGTCTCCCATGCCGCTGTGGCCGAGGCCGCGGTGGTGGCCGCGCCCGATGATGAGCGGGGTGCGGTGGTGCGCGCTGTGGTGGTGCTGCGCGACGGTTATGCGCCCGGCGACGACGCTGGCGGCGGAGCTGCAGGATCACGTCAAGCGCGAAACGGCGCCGTACAAATACCCGCGGATCGTCGAGTTCGCGGCCGAGCTGCCCAAGACGGCCAGCGGCAAGGTCCAGCGCGCGGTGTTGCGTGACCAGGCGGGTAGCTAGGCTGGTGTTGTGAGCGACGTTCGCCCCGTAGTCGGCATCCCCACCGCGCTGGAGCGCGCCCGGTACAGCATGTGGGACGCGCCCTGCATGCTGCTCCCGGTCGGCTATGTGCACGCGGTTCAGCGGGCGGGAGGGCTGGCCCTGATGATCCCTCCGGATCCCGGGCTGGTGCGAGAACCCCGACGAGATCCTCGATCGCGTCGACGCGCTGATGCTGGCCGGGGGCGCCGACGTCGATCCGTCCTTCTACGGACAGGTCGCCCACCCCGAGACCCGGGGCACCGTGCCCGCCCGCGACGAGGTGGAGCTGGCCCTGGTGCGCCGCGCGATCGAGCGCGACATGCCGGTGCTGGGCATCTGCCGCGGCATGCAGGTGGTCAACGTGGCGCTTGGGCGGGACGCTCAGCCAGCACCTGCCTGACCTCGTCGGGCATGGCGATCACCGTCGCAACCCGGGTTCAGTTTGACGGTTCCGAGCACGACGTCCGCCTCGATCCGGGCTCCCTGGCCTGCCGGGTCGTGGGGGAAGAGATCCACTCCACCAAGTCACACCACCATCAGGCGGTTGATGTTCTTGGCGAGGGGCTGGTCGTGACCGGCCGCTCCGCTCTGGACGACCTCCCTGAGGCGCTCGAGGCGCCAGAGAGCGCTTACGTGCTCGGGGTTCAGTGGCACCCCGAGGCCGACCCGGACTCCCCGTGGTGGCCTCGGTGGTGGAAGAGGCCCGGTCACGGTTGGCCGGCCCGGCGCTGCGCTGAGCCACCTCAATAACCTCCACCACCCCGATCTCACTGGAGGGGGTAGGGACGTTTCTTGGGTTGGGCACGAACAACCTGCGCAACAGCCCGTAGGAGAGGCCGGCGGTGCATCTTTTTCGGGTCGGGTCGTTCAGTGGAGCAGGCGCGGCTCGCCGTAGCCGGCTTCCCGGACCGCCTCGGTGACTTCCCGGGCGTGGTCGGCGCTGCGGGTCTCGAGCACGAGCTGGACCGCGGTCTCCCGGATGTGGAGGTCGATGCCCTCGCGGATGTGCTGCACGTCCAGGAGGTTGGCTCCCTCGGTTGCCAGCAGCGAGAGGAGCAGCGCCAGCGAGCCTGGTCGATCAGGAGGCGGGCCAGCAGCACGAGCCGGCGAACGGACTGCGTCTCATGGCGGCGGGCGACTTCGGCAAGGAGTCCGACTCCGACGTTGCCCCCGGAGAGGATCAGCACCGTTGTGCCGCCGCTGGGGCGCTCGGCAGCTTGCCGGCCAGCACCGCGGCCACGCCGACGGCGCCGGCGCCCTCCACCACGAGCTTCGTCCGCTCCAGCAGGAACACCATCGCTTCGGAAACCTCGTCCTCCCCCACCAGCACGAGGTCGTCGACCCACTCCCGGATCAGCGCCAGGGTGAGCTCCCCGGGTCGCTTGACGGCGATCCCATCGGCGATCGTCAGCGCCGAGGGCACCGGGGTCGGAACGCCCGCGCTCAACGAGGCGGGAAACGGGGCGCAGGACTCCACCTGGACGCCCGACCACCTCCACCTCCGGGCGGGCCGACTTCACGGCCGTCGCGACCCGCTGATCAGGCCGCCGCCGCCGACCGGCACCACCACCCGGGCCAGATCGGGCACCTGCGTCGAGCAGCTCGAGGCCGAACGTGCCCTGCCCGGCGATCACATCGAGATCATCGAACGGGTGGATGAACGCCATCCGGTCTCGTCGGCGCGCTCAGCGCGCCGCCGCCAGCGAGTCGTCGACGCGCGGCGCCGTCGAGCCGGACCATGGCGCCGAGCGCGGCGCCGCCTCGACCTTGGCGATGGTGGCGCCCTCGGGCATGAACACCTCGCAGCGGCACGCCCCGCGTGCGCGCCGCGTACGCGACCGCCTGCGCGTGGTTGCCGGCGCTGCCGGCGACGACCCCGGCCGAGCAGCTCGTCGCCGAGCGCGGCGATCTTCGCGAGCGCCCCGCGCAGCTTGAACGAGCCGGTGCGCTGGAGGTTCTCGGCCTTCAGCGCGACCGTGAAGCCGGCCCGGCCGGACAGCGTCCGCGAGCTGAGCACCGGGGTCTCGCGGACCACGCCGGCACCGGCGCGGCGGCATGGTCGATGTCGCTGCGCGGTCGACAGCGGGACTCGCCGTGGGGGCGCCTGCTCAGTCGGCAAGCGCCACCACCGCGTCGATCTCGACCTGGGCGCCCTTGGGCAGCGCGGCGACACCGATCGCGACGCGGGCCGGCGGGCTCGGTTCGCGAAGAACGACGCGTACGCCTCGTTGACCTCGGCGAAGCCGCCAGGTCGGTCATGTAGACGGTCAGTCTTGACCGCGGCGCCGAGCGTCGTGCCCGGCGGCGTCGCACACCGCCCGCAGGTTCTCCAGGCAGCGCCGGGCCTGCTCGGCCGGCGTCTCGCCGACGAGCTCACCGGTTCGCGGGGTCGAGCGGGATCTGTCCCGAGCAGAACAGCAGCCCGCCGGCCTCGACGGCGTGGACGTAAGGCTCCGACGGCTGCTGGGGCTCCGGGGCGGTCTGACGGCTGTCGCGATTTCCCGGTCACAATTGCCCTCCCGTGAGTCGTGTGCTCTAGACAAACGTACTGCCGCGTGCATGGCGCCGGGTAGCTCTGACGATGGCGAACCGTCTCGCGCGGCGAGACTTCGCCCTACCTGCTGCAGCACAAGGACAACCCGGTCGACTGGTATCCGTGGGGCGACGAGGCCCTGGAGCGCGCCCGCGCAGCGGACCGGCCGTGCTCGTCTCGATCGGCTACTCGGCCTGCCATTGGTGCCACGTGATGGAGCACGAGAGCTTCGAGGATCCGAACGATCGCGGCGCTGATGAACGAGCTCGTTCGTCTGCATCAAGGTCGACCGCGAGGAGCGGCCCGATGTCGACGCGGTCTACATGGACGGCCTGCCAGGCGATGACCGGCCACGGCGGCTGGCCGCTGAATGTGTTTCTGACCCCCGACGCCGCCGTTCTTCGCGCGGGACCTACTTCCCGCCGACCGCGTCACGGGAGCCCGAGCTGGCGATGGTGCTCGAGCGGTCGCCGAGGCGTGGAACGACCGCCGAGACGAGATGCGCCAGCAGGCGGCGCGATCGCCGGGCGATCGCCGGCGATGGCGCGCTCGGCGCCGCCGGCGAGGCGCTGCCCGAAGGCGTGCTCGACGACGCCGTCGCGGACGCTCGCGCAGACGTTCGACTGCAACGGCGGCTGCGGCGGGGCGCCGAAGTTTCCCCGCGTTGCACGTCGAGTTCCTGCTCGCGCGCCGGCGAGCGCGACGATGCCGCTCGCAGACGCTGCGGCGATGGCCAGCGGCGGCATCTACGACCAGGTCGGCGGCGGCTTTGCCCGCTACGCGATCGACGCCACGCTGGCGCGTCCCGCACTTCGAGAAGATGCTCTACGACAACGCGCTGCTGGCCCGCGCCTACCTGCACGGCTGGCAGCGTCAGCGGCGAGCAGCGCTTCGCCGGTCTGCGCGCGAGCGCTCGACTTTGTCGCTGCGGGAGCATGCGCGGCCCGAGGTGGTTCTGCTCGCGCTCGACGCCGACTCCGAAGGAGTAGAGGGGAAGTTTTTCGTGTGGGGCGAAGGCGAGCTCCGCGCGCTGCTCGGAGCCGAAGCTGGCCGACACGCGTCACGTTTTTTCGGCGCGACGCGAGCGCGGAACTTCGAGCACGGCGCCAACGTGCTCGAAGCGCCGCGGGCCCGGTGCCCGCGCGCCTGGCGAGATCCGCGCAATCCTGCTCGAAGCGCGCGGCAGCGGGTCGCGCCCGGCCTCGACGACAAGCGGCTGACCGCCTGGAACGCGCTGATGATCGCGGCGCTGGCCGACGCCGGCGCCGTGCTCGATCGCGCGGACTACGTCGACGCCGCGCGCGCATGCGCCGCGTTCCTGCTCCGTCGATGCGCGCGCCGGACGGCAGGTTGCTGCGCACCTGGAAGGACGGGCGCGCGCACCTCGCCGCCTACCTGGAGGACCACGCCTTCCTGCTGGAGGCGCTGCTGATGCTCTACGAGGCGACGTTCGAGGACCGCTGGTACCTCGAGGCCGCCCTTGGGGATCGCCGAAGCGATGATCGGCCGTTCGGCGACGACGAGCGCGGCGGCTTCTTCACGACCGCCGTGACCATCCGTATCTCGTTTTCGTCTCGCGAAGAGGACATGCAGGACGCCCCCGATCCCTTCCGGGCAACTCGGCCGCCGCGCTTGGGCTGCTGCGCCTGGCGCGGCTGTCGGGCGACGCCGGCTACGAGGAGGCAGCGCTGGCCGGAGCTGCGCCGCAGCTGGCGCCGGCCGGCACTGCGGCTACCCGTAGTGCTTTCGGCCACCTCGCTCCAGGCGCTTGACTTCCACCGCGCTCCGGCGCGGGAGATCGCCATCGTCGGCGATCTGTCCAATGGCGCCGGTCCGCTTTCGTCCAGGTGGTCCGAGACCCGGTTCCGGCCCCTTTCCGGTTTTGGCCGGTGGACCCCCCCGAGGACACCGGGGCCGCCCCCTCGGTGCCGCTGCTGGCCGGACGCGGAACTCGTCGATGGACCGCCCCGCCGCCTACGTGTGCGAGCACTTCCCCCTGCCAGGCGCCGGTCACCGATCCCGTGCAGCTCGTGGCCCTGTTTGGACGGTTGATCGACCGTCAGAGCGCAGACCAGGGGCGCGGTTGTCATGCGCCAAGCCCGCGCGTATCCTGGCCGCACTGTGCGGAACGGGAGGTTCCCAAGCGGGTCGGTTCAGGGGTCGTCACGCTGGCGATCCTGTTGGCTGGCTGCGGCGCGGCCAGCCCGGGAGCTCCGTCAGGCCGGGACCCCGCCAAGCTGGCTCCGGCCAGCTCGCTGGTCTACTTGTCACTGACGGTGCGCCCGCAGGGCAACCAGGCGGCGCAGACGGCGGCCCTGCACAAGCTGTTCGGAAACTCGGCTGATAGCTCGATCCGGAAGACCGTGGACGGCCTGCTGGGCAAGATCGGCACCAGCTACGGCGGGAATGTTCGACCCTGGCTGGGACAGCGGATCGGGCTGGTGGTCACCCAGCTGGCGGTGAGTGGAAGCAGTGGCGGCGGCAAGTCCGGTGTCGCTGTCATCGCTCCCACGCAGGACCCCTCAGCCGCCCGCGCGTTCGTCGCCAAGCTGGTCAGACGTAACCCCGGAGAGGAGGGCAAGGTGACGGACGGCTATGCCGTGTTCGGCGGCGCCGTCGCTGCCCGGCAGATCCTGAGCACCACCCCGGCGAGCTCGCTGGCCTCCAACCCGAGCTATCAGGCCACGACCTCCCAGCTGGGGAACAGCACGGTGGCGATGGTGTACGTGAGCCTGCGCCGCTTCGCGCAACAGCTGTCGGCGCGGATGTCGAAGGCCGGGGCGAGCGCGGGGCAGCTCAAGCAGTTCCTCTCGCGCATCGGCACGTGGGCCGGCGCCGCCGGGGGACTCACCCTGACTCCCAGCGCGGTCAGGATCGACACGGTGGAGAGCGGCGTACGCCAGAGTGCTCATCCCTCCCACGCCAACGTGGGCGAGCTACCGGCGGGATCATGGCTGGCCCTGGCGACCGGCGGGTTAGCGCCGGGTACGCAGAAGCAGCTGGAAGCCGGGCTGCGGCTGGGTCTGCTGGGCGGCTCGCCCGGGGAGCCTCCGGTACCAGCCCGCTGGCCGGCGCCGTCGCGGGTCGCCTGGCCTTTGTGGAACGTGATCTGCTGCCCGCGCTCGGTCCGCTGTCGCTGGCCGTCGGGGGTACCTCGCCGCTGAACCTCTCCGCTGGGCTCAAGCTCGTGCCCGCCAGCGCCGCCGCATCCGGCCGGTTGCTCGGCCTGTTGCGAGCACAACTCGCTCGGAGCTCCGCGCTGACCGTGACCGGCAAGGCCACACACTTCAAGGCCAACGTCCCCACCGGCGCCAGCATCCTGGTCAATCAGTCTCGCCGGCAGGTGGTG
>CAVUTV010000005.1:0-113601 GCA_963744525.1 uncultured Solirubrobacterales bacterium | reverse complement strand
CGCCGGAGGAGGAGATCGCCCGAGTGGTGCCACTGATCACACGAGTGTCAGGTGAACTGGGAGCGATCGTCTCGGTGGACACCTACAAACCCGCCGTGGCCCGGGCGGCGATCGAAGCCGGGGCGGCGATCGTCAACGATGTGAGCGCCCTGCGTGACCCTGAGCTGGCTGATGTGTGTGCCCGGACCGGCGCCGGCCTGGTGATCATGCACACGCGCGCGGCGCCCAAGCAGAAGCTGCTGGACCACTCCTACGACGGGCGGATACTGCGTGACGTAAAGGAGCTCCTCGCCCAGCGGATCGAGCTCGCCCTCTCACGCGGAGTCAGCTACGAGCAGCTGATGCTCGACCCGGGGCCGGACTTCGGCAAGACTCCGGCCCAGACCGTGGAGGTGCTGCGCGGCCTGGGTGAGCTGCTCAGCTTCGAACGTCCGCTGCTGCTCGCGATCTCCCGCAAGGATTTCATCGGGGCGGTCACCGGCCGGCGCCCGTCTGACCGCCTGGCCGGCACCCTGGCCGCCCTGGCCGCTGGCGCTGACCACGGCGCCCACATGGTCCGCGTGCACGATGTGGCGGCCGCGCGTGACTTCCTATCGGTGCGCGCCGTCCTGGACGGAGAGCAGGCGCTCGATGCCGGCGCCCGTCTGGATGATTCGGTGCGCTGGGAGGCACAGGGAGGCTGATCCAGGCTAAGCCGCTAGGCTTAGAACTCGATTCGCCGGCCGCTGCGCCAACGCGGCCGGAGCCAACCGAACGTCATCCATGAGGAGGACCCATATGTCAGTACTGGACCGCGATGCGCTCGAGAGCAGCCCTCTCGCCGACCTTCACGCCATCGCCACCGAACTCTCGATCGACGGCTTTCGCCGTCTGCGCAAAGAAGACTTGATCGAGCGCATCATCACCCGCCAGGAGGGTGGCGAGGACAGCGCGAGTGACGGCGACGCGGAGGCCGAACCGGCCCCCCGCAGCCGGCGCCGCAAGCCCGCCGCCGCCAAGACGAAGGCGAAGAAGGAGACCGAAGCCGAGAGCGAGCCCGCCGAAGCCGAGGCCGAGGCCGAGGCCGAGGCCGAGGCAGACGCTGGCGAGGAGCCCGGCGAGGATTCCCAGACCTCCGGCGGGCGCCGGCGCCGGGGCCGGCGCGGTGGGCGCGGACGTACCCAGTCAGCCGACACCGACGCCGACGCCGCCGACAGCGAGGCGGCCGAGGCCCCCGCTCGATCTGGACGAACCGAATCTGGACGGAACGACCGTTCCTCTCGCGCCGATGGCGGCGGGCCGAGCCAGCCTGCGCAGGCTGAAGCCGAGGAGTCCGTGGAGGGTGTGGTGGAGCTTCTGGGTAACGGCTCGGGCTTCGTACGCACCTCACCTCCGGATCCCAGCGATTCGGATGTCTACATCTCGGCCGCCCAGGTCAAGCGCTGCGAGCTGGTCAATGGCGACCGGGTGAGCGGTCCCCGGCGTGCGCCGCGTCGCTCCGAGCGCTTCGCCTCACTGGTTCGCGTGGACACGATCAACGGCAGGCCCGCCTCAGAGGTGAGCGAGGGTGCCCGTTACGACGAGCTTCCCGCCGCCTTCCCCACCGACCGCTTCCGCTTGGGCTCCGACGACGCCACGCTCAAGGCGATCGAGTTCCTCACCCCATTTGGTCGCGGTTCCCGCGTGGCGATCGTGGGTGGCTCGCGCGCCGGCAAGTCGTTCGCGCTGCGCAACCTGGGCCAGGCCCTCACCGAAGTGGAGGGGCTGCAGCTGTTCGTGGCCCTGGCCGGCGTCCGCCCGGAGGAACTTGCCGAGTGGCCCCGCGAGGGTGCCCTGGCCCCAGGCGGCGCGCTCAGCTTCGCCGCCTCGCCGGACGCGCTTGACCACGTCGTGGAGCTGGTCGTCGACCAGGCGCGGCGGATCGCGGCGCGCGGAGCCGACGCGGTGGTGCTGATCGACACGCTGGACGGTCTGCATCCGCAGGCCGCCCGCAAGGCGATGGCGGCTGCGCGAAACATCGTCGACGGCGGATCGCTAACGGTGATCGCCACCAGCGCCGCGCCGCTGGGTGGGGAGACCACGGTGATCGCGCTGGACCCGAAGCTGACCGCGGCCGGGCGGTTCCCGGCGCTCGATCTCGTCACCAGCGGCACGATCCGTCCCGAGCTGCTGGTGGGGGAGGCCGGTGCCGAAGCGATCGCTGAGGCCCGCTCCCAGACGCTCGACGGTCAGTAGTAAACCCCGAATTTCCTAGATCATCCGTCCAGACGGCTCCCGGATCACCCGGCTGAGCCGCGCCCACTGACGACCCGAGTCGCAGGACCGGTGCATCCGATGTGCACCGCTGACCCTGCACTCGGATGGCGATCACCAACGCACCCACAGGGGCGACACGGCCGGTACGGCCGGTCACCCCCCGTCACCAGGACTGGAGTCGCTGGTACGTCCCGCTGCGCGTACGCGTGTGGCTGACGTTCGTCATGGGGTTCCTGTGGCTGTGCCTCTCCGCCTGGCTGTCGCGCGCGTGGATCGTCGAGCTGGGGCACGACATCACGCTGCCCCTCGCGATCCTGGTGATCGGCGGAGTGGCGCTGATCCCCGGCTACTTGAACGTGCAGCTGCTCACCGGGATCCTGGTCGACCGCCCCCGTCCGTTGAAAATGGGAGGCACGCAGCCCGCGATCACGCTAATGGTCGCCGCCTACAACGAACAGCGCGCGATCGTGGAGACGCTGAACTACGCGCTGCGCACGGACTACGAGGGCGAGCTGCACGTGGTGGTGGCCGACGACGGGTCGACCGATCGCACCCGGGATCTTGTCCGGGCCTACGCCGAGCGTGACCCGCGGGTCAGCCTGTACTGCGCCGACCATGGTGGCAAGGCCAACACGCTCAGCTCGGCGCTGATGAGCGTCTGGACGCCGCTGGTGGCAACGATCGACGCCGATACCCTGCTGATGCCCTACTCGCTGTCGCGAGCGGTGGCTCGGCTGAGGGTGTCCCCGGCCGACACGGTGGCCGTGGCCGGCGCCGTCCTGGCGCGTAACTCCCGCCACAACCTGCTCACCCGCGCCCAGGAGTGGGATTACTTCCTCGGGATCGCCTCGGTCAAGCGGGTGCAGAGCCTGCTTCAGGGAACGTTGGTGGCTCAAGGGGCGTTCAGCGTCTACAACACCGCGGCGATCAAGGCGATCGGCGGGTGGCCCAACCGGATCGGTGAGGACATCGTCCTCACCTGGCGGCTGCTGCTCGGTGGGGGACGCTCCGTGTTCGAACCCACGGCCGTCGCCTTCACCGAGGTGCCGACCACGTGGTGGGCGTTCGGGCGACAGCGCCGGCGCTGGGCCCGCGGAATGATCGAGGGGCTGCGTGACCACGGCATCGGGCTGGTCAAGCAGGCAAAGCTCTACTCCCACGCGGTGGCGGCCAACTTCCTGTTCCCGTACCTCGACCTGTGCTTCACGTTCGCCTTCCTGCCCGGGCTGGTGCTCGCGCTCACGGGCAACTTCATGATCGTCGGACCGATGACGCTCCTGGTCCTGCCCCTCAACGGGCTGATCAGCGCCGCGATGTACATCCGCCAGAAGCGCATCTTCGACGACGTCGGCTTGCAGGTACGGCGCAACCGGGCGGGCCTGATCTTCTACGTGTTCTTCTACCAGTTCGTGATGGCCCCGGTTTCGGTGGCCGGCTACGCGCTGGAAGCGATCCACGCCCGCCGGAACTGGTAGGCCTTCAGTAGGCCGTGCACCGGGTCCGGTGCCGCGGCCTGGCCTTGTAGGCAGGCTCGCCGCCGCGCTGCCACAGCACCTGGTCGATGTCGGCTGCCGTGCGGGGAGTCGGTGAGGCGCGCACGATGAGCTCGACCGCCTGGAGTGCGCAGGCACGGATCTCGATCTCCTCGGGCGAGCCGTGTTCGATCAGTTGCTGCTGTTCTATCCGGTCGACCAGGTGGCGGTCGAAGTGGAGGATTCCGTCGAGCCGGAGCACGTGTGGCACCAGGTTGTCGGCGAACATCGTCAGCCGGTGGAGGTCCGTGAACTCGGCCACCCCAGCCCGGGCGAGGTCGGCGGCGGCGATCTGCGCGCGCTTGAGGAACGGGACCGTGCGGCCCTCGTAGACGGAGCTGTCCTCGAAGCAGGCCCATCCGGCCAGGGTCTGCACCAGTTCCACTGCCGAGTCGCCGACGATGGCGTCGAAGCTGCCGTTGTGATCGTTGAGCAGGTGTTCACCGAGATCGTTGAGCGATGTGGCGAACAGGGCCATCAGCTCATGCTCCGAATCCTGACCGACTGTCTGGGCGATCTCGCCGGCTTTGAGCACGGCGAGATCGCCGGGGGTCCAGGGACCCGCCTCGGTGAACCGGCGGCGAAGCCCGTCATGGATCGTGTGGTAGCCCGATCGGCCGGGAGCCTTGCGCAGGGTGGGAAACCAGCCGGAGCCGAAGTTGATCGCGTCCATCGTCAGCCAGAAGGCGCGCTCGTGGCTTCGGTTTGAGCTCTCGGCGGGGGGCGCGGGGGGAGGCGGGAGCGCAGCGGCGTAGGCCGCGATCCGGTCGTTCTCGATGGTCACGTGACCGGCGCGTCCGGCCACCCGGGCGCACTCCTGCCTGATCTCGTCGACGATCTCCCGGCTCATGGTTTCGACCCCCCGGCAAGCTACCGTTGGATGGACCCAGATGAGCGCTGAGAGCACAGGGAAAACCGAGAAGACCGATGAGCTGAAGACCCTGCTGGCCGGGCTCAACAAGCCCCAGCGCGAGGCGGTGGCCCACGGCGAGGGGCCACTGCTGATCCTGGCCGGAGCCGGTTCGGGCAAGACCCGGGTGCTCACCCACCGGATCGCCTACCTGGTGGGGACCGGACAGGCCAAGCCCTCGGAGATCCTGGCCATCACCTTCACCAACAAGGCGGCCGGGGAGATGCGCGACCGGGCCGAGCTGCTGGTCGGCCGCCGCGTCCGGGCCATGTGGGTGATGACCTTTCACTCTGCCTGCGCGCGGATGCTCCGCGCCCACGCCGACCGTCTGGGCTATACGCGTCAGTTCACGATCTACGACCAGGCCGACTCCCGGCGGCTGGTCAAGCGCTGCCTGGAGGAGAACAACGTCGACCCCAAGCGCTTCACCCCGGCCGCGATCCACTCTCAGATCTCCGACGCCAAGAACCACCTGCGCGACGCCGAGGCCTACGCGCAGATGGTGGGGTCCTTCTTCGAGCAGACAGTCGCCGATGTGTACGGCAGCTACGAGCGCGAGCTGCACCGCATGAACGCGATGGACTTCGATGATCTGCTGCTGAGGGCCGTCAACGTCCTCGAGTTGTTTCCCGAGGTGCGCGAGAAGTACCTGGAGTCCTTCCGGCACATCCTGGTCGACGAGTACCAGGACACCAACGCGGTCCAGTACCGGTGGCTGCAGTTGCTCACGGGCGAGGAGCGCAACCTGACGGTGGTTGGCGACCCTGATCAGTCGATCTTCGGGTGGCGGGGCGCCGATATCCACAACATCCTCAACTTCGAGGACGACTTCCCGGACGCCCACGTGGTGAAGCTGGAGCAGAACTACCGCTCGGTGCAGACGATCCTGGACGCCGCCAACGCGCTGATCGCCAACAACCGGGGACGCAAGTCCAAGCGGCTCTGGTCTGATCTGGGGCCGGGAGATCCGATTCACGTGCGCGAGCTCGACGACGAGCACGCCGAGGCACGGTTCGTCACCGGCGAGATCCAGCGGATGGTCGACGAGGGCATCTCCAAGCGGGAGATCGCCGTCTTCTACCGGACCAACGCCCAGTCCCGGGTGCTCCAGGAGGTGCTGGGCCGGGCGGAGATCGCCTATCAGGTGATCGGCGGCGCCAAGTTCTACGAGCGCGCCGAGATCAAGGACGCGATCGCCTACCTGATCGCGCTCGTCAACCCGCAGGACGCCGGCGCCTTTGCCCGGATCGTCAATTCCCCCCGCCGCGGGATCGGCGCCACCTCCATGTCCCGGGTGCTGGGGTTCGCCAACACGATGGGCGTCTCGATCTGGGAGGCGGCGGCCGATCCGGCCCAGGTGCCAGGGTTGGGTGGTGCGGCGATCAAGGCGATCGGACGGTTCATGCAGACGATGACGGTCCTGCGCGAGCGAGCCGAGGCCGGGATACCCGTGGCTCAGCTGCTGCGGGAGTTGCTGGAGGAGACGGGGTATCTGGAGTCACTCCGTGTGGAGCGCACGATCGAGGCGCAGGGCCGGATCGAGAACCTGGATGCGCTGGTTGATGGCGCCGCCGAGTACGACGCCTCCGGAGCCGAGGAGACGTCGCCGGCGGGCTATCTGCAGCAGGTGGCGCTGCTGGCCGACGCGGATGCCCGGGTCGACGACGAGGGACTCGTGACGCTGATGACGCTTCACAACGCGAAAGGGCTGGAGTACCCGATCGTCTTCATCATCGGAGTGGAGGATGGAGTCTTTCCCCACTCTCGGGCGCTGGAGGAGGGCGATGTGGAGGAGGAGCGGCGCCTCTGCTACGTCGGCATCACGCGAGCCCAGCGCGATCTGTATCTGACCTACGCCCGCCAGCGCACCGTTTTCGGCGCGCGCACCTACGCGATCCCCAGCCGCTTCCTGGCCGAGATCCCAGCCGAGCTGACCGACCGTGAGGAGCAACGACCCCGCGGGCTGGGCACCTTCCGGGAGCGCTTGACCTCCTGGGGCTCCGTCATGGACCGCGACACGCCGGAGCCTGTGGCCTACCGGCTCGGCGACGACGTGGCCCACCCATCGTTCGGCGACGGGGTGGTCACCGGCCTCGAACCGGGCGGCATCGTCGTGATCCGCTTCAGCCAGGACCATTCCGAGCGGAAGCTCGTGGCGGATCTGGCGCCGATCACGAAGCGCTAGTTTCCCGGCCATGACAGCGAGCGTCATCGACGGCAAGGCCGTCGCCCAGAGCGTCCGCGAGCAGGTGGCTCGTGACGTGCGGACGCGGATCGAGCGCACCGGGAGCGCTCCCGGGCTGGCCACGATCCTGGTCGGGGAGGACCCCGCATCGGCGGTTTACGTGGCCAACAAGCGCAAGGCCTGCGCGGAGGCGGGAATCGGAGACTTCCATCAGCACCTCCCGGCCACCGCCACGCAGGAAGAGGTGGCCGCGGTGATTCAGGAGGCCAACGCAAACTCGGAGATCAGCGGCATCCTCCTGCAGCTGCCCGTGCCCGCCCCGTTGAACGGCCAGTCACTGACGGGTCTGATCGCTCCGGAGAAGGACGTAGACGGGTTGACGACGCTGAGTGCCGGGCGCCTGGCTCAGGGCATACCGGGCCTGCGGCCATGCACACCTTCCGGGGTGATCGAGCTGCTCGATCGCTACGAGGTCCCGATAGAGGGCGCGGAGGCAGTGGTGGTGGGCCGCTCCGACCTGGTGGGCAAGCCCCTGGCCTTTCTGCTCCAGCAGCGCAACGCCACCGTGACGATGTGCCACTCGCGCACTCGGGATCTGGCCAAGGTGTGCGCCCGGGGCGACATCCTGGTGGCCGCCGTCGGGATGCCGAAGCTGATCGGCCGGGAGCATGTCAAGCCCGGCGCCGCGGTGATCGACGTGGGAATGAACCGCACCGAGGAGGGGCTCCGGGGCGATGTCGACTTCGAGGCGGCAGCAGAGATGGCCGGGTTGATCACGCCGGTGCCCGGCGGCGTGGGTCCGATGACGATCGCGATGCTGCTGCGCAACACCGTGCTGGCCGCCGGCCTCCAGGACGCCTGAGCCATGGCCGAGGACTTCCAGCTCTCGCGACTCCGCCGAGGGGAGTGGGTGCTCGGCGTGTCGTCTCTTGCGCTGGTGGTCATCCTCTTCGTCGTCCCCTGGTACGGGCTTCCGAGCACCTACACCCACACCGCTTCCACACTCGGCGCCGCCTCCAGCTTCAGTGGCTGGGAGAGCCTGACCGTACTCCGCTACCTGATCCTGCTCCTCGGCCTGGGCGGCGTGACGTGCTGGTATCTACAGGCGCGCTGCCTGGCGCCGGCTCTGCCGATCTGCGCCGTCGTCCTGGAAACGGCGCTGGGAGTCGTGGTGCTGGTCGGCCTGTACTACCGGGTGATCATCGCCGGTCCGGCGGTGTCTGTGACCCACAACGACCCGGCCGCGTTCGTGGGGCTGGCGCTGTCGATTGCGGTCGTGGTGGGCTGCTACCTCTCGCTACGGGAGGACGACGCGCCCGTGCCTGGATCGGGGGTGGCGATCGAGGAGCTCCGCCTACCTCCGGCGTCCGGGTTGCACGCCTAGAATCTCGCTGGTGCTCACACGCGAACAGGTCGTGCACGTGGCCCGGCTGGCCCGCTTGTCGCTGGATGAGGCGGAGCTCGACCGCATGGCCGGCGAGCTGTCCAAGGTGCTTGACCACATCGAGAAGATCCGTGAGCTCGACCTCGATGGGGTGGAGCCGACCTCGCACGTGGTGGATGTGGTGAATGCCCTGCGCCCGGACGAGCCCGAGCCGTCGTTACCCCGCGCGGTGACGCTGGCCGCCGCTCCCGAGCCGGTCGCCGGCGGGTTCGGAGTGCCGAGCCCCGGCGCCGGGGCCGATCCCTCATGAGCCGGGACATACTGGAGTTGACCGCCGCTCAGGCGGCGGACGCCGTGCGGTCCGGGCAGCTGGATCCCGACGAGCTGTTTGAGCTTTACCGGAGCCGAGCGGCGGGCGATCGGCTGAACGCGTTCACGTGGGTGGCTGAGCAAGTACCGGCGAGCCTCAAGGCCGCCGGCACCGAGCTGGGTGGCGTCCCGCTGGCGGTCAAGGATCTGTTCTGCACGGAGGGAGTTCCGTCGCAGGCTGGTTCGAAGATCCTGGAGGGATACCGGCCGCCGTATTCCGCAACGGTCGTTCGCAAGCTGGCCGAGGCGGGTGCGCCGCTGCTCGGCAAGACCAATCAGGACGAGTTCGCGATGGGCTCCTCCAACGAGAACTCCGCCTATGGTCCGGTACTGAACCCGTGGGATCGAGGGCGTGTCCCAGGCGGCTCGTCGGGTGGCAGCGCAGCGGCGGTTGCCGCTGGCCTGGCACCCTGGGCGATCGGCACCGATACAGGCGGCTCGATCCGCCAGCCGGCAGCGCTCTGCGGAATCGTGGGAATGAAGCCCACATACGGTGCCTGCTCGCGGTTCGGGATGATCGCCTTTGCTTCCTCCCTGGACCAGGCCGGCCCGCTGACTCGGGACGTGACGGATTGCGCCCTGCTCCTACGCCACATGGTTGGCCACGACCGTCGTGACTCGACCTCCCTCGAGTTCCCGGAGGAGATCGTCACACCCACGCGGCAGGATCTGAAGGGACTTCGCCTGGGTGTGCCGGAGGAGCTTGTCGGCGCCGAGGGTGGGGTGGACCCCGGGGTGCGCAGGAACTTCGACCAGACGGTCGCCCTGGCCGAGCGCCTCGGCGCCACCGTCGAGCCCTGCCGGTTGCCGCACGCTCCGCACGCGCTGTCTGCCTATTACCTGATCGCCCCCGCCGAGGCGTCGGCCAACCTGGCCAGATTCGACGGGGTGCGCTACGGACTGCGGGTCGGTGGGGAGGGCAGCCTGGAGGAGATGTACAGCCGCACCCGAGCGACCGGGTTCGGCCCGGAGGTCAAGCGGCGGATCATGCTCGGCACCTACGCGCTCTCGAGCGGCTACTACGACGCCTATTACGGCACCGCTCTGAAGGTGCGCACCAAGATCTCCGAGGACTTCAAGGAGGCGTTCTCACGCTTCGACTTCGTGATCACGCCAACCAGCCCGTGGACGGCGTTTGAGCTCGGGGCCAAGCTGGATGACCCTCTGGCCATGTACCTCAACGACTTCTGCACGGTGCCGATGCCACTGGCGGGGATCCCCGCCATCTCGATTCCCTCCGGTCTGAGCGAAGGGCTGCCGGTTGGCTTTCAGCTGGCCGGGCCAGCCTTCAGCGAGAACGGACTGCTGGAGGCTGCGTTCGCGCTGGAGCAGGCGATCGGGTTCGACGGCCGGCCGGCTCGGGGCGGGGAGGGGAGCGAGTGAGCCTGTCCGACTACGAGCCCGTCATCGGGCTGGAGATCCACGTGCAGATGGCCACTCGCACGAAGATGTTCTGCGGCTGTGAGCTGTCGTTCGGCGAGGAGCCCAACGTCCACACCTGTGCGGTATGCCTGGGACTGCCCGGCACGCTCCCCGTGGTCAACGCCCGCGCGGTCCACTTCGGGATCATGATCGGGCTGGCCCTGGACTGCGAGATCGCCGAGCGATCCCAGTTTCATCGCAAGAACTACTTCTATCCCGATCTGCCCAAGGGCTACCAGATATCCCAATACGACGTGCCTCTCTGCCGGGGCGGACACCTGGGGGACGTGCGCATCCACAGAGTGCACCTGGAGGAGGACGCCGCCAAGCTCGTGCATCTGGGCGAGAGCGGACGGATCCACGGATCGGATCGAAGCGTGGTCGACTTCAACCGGGGCGGCACACCGCTGGTGGAGATAGTCACCGAACCTGATCTGCACTCGGCCGCGCAGGCGCGGGAATGGCTAGGCCTCCTGCGGACCACCCTCCGTGCGCTTGGCGTGTCGGACGTGGACATGTCCCAGGGTTCGCTGCGCTGCGACGCCAACGTTTCGATTCGCCCGCGGGGCTCGAGCGAGCTGGGAACCAAGACCGAGCTCAAGAACATGAACTCGTTCCGCTTCCTGCACGACGGAGTCCTGGCGGAAATAGAGCGTCAGGCGGCGCTGCTCGACGCCGGCCAGCCGGTGGTGCAGGAGACGCTGCACTTCGATCCGGTGAGCGGCCGGCTTACGCCGCTGCGCTCGAAGGAGGAGGCGCACGACTACCGGTATTTCCCCGAGCCTGACCTCGTGCCGCTGGTGGCCACGCCGGAGATGCTCGGTGCAGCCCGCGAGGCGCTACCGGAGCTGCCGTCGCAGCGGGCGGCGCGGCTGGAGCGTGAACTCGGGTTGAGTGCGGAGCGAGCCCGGGAGCTCGCCTTCCGGACCGAGCTGGCCGACTATTTCGAGGCGGCCCTGGACAGCGACGGCGGCGCGGCTGATCCTGTGGAGCTGGCCAACTGGATTCCGCAGCTGGTAGAGCGGATCGGGTCGGAGACCGATCCGGCCGAGTCACAGGTCAGTGCCTCGAGCTTCGCCGCGCTGGTGGGTCTGGTGGCCGAACGTCGCATCAGCCGGGATGCCGGACGGCAGGTCCTGAGCATTCTGGTGACAGAGGGCGGCGAGCCGGCGGCGATCGTAGAGCGCGAGGGGCTGGCGGCGATCACCGGGGAGGACTCGGGGCTGGACGAGATCGTGGCGGCGGCGATCGCCGCTGACCCCGACGCGGCCGAGCGAGTCCGGGGCGGGAACGACAAGGCGGTCGGCCCACTCGTCGGATATGTGATGCGACAGACCAAGGGCCGGGCGGACGGGGGAGAGGTCACCCGGCTGATCCGCCGGCAGCTTGGTCTGTAGCGCTACGCTTGTCGTATGCCTACAGACGTGCAGAAGGCTCCGGAGCGACACCCGACGATCTTCAGGCGGGCAGCCGCCGGCCTGGTCCTCGTCGCGGCAGCGTTGCTCATCTTCCACTTCATCGCCGGGCTGGTGGTCGCCGTGTTCTACGTCGTGGCGACGCTGCTGGTGATAGTGGGCGTGCTCTGGGCCCTCAAAACGATCTTCTGGTAGCCGTGTCGACGGGCGGACTCGAGCTTCTGCCGATTCTGTTCTGCTTCGGGCTGGCCGGGGGAATCGTCGGGCGGGTGAAGGGCAGCTCGTTCGTCATGTGGTTCCTGATCTCGTTCTGCGTGCCGTTCATCGGTCTCCTGACCGTTGTGCTGTACCGCTTCGAGAATCAGGAGCTGCGCCGGCAGTGCCCGCGCTGCCACCGCGTCGTCAAGCTGTACGACGCCGTGTGCATGCGCTGCGGGACTGAGCTCGCGTTTCCCGATGTGGCGGTGGCCTCGGAGTCGCAGATGCGCGAGCAAGGGTTGGCTGCCGGCCGTCAGTAGTTTCCCCGCGGTTCGAACGCGGAAAGCCCGGTGGTACTGGAACCGCGGCGCCGTTAGGCTGCCTGCGGGGCAGTACGGTGAGAACACAACGGTTCGCTGCACGGGAAGATGTAATGAACCGGTTAACGGTGGACACCGGACCGCCCGTCGGGTACGATCATCGATCAGTTAGGCGCAACTGGATGCGCCGCTGCAGTTGAGGGCTCTCGCGCTGGGGCGTCGGGACCGGATAGGGGGTTTGCGAGTGCGTGTTCTAGTGACGGGTGGGGCCGGCTTCATCGGCTCACATATCGCGACGCGCCTGCTGGAGACAGGGCGCGATGTGCGCGTGATTGACAACTTCGCCACGGGGCGGCGGTCCAACCTCGCACATCTGGTGGGTGACGTCGACCTCGTCGAGGGAGATATCCGCAATTTGGAGGAATTGCGTTCCGCGGTGCGCGGCTGCGACGCGATCGTGCATCTGGCGGCAGTGCCGTCGGTACCGCGTTCGATTGCCGATCCTGCCACCTCGCATGAGGCCAACGCCACCGGAACGCTCAATGTTCTCTTGGCCGCGCGTGACGAGGGTGCCGCAGCGAGTCGTGTTCGCCAGCTCGTCGTCGATCTACGGCGCCGCCGCGGAGCTGCCCAAGCACGAAGGCGCTGACGCCACTTCCGATCTCTCCCTACGCCGTATCGAAGCTGGCCGGCGAGAGCTACTGCCGGAGCTTCTACGAGGTCTATGGGCTGGAGACCGTGGCGCTGCGCTACTTCAACGTGTTCGGGCCGCGGCAGGACCCGCAGTCCGAGTACGCGGCGGTGATCCCGACGCTTCATCTGGGCGCTACCGTCACGGCGAGCCACCGGTCATCTTCGGGGACGGCGAGCAGTCGCGCGACTTCACCTACGTCGAGAACGTGGTGCGGGCCAATCTGGCCGCGCTCGAGGTCAAGGCGATCGGCGGGCGCGTTTACAACATCGCCTGCGGTGCCCGGCTCACCCTGAACGAGTTGGCCGAGAGCCTGCGCCGCGAGATCGGTTGTGACGTCGAGCCGGTTCATGGACCCGACCGCGCCGGCGACGTCCGCCACTCGATGGCCGACATCTCCCGTGCCCAGGCGGAACTCGGCTACGAGCCGGTGGTCGGCCTGGAGGAGGGCGTGCGCCTGACGGTCGACCATTACGTGACGGTCGATGACAGCACGCACCATCCCCGGGTGATGCGTTCGATCCAGCAGGCGCCCAGTCTTCCCGCTGTGCTGGCCACGCGCCCCATCCAGCCGCCCCGCCGTGGTCGCCGATTCCTGATCACTGGTGGCGCCGGCTTCATCGGCTCCCACCTCGTCGAAGCTCTCGTGGAACACGATAAGGCGGAGCGGATCGTGATCCTCGACGATCTCTCAACGGGGCAGCTGACCAACATCGAGCCGTACCTCTGCGCCGACCGGGTGAGCTTTGTGCACGGATCGGTCGGCGACGCCGAACTCGTCGACGAGCTGATGGGCAACGCCGACATCTGCGTGCACCTCGCCTCGGCCGTCGGCGTGCAGATGATCGTCAATGAGCCACTGGACACGCTGATGCGCAGCGTCCGCGGCAGCAACGTGGTGATGCATGCCGCGTCGCGGCACGGCGTCAGGGTGCTGTTCAGCTCCACCTCGGAGGTCTACGGCAAGCAGACCACACGCGAGCGCTCACCGAGCAGGACGACCTGGTCTTCGGCTCACCGTCCCGGGGGCGCTGGACCTACGCGATCGCCAAGAGCTTCGGCGAGGCGCTGATCCACGGCTATCACCGTCAGCGCGGCACCGACGCGACGATCGTCCGGCTGTTCAACACCGTCGGTCCGCGCCAGACCGGTCACTACGGGATGGTGCTGCCGCGCTTCGTCCGCCAGGCGCTGGCTGGCGAGGATCTGACCGTATACGGAAGCGGCGCTCAGACACGCTGCTTCACCCACGTCGGGACTCGGTGGCGGCGCTCGTCGCCCTTTGCGAAATGACGAGGCCAGCGGCCAGACGTTCAATGTTGGCAGCTCCACACCGACCTCGATCGTGGAGCTGGCCCGGCGGGTCATCGAGCGGACCGGGAGCGACAGCAAGATCCTCCTCATTCCGTACGAGGAGGCCTACGGAGACCGGGTTTGAGGAGCTCGGCAGCCGGCGCCCGGATACGACGGCGCTGAGCAACCTGACCGGCTGGCAGACGCGTCTGACCGTTGAAGATGCCATCGACGACGTGATCGAGCTCGAGCGCTCCAAGCTCGACGTGGTCAACGAGTCTGTGCGCGGATGTCGCCTGACCTGACAGCCGCCGCGGCGTTCGCGATCGCCGCTCTGGTCACCTATCTGGTGACCCCGCTCTGCATTCTTATCGCCATCCGGACCGGCTTCTACGACCTGCCGAAGGGCTACAAGGGCCACAAGCGACCCACTCCGTACCTCGGCGGCACGGCCATCGTGCTCGGCATCCTGGCGGCTGTACTGGTCACCGATGGTGGCGTGACCGGGCATCCACTCATTGTGCTCTGCGCCGTGGGTCTGTGGGTGATGGGCACGGTCGACGACAAGTTCAATCTCCCGATCTCGCTGCGCACCTTCGCTGAGGTCGGGATTGCGGTCGCGCTGTATGCCACCGGACGCGGCTGGGAGATCTTCCACTATGGCCCGGCAGACCTGGCGCTCACCGTGCTCTGGGTGGTGGGGGTGATGAACGCCTTCAACCTGATGGACAACATGGACGGCGCGGCCTCTGCGACCGCTGCCGTCTCGGCGCTCGGAGCCGGAGCCCTCGCGCTGATCTCGGGCGACACCACACTGGCCACGCTGGCGCTCGCCGTGGCCGGCGCATGCGTGGCCTTCCTGCCGCGGAACCTCGCCATCCGCGGATCTTCATGGGAGACGGCGGAAGTCTGGTGATCGGCCTCCTGGTGGCGCGCGTCACGATGGCCGCGGTCACCCGCAGCTATCTGGGCGCCAGCGGCGTGATCGTCGCTGCGCTGCTGGTCAGCCTCGTCATCTTCGACACGACCCTGGTCGTCATCTCGCGCAGCCGGGCCGGCATTCCCGTCCTGACCGGCGGCCGTGACCATCTGACTCACCGCCTGGCAGGTCGGCTCGGCGCCCCGCGCAACGTGGCCCTCACGCTCGCCTTGGCTCAGCTCGTCATCTGCGCGATCACGATCACGGTGGCCCGAGCCGGGCTCGGTTGGGTGCTCCTGGCCGGTGGCGCTGCGCTGCTGGCCGCGGGTGTGATGATCTGGCAGTTCGAACGGTCGATCTGGTTCGAGCGGGTGGCATTTTTCCCCGTGAACGAGTCGCCGGCCGAGGTCGCCCCGCTTGATCCCGTCGCCCAAGTGATCAGTGCAGCGTTGCCCTCGGCTGGGGACGCGCCAGGCGAGTCGCTGGCCGTCTGATCAGGCGCTCGCGCCGCGGCCCAGCTGGCGGACGGCCTGTGGGAGCGAGTGACTAGCGCTTCCAGACAAGGCTTGTCTGGTGAAGAACCTTGGCGCGGAAGTCGCCCCGAAGCTTGCCTGATAGTGCGCACGAACACGGCGCCCGCCGAGACGTGGGTCGTGAACACGGTCACCCACCGGCCTCGCTTCTTTCGCTGCACCGTGAGTTTGCCGGAGGCCGGAGAGATTCCCCAGGCCCTGGCCGCGTGCTTGTACGCCATCACCACGAACGGGAACCGATAGGCAGTAAATGACGGCTTCGCCTTGCCGCTGTAGAGGTAGACGCCCGAGTAATAGCTGTTCTGGTTGAACGGCGGTGGTTGATCTCGCACGAGGTACCAGATCGCAGTGTTCACACCCTGGTTCCAGAACACGTAGAACGATTCCTCGAGCCACGCTGCCTGTTTGGTCAGTGACACTCCGTACGGATTGCCTGGTTTCGAGTCGTAGGAGAACTCGGTCACCCAGAGCTGCTTATGGGAGCTCGGGAGCAGACGGTTGTGGCTCAGCGCCGCGCGTTGGATGCGCGTCAGCTTCCCCAGGTCCGGAGCTGTGACGTCGTCCGGGTAGTAGGCGTGCGTGAGCGGAGAACCGGTTTCGTAGGGGTCCATCGCCAAGATGTCGTAATGCGCTGGGTTGGGACATGACGTCGGAGTCAGGGACTTGCCAGTCACGCAGAGCTCTCCGCGGAGGAACGTTGCCGGGGACATGCGAGCACTGTTAGACGTACTGGGGTTGTCTCCGAACGGACCCAGGCCTCCGTTTATCACCTGGGCGCTCGAATCACCTCGCTTGATCCCGGCATAGAACGCGTTGACCAGCGATCGGTAGATGCCCGGGCCAACCTCGACGAGATGGCCGCCGCTCCGCACCCACTGAGGTGACAGGTGTGCGCTCAGGTTCGGCTCGGCCCAAGCCTGGAAAAACGAGACCTTGGGCAGCTTGCTGCCGGGGTTGGCGGGATCTGCGTAGGAGCCCGAGTACCGCTTGGCCAATGCCTGCGCCATCTCTCCGAACGCCGTCGCGCTCGGACGATATCCGCCAGTCTCCTCAAGAGCCTCCGGCCCTCCGGGTGTCTCAGCCCACCGTGGAGCGTCGGTGACGAGGAACGCAACGGACAGACCGGAGTGCTCAAACTCGCGGACGCGTGGGTCGAGCACGCTGAAGTAGTACTCAGGTCCACTTGGGTTTGTGGCCTGGCTGGCCGAAGTCGGCTGATTGGGTTCGATCGACTCCCAGTCGACCTCGATGAGAACCCGCTTCGCTCCTGTGGCCGCCGTCTTCCGCACCCAGAGCGAGGGATTGCTCGTCGTGAACCAGACGTCGTCAGTGAACCCCCGGATCAGTGGATTGGCCGCGTGCGCAGGCGTCGAGATCATGCTCAGAACGGCGGCTGCAAGCACCAGAGTGCCAATGATCCGAGCACGCGTCGCCCCGCGCTGCCCGATATCAAACATGCGTCGAGTCTAACAGGGCGGTACTACGGTTCTGCGTCGTGCCAGCGGACTCCACGACGGGTGAGCGATCGATTGCAGATCCGGGTGGATCGTGGGGCCGCCTGTACCATCCACCCGGACACTGAAGGGTTTCGATGAGGGGCTGACGTTGACGAGAAGAGAGCTGGGACGGTGCTTGGTGACGGGTGCGGGCGGGTTCATCGGGAGCCATCTCGTCGAGTTGTTGCGAGCGCAGGGCTGCGAGGTCCGAGCGCTCGTCCGCTACACCAGCAACGCTGGTCGAGGCTGGTTGGCTGAACTCGATGAATCAGCTGGCTCTGGGGTCGAACTGATCTGGGGTGACGTTCGCGATCCCGACCAGATGCGCCGAGCGGTGGAGGGCTGTGACACGGTCTTTCACCTAGCTGCCCTGATCGGGATTCCGTATTCGTATGAATCGCCTCGGCAGAACCTGGACACGAATGCTGTTGGGACCCTGAATCTTCTGGAGGCGGCTCGAAGCTGGGGAACAGGTCGGTTCGTCCAGGTTTCCTCTTCGGAAGTTTATGGAACCGCGCAGTACGTCCCGATAGACGAAGGACATCCGTTGGTCGGCCAGTCCCCGTACTCGGCCACCAAGATCGCCGCTGACCAGCTTGCCACCAGTTACGCCAGAGCGTTCGACCTTCCAGTCGTGATCGTGCGCCCGTTCAACACGTTTGGGCCCCGCCAGTCGCGCCGGGCGGTGATCCCCACGATCATCACCCAGGCGCTGTACAGCGACCGGATACGAATCGGGTCCACAGAGACCAGCCGCGATTTCACGTTTGTGCGTGACACCGCCGGCGGGATGATCGCCGCGGCCGAGGCCGACGGGGTGGAGGGAGGCGTCTACAACCTCGGCTACGGAAAGGACATCTCGATCGGTGCCCTGGCCGACCTGATCCAGCAGCTGGCCGGCACCGAGCTTCCCCTCGAGCGCGAGGCCGGCAGGCTCCGTCCGGACGCCAGCGAGGTCGACCGCCTGTGCTCGGACCCCAGCCTGGCTCGCGCCGCGTTCGGGTGGGACCCAGAGTGGTCGCTCGCCGATGGTCTGGCGCGGACGATCGAGTGGATCAGACACCGTGGGGCCGCTAGCGGCGTGCCGGAGTACGTGCAGTGAGCTTTGAGGCGGTCGTGCTAGCCGGCGGGCAGGGCACGCGTCTGCGACCGTTCACGCATGTCCTGCCGAAACCACTGCTGCCGATTGGCGAACGTCCAATCCTCGACGTGGTTCTGTCCTGCCTGGCTCGCGATGGCTGTACCAAGGCGACGATCGCCACCGGGCATCTCGGACATCTGATTGAGCTGTTCTGCGGCTCGGGCGAGCGGTGGGCGATCGAGATCGACTACTTCCGCGAGCAGACGCCACTCGGAACCGTCGGGGCGCTGGCCCAACTGGATCCGCCGCCGGCACAACGGTTCGTCGTGATGAATGGCGACGTACTGTCCGACCTGTCGTTCACTTCGCTGCTCGATGATCACGACTCGAGCGGGGCCGAGCTGACGATCGCCAGCTTCCACAGGCGCGTGCGCGACGAGCTGGGCATCCTCGAGCGGGATGGCGGCAACCGGCTCGTCGCCTACCACGAGAAGCCCGAGCACGATTACCTCGTGAGCATGGGGATCTACGTGGTCGAACCCAAGGCGGTCGGCCTGATTCCCGCGGACGGCATGGACTTTCCCGCCTTGGTGCAGGCATTGCTCGAGCGCGACCGCCCGGTCAACACCTTCGGCCACGACGGCTATTGGCTCGATCTCGGCCGGCCGGATGACTTCGCGCGCGCTCAGGAGGAGTTCGAAGACGCTGCGCCCCCGGCTTGGGGTGTGAGACCGTGACGGGAACCGGCTGGCGCATCCCGCTCTCGGACCTGGACCTGGGGGCGGCCGAAGAGGAAGCGGTTCTGCGCGTGGTTCGCAGCGGCTGGCTAACCCTGGGCGCCGAGGTGGCCGCATTCGAGCAGGAGTTCGCCGCCTCCTGCGGGGTCGAGGACGCCGTCGCGCTGTCCAGTTGTACGGCGGCCCTCCACCTCGCATGCCTGGCGCTCGGTGTAAGCGCGGGCACCCAGGTGATCGTCCCGACGATGACGTTCGTTGCGACAGCCAACGCGGTGGTGCTGTCCGGAGGGCGCCCCGTGTTCGCCGACTCCGTCGGCGGTGGCGACTTCTCCATGGATCCTGCAGATGTCGAGCGCCGGATCACCCCGAACACGGCCGGACTGATCTGTGTCCATTACGGTGGCTCGGCCGGCCGGATGGACGAGTTGCTCGACATCTGTGACCGCCACGGCCTGTTTCTGATCGAGGATGTCGCTCACGCACCGGGGGCTCGGTGGGAAGGCCGTCCGCTCGGCACCCTCGGTGACATCGGCTGCTTCAGCTTCTTCGGCAACAAGAATCTGACCACCGGAGAGGGCGGGATGGCGATCGCGCGCGACGGAGCCCTGTCTGAGCGATTGCGCCGGCTGCGCTCGCACGGGATGACCACGACCAGCTGGGACCGCTTTCGTGGCCACGCCTTCGACTACGACGTCGTCGAGGCGGGCCTCAACTACCGGCCGAACGAGTTGGCCGCGGCCGTCGGCCGGGCGCAGCTCGGCAAGTTGCGTGAGCACAACCGGCGGCGAAATCTCCTGCTGGCCCGCTACGGGGAGCGCGTCAGCCCGCTGCCCGGCGTCAGCATGGCGAAGCTCCGGGAGGACGGCGCCGCGCACCTGGCTGTGGCAGTCACCGAAACGGCCGCTGGCCGAGAGGAGCTGCGGGCGGCGTTGCGGGAGGCCTCGATCCAGAGCAGTCTCCACTACCCGCCGATCCATCTGTTCGAGCAGTTCCGCCGTGATTACGACTACGGGCGGGGCGATCTGCCAGAAGCAGAATCGTTGGCCGAGCGGGCGGTCACACTCCCGCTCTACGGGAACATGAGGCGCGAGCAGGTGGACGAGGTGTGTGACGTTCTCGACTCAGTCGCGTTCGCACTCTCGGCCGGAGCGCCTCACGGCGCAGTGCGCAGCGAGCGACCGGAACCATGAATTCCGAGTTGCGGCATCGCCGCACCTTGCGGGTCGACGCCGTCGATGAGCTGACGGATGCAGAATGGGATGCGGCGCTGGATGCCACGGCGGTACCGTTTCGCTTCTCGCATCGGTCGGTGGCGGGACGCGCTTTCGAGCATGCCTTCAGGTCACACACTTATCGGCCGTGTCAGGTCTCCTACTCGGACGGAGTGGTCGCCCTTTTTCCGCTTGTCCGCGTGGCCAGGCGCCTGCGCCCGCTCGGGATGGCGCTCGGCATGCCACTAGGGCTCGAGGGAACTCCACTTCAAGTGTCGGGGTCTATCACTCCGGCTCACGTGAGCGCGCTGTTCGCGGTTCTGGGCGAGGGCATGCTGATGCTCAGCGGTGGTGCTGGCGGGTCACCGCCGCAGCTTGAGGAGTGGACATCGGGGAGCACCCATGTTCTCGAAACCAACCGCCCGTTCGAGAGTGTCTGGCGGGACTCATTCACCGACAAGACTCGCAACATGTGTCGAAAGGCCGAGCGCGCCGGAGTCGTGGCAGCCCAAGAATCGAACCCGGACGGGACGGGGGCCTACTACGCACTTTACGCCGAGGGGTCCCGGCGCTGGGGATACAGCGAGCCTCCCTACCCATATGAACTGTTGGACTCGTTCGTCAAGTCAGGCTGCGCCGAGCTCTGGCTGGCGCGTCGGGATGGGCAACCGGTGGCCGGCGCCCTTCTGCTGCGTGGCTCACATGACCTGCTCTACTGGAGCGGGGCGATGGATCGCGAACACCGCAACTTAGCGCCGAGCAACGCGGTGCTCCGGGCCGCACTCGAGTCAGCCTGTCAGCGGGGGATCGACTACTTTGACTTCGGCGCGAGCGGCGAGCTCACCGGAGTGGAATCGTTCAAGCGGAGCTTCGGTGCTTCCCCTCGCTCCTATGGAACCAGCTGCCTGACGTCTTGGTCACATCGACAGTTGGAATGGGCGCAACGTCACAAGGCGCAACTGCTGTCCCCTAGCGGGACTAGGCCGTGAGCCGACCAGTGGAAGAACTGCGTGCCTGGGTTGGAGCCAGGCGCGTTCGCGCCCAGCTGCTGGCCAGCGCCCCCACGGCTCGGATCGATGAGTCGGTTCACATCCGCTCCGCCGCCCGGCTACGCTTGGGTGATAGGTGTTTTATCGACGCCGGGGTGGTCCTCCACTGCGGCGGAACGGGCTGGGGTCCCGATGAGGGCGGCATCTCAGTCGGCATCGACGCATACATCGGTCCCAACAGCGTTCTCTTTGGAGCCGCTGGAATCGAAATCGGTGATGCCGCCCTCATCTCTCCTGGCGTCGTCATCACTTCGCACCAGCACAGCTTCCGCCGCACGGATGTCGCCATCCGCAAACAACCGCTGCAGACTGGGCGGGTTGTCATCGAACGCGACGTGTGGATCGGCGCGAACGCGACGCTTCTGCCGGGCGTACGCATCGGGGCCGGCAGCATTGTCGGCGCGGGGGCGGTAGTGACCTCCGACGTGCCGCCAGGCGTGGTCGTTGTGGGAGTCCCGGCCAGAGTGCTCCATGACCGGTGAGCGTCCCTGCGAAGTGTGCAGCGGGCTTGACCGCCGCACGCTGTACACGGTCAACGGCTTCCCGATCGTGCGCTGCACGCGCTGCGGGCTCGTCTTCGTTGGCACCGAGATCAGCGATGAGGAACTCATCCAGCTGTACGACGAGTCCTACTACGAGGACCCCGAGGCGACCGGCTACAGCGGATATGGCGAGGCCGAGAGCCGCAAGCGCCACCACGACCGCTCGCTCCTCGACCAGGTGGAGCGTCTCGCGCCACCTGGTCGGATGCTCGAGATCGGCTGCGCTTACGGCTTCTTCCTCGACGAAGCTCGTAAGCGCGGCTGGACGGTCGCGGGAGTCGAACCGTCCACCCATGCCGCCGAGTACGCACGGTCGCATTTCGGCTTGCCGGTGGCGACGGCGTTGCCGGAACAGGAAGAAACCCCTGTGGGAATGCTAGATGCTGTGGTGATGTGGGACGTGATCGAGCATCTGCCTCACCCGCGGACGACACTCGAACGGGCGTCTGAATGGTTGCGGCCGGGCGGGGTCCTGGCGTTGTCCACCGGCGACGTGCGAAGCCTCTCGTCGAGGCTCCACGGGGCCGATTGGAGCCTCATGACGCCGCCGTGGCACCAGTACTACTTCTCACGAGCCACACTACGGGGCCTGCTCGAAGAATGCGGGTTCGATGTCGTCAGGACCACCGGTGACGGCACGGTGGCGGTTGATCCGGGGTCGACGAGGCCGCGCATTCGCTGGGCCGCGGCGCTACTCACCCATCCGGCTGTGACTCGTGTGGCCCGCAGACTTGGAGCCGGCGCCATCATGTTTGTTTTTGCACAGAAGCCCTCTGGATGAAGATCAGCTTATCGGGAACACTGCCGCGATCCATACCCGGCGGTGGGTTAGTGGTTCGTCGCCGAGTATCCGCAATCTCGGGTACTGAGAGCGTGCGAGCGTTTACTACCAGAAGAGCATCTATGTCCCGCTCTTGTAGATCGTGGCATCGCTGAGGGGTGGAGACGGCTTGCCTGATTGCGGCGAACCGTGGGAGTGTTATCTGGGGAGCTGGTGGTCACGTGTGCGGGTGGGCGATGTCACTGCGCGTGTGTTCCAGGCCTGCGCGATGGGCGGCACCGCCGGGCCTACTTCCAGGTCGCGATGACGATCGGCACCTCGTTGCGGTCATCAGGTGGACTCCATTCGGCACACATCATGCCGCCAAAGACCGGCTCGTGTTACGCCTGTCCTCCCTCGCTGTAAAGTTCCATGAGTGGGGATCATGGATGGAGAAGGGTCGGTTTCGATCGTCGTTCCGACGCGCAACCGGTACCGTTACCTCGCCGCTGCGCTCGCATCACTCGACGCGGAGAATCACGCAAGTGGCTGCGAAGTCATCGTCATCGACGATGGGGGCTTCTCCCCAACCACCCAGGCGCTGGCGCGACGATTTCACGCCGCGTATTTCGCGCTCGGTCAAGCACGTGGCAGCAATTCGGCCCGGAATGCCGGGCTCGCCCACTCCAGTGGCGAGCTTGTCATCTTCGTCGACGACGATGTCCTAATCCGACCTGGGTGGCTGCGCGCATACTGCGAGGCAGCCGTTGCTTACAAAGATGCCGAGGTGTTTGGCGGCCCAATCATTCCGCGCCTAGACGGCAACCCACCAAAGTCCTGTGGACGCGAGAGCCTGAACGAGATAGTCACCGGACTTGATCTCGGTGAGCAAGATTGCGAAATGCGTTACGCGTGGGGAGCGAACATGTGTGTCAGGCGGAGCGCCTTCGACAGCGTGGGGTTATTCAACGAGCGTCTACTTTTGTACGGTGACGAAACCGAATGGTTCGACCGCTATCACGAGTCAGGCGGGCCTCCGGTGCGTTATGTCGCCGCTGCTGCCCTGTACCACACTCGCCACCGACCCGACCTACGCTTCAACCGAGTCATGCGCGCCGCTTACCGCCGCGGACGAGGACAGCGACGTTATGCAGTACATCGCGGCAATGCGCCGTCCTTGGGCGACGAGTTCCGGCTGCTAGCTCGCAGCACCGGGCATGCAGTAATCAAACGCTGCCCAGCTGGCCTTGTCTTCGCGGTGCGCTGCGCGGGTCGAGTCGGGGAAGCGTTGCGCGTCCCTTACGCCTGAACGAGCACGTGGGCTGCCCCGACGTCTTGATCCTCGACCACCCGGGCGCCCTCTCCGAGATCCGCCCGGGGGCCGCTACCCGCTAGGTGCTAGTTGTCGACCAAACCTGAACTGGGACTTTTTTACAATTCCAGCGTCGAGTGCGGTCCCCTAGCATGTGCACTCAGCGTCCTCCCCGCGAGGCGGTGAGATATCAGCGCTTGGCGTAGTCGTGAAATCTCTCCCGAGCGAGCCGTGTCTCTACTGCCAGAGAATCGATAACTGGCACAGCGCTCAGCGCGAGCCGGAGCGGCAGAACGGTACGGTGATGTCTATTCACGACACTCCAGACAATTCGGTGCCATCGAGACCCGAGCGCGCGCTGGATAATAGGATGCTTGAGCAAACCTCGGCCCCCCATTTCAAGCGCAAACACGCCACCGCCACGGGTGCAGGCGTTCCCGCTGAACGCGATTGCATAGGAGATCTCTCGCCAGTTCTCTCGCAGGAAGGCGGAGATTGCCGCCCCTACGAGGAGATAGTCGTGGAACGCGATGACGCCCGCCCCCCCTAATGCCTCAGCGCAGAAGCGCGCATCGCGAACCACAGCGTCATATGTGTGTTCCCCATCGATGAAGCAGTAGTTCGGTCGGATCGGCATTTCCGAGCTGGCTAACGTTTCGGTTGACGCGTCAAATGTCGTCAACTTGTCCATGTCGACACCGGGAATCTGCCGAAGGAGTTCCAGCATGCGATCAGTGCTGTTGTCCTCGTAGACCCAATCGCCTCGCGCGTCAGGCGCAACGCTCGGCCGGAGATCAACGGACACCACACCTCGGCAGCGCGGGTCGCGCATCAACGCTTGGAGGGATCCCCCCAGGTAGGAGCCGATTTCCAGATATGCGAATGAGCCGAACGCGTCGGCTGTAGCGACGTGCAATGCGAGAAGGGCACGTCGATCCCATTCGCCTGACTGCGCCACCAGGGAGTCGAAGAGCCTCGGATCGAGGGCCTCAACTTGTGTCCTGATCGAGTTCAGCATCACCGACGAGTCTCGCCAAATACGCGACGAGCCCGGTGTCGGGTGCGATCAGCCGCGCGTCTCATGCGCCAGGAAGGCCCGGCCCGCGCCAAGCGGCGCGAGGAGCTGTGGCGAACGTATAGACGGCTGCTCAGGGCCTGGTCGTTATCTGACACGCGTGTCGTGGGCGACCGGACCGGCGAGAACAAGCAAAAGCTACTGTGTCGCTCGGCCGGGCCGTCATCGGTCGTCGCGCAGGTTCTCGCGCAACTGGTCAAGGTCGACGATGACGTCGGTATTCCAGGGTGCCAGTCCTGGGGCAGCCGGTGGAGTGTCGGAGGCGGTGTATGTCTGGCAGCCGTATCGAACGCTAAACATATCGGCAAGCTGACTGTACACGTCCCAGTTGCGATCGTGCCGTAACTCAAGGAGCCGGGATCCCCTTTGCATGAAGATCAGGTTCGTAAGCGCCGCTCCGTGCAGCCCGACCGCGAATTCGGCGCTCCTGCTCAAGGCTATCTGTTCCCATGGTTTAGCGGGGTCGGTGCGCACGATCTCGAAGTCGTGAGCACGCAGGACTCGGATTACCTCGTCCTCGTTCCGCACGCGGCGGCGCAACGCATCGTCGCGACTGAAGTAGATCCGCCGTGCGGAGGCCGTCTCGCCTGCAAGCTGGCTGACCCTTGCCGCAACCTCTGCGATGTCAGCCCGATCAGGCAGACGCATGGGGGGTTGTTGTGGCATTCGAGGGATGTAGGCAAGATGTTGCACCCGGCTCTTGGCACCTGATCGGATCCACTCGATCCGTTGAATTTGCGGAAATGCCTTTAGTGTGAACGGCACATACGTCAGGCGCCGATAGTCATCGGGGAGGAGCAGTATGTGCTCGTCCGGTGCCCACTCCTGCGCGTGGAGCAGGCGCGTCAACGACTCGATCATCCAGTGGAAGTAGTTGTTCGAGCAGTTGTCGATCACCCAAAGGGCGGACCCTACGGAGACGGCTCCACGCCTCAGCCAGTGATTCTTGACCAGGAAGCGAGCGTACCCACGGGATCGGCCGTACTCATCCGCATATGACGGAAGGGCGAACGACTCTGGGTAGATCCGACCACGCTTGAAGATCAACGCTTCCGCGTTGACGTAGACATCGTGGAAGGCATGTGCTTCGGTCGACTTCACTGCTCCGCATTGACTATTAGGCCCTGCCAGGAGAATCCCTGCCAGGAAACGCCGATTCCTCCCGTGAGACTAATGACGCCGGGCGGGACTGTGACATTAACCGTATGTGGCCGGTGCTTGACGGCTGCGGTGCTTACAACGAATCGGAGCGCGCGAATCCGCGATCTTGAAGCTGGTGCTCCGGCTCGGAATGCGGCGCGGCGAGGCGGCCCCACTTCGTGCTCGACGACATCGATTGACGCTCCGGCGAAATCCTTGGACTCTCCCCGTTCGGTCTCGACGATACTTTGACGGGGCGGTTCAGGTTGCGGAGGAGGCCGAGGAGATAGGCGCCACTGCTGAGCGATAGTACGAGTTGTGTTTTCGTAACTCGGCAATGTAGTCGAAAGCCTCCAACCGACCGCCGGCGATGACCATGACGCGATCGCAGATGTTCAGCGTCGACATTCGGTGGGCGACGATAAATAGGGTGAGTTGGTCCTTGAGCCCTCGGAGCGAGTCCTGAATGAGCTGCTCAGCTTGTGGGTCGAGCGCACTGGTCGGCTCGTCGAGCACTAGGACCTCTGGATTGGCCGCGAGAGCTCGCGCTAGGCAAATGCGCTGCTGTTGACCACCTGAGATGGCATCAGCCCTAGGTCCGATGATCGTCCCATAACCGGCTGACCAGCCGATCACATCCTCGTGGATGCCTGCAAGCCGCGACGCACGCTCGACGGAAGCGTCGTCGATCGGGCGAAAGAACCGGATGTTGTCGCTGGCCGAGGCATGAAGCAGACGCGGCTCCTGCGGCACGTATGCAAAATGCCTTCGCCATTCTTCCCGGCTGAAATCCTCTGCCGGCTGGCCATTGATGAGATATCTGCCTGAGTCAGGGGCCCGTAGTCCAAGCAGGACCTGCACCAACGTCGACTTACCCGCTCCAGAGGGACCGATGATCCCGACGGTTTCACCGGCTGTCACCTCGAAGTTGATGTTGGATAGGGCGGGCTCATGGAGACCGTACGAAAACGAGACATCCGCGAAAGTGAGCGTGCGTATGCGCTTGAGCGTTTGGCTGCCGCCGACAGGAGCGCTCGTTGTGTAGCGGTGCTCGGCTTCCTGCAGCCGCTCTACGTACGGCTGCGACTGTTTTAAAGTTTGCACAGCGGATTGGACCTGCTGCCCGTAGGCTCCTGAGCGCACAAGCAGCAGGACTGCGGCGCCTAGGGAGGCAATGTGTCCGGTGCCCGTCGCGTCGAGGCCAATCAGTGCAAGGACAAGGAGCAGATAGATGGTGCTCTGGTAGACGGCTGGAACCAGAAGGGCAAGCCACGCTGTTCGGAGATACGCTCCACGAAACGCCCTGATGAGTTCATTGAGACGGTCGCGCTGACTCGTCTGGGCGCCAAATACGTGGGCCTCCTCGGCGAGACGCACCGCCTCATTGACACCACCCGCATAGGCCAGCCATCCACGCGAGAGAATCTCGGCGCTTCGGTGGCCCGCAGTACCCAGAGGTCGGAGAAGACCGGACAGCAGAGCGGCGACCACAATGATCCCAAGGGCTGTCAGAGGATTGAGGGCTATTGCCGAGATCACAAGTACAAGTAAGGTCAGTGAGGCGACGATTAGAGACGCCGCTGTGGTGTAATTCTGCGTCGCCTGCAGCACCTGGTTGGTCAGCAATTCCTGTAAGTGGCCCTCACGATCGCGTGATTGCAGATCCCAGGAGGCGCACGTGAACGCCTCGAAGAGCTCACTGCGCAGTCGTGCCTGTGTGGTGTCCGCGATCCACGCGGGCACGAACGCAATCACGACCGCCAGAGCAAGCCGCGCAACCGCGAGCGCGACCCCGAGGGCAAGCAGCGCGTGGAGAGTCGGGTGCAACTGCAATGGGCCGAGACTGACATGAACGCGCAGGGTGTGATTAACCAGGAGCAGCGCCGCCTGTGCGAGGATCGCCAAGATGCCAGCCTCTGCGAACCCAGCGACGACTGACGCGACGGCGAGCGCAGCAACCGGTCCACGCATCTTGCTGGTCAGGTATCTGACTTGCGACCATATGAAAGCGCCAGACGGACGTCCCCGCGTCTCGTCGGAAAGGCCCTGTGATCTAGTGGGTGCCGGTGACATCTAGATTTTAATCCGGGCCATCATCCGACGCCTGCTCGAAGATTCCATGATCCAGGGTAGCCGGTTCGGTTTCACGAAGGAGGAGTTCACACCGTACTCGGGAAGCTGACCGCTGTCGTTCCACGCCCGCGAGGATGGCAACGTGCGCACCCCCACAGCATCAAATCTCTTTCCTAGTCGGCGCGCCAGCTACAAGGCTCGAGTAGATCTCGTCCATCCTTGCGAACTCCACATCGCGGTCTGCTCGTGATGCAATGAGCGAGACGTTGTGGGCGGCCGCGCGCTGCACGGCTCTTGGATCGGATAGATACGCGGTGATGGCACGTGCGACGTCGAGCGGAACAAGACTTCGTACAAGCTGGCCTCCGGGTTCCTCCACCCATTCTGCAACGCTGTTGTTCGCTAGAGCAACCACAGGGCGTCCGATGGCCATTGCCTCCAGAAGGCTGACCGGCGTTCCATCGGTGGTGCCGAGTGAGACGATCACGTCGGCGGATGCATAGAGCAGCGGCAGTTCGTCGGCCGAGATTTCGCCCACGATGCGAACCCGCGCGCGGGCGGGGCTCCTGCCGATTGCATCCTGAATCGTGCGCCCGCCATCGGGCTCCTGATCAGGTAGCCGCTTGAGGATGAGATAGACATCTGGCGGGAGCTCAGCGTGGGCCTCAACGATCGTCGTGATGTTGCTGTTGGCCACCCACTGGCGCGGCGCCAGCACAACCCGAGCCCCCGGCGGGATGTCTAGCCGTGTCCGAAAAGCGACGCTATCGACACCCGGATGGAACTCGTCGCGGTCTACGCCCCACCCGATTACCGACACCCGTTCAGGACGCACGCCCCACAGGCGGATCCGTTGAGCTTGATCGACGGAATCGCATGTGACCCAATCTGCTTGCCGCAGAGCCCACGGACTGAGCCGGCGTGCAAGGGATGATTCGTCAGGTGCTCGGTAAACGTCGGAACCCCAGGCCGTGATGATAAGCGGATGCCTTCGTGCTGCTGCGCCGAGCCATCCCGGCTCGTTGATGTAGTGACAGTGCAGCACGTCGGGTTGAAACGTCCGCAGGATACGGCGGATCTCCAACACCCAGGCGACCAGGCGCGAACCGTGGGATCGGCCGCTGCTGAGGGTCACGACTTCGGTCGGCATCGACGCGTGGTCAGGCGCCGTCGAGATCAGCATGACGTCATGCTTCTCCGCGAACCAGCTGACCCACCGCACGGTGTGTACGGATCGTGCATCGCCGATGTAGCAAATCCTCACGCCCCCTCCCGGAGAGCAACAGCGAACATGGTCATCACCCACCAATCGGCACGGTCTGATCGAGCCGACAGGCTTCCGCATCACCTGTGGACATCGTCAGGGGATCCTCCGGCCTTGGCCCGTGCACCCGTTCGACCGGGGAAAGCAGTGCGCGACGATCTGGACTGCCGCGCACCAACGCCTCCTGCCGCCCCTACCTCGCGAACAACCGACGGTACGCGCCGTACAGGAACTCCAAGAGCCTTTGATTGTCCGGAAAGTCGTGATGAGTCCGCGGAGGGGTCAACAGGATGGCGTCCATCTCCTCGTCGGAGATCCCGAACTTCTTCGCGACGTACACCTTCTCGTTCCAGACGCGTCCGGCATCGAATGGTGGGGCCTTCAAGATCTCGAGCGCCTCTTCTCGGGTGATCTCCCCGGCACATATCTGGCTGGAGAGCGTCGCTCGCCGGTAGTCGATCTGGAATTTGACGGGCAGGAGGTACGACTGGACGAACCCGGTGATCGTCGACTCATAGTGCTTGCCGCCGTAGTACTCCCACCCGAGCTCCTGCAGCTTCGTCACGGCGTCGCTCTTAGAGAACGGGACGAGGTTGAGCAGGTACACGAACCGGATGCCTTTGAAGAACTTGTAGTAGCTCTCCTTGATGAAGCCGAATGTCGGAAAAGTCCGGAGCTTTCCGCTCCCGAACCGCCGATGGATCGCCTTCAGGTAGCGGACATCCTTGGCGTCGTAATGCCAGGCGCGGGGAAGGATGCCCTCGGTTACGTAGTTCCCTCCACTGAGGATGAACTTCACGCCGTTTTCCGCCGCGACGCGGTGGAGCACGGCAGGAATGGCCATGTCGGTCGGCGTTTCGATCTCCGGCACGGATGCCCTCAGGAACGCAAGCTGCAGATCCCTGAAGTCCTCCCAATCGAGGACGACGCTCTGGTAGTCCACCCCGAGCGTCCGAGTCACGTTCTTGATGTTCCGGGCTGCGGTATCGGAGTCCCAGCCGTTGTCCATGTGCACGGCCAAGGGGCGCAGGCCAAGGTTCTTCGCCGCATACACGGCATAGCAGCTGTCGACTCCGCCGCTGATGCCGATGACGCAGTCGTATTCCTTTCCACGCCCGGCAGACTTGATCCGATCGACGATGGCAGCGAGATCTCGCTCGCTGGTCGCCGGGTTGTGAGTGAGTTTCGCGAGCCGCTCGAAGTAGTCGGTGCAGTGGTTACAGCGGCCGTCGGCGTCAAAGGTGATGCCCGGGTCGGTGGTAGACATGACACAGCGCGTACACACGCGCGTACTGGTGTCGTGCCACTCCAAGGGCAGTGTCGGCTGGCTCGTGTGCATTAGTTCCGGTTCAGAGCTTGAGTTCCGCGATCTCGGCCCGATCGGGGTAGTTGATCAGCACGCCCCGCTTTCGCCCGTGAAAAACGAACATACTCCCTGCCGCGAGGGCACTTGCATGCGTCTCGCGATATGCCCGCGCCAGGTCGTTCAGACCCCCGGCCCCACCGAGGGCCACGACCGGAATAGTAACCGCCTCCGAGACCCGTCTGATCAGGTCGAGGTCGTACCCCTCCATTGTTCCGTCGCGCGGGATGGACTGCACGATGATCTCTCCCGCCCCCTTTTGCTCCGCGAGCCTGGCGAACTCTTCCGGAGCGTATCCCGTGGCATTCGTCCCCAACGGTCCAGGTCTGAAGGCCGCCGAAGCGCTTGTGCTTGACGTCGATGCAGACCGTGATCGTGGACGAGCCGAACGAGTCCGCGGCCTCCGCAACGAAGTCCGGGTTCTTGGCGGCAACCGAGTTGAGCACAACCTTCTCGGCTCCGGCCGACAGGATGTTCCGTATGTCCTGAAGCGAGCGGATGCCTCCGCCCACTGCGAACGGCATATTGGCTTCTTCGCCCACATTGCGCACGAAGTCAAGGGAGATCAGCCGACCTTCCCGAGTGGCGAGGATGTCCAGGAACACCAGTTCGTCCGCGCGGTGGTCGTTGAAGATCCGAACCGCGTTGATCGGATCCCCGATGTAACGCGGCTTGCCGAAGCCCTGAGTCTTCACCAGGCCGCCGTTGCGCAGGAGCAACACGGGAATGACGCGGGGCCTAAACATCAACTAAATGTAGAGGAAGTTCCTGAGGAGGGCTTCTCCTGCATCGTGGCTTTTCTCCGGATGGAACTGGACGCCGTAGAGGTTCTCCCGCTCAACCGCCGAGGTGAACGGGGATCCGTAATCCGTGTGGCAGAGCACGTCCCCGCTATCGCGGCAGACTAGGTGGTAAGCATGCACGAAGTAGAACTCCGTCTCGTCCGTCACGTCCGTGAGCAGCGCACTGGATCGGGCCACGCGGACGCTGTTCCAGCCCATGTGCGGCACCTTGAGGCGGGGGTCGTCCATGGTGAAGCGCTCGACGTCCGCATCGATCCAGCCCAACCCCTCGGCGTCACCCTCCTCGCTGTGACGTGCAAAGAGCTGCATTCCGAGGCAGATCCCGAGGATCGGTGTCTTTCGGACCATCACGGCCTCGTTCAGCGCCGGCATTAGGCCAAGACTGACGAGATGCTCCATCGCCTTTCCGAAGTGGCCCACTCCTGGGAGCAGGAGCTTGTCCGCGCGGAGCAGCTCGTCGGGGTCGGAGGTGAGGTGTGGATGAACTCCAATTCTGTCGAGCTTCCGCTTCACCGAGTGCAGGTTGCCCATTCCGTAGTCGACGATCGCAATGCGCGGAGCCGGCGCGTTTGCGGCGTTGGAGCTCGGGGCCATTGCTGCAGAGGATAACCGCGCAAACTGACTAGAAATCTGTGACCGATAGTGCTTGCTGATGGACGGTGACCCCCTCGGTCGTCCGGAGGTCGATTTGTCACGGTGCGCGTGAATGATGTCGGGACAGATGCCGACTAGGCCCTAACGAATTCGACAAGCGTTGGTTTGCCCGCGGCGGCTCGTGAGCCTTCTGCCTGCTTAACCGCTCGTCCCAGAGGGAGGTCGAGTGTTGGTAAGAAATTATGTCTTTGGTTCGAAACCAACCTTGCTGCTAGCTATCTGAAAGGCTTGCTCCATGGCTCAGACTGGGGTCGTCCGCGGAATCAACAGGACAGCCGTGGCGGAGTGCCTCAACCTCATCGCCCAGCCTGTGGTTGGGCGAACCATAGGAATCATCTGATGGCTCGAAGGAGTCGACGGGTCCTCATGATCGCTTACTACTTCCCGCCGATCGGCGGGATCGGCAGCATCCGCATGGCGAGATTCGCCGAATATCTCAGCGAGTTCGGATGGGAGCCGTGGGTCGTCGCACCAGAGCGGACGCCGCACGAATTGGATCCGTCCCTCGGTTTCGGAGCCGCAACTGTGATTCGCTCACGGAGCGTAGAACTCACCAGGCGGTCGCGGACAAGCTTGATCGGTGAGGCGCGAGCAAACGGTCAGATTCGTGAAACGGAGGCAACAGGTGTCACTCCAACCCACGCTTGGGGCAGGACCCGCCTGCGCCACGCGGCAGGCAAGGCTCTCCAGCGTACGGTTCTCTACCCGGACCCTCAGGTCGGGTGGTACCCGGACGCAGTTCGAACGGCGCTCCAGGCTGCGAGAACGACCCGGTTCGACGCCGTCTTCTCCTCCGCGTTCCCGATCACTGCGCACATGGTCGCTCGGACGATCAGCCGGCGGACTGGCCTCCCCTGGATTGCTGAATTCCGCGATCCCTGGGCCGACGACCTGCCGCGCGTTTCCTTCAGGGCTGCGGCGGCCCGCCTGGAGAAAAAGCTCGCCAATGATGCGACGCAGGTTGTAATGACGAGTCCGGCATGGGCGCAGCATTACGGCGCCTCGTGGGGCTGCGAGGTTGCCGTGATCACAAACGGCTGTGATCCCGTCCCGGTGGCAGAGCCTCCGGAGGGCAACGACGCCGTGCTGGCCCACGTCGGCAGTTACTGGCCCGACAGGCAAGACCTGACCACGGTCTGGAAGGCGCTCGCCGAGTTACGCCAGTCGGCCGAGCCGATCCCCCGGATTCGCTGGGTCGGCCAGCTCCGAGAACAGGCTCGTGCGCAGATAGATCGCGCAGGGCTCTCCGAGATCGTTGACGTGGTTGGCTTCGTTCCCCAGCAGGAGGCCATACGCCTGATGGCGTCCGCATCGATGCTGTTCGCGGCCGGGCCTGTGGACACGGGACATTTCGGCCGTGGTTGGCTGCCGGCGAAGCTCTTCGAGTACCTCGCCAGCAGTCTTCCGGTCATGTTTATAGGAGATCGGGAGGGTGACGCCGCAAAGCTTTTGGCTGGACACCCAGGCTGCTGGGTGGTCGGCCCGGGCGATGTCGAGGGCGCCAAGCACGCGATCCAGGCGGGCCTGGCGAGCGGGCGGCATGCGCGGGACGTCGAGTCGTTGAGCCGTCAGCGGCGCACTGCGGAGCTGGCTCAGCTTCTGGACGCCGTTGTCATGCGGGATCTCGACGGCGTTCCGGCGGACGGGAGGCCGGGACCAGACCGGTACACTGGCGCGCCGGAGAAAGGGAACAGGGGTAGGACAAGGTGGGCTGGGTAACAGTGGAATACGAAGCGGCCGCTTGAGGCTCCTGCACCTATCAGCCAGCGGGCGAATGAAAGTCAGCGCCCTCGGGGCTCGCTCGACATGTCGCGTTCATTCAGTTCTGCCGGTGGTCCCCAGCTGGCCCGGACAAGGGCCAGCCAAGCACAACGTGATCGTCGGGTGTGTACGGACCGGTCGCCTCTCGTCGATGACCGGAGGCTGAGCAGTGTGCGGGATATCCGGATCTGTCGAGGCGAACCCCAATGACATCGCCCGAGCGGCTCTTGCCCAGCTGGCCTGCCAGCGCCATCGCGGCCCGGACGCCGAGGGCGTCTTCGAAGCCGGTGCGCGGGCGTGATCGCCCAGAACCGGCTCTCGATCATCGACCTCGTGCACGGCGACCCGCCGATCACCAACGAGGACGGCACGATCGGCGCCGTCCTCAACGGCGAGATCTACAACTTCCGCGCAGCTGCGGCAGCAGCTCGTCAGCGCACGGGCACACGACTCGCGACCGACGGCGACACCGAGGTGATCGCCCACCTCGCCGAGGATCACGACGCGTCCGCGCTGGCGCGCAGGCTGGACGGCATGTTCGCGTTCGCGGTCTGGGATCGCCGAGCGCGAGCGGCTGCTGCTCGGGCGCGACCGCGTCGGCAAGAAGCCGCTGTACTACTGGTCGTTCGGCGGACACGTTCGTGTTCGCCAGCGAGATCAAGGGCGTGCTCGCGCATCCCGCCGTGCCGTGCGAGCTCGACGACGCGGCGCTCCCGGCCTACCTGACGTTCGGCTACGTGCCGACGCCGCACACGTTCTTCGCCGGCATCCAGAGCCTGCCGCCGGCCACGTGCTGACGCTCGAGCCCGGCGGCGAGCCGCGTCATCGAGCGCTACTGGCAGCTGCCGTCCCGGGCGTCGACGGCGCGCCTCGCGACGCTCGATCTCGAGCTTCGAGGAGGCCGCGGAGAGGTACGGCGATTGCTGCGTCGAGCGATCGCGCCGCCGGCTCGTCTCCGACGTCCCGCTCGGCGCGTTCCTCAGCGGCGGCATCGACTCGAGCGCGATCGTCGCGCTGATGGCCGGAGTGATGGGCGAGCCCGGTGAAGACGTTCACGATCGGCTTCGAGGACCGCGACGGCTTCGACGAGCGCCCGTTCGCCCGGGCGGTGGCGAGCGCTTCGGCACCGAGCACCACGAGGACGTCGTCCATCCCGAGGCCGTCGAGCTGGTCGAGCGCTCGTCTGGCACCACGACCAGCCGTTCGGCGACTCGAGCGCGATTCCGACCTTTCTGCTCAACCAGGCTGGCCCGCCGACACGTCACCGTCGCGCTGTCCGGGGATGGCGGCGACGAGCTGTTCGCCGGCTACGAGCGCTTCGCCGCCGGCGCTGCCGTGCAGCGGATCCTGCCTCGGCTTACCGCGACGCCGTGCGTGATCAGCGGCCAGCCGGCTTGCTGTCGGCGCTTCCGGCTGCCGCGCTGCGCGGACGGGTCGGACGCGCTCAGCGTCTGGGCTGCATCGGTCGAGGCAGGAATGCCATGGGCGTACCTGGACTGGATCAGCTACGTGCCAGAGCGCTGGCGCCGGCGGCTCCTCCCCGGTGCCGACGATTGGGCCCGCGATGGACTACGCGGAGGCGTGGGCGCTCGACCGAGGGCGCAAGCACGCTCGACCGGCTGCTGGCGCTCAACATCGAACCTATCTGGTTGATGACCTGCTGGTCAAGATGGACCGCACGAGCATGGCGCACGGACTGGAGGTCCGCTCGCCGTTTCTCGACACCGAGCTGCTCGAGTTCGCCATGAGGCTGGCGCCCGGGCTGAAGGCGCGCGGGCTGTCGCTGAAGCGGGTGCTCAAGCGCGCCGTGTCGGATCTGCTTCCCGCGGAGATCCTCAATCGCCCCAAGCGCGGCTTCGGGGTGCCGCTCGACCGCTGGTTCCGGCAGGATCTGCAGGCGTACACGACCTCGATGCTCGGACCGGGCGCGAGCGTACGCGCCCATGTCAACCCAGAGGCGCTTGACGCCCTTGTCGCCGAACATCAAGCCGGGACCTCATCGCACGGGCACGCGCTTTGGACACTGCTCACCCTGGAGATCTTTCTCAGGAGCCACGGCTGGTGAGCGGCGGCCTCAGGCAAGCGCTTTCAAGAGCTCAGCCAGCCTTGGCGCCCAGCATTGATAGGAGTACTCACGCTCAACGAACAGCCGAGCGGCCGCTCCCTGCTCCGCTCGCTCCTGAGGGTCGTTGATCAGGCGTTGGAGCGCTGTCTCCCACTCAGCCGGCGTGGTGGCCAAGCGCCCGTGTTCGTCACCGACCAATGTGGCGCTGACTCCGACCGGAGATGCCACGGCTGGGACCCCGGCCGCGAAGTACTGAAGCAGCTTGTAGCCACACTTGCCTCGGGCCCAGTCGTTGTCCGGCAACGGCATGACACCCACGTCGAACCGGGCCAGCTCGCCGGCTTGGGTTTCCAGAGACCACGGCCTCTGCTCGAGCCACGACGCCGAGTGGTCGACCCTTCCGCCTACCACAACCAAGCGGGCACGAGTGCCGTTGCGGTTGATCCGGTCGAACACCGGCAGGATCGAGCCCAGATACTGGCTGGTGGTGTGAGAGCCGACCCACCCGACGGTGACGATGTCGACGTCCCGGTGCTGCCGGACCGGTTGTGTAGATGGATCTACACAGCTCGGCACAACCTCGACGTGCTGGTTGTGGGCTGAGGCCTGCTGGGCGAGGAACGCGTTTCCAGCCAGCACCAGCCGCGCCTTGCGCACACAGGTCACGGCGCGCCTAGCCTCCTGCTTGGCCCACTGAAATCGGCGGTTGACGTCCGCTGCAGAGCCTTCGAACAGATCATCGTCGAAGTCGTATGCGTCGAGGTGATGGGGAGGATCCACGAACGGCAGGGGGTTCAGCAGACGCAGTCGATGGATCAGGAGGAGCTCGTTACGGTGAGCGGATGCGGCAGCTCGGACGGCGCTGGCGGCGAGGATCGCGGCCTTACGGTGCGCCGGAGCTGAGGAGGAGAGCCGGGCGTATTCATCGGGACGCAGCGTGGGTTCGTATCTGAGTCCCACACCCTGGGCGCTGAGAAACGGTACGAATTGCGCCAAGCGGACACGCGCGCTGGCTGCGGTCACTGGATAGGCTGTCGCGCCCAGGATCCGAACAGGGGCTGAGCCTTCCACGTGAAACCGCAGAGTACCAGTGCAACTCCGGACGGCCATCCGCCGGGTGGAGACGCCTCGGCTAGGCCGAGAATTCTCTACATCTCATACGACGGAATGGCTGAGCCGCTGGGCCGCTCGCAGGTCCTGAGCTATCTGTTCCGGTTGACAGACGAGTTTCAGATCACCTTGGTCTCGTTCGAGAAGGACGCCGCCGACGAGTCCGTTCTACGGGCAGAGCTCGAGCGGGCAGGAATCAGCTGGGTGCCGCTCGCTTATCACCGGAGACCGCCCGTACTGTCGACCCTCCTGGACGTGCTGGCCGGGCGCAGAGCCGTCAGGCGGCTGCCGAACACATATCGCGTGGCGCACGTTCGTAGCTACGTCCCTGCCCTGATTGCGCTGGTGAGCGGCCGCGCGCGCTGGACCAGTCTGCTGTTCGACATCCGAGGATTTTGGGCCGACGAGCGTGTCGAAGGGGGAATCTGGCCCGCAGGGGGTCTGCTGTACCGGATCGCCAAACGCTGCGAGCGGTGGTTCTTCGCCCAGGCCGACGCGGTTGTGACGCTGACGAGGGCATCAGTCCCAGAGATTCGCTCGCTCGTCGGCGGCCGCCCGATTCCGGTCGAGGTGATTCCCACCTGTGTCGATCTCGAGAGATTTCGGCCGGGGGAGCCGGCGCAAGACGGACCGACGCTCGTTTGGGTCGGTTCGATCGGCACCTGGTACCGCTTCGACATGGTCCCGGCTCTCGCTCGGGCCATGGGCCTCCCCCTCAAGGTAGTGACGCGTCAGACGGATTTGGCAGAACAGGTGCTGGCCGGTCGATCGGCGACGATCGTCAGCCGGCGCCCCGAGGACGTTCCAGGCGAGTTGCATGCTGGAGACATCGGCCTGTGCCTGATCAAGTCGTCCTTTTCGAAGGTTGCGTCTGCGCCGACGCGATTCGCGGAGTATCTGGCGGCGGGCATGCCGGTCGTGGTCACGCGTGGGGTAGGGGACCTAGAGTCGCTCGTCGAGGAAGGGGGCGTCGGTGTCGCTCTCGACGGTGGCGACGACCGGTCGTTGGCGGTAGCGGCAGGTCAGGTCAAGAGGATGGCGCAGGATCCCGGCGTTCAGGCTCGATGCCGCGAGGTTGCGAGGCGGCACTTCGATGTGGACCTCGGGAGCCGTCAGTACGCGCGGCTATACGACCGGCTGCTCGGCGCTCAGTCGGACCCCGAGCTGACCGGCCGATCGGTCGGCTGAACGACCACGCCGGACTTGGCGTCGCGGCTTCGTGGCCGCCGGCTGAATCGCTTTTTCGGCGCCTCGCTGGGATTGCCAGGTGTGTCGTAGGCGCGGGTGTAGTTCCGGTAACCGAGACCGCCGGGCACACCGGTGGCCACCACGCCGAGGAGATTCCCCTGAGCCGACTCGATTACACGCTGCAGACGCCTGACGGTGGTTTGGTCTGACTGGTTCAGCCTGGCCACCAGAACCACCCCACTGACGGCCTTCATCAGCGGAACGGAGTCGCTCACCGCCAGCGCTGCGGGGCTGTCGATGACGACGAGGTCGGCGTCTGACTCCAGCACCCGGATCACTTCCTGCATCCGGGCTGAACTCATGAGGGCCGAAGGGTTGGGCGGGAGCTGGCCGGCGGCGAGAACCCGGAGGCTGCCCAGGGCGTCCTCGGGGAGGGGACTTCCGCCAGTGCGGCCTGGGGGGTGAGCTGGCCGGTCAAGACGGCTCCCAGTCCGTCCGGCTCCTCAGCCCCGAACCGCTGTGAGGCGCCGGCCCGCCGGAGATCTGCGTCTACGAGGACGACGCGGGCGCCTGCGCGGGCCGCAACGACGGCCAGCCGGCTGGCCACGGTCGTCTTTCCCTCCTTTTCCCCGGGGCTCGTGATCAGGATGCTCCTGAGGGTCTCGTCGACGTTGAAATAGGTCAGAGACGTCCGGAGCATCTGGAACGACTCCTCGTCGACCGGATTCAGCTCCAGATGGTCGCCGAAGGCGCTGGCCGGAATCGTGGCCAGCAGAGGGAGGTCCGTCATGCCCTCCAGGTCGTCCGGTGTCCTCATTCTGCGGTCGGCACTTTCTGCCAGTACGACGACGCCGAAGGCGAGCAGGAGCCCGATGACAAATCCCAATTCGACGGTACGCCGCAGGTGCGGCCCGACGGGCGAATAGTTGGGAGAAGCGGGCTGGAGTAGAGCGGCCTCACTGCCCTGCGTGCCCAGGGCCGCCTTCAGCTGAGTGAGCTGCTGGGCCAGGGCTCCGCGTGCCGGGTTGCCCGGCCCCAGGCGTCTGATCTGAGCTTTGATGCCGGCAATCGAACTGTCGAGTTCGGAGACGGCGGCTTGCTGGCGATTCAGGCCGATCGCTTTGGCAAACGCATTGGCGATCTCGGCGGCGCGGGTCGCGCTGGTGTCCTGGGCGGAGATCGTCAGGAAGTTGGTGTTGGGGTCACCCGTGGCTGTGACCTCAGAAGAGATCTGACCAGGATCGGGGCGTGGGTGCATGAACGTCGAGGCCACGTCGGCCACGGGCGAGGTCTTGACCAGTTCCGCGATTGCCAGCACGTTGGACGTTGAGAAGCTTGACGCGCCGTTGAGCAGCGAGGTGTTCACCGTTTCCTGGTTGATCCCCACGAGCGCGCTGGATTGGTAGATCGGAGGCTTACCTCGCTCCAGCAGGTAAGCGATGAGAGGTGCAGCGATCAGAAACGCCAGGAAGAGGTACTTCCAGCGCCACAAGACGCGCGCGTAGGCCCTGAGATCACGCTGACCGGTGAACTCAGGCATCACTCGCTCCGGTTTTGGAAAGGCATCTGCTTGATCATCGGCTTCCCATCAAAAATCATGAACGACGGACGGGGTGGATCTCACGTCGGACCGCCGACGCCTCGTCCGCGCGCTCTGAGTGGTTGCGACCCCATCCTCGGCCGTTGCCGGGACGAGGTGCGCTCGTAGGACCACCATCGCCCCAATGGCCAGCGTAATCAAGTGGGAACGGTACCGGAAGCCCGTGCCCGCGTTTCCGACTGCGAGCGAATATGCAACCAGGAGGAAGAACAGAGGATAAAGGAGTGGCGCTGTCCTTCGAAATACGTTTCCACGGCTCATCCATGCATACCGAATCAGCAGGAACAGGATGACATACGCGTACAGCGTTCCAAGGGCCCCAAAGCGCTGGCTGGTGTCTTGCAGTTGCCACGGAAATGGCTGAAGCACGAGCTCGCTCATCCGAGTCGGCAGGTTGGTGATGATAGCTCCCCGGCTTGAGAAATTGACCTGCTCCAAGGCCAGGTTCGAGCTGTTGGAGGTCCCTGAACCTTCGCCGGCTCCGACGGCATTGGCATTTTGGGACAGCTGGAGAGCCTGGAGCGATTTGTGTGAGGATGCGGCGAGCAGGGTGGGGGTGACCAGGAACCCGGCGATCAGGATTGCGTAGATGACCGGCATCGCGCGGAGTGGTCGATTCATGCTTCGAATCGAGGCGTGAAAGAGCAGAAGCACGGCTGCGCAGACCAGGAACCAGCCTGCGTAGGCTCGCGTCTCCACCGCGATCAGCCCTCCGATGGCGCAGATCAGGATTCCCCGCAGATCCAGCCTCTTCCACAGCCACGTGCCGCCGAACACCACCAACCCGGCGGCCAGTTCCATCAGCGGATCCTTGTGGATCTCGCTGTTGAAGAAGATGCTCGCCGGCTCGAACACGAGGATCCAGGCGGCCCACTTCGCCGCGCGCCCGTCCGCCAGATCGTGCACAGCAACCACAAGCAGGAGCACACCGGTCCAGGCGATGCCGACCTGTGTGATTCGGAGGGCGCCGGTGGATAGGAATCCGAGCTTCAGCTGAAGCGCGAACAGGACGGTCTGAAGCTGGTACAGGCCATGTGGGAAATCGCCGTGACCGAGTGGTTGCAGCGCGAGCAGGTGCGCCAGGTTGAGGAAGGTGATCTCGTCCCCGCCTCGCAGCGTTGATTCGAGACCGGTGGCGCTGATCCCGGCGATCGCCAATAGGCGAATGGCAAATCCAACGGCGATCGGCCAGCCGATATGAAGCCCCGGGCGCGTCCTGTGGAAGCGGCGGACCAGATAGGCCAGAAACGAGGCCACCAACAGCGTGACGAGGATGACTCCCTCTGCGTACTGGACCGAGGTGTCTGGCATTCCTATCGGTATCGGTCCCCCTGGACCCCGTCATGAGATGGCCTTAGCGGCGGGGCCATCACCTTAAGCGGTCGAACAGAAGGGGAACTAAAACCTCGGCATCCCCACGTTCGCTGCGAAGCACCGTTGCCCCCTGGACTGCGCGCCGGATGCACGCCAAAGCTTGCTGGGGTCGCTCCTGGGCCGGGATGGTGTTTGCCATCAGCTCCAGCGCCGCGTCTCCTCCGCTCAGCTCGTCCGGCGACCACTCCGCGCCGCGGCGGTATTGGGTGGCGACGATCAGGCGCACGGGCGCAGGCCCATCGCCACTGACCCCGCCGAGCGCATCCACCGTGTGCTCGGTCTGCAGCCGGCTTCCCTCCTCCAGCCGTAGCGACAAGGGCTTTGGATACGGGTGCACGAGCCCGTCCTCGTCGAGCACGGCGTACTCGTCGGAGTAGTAGACCGCGCCAGCCCGGACGAGTGCCGCGATCAGCGTGGTCTTGCCGCTGAAGCTCCGACCGGGCACGACCACGGCGCGGCCGTCTATGGCCACGACGCCTGCGTGTACAAAGATGCGGGTCGGCGCGTAGAGGGCGATGTAGCTCCGGAGCTGGGCGTCGAAAACGCCCAGGGCAACCTCGAGCTCGGCTGAGGTGAGAACCACGCCATCACGCCGCAGCGTGTAATCGAGTCCGTCCCCAGCGCTCATCGCGAACCGAGGTGTGCCTGCTTCGGCGGTCGCCGGTTGCCAACCAGGGGGGGCAAGCGTGAGCATTCTGTTCAGAAGCCAAGTCGAATCGGCTTCGAGCGCGACGCGGACGCCGAACGCCTCGCCGACCACGGACGGATTGGCCTGCGGCACCCACTCGAAAGTCTCCAGACCGGCCGTCATGAGGTAAATCTCTCAGGCGGCCACACGCTCGGAAGCGCGCGGCGGCTTGGCCGGTTCAGGTTCGACTCGCCGCAGCGTCAAGCGGACGAGCTCCTCGATCTCGACCGATCCGGACACATACCCGCTGGCAATTCGTCCGTCAGGATTGACCACAACCGCCGTGGGGGTGGATCGAACCCGGTACATGTCCAGGATCTCCTGGCCGTCCTGCTGCAGGGTCAGGAGCTCGGAAGCGGGCTGCAGCAGGTGCTGAGTGGCGTTGGGGACGCCGCCGCCCGTCGCGAGCGTCGCAAAGGTCACGTGATTGCCGAGAGCACCGTGCCACCTCTCCAGGTCGGGGAGGAGGCGGATGCAGGGGCCGCACGTGGGGCTCGTGAAGAGCAGGACCACGGGGCGCCCCTTGTCGCACAGTTGCTGCAGAGAAACCATGACTCCCTGCGAATTCGGAAGTTCGAACGACGGAGCGCGCAGACCCACCGGCAGACCTGACGGGAGGCTCGCCAGCTCTCGGGTCGTCCGCATCAGCCAGGCTGTCAGGTCCTGATTCTGCTTCCGGTAACGAATCAGTACCACCGCCAGGATCGCGCCGGCTACGAAAGCGAGGGCCGCAATCAGCTCGGCCGCGGAATGGTTCCCGGTCCAACTCGAGAGGGAGGCTCCCGGACCCTGCGCCACCACTACCGCCGCCATGGCGGCCAACACGCCATTGCGGATCAGCGTCCGGGGACCTACGCGCGAGGAGGCGAGCTGACCGAAACAGTTGCAATCAGGTCTGCGGCCGTTGCGAAGGGCATTGGCGATCCCCCCGATGAACACCCCGAGGAGGATCAACGCGGCGACGCCACCCCAACGAGCCGACGGCTGCGGAAGAAGTGCCACCGCGGTCGCAAGCTCGGCAATTGGAACGAGCCTGGCGCTGACGTTGGCCACAGGCTCGGAGACGCCAAAGCCCCGCAGGGTCTGCCGGAAGGATCGCAAGTCGGCAAGCTTGGCCAACCCGGCCGTGACGAACACTACCGCCAGGCCCACACGCAGTACGAGTACCACCGAAGCCATGATCAGATCTTATCGGCGCTTCAGGCGCAGACTGAGAGCTGCAGGGGAATTTGTCGCGGGGATCCGGCCGCGCTCAGCAGCTCAGAATGCCGCCGCCGGGCGCCTCGAAGGCGGTGCAGCAGAAACCGGCGCCCATGCCGGAGGTGATGCATTCCTGGCCTGTAGAGCAATCCGAGTTCTTCGTGCAGGCGCCGCCGGTCTCGCAGTCGTTGTGGTCGCCGACGCACTTGCATTCGTTGCACTGCTTGCCGCCGTTGTTCTGGCAGCAGTGTCCCGACGCACATGTCGGATTGAGTCCTTCGCACGCACTTTTGCTGCTGTCGCCGCAGCAATTACCGGTTGCGATCTGCGAGCCTTGCGCTAGCGCGGTCGGTGCAGAGATGGTCGTGATCAGCGCTGCTCCCGCACCGGCCACCGCAAAAGTCTTCAGCGCTTGGCGACGTGAGACACCGCGGCCATCATCGAATGGGGAGATGTTGAGCAGACCACTCTCGTCCAGGCTCAGGACGACTTCCTCCACCTCGGTTGCAGACACCGGGCGCGAGAGCCCGTAGGAGGCGAGTTCGGCAATGTCAGAGGCCGTCTTCGTTCCGTCGGCCGCCGAAAACACGACGGCTGCCAGCGACTTGAGGCAGTGGACCTGCTTCGTGTCGAGGTCGTACACGACGGCGTCGCCATCGATCGTCTCCACCAGCAGACCCTCGTCGCGAGCGACCGGGCGCGAAATCACTGTGTGCTTCTCAGAACCCATTGAACCCCCTAAACGCCATCCATGTCTGCGTAAGAACTAGCCAAATCCCCGTAGTGCTGTAAATCCCCACGCGCATCATACATCTTTCGGGGCGTTCAGGGCAACAATAGACTGGATTCGGGTATGGATGCCGGCCAGAGACCTCCAGACTCGGAACATGCCGCTCGTCTGAGCGCCATGGCTTCGAATATCCGGATCGATGCAGCAACGGCTGAGGTGGTCCGCGCATTTGACGCGGCGCGCATCGATTCCGTCCTGCTGAAGGGGCGCGCACTGGCCGACTGGCATGGGCGAGATGTTCAGTTCTACAACGACTTCGACCTGTGGGTTGCGCCGGAATCGATCGAACCGGCCGGCATAGTCCTTTCAGGCCTCGGGTTCCGGCCGATCATGGATAAACGTCGGATGCCGGATTGGTGGCAAGAGCATGCCGATGAGTGGTGGCGCGACGAAGATGGCGCTGCCGTTGATCTCCATCGCCGGCTCCAGGGGATCGGTGTGGGAGACGCTGAGGCATGGTCTGTCCTATCGACTTGCGTCGAGCCGGCCGAGGTAGCCGGCTACACGGTTCGGCGTCTCTCACCCCCTGCCCGTGCCCTGTACGTAACCCTGCACGCCGCCCATCACGGGAAAGTCTGGAACAAGGCGCTGGCTCATCTGCAGGCGGCCGTCCACGTCGTTCCCATCCCAACCTGGAGGGAAGCGTCGAAGCTTGCCCAGAGGTTGGACGCCGTAGAGGAGTTCTCTGCCGGCCTGCGTCTGATTCCGGAGGGTGAGGCCCGCGCGCTTGAGCTCGGAATATCGGACGTGGAGTCCTCCTCGGTGATTCTGCAGGCCAGCTCGCCGCCTCCTGTCGCACGCGGCTTCCAGCAGCTCGCGAGCGCAGGTTGGTTTCGTCGTTTGGAGATCATCATCCGCAAACTCGTCCCGCCGCCGGAGTTCGTCCGGCACTGGTGGAAGCCCGCGAACCGCGGCTGGACGTGGCTGCTGGCGGGCTATCTATACAGGCCGATCTGGCTGGCGTGGCACGCACCGGCCGGGTGGCGAGCGTGGCGTGCCGCACGCAAGCGTCTCGGCTAGTTGAGCAACCGCTCGTACAGCGCTCGATGATCCAGAACGAGTCGCTGGATCGCGAATCTCTCCACCGTGTGGCGGCGAGCAGCCAGCGCAAACTGCTGGTGGCGAGCTCGATCATCGAGGAGTGCGGATGCAGCGCTCGCGAGTCCGGCTTCATCCGTCGATCCAGCGAGAAGCCCGGTGACACCGCTGCGTACCACCGAGCGGACGCCCCCCACGTCCGTACCGACAACGGGCACGGCCGCAGCCTGAGCCTCGATCAGGCTCACCGGCGTCCCCTCGTTGTCCGAGGTGAGCATGATCACATCGCTGGCAAAGCACACATCCGGGATGTCGAGTCGAAAGCCGGCCCAGACGATCCGATCTCCCAGCGACCCCGCCTCGACCGAGTTCCGCAGGTCAGCGTTCAACTCTCCGTCTCCGACGATCGCGAAGCGGATGCCGGGGCGATCCGCCAGCTTTGAGGCGACGCGCAGGAAGCGGTCGACGCGCTTGATCGGTACCAGGCGCGCGATGAGCGTCACCAGTTCGGCGTCGGGCGGGACGCCCCATTCGGAGCGGAGGGCAGCGCGGCGCTCTGCGCGCCGGGCGTCATCCACAAACGGCGAGAGGTCGAAGCCCAGGGGAATGACTTCGAACTTCTCAACCGGCGCGACCCCGAGCCTGACCAGGTCGTCACGCACTTCGGGCGATACGGCTACGAGCCGGTCCGTGACCCGGGCCAGCGCCTGTTCGACCCCTCGATAGAACGCAGCGGTCCGGCCGGAGAAGTACCCGGTGAGGGAGTGACCGTGGTACGTGTGCACCAGCACCGGCCGTGAGGACCGGCGCGGGAAGGCGAGTAGCGTCGCCACGCGGCCGAGGGTTCCGGCTTTGGCGGCGTGGGTGTGGACGATGTCGGGACGATCTCGGCGAAGGATCCGGACGAGGCGATTCAGGGCGGCGAGGTCCCGGCGACCGGGATCCCTGCTCATCTGTTCCACGAGCGTCGGCGAGACGCCGAGCTCCCTGGCCAGGTGGTCCATGGTGCCCTCATCGGGACCCTCCACGCCCCGAACGAGATGCGTCACATATCCGTGCTCCTCCATCAGCCGGGTCAAGCTGATGGCCTGAATCGCGGGACCGCCGATATTGAGCCGGGCGATGATTCGGGTTATCCGCCGTTCGGTGTCGGTCGTCATGGTGATCGATACTGCCAGCCCGTGGAGCGGAAGCTTGAACCTGGAGAGCCCGGCCTCGAGATCACGACAACGGTCGTGATCCCGGCCTGGGGGGAGTACGCGCGGTGGTTGCCCGATGCGGTCGGCAGCCTCAGGGCGCAGGATGTCCCACTACGGCTACTGGTGATCGACAATGCCTCAGACACGCCGATTCCGCCGGAGGAGGGGGTGGAGATCATCCGGGTGCCTGCCCGTATGACCCTCGGAGCCTCCCGGAACTTTGGCCTGGCTCAGGTGCGAACTCCGTACGTCGTCTTCTGGGATGCCGATGATGTGGCGGTCCCGGGGGCATTCAGGATCCTTCAGGGGGTCCTGTCTCGTGACAGCCGTCTGGTCGCTTTCGCCATGGCGATCCAGGAGGCGCAGTCCGGGGAGCGCCATCGCTGGCCCCGCCGGCGCCTGGCTCGGCTCGTCCGCTTCCCCAGGTTGCTGGCCATTGTCCACAGCGTCTGGTCGCAATTTCCGACCACCGGCGCGACAGTCATCCGAACCCAGGCCGCCCGAGACGGAGGAGGATTCTCGGATTCCGAAAGTGGCGACGATTGGTGCCTAGGCGTTTCGCTGGCCTTCCGAGGCCGAGTTGGCTGGAGTGAGGAGCCGGGCCGGGTGTACCGCCTTCACGAGGGCTCAGTGTGGTCGAGCTTCTTCACGCTTGCCCACCAGCGGCGTCATGCCGAGATCATCCGCCAGCGCCTTCGTGAGGACCCCGCCGTTCCGACCTGGGCCAAATGCCTGATACCAGCCATCTGGATCGGACAGAACCTGGCGATGGCCGCCCACGCTGCCGTGAGCGCTGTCAGAGCGCGCGGAGCGAGATCAGACTGAGGCGCCCGGTCCGCCGGAGCGGCGCGAGCGGGTCACTCCTGCGGCGATCGCGGCGAGCAGGCCAAAGGCCATGAGGATGGGGAGGAGCACTCCCAGGCCGCCGCCCGAGCTCGTCAGGGCCGAGCCCAGCGCGCCGGATGCCGAGCCGCCGGCGGAGGATGCGATCGACGGACCGCTGGTCGCTCCTGTGGAGCTCCCGGTCGAACCCGAGCCGCCGGTCGAACCCGAGCCGCCGGTCTGGCCAGACTTCGACGCGGCACTTCCTCCGCTCGCGTTGGAGAGCGTCGGGGCGGTCGCGGCCGCCAGGGAGGCGGCCGCCTTTCCGTTAGACCCAAGCTGGGAGAGACCGTGTAGGCCGGCACGTCCGTGTCCGAGGTGGCTGATCCCGCTGCCAGAGCCCGAGCCTGAGCCGCTCGGGGGCGAGGCGTTGCCGCAGGCGGTCGGCACGGTCTCGTAATACTGCGTGGAGCCGGCGTGCCCAGGGGGAGCGACCTTTTTGAAGCACGTCTTTGCGCCGGCCGGGCCGGCCAGCACGAGGACCGCCAAAACCGCGACCGCGGTGGCCGTCAAAGAACCGATTACTCCGGCTCGGAGGTACCGCGCCGTCTGCCCCATAGGTCGATCATACCCCCGCGAGACTGTCTCGGGGGACGGTCACCCAGCAAAGATCGGCGAGATCGGATTGAGCGACTTCGCTTTCAGGTAGTAGCGCAGCGCCATTCGCGGCCTGTTCTGCTCGGTGGCGATGCGAGAAGCCACGAGCCAGATCTGCCAATCGGTGGGCGAGCGTGCCTCGGCCTGAGCGATGGCCAGGGCAGCGCCATTGATGTTGCCCAACTGCTCCAGCAGGAGGGCTCGCTGCAGGCGCGGGGTGTATGCCCCCGGCTCGACTTGCTGGGCGTCAGCGGCGTACCGGAGTGCGGTCACGAGCTGACCTTTCTGCGCGGCTGTCTGGCTCCGGCGGACGGCCACCGTGGTGGCCAGCGGGACGAGGATCACCCACAGCGCAACCAGCGCTCCCACTCCAAGCAATCCACGCATCAGCCACTGCCGTGACGGGCGGCGCTCGCCGGCGCCCGTCGGGGCCACGCACACAGCGCTGAGCAGCATCGCCACCATCGGGACAGCCGCGATCTGCCAGACCCAGTCAAAGGCAGCGGCCGCGCAGAATGCGGCCACTCCGGCGACGGCGGCCGCTCTCACAGCGCGTTCATCGATCACAGACCGGAGCGCCAGAACCCCCCCGCTGATAAGCACCCAAGCGAAGAAGCCGCCGATCAGCGCCAGCCCGATGATCCCCAGCTCCGCCAGCGTCTCGATCCACAGGGAGTGAGCGTTCAGCACATACTCCCCGAGGGTCTGGTGCTGGGCCCAGTAGAACTGGAAGGTCCCCGGCCCGACGCCCTTCCAGGGAGAACTTTCGAAGGCATGAAAGGCGACCTGCCAGTACTGGTAACGGTGGCTCCCGGCCACGGAGAGCAGCCGGAGGTAGGAGTTGCTGCCGGAGGAGGCGGTTGGCTGCTTGAACTGATCCCACAGATGGTGAGCGGCGCCGGTGACTAAGAAGCTCGCGACGGCGGCCACCACGATGATCGCGACCGCTCCCCAGACCACGCCAGCACCCCGGCGTCCCACCCTGGTCCAGGACGGCCTCGTCTTCCTCTGACCGGCGACCGCGATCGCCGCTTGCAGAAGTCCGACCACCACCGCAACCACCACGACGATGATCAGCATCGAGTGTCTCTGCCCAGCCGGCGCCGCAGCGAACAGCCGATCGGTCAGGCCCTTGCGTGACAGCAGGGCCAGCATCAGCACACCGGTGCCAGCAGCAGCCAGAACGCCGGTGAGCAGTCTCGGCAGGCGCTCCGGGGAAAGAATCAGGAACACCACCACGCCGACGGCCGCCGCCAGGATGCCCCCCCGTGAGACGGTCATGGCCAAGCACAGCAGCACGACGGGAAGAGACGCCGCGCCAAGCGCCCGCGCCCACACCGACCTCGCAGCGCTGGCCACGTACCAGAGCAGCGGCACTCCGAGGGCCGCGAACTCGCCCACCCCGTCCGAGTAGTCGAATGGGTACCGAAGCCGCGTGGTGGCGTAGTAGTGCGCCGTCGGGTCGGTCGGGAAGAGGGAGGGAAGGAGCTTTGAGAGGACGGCCAACGAGCAGACGAGAGCGATTCCCGTGGCGAGACCCCAGAGCAGAGCTCGGCCCGTCCCTCGGGTGAGCAGACAGGCCGCGGCCAGAAACCCACCGATGTATGTCGCCACGCGCCCGACCTCGATGAGCGTGAGCTCCTGGGTGCTCGTCCATCCGGTCGCGATCCAGGTCCACGCGAAGAAGGCAGTGAGGAGGAGCAGCGCGATCCAGGTGGAGCGAGCCAATCTGGCCCTCGGCAGGACCCCGGCGATCAGACCGAGGAGGAGCAACCACCAAATGAGGACGCCGACCTCGCTGCGTACGACGATGTCGTATCCGCCACCGGAAAGGGCGAGGTACACGGTCAGCGCAAATCCGAGGCACCAGGCCACCGCGGAGTCCACGGACGGCCGGGTAGCAACCGTGGTGCCCCGGCTGGTGGAGGGTTCTAAGGGCGGCGCGGAGGCTTCCAAGACTGGACCGGTCGATTCAACGGAGGCGCAATTTGCCCAGGCGCCCCCCGAAATGGTAGATTGCCCCAGCTTCATTTCAGCGGCGCAGCCTAGGGGGTTCATCTAATCATGCGGAAGGTCCTGTTAACGCTCGTAATCGCGTGCGTGGCGGTGCTGGCTGTCGCCGGCCTGGCGAGTGGGGCGACCAAGAAGCACTGCGGCACGCTGTACACCCCAAAATGCCGGAAGCCGACGATCACGGTTCGCCACATCCCGCCACAGTGCAAGAAGCCTTCATCGACGTTCACCCTCCCGACGGTCAAGATCCACTCGATCGCGGGCATCCGAAAGATCCAGATCACCGTGGGCAGCACTGTGGTCTACACAAAGTCGTTCAAGGGGATCGGCCCGCAGAACTGGACCATCAAGGGGCTGAAGGTGAGCGCGAAGGGTCTGGCCAAGGGTGGGCATTCCGTGAAGATCTTCGTCAAGGACATCAACGGAAAGACGGCCAGCGACACGCTGCACTTCACGGTGTGTGCGCCGAAACCTGTGTTCACCGGGTAACCAGGCTTCGGTTCAGCTAAGACGAGGCGCCCCCAGGGCGCAAACGAAAGCGCTCGGCTCCGGCCGGGCGCTTTCTTTCACCTGACCAGCCGTACGCTATGCCCGGCGGCGGTGGTGGCGCCGCCGGTGATGGCGACGGCGATGATGGTGACGATGGTGGCGGCGGTGGTGCTTGCGCGCTTTGGCCTTGCGGCCAGTGAAGGTCGTGCCAGGCGGCCGCGCGTTGATCGCGTCTACCAGTCCGGCCCAGTGGGAAGTTGCCGCGGACCCCGTCGGGTAGGTCGAATATGTGTCCCCACCCGCCTGGCCGTAGGTTCCCATGAACGACCACCACAGGATGATCCGGGGGTGAGCATGCTTGAGGATCTCGTTGCGCAGCTGGAGCTGGTCGCCCGGCGTCGGGTAGATCGCTGAGTCCCAGCACTGCCGTTGGGACATCGACGGCGTGCAGAGGCCCATCGCCTCACCATCGGAGAGATTGTCCCCCCAGCTGAACGCCTGGAGGATGAAGGCGCTCGGCTTGTCGTGACGGTTGGCCATCCCCTGGTCGTCAGCTGCCCACTGGCCAATGTCACTCCAGTCGCCAGGATCCGAGGAGGCCGGCATCATCGAGCTGGTCGTGACCGGGTAGATCTCCGCGGCGTTCATGTCCCCGATCGACCCGTACTGAGACGTCTGCGTCTCGTCCGCGCTCGAGAGGATCACCGGGTGGGTGGCGTCGATCGTCTTGATCTGTTTCACATAGCTGGAGACGGCAGACTGGTCGCCGGCGGAGAGCATGGAGTCGTCGGCCGCGTAGTAGCCCCAGGTGCCGGCTTGGGAGCCCAGGAAGCCGATCATGTACGTGAGCAGGCTGCTGTTGTCAGAGCAACCGCACGCGGTTCCATAACCGGGGAAGTCGCCTGCGACGCTGGTGCCCTGCCACCAACCCGGATCGCTGATCTCCCACATCACCTTCATGCCGAGACCCTGCGCCGACGCGGCATAGCTGGCATCCGCGCTCGGAGTTCCCTCGTCGGCGTCGATCACGACGACCTGGAAGCCACCGGTGTGCATGACCTCGAGCCGCTGGACGCAGGTGGACATCTGAGTGTTCAGGTCACAGTTATCGAAGATGCCCTCCGGCGGGAGTGAGGCGGCAGAGGCTCCGGCAGGCAGCAGTGATAGGACCAGGGCAGCCGCAGCGCTCGCTGCAAGGGCGACGCGACGTCCGCGCTGGAGAATTTTCGCGGCGGCTGGGGTCGGCCGGACGCGGAGAGGATCTTTGGGCATATGCCACGGATCGACCCCCGGTGGATTCACCGGCAGCCGAGGGCAGCTTCCTGGACATTTGTCCGGGTCTCTTGACAAACCGAATTCCGGTACGTAGGGCCGTTGAGCGCAACTCCGGACAGGGAGAATGCGGAGGGCTTCGCCAGTAGACTTGTCGCGTCGCCGCGGCCTCGCGGTCATGGACTCCTTCGGTTGGCCGCCTCGGCACCGGCGGAGTTACTCAAAGCCCCACGACTCTGAGGAAGGAGGCGAAGCGCATGCGTGCAGTCGATGCTCTGATGGAATGCCTGAAGGCGGAGGGTGTCGAGGTCGTATTTGGCCTACCCGGCGGCGCCAACCTCCCGACCTACGACGCTTTCTACGACGCGGGAATCCGGCATATCCTGGTCCGCCACGAGGCCGGAGGCGGCCATGCAGCCGAGGGCTACGCCAAGGCGACGGGTAGGGTCGGAGTCTCCCTGGGCACCAGCGGCCCGGGAGCGACCAATCTCGTCACACCGATCTGCGACGCGATGATGGACTCCGTCCCGGTGGTCTTCCTCACCGGCCAGGTCCGCACCGAGCTGCTGGGCACCGACGGCTTCCAGGAGGCGGACACGATCGGCATCACGATGCCGATCGTCAAGCACAGCTTCATGATCCAGCATCCGCTGGAGCTCCCGCGCTCGATCCACGAGGCGTTCCACATCGCCCGAAGCGGTCGGCCCGGCCCGGTGGTCGTGGACATTCCGCAGGACCTGAGCCGGGCCGACATCCCTTATGAGCCGGTCGACCGACGTCCACCTGCCCGGCTACCAGCCGACGACCGACGGCAACCAGAAGCAGATCCGTCTGGCGGCGAAGGCGCTTGCCAACGCGCGCCGTCCGGTGATCTACGCGGGCGGAGGCGTGGTCGCCGCAGAGGCGGCCGCGGACCTGACCGAGCTGGCGACCGCCGACCGGTTGCCGGTGACCTGCACGGTCATGGGCCTGGGCGCATTCCCCGCCCCCCACGAGCAGTGGCTGGGGATGCTCGGCATGCACGGCACGCGCACCGCCAACTACGCGATGGACGAGGCGGACCTGATCGTCGCGATCGGCGCCCGGTTCGATGACCGGATCACCGGCAAGCTCTCGGAGTTCGCGCCGCGGGCCAAGTTCATCCACATCGATGTCGACCCGGCGGAGATCTCCAAGAACGTCCCCGCCCACATCCCGATCGTCGGCGACGCGCACAACATCCTGCCTCGGCTGACGGCCGAATACCGGGCCCTGGCGCCAGATCCGGCGCGGCTCGACGAGTGGTGGGCGCGGATCCGCTGTATGGCAGCAGCGCCATCCGCTGGGCTACAGGACAGCACGGACAACGAGATCAAGCCGCAGTACATGATCAAGGCCCTGTACGAGGCCACAGGCGGCGACGCGATCGTACCAGCGACGTCGGCCAGCACCAGATGTGGGCCGCCCAGTACTACGACTTCCCCAAGCCGCGCCGCTGGATCAACTCGGGCGGCCTGGGAACGATGGGCTTTGGGCTGCCGGCGGCGATGGGGGCGAAGGTCGGCTGCCCCGATCAGACGGTGGTCTGCATCGCCGGCGACGGCTCGGTCCAGATGAACATGCAGGAGCTGGCCACCTGCGCGCAGGAGGGCATCGCGATCAAGGTGTTCATCATGAACAACGGCTACCTCGGGATGGTCCGCCAGTGGCAGGAGCTGTTCTGGGACAAGCGCTACAGCCAGGTGGACACGGGCCAGTGGCCGGACTTCGTGAAGCTGGCCGAGGCATACGGCGCCACCGGCATGCGCCTCGAGCGACAAGACCAGCCTGGTCGAGGGCATGAAGGAGGCGCTGGCCACCGAAGGGCCGGTCCTGGTCGACGTCCCCGTGACCCGCGAGGAGAACACGTATCCGATGATTCCGGCAGGTCAGGCGGCACGGGACATGGTGGGTTAGATGGGGGAGCCCGGAACCAAGGAAGTCCTGTCACTGGACGAGCTGGAGGCCGCTGGCAGCCTGCGCACCGGACGCAAGCACGTCCTGTCGATCCTGGTCGAGAACAAGCCGGGCGTGCTGACGCGGATCACTGGCCTGTTCGCCCGGCGCGGCTTCAACATCAACACGCTGGCGGTGGGACCGACCGATGACGACGCCGTGTCCCGGATCACACTGACGCTCGACGGCGCTCTGCACCCGATCGACCAGGTCACCAAGCAGTTGCACAAGTTGATCAATGTGCTGAAGATCCGCGACCTCGAGCCCGGCGAAGCGCTGGCGCGTGAGCTGGCGCTGTTCAAGGTCGCGGCCGACGGTTCCGGCCGCTCGGAGGTGATGCAGATCTGCGAGATCTTCCGCGCCAAGATCGTCGACGTGAACAAACGCTCGGTGGTCGTTGAGGTGACGGGCACGCACGACAAGATCGAGGCCTTTGAGGGTCTGGTGCGGCCGTTCGGATTGATCGAGATGGCCCGGACCGGCGAGATCGCCATCGCTCGCGGGCGCACGGAGACGTGAGGTGAAACCGAGGCGGCTGAGCTCAGCTCTTGGCCGTCTCGAATGTCTCTACCAGCGCCCGGTAGGTCTCGCGTAGTCCCTGCTCGATCTGAACCTCAGCCGTCCAGCCCAGCTTTTCCTCGGCCCGGCGCGGACTAAGGCAGCTCCGTTCGAGCTCGCCCGGGCGCAGCGGCGCCAGCTCCGGTTCAATCGACGTGCCGGCCTCGTCCTGGAGGATCTCCAGGAGCCGGGAGACGGACGTCTCGACGCCGGTGGAGATGTTGAAGGTATCGCCGCTTCCGACGGCAGCCAGCAGCGCCCGCACCACATCCTGGACGTGCACGTAGTCCCGGGTCGGCTTGCCGAATCCGAAGACCTTAGGTTGTGTGCCGTGCCACAGGAGGCTGGAGAAGATCGCCACCACGCCAGCCTCGCCGTGCGGATTCTGCCTGGGGCCGTAGACGTTTCCCAGACGGCACACGGTGTGGCCGACCCCGGTCGACTCGCGCCACGTGTTGACATATGCCTCGGCCGCCCATTTGGAGGCGCCGTAGGGCGATTGCGGTGCGGGAAACGACTCCTCGGTGGTCGGCATCGGCGCCTCGTTGCCGTACAGGGCGCCCCCCGTGGAGGTGAACACCACCGGCGCCTGGTGGCGGGTGGCGGCGGTCATCACGTTCAGGGTCCCGTGCACGTTGACGTCGCAATCGCGCTCGGGATCCTCGACCGAGACCACGACGCTGGCCTGCGCCCCCAGGTGGAAAATGGCCGCCGGCTTCGCTGCATCGATCACGCGGTCGAGCGCTTCGCGCCGGCTGATGTCGAGTACCTCCAGGTCGGCCTGGTCGGAGACGTTGTCGGCCGAGCCGCTGGAGAGATCGTCGACGACCACGACGGCCGCTCCGGATTCCAGCAATGCGTCGACCACGTGTGAGCCGATGAACCCGGCGCCGCCGGTCACCACGGCGGTGCGGCCGGAGAGGTTGGTTGATGGCATCGGGCCATTCTAGGTGGGTCCTACCACGCGATACTTTGAGGTTGTGATCCCGCTGGGCCTGGACACCCTGAGCTCTCTTGACCGATCGAGGCCGCGGCGGCTGGGGCTGCACAAACGCATCGGCGAGGCGCTGACGCGCGCTCGATCAGGCGGCCGGCCCGTAGTGCTGAGCCTGACCACGCGGTCGCGCGAAAGCGTCGATCCACTTAGCGTGATCAGCGCATCCAGAGCCCGCGAGGAACCCTGGTTCTGCCTGGAGCAGCCCGACCGCGAGGGCGCCGCCGTGGCCGCGCTCGGGTGTGCTCACGAGATCACGGGCACCGGCGCGCGGCGGTTCAAGGAGGCCGCCACAGCCTGGCGCGAGCTCGTCGCCCGGGCCGTGGCCGACCGGCCGGATGGGCCGCCCGGCTCCGGCATGACCGCTGTGGGCGGCTTCGGGTTTGCTCCCGCTGGGGCCGGCTCACCCAAGTGGAGCGGCTTTCACCCCGCCTCCATGATCCTCCCCGAGGCGTCCCTGGCTCGCATGCATGGTGAGACCTGGCTCACGCTGAACCTGATCGTGGCGCCCGACGACACGGCCGATGACCTGACCGAACGCTTGGAGGGGCGCCTGAGCGCGCTGCAGAGCCGCCCGATGCCGCTGCTCGACCCCGCTCCCGTCGGCCAGTTCCGGGTCAGCAGCCCGATGCCTCCGGCTCACTACGAGGAGGCCGTGGCTCGTGCTGTGGAGAGGATCAGGGCCGGCGAGCTCAAGAAGATCGTCCTGGCGCGCGAGGTGGAGGTTCAGGCCCCGACCGCCCACGACCCGGCTGCCATCCTTGCCGTGCTCCGCGAGGGGTTCCCCTCCTGCTACGTGTACGCGGTGGGGAGGGGAGAATCGACCTTTCTGGGGGCCACACCGGAGCTGCTCGTCCGCCGGCAGGGACAGCGCGCCACCACCGTGGCGCTGGCGGGCTCGATCGGGCGGAGTGCCGATCCGGCGGTCGACGATCACCTCGGCGAGCGGCTCTTGAGCAGCGAGAAGAACCGGGAGGAGAACGCGATCGTGGCCCGGAGGATCGCGCGGGCGCTGGCACCGCATTCGGTGTGGGTGACGGCGGCACCGGACCCAATCGTCATCAAGGTGGCCAATATCCAGCACCTGGCCGCTCCCATCCGGGCCCAGCTGGCCGCGCCGATGAGCGCCGTGGAGCTGGCCGGCGTCCTGCACCCAACGCCGGCGGTGGGCGGCGAGCCGTGGAGTCAGGCGGAACGCCTGATTCCGGCGCTGGAGGGCTTTGATCGCGGCTGGTATGCGGGTCCGGTCGGCTGGTGTGACCAGACCGGCGACGGCGAGTTCTGTGTGGCGCTGCGCTGCGCGCTCCTCCAGGGGCGGACCGCCACCTGTTTCGCCGGATGCGGGATCGTGGCTGATTCAGATCCCGCGTCGGAGCTGGCCGAGACAGAGACGAAGTTGCAGGCGCTGCTGCCAGTGCTATCCGGCTAGCGACGCTCGGCACGCCCGATCGCAGCCACCGCCGCGCGCTCCAGCTCGGCGTGCAGTTCCCGGTTCGCCACCCGATTGGTGCGGACCTCGATGATCGTCGTTCCGGCCGCGACCAAGCCGCGCGACAGAGCCGCCACGAACTCCGCCAGGTCCACGGGTTGCTCGTGGGCGCAGCCGAACAGCGTGGCCACCTGCGAGAAGTCGAGGCCGGACGGCGTGGCGATGTGCTGTTCGAAGGCGTCTCCTTGGGAGACCACAGGCAGGAAGTGGAAGATGCCGCCGCCGTCGTTGTTGATGAGGACGATGACCAGCGGCAGCCCGGTCCGCCGCGCGGCCACCAGTCCGCCGATGTCGTGAACGACGGCGAGGTCACCAATCAACAGGACCACTGGACCGTCTGAACACGCCGCCACACCGAAGGCGCTCGATACCGTGCCGTCGATGCCGTTGGCGCCGCGGTTGGACAGCACCCGCGGCTGGTCCTCACGGGCGGGGAAGTAACCCTCCACATCGCGCACCGGCATCGAGGAGGCGACGAACATCGTCGCGTCGCCCGGCAGCTCGCGGCCGAGTGCAGCGGCAACCGAGGGCTCACACAGCTCCGCCTCGACCACGGGCCGCAGGGCATCGCCGACCGCTTCGTCGGCCTCCCGCCAGGAGTCGAGCCAGCCGGCCTCAACCTTGAGATCCTCGGGCTGAGGCAGGCGGCTGCGCAGTCGCATCCCCACCACGCTGCCGGGGTCCTGCCAGCTCCACTGCGGGTCAAACGCAATCTGCGGCACGTCGGAGAGCCCGGCCAGCCAAGCGCGAAGTGGCTTAGAGGTGGGCAGCTCACCCAGTCGGAAGATGAAGTCGGGCCGGTGGGTCTGTGCGAACTCGGCATCGCGCAGCAGCAGGTCGTAGTGGACCACGGCTGCCGGGCCGCGCCGGGCTCCTGACATCGGGTCTGCCAACACAGGCACTCCAGTCTGAGAGGCGTACTGCGTCAGTCCGATAGGGTCATCCGTCCCCGTGCCGGCCACGATCAGCAACCGCCCGGAGGGATGCAGGCCCGGTCCCCGGCCAAGCGCCGCCGGCGCCCCGGAAGGCTCCACGATCACGTACGGCCGGCCGTCACTCCGGCCCGTAACGTCCTCTGGCAACTCCTCGTCGAGTACCAGTGGCTCGCGCAGCGGGATGTTGAGATGTACCGGCCCGGGACGGCCCTCCAGCGCAGTCCAGAAGGCGCGGCAGGCCAGCGTTCGGACCCAGCGCAGGCGCTCGGGAGTTCCCTCCGGCACGCCCAGCTCGAAGAACCACTTGACCGCGTCGCCGTAGATCTTGATCTGGTCGATCGTCTGACCCGCGCCCACCTCGCGCAGCTCAGGCGGCCGGTCGGCAGTCAGCACGATCAGCGGCACCCCGGCCTCGCGCGCCTCGATCACCGCTGGCAGGAGGTTGGCGGTCGCCGTTCCCGACGTGCACGTGACGGCCACGGGCAGTCCACTCGCCTTGGCCGCCCCCAGCGCAAAGAATCCGCCCGAGCGCTCATCGATGTGCGACCAGGTGCGGATCCTCTCCTCGCGCGCCAGCGACAGCACGATCGGCGTGTTGCGGGAACCCGGGCAGGTGCAGGCGTGCTGCATCCCGCAGCGGGCGAACTCGTCGACCAGGGCGCGCATCAGCAGATAGGAGTCGAGTGCGGTCATGATGGGCAGATGAGCGGCCCGCCCTCGCTCGTGCTGCTGCACGGCTTCACCAACACCGGCGCCAGCTGGCAACCGGTGATCCGGGCGGTGGGCGAACGGTACCGATCGCTTGCTCCGGACATCCGTGGGCACGGCGTCGCCTCCGAGCAGAAGCCGGTCACGCTGGACGCAGTGATCGACGACATCGCCGCGATCCCAGCTGGGCGCTTCACCCTGGCGGGCTACTCAATGGGCGGCCGCATCGCGCTGCACGCCGCCCTCGCCCTTCCGAACCGCGTCGAGCGGCTGGTCCTCGTCGGGGCCAGCCCCGGGCTGGCCGATGCCGCCGAGCGCGCGGCGCGCCGCCAGGCCGACGAAGCGCTGGCCGACGAGATCGAGCAGTTCGACATCGAGACCTTCGCCCGTCGCTGGTCCCAGACGCCGGTGCTCTCCGGCCTGCCCGACCAACTCGCAGAGCAGGTGCACCAGGATCGACTCAACAGCACTCCTGCGGGGCTGGCCGCAGCACTGCGGGGGCTGGGAACCGGCGCGCTGCCCAGCCTGTGGGATCGCCTGCCGGAGCTCGCCATACCGGTGACGCTGGTCGCCGGTGAGCGGGACGAGAAGTTCCGTGGCATCGCCCGGGAGATGGCCGAACGCATCCCCGGGGCCGAGACCCCGATCGTCCCCGGCGCCGGTCACGCCGCCCACGTCGAAGCCCCCGCCGCCATCGCCGCGATACTGACGGACGGCTGAGCGAATCAGGAGGGCGGAGTTGGGCGTAGGGGAGAGGCAGACACGGGTGTGGCAGGACCCGGCCTTCACGGTCTACCTGCTGGCCATCGGCCTGCTGCCGTTCCGGTGGCTCTCGCCGATCGGCGCGCTCCAGCAGCACGGTGAGTGGTCAGACCTCCTGATCGCGATCGCCACCGTCCTCTGGCTGGCTGAGCGACTGTGGCGGGGTCAGTTGACCGATGCCCGGCGGCGCTGGCAAGTCCCGCTTGCCGCGTATCTGCTCCTCGCCTGCGTGTCTGCTGCCTTCGAGGTGCCGGGCCGGGGAGGCAGCGGCAAGGACGTGCTGCTGATGCTGGAGCTCGCGTTCATGGCGGTGCTGACGGCCGACTTTGCGTTCGACCGCCACCGCCGGCGTCTGATCGCCCGAGTTCTCGTGGCCTCCTCACTGGTAACCGTGGCGCTCGGCGCTCTGGGGTTGATCCTGTTCTACGCGCACGTGCCCAGCGGGTTGACCGGCGTCTACGGCGAGCAGCTGACCCCGTCGAGCATCTTCACCCGCATCCGGGCGGGGCTGCAGAGCCCGCCCCTGCTGGCCAGCTACTGCATCTTCGCTTCGGGAATCGCCGCCTCAGCTGACGCGGGTCTGTCCCGCCGGCTTCGGATCGTCACGCAAATCGGCCTATTGCTCCTGTGCGCGGCCACGGTGTCCCGCGGCCTGATCGGCTTTCTCCTGGCCATCGTGATCCGCAGCACCGTGCGGCTTCCCCACCGCCGGCGTCTGATCGTGGTGACGGCCGCGGTGCTGGTGGCGCTGGGCGGGATCGCCTTCCTCACGATCGGGCGCTTTCACGCCGACCTGCACACGGCGTCCCCGATCACATACACGGTTCCCGACCCGGGCAACCGGCGGGAAGCCTTCGTGACGTCGCTGCACACGCTGGAGCATCACCCCCTGGTCGGCATCGGTCCCGGCGCCCTCCCCGGAGTCAACGCCGGCCAGCCCTTCCGCGCCCACTTCACGCCGCTGAACATCGCGGCCACGCTGGGGCTGCCCGCACTGATCATGTTCCTCGCCATGCTGTGGCTGCTGTGGCGCGACCGCAGGCGGGCCCACCGACCTTGCCTACTGGAGCGCGCTGGCCGGAATGGCATTGGACGGCCTGGGCCAGGACATCGACCACTTCCGCCACCTCTGGGTGATGTTCGGCCTGGTCGGCAGCAACCGCCCGGCTGAGCCAGAAGCTACTCCTGCGCGTCTGAGCGCTTGAAGCGCAGCCGCAGCCGGTCGGCAGGGTCTTCGTCGGGCCCGATCGGTTCGAATGGACCCCGCGTCATCACGCCGACGGTGCCCTGCTCGGGATACTCGACCACTTCGGGCATCACCTTGGTGGAGATCATCAGGTAGCGCACCGGCTCGTCGGTCCGGTTGGCCAGGGTGTGGACACCGCGGCGACCGCGTGGAAATGCCACCACGTCGCCGGGCCGCAACTCGGATTCGCCGTCGAGCGTGCGCAGGGTCGGGTGGCCGGAGATCACGACGGCCAATTCCTCCATGCCGTGATGGATGTGCAGCGGCATGCCGTCGTGGCCGGGGGCGAGTTCGTAGAGCGTTCCCCCGAGCTGTTCCCCGCCCGCGGCGCGGACCACGCCCTCGCCGCGCAGGCCGCCGCGCTCGACGCTGAAGTGGTCGGCGAACAGGTTCGGACGCGGCTCTGACATTCATCCGATCATAAGCCCGGCAGACGAGGGGCGCGTGACCTAACTCCGGCCACGCGCCCCTGACCCTCAGCCCTACAGGGTGGGTACCGCGACCTTCCCGTTCGCGATCGTCACGACCGCGCTGCCCCGGTTGGGCACGAACGAGTTGCTCGAGGAGGACACCTGCAGCTCCAGCGTGTCGCCCCTGGGCAGCGTGTAGGACACGCCGGCCAGGTTCAGGGTGATGTTCTGGGCCTTCGGCAGCCGAGGCGCCGGTGCCGTTGTCGACCAGGTCCAGGTTGTCCATCCGTAGCGGCGAGGTCTGCAGGTCGATGACATCGCCGGTGTTCTTGTCGATCAGGCGGAAGAACAGGTTGGTGGCGTTGCCGTCAACCGTCACCGTGGCCTTCACCCGGCCGATCCCGACGATCGGGAGCGCCCCGCGCGACGCGGTGACCACCGGAACCGTGACCTGGCCTGGATCCTGGGCGGGTGTCGCTCCGTCGGTGACCGCGATGTCCTCGCCGGCGGCCGTCTCCGGTCGTCCCGGTGGGCAGCCCGTGCGAGACAAGCGTGCCGCTGAACGGCGCGCTGACGTAGCGGGCCGCGCCCGGCCGGGAAGGCGTCGGGAACGTGGAAGCGCCGAAGAAGGTCGCCGTGTCTGCGACTGCCAGACCAGGTTGTCGCGGGCCGGCACCAGCCGGTCCAGCCCCCTCGAACTCCCTCGCTGACCGCGCAGGTAATGGTTGAACCACGCGATCATTGCGTTCTCGTCGTACGTGGTGGCCGACTGCCCGGGAGCGATCGGGCTCGGCTTCGGCGCCGTGTCGCTGTAGTTCTCGCCGGTCGGCGCGCTACCCGTGGGGCAGGTGACGTGGCCGCCACAGAAGGCGATCATCTTCAGCGGGATCGACCGGTGGTGGGAACGGGTCTCCACCAGGTTGTTCCAGCCGTCCGACAGGTTGAAAAGCGTGTCCACGGTGCCCTGCTCGGCCAGCACCGGGATGTCCGGCACATGGCCAGCCGCGCCGGCGCCGTATTCGGCCATCGAGCGCTGGTGGAACCAGGCAATCGTCTGCCGGGTCCAGTAGCCGAGCGCCAGCCCCTCGGCCTCGCCCTGGTCGATCTGCGGGTCATAGCCGCCGTACTGGTTGCCACCCGTGCCCGCCCGAGGGCAGGCCCTGCACATCGGGCGGAATGTGGGTGGCTCCCTGCTCGCCCAGACCTGCGCCGAACAGCAGCTCGCCCCAGCCAAGCTTGATCACCTGGCCGGGGTCCAGCGAATAGTCGAGGTCGTTCCAGGACCAACCGGGGACGATCGCCTTGACGCGCTTGTCGAACGAGGCCGTCGACCACTCGATCCCGCCGCCGTAGCTGACGCCGGTCATCCCGACGGCCGGCCTGCCGCGCGTATTGGAGTGCCGGCGGTCGTTCGTATACCGGGGCTGGCCACCGCGGCCCAGCCGGTCGACCGCGATCTCACGCCGCCCGGTCAGCACCTTGGAGATCAGAGCGGAGACGTCGCGACCCTCCGAGGCGGGGGAATCCACCTCGGCCACGCCGCCCGATTGTCCAAAGCCCCGCGGATCCCAAGTCAGCTCGGCGTAGCGATCCTTGATCAGACGCGCGTCCGGCGTGGTGGCACCGGCGCTGCCCCAGCCGGGGCCCTCCAGGATCGTGTACAGCGAGTGAGCCTTGGGGTGCAGCGGCTCGAACAGGTTGTAGACGATCGCTGTGCCGTCGAAGCTGCGGATGCACCCGCGCACGTACGTGTACGACGGCTTCCCGGAGACGGTGGTGGTCTTGTGGTTGGGGCACGACTGGGCCAGGGCCGGCGTCGCGAACATCCCGGCCAAAGCCAGGGCGCCGAACAGAGAGCCCGTCAGCACTGCGGCCGCGCGGCTGCGCTTGGACAACTGATTCTCCTTCCCGCTTACAGAAACTGCCTTCAGTAGTTGTGAACGAAGCCGTTCACAAAAACTTGCGGCAATTCAGAGAAGCCCGGGCCGCGAGGGTGCGGTGATCGCTCCCTGCACCGGGGCCAGCGGGTCCGGGCCAGCGAACCGGTCCAGCGTGGCCAGGCCGGAAGGCCGGTCGGGAGCCACCACCGCCGCGGCATGCAGAGCGGCCGCGATCCCAAGCGGGCCGTCCAGCGTCGAGGCCAGGTAGACCTGGTAGCCCAGTTCCCGGGCTCGCTCGGCGTCGCGGAGCACACCGGTGATCCCACCCGAGGCGGCGATCTTCAGGCAGACCGCGGCGCACACGCGCCGCGAGAGCACGCCTGTCTCGTCGGCTGCGACCGGCACTCCACTCTCCTCCGACACCTCGGCCAGGGCGTCTGCTCCGTGCACCGGCTCTTCGCACAGCTCGATGCGAAGCGGAGCCAGCTCGCCCAGAGTCGCGGTGGCCTCCGCCACCGACCAGGCGCCGTTGGCGTCAAGGCGGATGTCGATTTCCGGCTCGGCCTGGCGTACGGCGCTGACCCGCGCGAGGTCATCCGAGGTGCCGACCTTGACCTTCACGCACGTGAATCCCGCGGCCCGGGCCTTTGAGGCCTGGGCCGCGGCTGCGGCGGGATCCTCGGCCCCGATCGTGGCGTTCACCCGCACCACGGGTGCGGTCTGAGCACCGAGCAGCCGCCAGACGGGCTGTCCGGCCCGCCGCCCGCGCAGGTCCCATAGCGCCAGGTCAACCGCGGCCGCAGCCTGGGGCAGCGCGGGCGGCGGGCCGCCGGGCGTCCAGGCGTACAGCGCGTCCAGCACCTGCTCGACGCTGACCCCGTCGTATGGCTGGAGGGGCGCCGCCTCCCCGTGGCCGGTCAATCCATCGTCGCCCGTCAAGCTCACGCGTACCAGTCGCCTCACGTTCGTGCTGCCGTGAGCGGAAACCAGAGGCGCGCGAAGGCGCGCCTCAACCACAGAGACGTCGAGCTTCACCCGCTGAGCAGCAGGCCTGCGCTGAGCAGCACGCAGAAGGCCAGCTGCAACTGCCCCGTCATCGCCAGCGCCTGGTTCAGGGAAGGTCCGTCGGCGTGATTGCGCACCACCTTGACCACGCGCACGGCCAGCGGCAGGGTCAGCCAGCAGAGCCAGAGCCAGGGCTTCAGCGGGCCGAAGATCCATGTGATCAGAGCCAGTGGATAGGCCAGGTAGACGGTGGCCGCGTACAGGTCGCGCGCTCGCGTCGGTCCCAGACGCACGGCCAGCGTGCGCTTACCGGCACGGCGGTCGGTGTCGATGTCGCGCGTGTTGTTGACGACCAGAATGGCCGAGGCCAGCAGGCCGACGGGGACGGCCAGGGCGAATGACTCCCAGTCGAACGAGCTCGTCTGGGCGAAGTAGGAGCCCGCCACCGCGGCCACCCCGAAGAACAGGAACACGAAGACTTCGCCCAGGCCCTCATAGCCGTAGGGTCGCGGCCCCCCGGTGTACAGGACGCCGGCCAGGATCGAGGCCACCCCGATCAGCAGCAGCTGCCAGCCGGCCACGATGATCAGGTAGACGCCGCACAGCACGGCCAGGCCGAAGGTCACGTAGGTGGCGATCAGGACTTGGCGCGGCGGGACGAGGCCGCCGGCCGTCACCCGCACGGGGCCGATCCGGTCCTCCGTGTCGGCGCCGCGGCGGGCGTCGGAGTAGTCGTTGCTCAAATTCGTTCCCACCTGGATGAACACCGACCCCAGCAGCGCGGCCACGAAGCGCAGCGGATGGAAGATGTGGAAATAGCCGGCCAGCGAGGTGCCGACCAGCACGGGCGCGATCCCGGCGGGCAGCGTCCTTGGCCGCGCCGCCATCATCCAGATGCGAAGGCTGCTCGGCCGGGGCGGCGCTTCGCTGGCGGCGGTGCTCATCAGGCGCGACGGGGGAACTGGGAGAAGTCGGGCTTTCGCTTCTCCAGGTAGGCCTGCCGGCCCTCCGCCGCCTCCTGGCTCTCGTAGAAGAGGAGGTTGGTGTCGTGGGCGAGCTGCTGGATACCGGCGTAGCCGTCCTCGTGGGCGTTGAAGGAGGCCTTGATCAGCCGCAGCGCAAAGGGGGACTTGTCGAGCATCTCCCGGCACCAGCCACCGTCTCGGTCTCGAGCTCGGCCAGCGGCACGACGGCGTTGACCAGTCCCATGTCGAGCGCCTGCTGGGCGTCGTACTGGCGGCAGAGCATCCAGATCTCCTTGGCCTTCTTAGGCCCGACGAGATCTCGCAGCAGCGAGGCGCCGAAGCCCCCGTCCCACGAGCCCACGCGGGGACCGGCCTGTCCGAAACGGGCGTTGTCGGCGGCGATCGTGAGGTCGCAGCAGACATGCAGGACGTGGCCCCCGCCGATCGCGTAGCCGGCCACCATCGCCACCACCGGCTTGGGCAGGCGGCGCATCTGCACCTGCAGGTCGGTGATGTGGAAGCGCCCGACCGCCTTGCCCTCCTGGACGTAGCCCGTGTTGCCGCGCACGCGCTGGTCACCGCCTGAGCAGAAGGCCTTCGTCCCCTCGCCGGTGAGGATGATCACGCCCACCTCGGGATCCTCGCGGGCTCGTTCGAAGGCCTCGATCAGCTCGATCACCGTCTCGGGGCGGAAGGCGTTGTGGACCTCGGGCCGGTTGATCGTGATCTTGGCGATGCCGGCATCCTCGCCCGAGGACTTCTCGTAGCGGATGTCCTCGTAGGTGGCGGCGGATTCCCAGATGGTCATGGCGGGTCAGACTACCGTTCCGGCATGGACTCCTGGCTTCACAGGGCGCGCGCGCGCCACCCCGAGCGCACAGCGATCGAGGCGCCGGAGCGATCGCTTACCTACGGCGAGCTGGGGGGCTAGCCCAGGCGGCGGGCGACCCGGCCGCCGGAGAGCGGGTGCCACTGGCCATCGAGGACCGGCTGGAGTTCGCCGTTGCGCTGCACGCCTGCCTGCTGGCCGGGGCCGCGGCGGTCCCGGTCGACCTGCGACTGAGTGAGGTCGAGCGAGCCCAGCGAGTGGCCAGCGGGCTGGCGACGCGCGGGGACGGAGTCGCGACCGTGATGCACACCTCAGGCACCACCTCGGCGCCCAAGGCGGTGGAGCTGACCTACGGCAACTGGCAGGCAAACGCACTCGGCTCGGCCGTAATGCTGGGGCTGGACGCGGAGGAGCGGTGGCTGTGCGTGATGCCGCTGGCCCACGTGGGCGGTCTGTCGATCCTGCTGCGTTCGACTATCTACGCCACCACCGTCGTCGCGCACGAGCGCTTCGACGTGGAGGCGGTGCTGCGAGAGCTGATGGATCCGGGGCGGCGGATCACCCTGGTCTCGCTGGTGCCGACGATGCTGGCCCGGTTGCTGGACTCCGGGCTGTGGCGGCCGCCCACCCTGCGGTGGGCGCTGCTCGGCGGAGGGCCGATCGCCCCGGCGCTGCTGGAGCGCGCCGCGGACGCCGGGGTACCCGTTGCGCCCACCTACGGGATGACCGAGGCCTGCTCACAGATCGCCACGTTCGGCTTTCCACTGCCCGGGGTCGAGCTCAAGACGGTCGAGGGCGAGCTGTGGGTTCGAGGACCGATCGTGGCGCCGGGCTCGCTCGCCGAGGATGGCTGGCTGCACACCGGTGACCTGGCGTCGTTTGATCAGGAGGAGCGGCTGCAGATCGTGGGGCGGAAGTCCGACACGATCGTGAGCGGCGGCGAGAACGTCGCACCCGCCGAGGTCGAGGCAGTGCTGCTGGAGCACCCGGCCGTGGCCGACGTGGGTGTGTTCGGCCGTCCGGACGCGGAGTGGGGGGAGGCGGTGGTGGCACGCGTCGTGCTGGCGAACGACGGTCGTGTGTCAGCGGAGGATCTGCGCGCGTGGTGTGGTGCCCGGCTGGCTCGGTTCAAGGTGCCCAAGGAGGTCGCCTTCGTGCCCGAGCTGCCGCGCACCGTGTCGGGCAAGCTGCTGCGCCGCCAGCTCTCGTAACACCGATCGATGTCACATCGGACGGCAATATGATGCTCGGTGTGGCCCCGAGCGATGGAGACGCCTCTCCCAACCAGCTGACGATCGAGCAGCTGGCCTCCCGCTCGGGCATGACCGTGCGCAACATCCGCTCCCACCAGGCGCGCGGGCTCCTGTCGCCTCCTGAGGTACGGGTGCGCGTGGGTTACTACGGCCCCGAGCACCTGGCCCAGCTGGAGATGATCAAGGACCTGCAGGAGGAGGGATTCAACCTGGGCGGGATCAAGCGGCTGATGGAGGGCACGGGCGGTACCGCGGAGCGCCTGCTCAAGTTCAAGGCCGAGGTCAGGCATCTGGCCGAGGAGTCCCCGGAGCGGCTGACGATCGCCGAACTCGGGCGCCGGTTTCGCATGAGCGCCGAGGTGGCCACCGGGGTCCTGGCTCGGGCGGAGGCACTGGGCGTGCTGGTGCCGGCTGGGGAGGGCATCTACGAGGTGCCCAGCCCGAGCCTGCTGGCCGTGGCCGAAGAGGTCACGGGACGGGGGATCGACCTGGAGGCGGCCTTCGACGTGCTGGGGGAGCTGGAGCGCCACGGCGACGCGATCGCCCAGTCATTCGTGGAGCTGTTCATCAACCAGGTTTGGCGACCCTTCGAGCAGGCCGACATGCCGGCGGAAGGCTGGCCCGAGCTGGATGAGGCCACCCGACGACTGCTGCCGCTGGCCTCGGGTGCCCTGCTCGCCATCTTCCAGCGCCAGATGCAGGATCAGATCAGGCTGGCCTTCGACCGGGTGGGGGCGCAGAGCGGATGAACGACCTGACGCCGGAACAGGCGGAGGAGCGCCGCGCGCAGATGCGTGAGGGCTGGGAGGGGGTTTCCAAGGGCTGGGCGCGCCAGGCAGACAACGTGCGCGAGGACGGCATGCCGGTTTCCAGGTGGCTGGTGGACCACGCCGCTCTGCAGCCGGGACACCGGGTCCTGGAACTGGCAGCCGGGCCAGGCGACACGGGCTTACTGGCCGCCGAGCTGATCCAGCCCGGCGGGATGCTGATCAGCAGCGACGGCGCCGAGGGCATGCTGGCGGTCGCCCGTGAGCGGGCGGCCGAGATGGGGGTGTCGAACGTTGAGTTCAAGCAGATTGAGCTGGAATGGATCGACCTGCCCACCGCTGACGTCGACGCGATCATCTGCCGCTGGGGACTGATGCTCAGCGTCGACCCTGCCGCCGCGGTGGGCGAATGCCGCCGCGTCCTAAAGCCGGGCGGCCGGCTCGTCGCCGCGGTGTGGGACGCGCCCGAGCTCAATCAGCACATGACGATCCCCGGGAGTGTGCTGGTCTCGCTGGGGCTCGCCGAGCCGACCCCTCCCGGAGGTCCGGGACCGTTCGCGCTGGCGGCCCCAGGAGCGCTGGCCGAACTGCTCCAGGACGGCGGCTTCGTCGACCCCGTGGTGGAGACCGTTGACATCGAGCGCCGCTACCCGTCGGTCCGCGACTGGATCGCGGAAACGGTCGACCTGTCGATGATGTTCAACCGGGTATGGCGCGAACTCGACGGCGAGGGCCGCCAAGCCGTGTTCGCCGAAGCGGCCGACCAAGCGCGTCAATTCACCGACGCGGACGGCTCAATCGCCGTCCCGGGACGCTGCCTCGTGGTTGTTGCCGAGGCGTGAAATATCGCTCCCTCCGTTGCCCTGGCTCGTTCCACCGGTAATATGTGGTTTCGAAATCGGGCCGGAACCGAAGGGGGACCATGCAAGAGCGACCAAAGGCACGCACGGATGGCCTTGTCGTCGAAGAGGTCGAAGGCGAGCTCGTCGCTTACGACGTGCACAGCCAGACGGCGCACGCGCTGTCGCGCGAGGCCGCGGCGATCTGGCAGAGCTGCGACGGCGAACTCACGACACACGAGATTGCGCAGCGGCTCGAGTTCGATGAGGCTGTCATCGAGCGCGCTCTGGCCGAGCTGAGCGCCAAGGATCTTCTCGACGAGACGCTTCATGTCGTAGCCGGCCACACCAGGCGCCAGGCCGCGATCAAGTTGGCCAAGGTCGGCGGCGTCGCGTTCGCCGCTCCCTTCATCTACTCCGTCTCGGTGGCGGCGGCTGACTCGACGTGTAACTGCTCGAGTTAAGCCTGGCTGCACGCCTAACGGCTCAGTCGTGCCTGTCGGTGGCAACTGCCCCGCGTCTACGAGCGGGCAAAAGAGCTGCGACTGCGACTGCTGCTCCGGTTACTGCTACTCCGCCAGCAACTCGGCCGGAGGTGGTGGTGGGACCCAGTACTGCGTCCCCGCAACGTGCATCCCGGGCGGCCAGGATGCCGGAGGGAACTGCAGTAACTGTTGCGCGGGTGTTTGCACACCAAGCGGGAAGACTTGCGCGGCCTCTAGGCCGCCCGCTTAGTTTCGACCCGACCCGCCGCGGGCGCGATTCCAGGCGCGAAGGCCCCGGGGCGCCCGGGCGAGCAACCACAGCGGACGCCAGAGGTAGGCCTGAACCAGAGCGCGGCGGCTGTTTTCCGCGCGAGGATCCCAGTGCCGGATGAACTCGGTCGGGGGAACCAGCTTTCGTGTCACGACCGCGAGCTTGGCTCGAGCGCCTTCGGCGCTCGCCAGCTGCTCGAAGCCGAGGGCCACGGGTGGGGGGGAGCTGGCATGGAGGATGGCTCGGGTCGAGGGACGAGCCGGGAGGTCGAGCCGCTTGGCCAGCGCGGTCCCCCGGGGATCGAGCTGGAGTCCCATCGTGAAACCATCGATCGCGGCGAGCTCGGCGGCAAGCTCGGCAGCGGCCCGCCAGACGCCTTCGTCTGCAGTTCGAAGCGCCCGCTTGAGGTCCTCGAGCGGACGGGTCGGTCCCACTCCATGGTGAGCCGCATGCAGCGCGACGTGGAGCGCTCGGGCCGGGATGTCCAGCGCAGGCAGCTGTCTCCCGGCCACCGTGATCATGGCCGGATTCCGGGACAGCACCTCCCAGGACTGGTTCGGGTCCACTCTGGCTCCGGCCAGTGTGCGGTGCACGTCCAGGACCGCGTCGTCGCGCTGCCGGCGCCACTCGCCGGCGTGCTCACGCCACCATGAGGGCATCCCTGTGTCGTCCCAATCACGCTCGAAGCCGAGCGACGTCAGGATCTCCTCGGCCCGAACCAGATCTGAAGGCGGTATGAGCAGATCGCAATCGGCCTGGGGTCTGACTTCGTGCGCTTCATAGAGCCAGTCGGAGAGCGACCGGCCCTTGAGCAGGACCGCGTTGACTCTGGCGTGTTCAAAGCGGCCAAAGACCTCGGCGGTGGCGGCATCCAGCCGAAGCCGGTGACCGCGCGACGCTAGCTCGCTCAGATCGAACCCTGCGGGGGGCGGATCATCAGCCATCTCAGTGTGTGAGCGTCTCAAGCAGCGCCGTGGCGGTAGAGCCGGCCTCGCCGCGCTCACCTTCGAGAACGATCGCGCCCTCCAGGGTCCCTCGTAGCGCCCGCATCGATTCCACCGGGCGCTCATGACCCCCCAACGTCATTCCCAGCAGCGCGACCACCCCCTGAGCCGCAGACAGTAGCGTTGGTTGCCAGCTGGCCCCGGGCTTATACCGAGTGATCACCACCATTCTGACCTCGGTGCTCTGCTCGGCCTGGATGCCGCCCACGTCGCGAGCATGCAGCGCCTGGGCCGGTTCCCCGTCTTGCGTTCGCAGTGATAGACGCCGCGGGTATGGGTGCAGACGACCATCCGGGTCTAGGACCGCGAACTCATCCGAGTAGTACGTCGCGCCGGCCGCCACGAGTGCGGCGACGAGCGTGCTCTTGCCGGAGAAACTCTCGCCGGGAATCAGGATCGCGCTGCCGTCGTAGGCCACCGCGCCGGCGTGCACAAATATGCGGTCGCGCGCGTGCACGGAGATGAACTGCTGGACGTACCCTTCCAGTGTCCCCAGCGCCACCTCGATCGTGGCGTGCTCGCTGCCTGGCCCGTCATCCGATGTGATCCGGTAGCCGAGGCCGCCACGCAGCAGCCCGAAGCTGCCACCTGGCTGTGGCGTCACCGGCGAGCGCCAGGCGGCGGGGAGCATGTCGCCCACAGCGTTGCGAAGTTCAGGGTCGGGGACGTCGAGTCCGATCTTGACCCCGAATGCTTCGTACGTGAGCCGCCCCGCTTGCCGGCCTCTCCATGGGCGCACGCGGCGGATGATAGGGACGCCCCGGGCTGAAACTATGATTGGCAAACTATGAACGGGGTGCTGCTGGTAAGCCGGTGTCTGCTCGCGGCCGTGTTTCTCGTTGCCGCCGTCGGGAAGGTGCTCGATCCGCCCGGATCACGCCGCGCGCTCCAGGAGTTCGGTGTTCCGCTGCGCTTTGTGTCGGCCGGGGCAGTGCTTCTGCCGGCAGCCGAGGTTGCCGCGGCGGTGGCGCTGCTGGTGGCACCGTCAGCCAGGTGGGGAGCGCTCTTGGCGCTGCTGCTGCTGGTGATGTTCGCCGCTGCGGTCGCCCGCGCCATGGCCAACGGTCAGGCGCCGGACTGTCACTGCTTCGGTCAGCTCCATTCCGAGCCGGCGGGGCGCTCGACGCTGATTCGTAATGGTTTGCTGGCGATCCCCGCGGTGATCGTGATCGCCTGGGGTCCAGGCCCATCACTCACTGCGGCCCTCGGGGCACTGCACGGCGCCCAGATCGGCCTGGTCGTCACATCTGTCCTGGCCGCTGTTCTGGCTCTGGTGGCGGCGCAGCTGTGGAGCGAGCGTCAGCGCATGGGCCGCGAGCTCCGGGCGGAGATCGCCGCCAAGGCGCCCCCCGGTCTGCCCCCCGGCACGCTCGCCCCTGAATTCACCCTGGAGGCGGTGCGGGGAACGACGAGCTCGCTGGGTGAGTTGCTCTCCGGCGGCAGACCCACCGTTCTGGTCTTCGTCAGCACCACCTGCGGTCCGTGTCTGGCCATGCTGTCGACGCTGTCACGATGGCAGGAGACCCTCGCCGAGCGGTTGACGATCGCCGCGACCTTCGCGGGGGACCGCGACGAGGTGAGTCGTCTGAGTGACGAGCACGGTCTGGGACTCGTCATATCCGAGGAGCAGAACTTCACGTTCGAGCTCTTCCGGCTGCGCGTGACTCCCTCCGCCGTCCTGATCGGACCCGACGGCAAGGTGCTCGAGAGCCCGGCGGAAGGTCAGATGGCAATCGAGGCTCTGATCCGCGCCGCCCTGGCTCGTTCCGGACCGGCACCCGCGCTGGTTCCCGGCGCCTGATCGGGGTCGACAAGCGCCGTCGACACCCGCCGCCGTAACCCTTCACGGACCGGGTGCGTGCACTCAGGTTTGCAAAATGGGCCGCCCTTTGCAGGGGTTTCATGATCCGCCCCGCTCGGCGACAGTGAAAGCATGCAATCAAGAAAACTCGGACCCGCTGTGGCCGCCTCCATCTTCCTGCTCACGCCCGCCGTCGCTTCGGCTGACTACTCACACGTCGTGACCCCAGGGGAGACCCTGACCTCGATCGCGGCCACGGATGGCCTTAGCATCTCCGCTCTGGCTGCCGCCAACGGAATGTCCTCCGGCTCCACCCTGGTGGCAGGCAGCGTCCTGCAGATTCCTCCGCAGACGGCCGCCCCCGTGAGCAGCTCGACCAGTGCGGCCACGTCCGGGGCGGGTTCCAGCGAGGAGACCGGCGAGACCGTTCCGGACGGCGACGAAGGATCGACCGTCACGGGCGGCACGAGCGCCTACGTGGTGCGGCCGGGCGACACGCTTACCTCGATCGCGCAGCGGATGGGAACCACCGTCAGCGCACTGGCCGCCGCGAATGGCCTCAACCCGAACGGCATCCTGGTTGCCGGCCGGTCGCTGTCACTTCAGGGCGGCACGGCATCCGCCGGGACCGCGGGCACGGCGACCACCACGTCCGGCGCCTACGTGGTGCGGCCGGGCGACACGCTTACCTCGATCGCGCAGCGCGTGGGCACCACGGTGGCCCAGTTGGCTGCCGCCAACGGCCTCAGCCCCAACGGGCTGCTGGTCTCCGGCCGGGCGCTGACGTGCCACAGGGTGGCGCGGTCTCGGGCACGACCGGCACGACCCAGTACGTGTCAACCAGCAGCGGTGGTTCCGGTCCGTACCCCACGCCGGAATCGGTGAGTGGCTCCGAGATCGGCAGCGTCGCCGCATCGAACGGCGTGCCCAGCTCGCTGGCTCAGGCCATCGGCTGGCAGGAAAGCGGCTGGAACAACGACCAGGTCTCGTCGATTGGCGCGGTGGGCGTCATGCAGATCGTGCCCTCCACCTGGCAATGGATTCAGCAGAACATGGCAGGGAACAGCCTCTCGCCGAGCTCGGCGGCCGACAACGTCCGTGGAGGGGTTCTGCTCCTGCACTCGCTGCTGTCGGTTACCGGCAGCGACTCGATGGCCGCCGCGGGGTACTACCAGGGACTCGCGTCGATCAAGGCACACGGTCTCTACCCGGATACGCAGCGCTACGTGGCCAGCGTGATGGCGCTGCAGCAGAAGTTCGGCGGAGGTTGATTTTCCTCTTGCCCGTGGGCGTGACGGGCGACCCAGCCAGGCCAAGCCTCAGCGGTTGCCTCCGTGCGACCGTTGAGGACACGCCTGGCCTGGCCCGAGGCGTCAGCTCCGGGCCTCGGTTCGCCGACGTGTAGCCTCCGGCGCCATGATCTACGACGACGACGCTGACCTTCACCTCCTCGACGGCAAGACCGTCGCGATCATCGGCTACGGCTCCCAGGGCCACGCCCATTCGCTGAACCTCAAGGATTCTGGCGTCGACGTGGTCGTCGGGCTCCGCCCTGACTCAACGAGCGTGGCGCGCGCCGAGCAGCACGGCCTACGGGTCGTCGATCCCGGCACGCCGCCGCCGAAGGCGACATCGTGATGATCCTCACCCCTGATGAGCTCCATGCGAAGGTGTGGGACTCGGGCGTGGGGGAGGGCATCGACCCCGGGAACATGGTCATGTTCGGTCATGGCTTCTCGATCCATTACGAGCAGATCGTGCCTCCCAAGGATGTCGACGTGACCCTGGTCGCGCCGAAGGGCCCGGGGCACCTGGTCCGCCGCCAGTACCTGGAGGGGTCTGGCGTGCCCGGCCTGGTGGCCGTCCATCAGGACGCGACCGGTCAGGCGCTCCCGCTGGCCCTGGCCTACGCCAAGGGAATCGGGTGCACGCGGGGTGGCGTGATCGAGACCACGTTCAAGGACGAGACCGAGACCGATCTGTTCGGCGAGCAGGCCGTGCTGTGCGGCGGAGCTACCGAGCTCGTCCGCGCCGGCTACGAAACGCTGGTGGAGGCCGGATACGACCCTCGGCTCGCCTACTTCGAGTGCCTGCACGAGCTCAAGCTGATCGTCGATCTCATGTACGAGAAGGGGATCGCCGGCATGCGGTACTCGATCTCCAACACGGCGGAGTACGGCGACCTGACCCGCGGCAAGCGGATCATCAGCCAGTCCACCAGGGACGCCATGAAGGAGGTCCTGAACGAGATCCAGTCCGGCGACTTCGCCCGCGAATGGATCGCCGAGAACCGGGCCGGCCAGGAGAACTTCAAGCGCATGCGCGAGGAGCAGTCGGCCCACCAGGTGGAAGTAGTGGGCAAGGAGCTTCGCGAGCAGATGGACTGGATCGAGACGTCGTTCGACGAGTAGGGACCTGCCCACCCCGTGGGCGTGCTCAAAGCCGCCCGCGGGACCCGCACAGGGATCCGGCCGGGGGTCAGGTACAGTTCAGATAGCCGTCGTGACTGGCGCGAGAAGGTGGAGCCGACCACCGGGAAGCGACGGAGGAAGCAAACGCCGCGCGCCTGGGCAGCCAGATTCCCCGTCGACCCGAGGAGCCCGCGTGCCCCAGACTCTCCTAGAGATCCCAGAGCAGTTGAAGCCCAGCGACGGCCGGTTCGGTTCGGGCCCGTCACGCCTGCGCCCGGACCAGCTTCCCCATCTGGCCGCTGATGGCGCCGCCCTGATGGGCACCTCACACCGCCAGAAGCCGGTCAAGGAGCTCGTGGGCCGGGTGCGCTCGGGCCTGCGCGAGCTGTTCGCGCTCCCCGACGGCTACGAGGTGGCGCTCGGAAACGGCGGAACCACCGCTTTCTGGGACGCCGCCACGGCCGGCCTGGTCCGGGAGCGGGCGCTCCACCTGATCTACGGCGAGTTCTCCTCCAAGTTCGCCAGTGCCACCCGGAAGGCGCCCTTCCTGTCCGATCCGGTGCTGCTGGAAGCCGATCCGGGCGATGCTCCGGACCCGGCCGCTGCGCCGTCGGCCGACGTGGCGCCGGTGGATGTCATGACCTGGGCCCATAACGAGACCTCGACCGGGGTGATGGTGCCGGTCACCCGGCCCTGCCAGCTCGGCGACGACACCCTGGTGCTGATCGACGCCACCTCAGGTGCGGGCGGACTGCCCGTCAACGTGGCCGACGCGGATGCCTATTACTTCGCCCCTCAGAAGGGGTTCGCCTCCGACGGCGGGCTGTGGCTGGCCCTGCTCAGCCCGGCCGCGCTGGCGCGGATCGAGCAGGTGGCGGCCGAGCGTCCCAGCGTCGGCCCGGAGAGGTGGATTCCGGAGTTCCTCTCGCTGAGCATCGCTTTGGAGAACTCGGTCAAGGATCAGACCTACAACACGCCGGCGATCGCCACGCTGTTCCTCCTCGCCGACCAGATCGACTGGATGCTCGGCAAGGGCGGCCTCGACGCCATGGTCAAGCGCACCACGGCGTCATCGGATCACCTGTACGGCTGGGCCGAGAGCCATGAGCTGGCCACTCCGTTCGTGTCCGATCCGGCCAAGCGTTCGTTGGTGGTGGGCACGATCGACTTCGCCGATTCCGTCGATGCCGCCCAGGTCGCCGCGACGCTCCGCGCCAACGGGATCGTCGACGTCGAGCCCTATCGCAAGCTCGGCCGTAACCAGCTCCGGGTGGCGATGTTCCCGGCCACCGAGCCTGGCGATGTACAGGCGCTGACCGCCTGCATCGACTGGGTCCTGGAGCAGCAGTCATGAGCGCGGCTGGAGTCGAGAACGGCGGCCGCACCGCGGGCGCACCCTCAGGGCGGGCGCGAGTGCTGGTGGCCGAGAAGATCGGCCAGTCCGGCATCGATCTGCTCCGGGAGCACTTCGACGTCGAGCTGGGGTTCGACTGGGACCGGGATCAGTTGACCGAACGGCTGGGGGATTTCAACGGGATCCTGATCCGCTCGGCGACGAAGCTGGATGCCGAGCTGATCGGGGCAGCCAGCAACCTCCGCGCGGTGGGGCGCGCCGGGGTCGGCGTCGACAACGTCGACGTGCCGGCGGCGACCAAGCGGGGGATCGTGGTGGCCAACGCGCCCCAGTCCAACGTAATCACCGCGGCCGAGCACACGCTGGCGCTGCTCCTGGCCCTGGCCCGCAACGTTCCCCAGGCGCATGCCTCGCTGACCTCGGGCAAATGGGAGCGATCCAAGTTCTCCGGCGTCGAGCTGAGCGAGAAGACGCTGGGGATCCTCGGCTTCGGGCGGATCGGGCAGCTGGTGGCCCAGCGGGCCCGCGCGTTCGGGATGCGTGTCGTCGGCTACGACCCGTACGTCGGCGCGGAGCGCTACCGGGAGCTGGGCGTGGAGAAGGCCGAGTCGTCAGACGACGTGTACGCCGTGGCGGACTTTCTCAGCCTGCATCTGCCCAAGACCCCGGAGACCGAGGGCTGGCTGAACGCCGAGGCGCTGGCCAAGTGCAAGGACGGCGTGCGCGTCCTCAACGTGGCGCGGGGTCCGCTGATCGTCGACGAGGACCTGAAGGCGGCGCTGGACAGCGGCAAGGTGGCCGGCGCAGCACTAGACGTGTTTCGCTCCGAGCCGATCACCGAGCATCCCCTGTTCGGCTACCCCAACGTGATCGTCACCCCGCACCTGGGTGCCTCGACCGCCGAGGCCACCGACCGGGCCGGGTACCAGGCTGCCGAGCAGGTGGTCGCCGCACTGACCGGCGGCGTCGTCAGCAGCGCGGTCAACGTCCCGGCGATCTCGGCCGAGGACATGGAGGCGCTGGGGCCGTTCGTGCCCCTGTGCCGGTCGCTGGGACGGATCGCCGTGGCGCTGGCCGAGGGCTCCTCGATCGACCGCCTGCAGGTCGAGTTCCTGGGCCGGATCGCCGACCGGGACACGCGGCTCCTGGCCATCCAGGTGCTGCTCGGGGTTCTGCGCGGCCACACCGAGGAGGAGGTCAACGAGGTCAACGCGCCGGCGATCGCCGAGGAGCGGGGCATCGACGTACGGGAGATCAAGCAGACGGGTGCGCGGGACTACACGGACCTCGTCCGGGTCAGCGTGATCGGAGGCGATGACTCCGTACGCGTGGCCGGCACCCTGATCGGCCGCCGCTTCCGGCCCCACCTGCTGGAGGCCTGGGGCCAGCGGTTCGATGTCCAGCTGGAGGACCACGTCACCCTGTTCCGCTACCGGGACCTCCCGGGGATGATCGGCCGGGTCGGCACCGTGTTCGGCGAGAACGGCGTGAACATCGTCTCCGCCGCAGTGGGCCGTCAGCCTGACGGACGGGAGTCAGACGGCGAGCCGCTGGCCGCGATGGCGATCACCACGGACCGCCCGGTTCCGCGCGAGCTGGTGGATCAGATCGCTTCGGGCGAGGGGTTCGTAGCCGGGCGGACGGTCTCGCTGTAGCGGGGGGGTTGGTCTGGTCTGTCGTTCCGTCTGTCTGAACGGCCGCGATGAAGGGTGGACGGGGCGGGGCAGGGGTGTCCCAGCGCGCAATCAAGACGCCGAACGCGTTGATTGCGCGCCAGAGCACGAAAAGCGTGTCCGGGCGCGCAATCAAGGCACACGACTTCTTGATTGCGCGCTGGAACACCCTGCGGGCGGGAGGAACGCCTCGGCGGAGCTGCCTTCACTGCCAAACGACAACCGCTACGCCGGACGAGCCCGCACCGGGCGGTCAGGCAAACGGCTCAATCAGGCCAGACAGCCGCCCGCTCGATCTGCTCAAGCGTCTCATCCGTACGCCGATCGCTGATCATCGCTTCCATCGCCTCGGCCACGGTCGGCGCCCAGACCCGGCGCACGATCGCCTCGCGACCGCCGCCGTCGGCCAGCTCGGCCCAATCCAGGGCCACCCGGGAGTGAACACCCGGCGGCGCGTCGGGCGGGAGCTCATCCTCCGGGCCGAACAGGGTCACGTGCGCGCGCCAGCCGTGCGGGCATAGCTCGCTCATCGCGGCCCGCAGCCGGGACTCCAGGATCGCGGCCTCGCGGACGTCGACCCCGTTAGCGCGGCGGCGGCGCAGCGCCGTGCGCCCGAACGAGGCCATCAGCGTCGCCAGCAGCGCTCCGATCAGTGGGACCCCGACCAGCACCGCAATCAGGCCCGCGGCGGGGCGCAGCGAGACCGTCGCGTGCCAGGGCAGCAGTGCCACCTGTTGACCTGATTTCAGTACGCCAGCCGAGAAGCCCACTTCAAATCCCAAATTACCGCGTCACGGGCGCCCGTCAAGCCGAAGAACCAACCAAATCTGCAACGTAAGGCACCGCGGGTTGACTGTGTTTCGGGCGGGCCGATACTGTTGCCATGACGATGGCTCGTTGCCTCGACCTCCGACTTCTCTCTCTGCTCCTCCCCCTCCGGGGGGAATAGGCGTGGGCGGCCGCACGTAGCCGCGAACCCAGCATCGAGAAGCCGCAGGACGAGACCGACAGGAGCTACATGAGCCAGCAGGATCCCAACCGAGTACTGATCTTCGACACGACGCTGCGCGACGGCGAGCAATCGCCTGGCATTTCTCTCAACACCCAGGAGAAGCTGGAGATCGCCCAGCAGCTGGCGCGCCTGGGGGTGGACGTGATCGAGGCCGGCTTTCCGATCACCTCGCCAGGTGACTTCGAGGCCGTGCAGGCGATCGCCCGGGCCGTGGAGGGACCGACGATCTGCGCGCTGGCCCGGACCGCGGCCGGCGACATCGAGCGCGCCTACGAGGCGGTCAGGGACGCCGAGCGCCGGCGCATTCACACGTTCATCGCCACCAGCGACCTGCACATCCGCCACAAGCTGCAGACCACTCGCGAGGATGTCCTGGGTCAGGCCCGGGCCGCGGTCGCCCACGCGCGGGAGCTGGTGGAGGACGTCGAGTTCTCCCCCGAGGACGGGTTTCGCTCCGACCGCCAGTTCATGGCCGAGGTGATCTCGGCGGCGATCGAGGCCGGCGCCACGACGATCAACGTGCCCGACACCGTGGGATACGCCACGCCCGAGGAGTACGCCGCGATGTTCACCGAGCTCTACGAGCTGGTGCCGGCGCTTCACCAGGTCACCGTCTCGGTCCATTGCCACGACGACCTGGGGATGGCCGTGGCCAACTCGCTGGCCGGCCTGCGCGCCGGCTGCCGCCAGGTGGAGTGCGCGATCAACGGGATCGGCGAGCGGGCCGGCAACGCCAGCCTTGAGGAGATCGTCATGGTCCTGCAGACGCGCGAGGCCTACATCGGCCTGAGCACCGGCGTGAACTCGCGGGAGATCGCCCGCAGCTCACGTCTGGTCTCGCGGCTGACCGGCTATCCGGTGCAGCCCAACAAGGCGATCGTGGGACGCAACGCCTTTGCCCATGAGGCGGGGATCCACCAGGATGGCGTGCTCAAGGAGCGCACCACCTACGAGATCATGGACGCCACGACGGTGGGCCTGGACGCCAACGCACTCGTGCTGGGCAAGCACTCCGGCCGGCACGCGCTGCAGGAGGCCCTGAGCGAGCTGGGCTTCGAGGTCGACGGCCAGGCGCTGAACTTCGTGTTCAAGCGCTTCAAGGAGCTGGCGGACAAGAAGAAGCAGGTGACGGCGATGGACCTGGAGGCGCTGCTGACCGACGAGCTGCGGGAGGACGCCAAGCTGGGCTACTCGCTGGGCTGGTTCGAAGTCGAGGCCTCCTCGCGACGCCCGCCGCACGCCCGGGTGGGCATCATCACGCCCGACGGCGAGGAGCTGACGGGCGCCTTCACCGGGGACGGCCCGATCGACGCGATCTTCCGGGCGATCAACTCGGCGGTGAAGGCCGAGGCCAGGCTCAGAGAATTCCGTGTCGACGCGGTGACCGCCGGCCAGGACGCGCTGGGGGAGACCTCGGTGGTGCTCGACGTGGCCGGGGTGACCGGCTCGGGTCAGGGAGTCTCCACCGACATCCTCGAGGCAGCCGGACGGGCCTATGTGCGAGCCCTGTCCAACGCGCTGCGCCGGACCCAGCTGGCCGCCGAACCTGAAGCAGCCGTGGCCGAAGCTTCGGTCAACGCCCCGTGAGGTAGGCCCGTAGCTCCGGGCAGGGCCTGCGGCTAGCGCTCCGCCAGCCGCCGGCCCTGCCGGTAGCCCGCGTCCAGGACCCGGGCGCTGGGCTCGTCCGCCATCAGATCCCAGCCCATCTCCGCTGTGGAGACCTGATCGGGGGAGATGGCGGTCACGCTGGCCCCGCGGCGCCGCAGGGCGGCGGCCTCCAGACCCATCAGCCCGCGCGAGGTGAGGCGCGCGGGGAGCATCAGACCGCCGAGGCTGCCGGTCGGGTTCAGACACACGACCTGGCTGCCCCGGCCGGCCGGAGCGGCGTCGAGGTTGGTGGGGCTCCACACACCGCCGTCGACATATTCGACACCGGCGATGCGCACCGGCGAGAACAGTCCGGGAACCGAGCAGGAGGCGGCGACAGCGGCGCCGACGCGGGCGCGGGGCGAGCTCGGGCGACCGAACACCACCCGCCGTCCATTGGACCGGTTGACCGCGGTGATCCGCAGGCGTCCATCGAAACGGGCCCCGACCCGGTCGACCTGATGGGCCAGGTCATCCAGCGACATCGAGCCGCGGCCCATGATCCGCAGCGCGGCGGCCCGGGCCAGCGCTCCGCCGGCAGCGGTGGCAGCGAGCGAAGCGGTGGCCAGCGGTGCGGCCAGAGCGACCGTCCAGTCGCCGGCGCTCCGGGCCAGCTGGAGGGCTCGGACCGGAGGCGCGGGCTGCGCCGCCCGCTCGGCCTCGGCCCAGGTCCCGGCCAGCCCGGATGGACGCCGGGGGGACTGCCCCGCGGCCAGCCGGGCGGCCACGATCGCCCCGGCCGAGGTACCGATGAAGTACTCGCACCGGCGCAGGTCGATACCGCCGCCATCCTCCAGCCCGGCCAAGAGCCCGGTGAGCCAGGCTTCGCCCAGGACGCCGCCTGCCCCCAGCACCAGGATGTCCGGTCGAGATTGCATGCACCGAGGCTATCCATCCAGGTCCAATCTGACTGGTTCCGGGCTCAAGCAGGCCGGCTGAATTGCCGATGTGAAGAGCATGCAGGCAGGCAGGAATCTGGTACCCAGCGGGCGGGGCGCATGGTCGGCGTTGCTCGTCAGCGCGCTGGCCGCCGCGGCCATGTCTCTCGTGTTCGTGGGGCCGGCCAGTGCCCGGCATTTTCCGTCTCCGCGCTGCGGTTGGGTCAAGCCGTCCCTGATCGACCGGACCTTCGGTCTGCACGTGAAGGCCAAGAAGCCGCACTGGACGGTCAAGATCGCGCCGATCCTGCACTGCAACTACGTGGAGCGTCAGTCGAACCTGCAGGTGGCCGGCAAGCCGATCGTGAGGATCGAGTTCCGGGAGGTCCAGCGAGTGAAGCTGGCGCCGGGGTTCCTCCCGGTCAAGGGGCTGGGCAGCTGTCGCGTCCGCGTGTCCTGTCCCGCCGGTCATCGCCAGGCCGCGTGGATCTACACGGGTTATTCGGCCACCAGCGCGAGCCTGACCCCGTTCACCTCCGGGGTGGCCCTGTCCGTGGAGGATGGCCTGAACATGCTGAGCATTGAAGTGCTCAACCCCTTCGGCCCGCTGCCGGTGCAGAGCGAGCGAGCCGCCGCGATCCACCTGGCCAAGAAGCTCCTCCCGCGCTTCCGCTACAAGTGATTGCATACGGGTGTACGTGATAACGTACACCCGTAGATGACCGAGGTACTCACCGCCAGCCGCGGCGCCGACGTGCTGGGCTCCCGTATCCGCCTCCTGCGCGAGGCCATGGACCTCTCGCTGCGGGACCTGGCCGAGCGCTCCGGCGTGAGCGCGCCGATGCTCTCGCCAGGTCGAGCGCGGCGAGACCAGCCCGACGCTGCAGGTGGCCGCCCGGATCGCCGCCGGTCTGGAGCTACGCCTCTCCCAGCTGCTGCGCCTGGACGAGGACGGGGCGGTCAGCGTGGTCCGCTGCACCGAGCGCCGCCAGGGTCCCCGCACCAAGGCGGGCCACAGCTACGAGATCCTCACCCCGCCGCTGCCCGGCCAGCGCGCCGAGCTCTCCCGGCACATGCTGGCGCCCGGGCGCCGTACCGGCGGCCCGGGCGATCCGCCCATGCACGAGCCCGGCAGCCGCGAGACCGCGCTGGTCCGAGGCCGGCGACGGTGGTCGCTCGATCTGTGACGGCGCGCGACTACGAGCTTGCCGCTGGCGACTGCGTCACTTTCGATGCCGACCTACCGCACCACTTCGAGAACCCCGGACCCGCCGACGCCGTGCTGCTCGCCGTCCTGAGCGCCGGCCTGCGAAGGAGCTGAGCACAAAACGATGCCCAAGACGCTGTTCGACAAGATCTGGGAGCGCCACGAGGTGGCGCCCGGCCTGCTGTACATCGACCTGCACCTGGTCCACGAGGTCACGAGCCCGCAGGCCTTCGACGGCCTGCGGCTGGCTGGCCGCCGGTGCGCCGGCCCGACCGCACGCTGGCCACCGCCGACCACAACGTCCCCACCGACGGGACGCCGGCGGCCGCTCGGATCCGCGACGAGCTCTCCCGCGTCCAGGTCGCAGACGCTCGAGCGCAACTGCGCGGAGTTCGGAGTCCCGCTGTACTCGCTGGGCTCAGACGCAGCAGGGGATCGTCCACGTGATCGGACCCGAGCTGGGGGTGACCCAGCCGGGCATGACGATCGTCTGCGGCGACTGCCACACGGCCACGCATGGGGCTTTCGGCGCGCTGGCCTTCGGGATCGGGACGAGCGAGGTCGAGCATGTGCTGGCCACCCAGTGCCTGGTCCAGTCCAAGCCGAAGTCGATGCGGATCCGCTACGAGGGCGAGCTCGGGCTTCGGCGTCACGGCCAAGGACCTGATCCTGGCCACGATCGGCCAGATCGGCGTGGCCGGCGCGGTGGGCCACGTCGTCGAGTACGCCGGTCCGGCGATCGAGGCGCTGTCGATGGAGGGCCGGATGACCGTCTGCAACATGACGATCGAGGCCGGCGGCCGGGCCGGGATGATCGCGCCTGACGAGACCACGTTCGAGTGGGTGATCGGGCGTCCGGGCGGCCCCGGACGAGGTCCCGGAGGAGTGGCGCGAGCTGTTCACCGACGACGGGTGCGACGTTCGACCGCGAGGTCGTCGATCGACGCCTCCGCGATCAGCCCGATGGTGACCTGGGGGACCAACCCCGGGATGGTCGTCGGCGGTGACCGACGCGGTCCCGGAGCCGCGGTTCCGAGCAGGACGAGCGCGCGCTGCACTACATGGGGCTCGAGGCCGGGACGCCGATCGAGGAGATCCAGCTCGACCGTGTGTTCATCGGCTCCTGCACGAACTCCCGGATCGGCGACCTGCGCGCCGCCGCGGAGGTGGTCCGGGCCGCCAGGTCGCCGACGGCGTCTACGCGATGGTGGTGCCGGGGTCGGCCCAGGTCAAGGCGCAGGCCGAGCGCGAGGGCCTCGACGACGTCTTCCGGGCGGCCGGGCTTTGACTGGCGCGGCGCCGGCTGCTCGATGTGCCTGGGCATGAACCCCGATATCGCCGCGCCCGGAGAGCGGGTGGCCTCGACCTCGAACCGCAACTTCGAGGGCCGCCAGGGACGGGGCGCCCGCTCGCACCTGGTCTCCCCGCAGATGGCCGCCGCGGCGGCCATCGAGGGCCACTTCGTGGACATCCGCGAGCGCGGAGGGCGGCGGATGAAGGCGATCGAGACGATCACGGGGCAGGTGTCGGTCCTGGACCGGGACGACATCGACACCGACCAGATCATCCCCAAGCAGTTCCTCAAGCGGGTCGAGCGGACGGGCTTCGGGGAGTTCCTGTTCTACGACTGGGCCAAGGAGCCGGGCTGGGAGCTGCCCGAGAACCCGTCCTGGTCGCGGGGCGCAACTTCGGCTGCGGCTCGAGCCGCGAGCACGCGCCCTGGGCGCTGGAGGACTACGGCTTCCAGGCGATCATCGCGCCGAGCTTCGCCGACATCTTCCGCTCCAACTGCACGAAGATCGGGCTGCTGCCCGTGGAGCTGCTCCGTCGAGGCGTGCCGGGCGATCGCCGCAGGCGGGCGAGGCCAGGTGGACCTGCGCGCAGCAGGAGGTCCGCTGGCCGGGAGGGTCGGCGGCGTTCGAGATCGACCCCGAGATCAAGCACCGGCTGCTGAACGGGCTCGACGACATCGGGCTGACGCTGCCGCAGGACGGACGCGATCGACGCCGTACGAGCGCGAGCGTGAGCGTCCCGGGCCGGTGACGACCGCGCTGTGACGCAGCCTGGCACGCGCCGCGACTGGGACGCCGGCGACCTACGACCGCGTCTCCGACCCTCAGTTCGCGCTGGGCGCTCGAGCAGCTGGAGCGGCTGCCGCTGCGACGGCGACGAGGTGGTTCTCGACGCCGGCTGCGGCTCGGGCCGGGTCACCGCGGAGCTGGTCGCGATCGGGTCCCGCGCGGGCGCGTCTACGGCGTCGACGTGGCGCCGTCGATGGCCGAGCACGCGCGCGGCGGCGCTGGGCGACCGGGCGACGTCCTGTGCCAGGACCTGGTCGAGCTCGAGCTCCCCGAGCCGGTCGACGTCGTCTTCTCCAACGCCACGTTCCACTGGATCAAGGACCACGACGCTCTGTTCGCGGCGCTGCACCGGGCGCTGAAGCCAGGCGGGAGGCTGGTCGCCCAGTGCGGCGGCCGCGGCAACATCGATCGCTTCCGCCGCGCTGGCCGACGAGGTCGCCGCCGAGGAGCCGTTCGCGCCGTACTTCGTCGGCTGGCAGGGACCCTGGAACTACGCGGACGCGCGCGGAGACCGCCGAGCGGCTGCGAGCGGGCCGGATTCACCGATGTCGAGACGTGGCTGGAGCCACGCCGGCGACGCCGCGGACGATCCGGCGCCGTTCGTGCACACCGTCTGTCTGGTCCGCCACCTGGATCGGCTGCCCGCCGAGCGCCACGAAGAGTTCATCGACGCCGTGCTGGCCCGGTCGGACGAGCCGCTCGTGCTGGACTACGTGCGCCTGAACATGGCTGGCCGGCGCCCAGGCTGAAGCTGAGCCTGGATCCACCGAAGGTCGGCGGAGACTCGGTGCCGGGCGGCAAGTCAGGCGACTTCCGGCGAGCATCCGAAGGGTGATCCCTCGGAGTGAGCCGGAAGTCGTATGACGCCGCCGATCCGGTGACGAGGCGACCCGAGATTCGGTGGATCCAGGCACAGCTCGTCCGGGTGGACGGCCCGGCTCCACAGCCACCCGGCCGCCATCTCGCAGCCCGCGGCGATGAGGTGGTCGCGCTGCTCGACCGTCTCCACGCCCTCGGCGAGCGTGGGGATCCCCAGGCTGTCGGCCAGGGCGATGATCGTTCGCACTAGAGCGGCGGCGTCGCTGGAGTACGCCAGATCGGTGACGAACGCGCGATCTATCTTGAGCATGTCGATCGGGAGCGCGTGCAGGCGGCCGAGCGATGAGTAGCCGGTCCCGAAGTCATCGATGGCCAGGCCGATTCCCAGACGCTTGAGGGAGCGGAGCACCGGCTCGACCCTGTCGGCGTCCATCAGGGCGCTCTCGGTGATCTCGAGCTCCAGCGCGCCTGCGGGCAGGCCGCTGTCCGCGAGACTTCGCGCCACCGTGCCGACGAGCTCGGCGCTTTCCAGCTGGGCGGCCGCGACGTTGACGGCGACCCGCAGATCCGGGTGCCCGTTGGCGCGCCACCTGGCCAGCTGCCGGCAGGCCGTTTCCAGGACCCAGGCGCCGATCGGGACGATCAGCCCGGTCTCCTCGGCCACGGGCACGAACTCCGCCGGCCCCAGCAACCCGCGCTCCGGGTGGCGCCAGCGCACCAGCGCCTCGACCGAGACGAATTGCTCGTCGGACAGACGCAGCTGCGGCAGGTAGTGCAGCTCCAGCTCGCCGCGCTCGATCGCGCGGTGCAGATCGGAGGACAGGCGCAGACGCTGTTCGGCGTCTGCTGCCATCGCGGGCTGGAAGAAGCGAAACGTATTGCGTCCCTCGCGCTTGGCGGCATACATGGCCATGTCAGCCGCCTTGAGCAGCTCCTGCCCGTCCCGGGCGGCATCGCACGCCCGCGCGATTCCGAGCGAAGCGCTGGGGAACAACTCGTGCTTGGCAATGATCACCGGAGCGGCGATCCGGTCCAGGATCCGCTGAGCCACGGCGGCCGTGGCGTCGGCATCGAGGCTGGCCGACAGCAGCACCGTGAACTCATCGCCGGAGAGGTGAAACACCTCATCGCTCCCGCGCACGCATTCCCGCAGGCGCTGGGCCACGATCCGCAGGAGCTCGTCACCGGCGTCGTGGCCGAGCGAGTCGTTGACCGATTTGAAGTTGTCGATATCCAGGAAGATCAGGGCGGGGATCTCGTCCAGAGGAGCCACGTCCAGAAGCTCGGCCAGGCGCTCCCGGAAGGCGGTGCGGTTGGGCAGTTCGGTCAAGCTGTCGAAGCGGGCCAGCTGCCGGAGCTGATGGACGGCCCGGTGCTCGACGGTGACGTCCCGGGAGACGAGCACCGCGGCATAAGGCTTGGCGTGCTCGTCGAGGAGGGGCGAGATCGTCGTGTGGAAGGCGCGACCGTGCTCCTCAGCCTTGAAGTCCTGATGCTGGCCGGCCAGCGCCAGCTTGAGATGACGAACCAACCGTGCCCGCTGCTCGGGGGCCAGGTGCTCGGCCTCAGGCAAACGCTGTCCCAGCGCCGACCGGTGAGTCAGCATCCGCTCGCCCTCGCCGTCGACGGCCAGGACGCGCATGTCGGCGTCGATCAGCGCCACCGTGGTGGCGAGGAGGTTGCTGGTCAGAGTGCTCTGGAGCTGTCCGAAACGGCGCACCTGCTCGGCCATCCGCTTGCCGTGGCTGATGTCCGCCAGATGACCCAGCACGTAGCGGGCGTCACCGTCGGGATCCCGGAGCATGGCGGCGCTGACCAGCAGCCACACGTAGTGCCCCTCGCGATGCTGGTAGCGGCATTCGACCTGGAAGTGGTCACGGTGGCCGGCGCGAATCGCCTCCAGCAGCTCCTGCACGCCCTCGTCGTCGGGGTGGCGCAGCGTGCGCAGCCGGGTGCTCAGGAACTCCTCGTGGGAGTAGCCCAACAGTGAGGCCAGACCCGCGCTGAACACCCGGAATCCGTCGTCGTTCCGGGCGTCCAGAAGCACCAGACCGATCGGTGCCAGCTGGATCAGCTCGATCAGCCGCTCGCTCGGGATCGCGGCGAGGCCGTCCGGAAGGCCGGGCAGGGGGTAGAGCGGCGCGGGAGCGTCCACTGGACTCTTATCGGCCGCGGGCGACCTCCGGCTTGAATCTGCCGGGGACGGTCGGTTCTGGGTCTGACTCTGGGGGATCCGCGACTCCCGGCCGAGAGCCGGTTGGGAGAGCCGCGTCGCTACCATCGGCCAGGTGCGCGGAACCCTGTCGGTCGATGCCGTCTACCTCGCGCTCGGCCGATTCGTCGTGCGGTTCCGGTGGGCCGATCGTCGTCTTCTGGCTCGCCGCCGCGGTGATCACGAGCGTCGCGCTGCCGTCGCTGGCCAGTCAGGTCAACGACAACAACAGCGCGTTCCTGCCTGCCAATGCGCCGAGCTCGAAGGCCGCGAATCTGGCCACGCCGATCCTGGGCGGCGGGGCCAACGGGCGAGTGGCGGACATCACGATCATCGCCACGCGCTCGGGACAGCTGACGGCTGCCGACCTGGCCGCCCTGCAGCGCGAGACGGCTCTGGCCAAGGGTGTTCACACGGTGGAGTCCGCCCAGCTCACCGGCGTCTCGGCGGACGGACAGGCCGCGGTTATCCGGGTGCGGGCAAACTTCAGCGCCAACGACATCACCAAGGACAAGCCGGTCATCGACGGCGCTGGAGGAAAGCTTCGAACAGGCCAATCCTCCACCCGGCCTGCAGCTGCATCTGGCCGGCCAGGTCGGCCACGCTGGTGGCCAACCAGGCTGCGTCGAACAAGGCCGGCGGCCAGGTGCAGCGTTCTCGCTCCTGTTCATCATCGTGCTGCTGCTGATCGTGTTCCGCTCCGTTCCCGCGCGGCGCTCGTCACGCTGCTGCCCGAGCGCGCCTGGCCCTGGTCGATCTCCGAGCGGCTGATCGGCGGACTGGGCTCGGCCGGACTGAAGATCTCCTCGATCACGCGAGATCCTGCTGATCGTGCTGCTGCTCGGCGCCGGCACCGACTACGGCTTGTTCCTGGTCTTCCGCGTCCGCGAGGAGCTGCGCGACGGGCACTGAACCGCACGCAGGCCGTGCGAGCACGCGCTGCTGCGCGTCGGCGAGTCGATCACCGGCTTCGGCGGGCACGGTGATCCTCGCCCTGCTGACGCTGCTGCTGGCGAGCTTCGGCCTCTACCACGACCTGGGCATGCCGCTCGCCGTCGGCGTGGCGGTGATGCTGCTGATCGGTCTGACCCTGCTGCCGGCGCTGCTGGCGATCCTCGGCCGCGCGCGCGTTCTGGCCCTCCAAGATCGTGCCCGGGAACTCAGCGGGAGGGCGTCTGGGGCACGGTCGCCGGCACGGCTCGTCCAGCACCCGGGACGCGACGCTCTTGGTCGGCGTGCTGGTGTTCCTCGCGCTGGCCGCGGGCGCGCTGGGCTACAAGGCGGGCGGCTTCGGCGGCGCCCAGAACGCGCCGAAGGGCTCGGATGCGGCGGCCGGCAACACCGCGCTGGCCAAGCACTTCCCGCAGACCTCCAACAATCCGGCCAACCTGGTCCTCGCCTACTCGCGAGCCGGTCTGGAGCGAGCCCGCAGCGGCTCCGGACGGCCGACCAGAACGCTGCGCTCATCGGGCGGTTCACGCAGCTGGCCGGTCCGCTCGAACCCGAACGGCACGGCGCTGACGCCGTCCGAGCTGCACACGGCTGTACACGCGGCTGGGCCCGCCTCAGACGGCTGCCGCTGCGTCGAGCCCGCGGCCCTGCGAATGCCGCCGGCGGTGTACAACGCCTACCGCGCGGACGGCGGCGTTCGTCTCCGCGGACGGGCGGGTCGATCCAGTTCGAGGCGACGCTGAACGCCGGGGGGCAGAGCTCGACGGCGGCGATGAACGCGACGCCCCACGATCCGCGCCGTGCTGCAGCGAGGCAGCGCACGCATTCGGGCGCCCGCGACTGGGGCGTCGCCGGCGAGGCGGCGGCCGTGTACGACATCAACCACACCGCCAACCACGACCTGGCTGTGGTCGTGCCGATCGCGATCATCGCCATCGGGCTCCTGCTGGCGCTCGTCCTGCGCAGCCTGGTGGCGCCGCTGTACCTGATCGCCAGCGTCGCGCTCTCCTACCTGGCCGCGCTCGGGTGTCGCCACGATCGTGTTCATCGACCTCGGGGGTCAGGGCGGAATCAGCTTCATCCTGCCGTTCCTGATGTTCATCTTCCTGCTCGCGCTGGGCGAGGACTACAACATCCTGGTGATGACGCGGATCCGTGAGGAGGCGCGCGCACCTGCCCCTGCGCGAAGCGGTGGTCAAGGCGATCAGCCGCACCGGATCGACCGTCACCTCGGCCGGGGTCATCCTCGGCGGGAACGTTCGCCGTGTTCGCGATCGTCGGCGGCGGCGGGTCGGGAGGCGAGCCAGCTGCGGGCGATCGGCTTCGGCCTGGCGGCCGGAATCCTGATGGACACGTTCCTCGTCCGCACGCTGCTCGTGCCCTCGACCGTGATGCTGCTCGGGTCGCTGGAACTGGTGGCCGTCGCATTTGAGCCGTAAGCCCGCTTCGTCGAGCCCGGGCCCGGCGCTGAACACGCGTGAGCCTTCCGAGGTGGAGGCCTAGCCTCCTCAACGGGTCTCGCCGGGGCGCCCCCGGGCACCCCTGTGCTCTACCGTGGCGGCCGTGTCCAAGAAAGTCATCCTGCTGCCGGGCGACGGGATCGGCCCGGAGATCATCTGTCCCGCGCTGTCGAGGTCCTCGACGCCGTCGGCGCCGAGCTCGAGTACGAGGAGCACCTGTTCGGAGGCGCTTCGATCGACGCCCACGGCACCGCGCTGACCGATGAGACGCTCGAGGCCTGCCGGCGCGCTGACGCGGTGCTGCTGGCGGCGGTCGGCGGCCCGAAGTGGGACACGACCGACCCAGCCAAGCCCCGCCCCGAGCAGGGCCTGCTCGGCCTGCGCAAGGGGCTCGGGCTGTTCGCCAACCTGCGCCCGGTCCGGCCGCTGCCGGCGCTGTACGACGCCAGCCCGCTCAAGCGCGAGGTCATCGACGGCACGGACCTGCTGGTGGTGCGCGAGCTCACCGGCGGGATCTACTTCGGCGAGAAGACGCGCACCGAAGACCGCGGCTCCGATGCCTGCGTGTACACGCGCGAGGAGATCCAGCGCATCGCTCGCGTCGCCTTCGGCGCCGCGCGGTCGCGGGTGACGAGCGTCGACAAGGCCAACGTGCTGGAGACCAGCCGCCTGTGGCGGCGAGGTGGTGCGCGAGGTGCACGCGCAAGAATTTCCCGACGTCGAGCTCGAGCACCTCCTCGTCGACAACGCGGCGATGCAGCTGGTCGCCGCACCCGCGCGCACTTCGACGTGATCGTCACCGAGAACATGTTCGGGGACATCCTCAGCGACGAGGCCGCGATGCTCACCGGCTCGATCGGGATGCTGCCCAGCGCCTCGCTCGGCGACGCGGGCGAGCCCGGGCTGTTCGAGCCGGTACACGGCTCGGCGCCCGACATCGCCGGGACCGGCGCCGCGAACCCTCTGGCCATGTTCCTGTCGGCGGCGCTGATGCTGCGCCACGGGTTCGACTTGGGAGGGACAGGCGGCGGCGATAGAATCGGCCGTCGATCGGGCGCTGGCGGAGGGCCTGCGCACGCCGGACCTGGGGGGCAGCGCGGACACGCGTGAAGCCACCCAGGCGGTGCTCAGGCACCTGTATCCAGTCAGTCAAACCACACTAGGAGCAGCGCGTGGAACAAGCGGACCTCATCTGGCACAACGGCGAGCTCGTTGCCTGGGAGGACGCGAAGGTCCACGTACTTGACCCACGGGCTGCACTACGGCACGGGGTGTTCGAGGGCGAGCGCGCATATGAGACCGAGCATGGTCCGGCGATCTTCCGGCACCGCGATCACCTCGACCGTCTGTGCCAAGTCGGCCGAGCTGTACTACATGCCGATGCCCTTACACGCTGGAGGAGCTGCGCGCGGCCACCCATGAGCTGATCTCGGCGCCAACGGCCTGCGCGAGTGCTACATCCGGCCGATCGTGTTCCGCGGCTACGGTCAGATGGGGCTGAACCCGCTGGAGGCGCCGGTCGACGTGGCGATCGCCGTGTGGCCGTGGGGCGCGTACCTCGGCGAGGAGGGCAAGACCCAGGGCATCCGCGCCAAGGTCGCCAGCTGGCGGCGGATTTCCCACGATTCCCTGATCCCGGCACGCCAAGGCCTCCGGCCAGTACCTGAACAGCGTTCTGGCCAAGATCGAGGCGACCAAGGCGGGATACCAGGAGGCGATCCTGCTGGACCCGCGCGGGTTCGTGTGCGAGGGCAGCGGCGAGAACATCTATCGTCGTCCGGGACGGCGTGATCCTGACGCCGCCGCAGACGGCCGGGATCCTCGACGGCATCTGCCGCCGCTCGATCATCCAGATCGCCCGCGACCTCGGCTACGAGGTGGTCGAACGTGACCTGGCTCGCGCCGAGCTGTACCTGGCCGATGAGGTGTTCCTGTCCGGGACCGCCGCCGAGCTCGTGCCCGTGCGCGAGGTCGACGACCACGCGGTCGGCACCGGGCGGCCGGGCCCGATCACCCAGGAGCTTCAGCGCGTGTTCGAGGACGCGCTGCACGGCCGCGATCCGCGCTACCTGGACTGGCTCGACGTGGTCGACAGCCTGCGCCGCCTCCACGGCGGTCGCCTCTGCCACCGCGCCGCCGGCCGGCGGCGCCTGAGCTGCGGGACCGGATGAGCCGGATCGAGCTGTACGACACGACCCTGCGCGACGGCATGCAGGGCGAGGGCATGTCGCTGTCCGCGCACGAGAAGGTGCGCGTCGCGCACCGCCTCGACGAGCTGGGCATCGACCTGATCGAGGCCGGCTTCCCCAGCTCCAACCCCAAGGAGCTGGAGCTGTTCCGGCTGCTCGGGGCCGAGAGCGTTTCAGCAGGCCGAGATCGCCGCCTTCGGCATGACCCGGCGGCGCGACGTGGCGGCCGACGACGATCCGGCGCTGCGCATCCTGGCCGACTGCTTTGCGCCCGTCTGCACGCTGGTCGGCAAGACCTGGAGCCTGCACCTGGAGAAGGTGGTCAAGGTCGACCGCGAGGAGAACCTGCGGATGATCTCCGAGTCCGTCGCCTTCCTGACGGCGCAGGGCAAGCGGGTGATCTACGACGCCGAGCATTTCTTCGACGGGTTCGCCGACGACGCGGAGTACGCGCTGCAGTGTCTGCGCGCGGCCGCACAGGCCGGCGCGCGAGACGGTCACCTGCTGTGACACCAACGGCGGGACGCTGCCCGGCCAGATCGCGGCGGCGATGGCGGCGGTCGTGCGGGAACTGGCAGCGGAGGACGCTGCGGTCGGGATCCACTGCCACGACGACGCCGGCTGCGGCGTCGCCTGCACCCTGGCCGGGGTGGCGGAGGGCGCGACCCACGTGCAGGGAACGATGAATGGGTACGGAGAGCGGTGCGGCAACGCCAACCTGGTCACGATCGTTCCCAACCTCCAGCTGAAGCTCGGGCACCGGTGCGTGAGCGACGAGCAACTCGCTTCTCTGACCGAGACGGCGCACTTCTTCGACGAGCTGCTCAACTTCACCCCCGACCCGGACCAGCCCTACGTGGGGCGCAACGCGTTTGCCCACAAGGGCGGGATGCACGTGGCCGGAGTGGCCGCCGACCCGGCCACGTTCGAGCACATCGATCCTGCTGTGGTCGGCAACGCTCGCGAGGTGCTGGTCTCGGAGCTATCCGGGCAAGGGAACCGTCCTGACGCCGTGCCGCCGACGCCGGGATCGACCTGGACGACGGACAGGCCGCCCAGGTGGTCGAGCGCGTCAAGGAGCTCGAGCACCATGGCTACCACTTCGAGGCGGCGGACGGGTCCTTCGAGCTGCTGCTGCGCAAGGAGACCGGTGAATACGAGCCGCTGTTCCGGCTCGAGTCCTGGCGGGCGATCGTGGAGAAGCGGGCCGATGGCCGGGTCGAGACCGAGGCGACGATCAAGATCTGGGTCGATGGTGAGCGCTACGTGCGAACGGCGGAGGGAAACGGCCCGGTGAACGCCCTCGACCGGGCCCTGCGCGACGCCCTGGTGGAGATCCATCCCGCATCTGGCCGACATCGATCTGGTCAACTTCAAGGTCCGGATCCTGGACGAGACCAAGGGGACGGGCGCGGTCACCCGGGTCCTGCTCGATGCCTCCGACGGTGCGGGCGTGTGGGGCTCGATCGGGGTCTCGGAGAACGTCATCGAAGCCTCCTGGGAAGCGCTCGTGGACTCGCTGGAGTACGGCATGCAGGGCACCGCGCGGCGACCTGGGGCCAACCCGGATACGGCGCGGTCGCAGTGACCGCAGGCGAGGACGGTGACATCCCCCTGGCCCGCCCGGTCCTGGGCGCCCGGGAGGAGGAGCGGGTGCTGGCCGTGCTCCGCTCCGGCCAGCTCTCGCTGGGCCCGCGCCTGAAGGAGTTTGAGCGTGGCGTTCGCCGCGCGGCTGGGTGCCGGCTGGGCCAGCGCGGTGTCGTCGGGCACCGCCGGTCTGCATCTGGCGCTGCGGGCGGTCGGCGTGGAGCCCGGGGGCGAGGTGATCACGTCTCCGTTCTCGTTCGTGGCCAGCGCCAATGTGGCGATCTACGAGCGGGCGCGCCCGGTGTTCGCCGACATCGATCCGGTCACGCTGAATCTGGATCCGGACGCGGCGGCGGCCGCCGTGACGGACCGCACGCAGGCGCTGTTGCCCGTGCATGTGTTCGGCTATCCGGCGGACATGTCCGCCCTGGAGCGCCTGGCATTGCCGATCGTGGAGGACGCCTGCGAGGCGCTCGGTGCTCGCTACGAGGACGGGGGGGAGGTGGGCGCGCGCGGCCATCTGGCCGTGTTCGGGTTCTATGCCAACAAGCAGCTGACCACGGGGGAGGGGGGCGTGGTCACGGGCGCGGATCCGGCCATCAAGTCCGCGGATCGATTCCGAGCGCAACCAGGGTCGCTCGCCCAACATGGACTGGCTCGATCACGACCGGCTCGGCTTCAACTACCGCCTGACGCGACATTGCCTGCGCGCTGGGACTGGCTCAGCTCGAGCGGCTGGATGACCTGCTGGCCGGGCGGGCCCGCGCGGCCTCGCTGTACCGGGAGGCGCTCGCCGGCGTGGAGGGCCTCGGGTTGCCCTGCGACGAGCGCGGACAGGGCCGGCGGGGCTGGTTCGTGTTCGTGGTCCAGCTGCCTCCGGGAGTTCAGCGCGACGACCGTGATTCGGGAGCTGGCCGCGCGGCACATCCCCAGCAAGCCGTACTTCCCGGCCGTTCACCTGATGAGTTACTACCGGGAGACCTTCGGTCACCGGCCGGGGCGATTCCCGGTCTGCGAGGACGTGGCCGAGCGCTCGCTGGCGCTGCCGTTCTTCCCGGAGATGACCGAGGGACAGGTGGCCCGGGTGGCCGAGCGCGCTGCGCGACGTGCTCGGGCGCTGAGCGGTCCATAATGCCGGGCATTGTCCCGGTTCACCGAGCCCCCAGGACGCCGCCTTCCGGCGGCTGAACGATTCGCTGGCCTTCGACCGCCGGCTGGCCCCGTCGACGTGCGCCAGTCGCAGGCGCACGCGGCGATGCTGGCCGCGCAGGGGATCATCGTCCGAGCGAGCGCGACGCGCTCGAGCAGGCCCTTGGACAGGTCGAGGCCGAGCTCGAGACGGGACGTTCCCGTTCGCCGACGGCGACGAGGACATCCACATGGCGATCGAGCGCCGGGTGACCGAGCTCGCCGGACGGGCCGGCGGCCGGCTGCACACCGCGCGCTCGCGCAACGACCAGGTCGCCACCGACATGGCGATGTTCGTGCGCGAGGCGACGCTGAGCGCCGAGGCGAGCGGCGCTGGAGCTGGCCGAGACGCTGATCGGACAGGCCGAGCGCCACCTCGACTGGCCGATGCCCGGCTACACCCACCTGCAGCGGGCCCAGCCGGTGTACCTCAGTCACCACCTGCTCGCCTACGCGTGGATGCTGCTGCGCGACCGCCGAGCGCTTCCGCGGTGTGCTGCACGGGACCGCGGCGCTGCCGCTTGGCGCCGGAGCGCTGGCCGGCGTCAACTTCGACACCGACCGCGACCAGGTCGCCTCGAGCTCTGGGCTTCGCCGGCGGTCGCCGAGAACTCGATCGACGCCGTCTCGAACCGCGACTTCGTGCTCGATTACCTGGCTGCAGCCGCCACCTGCGCCACCCACCTGTCGCGGCTGGGGGCCGAGATCGTGCTGTGGTCCAGCGAGGAGTTCGGGTTCTGCGAGGTCTCGGACGCCTGGGCGTCCGGCTCGTCGATCATGCCCCAGAAGAAGAATCCCGACGCCGCCGAGCTGCTGCGCGCCAAGGCTCCCCGGGTCGCCTCGCATCTCGCCGGCTCTGCACGGCGTTCTGCACGGGCTGCCGCTGACCTACAACAAGGACATGCAGGAGGACAAGGAGCACCTGTTCGACGCCGTCGACACGCTGGAGCTGTGCCTGGCGGCGGCCACCGGGATGCTGGGCTCGATTCGCTTTCGACCGCGAGCGGCTGGCCGCCGCGGCGGAGGATGAGTTCCTGGCCGCCACCGACGTCGCCGACCTGCTCGTCAAGCGCGGCCTGCCGTTCCGCGAGGCCCACGGCGTCGTCGCCGGGCTGGTGAGGCGGGCGCTCGAGCGAGGGCAAGACGCTGTCCCAGCTGAGCCTGGAGGAGCTGCGCCGAGCCAGTCGCCGCTGCTCGACGAGGAGTTCTACGAGCTGCTGCGAGCAACGGCGTGGCTCGAGGCGAAGGTCTCGGCGGGTGGCACCAGCCTGGCGCGGGTCAAGCGGCAGATCGGCCAAGCTCAGGAGGCTCTGGCGGCGGCCAGCTCCGGGCGATGAGCCCGAGGCCGGGACCGGTCTCCCAGCCGCGTTCTACGACCGCCCGGTGGTGGAGGTGGCGCGCGATCTGGTCGGTTGCGTCGTCAGCCACGCCGGCAGCTCAGGGGTGATCGTCGAGACCGAGGCCTACCACGACTCCGAGCCGGCCTGCCACGCGTTCGTCGGCCTGACGCCGCGGACCGAGACGCTGTTCGGCCCGCCTGGCCGGGCGTACGTGTACCGCTCCTACGGCGTCCACGCGATGCTCAACGCCGTCTGCGAGCCGACGGGCGTCGGCGCCGCCGTCCTGATCCGGGCGCTCGAGCCGCGTCGAGGGCATCGAGGCTGATGGCCGCGCGCCGGGGCATGCCGATCCGGCACGGCTGCGCAGCCTCTGCTCGGGTCCGGGCAAGCTGACCCAGGCGCTGGGCATCGCGCTCTCAGACAACGGCGCTGATCTGGCCCGCGGTCCGGTCGTGATCTCGGCCGGCCCGCCGGGTGGCGCGACCCGCCGGTGCGCGTCGATCGGCGGATCGGGATCACCAAGGCGGTCGAGCTGCCGTGGCGGTTCTGTGTCACCGGCAGCCGGTTCGTGTCGCGTGCCGTGCGCGCGCGCGGCGGTCGAGCCGGCCGGTGCCGGCGCGCCGCCCGCGGAACTCGGCGCCGCCGGAGCCGCGCCGCCGCTACGCCGCGCGGCCACCGCCGTCCGCCAGGTTCCAGCCGCCCGCCGCGGCGCCACCGGTGCCGGCACCGCCGCGCACGGCGGTGCCGTCGCCGGTGCCGCCTCCGCCGCCGGTTCCGCCGCCCGTGCCGCCCCACCCGTTCCGCCGCCGGTCGCCACCTTGGGTGCTGCCGGGGTGGTCGCCGGCGTGACGCGGCCGCCGCCGGAGTGGTGGTGACCGGCCGCCGGCGTGGAGGCCGTGGGCGCCGGCGTCGGCGTGGCGGGTGTGCTGCTGACCGGTCGGGGCCGACGAGCCGGTCGGGCGTCGCTGGTGGTCAGCGTCGAGGTCCGCCGCCGGCTGCTCGCTGGCCAGGATCTGCAGCGCCTGCGACCATGAAGTTGTGCCAGATGATCGCCGGGAAGGTGCCGCCCTCGACCGGGGCGCCGTTGTAGAGCGGTGGTCATCGGGACCAGCCTTGTTCGGGATAGCCGACCCAGACGGCGGTCGTCAGCTGCGGCGTCCAGCCCACGAACCAGGCGTCGCCGTAGTTGGTGGTGGTGCCCGTCTTGCCGGCGACGTCACGCCCGGGATCGCGGCCGCGGCGCCGGTGCCGCCGGGCTGCACCGACGCCCTCGAGCATCGTCGTGCATCGGTCGGCGGCGACGCTCGGCCGGGATGACGCGCTTGTTCAGTCGGGCTGGTCGACCATGACGTGGCTGCGTCGCAGACGCGGGCAGTGGATCGAGCGGATCCCGTCGGCCCGCTCGCCGGCGTCGCCGAGCTCGGGGTTGTAGACCTTCAGGCCGCCGGTCGCGAACGTCTCGTAGGCGTGCGCCATGTCGAGCGGCGAGACGCCGATCTTCAGCCCGCCGAGGATCATCGCGGGGTTGGTGGAGATCGGGGTGCGGATCCCCATCGCTCCGCGCCATGCTGGCTTGATCCGTGCTGGTGCCGACGTTCATGCCCGACCTGCGCGAACACGCTGTTGTCGGAGATCGCCGTCGCCTCGGCAGGGGATCGGGCCCGAGTACGTGTTGCCGAAGTTGTGGACGATGAAATGCTCCTTGCCCGCCGCGGTTGCGGGACGATGATGTTCTGAGCGGCGCCGAGTCGATCACCGAGTCGGGCCGTACTTGCCGCTCGCAGCGCCACGGCCAGCGTGAACGGCTTGAACGCCGAGCCGGGCTGGCGGTGGCCCTCGGTGGCCAGGTTGAACGGGCATCTGCGAAGTCCTCTGCCGTCGACCACGGGCCGCCGACCATCGCCCGGACCTCGCCGGTCTTGTTGTCGATCGCCACCAGGCGACGCGGTCGGCCCGCCCGGAGCCGGCGGGAATTCGGCGTCGACCGCCTGCTGGGCCGCCTGCCTGGATCTGCAGGTCGATGCGTCGTCCGGATCTTCAGGCCGCCGTAGTAGGCGCGGTACTGCGGCGACCTGCTGGGCGGGACGCCCGTCGCGTCCCAGCGCGTGCGATGATCTGCGGCCGCAGCCAGCTCGTGAAGTACGGGGCCGCGGCCGGCTCCTGGGGCTGCTGGAGGTCGTGCGGCCGTCGGGCAGCGGCTGCGCCGATGCCCTGCTCGTACTGCGCGCGGGTGATGTAGCGCTGCTCGAACATGTCCCTGAGCACCAGGTCGCGCCGCCCTAGGCCGGCCTGCGGGTGCGCGATCGGGTCGAACGCGCTCGGGTTGGCGACCATCCCGGCGAGCAGCGCCGCCTCCCAGGGCTCGAGCACCGTGGCGCACTCGCGGCGACTGGGTCCCGGACGTCGGGTCACCGCACGCGCCGGGCGGCTCGCTGCCGGGCGTTGGCGGGTCGTAGCCGTGCGCCTTGCCGAAGTACACGCGCGCCGCCGACTCGACGCCGTAGGCGCCGTTGCCGAAGTAGATCGAGTTCAGGTACTCGGTGAGGATCTTCGGCTTGCTTCCACTGGTGCGTGAGCTGGAACGCGAGCGCCGCCTCGCGCAGCTTCTCGAGGATCGTGCGGTTGTCCTGCTCGGCCAGCGCGTTCTTGACGAACTGCTCGGCGATCGTCGAGGCGCCCTGGGTGGCGCCGCCGGTGACGTCGGAGATGAACGCGCGAGCGATGCCGCGGATGTCGACGCCCGGGTCGGTCCAGAAGCGCTTGTCCTCGACCGCGACGATCGCGTGGTCCATCGTCGGGCGAGATCTGGTTCGCAGTTGTCGAGCACCGTCGTGGTCGGGCGGCGCGAAGATGCCCGATCGGCTGCCTGGTCGTCGTACAGGTAAGAGTTCGACGCTCGTGCTGATACTGGGCCTGGTTCTCGAGCTGGGGGAGGTCGGAGGCGACCGCCATCATCATCCCGAACACCGTCGAGATGAACGCCAGCGACCGCGAACGCGGCCAGGATCGAGCAGCAGCCGGAGCTTGCGCACCCGGCGCGCGGGCGGTCGCAGCGCCGTCGCCGGACGGGGTCGCGATCGATGCCGCCGGCGGCGCCTGCGCGGGGCGAGCGAGACTGGAGCCGGGGCCTGCGGCGTGCGCTCGCGTCGAGGATGTCGGTGCGTCGATCGCTCATGCGATCGGATGCAGCTCGCCGCCGGTAGCGGTCCGTGTGCAGGGCGTTGCGACGGCCTGCTCGTCATCGAAGGCGAGCTCGCCCGGACGGCGACGGAGCAGAAGCGTCCTGTCCGGGGCGCGAGAGTCTAGCATTGCCGGCCGGGATTCCAGTGCGCCCGCGGGAGGCGTACGCCGCCCCCAGCGATGAGTTCAGCACGGCCCCAGACGTCGCGACGCCCGCCGAGGCGGCCGCCTGGCTGGCCCGCAACGCCGTCGACTGCCTGCCGGAGGGCGAGCTCGAGCGCAAGCTCGCCGCTGGGCCGGCCGCTGCGCGTCAAGCTCGGGATCGACCCGACCGCGCCGGACATCCACCTCGGGCATCACGGTCGTGCTGCAGAAGCTCCGCGAGTTCCAGGACCTCGGCCACACGGTCGTGCTGATCATCGGCGACTACACGGCGCGCGTCGGGGACCCGAGCGGCCGCTCGAGCACCCGCCCGGTGCTCGACCGGCGGAGATCGACGCCAACGCGCCGACCTTCCAGGAGCAGGCGCTCAAGGTGCTCGACCCGGACCGCGCTCGAGGTGCGCTTCAACAGCGAGTGGCTCGACATGTCGATGGAGCGACCTGTTCCGCGCTCGCTGCGCACGACCACGGTCGCGCAGCTGCTCGAGCGCGACGACTTCGCCAAGCGCTTCGGCGGCGCGCGACGCCGATCTCGATGCTCGAGCTGCTGTACCCGCTGCTCCAGGGCTACGACTCGGTCGCGGTCCGCGCCGACGTCGAGCTCGGGGGCACCGACCAGAAGTTCAACCTGCTGCTCGGGCGCGACATCCAGCGCGCCTACGGGCAGCCCGAGCAGGTGGTCCTGACGATGCCGCTGCTGACCGGCACCGACGGCGAGCGCAAGATGTCGAAGTCGCTCGGCAACTACATCGGGGTCACCGAGCCGCCGGAGGAGATGTACGGCAAGACGATGAGCATCCCGGACGCGTCGCTCGCGCTGGTACTCGCTGCTGCTCGGCACCGACCGCGACCCGACGGGCTTCCCCCGCGCGACGCCAAGCGGGCGCTGGCGCGCGCGTTGGTCGAGCGCTTCCACGGCGACGCGGCCGCGCGGCGGCCGAGGAGGCGTTCGACCGCGTGCACGTCGGCGCGAGCTGCCGGAGGACGTGCCGAGGTCGAGTGGCCGGCGACGGCGACGGCAGCGTCCACCTGCCGGCGCTGCTGGCGCGGGCGTTCGGGATCTCGACCTCGGAGGCGCGCCGCGGCCTGGCCCAGGGCGGCGTCCGGCTCGACGGCGAGCCGGTCGACGGCCGGAGCGCTCGATCTCCGGCCGCGGCGGTCGACGGCAAGGTGCTCCAGCTCGGCAAGCGCCGCTTCGCGCGCGTGCGGGTGACCGTGAGCGCCGTGGCCGTCCACGGCGGCTTCTGCGGATGGACACGCCCGGGCAACGGGGCAGATCGTCGACCTCACCGACGGCGTGGCGCAGCGTGGTCGCGCACCGCCGGAGCGTCGACCGCGGGCTGGTGACGGTGTTCGCCGACCGGCTCGACCGTCGCGGTCACGACGATGGAGTACGAGCCCGGCGGCGTCAGCGACCTGCAGGCGCTGCTCGACCGGCTGATCCCGCCGCGGGCGACTACGAGCACAACCGCCTCAACCACGACACCAACGCCCACGCCCACCTGCGCGCGGCGCTGATCGGCCCGTCCGAGACGATCCCGCTGGTCGACGGGCGGCTGGCGCTCGGGACCTGGCAGCAGATCGTCCTGATCGACTTCGACGACCGGCCGCGGAGCCGGACCGTGACCGTCCAGGTCCTGTCCTGAGCCGCGACCCGGCCGAGGCATGCGTGCGCTACGCGTGCCCTCGCAGCCGTCATGGTCGCGACAGACTTCGTGAGCCGGTGCGCTGCGAGCTGCGATCGGCGCTATACTCATCGGTCCGCTCCGGAGACCGGAGTCGGTCCCGGACGCGCCCCTGAGAAGGAATCCCCTTCCCGAAGAGGTGCGACGGTCTTTGAAAACTCAACAGCATGCGCACCCTTCGACCGACCCTCGGTCGAGTGTGTGTCCAGGTTCGACGCCGTCGCTCGACCGGTCCCTTCGTGGGCCGATCGGACGGCGGTGCCAAGATTGACCCCGTCTTGCGCCCCGGAGCTCCTCGTGTACATCGGCAGGCCTCCCGGTCGTGTGGGCGCAAGGGTCTGATCCCACCAGGGACAGGCCCAGGGTTTGACCCGCCACGCAGGTGCGGACACATTCGACGACTCTTTGTGATCGGCGGGTGTATTCTGACGACTCGCCGTAGCAGTTCTTCACGGAGAGTTTGATCCTGGCTCAGGACGAACGCTGGCGGCGTGCCTAACACATGCAAGTGGAGCGACGAACCAGGCTTCGGCCTGGGGCAAAGCCGCGAACGGGTGAGTAACACGTGGGTAACCTGCCCCGATGATTGGGACAACCCGAGGAAACTCGGGCTAATACCGAATGTGCCCTCCGGCCATAAGGCCGCTGGGGAAAGGAAGCTTCGGCCTCCGCATCGGGATGGGCCCGCGGCCCATTAGCTTGTTGGTGAGGTAACGGCTCACCAAGGCTACGATGGGTAGCTGGTCTGAGAGGACGATCAGCCACACTGGGACTGAGACACGGCCCAGACTCCTACGGGAGGCAGCAGTGGGGAATCTTGCGCAATGCGCGAAAGCGTGACGCAGCAACGCCGCGTGGGGGAAGAAGGCCTTCGGGTTGTAAACCCCTTTCAGTTGGGACGAAGCTTCGCCGGTGAATAGCCGGCTGGAGTGACGGTACCTTCAGAAGAAGCCCCGGCTAACTACGTGCCAGCAGCCGCGGTAATACGTAGGGGGCAAGCGTTGTCCGGAATCATTGGGCGTAAAGAGCGTGTAGGCGGCTTGGTAAGTCCGCTGTGAAAGTCCAGGGCTCAACCCTGGAATGCCGGTGGAAACTGTCGAGCTAGAGTCCGGAAGAGGCGAGTGGAATTCCTGGTGTAGCGGTGAAATGCGCAGATATCAGGAGGAACACCAATGGCGAAGGCAGCTCGCTGGGACGGTACTGACGCTGAGACGCGAAAGCGTGGGGAGCAAACAGGATTAGATACCCTGGTAGTCCACGCTGTAAACGATGGGCACTAGGTGTGGGGGGTGTCGACTCCCTCCGTGCCGACGCTAACGCATTAAGTGCCCCGCCTGGGGAGTACGGCCGCAAGGCTAAAACTCAAAGGAATTGACGGGGGCCCGCACAAGCAGCGGAGCATGTGGTTTAATTCGACGCAACGCGAAGAACCTTACCTGGGCTTGACATGTTCCTGACAGCCGTGGAAACACGGTCTCCCTTCGGGGCAGGATCACAGGTGGTGCATGGCTGTCGTCAGCTCGTGTCGTGAGATGTTGGGTTAAGTCCCGCAACGAGCGCAACCCCCGTCGCATGTTGCCAGCATTTAGTTGGGGACTCATGCGAGACTGCCGGTGACAAACCGGAGGAAGGTGGGGATGACGTCAAGTCATCATGCCCCTTATGTCCAGGGCTACACACGTGCTACATTGGCGCGTACAGAGGGCTGCGATACCGCGAGGTGGAGCGAATCCCTTAAAGCGCGTCTCGGTTCGGATTGCAGGCTGAAACTCGCCTGCATGAAGGCGGAGTTGCTAGTAATCGCGGATCAGCACTGCCGCGGTGAATACGTTCCCGGGCCTTGTACACACCGCCCGTCACACCATGGGAGTGAGTAACACCCGAAGCCGGTGGCCTAACCCTTTTGGGAGGGAGCCGTCGAAGGTGGGGCTCGTGACTGGGGTGAAGTCGTAACAAGGTAGCCGTAGCGGAAGCTGCGGCTGGATCACCTCCTTTCTAGGGAGCCCTCTTAAGGGCACCGAAGTCGCCCGGGATACCGCCGGCGGTCGATTGAGCTCTGGGGCTTCGGCGTTGCCGCCGCGCCTCCTCGAGCGCGTTCGGCCACTAGATATGTCGACCGGGCCTGGCAGGCCGCACGACGGTGCCCTCGGGCGTCGGGCGCGGCCGCATGCTGTTGAGTTTTGAGAGACCGGCGCGCACGCCGGCGGCTCGCGGACCGAGAGTCCCGGACGATGCGCGTGCTCGCCTCTTCGCGGACCTTGAAAACTGCACAGTAGCCAATGAAACGGGTATCACCGGGCAGAGCCGCAAGGCTCTTCCCAAAAGATCACCGTCAAGATAGTAAGGGCACATGGTGGATGCCTTGGCACCAAGAGTCGATGAAGGGCGTGAACGGCTGCGATAAGCCGCGGTGAGGCGCTGAATAGCCAGTGACCCGCGGATGCCCGAATGGGGAAACCCAGCGCCGGTAATGCGGCGTTATCCCGCGCTGAACACATAGGCGCGGCGAAGACAAGCGGGGGAAGTGAAACATCTCAGTACCCCGAGGAAAGGAAATCAACCGAGACTCCCTGAGTAGTGGCGAGCGAAAGGGGATCAGCCCAAACCCGGCGCGTGTAAGCGGTCACGCGTTGCGCGTCGGGGGTTGTAGGGCACCTGGTCCGGGTTGTGACCGACTCGGCGGAAGTTACAAAATCATGTGATAGTCGAAGCGTGTGGAACCGCGCACCACAGAGGGCAATCGTCCCGTAGACGAAATCGCATGGATCTTCCGCAGGTGTTCCTGAGTAAGTCCGCACCCGTGAAACGCGGACTGAAACTGGGGGGACCACCCTCCAAGGCTAAGTACTCCTTGGTGACCGATAGCGGACTAGTACCGTGAGGGAAAGGTGAAAAGTACCCCGGAAGGGGAGTGAAATAGTACCTGAAACCACGTGCCTACAAGCGGTGGGAGCGGCTTCGTGCCGTGACCGCGTGCTTTTTGCATAACGAGCCGGCGAGTTACTCGTCTGCGGCAAGGTTAAGCGATGAGCGGAGCCGTAGCGAAAGCGAGTCCGAATAGGGCGACATAGTCGTAGGCGGTAGACCCGAAGCTGAGCGAGCTACCCATGGGCAGGTTGAAGCGGGGGTAAGACCTCGTGGAGGACCGAACCGACCTAGGTTGAAAACTGGGCGGATGACCTGTGGGTCGGAGTGAAAGGCTAATCAAGCTCAGTGATATCTGGTTCTCTCCGAAATATATTTAGGTATAGCCTCGGATAAATTCCGTGGCGGCCGTAGAGCACTGTTTGGACTAGGGGCCCTACCAGGTTACCGACTTCAGGCAAACTCCGAAGACCGTCACGGTTACTCCGGGAGTCAGTTGCTGGGGGATAAACTTCAGCGTCAAGAGGGAAACAGCCCAGACCGCCAGCTAAGGTCCCTAAGTACTAGCTAAGTGGTAAACGATGTTCGAATGCACAGACAACCAGGAGGTTGGCTTAGAGGCAGCCACCCTTGAAAGAGTGCGTAACAGCTCACTGGTCAAGTGTTCGAGCGCGGACAATGTAACGGGGCTCAAGCTAGTCACCGAAGCTGCGGGTGGTGATCTTCGGAGATCACGCGGTAGGAGAGCGTTCCGGCGCCAGTGAAGCGGCGGCGTAAGCCAGCCGTGGAGGCTGCGGAAGTGAGAATGCCGGCATGAGTAACGAAAGAGGGGTGAGAATCCCCTCCGCCGATTGCCCAAGGTTTCCTGAGTAAAGTTCGTCTGCTCAGGGTTAGTCAGGACCTAAGGCGAGGCCGAAAGGCGTAGTCGATGGCCAACGGGTTGATATTCCCGTACCACGTCGCTTCCGTTTGACCGATGGGGGGACGAGGAAGGCTATGGGATCCCAGGCGATGGTTGCCCTGGGGTAAGCATGTAGGGGTGGCTCTAGGTAAATCCGGAGCCGCATAACCTGAGGTGCGATGCCAGCTGGCTCTAAGCCGGCGAGTCCCGGATGCCATGCCTCCAAGAAAAGCCTCTAGGGAGGAAGCGCGTGCCTGTACCAAAACCGACACAGGTGGGCAAGTGGAGAACACTAAGGTGATCGAGATAACCCTCGTTAAGGAACTCGGCAAAATCGCCCCGTAACTTCGGGATAAGGGGCGCCCCAGTAGGGTGAAGCTCCTCGCGAGTGGAGCCCGAGAGGGCCGCAGTGAATAGGTTCAAGCGACTGTTTACCAAAAACACAGGTCTCTGCTAAGTCGTAAGACGACGTATAGGGGCTGACGCCTGCCCGGTGCCGGAAGGTTACGTGGAGGTGTTAGGGGTAACCCGAAGCACCGAAACTAAGCCCCGGTAAACGGCGGCCGTAACTATAACGGTCCTAAGGTAGCGAAATTCCTTGTCGGGTAAGTTCCGACCTGCACGAATGGCGTAACGACTTGAACGCTGTCTCAACGAGGGGCTCGGTGAAATTGCAGTCTCGGTGAAGATGCCGAGTACCCGCGGCTAGACGGAAAGACCCCGTGAACCTTTACTACAACTTGGTATTGGGGTTCGATGCATCTCGCTCAGGATAGGTGGGAGGCTTGGAAGCACCGGCTGCGGCTGGCGTGGAGCCAACCTTGAGATACCACCCTTGATGTATTGGATCTCTAACAGTGCGCCGTGAATCCGGGCGCTGGACAGTGACAGGTGGGTAGTTTGACTGGGGCGGTCGCCTCCCAAAATGTAACGGAGGCGCGCAAAGGTTCCCTCAGCACGGTCGGAAATCGTGCGTAGAGTGTAAAGGCAGTAAGGGAGCTTGACTGCGAGACCGACAGGTCGAGCAGGTACGAAAGTAGGCCTTAGTGATCCGGCGGTAGCAAGTGGAAGCGCCGTCGCTCAACGGACAAAAGGTACTCCGGGGATAACAGGCTTATCGGGCCCAAGAGTCCACATCGACGGCCCGGTTTGGCACCTCGATGTCGGCTCGTCGCATCCTGGGGCTGAAGTAGGTCCCAAGGGTTGGGCTGTTCGCCCATTAAAGCGGTACGCGAGCTGGGTTCAGAACGTCGTGAGACAGTTCGGTCCCTATCTGCCGTGGGCGTTGGAGAGTTGAGAGGATTCGTCCCTAGTACGAGAGGACCGGGATGAACGCACCTCTGGTGTATCTGTTGTCCTGCCAAGGGCACCGCAGGTTAGCTACGTGCGGATCGGATAACCGCTGAAAGCATCTAAGCGGGAAGCCGGCCTCGAGATGAGCTCTCCCATCCCCTTGAGGGAGTAAGACCCCTGGTAGACCACCAGGTTGATAGGCCAGATCTGGAAGAGTGGTAACACTCGTAGGAGACTGGTACTAATGGGTCGAGGGCTTGACGGATATTTGATATCCGTTGCATTGGCACTGTGTAGTTTTGAAGGCCCGCGAGGGTCGGCGTGTAACTGCGCCGGTGCTCGGTCTCCACCGGTTTCCGGTGGCTATGGCGAGGGGGAAACACCTCTTCCCATTCCGAACAGAGCAGTTAAGCCCCTCAGCGCCGATGGTACTTGGCCCGCAAGGGCCTGGGAGAGTAGGTCGCCGCCGGTTTTTATGTAGTAGACGTAGCGCAGCCGTTCGCCTCCGGGCGGGCGGCTCGCGTGGTTTAACCCCGCCGTTTCGCGCTTCACAGATCCGGGGCCGGCGAAAGCCGATCCCGAGGTCTGCGCTCTCGACCGGCGGCTTACCGCGGCTCCGGCGGCTTACCGCGGCTGCAAGGCCTGAACGGCCTCACGCTGCGCCCGGACCGGCGACAGGCAATGGGCCGGACGCGGCGCCACGGCCCCTGGCCGGCGCGAGATCGTCCGGCGTAACGGACGCCGGTGGGGGTGGGTGCGATGGAAGTCGACGGGCCGCACGTCGTCGTATAGCATCTGCCCCGAGAATGTCCTCGGTGGCGGCGCTCCACCAGGAGCGCAGGCGGCTAGCTGATGACTGGAACATATGTTCGTAAGCGTAATCCCCGGGCCGGACGGAACGGCCCTGAAACTGCAAGTCTCGTTGCAAGCCCGGGAAAGGCCCGTATGGCCGGGGTTCAGACGGCGGGACCGAGTGAGGACCAGACGTCGATCTTCGTCGCGATCCGCTCCACCACGGCGGTGGTGAATTCCGTCGTCCCGGCGCCGCCGCCGAGGTCGGGCGTCTTGATGCCCGAGGCGACGGTCTCCAGCGCGGACTCGTAGATCGCTCTGGACGCCCGCTCGGCCGCCGGCCCGTGACGTTCGGCGGCGTAATGCATGACCGCCCCGCAGGCCAGGATCATCGCCAGAGGATCGGCCAGGTCCTTGCCCTGTAGGGCTGGTGCCGTTCCGTGCGGTGCCTCGGCCATGGCGCAGGTGGTCCGGTACTCGGCGTCAAACGCCAGGAGGACCGATTCAGCCCCGGCGATCGACCCGAACATGGGAAGGACCAGGTCCGACAGGCAGTCCCCGTCGCGATTCAGGGCCGGGATCACCAGGGTGCGGTCGGTGGCGCCGGATAGCAGGCCGGCATACGTGGCGTCGATCAGCACCGGCATGTAGTCGATGTCCGGATGGCGCTCGGCCGCGGCGTCCATCTCCTCCTTGAGCATGCCCTCGTAGATCGGCGAGACCGTCCACTTCGGACCGCCGTATACCCGCGCGCCCATGCTGGCGGCGGTGCGGAAGGCATACTCGGCCACGGCCCGGCAGGTGGAGCGGGTGATGCGCTCCTTGCGGAAGGCCACCTCGTCCGGGGCGCCAGGGTCACCCTCCCTCCACTGCTCGGCACCGTAGGCGTCCTCGACGGCCATCCGCACAACCGAGATCGGATAGTGCACCCCCGCGATCGGGGCCACCCCGGGGAGGCGGCGGCCGGTGCGGATGATCACCTTGCCGCCGATCCCCTCCCGGACGATCCGGTTGGGGGATCCGACGTCATCGCTGCCCTCGGGCGTGATCGTGGCGGCCTTCAGACCCAGTCCCGCCTCGCGCATCGCCTCCGCGCACTCGTGCACGACCTTGTTGGCGGTGGCCCTGCGGTGCTCCAGCGAGAGGTCGAAGTGCGTCAGGGCCACCTCCAGCCCGAGGAGGTCGCCATCCAGCACCCGAAGGGATTGCTCGAGCAGCTCCTGGCCGGTTTCGTCCCCGTCCAGCACCACGATGTCAATCGCCGAGGCCATGGCTCAGAAGTTAGCGGGCCAACCGCGGGACCCGCCGCCGCTGGGCGCAGCCAGCGAATCGAGCCTGAGCGCCCACTCTGGGAAAGAAAGTGGCCGCATAGGCCAGAAACCTTCCCAGAGTGCGCCCCCGGCGGGGGGTGTGTGCGCCTGGGGGTAACGGAGAAAAGGCTTAGTCAAGTGGACGTTGAGGTGACGTTCTGTCGTGCCACTCAGAAGAAAATCCCATTTCCACCGGGCGTGGCCATACTCTGGCGGGCTCACAGTGTTGATGCGACGCTCCTGGGGGGCCTGGGTGCGGGGTCGCAGAGAGGAGACTCAAATGGCAGGTTTGATTGCTCGCCGGTGGCGGGCTGGAGGAATCCTGGTCGGCTTGGCGTGCTTGGCGCTGCCGATCAGCAGTGCCGCGGCGACTTCGGTGCCGCCGTACCTGACGATCGGCCCGGTGACAGCCAAACATGGTTTCAAGGTGACGATCAGCAGCAGCTGTAACCAATCCACGGATTTCGCGAGCGTGAGCGTCGTGAAATCGAAGCGCCGTTACACGCTGGGGCACTACTACTACGACGGTGGGAACCACGCCGCCAAGTGCACGGCCACGAGCAAACTCGGCGCAGGGACGCTGGTGCTGAGGTGGGGTAGGGCGTTTCACGGCAAGTTGAAGTTCGGCCACGCCGGCAGCCTCAAGAAGATCCCGGGAGGCAGCGGATGCCCCAGCCAGGGCCATCAGCGAAAGGTCAAGGGCACCGGCACGCTGACCATGGCGATCCACACCAAGGCGTTCGGAAAGCTCGTGATTCACGCGGCGTCTGCGGAGTTCCAGCGGTATGACACCCCCACCTCCTGCGGTGGCGGCGGCACGCCGCCGACAACTGTCGGGCTCAGTGCCAGCTTCGACAAGTTCAAGCGGTACATCAGCGCCTATGAGACCAAGGGCAAGCGCAGCCTCGACATGGGGGCCCAGGACAACGTAAACAAGAGCGTGAAGGGCAACATGACCGATGCCTTCTTCGGGAGCAGCCTGTTCTCGTTCAAGTCGAATCTGAGTTCGGCGCACGTCGGATCGTTGAGTCCGCTGCTCACCGGCGGGCTGAAGTACACCGCTACCACAGGCTGCCTAGCGGGGGCACAACGGGACAGCTGAAGGGCAAGCTCGTCCTCCACGACCCCGTGCTGGGAGCCCTGAGATTCGTCGGCTCGGGCGCCGAATCGCCGCAGATGTTCAGGACGAACGGAAGCTGCACGTAGCAACGCGCAGCACCATTTGAGCTGGTCGCCGGCGCCACAACCTGTGGCGCCGGCGCCGGTTCAGCACCGTTCCTGCGCCACAGGGCACCAAAGGCCGTCAGGCCCGCAGCTGCAGCTAGAAGCGGCGGGTTACTCGCGTCCGCCGGCCGCCGCCGGCAGCAGCTCGTCACTGCGCGCGGCCAGCGCGGCGATCACGATCTCCACATGCTCGTCGAAGTCGACGCCCAGCTCGGCGGCGCCCTCCCGCAGCTCGTCGCGCCCGACGGCGGCGGCGAAGCTCGGCTGCTTCATCTTCTTCTTGACCGACTTCGGCGTCATTCCGTGCAGTCCCTCGGGCCGGACGTAGGCGCAGGCCAGGATGAAGCCCGACAGCTCGTCCACGGCAAACAGCGTCTTCTTCATCGGCGTGTCCCGGGGGACGCCCATGAAGTCGGCGTGTGAGGCCACGGCCCGGACCAGCTCGTCGGGATAGCCGAGACGGGTCAGCTCCGCCATCGCCAACCGCGGATGGCCGGTGTCGAGATCCGGATAGCGCTCGTAGTCGAGGTCATGCAAAAGGCCGGTGAGACCCCACAGCTCCACGTCGCCGTCAAAGCGGGGGGCGTAGGCGCGCATCGCCGCCTCGACGGCCAGCATGTGGCGCCGCAGGGACTCTGACTCGGTCCATTCGCAGAGAAGGTCCCAGGCCTGCTGACGCGAAATTCTCACTGGCATGGCTGCCACATTAGCCCAGCCGGCGTCCCGCCCCTCAGGAGCCTCCGGACGCCAGACACCGGCTACCCTGACGAGCACCCCGACCACGCCCCCGAGGAACCCAACCAGCCATGGAGAAGTTCGTAATCGAAGGCGGCGTGCCCCTGTCTGGCACGATCGTTCCCGCCGGAAACAAGAACGGCGGCGCTGCCGATCCTGGCCGCGTGCCTGCTCACCGACGACGAGGTGATCCTGCGCAACGTGCCGCGGATCAGCGACGTCGAGACGATGCTCGACCTGCTGGACAGCCTCGGCGCCAGGTCAGCTGGATCGGCCACAGCGAGGTCTCCGTCGACGCCTCCGAGATCATACGGCACCGACGTCGACCGCGACCTGTCGGAGCGGATCCGGGCGTCGTTCCTGCTCGCCGGTCCGCTGCTGGCCCGCTTCGGCACGCGCCCGCATGCCGCCTCCCGGCGGCGATGTGATCGGCCGCCGCCGCCTGGATCCCCACCTGGACGCGTTCCGAGCGCTGGGCGCCACCGTCACGCCCCGGCCGCGACCTCGAGCTCACCGCACCGCCGCTGGGCCTCAAACCCTGTGACTTCCTGATGGACGAGCCGTCGGTGATGGCGACCGAGAACGCGCTGATGGCCGCCGCTCTGACCCGCGGCACCGACGGTGATCCGCAACGCCGCCTCCGAGCCCCACGTCCAGGACCTGGCCCGCATGCTGGTGGCGATGGGGGCGCCGATCGACGGCATCGGCTCCAACGTGATGACGGTCCACGGCACCGGAGCGCTGCGCGGCTGCACGCATACCGTCGCGCCCGGACCACATCGAGATCGGCTCGTTCATGGCGCTGGCCGGCGTCACCGGCGGCGAGCTGATCGTCAAGGACACCGTGCCCGAGGATCTGCGCATGATCCGGCTGGTGTTCGACCGCCTGGGCCTGCGCAGCGAGCTCCAGGGAGCCGACGTGATCGTTCCCGGCGGCCAGGAACTGGTGGTCCGCAACGACGCCGGGGACCAGACCCCCAAGGTCCAGGACGGCCCTTGGCCGGCCTTCCCCGCCGACCTGACCAGCATCGCCATCGCCCTGGCCACCCAGTCGGCCGGGTCGGTGATCATCCACGAGTGGATGTTCGAGAACCGCCTCCTGTTCACGGACAAGCTGTCGCTGATGGGGGCCGCGATCACGATCTGCGATCCGCACCGGGCGATCGTCGTCGGCCCCCGCCGGCTGCGGGGCGAGCGCGTCGATTCGCCTGACATCCGCGCCGGGATGGCGATGCTGATCGCCGCCCTGTGTGCCGAGGGCGTGACCGAGATCGGCAACGTGCGCCACATCGATCGCGGGTACGAGCGCATCGACGAGCGGCTCACGGACCTCGGGGCCCGGATCACCCGGGTCGAGGACACCGCCCGCATCGAGTAGGCCTTGGGCCCCGGTCTGATTCCCTACGGGGAATGGCTGACCGGATCCCCAGCGGAACCCGCGACGTGCTGCCCGACGAGATGCGGGAGCTGCGGGCGATGACCGACCGCCTCAGAGCAGTGTTCGAGGCGGCCGGCTACGGCGAGGTGTACACGCCTGCGCTCGAATACGAGCGCACCTACGAGCGCGACGGAGACTCCCCGCATCCCGCCTACCGGATGTTCGACGAGCACGGGACGGTGCTGATGCTCCGCACGGACATGACCGTGCCGATCGCCAGGCTGGTGGCCACCCGATACGCCAATGCCGAGCCGCCCCTGCGCTTCTCCTATGTGGCGCACGCCTACCGGACGGTCCGTCCCCAGCGCGGCCAGTCACGGGAGTTCCTCCAGGCCGGCGTGGAGCTGATCGGGGAGCCGGCGCCGCAGGGGACCGCCGAGGTGCTGACGCGTGCTGTGCGACGCCCTGCAGGCCGCGGGGCTGGACAGCTTCCGGGTCGGGCTGGGCGACGTCTCGCTCTACCCGGCGCTGCTGGAGGCGGTCGGCGTGCCCGCCGCCACGCGGGAGCTGATCCTGGATGAGCTGGTGGCCGGGGACTTCGTCGGTGTCGAGCGTGAGCTCGGCCGCCTGAAATTGAGCGACGCCGATCAGGAGCTCCTCCTCCGCGTACCCCGGATCCGGGGCGGCCCGGAGGTCCTGGAGGGGCTCAGTGGCCCGCTCCAGAGCGCCGGGACCGGCATGCGCGAGGTGCTCAGCCGGCTGCCGGAGCGCACCGCCGACCGGGTGATCTTCGACTTCGGGCTGGTCCGCAGCCTCGACTACTACACCGGGGCCGTGTTCCAGGTCTATGACCCGGCCCACGGCGTCCCGATCGGCAACGGCGGCCGCTACGACGAGCTGCTGGGCCACTTCGGTCGCCCGCTGCCCGCCGTCGGCTTTGCGCTCAATGTCGAGCGAGTGCATATCGCGCTCAATGCGGAGCAGCGTCGTGCCTGATCTGCGCATCGCCGTTCCGCGTGGCGCCCTGCTCGAGGACACGCTGGATCTGCTGGACGAGATCGGGCTCGACACGACCGAGGTGCGGGAGAACGACCGCAAGCTGCTGTTCGATCACCCCGGGATCATCACGATGCGCCCCTCAGACGTGCCCACCTACGTCGAAGCCGGCGCAGCCGATCTTGGGATCACGGGCAAGGACGTGCTGCTGGAGCAGGCCGAGCGCGAGGTCTACGAGCTCCGCGACCTCGGCTTCGGACGCTGCACGATGGTGGTGGCCACCACCGAGGGCGAGGACCCGGTGCAGGATGCCCTGCGCCACCTGGGCGTCGTCCGCGTGGCGACCAAATACCCCCGCGTGGCCTCCGAGCACTTCCAGGCCACGGGCCGCCAGGCTGAGATCGTGGAGGTCAAGGGGTCGGTGGAGCTGGCGCCGCTGACCGGCCTGGCCGAGGCGATCGTCGACCTGACCGCCACCGGGACCACCCTGCGCGAGAACCATCTGGTGATCCGGGAGGAGATCACTGTGTGCACCGCCCGCCTGATCGCCAACCCGGTGGCCGACAAGCTCAAGGCCCGGGAGATCGACCGCCTCCTGGAGCGGATCGATGCGCGTTGAGCGCCTGTCCGCCGGGGACGGTCCCGGCGCGGCGGCCCGGCGCCTGCGGGAATCGATTCCGGCCCCCGCCTCGGTCTCCGCGACCGTCCAGGCGATCCTGGAGCGAGTCAACCGGGAGGGCGACGCTGCCGTCGAGGCGTTGACCCGTGAATTCGACACCCGCGGCGCCGCGCCGGCGCCACTGCGCGTCTCAGACCAGGAGCTCGAGGCCGCCATGCGGCAGCTGACCCCGGAGCTCAGGGAGGGCCTGGAGCAGACGATCGCCAACGTCGGCCGGGTGGCCCAGGCCAGCGTCATCGAGGACCGGGCGGTCGAGTTCCCCGATCACGACGTGATCCTCCGCGAGGCCCCTGTGCACCGGGCGGCGGTCTACGTGCCGGGTGGCCGGGCTCCGTATCCGAGCACCGTGGTGATGGGGGCGGTGACCGCCCGGGCGGCCGGCGTAAGGCAGGTGGCCGTGTGCACGCCTCCGGGCCCGAGCGGGGACGCGCACCCGGCGGTGCTGGCGGCCTGCCGGCTGACCGGCGTCGACGAGGTCTACCGGATGGGGGGCGCCCAGGCTGTGGCCGCGCTGGCCTACGGCACCGAGACCGTGAACCCGGTCGATGTGATCGTCGGTCCGGGCAACCTGTACGTGCAGGAGGCCAAGCGCCAGCTATCGGGCCAGATCGGGATCGACATGTTCGCCGGCCCGAGCGACCTGCTGGTGATCGCCGACCCCGAGCAGGACCCCGGGCCGATCGGCCTGGACCTCCTGGCCCAGGCCGAGCACGGTCCCGGCACGCTCGTGGCCGTCGCCTCACCCGCTCCTGAGCTCCTGGACACGCTGGAGGCCACGCTCGCTGCCGCCCCGGACACCGGCGCCGTTGCCTGGGTCGTCGACCTGGGACACGAATCCGACGCTCTGGAGCTGATCGAGGTGTTCGCGCCCGAGCACCTCGAGCTGCTCGGGCCCAAAGCTGAGCAGCTCGCAGACCAGGTGACGCGGGCCGGCTGCATCTTCGTGGGGGCGGCCTCGGCGACTGCGTTCGGCGACTACATCGCGG
>CAVUTV010000004.1:0-438624 GCA_963744525.1 uncultured Solirubrobacterales bacterium | reverse complement strand
TTCCGTTGGCAACAGTGTCGGGGACGTAGATGTTGCCGCTGGCGTCGACTGTGATCAGCGCCTGCCCATCACCACCCGTGAATCGGAACGGCTCGCTTGGGGTGCCGGTTATCTCAGCTCCTGAGATGTACGGCGCCGAGCCCGTGAACGGCGCCGGGTTCCCGGTCGGATCGAGTCTCTCAAGGATATTTCGGTCTGAGTCGCCGACGTAGACGTCACCCGCGTCGGGGCCGCTGGAGTTATCGACGGCCACGAAGGGACCGGTGAAGCTCCCCGTCGGGGCGGTCGAGCCGTTCCAGTCAGCCACGCGCGCACCGGTGTTGTCGAACACGTAGACATCATTCGAGCCGGTCACGTACATGTCCTGGGTCGAGTTGTTCACCGCGATGGACCCGAGGTAGCCCCCGCTGGCTCCGGTTGCGATCTGCGAGGCGAACGCGCCGCTCGCATCGAACTTGTCCACGACCTCGTTGCCCTTATCGGTAACCCACAGATCGCCGCCACTGACGGTCATCCCGTTCGGAGTTACAAAGCCGCCCGGGACGGCGCTGCCGCCCGTGTGGCACTCGGTCGCCGACCCGGGCGTCGTTCCGGTGATCTGGCACATGTAGTGGTGGATTACCGCGCCCTGAGCCGCGGGGGCGGCAACCAGCAAGAGACCACCGGCTGCCACCGTGGCGAGTCCGAGCCGGCCTCGCGCCGCGATCACGCGCATCCACACGAGCGCCGAGCTGGAGCTCCGGCTGCCCATCGGTGCGCCTCCAGCAGGAGTCAGCGGGGCGCTCATTCGGGTCTGGTCTCGCCAATCTGGTCAGCATCTGGATGGGCAGGCGGGTCATCGGGCGCCCCCTTGCTTACGGAAGCTCGCTCGTCGCCCGCTGCGGGTCCGGTGGCGTACGGCCGGCTTGATCATCACCTTCACGAGCGCCGTCTCGGCGCGCTCGCCTGGTGGCGCGTAGCTCACCCGTAGCGTCAGCCTCAGGCGGTGCCGGCGCACCAGCAGCTTCCTGGCCTTACCGGTCAGCTCGACGCGCATCCGGTAGGTGCCCGCGCGGGACACTGTGCGCCGCACAGATCGGATGTCCGCGGCGCTGACCGTCAGCCGCCCGCGGCCGGACGTCATCACCTTCACCACGAACCTCGCACCTCGCACGGTGCGGTTGAGCACTTTCACCCGGGCCCTCGGCGGCGCCGACTGGTTCCCGGGGCCGGTGAAGGTCACGGTGGCCACCGTCGGCGGAGCCGGCGTGCCGCCCAGCTGGCCCCGGCAAGAATCACCGCTACAAGAGGTCCCCGGGGGTGGGTTCTGGGACGCGATCCCGCCGTCCACCCGCGCGTCATACACGTCGTACAGCTGGTCCTGGTCCTGACCGACCAGCTGATCACGCGTCACGAAGAACACATCATTCCCGTTCGCGCTGGCATCGAGGAACTCGGCGGCATTGTCGCTGGAGCCGCTGGAGATCAGATACAGGCAGCCGCCATCGGCGCTCGCGCTCGCACACGAGCCCGCCCCCTGGGCCTCCCATTCGTAGACGTCCTGGCAGGGTCCGACCTGGACGAAGCTTCCGCTCGTCGTACAGCCACCGAGACTGTTCGTATCGCGACCGGTCAGCGCGTCGGTGCTGTTGAAGAACACGCGGGAGCCGTCGGAAGAGATGCTCCGCGGGGTGTACGACAGCACTCCGCTCGAGCCGTACGCTTCGGTCGACAGCGTCGAGGCGCCCTCGGGTCGCGCCCCGGTCGGGTTACAGGAGGCGCAGCGGAGCACGTTCGCCGTCGCGTCGTAGACGTAGACCTGGCTGTCGGGCTGGCCGGTGTTGGCATCCGTGTTGTCAAAGCCGGTCAGGCTGGCCACCGACTGAAACACGACGTGCGTGCCGTCAGGCGTCACGTTCACCGGCCCGTACGGCACCCCGCTCGCCCCGCCCGTTGCTGCCTGCCAATCACTTTTGTCGCTTGGGTCGAGCGTGGCGACGAACCTCGTCGTGCCGCCACTTGTAAGATACAAATTTGGCTTGCCCGTCGACTGCGCCGCCGGCCAGCGCGCCGTTCGCGACGAAGTAGACTATCGCCCCCGGCGGCGCTCATGGCGAGCAGCCCGTCGACCCCTGCGGCCGGCGCCGGGGTCAGATCGCTGAGCGTGCCGGTCGCCAGGTCAGCGAGGTAGAGGTTCTTGCCGCTCCCGGGAACGGTGTCGGTCGTCAGCCCGGCGGATGCGTCGTCGCTGAACAGGACCTTGCTCCCGTCCGCGCTGGCCCCCAGGAACTCGCCGCCGCCGCCCGCGCCGGAGCCGCCCTGCGGCGCGTCGAGCTGGACCGTGCAGGCACTGGCCTGCTGCCCCACACACTGCGTGCCGTGAAGCGTGCTGGCCGGTTGGGTGGGATTGACCCGGACGAACAGATCCTGTGCCAGACAGCTCCGTCTGTTGAATCAAATGACCGGCACCCGACGAACACCACCCGTCGACCCGTCGGCCGACACGTCGGTCGGGCTCAGCCCAGATATTGACTCGAACCACACCGGAACCGGGGTACCGGCGGGGTCGACGTTGACGAGGTGCAGCTGTCCGCTCGCCAGCAACGTTCCACTCGTATGAGGTTGCTCGCCGGTCCGACTGAGCGACGGCGAATCGGCGGTCAGACTGTCGTTGATCGAGAACAGCACATGCGTGAGGTCGGTCGACGCCCCATCGAACTCGAGCCGTGTCCACCGACGGGTGGGGCGTCCGCGGCGGTTCGCTCGTCACCAGCTCATAGGACGGGTTGCTCGGGTCCGACAGATTCGACACGTACTCGTTGTCTTGGCGCCGCGACCGAGTCGAGCGTCAGCGGCGACCGGCCGGGCTGTCCGCGACTCCCTGGTCGAGTGCGGCAGTGAACGCCAGGGGGATGTAGGGCTGGTCGATCAGCGCGGTGCTCGGGTTCATCGGCGGATTGATCCCCGTGGTCGACCACCCGTCCGCCCCGCGCTGGGACATGTAGGTGTTGTCGGTTCTGGCCGCTGGGCTCACCGGCGAAGGCGTCGCCGAACGTCTCGAAGAACAGCCTGCTGCCGTCCGTCGACGCGCGGGACAGATCCGCGAGGTTGCCCTGCGTGACCAGCGCCGCGTCATAGCTGTTCTTGTCGACCGGTGACACCTGCTCATACGCCCGGCAGTCGGGAGATAGCGGGACTAGCCGGTCCTCAGCGCGGCGTTCGGGCAGGCTGTCCGAGCCGGAGGACGGTGCGGACTGGGTGGTGAAGACGCGGTCGGGTCCGTCAACCGTGCCGGCCGATCGTCGCCACGATCCTGTAGTGGTAGGAGGTGTCCGCGCCAGCCCGGTGAGCAGCTGGCTGACCGTGACCGGGCTGTGCCCGAGCCGGCGTCGGCGTCGGGTACCGGCAGGCTCGTGCCGTACGCGCTGCTGGTTCCGTACTCGAAGTGATACGTGGCATCGCTGCCGTTCGGGTTCAGGCTGGCGTGAAGCGTGGCTCGCGCCGCTGCCGACGTCCGTTGACCACGTCCCCTCGAGCGTCGGCCCGGGAGTCGTGAACGTTCCGGTCCTGACCGTCGATCGCTGCCGTTGGCATTGGCTGCCACCAGCCGGAAGTGGTAGGGGGTTCCGGGCGTGAGTCCGCCGATCGTTGCGCTGACCGGGTCCGGGCTTGACCCCGAAGGGGTGCTTGTGCACGGCACGGTCTGACCCGCGCTGTACGGATCGGCGGCACCGGGGTTGTAGTCCGCCTGGTCGACGTACTCGAACTCGCAGGTGGTGATCGTCGTGCCCTGCGGATTGACGGTGCCGTTCAGGGTCGCACCGGTTGTGGTGCTGTTCGTCGCCTGACCGGTGATGACGTCGGGCGCCGCGAACACGTCAATCCGCTGGTCGCCCGAATCGGCCGCGTAAACGGCTCCGGTGGCGGAGTCGACTGCCAGGCCAGCGGCACCGCTCATCTCGCCAGACCCGAATGACTCGGCCGGCGTGCAGCCGCTATAGCCGCACGGTGCCGAGGAGTAGCTCAGAATCCCGCTGCCGGCATCGTCGACGTAAACCGCGCCTGTCGAGGCGTCGACAGCCAAGCCGGTGATCGACGTGACGCTGCCGTTGGTGACCGTCCCGATATCGCCGTTGGTCGGGCTGAACACCTCGACGTCTTCCGGGTAGGAGCAGTCGTAATAGGTACAGACGGCGTACAGGTTGTCGGAGCTGTCGACCCCGACCCCCGCCGCCGGCGAGTCGTCGAACGCGCTCGAATGCTGAATGAACGTGTCGTCCTGGGCGAACTCGAACATGTTCGTGTGGATGTCGAACACCCACAGATTTCCGCCGGTGTCCACGGCGACCCCGGCGAGCGCCCCGAACGGGCCACCGCTCGCGGTCGAGCCGTCGAGCTGTCCGCCCGAGCCCCAGCTCGACACGATCGCACCCGCAGCCGTGAACTTCGTCACCAGGTTGTCGCCTGTATCGCCGACGTACACGTCTCCGGCCGAAGGCCCGGCAGAGTTGTCCACGGCGATCATGGTCGGTGTTTCGAACTGCCCGGCACCCGACCCGGAAACGCCCGCTTGACAGGAGGCGGTGCAAGTTTCAAAGCTCGAGGCACCGTCCGCTACCCCCCAGCCCCACGCGCGGATGAAGGTCCCCGAGCTGTCGAACTCATCGATGCGAGCATTGCCCGTGTCGGCCACATACACATCGCCGGTCGCCTCGTTGACCGCGACACCCTGGGGCGAGGACACCTCATTCGCCGCCGACCCCTGCGTGCCGAAGCTCATCGCGAACACATGCGACTGTCCGGCCATCGCGGAGGAAACGGACAACCACAAGACGGCGGATATCACTCCGCCCAGAACCATGGAAAGCCTTGCCACACTGCGGGGTAGAGACCCACTCCCCTGGTGCTCGCGCGCTTCACTACAGCTGTATGCCACCCGCGGCACGGAGCTGACAATGCGGCAGAGCAGGCTCACGGCGAGCGGTACTCCGTGGTCACGGGTGGCGTCGCGAGATCCCGGACTGGCTGGTACACCCACGAACCGAGCAGCCCTGACCCAGCCCGGTGCTCCAGAAGTCCCGTTACGGAACTGCTGCCGAGTCACCCCGTCTCCGGCGGCTCCTCCGGAAGCCTCCAGGGACGACCCTCAGCTTGCTCTCCCGATTGGCCGTGGCCAGTCCGTGGCGCTCATAGACACATTACTATGTGCAAACTCTCCCGCACCGTCTAGGAGTCCCGATAGCCACCTACATCGTCACCTGCGTCCGCAAAGAGTTCTCCACTGACGCAACGCACGAGCACATCGCCGGAGTTTGCACCGTCGATGACCGCTACTACACCTGTCAGCAGGTCGTCGACAGCATCCTGCGCGGCGATACCTGGAAGACGAGGGCCGGCTCCCACGAGGCCCTGATCGAGCCGGTCTTCGTCTGTCCGTATCCCGACTGCTACGCCCGCCCGTACATCAGGACCAACCCGGACAGCACGAAGCTGGACAACCTCGAGAACCTCGAGGAGTGTTGATCGATCATCCGACCGAGCGGGGCGACCGGCCCCGGGGGTGGGCTACGGTCGGTGTGGGGCAGCAGGACTTCAGTCCCGATGGGCCACCGGCGCTTCGGTAGGTTGCGGTCGAGCCCGTGATCGCGGTGGCGGAAACGACCACCCTAATCGGCAGATCACGCCTCAGCTGTCGATCTGTCGGCCGATGAACGCGGCCATTCCGGGGACCGTGAACGCGACGATGCCGTGCTCCGGCGCGTAGATGAGTCCCTTGGCGATCAACGAGGCCCGCGTCGGACCCAGACTCGCTGGCTTTCGGGACAGGCGGGTCGCGACCTCGCTGGATGAGCTGCCCTCGTCGCCGTCGACGGCCATTGCACGTAAGTAGGACTGCTCGGCGCGGGTTGCGCGATCCCACCGTACCCGGAAGAACCCGTTGTCCAGGTCGTTGGTGCCTTGGGCAACGCCGAGCGCAGCGTCGTGTCGTGCGATCACGGGTCCAGCGGCGACTTTCCACGTCTCTTGGCCGAATTGCTGAAGGAAGTAGGGGTACCGGCCGGACGCCTCGACGACAACCTCGATCGCGTCGTCATCCCATTGGCATCCTCGAGCCGTGCGGGGATGGTCAGCGCCTCGGCTACCACGTCGGCGTCGAGCTGCTGGATCCTCATGTACCGGAACCGCTCAGCGTACGACTTCGCCTCCGCCAGGATCCGCGGAAGGCTCGGAAGGCCCGCGAAGGCGAACAGCACACGCCAGTTGTCCTGGGCCGCAGCGTGGGCGATCGTGCACAGCGTCGCCAGTTCTTCGGACGACAGATCTTGCGCTTCGTCGACGAGGATCGCGAGTCCGACGCCTTCCTCTTCTGCAGCGTCGGCGAGGTCGTTGATCAGCTTCTTGAGGTCAGTCTCCAGGAGGCCGGTGTTCGCTCCTCCACCGGACGCTTCGGCCAGGTCGACGCCGAAGGTCCAGGTGCCAGTGGCGTCGTAGGAGGCTTTGAAGCTCAGCGCGGTCTTGAGGCTCTTGAGAAGCCGCCGGCCGGCGCCGGGCCGCGCGAGATCCGACAACGGGGCGTAGAGCGCCTCGCCCAGCAGCTCTCGTAGCGACTTACCACTGCCAGCCTCGATCTGCGCGACTATCCAATCCTGTCTTCGCTGCCTTCCGTCGGAACTCCGATAGCAGCACGGTCTTGCCGACGCCACGGAGTCCGTACAGAACCACGGGCTGGTCGGTCCGACCGAGCTGGCCGCGTTGCAGCGACGTCTCCCAGGCCCCCAGGGCATCATCGCGGCCCACCAGCGCCGCCGGCTGGCGGCCGGCGCCCGGGGAGTAGGGATTGCGCACGGGATCCATCGACGACCTGAAGTCTAGCGACTTATGTCATGGTATAGCGTTTTCCTATACGAGGCTATATTTTGCTAGAACCTCGACTGGTCTGGGCCGGGCAATCTTGGCCACCGCAGCGTTAGTGAGTCCAAAAGACCCCGATCTGTCTCGCGCCGATCCAGCCATCGATTTCTTGATACACAGGCTTAGCTACAAAGCCCCTTTCATGCTCCTCTACAACAACCCGCTTTCGGGCAACTGCTACAAGGTGCGCCTGCTGTGCGCCCAGCTGAACGTTCCGCTCGAGCTGCGCCTGGTCGACGTCATAGATCGCTCGGAGCGCCCGAGGCTCCTCATCGACCTCAACCCGGCCCTCCGTATCCCCGTGCTGGTCCTCGACGACGGCCGGCCGATCGCCGAGTCAAACGCGATCCTCCTGTACCTGGCCACAGGCACCGACTACCTGCCCAAGCATCTCTACCACCGCTCGCTGGTCTGGCAGTGGCTGTTCTTCGAGCAGTACTCCCATGAGCCCCACTTGGCGATGGCCCGCTTCTGGGCCCTCACCGGCAGTGCTCCCAGCGAAGCGCACATGACCAACGCCCATCAGCAGGGCCACTACGCCCTGAGAGGCATGGAGCGCCATCTCGAGATCCACACCTTCCTCGTCGCCGAGCGCTACACGATCGCCGACATCGCCCTCTACGCCTACACCCATATGGCCGAACAGGGCGGCTTTGACCTGACCCCGTTCCCATCCATACGAGCCTGGCTCGACAGGGTGTCAGCCCAGCCTGGGCATATCTCGATCGACGACCAAAGCAGATTCCCCGACGCTGTCGATGGCATTCTGCGGGAGGCTGATCACCCGCAGGCTGGACGCCGTCTGAAGATCTGGCGAGACCCCACCGGCCCTTGAGTGGCGTCTGAGCCAGGCAGTGGCGGTCCGCAGCAGCTCCTACACCCGAGCCAGTTCGAAGGCGCGTTTGACGCTCTCGTCAAGCGCCACCAGTCCGGCGAGGGCCACCGCCTCTGCGCAGCCGAACCGGCGAGGCGGCTCGCACCCGTGATGTGTGAGAACGCAGTGGGCCAGCGGCTGCCACTCCGCGCCACTCAGGCCGGCTGACCGAACACGGGGACGCAGGATCTCCAGGCCGAGCTCGATGTGCCCGAGCAGCCGGCCGGCCTCGCTCTCCAGGATGTCGGCCGCGTACGTGAAGGCGCGGGTGTGGCCGAGGTCATGGACCAGTGCAGCCGTGAGGAGCAGGTCCTGGTTCAGGCGTGTGTGCACGGCCATGAGGTCCACGGCGAGCGAGGCTACGGCCACGGTGTGCTCGAGTAGCCCGCCCAGGTAGGCGTGATGACCCCCGGTGGAGCAGGGTGCGGTGCGCCACGCCCGGCGCAGCTCGGCGTCGCCAAGGAGCGATTCGAGCAGCGTGGCATAGGCGGGGTGGCTGACTTCGCGGGCCAGATGCTCGAGGAAACCGTCGAGTTCGCCCAGGTCCCGACGCGCGACTGGCAGGAACGCGGTGACGGGCGGGCCGACGTGCCGGGCGATGTGCTCGAGCCGGATCTCCCGGTGCCGATTGTGCGTGACCACGCGACCCTTGACGTGAACTACCTGGCCTTCGCTGAACTGGTCGGCCAGCGTGAGGACGTGGGCGAAGGCATGCCCCTGGATCCGTTGCTCGCAGTCGCGCAGCACTACGAACAGCGCGGTCGTTTCCCGGGGTTGAGCGTTGATCAGTCGCTTTCGGGCACAGGCCAACAGCCCGTCCACGCGGTCGCCGGGCTGCAGTGACGCGATCTGTATCGGCTGCGGACCCGGACGCTCTTGCGGGATGGAGGCGGCGTTGGTGGTGGCGGTCATGGCGTGAGAGAAAGGCCTCACGGAAGGGAGGCCGCCGATGAAGCCGATCCACCCCACGGCGCGAAGATGCGCCTAATCTCTCAGTCCAAATCGTGGGAATCGACCGCCGCCGCCAGGAGCTCCACCCCACGCTCGATCGCGGCCTCGGCCATCGAGCCGTGGCCGAGCACGAGCCCGGTGGGCATGGCCCGTGTAGCTGTGCAGCGAGAGCCCCTCGATCCCGACGCCGCGGCGCGCCGCCGCGCCGAGCAGTCGCGGGCTCGTCGACCTCGTCGGGCAGCTCGACCACGACGTGCAGCCCGCCGCGGGTGGACGATGGCAGCCAGTCCGGCAGCTCGCGCGGCCAGCGCGCGCAGCAGCGCGCTCGCGGCGCTGCGCGTAGCGCAGGCGCATCCGGCGCAGGTGGCGCTCGAGCTCGCCACGGGCGATGAAGTCGGCCAGCGCGAGCTGCCCGGTGATCTCCGAGCCCGCATCCTCGATCGCCTTGGCCGAGATCAGCGCCCACGACAGCCACGACGGCGGCAGCATCCAGCCGAGCCGCATGCCCGGCGTCAGCCGCTTGCTCGCCGAGCCGATGTATAGGACCCGGTCGGGGGCGAGCCCCTGGAGCGACGCCGACCCGCTCGCGGCACAGCTCCGCGTCGTAGTCGTCCTCGATGATCAGCCGGTCGCCGCGCTCCGCCCACTCGATCAGCTCGGCGCGGCGGCGCGCGCTCAGCACCGCGCCGGTCGGGAACTGATGGGCCGGCGTCACCACGACCGCCTCGGCGCCGCTGTCGCCGAGCGCCGCGACGTCGATCCCCTCGGCATCGACCGGAACCGGGGTCACCGGTAGCCCGGCCTCCTCGACGATCAACCGCTGGGCGTGCCAGCCCGGGTCCTCGAGCGCGACGCTCCTCGATCCCGCTGCCGCGTAGCCATCGGCACGTCAGCGAGAGCCCCTGGCGAAACCCCGTGCAGACGATCAGGTGCTCGGGGTCGGGTGCCGCGCCGCGTACTCGGGCAAGGTATTCGGCGAGCGCCTCGCGCAGCTCCGAGACCCCGCGCGGATCGCCATAGCCGACCGCGTCCAGCGCGCTTTCGCGCCAGGCGCGCCGCAGCGAGCGCAGCCACCGATCGCGCGGGAACCCGGCAAGATCGGGCAGGCCCGGTGCTGAAGTCGTAGGCGAACTTCGCCAGCAGCGAGGGCGACGGCGGGCGGGGCGGATGCGGCACGCATGCCCGCCGCGACGCGCACGGGTGCGCCCTGGCTGGCTCTCGAGATACCCCTCGGCGGCGAGCTGCGCGTACGCCGCTGTGACGACGCCGCGCGAGATGCCGAGCTCCGCCGCCAGGCCCCGGCTCGAGGGCAGTCGCGCCGCCGGCCGCCAGCCGGCCCGTCGCGGATGCCCTCACGCAGCGTGTGTTCGAGCTGCTCGTACATCGGCGGGTCGCCGCTGCGGTCGAGCTCGACCAGCAGGTCAACTGGCCCTTTCTGAAGTACCCATAACTGGAACTGTACGGCAGGCCAGCTTTCGGCGTACGGTGACGGCCATGAACGAGATCACAGTCATCGGAGGCGGGGTCGCGGGCCTTACCGCGGCCATCACCTGCGCCGAGAACGGCGCCAACGTGCGGCTTTTGGAGGCGCACGAGACACTCGGCGGACGCGCTCGCAGCACGGACGGCGACTACAAAGCAAACCTCGGACCCCACGCGATCTACCGGCGGCGTCCTCTGGGAGTGGCTGACGACCCGCGGCCTGCTGCCGCCGCTGGCACGGCCGCTTCTGACCGGGGTTCGCTTCCACTACGACGGTGGCGTCCATCGCACCCCGCCGCTCAGCCTGATCCCCCCGGGCCTTCGCCTCCGCGGACGGATGGCGCCCGTCGACCACTCCTTCCGCTCGTGGGTCGACCGACCACAGCGACGCGCGGACCGCCGGACTTCCTCTCCTCGCTGGCCGGGGTCTACACCTTCTACCACGACCCGGGCGAGCTCTCGGCCGCGTTCGTCTGGGAGCGCACCCAGCGACTCCTGCTCACCGCCGAGGCCGCCGGCCCGATTCATCATCGGCGGCTGGACGAGGCTCGATCGAGGCGATGGAGCGCCACGCGCGCTCGCTCGGCGTGGCGATCGTCACTTGGCGAGCGGGTCGATGCGGTTCCGCAAGGCCCGGCCGTGATAGTGGCGCTGGAGCTGTGCGACGCGCGCGAGCTTCTCGGCGACGACAACCTCCACTGGCCCAGCGGCCGCACGCTGTGCCTTGACCTCGGGATCAGCGAGCGCCGCGGCGACCCCTGGATCGATCTCCGACCTCGAGACCGCGGGCTGGCTCGAGCGCTACACGGCTCAGGACCCTTCGCTGGCTCCCCCCGGAGAGCAGCTCGTGCAGGCCCAGATGCCGATCCAGCCCGACGAGGAGCCGACGAGGACGGCCGCGACCGGCTCGAGCGGCTGCTCGACGCCTCGCTTCGAGGATTGGCGGGACCGCGTCACGTGGCGCCGACGCCAGGTGATGGACGGCCGCAGCGGCGCGCTCGATCTACCCGGCACCAGCTGGCGGGACCGCCCGGCGATCGACCGCGGCGACGGCGTATTCCTGTGCGGAGACCAGGTCGCGGCGCCCGGCTGCCTGGCGGAGGTGTCGTTTGCCTCAGCGATCGAGGCGGGCAGACTGGCACTGGACGCCGTGAGAGGCGCCTCGGTCCGGGCCGCCGCCTGAAACTCGGCGATTCGCCACGCTGACTTGCCCTTCCGCCGCGGGAGAGAATAGAGTCCTCGACTAGAAACAGTCCTGTGTCTCAGTGGGGTTTCCGGACGTTGCATCGGCGTGGACGGGATCCGCACCGAGCGCTGACCTACCGGGAGGATCACCGTCCTATGACCTTGCAGCGGGTTCGCAGTTCGGCGCACAGCGCCCCGACGATGGGCGCCCCAGGCGTGGGGGAGCCGAGGTTGCACCACTCATCTCACTGCAGTCGCCTGCTTGCGCCGCTCTCGCCCTGGCCTGACCCGAGCCTGACGGACGGCCCTGCCGATCGCCCGCTGGCCTCGGGCCTGGCCAGTCTCCGCGAGATGCAGGCCGGCGCCTGAGCCCGCTGGCCCACTTCGAGCTCTTCCGAGAGGACGGCGGCAACCATCGCTGGCGTCTGGTCATCGGCGGCCAAGAGCTGGCCGTTGGCGCCGAGTCATTCTTCAACGACTGGAACGCCGACCGCTCGGCGCGTCTGTTCAAGCGCCGCGCCTGCGAGGTTCAGTACCGGTGTGGACAAGCGGGTGGCCTGTGGTACTGGGAGGCATCTGGTGGTGATGGCCAGGTCATAGCTAACTGCGGCCAGCGCTTCCGGACTCGCCAAGAAGCCCAGAACGCTGCTGCGCAGGTGAGCCAGCTGGCCGGCGATGCGATCGGGCCGTGAGCATGGCCCCCGGCATGACCCATGGACGGCCTATATAAACGGGGACGTGTGCGATAATCTGCTCGTGGGCCGCGACCGTATAGGGGGCCATCGTTTCCGCTGGTCTGCCGCTGCGACAGGGGGGCTGCTCGGCGCGCTGATGCTCGCTGGCTGCGGGGCCGCACACACGACCATTCGAACGGCGCGGCCCGTGGACTACCGGGTGCAGGTCGTGAGCGCCCGCTTTCCCGCCCATCAACGTCTGGCCGAGCACACCCACCTGGTCATCGCGGTGCGCAACGCTGGCCACGCAGCGCTCCCTGACGTGGCGGTGACGATCACCAACCCGCGTTACGGCACGGCAGTGCAGCCATTTGCCACCTACCTGCCGATGTCCAACGTCGAGGGGCATTCGCGTCCGGTGTGGGTGGTCGAGCGGCCGCCGGGTCGCTGCGGGTTCAGCTGCCGGGCCGGTGGTCCCGGCGGCGCGGCCACACCGGAGACCCACACTTGGACGCTCGGCCGCCTGCCTCCCGGAGCGACAGCTCGATTCGGCTGGACCGTGGCCGCGGTAATGGCGGGGAACTTTCAGGTGCGCTACATGGTGGAGGCGGCCCTGGGAGCCCGACCGAGTGCCGTAGTGAGCGATGGTCGCCCGCCGTTTGGAACGTTCGACGTGGTTATCAGTGCCGCGCCCAAGCACGAAACCGTCAGCGACAGCGGCGCGATCGTGAGTACCAAGTGAGCTGGATCACCGCGTGGGCCGCACCGGCCCGGAGGAGGAGGGAAGAGATGCGCAGAATCGCCCTGTTGATCGCCCCGCTGGCGGCGCTCGTCCTGATCAGCGCCAGCGTGGCCCTGGCCGGGGGGCGTTCCGGAGGGCCGCTGACCGCGGGCTCACCTGGACATCCCCAAGGCCTCAAGCTGCAGATGACGTTCGGCTGGACCGGTCTAAACGAGGCAAACCAGCCGTTGATCACGAGGATCGACGCTTGGTTCCCCAAAGGCTCGCAGTACAACGGGGCCAAGTATCCTCGCTGCTCAGTGTCGACGCTCGACCGCCGTGGGCCGACCGGCTGCCCCAAGGGGTCGATCATGGGCAAGGGCGGCGGCGTTGCCTTTGCCGATCAGACGACCACGCGCCCCCGGATCACCGTGGTCAACGGAGGGCCCAAGATCGTCTACTTCTACACGGTGCTCAACAACCCGGCTCGCGTACAGGAGCCAGTGGTCGGGCACATCACACGCCTACATGGCCACTTCACCTACCATCTGAGCGCCACGATTCCCCAGAACCTGCGGATCGTGGCCGGCGTCCCGATCAAGCTGACCTCGCTGAACGTCACCGCCGGACGGGCCAAATGGCTGGCTACGACCAACGCTCCAGGCGGAATCAAGATCAGCACCACCTTCGACAACGGGCTTCAGACCGCGTACGAGGTGTGGGTCCACGACAGCTAATCCGCGCGAGGCTCCCGAAACGAACGTGCCCCGTTCGGACGCGATGAATCGTCATCGTGAACATGTCGTACCGATTGGGTCCCGGGCAGCGGCGGGCAAACGGGCGCTGCTGTTGGTCGGGATCATGTTCATCGGCAGTCTCGGATTGTGGATCGGCGCGCCGCTGATCGCGCTCTGGGCCGGATCGGAGGTCGAGGGCTTGACCGGTTCGCTTGGAGGCGCGGTGTTCGCCGCGCTTGCGGCGGCGGTCCTGGCAATTGTCGGGCTCGGCATGTTGCTGGCGGAGCTCAGCGCGGCCTACCGATCCAACCGGATCGCCCGGCGGTTGCCCGACACCGGCCATAGCCAGCTCGAGCGTGTGCTCGTGCTGAGCGCCGGACTCGCCCTGCTCCTGTTCGCCATGTGGTTCTTCCTGTTAGCCGGCGCAGACCCGGTGCCGCTGGGTGTTCAGGTCTGAAGCCAGCCTGAGATATAAACACACGAATGTATGCAGTCGTTCTGACGCCTCGGGAGGGTGTTTTACGTGCTTGATTCCCGCCGCCTGCGGGTGTTGGCGGAGCTGGAGCGCCGCGGGTCGATCGCCGCCACAGCCAGGTCGCTGTCGTTCGTGCCCTCGGCGATCTCCCAGCAGATCAACTCGCTCGAGCGCGAACTGGGGATCGCGCTGACGGAGCGCGTCGACCGCCGCATCACCCTGACGCCGGCCGGCCGGCTGTTGGCGAAGCACGCGAAGCCGATCTTCCGGCAGCTGGCCCGGGCCGAGGAAGCCGTCCGCCAGCTCGACAGCCGCCTCCCCCAGCGACTCCGCCTGTCCGCGTGTCCTGACGTCTCCGCCGAGCTGCTGGCCGCCGGACTCGCCGCGATGGGCAAGGCGGATCCCGACTGCGAACTGAGCGTCCTCCACCAGCCGGCCGAGGAGGCGTTGGCGGCCGTCTGGCGCCACGAGTCGGATGTGGCCGTGGTCTGCCGGGCCGAGGGTGCATCCCCCGACCGGTCCGAGCTAGCGGAACGGGTGCTCCTATGCGATCGGTTGATGCTCATCGTGGCCGACGATCACCCGGCCACGCTGAATGGCGAGATCGAGCTGGCCAGCCTCGCCGGGGAACGGTGGGTGCTTGGCTCATCCGGCAGTCTGGGCCACGCACTGACGTTGGCCGCCTGCCGAGGCGCCGGGTTTGAGCCGGTCGGCGCCTACCGGACCGATGACGCCACATTTGCGCTCAGACTGGTGGCGGCTGGGCTCGGTGTGGCCGTGATGCCGTGGTCGGCTGTGGGCGGGTCGGGCGCGCGGGTGGTGGCTCTGCCGATCCGCGACGCTCCGGTTCGGCTCACGATCGCCGCCTGGCCCGAGGACGATCGCACGGAAGCGGTGGGCGCGATGGTCGAGTGTCTGCGTTCGCAGGCGATCGGAAGTGAAGGCTGAGCAAAGCATCGAGCTGTTCGCCGAGTCTGCAGCCGCCCTTGGAGACGGCAATGTGTTTGAATGATGACACCAAAAGGCACGCTGTCTCGGCTCGATGAGCCGACGAGAGGAGACGAATGGCCGACGGGCGGCACGCCGATGGCGGCGAGACAGAGGCGACGGAGGCGGTGGCGGCATGAGCGAAGTCACGACGCTTGACGTCGAGGTGGCCGGAGTCCGCTCACCGGTCCTCCAGGCCGGTCCCGAGGACGCATCCGAGGCGGTCGTGTTCGTGCACGGGAACCCAGGGCCGGCCTCGGACTGGCGGGCGCTGCTCGCCCAGGCCGGTGTGTTTGCCCGCGCCGTGGCCCCGGACATGCCGGGCTACGGCGCCGCCGACAAGCCTCGAGGCTTCAACCACACTGTCCACGGCTACGCCGAGCACCTGGGTGGCGTGCTGGCCCACTTAGGCATCGAGCGAGCCCATCTGGTCCTGCACGACTTCGGCGGCGCCTGGGGGCTGTCCTGGGGCCTGCGCCGGCCCGAGCGGATGGCCAGCGTGACGCTGATCAACACGGGGGTTCTGCCCGGCTATCGCTGGCACCACTGGGCCCGGATCTGGCGCACCCCCGTGCTGGGCGAGCTGTTTCAGCTAACCGCCAACCGCCAGGCTGCCCACACCATGATCGGCCGTGAGAACCCGCGCCTGTCGGCCGAGGCGATCGACCGAATCTACAAGGCCGGGGCGGGCTGGCCGAGCAAACGGGCGGTGCTAAAGCTGTACCGCTCAACCCCGGCCGGTGCGATGCGGGGTCCGATCGAGTCGCTGGCCGCACTCGACCGCCCGGCGCTTGTGCTGTGGGGCACCGACGACGCTTACCTGCCCTGGACCTTTGCTGAGAAACAGAAGCTCGCGTTCCCGTCGGCTCGAGTCGAGCTGCTGGAAGGCCTTGGCCACTGGCCGTTTGTGGAGGATCCTGTTGCCGTGGGCGAGCTGGTGATCCCGTTCCTGCGCGAGCAGGTGGGCGGCAAGGTGAGGCGAGCGAGGAGTGGGCCGACTTTCTGATCTCGGCCGTCCGCTTTAACGAGGCGGGCACGCATATTCGCGTGGCGCGCGTTCACCGGGACGATGGCCGGGTGGGATCACCGCTGGTAGTCCCTCGGCTGCGGATCGTGCACGCACTCAAGATCGGGAGGTCGTTCGCGACGATCTCGGGAGGCAGACGAGACCGGGCCGTGGGCGCGGGGTGCCCTGCTACGGATCGTGCAAGTCGGGGGGGTGGCCTATCTGCGCATCGACTCTGATCAGATGAAAGCAGACAACCTCGGGAGTCTGCCCCTGTTTTGAGTTTGGGCTGGGCCGGGGCGCGTTTGAGCCACGTGTTTCCCTGGCGCTATGCGGGCGGCGGGGTCGTCAGCTGACGCCAGGTTCGAGTCAGGAGACGTAGTAATTCCTGTCCAGCCGGCGACGGGGTCGTGGGGGCCATTGTGGCTAGATGGGGTCCGCGCAGGCTCGAAGTGAGGATGGTCGCGTCTGTGCGAGCCAGCTCTGCGAACTGGATCGGTTGGATCAGGGTTGACACGCCGTGCCCGGCGACCGCTTCGAGCAGGCGATCTCGTGAGAGCGAGGGCAGCTGGCGCCCGTCCCAGGGCGGCGCGATCAGCCGGCCGGCGCTGACGATCAGAACGGCTGCATAGCCGGCTTCCAGCACAGTGCCGTCGAAGTCGCAGATCAGCGGGGTCGCGTCCGCGCTGCTGTAGGTGTCGATGAGCGCACGGTCGGCCCACTTGTGCGGGCCCAGGCCACCGGGGACGGTGATCGGCACCAGCCGGGGCGCGCCCGGCATGGGTCGGGTGCGCGTCTCGACCCGCACATGTGGGGGCCGACAGTGACCCTGACTCCACCCTCTCGGATCTGGGCTGCGAGCTGCCTGACGGAGGCTTCGAGGTGATCGGGGGTCGGGAGGCCGAGCTCGGCGAGGCTGTGCGCCAGCCGGCCGACATGGTCGTCCAATGCGATGGCTTCACCGTCAATCACGCCGATCGTCTCGAACACGCCGACGCTCGGGTCGGGGCGGGGAAGGCGGGTGAGCGGCGGCCGGGCCACGGGGGGCGGCGTGGGTGAAGCGTCGAGCGTTAGTCCAGCGGCCGCGAGCACTCCGCGGGCCTTGCCGAGGGCCTCCTGCACCTCGCCCTCCGGGTCGGAGTCGGTCACGATCCCGCCTCCGACTCCCAGCCGAAGCTGCGAGCCGGCGTACTCCAGGGTGCGGATCGCCACGCTCAGCTCGAGGCCGGCCAGCGGCGAGCACAGACCGATCGCGCCGCAATACACCTCGCGGGCGATGCCTTCGAGTTCGTGGATCGTTTTCAGCGCCTGGACCTTCGGGGCGCCGGTCACCGAGCCCGGCGGGAACGTGGCGCGGAGCAACTCGCTGTCGCGGATCTCGGGTCGGAGCGTGCCGGACACCGTGGATTCGAGCTGCCACACGCCAGGGCCGCGGCGGGGCGAGCACAGCTCGTCAACGCGAATCGAGCCATAGGCGCACACCCGACCGAGATCGTTGCGCATCAGGTCGACGATCATCACGTTCTCGGCGCGATCCTTGGGGCTTGACAACAGGATCGCCGGGTCGGCTGCGGCGGGGGTCGTGCCCTTGATCGGGCGAGTTGTCACCTGGCGGTCCCGGCGCTGCAGGAACAGCTCCGGGGACAGGCTGATCACCGCCTGCTCGCCGGTGCAGGAGGCGATGAAGGCGGCGTATGCCGGGCGTGCGGCCGCGGTCGCCTGGATCCATACATCGAGCGGATCGCCGGTCAGCTCGCCGGCCAGGCGCAGGCAGATGTTGGCTTGGGACAATTCGCCGGCCGCAATCCGCACCGATTGTCTCGGTCACCGCCGCCTGGTGGCCGGTCAGTCCGGCGCCGGCGGGACGCAGGGGGTCGGCGGTGAACGGCTGTGGGGGCGGGGGCTCGCCGGCGAGCCGAGCCTCCCACCAGGCCTGCCGAGCACGCAGGAATCCGGCCCGCCCGTCAGTCCATAGCGCCTCGAACCACCAGCGCCCGTCCGAATCGCAGCGGCCCACACGATCGTGGAAGGCCAGATCGAAGCGGGACATCGGGACGGGACGAGGAGGGGATGGTGGGAGCGCTTCGACGCAGGCGGCCAGCCCGAAGCCGAGCCAGCCAAACCAGCCTCCGCCCACCCGCCCGGGTTCGCCGCCGTCGGTGGGCGGCATCCGGTCGAGGAGTGCGAACGGATCGTCTGAGGCGGTTGCGTAGCGCAGCGGGTGAGAGGAGAGCAGGATTCCCTCTCCGCACCAGGAGCCGGACAGCGCCACGGGCCGCGGCTGGCCTCTCAGCCAGCGGGCCGGCCAGGAAGGGGGTCGCCGTGGCTCGCTAGCCGGTGGCAAACCAGGCGGGCGGGAGGGAGGCGCAGGGTGGAGGCCACGCCACGGGACGCTACGCGAGAGGCGGGGTGAAGCGATTATCAACGGGCGACGCGGGCGAAGTAACACAGGTTATTCTCTAATACTCGGTCTTGGGAACGACCCGCTGGCGGCTGGCGCGCGCAGTATGTATGGTCCGGCCATGCCACTCGTGCGCAACCTGCGACCCGGATACACGGTCACGTACCCAAACCGCGGCAAGGCGGCCAGCCGGGCCACGAAGCTCCTGGTGGTGCTGGTTATGCTGGCCTCGGTGGTGCTGATGCTCGCGCTCACGATCGGGGGCTGGAGCGAGCTCCAAGGGCTGGTCCCGGTCAACTTCGCGTGCTGCATGGCGTACCTGGTGATGGCGTTCTGGATTGGCGGTGGGCCAGAGGCCTACTGCCCATCGCTGCAGGACTCGCAATCTTGCTGTTGATCATTGCCGATCGCCGGGACGGGTCATCGGGCGCCAGCCCGTCTGATCGCAGCGGCCTCGGCTACCAGGCTTCTCAGTCGCTGTTCGGAGGCGCGGGCCTGAGCGCCGACACGTTGGGCCTGCTGACGCTGCTGCTGGTTCCGGTGCAGCTCCTGCTGATCTTCCTCGCGATGCGCGGCTTTGCCCAGGGGTGGAACGTGGAGGTGGAGGTTCCGATCGACAAACTCCGGGGAGGTCATGTACCCGGGACGCCGAGCGGGACCCCGGGGGGCGGTAGCGGAGCGCTTCCAGCCGCACTCTGACGTTGATCCGATTCCGGGGTCTGGCTACTCGGAGACCGGGGGTCCTGGTGAAATGCGCCCTGCCAAGCCCGCCCCCAGGTCATAGGGATCGTGGGAGCACATCAGCCTGACGCCGCTCGGGCGCTGGGCGAGTTCGCGTAGGCGCTCCTGGTTCTGGCGGCGGAGCCGGCCGTCAGCCTGCATCAAATTCTGGAACACGCCCAGACCCGCTGGGCAGCTCGGGGGCGTGGCGACCTCGGTGTGGTGGAAGTAGGCATCGCCGCAGTGCAGCAACCAGCCATCGCCGTCGGGGACGGCCACTCCGGCGTGGCCGAGGGTATGACCGGCCAGCGGGATCAGCAGAATCTCGGTCTGACTATCTGGGAGCACCCGCACGCTTTCAAACCCCTGCCACTGATCGCCCGCAACCTCGTGGTCGACCCAGCGCGGCCGATGGGCCCAATGAGGTGCCCCGATCCGGTAGCGCTGGCGCTCCCGGCGGGGCGGGCTCTGCATCGCCTCGTGTTCCTTGGCCGATACGTGTACTTGTGCCCGGGGGAAATCAGGGAGGCCGCCGGCGTGATCGACATCCAGGTGGGTCAGCACGACGTGCTTTACGTCCTCGGGGCGGAAGCCCAGGGCCTCGACCTGCACTACAGCGGTCTCTCCCATCTCCAGCTGGGGACGGGTCATGGTCAGGAATCGGCGGCTGAGCTCGGCCGGGCGGTGCACGTCGCCAGTGCCAAACCCCGTATCTACCAGCACGAGGCCGTCGGGCGACTCGACCAGGAGCACGTGGCAGACCAGGCGGGCCGGCGCCAGCCACCCACCCTCGCCGCTGAGCAGTCGGGCGCCCCATGGGCACATCGTGCCGCAGTTCAGGTGGTGGATCTTCGGACCGGCCGACCGCACTCCGACCGAGGTGGGTTGGCTGACGTTGCCTTCCATACACATTAGTATCTCTGATTCCTTCCCAAGAGGGAATTCGATGGCCACCTACATCGTCACCCGCGTGCAAGGGGCTAGCGGAAGATCGCCGGCACCGGCACATCGTCGGGGTTTGCACCGAGGACGGCCGCTCCACACACGCGTTGAGGTCGTGGACAGCATCAACGCCGGTGACACGTGGGTTTCGCGGGCTGGAGGCTACGAGGCGCGAATCAACGTCGTGACGTTCTGCCCGCGGCGCGGCTGCTGGCCAGCCCCTACATCCAGACCCGCCCAGACTCCACCGAGCAAGACAACCTCGAGCACCTGGATGAGTGCTGATCATGGTCATGTCTGTCCATATCGCCGACGTAGGGGTTCCCGGCGCCCTCAAACTCCTGAACTCGCGGCGGCGCACCGTCCCAGGGCTCCGCTATCGGAGGCGTTCAGCGCCGCGCCGCTGCGAACCAGGATGTTGGGGAGCATGCAGCCGGGCCGGGTCTGCCTGATCGCATCCTGGGATGGGGAGCACGCAGTGAAGGAATTTCTCGATCACCATCCGCTGGCGCGCGAGCTGGCCGGCGGCTGGCGGGCGCGGCTCGAGCCCGTGCGAAGCCCTGGCGCGTGGCCTGCCCTCCCGGAGCTCCCGGGTCCGGCCGGGGGAAACGTCGACGGACCGGTGGCCGTGCTGACGCTGGGCCGGCTTCGGCTTAGGCGCGCCAGTCCCTTCCTGGCCGCGAGCCTGCGCGCCGAACGCGAGGCGTTGGCCCACCCGGCGATGCTGGCGGTCGGCACGGCCCTGGCCCGGCCACCCCGGCTTGTGGCCACCTTCTCGGTGTGGCGCGATGGGAGCGAGATGCGCGACTTCGTGGTCAGCCCGGAAGGGCACCGGCGGGCGATCGAGGCCCACCGCGCCGAGCCGTTTCACCACGAGTCGGTGTTCATCCGGTTTCGTCTTCATGACTCGGCCGGGCTGTGGGATGGACGCGACCGGCGCTGGTAGCTGCAGACGGCGCGGGCGGCGGGTGTCGAGGGGGGCCAGCGCCGGGCTGGCCTGTCTTTCAGGTTCCGGCGGGCGGCCGGCAGAGCATCCGATTTGGTGTGGGTTCGGCAGAAAGACGCCAGGTAGGCGGGCAACAAAGAAAAGGCCTAAAAACCTGTCGGGCTTAGGGTATTTATGCTTTGTGACCGACCCTGATTTGAAGCCGCCCTCGAAATGCCGTCCGGACCTGTTTGCTGGTTGTGGTGGGCGGCTGAGCCGGAGAAGGCGCGGCAATGGTTGCTCGAGCGGGCTGCGGCCGAGCAGAGTCAGGAGAGCGGGGCCGCCGTCTTGCATACGCCGTCTCTGGCCGAGGACTCGGCCGTACTGCCCGCAGCGCGCCAGGTTGGCGCTGCGGCCGGGCTCTGAGAAGGTCATCGCACACAGAACCCGGGGGCCGTCACGATGGTTGTCGGTGGCAAGCGGGAGACGAGGCTGCCGCGGGCCGCGGGTAAGTCAGACGACGCCGACGGTTGGACTCAATACCACGGCGGCGATGCTGGGGACGCGCGGGTCATTGGCCGTCGTTCGCGCCTTGATCAGAGGTGTCCATGCGGGTCGTCGCCGCGCAAGACGCACACAACGTGATGGCGTTCCACCTCGGCAACTAAGGGGATTCACCTGATGCGAGGGAACGGCACTCACGAAACCATTTCCATCGATTTCTTCCTCCTATGCCCGGACAGCGGCAACCATCCGTTCCCCGAATCCATCTGTCGTGTCGGCTTGAATGGCCGTAGACCACTCCTGGCCTGACGCCCGTCGCTACCTACGTAGAGAAAGCAATGCCGGCCGGTGGGCCGTCCCCCCTGCACCATGGCTTGCCCCAACCCGAACAACCACCCTAGACGGCCAGGCAGGGGCCGCTAGGTCCGTTCACGCCCGCTGACCGGTTGCCTCGCGGCAGATGCGCCCTGGGCTGGGCGGCGGTGGCCATTCTCGCGGCTTGCGGTTTGACCTTTGCTGAGGTCGAGGTGGTCGTCGCCAGCGGGTCCGCTCCTGTACGGGCCGTCCTGTTCCTCGTTCTGGCGGGGCTCAGCGTCACGTCACTGATGCTCGGTTCGAGCAGCCTCGAGCGTGGGCTGCAGGGTATGCGAGGCGGGCGCAAACCTCTGGTCGTCCGAGCGCTCTACTGGTTCACGACCTCGCTGGTCGCGCTCTCGACGGCAGTGGTCATCGGCGCCGTGCTCACTCTGCTCTGGTCGAGCGTCGATCCGTTCAAGACGACCCGCTAGACGTCGTAATCGACTTCGCTATCGACGGGTTGGTGGGTGCGCTGGCGGGGTTGCTGGCCACGCTGGTGATTCTTGCCACCAGCAGGGTCCTCGGATGGGTGATTCAGGGGATCGACGGGTGGCTTCGACCGAGCGAACAGGCGGAGCGGCGGTTCACCGCGCGGGCCGAAGGGGTCTTCACGCGTGGCCGCGATCACTTCGTTCGCGGGGCCGTGCTCGGGGCGGCGGGACTGCTGTTGAGTGCCGTGTGTACGGCACTCTTCGCTCCTGGCCAGACCAGCGCCGCAGACGGGCAGCCGCCGGACGGGCTGGTCACCTTCCTGCGCGCGGCCGGGTTGCCCGTAGCGGGCTGGATCATCGGAACCGGCGTGGTGTGGCTCCTGTGGGAGCGCGGATTCCGCAGCGGTCGCGGTGGCGCAGGGCTGCATTTCGGCATCACGCAACCCCGCGCACCTAGGCCCCCATCCGCGGGTCCGGCACGGCACCCACGCGGCGGCGCTGGCGCTCTGTTTGATGGCCATTGGTACGGGGGTGGCGAGCGGGATCATCAACGCCACGACCGTTGATCAATTGTCGAGCGGGCGGTCGAAGCAGGCGAGTCCTGTCGTTGCCACATCCACCCAGTGGAACTCGAACTCTCCGTACCTCGCCGGTCAGTTCGAGCCGCGGTTCTGGCTGACGAGGAAGGAGCACTGGAGCCCCACTTCGGTCGACTACTACCTGCAGCACGGCCGCGGGATAGTCGCTGCGCCGTTCTGCAACAAACACGGCTGTCTTCAGCTGGACCAATGCTCCGATGGCGCGGACCCCGGAACGTGTCCACCGCGAGGTAATGACGATCCGGCGCTCTACTACCGCTACGCCGATTCGAGCGACCCCAGCATGAGGCACATCGTCGACCCAAGCGGAGCTTGGAAGCTGATCCAGTACTGGATCTTCTACAACTACGACTCGCTCTCCGCCGGCGCGATCACGCAGTGGCACCAATCAGATTGGGAGCAGGTGTCAGTGCTCGTGCAGCGGAGCGGCGCGACGGTCAGCCCAGTCGAGGTGGATTTCAGCGAGCACTGTTACGGAGCCAGCGTCCCCTCCGACAACGTCCGATGGTCTGGCTCGCACCCGATCTCATACGTCGGCACCGGTTCGCACGCCAACTACCCGAGGCCGGTGAGCGTGCCCGTGAGGCAGCTGCGCTGCAGCCTGGGTGGGACGCCTCATTACCTCGGCGTCGCCGGGTTGTTCTTTGCCCCGGCCGTCGACGGCACGAGTCTCGAACTGCCCGTCGATTACTTGCTGGGCATCCGCGACCACACCGCGACAGGGGTTCTGGCACCTCGCCCCCGGCTCATCCCACTCGCCACACCGGCCATCAGTCGGTTTGGCGGCGACTGGGGTCCCGATAACAACCTCACAGCGTTCGGGATTGGCCGAATCAGGACGTCCGGAGGCCCTCCGGCGCCGCAGACGCAGTCGGTGTCAAAGACGCCCCGCTCCAGCATGCTCTGCAACGCTGCATGGCTTAGCCCGGGCGGTCACCTGCCCGGTTGGATCTGCGCCAATCAAACGTGACGCGCCTCCCGAATCATGTCGGCGCTCAACGCCCAGAAGGTAGAGACGGCCGTGGAGACCGGCAAGAACCAGATTAATCAGGTAGCTGAGTCCGCCAAGGCCGCCGTGTCGGGAGCCGTGCAGGAAGCCTTCTCGCAACACGCCCCAAACGCAGATGCTGACGCGGTCAAAGCAGCGGTCGAAACGGCGACAGAGTCGTTGCAAAGCACGCTGGAGCCGCAAGTCCAGGTAGCTCGTGATCAGGTCGATGCAATCACGGCCCCCCAGGTGATCTAATAGGCAGCCTGGATCTACGGTCAGGTGCGGCTGGCGCAGCACGTGAAGGGGCTGTTGGGTTCGCGTCCGGCCAGTTCTAGGCAGCCCTTTCTGCCGAGCGTGACCTTGTTCAGGGACCCGCGGAGTGTGCTTCAGCGCGGCTTGCGCCCTCCCGGAAGACAACGGCTTCCTCATCACGTTGCGCGGTCGCCTCCGGTGATTCGCTCGAGCCACGTGTCGGGGAGGTCCGCTCGATCAGCACTTCACCGGCCTGCGCCGACCCGCGAGTTGAGCGCAGTCCGACGCAGCGGTCGACCCGGATCGCCAGCGGTGTAGCCAGCTAGTGTGGCTGGGACATGAGCTTCTACGTGACCACCCCGATCTTCTACGTCAACGCCCAGCCGCACCTGGGTCACGCGTACACGGCGATCGCGGCCGACGTGCTGGCCCGGCACATGCGTCAGCGAGGCGAGGATGTGTTCTTCCTCACGGGCACCGACGAGCACGGCGAGCCGGTGGCTGACGCTGCTCGCGCACAGGGTCTGGAGCCCAAGGAACTGGCCGATCGAAACGCCGAGCGCTTCCGGGCTCTGATGCCGAAGCTGAATGTGTCCAACGACTTCTTCATCCGCACCTCGGACGAGCCCCATGAGCGCAAGGTCCAGGAGGTGCTCCAGCGCGTGTACGACAACGGGCACGTGTACAAGGGCCTCTACGAGGGGTGGTACTGCCCGCGCTGCGCCGACTTCAAGGTCGAGAACGAGATCCTGGAGGGCAACCGCTGCCCGATCCACGAGATCGAGCTCACCCGCGAGTCCGAGGAGAACTACTTCTTCCGTCTGTCCAGCTTCCAGGGCGATCTGGAGGAGCTCTACGCGGAGCACCGGGACTTCGTGATGCCCGCCCGGCACTACAACGAGGCCAGCTCGTTCATCAACCAGGGCCTGCAGGACGTGTCGCTGACACGCGGCCGCCTCACGTGGGGAGTCACCGTGCCCTGGGATCCGAGCCACGTCTTCTACGTGTGGTTCGACGCGCTGCTCAACTACTACACGGCGCTCAGCTATGCCCGCCCCGGCGAGGACTTGACCGATCGCTACTGGCCGGCCACGTTCCACATCATCGGCAAGGACATCCTGAAGTTCCACACGATCTTCTGGCCTGCGCTGCTGATCGCCGCCGACCTGCCGCTGCCGGAGCACGTGTTCGTGCACGGGTTCCTCCTCGGCTCCGACGGGCGCAAGATGAGTAAGTCGCTGGGCAACGTGCTCGACCCGTTCGAGGTGATCGACGAGTTCGGGACCGACGCGCTTCGCTTCTACCTGCTGCGCGACGTCGCCTTCGGCGGAGACGGGGCCGTCGGGATGGACGCGGTCACCGCGCGCTACGAGTCCGAGCTGGCCAACGAGTACGGCAACCTGGCCAGCCGCACGCTGGCGATGATCAGCCGCTATCGCGACGGCGACGTCCCCTCTGGTGCCACTGATCCGGCACTGGGGACCGAGTTCGCGGGTCTCAAAGACCAGGTCGCCGAGCTGATGGACCGGGCCGAGGCCACGCAGGCGCTGGAGCTGATCTGGCAGCGAATCCGCCGCCTCAACCGCTACGTCGAGGAGCGCGCGCCGTGGCAGCTGGCCAAGGATCCCGCCGCGACGGAGTCACTCGACCAGGTTCTGCGCTCGCTGTTCGAGGGGCTGCGCGTCGTCAGCCTGCTCCTGCATCCCTTCATTCCCGCGGCGACCGACACGCTGCTGAACGCCATGCAGTTCCAGGACCGGGATTACGCCCTGGCCGAATGGCTGGAGCGAGTCGGTGGAATGAGCGAAGTGATCCCGCCGCTGTTCCCCAAGCGTGATCGATAGCCACACGCACCTCCATCTGTGCGAACCGCCCGACGCCGACCTGGTGCAGGCGGCGCGGGAGGCCGGCGTCACTCGCATCGTCACCGTCGGCACGACCCCGGAAACCAACCGCCAGGCGCTGGCCGCCGCCGACCAGTTTCCCGCAGGTCTACGCGGCGATCGGACACCATCCGAACGAGGCGCCGGCTTCGACGACGACGCCCTCGCCGACCTGGAGACCCTGGCCGGCCACGAGCGCTGCGTGGCGATCGGGGAGACGGGCCTCGACTACTACCGCGACTACGCGCCTCCGGCCGCCCAGCAGCGCGCCTTCGAAGCGCAGATCGAGCTGGCCCGGCGGCCGGGGAAGCCCCTCGTCATCCACACTCGCGCCGCCGATGAGGACACGCTCGGCACGCTGAGGGAGTTCGCCGGCGGGGTCAAGGTCGTGCTCCACTGCTTCTCGATGGCCGGAGCGGATCCTGGAGTGCCTGGAGCAGCCCGACTGGTGGGTCTCGTTTGCCGGCAACGTCACGTTTCCCAAGGCGGATCCGCTGCGCGAAGCGATGCTCCGGGTACCGCCTGAGCGTCTGCTGGTCGAGACCGACGCTCCGTACCTGGCTCCGCAGGCCGTCCGCGGCAGGCCCAACCAGCCCGCCTACGTGGCCAGCACGGCGCAGGCGATCGCGCAGGAGCGGCGGATGCAGCTACGACGAGCTGGAGCAGGCGGTGGAGGACGCGGCGGCCGCGGTTGTTCGGATGGTGAGCGCGCGCCGGACCGGCCCCCACAGCCTGGGCCAGAACTTCCTCGTCGATCGCAACATCCTCGGCGTGATCGAGCGACTCGCCGAGCTGAGCGACCAGGATGTGGTCCTGGAGGTCGGCGGCGGCCAGGGCGTCCTGTCCACGCGCCTGGCCGAGACGGCTCGGTTCGTCCACGTCGTGGAGCTGGACCGCAAGCTCGAGCCAGAGCTGAGGACACAGCTGGCCCCGTATGGGAACGCCGAGCTCCACATCGCCGACGCGGTCGATCTGGACCTGGCGGCGCTGCAGCCGCCTCCCGACAAGATCGTGGCCAACCTCCCTTACAGCGTCGCCGCTACCGTGATCCTGCGCACGATCGCCGAGCTCCCGAGCCTGAAGACCTGGGTGGTGATGGTCCAGCGCGAGGTGGGCGAGCGTCTGGCCGCCGCCCCCGGCACGGCCGCCTACGGCGTGCCCTCGGTGCTGGCCCAGCTGGCCTGCGAGGTCAAGGTGCTGCGAGCCGTCGGCCGCGGGGTCTTCAGGCCCGTCCCGAACGTCGACTCCGTGCTGCTCGGCCTGACCCGCCGCGATGGCCCGCCAGCTCGCAGAGAGGTGAGCATGCTCGTCCATCAGGCGTTCGCCCATCGACGCAAGGCATTGCCCGGGTCATTGGCACTGACTCGCCGCCGTGGGTCCGGGATCAGAGAGCAGGCCCAGGCGGCGCTCCGCAAGATGGGCCTGCCCGAGGATGTGAGGGCTGAGAGGCTGGCTCCGGAGCAGTTCATAGAACTGTCGCGGAGGCTAGGAGAGTGAGGCTACGAGCGCTGGCGCCGGCGAAGATCAACCTGTGCCTGTTCGTTGGACCGACGCGAGCGGACGGCCGCCATGAGCTGGTCACCATCTACCAGTCGGTGTCACTGGCCGACCGGCTCGAGTTGGAGACAAACTGGGGCGGGATCGACGAGGTCATCTGCCCCCAGGTCCCGGGGGAGAACCTGGCCGCGGACGCGCTGAGCGCAATGCGCGCCCGGGGCTGGGCCGGTCCGCCCGTCCGGATCACGATCGAAAAACGCATCCCTGTGGCCGGTGGGATGGCCGGCGGGTCGGCCGACGCTGCCGCCACGCTACGGCTGGCCGCAGCCCTGCTGCCGGGCCGACCCGAACAACAGGTGGAGGCCGTGGCCGCAGAGTTGGGCGCCGACGTGCCGGCCCAGCTCACCCCCGGCGTGGCGCTCGGGACGGGTGCCGGCGAGGTGGTGGAACGGCTCGAGCCGCTGGCGCCGCTTGCATGCCTGGTCGTGCCTATGAGGCGTGAGCTGTCGACCCCCGACGTCTACCGCGAGGCCGATCGTCTCGGGTTGCCGCGTACGGTGGCGGACCTGGAGGATCGCCTTCAGGCTGTGCGTGCGGCCGCGGGCCCGGGGGCCCGACTGCCCGTGGCGCTTGTCGTCAACGACCTGGAGCCGGCGGCCATCTCGCTGTGTCCAGCCATCACCGAGGTCCTGGAGGACGTGCGACAGGCGGGCGCCGGGCATGCGATGGTCAGCGGGTCGGGACCCACGGTGGTCGGTCTTTGGTGGGGACCTGACGCCCTGGATGCGGCTGAGCAGGCCGCGGCGACGCTGGCGGAGCGATATCCCATGGTCGGGGCGGCGGTAGGTGTGGAGGGCAGCGTGGGAATCCCCGAAGTGATCTGATCCCATCCACGGGATGACCAGGGCGGAGGTTGCAGGCACCGACGTGCCTTTGCGCTGGACCGTTTACGCATCTGGTGCGCCGGTCCTCACCGTGGCTTGCTGACGACTTGACCTTCAGAGCGGGCCGCGGCTGCGATCACCTGGGCTGCCTCCTGAGCTCCCGATCGGCAGCCCGGCGAAGAGATCAGCGGTGGGTGCGGCACGGCGACCAGCAATATTTGGTAGCAGATTGGTAGCAGATTGGTAGCAAGTGGCCAATGTCTCACCCTGCTGCCCTAACAGGAAAGCCCCGATTTACGGGGCTTTCCCAGCGCGCCCGGAGAGATTCGAACTCCCGACCTTCGGTTCCGTAGACCGACGCTCTATCCAGCTGAGCTACGGGCGCGTGCTCAGGCGATTCTAGCCTCGCCTCGGCCGAGGCGAGGCCAGGCGCTCCGGCGGCTCAGTGCTGGACTACCGCCGGGTCGAGCGGGGCGGTGTCGGCGTAGCGCGCCACGGTGAAGCCGACCAGAGCCGGCACGTGAATGGCGAATACCACGAGCGAAAGCGTCAGCACGACCAACGGTCCACCGCTCAGGCCGTTCTGCAGGAATACGTACTCGATCAGCCCGGCAATCACCAAGTAGGCCAGCAATGACCAGCGGGACACGACCCAGAAGCGCTCCCAGTCGAAGTTCCGGACCCGGGTCAGCGAGGCGAGGTTGTAGACCATCACCGCCGTGGAAAGGACCAGCAGGATCACGGCCGGGGTCAGGGGGACCTGCTTGGGGATGTGGGATGCCAGGTAGATCCCGCCTGCCACGATCAGGGCCAGCGAGAGCATCGCCAACTCAGTGAATGGAGGGTATTTCTCCGGCTCGTTCATGTGCTGGCGATGTGGGTCATGATCACGAGGGTGACCACCTGCATCAGGCCTAGGATCCCGGCGCAGTAGACGAACCGCTTCATCAGCTTCTCGATCACCTCACCGTTGGGCCGAGGCTTCTTGAGCTCGATCAGGACGGCGATATTGGCCGGCTCCAGCAGGCCGAGCGCCAGCACCGCCATCACCCCCACGACGATGAAACTGGCCACCAGCCAGGAATGGTGGGGATTGCCGACCAGGTTGAGGCCCTCGTGTGAGGCCAGCTGCCAGCCAGCGGTGAGCGTGACGGAGACCAGGATCGGCATCAGCACGACCATCTTGGGCATGAATCGCGTCGTGAAATCGATCCGGGACTGCAACGGCAAGCGGCCGAGGATCGGTCCGATCAGCAGGCCGACGAACAGGTCGACGACGGTCCAGCCGGCGCCGCCCACCACGTGCAGGAACATCAGCGGCCAGAGCTTGTTGACCGCCACGGCAACGACAAGGAGGACCAGCACGACCGCGGCGATCACGAGTCCCGCGCGGGGGACGATCGTGAACTCCGGGATCACAGGCGGACCCTCGTGCTGCGCCTCCGCTACAGGCTGCGGGGGCGCGCTAACAGGAACGGCGATATCGGTCATATGGCGGCAGCCTAATCACGGACCCGGACGACCGCAAGGCGGGTTATTACGGAAGTCACCCGGTCCCGCGTGGCTTCCAGCGCGGCCGGGTGGCTGAGAGCGGAGGGGGCGGGATTCGAACCCGCGGTCCGCTTGCACGGACTCTGGTTTTCAAGACCAGCGCATTCGACCACTCTGCCACCCCTCCGAGGCTGAAAGCGATCCTAGAAGGTACTCTGAGAGGTCAGGGCCGGAACCCAGGATGAACCGAAAGGCGTCTGCGGACGTATCTACGTCTATGAGCAAGCTCTCGACACTGAAGATGTACGTCCGCCGGCCCAAGAAGCTCTCCGAACCGACCGACCTGTACACGCACAAGGTCAAGTTGCTTGATGGCGGCGAGCTGGATCTGGCCTCGCTGCGAGGCCGGCCCACGCTGATCGTCAACACCGCCAGCAAGTGCGGGTTCACCCCGCAGTACGCAGGTTTGCAGGCACTTTACGAGCAGTACCACGACCGCGGCCTGCAGCTGCTCGGATGCCCCTCCGGGGACTTCGCCGACCAGGAGTTCGACGACAGCGAGGAGATCGGCGCGTTCTGCCAGAAGAACTACGGGGTGCAGTTCCCGCTCACCGAGCGGATGTCCGTGCGGGCCGAGCCGGCTCCGCTGTGGGAGGACCTGGGCCGCCAGCCCGGCTCCGGGCCGCCGGTGTGGAACTTCACCAAGTACCTGGTCGATGCCGACGGACGGCTGATCAAGCGCTGGTCCACCAAAGTCTCGCCTGAGGACCCGCAGATCCTGGAGGCGGTCGAGGACTCGCTGCCCGGCTAGCTCTTTGCGTACTGCTCGGCCGCCTTGGCCGCGAACTCGTAGGCCACAACCCGCTCGTCCCCTACCACGCTTGCATCGTGGCCCGGCTCGATCACGTAAGCCTCGCCGGGGGTGAGATCGACTTCAGTGCCGTCATCGTGTTTGACGCGCAGCGTCCCCGTGTGCATGAAGCCCACGTGCCGCACCTGGCAGCTGTCGGTGCCGACGACTGGCCGGACGCATTCAGACCAGGTCCAGCCCGGTTCCATGACCATTCGAGCCACCGTGGCCTCGCCGTCGTGGACCACGTCCACCCGGGTCCTGTCCGGCGTCCGGGTCTCATCTGGGGAGTCGAAGTCCAGCGTGTGTACACCAGCCATTAGGGATCTCCTTGTTCTAGGGCGCTCTGGTGGGCCAAACATAATCGCGCTCGCCACGCGCAAGGAATTTTCGCCCCGACGCAGAGCGCTCAGGGAAGTTACGCGGACGCCGACGCGGGACGCGCTCCCGTGTGGTCGGCGAGCGGAGGACGCTCCTCCACTGCGATCTGGACGACTCTCCCGTCCTCCCATGGCCGCAGGTAGTGACCGCCGAGGACGGCACGCCCCTCCCCGACTCTGCGCTCCACGGCGGCTAGTACGGCGTAGGCCATCTCGCCGAGAGCCCGGAGGGGCTGGTGGCGGTTGTGACGCACGCCGAGGCGGCACTCCGCCAGGGCATCGAGCCCGCAGCGGCGCAGCGCGTCGATGAGGACCGCGATCTCAACCCCGTAGCCAGCCGGGAAGGAGACCGCCTCCAGCAGTTCGCGACGCCCCGCGAACTCTCCGGCGAGCGGCTGCATGAAGCCGGCAAGCCGCGGCTCGTACAGGTTGAGCAGCGGCCGGGCCATCAGCTCGGTCACTCGCCCTCCCTCATCAGGGAGCTCGACGCCGCTGCGAACGAAGGGGCGCTCGAAGGCGCCCTTGACGAGTGCGAGGTCGGGGTCGAGGAGGAGTGGACCGATGATGCCCTGGAGGTGGCAGGGGTCCGGGTCTGTCGTGTCACCGTCCAGAAAGCAGACGATGTCCGCCTCGGTGACAGCCAGGGAGCGCCACATGGCATCGCCCTTGCCGAGTGCCGGACCGACCTCGGCGAGCACCTCGTCCTGCTGGACGACGCGGGCGCCGGCCGCCTCGGCGATCTCGGCGGTTCCATCACGCGAATCGGCGTCGATCACAACGATTTCGTCGATCAGCTGGGCCCCGGCGGCCGGACCGACCGTCCGCGCCAGCACGCCGGCGATCGTCTCGGCACACTCCTTGGTCGGGATCACGACGGCGATCGATGTCCCGTGCTTGAGACGCCTGAGACGATCGAGCGGGAAGTCGGCGGCTTCGTAACGGCGGCGCTCTGACCACATCGAGACCTCGAGGTCGACCGACAACCCGCGCAGTGCCCGCCCCGAGCGGCGAGCCGATGTAAGGACGTGGACGTCGGCAGCGCGCAGGACCGGAACGTTGTGAGCGGCCAGGCGAGTGGCAAACGCGGCGTCTTCGAGGGCGGCGACCGGCTCGAGGCCACCGACCGACCGGTAAACGCCCGCGGTGACACCGAGTGATGCGCCCGCGAAGTGGTGATGCTTGGCTCCGGCCTCGATCCGGCGCACTCGCTCCCAGCGCTGGGCCGCATCGCGCTCACGGCGACGCAGAGCGCCGTCGGACAGCTCTCCGACCTCGGCGGGGTCGAGCTCAACCCGGCCCGCGATCACGCGCGCACCGGCACGGATGTGCGCGAGCTGGCGCTCGAGCCAGTCAGGCGCCGGGCAGGTGTCGGCGTCCGTGCGAGGCGATCAGCCCGTTGGGCACGCCGGCGGCGAGGAAGCGCTCGGCCGCCATGTCCATGCCGAGTCTGCGCGCAGGCCCACTGCCCTGGCCGGGCCCGGAGACGAAGCGAACACCGAGTTCGAGGCGTTCGGCGGCATCCCTGGCTACGGTCTCGGTGGCGTCGGCGCACGCGTCGAGGACGACGATCGTCTCGAAGCTCGAGATCGTCTGAGCGGCCAACGCCTGGAAGCAGGCGGCGATCCGAGCCTCCTCGTCACGCGCCGGGATGACGACGATCGCGTCTAGCGCCATGCCGCTCCCTCGGCGATGAGTTCGGAGCCGCGCTCGTAGTCCTCGTCGCGCTCGTGGGTGAGCACGCCCGACGATGATTCCGTGGAGCCCGTACCAGACGGTGAAGGCACCGTCTCCGTGGTCACAAACCGGGAGTCGTCAAATCCGTCGCCCCACGCGGCGTACTTGAGCGTGTGATCGCCGATCGACGACCAGAAGCCGGGCACGGCGTCCCACACGGCATCGGCGCCGGCCGCGTTTCGGCCCGCGACCTCGCCCTGGCCGAGCGCGTCGCCCCAGTGCTCTACGCGCAGATGACGCCCGGCGGTCGCGTTCTCGGCGAAGGCAACGTCGCCCGCCGCGTACAAACCCGGTTTCGCCGTGCGCTGGTGGGCGTCGACCGGCACGGCACCGCTTTCCAGTTCAAGCCCCGCCGCAGCGGCGAGCTCGCCGCGGGGGGCGGCGCCGGCCGCCATGACGAGGACCGAAGCCTGGGCTTGCCAGTCACCGCCGCTGACCGTGAAGCCGGGCTCGATGCTCTCGATCGCAACACCGAGGCGCAACTCGACCCCCTCTGCCTCGAGCCAGCCGCGGATCTGCCGCGCAGCCGCCTCGCCCAGCCGCGCCTCGTTGGGCTCAGACTCGTCAGAGATCAGTGTGACGGGGTGGCCCCGCCGGCGCAGCGAGGCGGCGATCTCGCAGCCGATGAAGCCAGACCCGACGACTATGACCGGCAGCTCGCCGTCGCGCAGGCGCCCGATCAGCTCACGCACGTGATCGAGGGTGCGAACGACCCGCACGCCGGGGTGGTCGGCCCCGGGCACGGGGATGCGAGTTGGCTCGGCGCCCGTGGCGAGCACAGCATCGCGGTATTCCAGTACCCGCCCGCCGGACATCGTGACCTCCCGCCGGTCGGCGCTCAGGCCTACCGCGCGACCGCTGATCAGCGAGATCCGCTGGTCGCGCAGCCAATCCTCGGATTCCATCGGCAGCTCGTCCTCGCCCACCTCTCCACGGAGCAGTTGCTTGGTCAGCGGCGGCCGGCGATAGGGCATACGGTGCTCGTCGGTGATGATGGCCACGCTTCCCTCGACCCCCGGCCTCTCGATAACCCCGGGCGGCAGCCATGCCGGCCGGGCCGCCGCCGATGATCAGCCAGTCGTACCGCTCGCTCATCTGCGCGCCAGCACTTCCAGTCGGTAATCATCCGTGTCGGCCTCGAGCAACGCTTTCAAGCCACGGCTGGCAGCGGAGCGCTGGTGTGGACCTCGTCGGCCGTCAGCGGCCGCTCGGGGCCTCTGGTCGCCAGTGCACCGCCACCAGCCGACGCCCCGGGGGCTGTCTCGGCGCGGAGCTTGTCGAGGGTCGCTTCCAGTTCCTCGCCGGTCAGGTAGTAGAGGATCTCCGATGCGACCACGAGGTCGTAGGTACCATCCGGGATCGCGCCAGGGATGGCGCCGGCGAGGACCTGGACTCCGGGTGTGTTCGCCAGTCGCCGGCGGGCGATGGCGACCGCGGTCGGGGCGGCATCAATCGTTGTCAGGCGCCGGCAGCGTGGTGCGAGTGCGGCGCTGAATACTCCGATCGAGCCAGCCGAGCTCCAGCGCATCGGCGAACGGTCCGGGTCCGCACGCCGCGAGCGTCGCTGCGTACTTGTCCCGCTCGTAGGCGCTCGTCGCGTAACCCCAAGGATCAGGGTCGGCTCGGTAGCGGGCCTCGAAGTCGCTGAGGGTCATCCGGCTCATCGGGCGGCGAGGGCAGCGCCTCCAGCGCGGGCGAGCATCGGGTCGAGCCGGTGCTGGAGAAGGAACACCTCCAGGTCACGCCGCGATCGGTCAAGCGCCTCGGCTCGGGCAAACGGTCCCGAGCCGCAGGCGCGGGCGGCCTCATCCAGCAGCGTCCGGCAGGCATCCGAGATGGCGGCCCGGGCGTGCAGCGCGACAGCGGGCAGCTCGTCGCTGACCGCATCCATGGCGGCGCCGGCGTACTCGAGCCACACGTTGATGGTTCGTTGCGCGGTCAGGATACGTCCGGCAGCGAGCCCCTCGAGCTCAGTCCGGGACGGACGCGCAGCGAGCGTGTCGAGCGCGGCGCTCACGGCGGTATCGGCCATTCCCGCCCAGCTCGCTGCGGTGCGCAGCGCGTCGCGCGAGAACCAGGGGTGGGCTGACAGCGCGCCGGGTTCGCCGAACCGGGCGAGGATCGCCGCGTCGTGAAAGATCACACGGTGCGACACCGATGCACGCAGGCCGTGCGATCGATACCAACCGGCGTCGATCTCGACCCGCGCGGGGTCGGTCAGATCGATCCACACGGCGCTGGGCGGCCCATCGCCGTCGCGGGCGAGCACGACCGCCCGGTGCAATCCCCCGGCGCCCGAGCAGAATGTCTTGACTCCCCGCAGGACCTCTCCGGCCGCTGTCGGGCGGATCTCGGCCGGAGATCCCTCGCCGGGAATCGGGCTGCCGCCCCACACCCCGGCTCGCAGGTGACCTGACCGCACGGCGGCGAGCTCGCGGTCACGCAACTCGGGTGGACCGTGGACCGCAAGGCGCTCGACTGCGTTGAGATGACCGTCGAAGATTCGTCCCACCGAGCCGTCGGCGGCGGCGACCCGGCGGACCAGCCCGAGCTCGTCGCGGGCCGGGGGCCGGATCGTGCCCGGACGAGCGTTGAAGGCGAGCGCGCCTGCCCGCTCGAGTTGTGCGACGGGCGCCTCGGGAAAGCTGGGGACGGGAGCGCCGTCGCGCTCGGCTGCGCCGGCGCCAACATCCTGCAGGACCTCCTCGAGTCCGGATGAATCCTCGCGGTCCAGAGCGGTCATCTCAGGGCCTCCAGCGCCAGGTCCGCTTCGTGTGCGAAGTCGACCACCCGCGCAACGTAGTCAACGGTCTCCCGGGCGTCGTCGCGGCGCGCACCAGGCCCGATCCCGTCGTGAGCGAGGACGATCGCGTCCTCGGCGAGGCGGTCCTCGGTCGCGGCGAACATCGCTGCTGCGCTGTCGCCCCGCCAGTCGTGGGTGTCGACGGTCCAGCCCGTGACGGTCAGGCCGTGGGCGCTGGCGATGCCATGGGTGAACGGTGCGGTGTCGCCCCATGGGGTCCGCCAGCGCGACGGTACGACACCGAGGCGGGACAGCCGCCGGAGGGCTCGCTCGGTGTCGGCGATGAGCCAGGCCTCGGTCTGCGCAGAGTGGCGTACATGGTCATCGCAGTGCAGGCCGATCTCATGGCCCTCCGCTCGCATGCGGGCGATCAGCTCGGGGTGGGCTGTCGCTCGTGGCGCGATCGGAAAGAACGTCGCCTGTGCCCCGGCTGCGGCGAGCACGTCAAGCAGGCGGGGCGTCCACACCGGGTCGGGACCGTCGTCGAAGGTCAGCATCACCCGCAGTGGCTACCCGGGCCTGGGCGGATCGATACAGGGTGCCGCGCGGGGATAGGATCCGGACGGATGGAATGCCGCAACTGCGGGGCGGACGTTCGAGCTGGCAAGAGGTTCTGCGTTGAGTGTGGAGCGCCGGCGGAGATGCTGTGCCCTACGTGCGGCGCCCCGGCGGACTCGGGCGACCGGTTCTGCGGAGAGTGCGGGCGTGGCCTGGATCCCGCCGGAACGGCTGCGGCCCAGCCCACAAGCGGGCCGCAGCCGGGGGACCGCCGGAAGCCTGAGCGGCGCCAGGCCGAACGCCGGCTGGTCACAGTGCTGTTCGCCGACCTGGTCGGATTCACGACGATCAGCGAGCACCGGGATCCGGAGGAGGTCCGAGATCTGCTCAGCCGGTACTTCGATCGCTGCCGGACGCTGATCGAGCGCTACGGCGGGACCGTCGAGAAGTTCATCGGTGACGCCGTGATGGCCGTATGGGGCACGCCGGTGGCGCGAGAGGACGATGCTGAGCGGGCGGTCCGGACCGCCCTGGCCCTGACGCAGATGGTGTCCGCTCTGGGCGAGGACGTGGGAATCGACGACCTGCGGGTGCGGGCCGGCGTGCTGACCGGGAGAGCCGCTGTCGAGGTCGGTGCCGAGGGTGAGGGCATGGTTCTGGGCGATGCCGTGAATACCGCGAGCCGCCTGCAGTCGATCGCTGCGCCCGGCACCGTGCTGGTCGACGACGTCACCCGGCGAGCCAGCGAGGCAGCGATCGCCTTCGAGGATATGGGCGTTCAGAGCGTCAAAGGCCGCGACCAGCCCGTCCACACGTGGATGCCCCTGCGAGTGGTGGCCGGCGCCGGTGGCGCCCGGCGCAGCGCCGGCATCGAGCCGCAATTCGTTGGGCGGGACCGCGAGTTGGAACTGGTGATCGAGTCCGCCGAAGGCTGCGTCGCGGACGGCAAGGCGCGGGTGGTGAGCATCGTCGGCGAGGCTGGCAGCGGGAAGTCCCGTCTGCTCTGGGAATTCTTCAAGTACATCGACGGCATCGAGGAGTCGCGGTGGTGGCACCAGGGTCGCTGTCTCAGCTACGGCGAAGGGGTGGCCTACTGGGCGCTCGCCGAGATGGTCCGAACCCGAGCCGGGATCCAGGAGGACGAGCCCCCGGCCTCGGCCCGGGCCAAGCTGGCCACCGCCGTGACCACGCACGTCCGGGATGAGCGGCAGCGGCGCCTGGTGGAGCCGCGCCTGGCCCAGTTGTTGGGGTTGGAGCAGCGAGTCACCACCGAGGCGGCCGATCTGTTCTCGGGCTGGCGGCTGTTCTTCGAGCAGATGGCCGTGGCCCAGCCGGTGATCCTGGCCTTTGAGGATGTCCAATGGGCGGACAGCGGCCTGCTGGACTTCATCGATTACCTGATGGAGTGGTCGGCAGACTTCCCGATCTTCATCATCACCCTGGGACGCCCTGAGATCCTCTCCCGGCGGCCGGGGTGGGGCACGGTTGAGCTCGGTCCACTGGCGCCGGCAGCGATGCGAGGACTGTTGGACAGCGTGGTTCCCGGCCTACCGGCCGATCTCACCGGCCGCATCCTCGAACGGGCCGAGGGCATACCGCTCTACGCCGTGGAAACGGTGCGGATGCTGCTCGACCGCGGCGCGCTGGTGGCCGAGGGCAGCCGGTACACGGTGGCCGGGCCGGTTACCGACCTGGATGTCCCCGAGACCCTGCAGGCGCTGGTGGCGGCGCGTCTGGACAACCTCGATCCGGACGAACGCGACCTGCTGCAGGATGGCGCCGTGCTGGGGATGTCGTTCTTCCCGGCGGCGCTGGCGGCGGTCAGCCGGCAGCCCGAAGCCCAGGTGATCCGCGTCCTGGACACCCTGGTCGAGAAGCAGGTGCTGGGTCGAAACCTCGATCCGCGGGCCGGCGAACAGGGTCAGTATCAGTTTCTCCAGGCGCTTCTGCGGACAATCGCGTTGGAGACGCTGTCGCGGCGGGACCGCAAGGCCCGCCACTTGGCCGCCGCCGAGTATCTCCGCTCGAGCTTGGGCGACAGCAGCGAGATCGCCGAAGTGCTGGCCAGCCACTACCTGGACGCGGTCGAGGCCGATCCCGATGCTCCGGATGCCGAGGAGATCCGCAACGCCGCCCGGGAGACGCTGGCCGCTGCCGGCCACCGAGCCGTCTCCCTGGCCATGGGCGCGGAAGCGCGTCGCTACTTTGAGCGGGCCGCCGAGCTGGCTCGCGACGAGATCGTCCGAGCCGGTCTGCTGGCCGAGGCGGGATCCGCCGCCGCGCGCACTGCTGACGTGGAAGCGGCACGCACATTGCTGGGTGGAGCGATCGAAGTCTTCGATGCGGCTGGGCACAGCGAGCAGGCCGCCCATACGCGGGCGCTTCTGGCCACCGCGCTGATCGCCGAGAACCGCCTACAAGAAGCCGGGGAGCTGATCGACAACGCCCGGCCATCGCTCAACGACGAGGCCGTGCTGGCGGAGCTGGCCGCCCGCCGAGCCACCGTGGCCTTCCTGAGCGGCGATTTCGCGCGTGTCTTCGAAGAGACCGAGCTGGCCCTGGAGATCGCCGATCCGCGGGGCCTCAACTCGGTCCTGGCGGAGGCGTTGCAGACCAAGGCGATCGCGCTTCTGTACCACCGCCGGTTCACCGAGGGAGCCGCGGTCACGGAGCTCGCCCTCGATCTGGCCCTCGAGAACGATGTGACCGAACAGGCCCTCCGGGGCTACTTCAACCTGGGCGAATTGCGGATCATTGCCGGGCAGCCCGAAGCCGGGGCCGAACTGATGGAACGCGGGCTCGCACTCGCCCGTGAGCGGGGTAACAGGGCATGGGAGCGAGACCTTCTGGCCAACCGGGTGGGGCTCCACACGCTCGCCGGCGAATGGGACGAGGCGCTCGCATTGAGCGAGGCCATTGGCGTCGATCGGGACGATGATCCGGCGAGGATGGCGCGCACCTATGCGCCTCTGATCCTGTTCGCACGCGGCGAAACCGAAACACTGATGCCATGGCTGACGGCTCCCGCATCGCTGTCGGAGTGGCATGAGCTCGCGGCCGTGGAGGGAGTTGCCCAGGCGGTCGCGCTACGGGCGGCCGGCCGGATCAGCGAGGCGGTCGAGATCGTGGCCAAGACTGCGGTCGAGCTCAACGGCGTAGCGCAGCTGACCTACGTGACCCAGCTTGGCGAGACCATGGACATCCTGTGGGAAGGTGAGCAGTTCAACCTGCTGGACGATCTGGTGCGTCGCCCGCAATCGCACGGGACTCCGCTCCTGTCCGGCGAGGTCGATCGCCTGCGCGGGCGCCTGCTGGTCCGGCGCGGCGACCTCGAGGCTGCCCTGGCCGCTTTCAACCAGGCCCTGACCGCTTTTGGACAGGCGGGAAGCCCGTTCGCGCGGGCCCGCTGCCAGGTGGCCCAGGCCTCAGTGCTGGCCGACCTGGGCCGTGGTGACGAGTCCGCCGCCGTCCTCCGGGCGGCCCAGGCAGTCTTCTCCCGGCTCCGCGCCGTTCGCTGGCTCGAGCTGATCGAGACGCTGCCGGCCGTTCCCAGTCCGGGCTGAGCCAGGGACCGGCCCGGACAGAGAGGATCCGGCTAGCTGTAGGCGAGCGCCGCCTCTTGCGCTTCGGCTCGAGTGATGCGTGCCTTGCCCCATCGACTGCTGGTGGCGAAGTCGAGCAGCCGGTCCAGGTATTCGCTGAGCGGCGCAGCCTGGATGCCGAGCGGGTCGAGCAGCGCTCGGGTGTCGGTGTTGTCGAGGATCGTCTCGACCGAGAAGTACGGGAAGTAGGTGCTCGCTTCGGCGAACACCCGCTCGCGCTTCGAATCGGTGGCGCCGAGTTCGAATTCCACCGGGGGAATCAGGTCCGGCCCCGGCCGTCCGAAGTAGTCGCTGGCCAGCGTGGCGATCTCGCCGATCGAGCTCGTCGCCGGTCCCGCCGTCAGGTGGTAGGTGTGACCGACGGCGGCCGGATGCTCGGCGAGAGCGTGGATGGCGTCCGCGACGTAGTCGACGGACACGACGTCCACCGGTGAGCTCGGAAGCGCCGGAACGGCTGTGAGCAGGCTCTTGGCCAGGGCGCGCAGGGGCCAGTAGATGACGTTGAATGCCGCCGTCCAACCTGTTCGGCGATCGCCGACGATGATGCTCGGGCGCAGAATCGTGACTGGCAGGTGATGGGCGGCTCGGACCAGCAACTCCGCCTCGCACTTGGATTGCTCGTAGGAGTTGCGGAAGCCCTGGCCCACGTAGAGATCCTGTTCGGAGAACACGCCCTGGTGGGTTCCGGATACGTATGCCGTGGAGATGTGGACGTACCGCGCCAGGCCGCCCAGTTCCATGGCTGTCCGGGCGAAAGCGAGCATCTCGCTGGTTCCGCCCACGTTCACCTCCCGGGCCTCCGACAGCGGCAGGGCGAAGGAAACCGATGCAGCCGAATGGACCACGACCTCGGTGCGCTCAGCCAACTCCCGCAGCCTGCCCAGGGGCAACCCAAAGTTGGGTCGCGCCACGTCTGCGGCGACCGCTTCGATGCGCTGACGGTAATCGGCGGCCGAGGCCGGGCCAAACGCGCCGAGTAGCGTGTCATCGATCCGTTGCTGAGCCGCCTCGTCATCCTCAGCACGGACCAGGACGATGACATTTCTCGTGTCCTGCTCCAGGTAGCGAGCCAGCACTTCGATGCCCAGGAAGCCGGTCGCTCCGGTGATGAGCACCTCTCCGGCGACGGGCGGATCACATGTGGTCATGCGACCACCTTGTGGAGGTCTGCCAGGTCCTGGTGAGGCGTTCGTTCGCGGTCGGCTTGGCGAGCCGGGGTTATCTCGATCACGTTCCAGGCCAGACCGGTTCGGCGCATGAAGCGGATGATCCAGCCGGAAGGGTCGAGCAGCGCCTCGGAGCGCCTGAGTCCGTGGAAGGCGGAGCGGGCAAAGGCATGGTGGTTGTGGTGCCAGGCTTCGCCCAGCGAGGGCAGCGCCAGCCAGAGCGACGTTGGTCGAGTGGTCCTCCAGGGAGAACCGGCGGCGCCCGAAGAAGTGACAGATGCTGTTCACCGACCAAGTGATGTGGTGAATGAGGAACACGCGAACGAGGCCGCCCCAGACCAGGGCGGTCAGGGCACCGGCCCAGGTCCCGGTCACAGCCAGACCGAGTAGGAACGGCAGCGCCAGCGTCCCCAGGGCCAGCCAGTGGTAGTGACGATGGAGGCCGCGCATGAACGGGTCCTCGTACAGCTCCCGCGCATACTTGCGCCCGTCTGCCTGCCCCTGGGTGCGCCACAACCAGCCGACGTGGGCGTGCCACAGGCCGCGCAGCGCACCTGACACACCCGCGCCCTGCCCAGCGTGGGGACTGTGCGGGTCTCCGTCGCTGTCGGCGTGAGCGTGGTGCTTGCGGTGATCGGCCACCCAATCAGATGGCGAGCCCTGGAGTGCCAGCGCGCCGGCCACGGCAAGTCCGCGCTCAATCCCACGGTGCGTGGCGAAAGCGCGGTGGGTCAGCAGGCGGTGGTAACCGATCGTGATCCCGAAACCCGTGAGGAAGTACAGAACCACCCAGATCAGAACGTCGCTCAAATGCAGGGCGCTCCCCCACAGGATCGGGACGCTGATGGCGATCCCGACCGGCGGGATCAGCACTGCGGCGAGGTTGACGTTCCTTTCCAGCCGAGTCATGAACTGCAGCTTAGGAAGTAAGTTCCATTGCGTCTGGGCAGATCTAGACAGATTACGGTCTCAGTTCTTATGCTTACGGCATAAGACCTGGACTCCACCCAGCGGCGGCGGCCGCAATCGAGCCGCACCTCCCAGAGCTTGCGGAACAGATCATCGCGGCGATTCGCGAGGAGGTGCCGGTGTACGCCGGTCCACTCCAGGGGCCGTTCGGCGACGGGATCCGCACCGGCGTCGTGCAGGCCCTGACCCGATTCCTCTCCGGCAACGAGCCCGGCGCCGAATCAGAACGCGTCTACCAGGGACTTGGTCACGGTGAGTACCGCTCCGGCCGGAGCCTCGATGCTCTCCAAGCCGCCTACCGGGTCGGGGCCCGAGTCGCCTGGCGGCGAGTCAGCCGGCTCGCCGCGGATGCCGGCGTCCCGGTCGACGGCCAGCACCAGCTCGCCGAGGCGATCTTCGCCTACATAGACGAGTTGTCCGCAGAATCCGTCGAGGGCTACGCCCGGGCGCAGGCGGCCCAAGCCGCCAGCGTCCAACGCCACCGAGAGGAGTTGCTCAAACTCCTCACCGCGGAGCCACCCACGGCGCTGCAAACGCTGCAGGAGGCAGCGGCACTGGCCGACTGGCCGCTGCCAACTCGGATCGCGATGATCGCCTGCCCTCCTGACGCCACAGCACGCATCACACGACGTCTCACCGGCCGGCCGATCCATACCGCCGATCAACGACACGGCTACATCTGCACGCCGGAGTCCGGGCGTCTGCAGCCGGAGCTCACCGCGGCAGCACGCCGCCACCACGTACCGATCGGCCTCGGACCCACAGTGGCGGTCGCCGAGTCCAGCCGCTCATCTCGGTGGGCGCAGCTCGCTCTGACCAATGCCACCCCCGGCCAGCTGGTGTCGGCCGAGGATCGGCTCGAGAGCCTGATCCTCGACGCGTCCCCGGACATCGCCACCGCGCTGCGCCTCCGAGCTCTGGAACCGCTCGACCACGAGACACCGGCCAGCCGCACCCGCCTGGAGGCCACGCTTCTCGCCTGGCTTCGCCATCACGGTGCACAGGGAGCCATCGCCGCTGAGCTCGGGGTGCACCCCCAGACGGTCCGCTACCGGATGGGCCGCCTCCGCGATCTGTTCGGCCCGGCGCTGGACGATCCCGAGAAACGCTTTCGACTACAGCTGGCGCTGCACGTGCCAGTGAAAGCCTGACCCGAAAGCCTCCGAGCTATCCGGGGGAGTCCTGACCGGGCGTCGCCGTGGCGCGAGGTCCGCGAGCACTTCGTAGAGGGCGGCGATGTCTCGGTGGCCATATCCGAGCTTGGTCGCGCTGCGCCGAGGATCTCGTCGGCTACGGCGGCAGTCGGGAGCGGTGTCGCGAGTTCTGCGCCTGCCTGGAGGGCGAGTCGGATGTCCTTGTGCATCAGGCCGACGTCGAACCAGGTCTCCTCTGGGCTTGTCAAGCACGAGTGGGACGCGGGCTTTGAGCATCGGCGAGCCGATCGGGCTCTCGGTCATGATCTCGGCGGCGCGGTGAGGATCGATCCCGTCGCGTTCGGCGAGCAGAAGGCCTTCGGAGAAGGCGAGCATCTGGACCGCCAGGCTGATGTTGATTGCGAGCTTGAGGACGAGTCCCTGACCGTTCTCACCGACGTACTCCGGGGTCCCCAGGACGCGCAGGACCGGCTCGGGCGCCGGTAGGCGTCCTCGTCGCCGCCGACCATGATCGTGAGTGTCCCGGTCTGGACCTGCGGAACGCTTCCGGACACGGGCGTGTCGAGCATCCGCGCCCCGTGACCCTCATCGCGTACGCGTGCGGCTAGCTTGCGGCTCGACGCCGGGGCTGATCGTGCTCGAGGTCGGCCCAGATCTTGCCCGCGCCAGGCCGGCGAGCAGCCCGTCGGAGCCTGTCGCGATGGACTCGACGATGTCGTCGTTGGGAAGCGACGTCATGACGATGTCGGCTGCCTGCGCCACCTCGCGCGGCGTGTCGACCCACCGCAGACCCTGGTCGATCAGCCACTGCGCGCTGTTGCGGTTGCGCGCCTCGCCGTAGACGGTGTAGCCGGCGGCGAGGTAGCGGGCGGCCATGTTGCCGCCCATCTTTCCGAGGCCGATGAATCCGATCGTCTGCATCGCTACTGCGCTCCTTCGATCGTGGTGATGTCGTCTTCGCTGAGTTCGAGGTTCGCGGCGTCGACCAGCGGATCGACCTGCTCCGGTGAGCGGAAGCCGACGATCGCGCCGTCCACGGCGGGGTTGGCGAGCGTCCATGCGATGGCGACGGCGCCCGGGACGGTGTTGTGGCGCTCGGCGACCACAGCTCAGCCGGTCCACGATCTCGAGGTTGCGGGAGAGCTCCGGCTCCATGAACCGCGGGTCCTGCTTGCGCCAGTCGTCGTCGGGCATGGCCCGGATCCGCTCCCGGGTCATCCGGCCGGTAAGGAGCCCCGAGCCCATCGGGGAGTAGACGATCACGCCGATCCCGCTGGCGCTCGGTGAACGGCAGGATCTCCTGCTCGACGTCTCGCTCGATCAGCGAGTACTGCGGCTGGAGCGTCTCCACCGGCGCGATCTGCTGGATTCGCTCGAGCTGCTCGACGTCGAAGTTCGAGACGCCGATGTGGCGGACCAAGTCCCTGCTCCTTCAGCTCGGCGAACGCTGACCAGCCCTCCTCGATATCCGCCTCGGGGATTGGCCAGTGGATCTGGTAGAGGTCGATCGCGTCGATGCCGAGCCGCTCGAGGCTGGCGTGCGCCTCGCGCAGGATCGAGTCGCGCTTGAGGCTATGAACCACGCGACGGCCCGGCCCTCCAGGAGCGAGGCCTTGGTGAACACGATATGGACGCTCAGATACGCCTTCGAGCGCGCGTCCGACGATCTCCTCGGAGTGGCCGAAGCCGTAGGCGGCGGCGGTGTCGATCCAGTTGACGCCCTGTTCGAGGGCGTGGTGAATCGCGGCGATCGACTGGTCGTCTTCCTGGGGCCCCCAGCCGAACTCCCAGCCCCCGCCGCCGATCGCCCAGGCGCCGAATCCGACGCGGGTGATCTCGAGTCCAGTGGCTTCCGAGTTGTGTGGTCTTCAGTTGCGTTGTCTGCATGATGACTCCTCTCATGCGAGATGGGGTGAGGTTGGGCGGATACGCGCGGGCCGCGGCCACGGCCGCTCGAGCAGCGTCGGGGCGGCGGCGAAGATCGCCCACCGTGAGTAGCCCGGAGAAGACGAGCAGGCTCACGCGGGTCGAGGCAATCTGGGTGAGCGCGCCGAGACCGATCACCGGGCCGGCGAGGCCGACGTAGGCGGCGAGGTACAGCCCGGCCAGCGCCTCGGCCCGGTGTTCGGGCAGGGAGATCTCGGACGACGCTGCCGATCGCTCCCTTGAACATCAGTCCCGGCTCCGGCGCCGGCGACCAGGTCGCCCGCCAGGAAGAGGCCGAAGCTTGGCGTCGGCAGCCACACCGCGAGCGTAAGCAGACCGATGCCGGCGAGCAGCGCGGGTATGGCCCGGGCCAGCAGCTGTTGCGGCGGGCGCGCGCCGGTCAGTATCTGCGCTACCGCAGCGGCGGCGAACATCGCAAACGAGACGGCGCCGGCCAGCGCATGGGACGGCTGGTGCAGCGTTCCGGCGAGGAAGCTCGGCGCCAGCGACGTGATCAGCCCGAAGAGCGCGAACGTGATCATCGCGCCGACCGCGGCGGCGAAGAACCGGGCCCGCGAGCCCGGCGGGACCGACACCCGCTGCGGGCGGTAGGCGGGCCGGCGCCAGGGTGAGCGGGTGGGTCTCCGGGGCGAAGCCGATCGCGAGCAGGGCAAGCACGTCGAGCCGCCGAGAACCAGGAAGGGAAGCGTGATGGGCGTGGCCAGCCCACTGGGCGAGAACGCCCGCGACGAGACCTCCGAGGCCGAGCCCGCCGAGGTTTGCCGCCGCGGCGACGATCTGAGCACGGCGCGCGGCTAGGCGTAGGCCGACGCGCGGCGTCGAGTTCGGCCAGCCATGCCGTGGCGGTCGCGGTGATGACCCCGACGCCAAGACCACTGAGGACGCGTGCCACGAGTAGCGCCGGGCAGCTCCGGCCAGACCACAAAGAACACGCGCGGCGATGACGTTCAGCGCCAGGCCGCAAGCGAGCATGCGCCGTCTGCCGTACCAGTCGGAGAGATGCCCAGCGAGGAACAGGCTGAGCGCCACCGCCACCGCGTAGGCGGCAAACACGATCGTGATCGTGAATGACGAGAAGCGGTCGTGCTGGGCGAATGACGACCACAGCGGCGTCGGGCGCGGTGGTGAAACGCCATCACGGCCGTAAACGCGAACGCGACGGCCCAGAATGAGATCGGCCATCGCGAAGGCTTGCAGATGGGAGGACGAGTATTTGTCATGCGCCACAGTCTCCGCCTTCGGCTAATCACGATCAACGCAAAAGATGGCTGATGTTATCGCGTTCAGTGATAGCCTCGCGGGCGTGGAGCTCAGGCAGCTCACGGTGTTCGTGGCAGTTGCCGAGGAGGGCAGCTTCACGCGCGCGGCCGATCGGCTCCACGTCGTTCAGTCAGCGATCTCCGCCGGGGTGCGCAATCTGGAACGAGAGCTCGGAGCGCAGCCTGTTTGATCGCTCGACCCACAAGGTTGCGCTCAGCGACGCCGGCCGTGTGCTGCTCCCCGAGGCCCGTACCACCCTCGCGGCGGCGGCCGCAGCCCGCGATGTAGTCGATGCGGTCAGGGGAGGCATGCGCGGCACCGTCGTACTCGGGACGATGCAGGCACAGGGAATGCGCTCCATCGACGTTGCCGGGGTCCTGGCCGAATTTCGGGCCGAGCACCCGGAAGTCGAGGTCCAGATCCGACAGGGTGGCTCACTTCAGACGGCCACGAAGGTCCGAGACGGCGAGCTCGATCTCGCGTTCGTCGCGCTCCCCGATGAACGGTTTCCGGGTGTGGAGCTGGTCTCGCTGAGAAGTGAACCGATGGTGCTCGCCGTGGCGGACGACCATCCGCTGGCTGCTCGCAGTCGCGTCGAGCTGGCGATGCTCGGCTCGGAGACGATCATCGACTTCCCAGACGGATGGGGAATCCGTACGGCCAACGACCGCGCTTTCGCTGCAGCCGGAGTTACCCGCAGAATCGCCTACGAGGTAAACGACACAGGCAGCGTGATCGGATTCATCCGTCACGGGCTGGCCGTCGGTCTGCTGCCCGCCTCGCTCTTCGAGGACGCAAGCGGAGTCGTGTTCGTCCCCATCGGGAGGCACGCGCCAAAGTTCCTCATCGCCATCGCAATCCCGTCGAACCGCCGTCCAACCGCAGCTGCCCGGGCACTTCTCCAAACGCTGTATCGGCACGCCGGCATTTAGCGCTGTCCACCTGCAACGGCGAGACACAGGGGATAGGGTGAGGGGTGAGGAATGGCACCAACAACCCACGCCAACTGTTTGTCGGCGCTCGGGGCACAGTGATGTCGCCGATCAGCCGTGGGTTCATGGGGCGGCGGCGCCCGGTTGCCGATGCCTCGCGGGTGCCGCCCGGTCAGTACGTGACAGCTGACTTCCCCGTGCTGTCGGCCGGCCCGACGCCGCACACCGCCGCTGGATGAGTGGAGCTTCACGATCGACGGCGAGGTCGCCGCGCCGCGTGTCGTGGCCGTGGGATGAGTTCGTCGCGCTCCCGGCGGAGACGATCACCGTCGACATCCACTGCGTGACGAAGTGGACCAAGCTCGACACGACTGGAGGGGCGTGTCGGTCGACACGCTGCTCGCGGCGATCGAACCGAGGCCGAGGCTACGTGACCGCCTGTCGCGACGGCGGCTACACGACGAACCTGCCGCTCGCCGACGTCAGCGGCGGCAAGGCCTGGGTCGCCTACGACTACGGCGGGGAGCCGCTTGAGCCCGAGCACGGCGGGCCCGCGCGCCTGCTCGTGCCCGCATCTGTATTTCTGGAAGAGCGCCAAGTGGGTGCGCGGCCTGACGCTCACCACAGACGACGAGCCGGGCTTCTGGGAGGGCTACGGCTACCACAACCACGGCGACCCATGGCGGGAGCAGCGCTACCAGGGCGACTGACCTGGCAGCTCGGCGACGGTCGTCGAGCTGGTCCGCGAGACCGCACGCGCCAAGAGCATCGTCCTGGAGGTGCCCGGCTGGCCGGGCATCGCGCCGGCCAGCACGTCGACGTCCGGCTGACGGCCGAGGACGGATATCAGGCGCAGCGCAGCTACTCGATCGCCTCGGCGCCCGGAGGACCACGCGTCTCTGACCGTCGAGCGGCTGGAGGACGGTGAGGTCTCGCCCTACCTCATCGACGTGATCGGCCCGGGCGACCAGATCGAACTGCGCGGCCCGATCGGCGGCTACTTCGTCTGGGAGGAGTCGCTCGGCGGCCCGCTGCTTTGGTCGCCGGCGGCTCCGGCATCGTGCCCCTGCGCGCGATGCTCCGCCACCGCGCCGCCGGCGCGCGCACGACGCCGGTCTCGCTGATCTACTCGGCCCGCACGCTCGGCGATGTGATTTACCGCGAGGAGCTCTCCCGCCTGACCGGGGGCAACCTCACCGTCCGCCTCGCCCTCACGCGAGAGTGGCCACCGGGTTGGACGGGGCACCGCGGGCGCATCGACCAGCAGCTACTGATGGACGCCATCCCTGAGCCGACGCAGCGGCCGCTGATCTACGCCTGCGGACCCACCGCGTTCGTCGAGAATGTCGCGCAGGCCCTCGTCGACATCGGAAACGATCCGAGCCATATCAAAACCGAACGCTTTGGAGCGACAGGAACCTGACCATGGACGCCTTGGACGGAAACGCGATCGCCGGGCTGCTGCTCGAGCACTTCGGGAGCGAAATGACCACGGTGCGGGGATCGTGTGCCCACTGCGGGGCGAGCGCCCAGGTCGCCGAGCTTCGCGTCTACATGCGCGCGCCCGGGAATGTCGTGCGCTGCCCGGCCTGCGGCAGCGTGGTGATGGTTCTCGTGACAATTCGAGGCGCGCTGCGAATCGACGACAGCGGTTTCAAGCTTGCGCGCGGCATGGCTTAGGAACCATCCGCGGCCACCTCTTCCCAGGTGCGGCGCGACCGGACGCTCGCAGGTCGTTCTCCAACGATGTCCGAACCGGGCCGGGCGTGTTCGTCGGCGGCCTTGACCAGGATCCAGCGGCGCTCCCCGGTTCGCGTCAGACCGAACCGGCCGCGAAGCTTGTACCCGCGCAGAACGATCGACAGGTGATCGTCGCGCTCGGTCACGATGTCCGCCGGGCCCTCATCCCAGATGATGACCGCTCCGCTGCCGCGTCGCGCACCAGCATGGACGCCTTCGAACTCACCCGCGGCGAGGTCATGGTCGGCGACTGGCACTGCGAGCCGCCGCACCGTGGGGTCAAGCGACGGGCCCTTCGGGACGGCCCAAGATCGCAGCACCCCGTTGCGCTCGAGCCGGAGGTCGAAATGACGAGTCGTGGCGTCGTGTAACTGGACGACGAAGCGCGATCTGCCATCCGTGTCTGGGGTCACTGCGCCTCGGGGATCCCTTGTTCCAGCTGCCGAGCTACCCTCCGCACGCTCCGTTGCGCGCGTGCGTTGACCCGTAGATCGCCTGGGCGGCGGCGATCACCGGACCGTCCGAATCGGTGTCGCCCACCCAGAGTACGCATCTGCCCTCGTGCCAGTACACGTTCGAGGTTGCCGTCGATCCCGCAGCGTGCACTCCGGTGGCGCCGGGCACGCCCGGAACCGTGAACGGCACCAGCTTTGCTCCTCCCTGGTTCTGCCTCGCATACGCGAGAGAGGTGGCCTGCTCTTGGGCCGCGGCCGACGGCGACCCCACCTCCAGCGCAAAGGAACCGCCCTGCTCGCCGCCGGGGCCGGCGGTCCCCACGGTCGCGAACCTCTTGAACCCCTGCGCCTGCAGACGCGTGGGGTCGCTGCCGGACCCGTAGTCGCTGGCCATGTACGACTGGAGGCTCTTCTTCACGGTGGGGGCGCCCTGTGTGTGGAAACCGGTCTCCTGCCCGCGATGAACCAGGTACGCGGTCAAGCCCAATCCGGACGAGCTGCTCCCGCACCCCGCCAGAGCACTCGCCATGACGACGCCCACACCCAGCGCCACCGTGAACCCCGATCGCCTGCCCATGACAGCCTCCTCTTCGACCACCGAGCCAGCCAGGGAGACCCTATTCGAAAGGCCCACGCCGTATCAACAGGACGCGCAGCGGCCGTGCGCGAGCCTCTGGTCTTACGCGCTGGACTATCGACGTCGGTCGCGGAACGGTTGCCGACTAGCTTGTGCCAGGCCAGGTCGCATCGGCGCGGACGCCATCGCCCTCCTCAGGCTTGGGACCGCCGACGGCGATGATGTCCAGCCCGTCGGGCCCGGCCTCGAAGGCTCGCACGACCTCGGGCGCGACACGGATCACGTCCCAGGTCCGGAGCTCCTGGGTCTCGTCGTCGAGCAGGATCCGGCCCGAGCCGGCGACGACGACGTAGGCCTCCTCCTGCTCCTTGTGGCTGTGCGCCGTCGGGCTGCGCAGATTCGCGGCGTACCGAAACAGACTTACTCCGAGGTCGCGGGACTCCAGGTGCTTACGGCCGAAGCGGCCCTCGAGCCCCTCCACCCGCCCGGCGACAGAGTCCTCGACGTCGAGCAGGTTGACCTTCGCAAAACGGGACATGCGATCTCCTCGGTTAGGGCGAGTCGGTGCTGCGTTGGGTACAGCAGGTGTCAGTGTCGGCGAGAGCGGCAGCCGCGAACGAACACGTAGCAGCGTAACCGTGGCTCGGCACTCACCTCGGGAGCGTGGGCTACGGAGCTGGCGATGAACGCCGTGAAGGCGGCATAGTCAGGCGCGAAGGTGAGCGGGTCCACCCCCGGCATGTAGAGCTGGGTGCACACGCTGTGGCTGACCCGTGCGGGATCGGCCGGCCCGCGATGGGTGAGGGCATCCATCGCCAGCGCCCAGCCGACAGGGTCATACGTGCCCATCGCCAGGTGGTCGGAGGTGTCGTTTGGGCAAATACTCTGTACCGCGATGTTGGCGATCCGGCCGCCGCCTCCGTGCACGCTTGAGCTGGCCCCGGGGTCCGAAGTTGGGGAACACGACCTCGTCGGTGTTGGAATAGATCTCGGTGTAGGAGATGCCGGGAAAGGTCTGCTGTCTCGAGTTGAGCGCCGCGATGAAGTGAGCGGTGCTCTGCTGTTGCCAGAACGCCGGCGGGCAGTGATGGGCATACGAGCAGATGTCGGCGTCGAGGGTGCCGTGATTGGAGCCGTCCAGGCCGATGTCGTCGTTGACCATCCGGCGCGTGTCAGGCCAGAAGCGAAGCGCCCAGCGGGGGAGCATTCCGCCCTGGCTGTATCCGATGATCTGCACTTTGTGTCCGCTCAGACGGTGCATCGTGCGAATCGCGTAGACCACGTACTCACCAGCGGTCTGGATGTCGGCGTTGGCATCCCTGGGCAGCGTCACCGTGCAGTAGGGGAAGCCGCGTGCAGCCAGCGCGGGCTCGTAGTTCCAGGAGAAGTTCGGCGGAGGCGTTAGCTCGGTGCCGGGAACCAGCAGGACCGGCTCATGCCTGCTGTGGCGCACCGACGCGGTGCAGCTGAGGCTGGCCGACAGATCGTGGCGAGGGACGCTGAGACGCGGGCCGGGACGGTTCACCGGCGCGTAGCGAGAAGTCGCCGCTCGCGCTTCGGCTGTCAGTGTCGCCAGCAGCACCAGTGAGGCCAGCAGCGCCACACGCGCCGCTGTCAAGCATCGCCATGCCCCGATGCGAGCGTGGATCGAGTGCCCCGCCTCCAGCATCCATCACAACATACAGCCGCCCCGCGCCCAGCGCGCCGGCTCCGCGTCATCCGGCGCGCCCATGCCGCCGTATGACCGCGGCGCCTCAGAGCTTGACGCGTCGCTTCAGCACCCGGTAGCCCGCGTGGGTCACCGTGACGGTGACGTGGTGGCGGGGTTTGCCGCTGATCGTGAGCTTGGCCACTCCGGTCGAGTTGGTCGTCTTGGTCTGACCCTTGGCGGACACCTTCGCTCCGCTGACCGCGTCTCCCGCGTCGGTCACCTTCGCGTTCAGGCGGAACTTGCCGCCGCCGAGCTTGTCCACGGAGACGCTGGCGGAGAGTTCAGGCAGCACGCGGGCGTGGTAGATGCCCGGCACCAGTGGGCCTGTCTTGACCGCGGGGCTTCCGCCGAGCAGCAGGTCGAGCGGCCCCAGCCTCCCATCTCCGGACAGCGTGAACAGCTGGGCCCACGTGCCCCCGTACCGCTGGATCGGCTCGAACCTGGTCACGGCCTTGTTCGAGCGAGTGATCGCCGTGACGCCCTTGCCGTTGATGTTCCCGCACCAGAGCGCCCAGATGCGACCGTCGTTGCCGGTCGCGACTCCCCAGGTCTCTGCGTGCAGGTGCTTCACCGATCCGACGGCCACTGACCCGCCGCCGTACCGAAGCAGCCTCATGTGCGTGCGTGTCCCGTAGTTCCCCGGATAGGCCACGAACACGCCGTGGCCGGTGTCGCGGCCTGCGACGATCAGCGGCGTGCCCGTCCCGTACTGTGACGGCACTGGCACCTTCTGGGCGGTGCCCACGGTGGGCGCGGCCTGCTGAAGCCAGGTGCCACCGGAGCCGGCATTCGAGTTCCAGCCCTCGATTGCCGCTCCCGTCGCCGCGTCCACCGCGAGCCCGGTTTGGGCGGCAGCGTCGTCGCTGCTGTTCGTGAGTTGGAAGGTCGGTGCACCGGTGCCGAAGCCCCGCTGGATCACGATTCCTCCGCAGCAGCCGGCGCCGAGTATCGGAGTCCCGTTCGACACGGCCACGAGCACGTAGCTGTCACCGAACTCCATCGAGCCGCTGCCGATGTCGACCGGCCCTGACCACGTGGCTCCGCCATCGGTCGAGGAGATGCCCCACGGGCCATCGTCCGAGCTCGGGGAGCCGCCGAACGTTGCCTCCAGTGTCCCGCCGGGCAGGACCGCGAGCCCCGGAATCCCATTCGGGGATCCACCACCGTCGCCCCATGCCAGCGCCTGCACCTGCGGCCCCACATGTCCGGAAGGGCTGATGGAAACGGCCCCGACGCCGTTGGCGGCGTTGCCCCAGCTTTTGTTGGTCTCGAAGGCAACGTGCATGACTCCGTCCGCCGTCCGCGCGAAGCTGGGAGGAGTCGTTCCGTAGCCGACCTTCGCCAGCAGCGATTTGTGCAGGGTGGTCGCAGTGGCCCCGGCCGGCGCGGCCAGCGCGATCGCCAACCCCAGCATCATTGGACGCAACCGTTGTTTCCCGTTCCGGCCCGTCATCTTCAACCCCCTCTTGGCGCCAAACGTGCGGCGGACATCTCTGTCGGAGAGGCTAAGCGCCGCAAAGCTGGCGCGAAATAGGGAAAACCCTCGGTTGTGACCCGGCGAGCTGCGATGGGTCTGGGGGAGCGGAGAGGGCGGGATTCGAACCCGCGAAGGAGGTTTCCCCCCTTACTCGCTTAGCAGGCGAGTGCCTTCAGCCACTCGGCCACCTCTCCGTGGAGCTCGCCCACGGCCAGGCGGGCGTGCTGGATGGGGCAGTTTAGAGGCCTGACCCGTGCCGAGCGCGCCCGCCCAACCGGCCGCGCGAGCGCCCCGGTTGCCCCGGGGGCGCGCGGCTGCCCAGTCAGTTCTCAGGCGTGCTGGGGCGCGGCCTCGATCCCCTGGCGGTAAAGATCCATCTGCCGCGCCAGGGCGGCGCCCGTGGTACCGGTGAGGTGCCGGATGCCGTCGACGGTCAGCTGGGCCTTGATCGTGTTGCGCTGGAACTCCTCGTCCTCCCGCAGAGCGTTGATCTGATCCAGGCTGCCGCGCACCGTGAAATAGCCGCCCAGATCGGCGTTCGGCGCGAGCAGCACGACATCGAAGCCCTCGATTCGCCCCTCCTGCTGCATTCGGCCCATCAGGCCGATCGCCTCGTTGAACGTCTCCATCGCACCTTCCTCGGCCCCGCGGACGGGGTGGTTCCAGCCGATGAACAGAACTCGTTCGGCCATGGCGCTTCTCCTTCGACGTGTCCCGGCCCCGATGGCGGGACTGTGCTGCGACCCTCTCACACCGCGCCTCGGCGGTGGTAGGGAATTGCCCGGCCGGGCTCAGCGCGCCTTCGGCGCGGTCCCGAACACGTGGTCCCAGAACGGCGCGCTGACTCCATAGCCGCGCTCATGGTTCTGGAAGTGATGGCGCATGTGCAGCTCCCGCAGGCGCTTGCCCAGCGCCGTCCGGGGACGGTGGTGGTGCACGTGGTAATGGAGCATGTCGTAGAACAAATAGCCGGACAGGAAGCCCGCGCCGAAGGGCAGGAAGCCCGGTGTCCCTATCACGAGGCTGAACACCCAGATGAACAGGACGGCCAGCGGAATGCTCACCGAAGGCGGCATCACCAGGCGCAACGGGTCATTGGGATGGTCATGGTGGACGCCGTGGATGATCCAGTGCAGCCGGGCGCCGATCCCGTTCTCGGGCTCGAAGTGGAACACGAGCCGGTGCAGCCAGTACTCGGTCAGCGTCCAGAACAGGTAGCCGCCCACCAGCCACAGCACGGTCCAGCCCGCGGCGCCGTGGATGATCCCGAGCACGACGAGCACGATGATCGCCGGGACGTACAGGATCGGGACGACGGCCGGGTGGATCCGGGAGAGCTTGTCCAGCAGCTCGTTGTCGAACATTCGGGGCGAGGCCTTCAGGACCTCGGCCCGGCTCAGCCCGTCCAGGTCTTCGGCGTGCGGTGTGGCCATACCCATAGTTTAACAGGGGTGGCCTCACCTAAACAGGCGCGCTGGTGGGAGATCCGCCGGGCCCAGAACCGCAAGCCGGCCTCCTACCGCTGCCCGCTGTGCGGGGAGCTGCTGCCCGCGCTGAGCGAGCACATGCTGATGTTTCCCGAGGGTGATCACAGCCGGCGCCGGCACGCGCACACCAAGTGCGTGCTCGCCGCCCGCCAGCGCGGCGGCCTGCTCAGCCGCAGCGAATGGCTGCGCGGTCAACCCCGAGAGCCTGGCCGGACTGCGGCCTGGCTGGAGCGATTCAAGCGACGGGGCCGGGGGCGGCTTTGAGCACGCCCCCGGCCCGCGCAGCAGTCGACTAGACCGCGGCGGCCGGCGCCTCCGTCCGGGCGGGCGCCCCATCCGGGAACCCGAGGGACGGAACGTCCGACGGGTACACCTCGTGGCCGTGCTCGGCCGTGTCGCCGATCTCCATGTTCTCCGTCGACATTCGCAACGGTATGAACAGGCCGACCAGCTTGAGCAGGAGGAACGTGATCACGCCGGACCAGACGATCACCCACGCCCCGGCAAAGAACTGCCACTTGAGCAATGTGAAGCTGCCGTGGACTACGCCGTTGGCGCTGCCGATGGCACCAGCCCGTGCTTGGTCTTCACGTAGGCCACCGCCATCGCGGGTCCGCGAACACGCCCGTCAGCAGGCCTCCGGCCAGGCCCGCGAACCCGTGGGTGTAGACCACGCCCAGCGTGTCGTCCACCTTGCGGAAGGGCCACATGCGGCTGATGTAGTTGAGCGCGACGTACACGATGATCGCGGCGATAACACCGATCGCGATCGCCCCCCAGCCGTTCACGTAGCCGGCGGCCGGCGTGATCGCCACCAGGCCGGTGATCATGCCGTTGACGCCGCCGAGCAGGCTCGGCTTGCGGCCGGTCAGGTAGTCGCAGGCCACCCAGACCAGGAAGGCGACGGCCGTACACAGGTTGGTGTTGAGGATCGCCGCGGCGGCCGACTGTTGGCGGCGTACGGATCGCCGCCGTTGAAGCCGTTCCAGCCGATCCACAGCAGGCCCGCGCCGACCGCCACCATGGCCACGTTGTTGGGCGCGTCGATCTCACGGTCGCGTTGCAGGCGTGGGCCTATCACCCAGGCGGCTACGAATCCCGAGACGCCTGCGCGCAGATGGATCACGTACCCGCCGGAGAAGTCCAGCGCGCCGTGGTGTCCGAAGAAGCCGCCGCCCCAGAGCAGGAACGCGTTGACCACGTAGACGAACGTGATCCACAGGGCCACGAACGGGATCCACGCCTTGAAGTTGACGCGTCCCAGCACCGAGCCGAGCATCAGGATCGGCGTGATCGCCGCGAACACGAACTGGAAGTAGACCAGCGCGGATTTCGGGAACGCCTGAGCTGCCCAGCAACGGGATGTTGCTCTGGCCCTGGAGTTGCGATGGGCCGAGGACCGGTCCCGGCTTGCCGATGAAGTTCCCGAAGAACCCTCCATGGGCCAGTCCGTGGAACGGGTCGCCGAAGCCCATCTTGAATGCGTAGAGCACCCAGACGACGAGGACAACCGCAAATGCGGCGAACGTGAGCATCATGCTGTTGATCGACCAGCGCTTCTGCATGACGCCGCCGTAGAGCACGACCAGCCCAGGGACGCTCATGAATCCGACCAGCGTCGCCGCAGTCATCTGCCATGAGGTGTCTCCCGAGTTGAGCCATGAAGGCGCTTCGAGAAGAGGCATGCATCTCCTTCGGTTTCGTTAACACCGACCGCGTCGCGAGCGGTGCTGGGCAGGCACTTGCCCAAGCTGACGCTGCAAGGGTTATGGAGAGCCCGCTGTGGTCAAATAGCCGTCAGGACAGCGATCTGGAAGGCGCCCCTAGACATATGGATAAGCCGGCGCTGAATGCAGGGAAAATGCGTCAGGGACGGCCGGAGAGGAACGGAACCGGCAGGCCGGCTTTTCGGCAGGCATCGGCCAGCGCCCGCTGGAAGGACGCGAATTCACTGCCCACGTGCCCGGGCTGGGTGCACAGCGCCCGCGCTGCCGCGCCGCAGCGGTACAGCTCGGAGCCGCCGATCACGGTGGCCGCGCTGACGTCGACGCAGCCGTGGCCAGAGGTCCGCTGATGGCTGGTCAGAGACAGCACCAGGACGGCGGCGAGCGCGGCCAGGAGAACGAGGCCGGAGCCGAGGAACCACCGCTCCCGACGGCCGACCCGCAGCGGGCGCGCGGCCCTCTGGGCGTGCCCCGGAGGCAGGATCAGCATGCCCGCAGTGTAGGGCGGGGCCCGGGCTCAGAGGAGGCTGGAGACGCCGCTGGGGAGCACCACGACCGACCCGCGGCCGGCGTTCAGCGCCGCTCGCGCCGCCCCGCTCAGCGATAGCCGCCCCTCGCGGCCGCCCCCGGGGGAGGCGACGACGATCAGCTCGGCCGGAGCGCCGTTGGCGACGAAGCTTGCGCCCAACCGGTCGGCCAGCTCCTGCGCGGCTTCGCGGGCCAGACCGGGGGAGTCCGGCGGCGCGGCGCCGATCGAGCCGATCGGAGAGCCGAGCTCAGTCCGCAGCCCCGCCTGGGCCACGGCGATCGCCACCGAGGCTCCCTCCAGGAGGCGCTGGGCGGTGTTGCCCGGCTCGGCGCGTCCGGGGGTGGTGCGGTAGTCCGATCCGAACACGATCAGCTTGGCCTGCTCTGACGCGGCCAGCTGCTCCAGGCCGCGGTCCGTGGAGGCGCTGAACACGACGTGCGTCGGCAGGCTGTCGTCGCCCAGCAGCGCCAGGCCGCCGTTCAGCCGCCGCTGAGCGTCGTGCTCGGCCAGCTCCTCCCGCGCGGGATCGAACTCCCGCGAGTGCCTGACATAGGCCAGCGCCAGCGACAAGCCCGCGGCGGCCAGCGCACGGCCCAGGGCCAGTGCGTCGTCGTCGTTGGGGGTGCCGTCGTAGGACACGATGATGTCGGCGCTCATCGGCCGGAGAATCGTGCGGTACGCGCGGCGGCGGGGCATTGGCCCGGCGGCTAAAGCTTCGGCCGCGAAGCTGTACCTGCGGAGCACCGCGGCGCGGCGTGGCCGGTTCGCCTGACAGGATGGATGCGGTGAGGACGCCGAGGAGGGTCCGGTGCTGAGGCTGTACACGCGGGGGATCCTGATCGCCGCGTTCCTGCCCATCCACCTTCATCTGCACGTCCACCGCTTCCACGGCCCGTCGCTTGACTACGGGGGACTGGCCGCTGCTTCGTTCGCCAGCTGGGTCGGACTGCCCGGCCCCGGGGAGTCGCTGCTGATCGCAGGGGGCATCCTGGCCGCCAAGGGCAAGCTCGATCTCACGGAAGTGCTCATCGTGGCGTTCCTGGCTTCCCTGCTCGGCGGGATCATCGGATGGGTGCTCGGACTCAAGGCCGGGCGTGCGCTGCTGGAGCGACCGGGGCCGCTGCTGCGCTTCCGCCGGCGTGCCCTGCGCCGGGGCGATGAGGTGTTTCAGCGCTATCCGGCCTTCGCGGTGATGATGACCACGAGCTGGATCGCTGGCATCAATCGGGCTGGAACCTCGGTGTTCATGCTGTGGAACGCCGTCGGGGCGGCCCTCTGGACCCTGGCGATCGGCCTCGGGGCCTATTTCGCCGGCCCCCCGATCGTCGATCTGGTGGGGGACAGCAGCTGGCTCGCAGTGTTCGGCGTCGTCGGGGTCGTGCTGTGTGCTGTGGCGCTGGAGATCGGCCGCCGGCGGCGACGGCGGAGCGAGGTCAGCGCCGGAGCCGGAAGCTAGCTCCAGGCGATCAATCCCGATCGCCTGGAGTAGCCACCCCCAAATGGCGCCCCGGTGTCGCCTGCGGCCCCCCGGCGCGCGAGTCGCGCCTGACCGCAAATTCGCTGCTGCTTTTCCGACCGCTAGCCGGGCGAAGCGTACGGCAATCCGCGGAAGGGGCGGAGCTCTTTTGGTCATGGGGCGAACAAAAAAAAGCGGCCGCCCCCGGAAGGGGACGGCCGCAGCTCGAACCGGCAAAGGCGCTCTGCCAGTCTGGAAGCGCTACCGGCTAGCGCCGGCTTCCGCCTCCTCCGAACAGGCTGAGCAGTAACAGGAAGACGTTGAAGATGTCCAGGAAGATACTGGCCGCGATCGGGACGGCGCCCTGCGTGTTCGGCATCCGCCGCAGGCGATTGAAGTCAATCAGGGTGAAGCCGCCGAAGATCACGAGGCCGGCCACGCAGTAGATGACGTTGGCGTGGGGAATGGCCACGAAAATCGCGATCACCCCGAACACGATCAGCGCCAGCAGGGCCCAGAACAGCACTCTGGCCCAGGAGGAGAGATCCCTCCGGGTCGCATAACCGGCCGCGCCGAGCGCTCCGACGAAGCCGGCGGTGGCACCGGCCGCCTGGTAGACGACGCCAGGATTGGAGTTGGCGTAGTAGACGATGATCGGCGAGACGGCCATGCCCAGCAGCAGTCCGAGCCCGAACAGCAACGCGATCGCCAGCTGCTCGTGGCCTCGGCGGGTGGCGATGTTCAGCCCGAAGATGCAGGCGAAGGCCAGGATGAAGAAGAAGATCCCGGTCCCGCCGCTCATTCCCTTGCCTACGTAGGCGCCCAGGGCGGCAAATCCGCAGGTGAAAGCGACCAGGCCCATGACCTGGCCGAAGACGGTTCGTGTGGCGTCCCGGGAAACGACCGCGCCGCGCCCGAAACCCAGGTCCTCATATGTCGGCATCTGTGACTCCTGACTCCTTGGTCAGAGACGGTTGCGTCGCATACGGTAGTAGCCCAAAGGGTGATCCCCGCAAATAAGGAGTTCCGATGAGGATCGAGTCGGAGCGGGTCGCGGCAGGATCAGGCCGCGGCGGGGGTGACGAACACCCCGTGGAACCGGTCGATGAGGCGGCGGTTGCGCCGCTCCACGGGAAGATTCAGCGTCACGGTTTCACGGTGAGCCGCGGCCAGGAGCCCATCGGCCACAACCTCCGCGTCAACGCCCAGGCACCCGGCCAGATCGCGGACCCGGGACGCGCGGACGAGCGCGCCGGAGATCCGGTGCTCGGCCTCGGCTACCTGCTCGGCCGGCTCGGGCTGGGATCGGCTGAGCTCGCCGGCGATCACCGGGGCGGCAAAGGCGTCGAATGCGAGGCCGCAGCCGGGATCGAAGCGCTCGGCCGCTCTGACCAGGCCCAGTTCGGCGCTCTGCACGAGGTCCTCGTAGCGCGCGCCAGGGCGGCGGCTGCATGCAGCGAGTCGGTACGTGAGCGGAAGGTGGCGGAGGATCAGCTCGTCGGGGACGTCGTGACTGGGCTGGGGGCTGCTGGGCGTTGAGTTCATGGCTCACCTCGCCTATCTGGACGCGGGGGGACACGTCCGGAGATTTGCTTGCTGACTCCTGAAACGCAGTTCACAGCCCCAGGTTGGTCACGTGTGAGAAGACTCTGGATGGGAAGGACAATTACATGAGCACATCAACAAGCAAAGTTCCTCACATCACTCTCTCTGACGAGATTCAGATCCCCCAGCTGGGCTTCGGCGTGTTTCAGGTGCCGCCGGAGGAGACCGCCGAAGCGGTTTCCCGTGCGCTGGAGACCGGCTACCGGCACATCGACACGGCCGCCGCCTACCGCAACGAGACCGGCGTGGCGCAGGCCATCCGCGACTCCGGCCTGAAGCGCGACGAGGTGTTCGTCACCACGAAGTGCTTCAACGACGATCACGGCTTCGACGAGGCCAAGCGGGCGCTGCACGAGAGCCTCGAGCGCCTGGACATGGAGCAGGTCGACCTGTACCTGATCCATTGGCCGGTGCCCGCCCGAGACAGCTACGTGGAGACGTGGCGGGCCTTCATCGAGCCCCAGCGCGAGGGGCTCGTGCGTTCCATCGGCGTGTCCAACTTCCAGCCCGACCACCTGCGCCGGCTCGTCGATGAAACCGGCGTCACGCCGACGGTCAACCAGGTCGAGCTACACCCCCGCCTGCAGCAGCCTGACCTGCGTCAGGTACACGCCTCGCTGGGAATCGCCACCGAGGCCTGGAGCCCGCTGGCTCAGGGCGCCGTCCTGGATGATCCGGCGATCACCCAGATCGCCGCAGCCCACGACCGCACCCCGGGGCAGGTGGTGATCCGCTGGCACATCCAGCTTGGCAACATCGTGATCCCCAAGTCCGTCACTCCCGAGCGGATCCGCGAGAACTTCGAGGTGTTCGACTTCGAGCTGTCAGGCGAGGACATGAGCCAGATAGAGCAGCTCGACCGCGGCGAGCGCATCGGGCCTGATCCGGACACGTTCGTCAGCCCGTAAACGCGTGCAAACCGGGGCGCCCCGTCACAGGGGCGCCCAAATTAAATGGCGGCTAGTTCCCGTACAGGGTCGAGCGCCATAGGGTGATCAGCGGGGGCAGCGCGGACTGCTCGTCAGGCAGGCTGGAGTCGACGCCCAGACCGGCCACGTACAGGCACTGCGCGGTGCTCCACATCAGCGTGGCGGTGATCGCGCGGCTGTCGCCCGTGTCGAGGGCCAATCCAGCCTGCCGCTCGCGCTCGAGTTCGGTCACGATTGCGTCGGTGAAGCGTGCGATCACCGAGATCCACAGCGAGCGCAGCTGGTCGGTGGCGTTCCAGTGTTCGTCGCGATCGCCCGCAGGGCGGGGCGGTGGCGTTGCCAGAGCTCGGCTGTGGCGGCCAGACTCGCCACCAGCGCCTGCTGGGGTTGAACCGAATCGTGGCGCTGGACGAATGGCTGTACCACCTCGAAGATCTCGTCGCCGACCCGGGCCAGGAGGCCGCCCAGCACGGCGAACTTGGAACTGAAGTAGAAGTAGAACGTCGCCCGGGAGATCCCGGCGGCCGCGATGATCTGCGCCACGCTCAGTTCGTGCAGCGAGATGTTCGCCAGCAGCCGTTCGGTGGCATCGAAGACGGCCACCTCGACCTCGGACGTACCTTCGTGGGCGCGCGGTCGATCGGTGGCGCGAAGAGCAGTCGATGGCAGGGGCCGGCCTGCTGCTCTGTCATCCCCAGCCTCATTCCCCCAGTGGACGCCCACGTTCACGTAACCCAAATGTATACGCTCGGAAAGCGGCGAAGTGTCAGTTGGATGACCCCCCGGTTATGCTGCCACGACATGGGACCGCTGGCGGGGATTCGCGTGTCTCGAGGTCGGCGGAATCGGGCCGAACCCGTTCGCCGGCATGCTGCTCGCCGACATGGGCGCCGACGTGATCCGGCTGGATCGCGTCGCCGAGTCGCCGCTCGGTATCCCGGTCCCGGCAGTCGATCCGACCTTGCGCGGCCGCCAGACGCTCGGCCGTCGATCTGAAGTCCGACGCGGGCCGCGATGCGGTGCCGCGCTCGCCGAGCGGGCCGACGCGCTGATCGAGGGCTTCCGGCCCGGGGTGATGGAGCGGCTCGGGCTCGGCCCCGACGAGCTGCATCGCCGCGCAACCCGCGGCTCGTCTACGGGCGGATGACCGGCTACGGCCAGGAGGGCCCGATGGCCACAGTCGCCGGCCACGACATCAACTACATCTCGCTCGCCGGAGCGCTCGGCGCGCACCGGCGCGCCGGGCGAGCGGCCGCTGTTCGCGCTGAACCTCCTCGGCGACTACGGCGGCGGGGCGATGTTGCTGGCCTTCGGCGTCGTCTGCGCCCTGCTGGAGGCCCGCACCTCAGGCCAGGGCCAGGTGGTCGACGCGGCGATGGTCGACGGGGCGGCGCTGCTCACGGCACTGGTCCATGGCCTGCACGCCGCCGGATCTGGGACGGCGAGCCCGGCACCAACCTGCTCGATTCCGGCGCCCACTTCTACGAGGTGTACGCGACCGCCGACGGCGGACACATCGCGGTCGGCGCGCTGGAGCCCCAGTTCTACGCCCGGCTGCTGCGAGTTGCTGGACATCCAGCCGGGACATGCCGCAGTACGAGCGAGCGCGCTGGCCGGAATTCAAGGTCGGCTCGCGGCTACCTTCGCCGACCGCACCAGCCGAGGAGTGGGTGCGACCTCTTGAGCACGAGGACGCCTGCGCGACCGCCGTGCTGGGGACCGTTCGAGGCTCACCGCCATCCGCACATGGCCGCCCGCCGGACCTTCATCGAGCTCGATGGCGTGCGCCAGCCGCTCCGCGCCACGTTTCAGCCGTACCCCGGGCCAGGCGACGCCGGCCGGGCGCGACTCGGATGGGGCGCTGGCGCGCTGGGGGCTTCAGTCCTGAGGAGCGGGAGCTCGTCAGACGGGCCGAGTCGGCCTAGCGCGAGTCGGGCTGGCGCGAGTCGGGCTAGCGCGAGTCGGGCTGGCGCCAGTCGGGCTCGCGGTCAGCCGTCGGCCGGATCGGTCAATGCGTCCAGCGCTTCGTCGAGCGTCGGAGTGGTCCGGATGCGGTTTTCCACCCCGGCCAGGCGCAGCGCCGCGTTGGCCGCAGAGCCCGGCGGGATCACCAGCGTCAGGTCCTGGCCCCGGATTCGCAGATCCTCGCGCAGCCGGTAGATCAGCTGGATCCCGGAGCTGTCCAGGTACTCGATCGCGGAGAGGTCGAGCACCAGGGCCATGGCGTGGTTCGGCATCCCCTCGGTCAGCGCGTCCCGGATGCACCCACGTTGGAGAGGTCGATCTCGCCCGTGATCCGGGCCACGGCGGTGCGCCCGCGGAATTCGAAGTTGAGGTCGGCGAGTCCATCCGCCAAGCTTCCGGCGCATGACGATCTGAGTTCCCTGGGCGCTGGCCTCGCGAATCTCGATCGCTTCCATGGCGGCGTCCATGATCCGGAGTCCGCGCCCGCGGTCGCTGCCGCGAGGCTCACGCCAGCTGCCGGCATCGGTCACGCTGATGACGACGTCCCCCTGATCGACCAGCGCTCGGAAGCTGAAGTGAGCCGGCGCGGGCGAGTAGGCGTGCTCCACCGCGTTGGCGCATGCCTCGTTGGCGGCCAGCGTGATCTCCGTGATCTCATCGTTGGTGGCGCCGCGGGCACGCAGCCAACGGCGCAGGATGCGGCGCAAACCGGCCAGCACGTCGGGCCGGGCGGGGAGACTCAGCGTCAGCTCCTTCGGGATGTGAACGTTCTGCAGGGCGACGATCGCCAGGTCGTCCTTGAGGCCCTCCAGCGGGACCAGCTGAACCGCCAGCTGGCAGGCCTCCTCCGCCGAGCTGGCGCCGGCGATCGTGTCTCGGAGCAGTTCGATGCTGTCGCTGACCGGGACGCCGGGGCGCTCAACGAGACCGTCCGTGTACATGACCAGCGTCTCGCCCTCCTCCAGGCGCCCCTTGTGCTCCGGCCGGTAGCCGAATGAGAGTGCCCCCAGGGGCGCCGAAGGTTCGATGTCGAACAGGTAGCCGCCGCTGCTTGAGACGATCAGTGGCGGCAGGTGCCCGGCGCTCGCCAGGGTCAGCTCGCCTGATTCTGGTTCGAGAACGGCGTAGGCCACCGTGGCCATCCCGTAGTCCGGCATCGCTTGAAGGAAACGGTCCAGCAGCTCGAGCGATCGTCCGGGGCTGTGGCCGCTGATCCCGTAGGCGTGCAGCGCCGTACGCAGCTGGCCCATCAGCGCGGCGGCACCAAGCCCGTGGCCGACGACGTCTCCGATCGCCACGCCCAGGCTGCCCCCGGGAAGCTCGAACACGTCATACCAGTCACCGCCCACCTCATCGCTGGCGGGCAGATACCGCGCCGCGGAGGCGATCCCCAGTGTGTTGACGAGCTGCTTGGGCAGCAGGCTGCGCTGCAGGATCATCGCGCTGCGGTGCTCGTGCTCCAGCGCGGAGTACAGGCGGGCACGTTCGATCCCCGGAGCCGCCCGGGAGGCGGCCACCTGCAGGAGCGCCAGATCCTGGGTGCCGAAGGTGCGCGGCCGAAGCGAGCCCACGTGCAGCACGCCGATCACGTCTCCCTCAACGATCAGGGGCACGCCGAGCAGCGAGCGGATGCCCTTCTGACGCAGGATCGGGTTGAGGATGTCGGCGTGGTCGACGTCGGCGATGAAGATCGCCACCCGCTCCAGGGCGATGCGCCCGGCGAAGCCCTCGCCGATCGGGATCCGCACCCCCTGCTCCACCTCCTCCTCGACACCCTTCGCCGCGCGGGCGATCAGCTGGTCGTTCTCGGCGTCGAGCAGCAGGATCGCCACCGTGTCGACGGCCAGAGCGTCCTGGACCCTGTCCAGGAGCTCGTCCAGGAAGTCCTCCAGACCGAGCTCCGATAGCGCCGGGTCGCTCAGGCGGTAGAGCAGCCGAACCTGGGTGGCAGGCGCAGCCTCGGGGCCTACCGGGGTGAGCACCGTCTGTCCGGTCCCGCGCGCGGGCCGGGGAAAGATCGGTGGCGGAACTCTGGAGGCATGTGCCATGGCCATTGTGCCCACGTATGGGGGTAACTCAACCCGGGGTTTTCATAGAGTGTTGGCGATGTCCGGAGCTTTCGCCCCTCCAGGGGCCGTCCCAGACGTGATCGGCGTCGTCGGTGCCGGGACGATGGGCGCGGGTATCGCGCAGCTGGCAGCCCAGGCTGGGGCCCGTACCCTGCTCTATGATCGCGGTGCCCGCGGGGCTGGCGCGTGGGACGGGAAAAGATCGAGGCGGGGCTGGCTCGCCTGGTGGAGCGAGGCAAGCTCGAGACGGCCGGGCCGCGCGGCGCGGGATCGCGTGGAGGCGATCTCCTCGCCGGCTGAGCTGACGAGCTGCGGGATCGTGATCGAGGCTGCGCCCGAGCGAATCGAGCTCAAGCTCGAGCTGTTCGGCCCGAGCTGGCTCGATCGGTCAGCTCAGACTGCGTCCTGGCCACCAACACCTCATCGCTGTCGGTGACCGAGCTCGCCGCCGGGGCCTCCGGACCCGAACGGGTCGTGGGGACTGCACTTCTTCAATCCGGCCCCGGCGCATGCGCCTGGTCGAGGTCGTCGCCGGCGAGCGCCGCCCCCGCCCGGACGCGGTGGCCCGGCCCGCGCGGTGGGCGAGGCCATGGGCAAGCGGGTGATCGAGGCCGCCGACGTCGCCGGGCTTCCTGGTCAATCGCTGCAACCGCCCGTTCTCGCTGGTGTCCCTGAGGTTGCTGACCGAACGGATGGCCGCGACGAGGAGATCGACCGGATCGTCCGCACCGGGCGGCGGATTCCGGATGGGGCCCTTCGAGCTTAGGACTTCGTCGGGATGGACACCAACCACGCGGTCGCCGAGGCCTTCCAGCGCCAGAGCTATGGCGAGCCTCGCTTTCAGCCCTCCCCGCTGCAGCCCGAAGGTGAGCCCCGGGCGGCTCGGCCGCAAGACGGGGCCGGGTTGGTACGCCTACGAGGCAGGAGCCCGCCGCGGCCAGCACCCCCCCGTCGACGCAGACCCTCCGGCCGGGGGCGGCGGGTTCGGGCGGGTGGTGCTGGTCACCGGCGAGCTGCCGATCGCCGGCCAGCTGCCGAGGCCGCGCGGGAGTCCGGGTTCGAGGTTCGGCGTGGACCGGGTCACGAGGCCCCCTGGCTGACGTTGATCTGCGACGGCAGCGATCCGGGGCCGGGACCCCGGGCTCGGCTTCTCCACGACAGCTCCCTGCATCGCTCAGCGCCGGAGTCCGCCGGCTTTCACGTGCTACCACCGCTGAGCCAGGGCCGCGTCATCGAGATCACCCAGACGCCGCTGAGCGACGCGGTCTCGCTCGAGCGCCTGCGGGAATTCATAGCCGCCATCGGGTACCACTCCGAAGAGGTCGGCGACGCCCCCGGGTTGATCCTGGGCCGGATCGTTTGCCAGTTGATCAACGAAGCGGCGTTCCTGATCGGTGAGGGCAACGGCAGCCCGGAGGACGTCGATGCCGGGCTGGAGCTGGGGCTGAGCCACCCGCGCGGGCCGGTGGCCTGGTCTGCGCAGATCGGGCTGGCCCACGTCGTGGCGGTCCTGGACGCGCTGCATGAGGAGCTGGGGGAGGAGCGCTACCGGGTCGCTCCGTTGCTGCGCCGGCGCTTGGCGCTCGGCGCCGCCGGGCTGGCCGGCGACTGAGCCGGAGCCGGCGCGGTCAGGCAGGTAAGCTCGCCGCTCGGTTCTCGGCAAAGGGAGCGCGCCTATGGAGCGGCAGTTCGACGTGGTGGTGATCGGCGCCGGGCCGGCCGGCGAGGTGATGGCCGGACGCCTGCGGGACCGGAGTGAGAAGCGGGTGGCCCTGGTCGAGCAGGAGCTGGTCGGCGGCGAGTGTTCCTTCTATGCCTGCATGCCATCCAAAGCGCTGCTGCGTCCTGCGGAGGCTCTGCACGAGGCACGCCGGATCCCCGGCGCCGCCGAGGCTGCATCGGGTCCGCTGCAGGTGCAGGCGGTGCTCGATCGCCGTGACGAGGTGATCCACAACCTGGACGATTCCAGCCAGCTGCCCTGGCTGGAGGAGCGGGAGATCGAGCTGGTGCGGGGCACTGCGAGACTCGAGGGCGAGCGGCGCGTTCGGGTCGGCGACGACGTGCTCGTGGCCGCAGACGCCGTCGTGCTGGCGGTCGGCAGCAGCGCCACGTTCCCGCCGATCCCCGGCCTGGCCGAAGCCGGCGCATGGACGAATCGCCAGATCACCACCAGCCGCTCGGTGCCCCCGAGGCTGGTCGTCCTCGGGGGCGGCGCGGTGGGCGTGGAGATGGCCTGCGCCTGGTCCTCGCTGGGCTCCCAGGTGACACTCGTGGAGGCGCTTGATCGTCTTCTGGCGCGGGAGGAGCCCTTCGCCGGCGAGCTGGTGGCTGAGAGCCTCCGGGCCAACGGCGTTCAGATCCACCTGGGCGTGAAGGCCGCGGAGGTGGATCGCGACGGGGAGGAGGTGTCGGTCAGGCTTGAGAACGGCGAGGCGATCTGCGGGTCCCACCTGCTCGTGGCGATCGGGCGCACGCCTCGCACGGCCGGGCTGGGTCTGGAGAGCGTGGGTCTATCCCCGGAGGGCTACGTCGAGGTCGACGACCATCTCCAGGTGCCGGGACGGCCGTGGCTCTATGCCATCGGCGACGTCAACGGCCGGTCTCTGCTCACCCACTCGGGCAAGTATCAGGCCCGGGTGGCGGCCGACCACATCCTTGGCGAGCCGGCCACCGCGGTGAGCGACCGGACCGGTCCGCCGAGGGTGGTGTTCACCGATCCTCAGGTGGCGGCGGTCGGCCTGACCCTGGAGCAGGCCCGGGAGCAGGATCTGGCCGCGATCGCCATCGACCTGGACACGGAGGGCACCGCCGGGGGCAGCTTCTACGGCCGGGGGGCGGATGGAACCACCCGCTTCGTGGTCGATGAGTCGCGAGACGTGCTGGTCGGCGTCACCTTCGTGGGCCCGGACGTGACCGATTTCCTCCAGGCGGCGACGATCGCCGTCGTGGCCGGGGTGCCGATCTCTCGGATCGCGCATGCGATCGCGCCGTTCCCGACTCGCAGCGAGCTGTGGTTGAAGTTCGTGGAGGCCTACGAAGCGCGGCGGGCTGTCAGCATGCATAGAGAAACTTGACACCACAAGGAGATCGCCGTGGCCAACCACTCAGTCACTCCGTCGGACGCACATGTGACCGCCACCTGGCACGGGACCGTGCTGGCCGACAGCAGCCGCACGATCATGGTCGAGGGCAACCACTACTTCCCGCTCGAGGACATTCAGCGCGAGCATTTCCGGGCCAGCGATGAGCACAGCTTCTGCCCGTGGAAGGGCACGGCCAGCTACTACGACGTTGCGGTCAACGGCGACATCAACGCCGGTGCCGCGTGGTACTACCCGGAGCCGATGCAGAAGGCCGAGAAGATCAAGGACTACGTCGCGTTCTGGCGTGGCGTGGAGGTGACGCCGGCCGGCTGAATGTCGGCCCGCCGGCTGAGTGTGGCGGCTACTTCTTCAGGTAGACGGCGAAGAAGTCCCGGTCGTCCGGGGTCAGGTAGCGCGGCGGCGACCTGGTCATCCCCGGCAACAGGTTGCGCGCGCCCACGGCCAGCGGGCCCTTGTAGGTGATGAAGCTCGGCCAGTAGGCGTTGATGTCAAGCTCCATGGCCCGGACCGCTCCGGCGTGCCGCATGATCTGAGCCATCGAGGCGACTGTCTGGTAGTTGGCCGTGGCGTAGAGCAGGTTGCCGTATTTGTCGACGCCTACCGACGAACGCCAAACGCGCACGGCGTTGCCCAGCGTCGCCCCCCATTCGGGGCCGGTTGACAGGTTTGGGTTGAGCTTGCCGTTGTTGACGATGAGCGGCAGGTTCTGCCGGGCGAAGACGATGTTCGAGGGGATGTCCGGGCCGCCGGTCCAACTGATCACGTCGGTCTTGCCGTCCGTGTACCGAACGAACGTCGCCATCCCGTCCTTGAGGGCCGCGTAGGTATGGCCGCCGCTGGCAAAGCCGCCGCCGGAGTCAGACAGCTTGAAGCCGCTGTTGAAGGTGGCCACCAGCCGGCTGCGCATCGACGTGGGTACCTCCTCCGGGCCGCGGTCGGGCATCGGCACCGCCGGCTCCTGGATGCCGGGATAGAGCCAGGTCGTGGTCGGAGTGCGGTCGATCCAGCCCACGCCGGCCACCATCTGCGGGTAGGCGGGGTTGGTGCGGAAGCTGGTGACCAGCACTGGGGGCGGGGAGTGGCTCTTGAACGTGGAGCGCCACACACCTTCGCCGGGGAGCGCCGGATGGATGATCGGAGCGATGTTCGGTGGCTCGTAGTGGACCAGAACGTGGTGCCCGCCCCGGATGGCCGCCACCGTCCCGGGCTGGTTGGGCAGGTGCTTCAGCGCGGGTCCGCCGGTCGAGGGGGCGGTCAGCGTGTAGTAGAAATTCTCGATCTGGTTGACCAGGCCCCGGCGCGCCGTTGGAGGCGACCCACTCCAGCGAGCGGATCGAGAAGCTCGAGTCCGAGCGGCCCGACATCGTGCTCCCGTACGAGATCAGCGCCGGCAGTAGAGCCAGGAGCGCAGCCGTGGTGGCGATGCGCCGGAAGCGCCGGAGTCCGGCCGGACGTCGCGGAGGGGTGGGCTGGCGCCGCCGCACCGGAGCGGGGGGGCGAAAGTCGAACTCAGACGTGGGAGGGTTCCGGGTGGGGTAACGCGTGGCCACGTGGGTAGGATGCTGACAGAACTTGCAGGGTTTTCTTAACGCAAAGTGAGAGCCCCCTCACCAACCGCACAGAAGTCATTGAGCTACCCGCCCTAGGTTCCACCGCCGTGTCTCTGACAGGTCAACAGACCACGCTGCCCCGGAACGGGGTGCGTCCGGCTGCGCGGGGACGCCTGCATGCGGTTGTGGCCACCGCCCGCCCACGGCAGTGGATCAAGAACCTCCTGGTGATCGCCGCCCCCGCCGCGGCCGGAGCGCTCGGACGCGACGACGTGCCCGTCCACGTGTGCCTGGCCTGTGCCGCCTTCTGCATGCTGGCCTCAGGGATCTACGCGATCAACGACGTGCGAGACGCGGCTGAGGACCGGCGACATCCGCGCAAGCGCTTCCGGCCCGTGGCCGCCGGCGAGATCTCCCCTCGGATCGCGACGATCACCGGCATCGGCTCGATCACGGCCGGCCTGCTGCTGTGCGTCGGCATCCGGCCGTTGCTCGGCCTGGTCGGCCTCGGCTACGTCGCCCTGACGATCAGCTACACGCTGGTCTGGCGCCACATCGCCGGCCTCGACATCGTCGCCATCGCCGGAGGCTTCGTCCTGCGGGCCGTGGCCGGCGGCGTCGCCGCTCCGGTCGCGCTATCGCGTTGGTTCCTGCTCGTGATCACGTTCGCCGCGATCCTGGCCGCGGCCGGAAAGCGCCACTCCGAGCTGCGCCGGCCCGGGCGGACCGAGGCCGTGACCCGACGCACGTTGCGCAGCTACACGCCGACCGCCCTGCAGCTGATCCTCCTCGCTTCCGCCGTGGCCGCTCTGATCGCGTACTGCGCCTGGGCTGCCGCGCGTCCCACGGCCGGCGGCTTCCCCTGGCGTCCGTTGACAGCGCTGCCGTTCGCTGCCGCGCTTCTGCGCTACGGCTGGCATCTGCAGCGCGGCTCGGGCGAAGCGCCCGAGGATGTCCTGTTGAGCGACCGTGTGCTGCAGGCCATCTCCCTAATCTGGCTCGTACTGTTCGCGTTCGGTGTCAACGCCGAGAGCTGACAGCCAGACCGTCTCGCTCCCCACGCACGATCCGCACTCGGTTCCGGCCCAGGTGAGCGGGTGGGGCGGGGGTGCGCCCGCCGCCGTGCGGCGCTGGGCTCCTCGGGACGTGGTCGCGCTGCAGGCCGGACTCCGGCGACTGGGCCGGGGCGGCGCCGTAGCGCGCGGACTCGGTCGCAGCTACGGCGACGCGGCACAGCGCAGCGGTGGCCTCGTAATCGACACCGCCGAGCTGCGCTGGTCGTGGCTCGATCCCGTGACGGGACTCATCACTGCCGGTGCCGGGGTCAGCCTGCGCGAGCTGCTGTCTGTCGGCGCGTCCCGCGGCTGGGTCGTCCCCGTCGTTCCCGGCACCCAGCATGTGACCGTGGGCGGAGCCATCGCCAGCGACATCCACGGCAAGAACCACGCCAGCCTGGGAACGTTTTCCCGTCACGTGCGCGCCCTCGGCCTGCTGTGTGCCGACGGCGAGGTCCGCGAGCTGACGCCGGGCGCTCCCGGCTCCGAGTTCGAAGCCACGGTCGGCGGCATGGGCCTGACCGGGGTGATCGTCTGGGCGCGGATCCAGCTGCGCCAGGTGAGAAGCGCGATGCTGTCGGTCGACACCGACCGCGCCGATGATCTGGACCAGGTCTATTCGCTTCTGAGCTCGCCGGGTGGCGAGCACCGCGTGGCCTGGATGGATCTGCTCACCCCAGGCGCGCCCCGCGGGGTCGTGACCCGCGCCGCCCATCTGGACGAGGGCGAGCTGTCGCCGCGGCTGGCCACCCGTGCGTTCCGGGCCAGGGTGCCGTCCCGGTGGCCCGGCGGACTGCTGCGACCAACCACGGTGGCGGCCTTCAACGAGCTGCGCTTCCGCACCTCGCCGCGCCGTGAGCGCGGCAAGCCGGAGGGCTTTGCCGCTCACATGTTTCCGCTGGACGGCCTCGAGGCCTGGCCCCATCTGTACGGCAGCGCAGGCTTCGTCCAGTACCAATTCGTCGTCCCGCGCGGCGCCGAGCCGGTGATCGAGCGGGTCCTCCAGGTTCTGCAGGAGGCCCGAGTGCCTTGCTACCTCGCCGTCCTCAAGGACTTCGGTCCGGCGGGCGAGGGACACCTGTCCTTCCCGATCGAGGGTTGGACGCTGGCGCTCGACCTGCCGCGTTCGGCCGACGGGTTGCTGACCGCACTGAACCGTTGCGACGAGCTGGTGGCCCAGACCGCCGGGCGCGTGTATCTGAGCAAGGATGCAAGGCTGAGCGCCGAGATGACCCGGACCATGTACCCCCGGCTGGGTCAATGGCGCCAGGTGCGGGACCGCCTCGATCCCGACGGGATGTGGCAGTCCGACCTGGGCCTGCGAACCGGGCTGGTCGAGAGGAGCGCCGCATGAGCACGACCCCGTCCCCGAAGCTCCCCGAGCTGCGCCGCGTGCTGCTGATCGGCGGCACCTCCGAGATCGGGCTGAGCATCCTCCACCGGCTGGCCGCCGACGGTCCGATCCAGCCGTTCCTGATCGGGCGCCGCCGGACTGCGCTGGAGCAGGCGCTGGCGGATCTGGGTGGCGGCGGCATCCAGGACGGAGAGGTGTTGGAGGTCGACGCGGATGATCTCGGCGCCCACGAGGCCGCCGTGGCGGAGGCGTTTGCGCGGGCAGGTTCGTTTGACCTCGTCGTCCTGGCGGTGGGGCAGCTCGGAGGACAGGAAGGTCTGGATGCGCCCGTCGAGACGGCGCAGGAGGTGATGAAGGTCAACTTCGTCGGCGCCGGCTCGCTACTGATGGCTTCCCTGCGAGCCCTGCGCAAGCAGGGCCGGGGCACGCTGATCGTCCTCTCCAGCGCCGCCGTCGAGCGCCCGCGCGCCGCCAACCCCGTGTACGGAGCCGCCAAGTCCGGGCTCGACGCCCTGGCACAGGGGTTGGCCGACAGCCTGCAGGGGACCGGCGTGCGCCTGCTTGTCGTGCGCCCCGGGTTCGTCAAGACGCGGATGACCGAGGGTCTCAAGCCCGCGCCGTTTGCCACCACCCCCGAGGCGGTCGCCGACGCCACGGCCCACGCACTGGCTGGCCACGCCCACACCGTGTGGGTCCCCGGCATCATCCGCTATGTATTCATGGTGCTTCGCCACCTGCCCCGCTCCCTGTACCGCCGGCTTCCCGTATGAGACGAGCATCCCATCGGCACCTGACCCCGTTCCAGCTCGACACGGCGATCGCGGTCGTGGTGGCGCTGATCGTGATCATCGCCGCTCCAGGGCTGGCGATCACCGCGCTGCTGGCGCTGCTGGTACTGCTCGTGTGTGGGATAACACTGCTGTTCGGAGCGCTTCGTCGCCGCCGGGGTCCAGCCGGCCCGCGCGACCGTCGTCCTCCGCAGAGCCGACCTCCTCGCGGCCGGCCGCCGCGGAGCCGGCGCCGGGAGCCGCCGGTCAGGCGCGTCCCTCCCGGCCGCTTCTGACGAGCGCCGAGCGCACGGCGTCCCGGCGGGAGGCGTGGATCTGGAACTCCCGATCCAGGCGCGTGAACGCCAGGATCTGCAGCGTCGAGGCGACGTCGCAGGCGAGCCGCAGCGGAATGCCCTGGTGCGTGGCCCGGCGCTGGGCGTTGAGCAGCAGCGCCAGGACGGTGGAGTCGGCGAACGTCACCGCGCAGAGGTCGATGACGAGCGCCTGTGGGCGTGCCCGCAGAACCTCGTTGATCGCCACCCGGAGCTGAGGCGTCCTCGCGATATCCAGCTCGCCGCTCAGCACGAGCACGGTCACGCCGCCCGGCGCGTTCACGACCTCGACCGGTTCAGACCCGTCTCCGGACCCCAGCGCCGATTCGCGAACTCTGAGCATGCCGGTTTGCGCTACCCGCCGCCAGCCGGTCGCCCACGTTCCGGTGGCATGGCGCTGACCAAATCGCGCCTCGTGCGTCTCCAGGGCCGGTACTCTTAGCTCGCTCCTACGCAAGCGCCAAAACTCGCGTAGGGCTATCGGGTTGGGAATCGAAGATCGTCGCCGGGGGTCAAGCTCACGCCGGCACAGCCCGAAAACAATCTGGAGCCCCCCTAGCTCTTCTGCCCGGAGTCTCTTGCCCGTTCACCTTCGCCCTGCTCATCGATCCTTTCCGCGCGCCCTCCGGGCCGCGCTGATCCTGTCGCTCTCGCTTCTGTGCCTCCCCTCCGCCGCCGCGGCGGCGACCCCGACTAAAACCGTCAGCTACGACGGCTACACCGTCCGGGTGCCGCGCAGCTGGCCCGTCTATCACCTGAGCGCCGCCCCGGGCACATGCGTGCGCTTCAACCGCCACGCGGTGTACCTGGGTGCGCCGGGAGCAAATCAGTCCTGTCCGGTGCAGGCGATCGGCCGCACCGAAGCGATCCTGATCGAGCGCAGTTCGGCCGGTAGTCCTCTCGGCCTGGACGGAAGCGGCGTGACCCGCCGCGTCGACCACCGGGCCGGCGTGTCGGCGATCGGCACGTGGAATCGCGACCCGGCGGTGATCCAGCGCGCTCTGGGCTTCCGGACCCGTCGCGCGATGACCGCCGCGGCTCCTGGCCGGCCCTCCCCGGCGCGCACCGCCACCGCCACCGCGGCGCAGCCCCAGGTACACGCTGCCGCCACGCGGACAACCACCGCTGTCTCGACTCCGGGCGAGATCTACACCGGGAAGGGCTTTGACGTCTGCTCAACGCCGAGCACCAAGCACATGACCGCCTGGAACACATCTCCGTACCGCGCGATCGGCGTGTACATCGGAGGCACCAACCGCGCCTGCTCCCAGCCCAATCTGACGACGACCTGGGTGACTGCGGAGTCGAACGCCGGCTGGCACGTGATCCCCATCTATGTCGGGCTGCAGGCGCCGAGCAACGGCTGCGGTTGCTCGCCGATCAAGCCGTCCTCGGCCGCCGCCGAGGGGAAGGCAGCCGCCGGCGATGCCGTCGCTCAGGCCCAGGCGGTGGGGATGGGGACCGGCAACCCGCTGTACTTCGACATGGAGGGCTACACCCGCACGACGGCGAACACGCACGCCGTCCTCGCCTTTCTGCAGGCCTGGACCGAGCAGCTGCACGCCGACGGATATCTCTCCGGGATCTACAGCAGCGGCGGCTCGGGCATCACCGATCTGGCCGCCCAGTGGGGGACGGCCTACGTCGAGCCCGACGAGCTGTGGTTCGCCGACTGGAACGGCAAGGCGACCACCACCGACTCGTACGTCCCCAGCAGCGAATGGGTCAACCACCAGCGGCTGCACCAGTACAGCGGTGGGGTCAATCAGACCTACGGGGGCGTGAAGCTGAACATCGACCAGGACTACCTGAACGCGGCCACGGCGGCGGCCGGCAGTGGCGCCTCGGCCAGCTCAGCCCCTCCCGCCGACACCACGGTCCCCGCGATCACGGGAAACGCCTACGCCGGGCAGCGCCTGCGCGAACGCCACGGAATCTGGTCGGGCAGCCCAACCTCCTACGCCTACCAGTGGTATCAGTGCGACAGCACGGGCGCCAGCTGCGCGGTGATCAGCGGCGCCACCGCGCAGAGCTACGTGGTCCCGCCCACGGAGGTGGGCGACACGATCCGCGTGACCGAGACCGCCAGCAACACGATCGGCTCCGGTCCAGCCGCCACCTCACAGCAGACGGCCGGTGTCCGCGCCGCGCCCACTTCCAGCTACTGGCTGTACACGGCGTTCGGGAACGTCTACAACGCCCTCGGGTCGCCGTTCTACGGGTCGGCCAGCCGCCGGGGTGTCTCGACGATGACGGGCATGGCGCGGACTCCCGACGGCCGCGGCTATTGGATGGTCGATGCCGCCGGGCAGCTGTTCCATTACGGTGACGCGGCTGCGATCAAGGCCGTCGCCGCCCCGCATCGGGTGATCGGCATCGCGGCGGCCCCGCGCGGCGGCCTCTACGCGTTCACCGCTTACGGGAACGTCGACAACCTCGGCGTCGCCAAGTTCTATGGCTCACCGCGCGCCTCGGGCCGGCGCGTCTCCACGATCACCGGCATGGCCGTGACCCCCGATGGCCGGGGCTACTGGCTGGTCAACGCCGCCGGCCGGGTCTTCTCCTACGGCGATGCAGCCAGGCTGACCGGCGTCACCTCGACTTACCCGGTGCACGGAATCGTGGCCGCGCGGGGCGGTGGAATCTGGCTCTGGACCACGCACGGCAACGTCGACAACCTCGGGGGCGCCCCGTTCTACGGCTCGCCGGTCGCCCAGCGCCACCGGACCACGGGTGTGACGGGTTTTGCCCGCACCAAGGACGGGCGGGGCTACTGGCTCGTGCAGAGCGGAGGCAAGGTTCTGTCCTACGGCAACGCCGAACCGCTGCCGGCGATCACGCCCGCACACCCAATCATCGGGCTGTCCTGAGCGCCGCCCATTGACGTGGCGCGCCCGGCTTCAGGACATCGACTCGTCGAGCTCGCCGAGCGCGTCGGTGAGCTGCAGGTTGGCCGAGTAGTCGACCGGGCAGGCGATCACCGACACGGTGTCCTCCGCGAGCGCCTGCGCGCAGAGTCGGGCAGCAGCTCGTCGGCCGCCTCGATCCGGTAGCCGCGCGCGCCGAAGCTCTCGGCGTAGGCGACGAAGTCGGGATTGCCGAACGCTGTGTCGCAGTTCTGGCCCGAGCTCCAGGTCCATCTTCCACTTGATCAGCCCGTACTCGTCGTCGACCCAGATCAGGATCACGAACGGGATCCGCTCGCGCAGCGCCGTCTCGATCTCCTGCGAGTTCATCATGAACGCCGCCGTCGCCGGTCGCGACCAGCACGCGGGCGTCCGGGCGGGCGAGCTTCGCGCCGATCGCGCCGGGCACGGTCCACGCCATCGTCGACAGGCCGTTGGAGATCAGGCAGGTGTTGGGCTCGTAGGTCGGGTACAGCCGCGCCATCCACATCTTCAGCGCGCCGGTGTCGACGAGCACGATGTCCTCGCGGCCGAGCGCCGCGCGGGTGTCGGCGACGATCCGCGCCGGGGCCAGCGGGAAGCGGTCGTCCGCGCGCGCCGCGCTCCAGCTCTGCCTCGAGCATCGCGCGGATCCGCTGCTCGCACCGATCGGACGTCGAAGCGGCCGCTCGACCGCGTCGGCCAGCGCATCGAGCGTGCGGCCGATGTCCGCCTGGAGCCCGACCTCGACCTCGTAGTGGACGTCGACCTCGGCCGGGAAGCGGTGGATGTGGATGATCTTCTTGTCGCCGTCCGGGTTGATCCGGACCGGGTCGAACTCCTGGAGCTCGTAGCCGACGGCGACGATCACGTCGGCCTCGTCGAAGCCGAAGTTGACGTAGTCGTGGCGCATGAACCCGACGGCGCCGAGCGCCTGCGGATGGTCGTCGGGGAACACGCCCTTGCCGTGGAAGGTGGTCGCCACCGGGACCCCGAGCGTCTCGGCGAACCGCCGCAGCGCCGTCGCCGGCGCCGGCGCGGGCGGCTCCGTGGCCGGCGAGCACGATCGGGTTGCGCGCGCCTCGGCAGCACGCGCGGCCGCGCGCTCGAGCTGGCTCGGCGACGGCTCGTCGGGGCGCGGGACGTTGACGGCCAGCGGCGCGGCGCCCGTCGGGGCCGGCGCCTTCTCGACGTCCTCGGGCACCGCCAGGTAGACGGCGCCCGGGCGCTCGGTCTGGGCGAGCTTGAACGCCTTGCGGATCATCTCGGGCACCGCCTCGGGCGTCGGCGACCAGCGCTGACCACTTGGTCACCGGCGTCGAACATCGACACGAGGTCGACGCCCTGGTGGGACTCCTTGAAGCATGCGGTTCATGCCCGACCTGGGCGGAGAGCGCGACCACCGGCGTCGAGTTCGTGGTCGCGTCGGCGACGCCGAGCAGCAGGTTGATCGCGCCGGGGCCGAGCGTCGCCGAGCACACGCCGGCCTCGCCGGTCAGCCGGCCGTAGACCTCGGCCATGAACGAGGCCGCCTGCTCGTGGCGGACGAGCACGTAGCGGATCGGGGACGGCGCCAGCGCCTGGACGAGATGGATGTTCTCCTCGCCGGGAATCCCGAACACGTGCGTGACGCCCTCGTTCTCGAGGCACCGGACGATCAGCTCCGCGACGGTCGCCCTCCGAGTGCGCACATATATATCGCCTGGACCCTACCCAGTCCACCAGGCCGCCAGCACGCGGCGCCAGTTCCGCCAGGCGATCGCCTCGAGCTCGGCGTCCGCGAACCCGGCCGCGCGGAGCGCGTCGAGCACGCGGGCATCCCGCGCGACGTCGCCGAGCGCGGCCGGGATCGTGGCGCCGTCGAAGTCCGAGCCGAGCGCCACGTGCTCGACCCCGATCCGGTCGGCGACGTAGCGGGCGTGCTCGGCGATCAGCGCCAGCGGCGTGTCCGTCGTCGTCGGCGAAGTCGGCGCGCAGGAACGGGCAGCGCGAACACGATCCCGACGAGCCCGCCGGACGTCGCCGATCGCGTCGAGCTGGCCGTCGGTCAGGTTGCGCGAGGCGGGGCACAGCGCGTGGGCGGCGGAGTGGCGTGGCGACGAGCGGGCCGGCGTCGAGCGCGGCGACGTCCCAGAAGCCGGCCTCGTTCAGGTGGCTGAGGTCGACGAGGATCCCGAGCTCGGCGCAGCGCGCGCACCAGCGCCTGCCCGGCGGCGGTCAGCCCGGGGCCGGTGTCCGGCGAGGACGGGAACACGAACGGCACGCCGTAGCCGAAGTGCGTTCGCGCGGCTCCACACCGGCCCGAGCGAGCGCAGCCCGGCCGCGTACCACGTGTCGAGCGCCTCGAGCTCCGGGTCGATCGCCTCGGCGCCCTCGAGGTGCAGCACCGCGACCGGCGGCGCCTCCCGGCGTCCGCGAAGGCGCGGTCGAGATCGGCGATGCGGCGCGCGACGCGGACCTCGCCCGCGCGCTCGAGCGCGAGCAGCCGGCCGGCGGCCGCGGTCGCGTGCGCCGCCGCGTCGGCGTGGCCGAGCGGTGCGGCGTACTCGATCTCCAGTCACGCCGTCGTCGCGCGCGACGGGCTTCCAATCCTCCCCTCCGCCGAGGGGCTGAAGACGGCGAAGATCCCGCCGCGCATGCCGCCGGCGCGCATCCGCGGCAGGTCGAGGTGGCCGTCGCGGCCGCCCGTGGCGAGGCCGCGTGGTCCTCGCGGGTCAGCGCGTCGTTGTGGCCGTCGAAGACCGGGATCATCGGCCCGCACCGTACCGGGTAACGTCGCTGGGAGATGCCCGAACTCGGCCCGGATCTGCACATCGGCGAGCACCGCGTGCTCACGGGCAGCTGCTCCTGGACCGACCGCACGCTGGTGCAGGAGAGCTGACTGGTACCCGCGCAGGACGATGAGCGCCGAGGAGCGGTTGCGCTACTACGCGCGCAGTTCCCGCTCACCGAGATCGACTCGACCTACTACGCGCCGCCGGCCGAGCAACAGGCGCGCCTGTGGGCGGAGCGCACGCCCGAGGGCTTTCGCTTTGACGTCAAGGCGTATTCGCTGCTCACCGGCCACCCGACGCGGCCCCAGCAGCCTGTGGCCGATCTGCGTGAGGAGCTGCCGCCGGAGGTCGCTGAGAAGCGCAACGTCTACGCCAGCCACCTGACCCGGAGGCCCTGGAGGAGGCGTGGCGGCGGTTCGCCTCGGCGCTGCGCCGCTGCACGAGGCGGGCAGGCTCGGGGCGGTCCTGTTCCAGTATCCCGCCCTGGTTCGGGCCCCGGCGGACAACCGCGCAGCGAGATCGAGGCGCTGCGCGAGCGCCTGCCGCGACTACCGCATCTGCGTCGAGTTCCGCTCGCCGGGTGGCTGGCCGAGGAGCGCGACCGCGAGCGCACGCTCGACCTGCTCGCGGAGCACGGGCTGGTGTTCGTGTGCGTCGATGCGCCCGCCAGGCGTCCGGGCTGCCCCGGCTTCGCGGCCACCGAACGTGAGCTGCTCGTCGTCCGCTTCCACGGCCGGTCGGACAGCACCTGGAGGCGCGCACGCGCACGGCCGCCGAGCGCTTCCGCTACCTGTACAGCACCGAGGAGCTGGAGGAGCTGGTGCCGGATCGCCGAGCCACGGCGGCGGAGGCGCGGCGAGACGCCACCTGCTGATGAACAACTGCTACCGCGACTACTCGGTGCGTGGGGCGGCCGAGCTCCGGGACCTGCTGGCCCGCTACACCGGCGCCGCACAGCAATAACGTCTCTCACCCCTACCAGTCATAGGGGGTGTGAGACGTAATCGCTGCCGGTCACGCTTAACTTCCCCAACCCTGAGGCGAGCCTGGGGTGGGAGACGTTGTTGACCCGACGGTGAAACAGCAGGAGCCGGTCAGCGACCGTTCACCGTGAAGAAGTCCCGCTGCCACGGCACCAGGAACTCCCCGGGGATCCCGTTCTGACCTGCCACCATCGCCACCGGGGCAAGCGGGCCGTGACCGCCGCGGTGTCCGTACACGTAGGCATTGACCCACGCGGGGTTGATGTCCATCTCCGCGGCACGCACCACCCGCGCGGAGAGCAGGTCGTGGGCCAGCTGGGCCGGTGTGAGATGCTCGCCGCCGGCCCAGATCAGCCGTCCGTCGGCGGTTATCCCCAGGGCCGAGCGGGCGGGGGCGCGGACGCCGCCCAGGGTGGCGCCCCAGCAGGTAATGCACCCCACCGAACCGGCGGCGGTGCCGTGGTCGATCAGCGGCGTCAGGTTCTGGCGGACTGAAACCACCTTCTTGCCGTGCGCCGGGACCTCGCTGCCCCACCTGCCGACGTCGGTGGTTCCGTCGCTGTAGGTGACCACCGAGGCCTGCCCCGAGCGCAGCGCGGCCGCCGTCCGGCCGTAGGACTCAAACCCACCGACGCCGGCGTTGAGGCGAAAGCCTCCATTGAAGGCGGCGATCAGCCGCCGCCGCTCCCGAACCGCGATCGCCGGGCCCCAATGCCACCCGGTGGAGCCGGCGTCGATCGTGCCCGAGTGCAGATGCAGGTCGACCAGCTTCTGGTTGAAGGACAGCAGCGTCGCGCCGGCGCTCGTGCGTGCGACCCAGACCGCCGTCTGCCCGTGCCAGCGGACCGCCGGTCTGAACCCCGCCGGCGTGGTCCGCTGGGCGGCGGCGGCCAGCTGGGGATAGGGCGGGTAGCTGGGCTTGGCGGGCCGGGCGGCTGCCGTTGTCTGAGTGGACACGCCGGTGCCGGGCTGAGTCTGACCCTGGTGCTGCTTCGCGCTCGTCTGCGATCCAGACCCCCCTCCGCATCCGGCCGCCACCAGGGTCGCCAGCACGGCCGCCGTGACGGCGGCAACGATCTCGTTCGGTCGTCGGCCAGCCACGGCGGGAATTGTCCCGCCTTGTGGAATACCCGGCGGCGGTCCGGCTAGCGCGCCGCCGCGGGCGCCGGAAGCACCGTGGTGCCTGAGGCGGCTCTGAGTCCGGCCGGAGCCGGTTCCTCGTGTATCCGTCCGGGCTCGACGAGCGACGGCAGTCCGGAGCCGACCGGGATGGCGACGGTTTGGGCATCCGGATGACGCGCCTCCTCGGACTGGCGGTCCAGCGCCCTGAGGAAGGCGTCGACCACGTCCGGGTCGAACTGGGTTCCGGCGCAGCGGCGAAGCTCGGCCCGGGCGGCTCCGGGCGGCATCCCGGGCCGGTAGGGGCGGTCGGCGATCATCGCCTCGTAGGCGTCGGCCACCGCCAGGATCCGGGCCTCCAGCGAGATCTCGTCGCCGCGAAGGCCGCTCGGGATAGCCGCGCCCGTCGACGCGCTCGTGGTGTGCGCGGACCCAGGCGGCGATGTCGTGCATGCCCGGCGTGCTCCAGGATCCGGGCGCCGACCTCCGGGTGGCGGCGCATCTCCCGCCATTCCGCCTCGTCCAGGGCGCCCGGCTTCTGCAGGATCGCGTCGGAGATGCCGAGCTTGCCGAGATCGTGCAGGACGCCGGCGGCGTGGATGCGCTCGACGTGCGCCTCGGGGAGGCCGAGCGTCGATCGCCGTGATCGCGGGCGAAGTGGCCCACCGTGCGGGAGTGCAGGGCGGTGCTCGGATCACGCAGGTCGAGCGTCTCGGCCAGCAGCATCACGGCGGCGAGGCGCAGCTCGTCGGACTGGTCCTGCGCCGCTGGCGGCCGTCCCGCTGGACCTGCTCCAGCGCCAGTCCGGCGTGGTCGACGACCGCCATCAGGACGCCGATCTCCGTCGTCGAGGGCCGCCGGCCGAGGACCGGCTGATCGACCGAGACGACCCCGAGGATCTCGCCGTTCGCTGCCGCGCAGCGGCAGCAGCAGCATGTCCTCCGGGTGCCAGCCGTCGGCGGCCGGCGGGGCGACCGTGGCGGCGGCGTCCAGACGGCGGCCGTCGGCTGTCCAGCTCATAGCGACCCGGCGCGGCAGCCACGCTGGCGCCGTGGACGTCCTGCGCCGGAGTCGAGCAGCTCCTCCCACTCGCTCAGCGGCATGCGTCGTGCCCAGCAGCGTCTCGCGCGCAGTCTCGTCGCCGAGCACGATCACGACGCGGAGCCGCTCCGGGTCGGCTCGAGCAGGTTGACGGCCACCACGTGGAACGACAGCTCGGAGCGAATCGCCTCGGCCAGCGCCTGCAGCACCGGCATCCCGCCCCTGGCCGGAGGCGGCCGCGCGGGAGACGGCGAGCATGCTGCGCAGATGCCGCGGGACCGGCTCCGTCGCGGCTCGTGCGCGCCGCCAGCTCGAGGCACGCCGATCGAGGCTCGCGTCGGATCGGCCGCCATCGACGCGGTTGCGCCCGGCGCGCTTGGCCCTGTACAGCGCCGCATCGGCGCGTGCCAGCAGCTGCCCGACCTCGCTCCCGCCGCAGGCCACGCCGATCGACACGGTCAGCAGGCCGTCCTCCCCGTCGGGTGGGCGAACGCCGCGCGCTGGACCGCCTCGCGCACCCGCTCGGCGACCTGCAGCGCCTCCTCGGTGCCGACGTCGCGCAGCATCAGCAGCAGCTCCTCGCCGCCGAACCGGTAAGCGGTGTCGCTGAGCGCAGCGCCGCCGCGAGCGGTCGCGGCGATCATCCGCAGCGCCTGATCGCCGGCGAGGTGTCCGAGCCGATCGTTGTAGGACTTGAAGTGGTCGACGTCGCAGAGCGCCACGGCGACCTGCTCGCCGTGCTCGCGCTGAAGCGTCTCGAACATCGGCAGATCGTCGGACAGCGCTCGGCGGTTGCCGATCCCGGTCAGGGGATCGCGCCGGGAGTCCTCCACCAGCTGCTCGTTGAGCTCGAGCCAGCTCGGCCTCGCGCTCCGCGAGCCGTGCCCAGCGCGGCTCGTTCACGGTCCAGCATCATCTTGAGCCGGCGCCCGAGCAGCGTCGAGCGGCGCGATCAGCGCGGTCCCGGAGAACAGCAGGCCGATGCGCAGGACCAGCAGACCGCCGGCCGGGATCCCGATCACGGCGCTGTGAGGACGGCGCGCAGCCAGGGCGAGGAACATGCCGGCCGGAAGCACCACGCCGAGCGTCGTCGGCTCCTCCAGCCGGGCGACGGCCTCGGGCCGGCGAGCTGCCAGCACCCCGCCCACGGCGATCGTCGAGAGGCCGACCACCCACAGGGGGTCGAGTGGGCTCGAGCCGGGGCGGTAGGTGGCGTTCAGGAGCATGCCGCTCCACAGGATGAACGCGAATGACTGGACCACCATGCCCGCCAGCACCAGGCGCATGGACAGCGTTCTGGCGCCCCGCAGCGTCCCGGCCAGCATCGCCTGAAGCATCAGGACCGTGGCCGACACGTACACGGCCGGGTAGATCAGGGCCGAGACACGAGAGGGCAGACCCAGGTGGGAGTGCACGGCGGTCGACCACAGCTCGCCCACGCAGAGGGCGACGGCGGCGATGACCACCGGGAGCGATTCGACCGTCGCCACCACCTGGACGTTGCGCGGCCCCTGTGGTACTCGCAGGAGGCTGACGATCACCAGTGCCGCGAACAACCACCAGCCGAAGTCGGCGGCGTTGGGGGAACCCGGGAAACCGATGATCCCGAACAGGTTCCACGCCATCTGGCCGAGAAACCAGGCGCCGGCAGCTATCGCCCACAGTGTCCAACGGGCTCGATTGCCCGGAAGGGCACGGCTGCGGGCGCTCAACATACCCAGCAGCGCGGCCAGCGAGGAGAAGGTCCAAGCTACGTCGAAGCTGGCGGCCGGCCATACCTCGAGGTACGCGGCGACCATCCCGGCGAGAGCAATCGCGATCGATACCGCGATCGCCGACGTGTAGCGGCCATCGGCTGGCCCCCCAGACTTCATAGGTCCGTTATCGGCCGTTGCGCCGAAAGGATGAGTGTTGATCAGTCTGCTAGGCGGTGCTTTGAGCCAGGGTCGTGCCCCCGGCAGCACCTGCCGGAGCCGGCGCCTTCAGGCCGCCCGCGGACTTACGCGTACCGGCGACCTTGCGCCGCTTCAGCGTGGGTGTCAGCCGCTTGATCGGGAGCTTGGGCGTGGTGGATCGCTTGGTCGCGTGTTTCGCGGGCTTGACCGAACTCGTGGCCTTACTGGTGTGCGTGGGGTGTGCCCGGCGGGACCGCCCGGTCGTCGTGCCCGGGTGGCGGCCCTTGTGCCCGGCGGTTGAGCCCGATGAACCAGATGCACCGCTTCCCCGGCCGCGGCCCTGGCCCTTGTGCCGGCCTGGCGCAGCTGAACTGCCGTGTGTGGAAGTGAAGCGTCCTGATGCTGACGAGCCGTGCGCTGCCTTGATGGCCTTCAGCCGGGATCCGTGCGCCGACAGCCCGGCGCTTGCGCCGGCGGAGCTGCGCCCGTCCCGGACATGGCCGGGACTCCCGTGTGAACTCGGGGCCGCCGTCTGAGTCTGGCCGGGAACCGAGATGCCCCGCGAAGGCGCGGATGTGTTGAGGGCGTGGAGAGCGCTCCCGGCACCGGCCGCCGCGGTGGCGACAACCACGGCCCCGGTGGCGAGCAGCTTTGCGGAAATCCCGGCGGTCAGCACCTTGCCCGTCGTGGTTCCCGCCGCCAGCCCGGCGGTGCCTCCGCTCCCGTGACCTGATCCCGCGCCAGTAATGCGGACCAGGAGGCCAGCCGCGGCGGTGGCCGGCAGTGCCGGGGACAGAGCGAGGAGGTCGGCCTTGCGCTGAGGGATGGCGGCGGCCAGCGACGCACAAGTGGCGCATTCACGCATGTGCGCGCGGATCCGCCTGCCCTTGAGCGCCCGTCCATCTCCGTCGGAAATCAGGCTCTGCACAGAGTCACAGGCCATGGCGCGTCCTTCGGCGAACTCCAGGAGGGACCGTCGCGCCTCCAGGACCGTCTGCTTGGCCGCGCCCACCGTGATCCCGAACGCCTCCGAGATCTCCGCGTGGGAAAGACCGCTCAGCTCCCGCATGACCAGCACGCCACGCTGGCGCTCCGGCAGCTCCTGCAGATCGGCGACCAGCCCGGCCAGCCGGGCGCGCTCCTCCACCGTGTGATGGGGCGAGGCGTCGGGCGAGGCGAGGTCGACCGGCAGCTCCGATACCGGGCGGCGGCGGCGCAGGAGCGTCATCGACTCGTTGTAGGCGATGCGAAACAGCCACGGTCGCAAGGGCGCGTCGCGACGGCTGCTGCGCAGCGCGACCAGCGCGCCGGTCATCGCCGTCTGCAGGGCGTCCTGGGCGTCGGACTCGGATCCGACCAGGGAGCGGCAGTAGCGGTAGAGCGCCTGATGGTGCCGTTCGTACAGGACCGTGAAGGCGTCGTCGCGTCCGGAGCCGACCAGCCGCGCCAGACGCTCGTCGCCGAGCATTCGTATCGGCAACAGTGGTCTGCCCGGGGACAGCGGAGCAGCTAGCGGCGTATCCATCGCTCACAGATCGACCACGCGGGGCCGGAACAGAAGTCAGGTGCTAAATCGCTCGGTCGGTTGGCCGGATTCGGCGTAATCTCTCCTCTCGAGGACCCACATCATGTCGCAGAGCAACGTCGAGGTGGCCAGACGCGGGTTCGAGGCCGCCGCTCACGGTGATCTGAGCCAGATCGCCGAGTTGCTGGCGCCTGACGTCAAGTGGCATGGCGGCAGCCCAGAGGACGAGCGCGCGTGCCGCAACCGGGACCAGGCCCTGGCCTTCAGTGGGGCGCGCCCGCCGCCAGCACCGGATCGGCCAGCTGCTCGACGTGATCGACGCCGGCGATTCGGTGGTGGTGGTGATGCAGCCTCCGAGCGTCGAAGGCGTCGCTTCGCCGCCGCGGGCCAATGTCACCACCTTCCGTGATGGCGTGGTGGTGGAGATCATTGCCTTCGAAAGTCCGCAAGCGGCGCTGGCGCACATCGGGCTCGCCGGTAACAAAGCGGACACCAGCGACTAACACCTCGTCCACTCCCGGCGACCGCCCGCAGGACAGTCTGTGGTTCCCCCGGCCGGACCCCCGGCCCGAACCCAGCAGAAGGGAGAAGTCTCATGGTGCGTTGGCGCCTCCCCGCCGGCCTGCTCGCAGCACTTGTGGTGGCCGCCTCCGGGCTGGCGGTCGTCCAGTCAGCCGGAGCCTCCGGCAGCCGATCGCGACATTCGACGGTGCGGACGACGAGATCCGCCGCCCGCAGGTCCAACCAGTACGCGCGTCCCGCCGACGCGACGACAGCAAGCCCGATCAAGCATCTGGTCGTGATCTTCCAGGAGAACGTGTCCTTCGACCACTACTTCGGCACGTATCCCCACGCGACCAACCCCTCCGGGGAGCCGGCGTTCCATGCCGCGCCGGGTACGCCGACGGTGAACGGGCTGTCCGGAACGCTGCTGACCGATAACCCCAACGCGGACAACCCGCAGCGGCTCGACCGCTCCCAGGCGCTCACCTGCGACCAGAACCACGGCTACACGGCCGAGCAGAAGGCGTTCGACATGGGCCTGATGGACAAGTTCGTCCAGAACACCGACGTCGAGAGCTGCTCGCCGCCCGACAAGACGGCCCCGATCTGGTCATGGACTACTACGACGGCAACACCGTCACCGGGCTGTGGAACTACGCCCAGCACTTCGCGCTGAACGACAACTCGTACAGCGACACCTTCGGGCCCTCCACTCCGGGCGCACTGAACGTGACCGCGGCAACACCTACGGCGCGATCTGCGGCCCGGCAGCGCCGTGTACGACGACCCCCTGCACCAACACGCCGGGCGCGCCGGCCGCGACGCCCGGCACCTCGGCGAGCGCAGGGCAGCGGCACCGTTACAGCGACGCCGACCCCAACTACGACATCTGCTCCGCCACCGAGGACGGCAAGCCGCCGCACAGACGATCCAGATGGGCGGACAGAACATCGGCGATCTGCTCGATCAGGCCGGGGATCACCTGGGGCTGGTTCCAGGGCGGCTTCGCCAGCCCCAACTACGTCTCCGGAAACCCGGGCACGCGACACCTGTCCGAGGTCTGCACGGGTCTCACAAGAACATCGGCGGCGCGACGGTCGCTGACTACAGCCCGCACCACGAGCCGTTCCAGTACTACTCCTCCACCGCCAACCCGACGCACCTGCCGCCCACGTCGATCGCGGCGATCGGCCACCAGGACCAGGCCAACCACCAGTACGACCTGAAGGACTTCTTGGCGGCGGCCGACAACAACAACCTGCCGGCCGTGTCGTACCTGAAGGCCGCCGAGTACCAGGACGGCCACGCGGGCTACTCGGATCCGCTGGACGAGCAGACCTTCCTGGTCAACACGATCAACCATCTCGAGAAGCTGCCGACCTGGAGGAGCACCGCCGTCGTCATCGCCTACGACGACAGCGACGGTTGGTACGACCACCAGATGGGCCCGATCATCAACCAGTCCCAGACCCCGCTAGACGCGCTGACCGGCACGGGCTTCTGCGGGACCAACCCGGCCAAGGTGCCCGACGGGCAGCAGGCGCGCTGCGGCGTCGGTCCGCGCCAGCCGCTGCTGGTCATCTCGCCCTACGCAAGCACAACTACGTCGACGCCACCTTCACCACGCAGTCCTCGGTGGTGCGGTTCATCGAGGACAACTGGCTGGGCGGACAGCGCATCGGCGGCGGCTCCGCCGACGCGGTGCGGGAACGCTGACCAACATGTTCGACTTCTCCCGCCAGAGCCAGGGCGAGGATCAGCAGCTGATCCTGGATCCGAGCACGGGTGAGCCGGCCTCCGTCGACCGGGACTCGGAGTCGTCGAGCGGTAGGGCCGCGCGCAAGCGGTAGCCCGCTACAGATCAGGCGAAACCCGGGAGGGGCGTGCTCAAAGCCGCCCCTCCCGCGCCTTAAGCCCGGCTCAGAAAGGCCCGACATATTTTCGGTCGGCCGGTTTGGGGAACCCGGCTCGTGCCTACTGGCTGCTCCCAGCCGCGAGACGAAGGAAAGACATGCCGATACGAGACATGCCAAACCGCCTGCGCCTCAGGCCCGCCCTGGCCAAGGTGCCCGAGATCACCCTGATCTTCTGGGTGCTGAAGCTGCTGACGACCGGGATGGGCGAGGCGATGTCCGACTTCCTGGCCCAGCAGAACGTGGCCCTGGCCGCGCTGATCGGGATCGGCGGGATCGTTCTCGCCCTGCGCCTGCAGTTCCGCCAGCCTGCCTACAGCGCGCCTCACTACTGGTTCGCCGTGATGATGGTCGCCGTGTTCGGGACGATGGCGGCCGACGGTATCCGGATCGGCGCCGGCGTCCGCTACTCGGTCACGACGCCGCTGTTCGCGCTGGCCACCGCGGCGATCTTCCTGCGTCTGGTACCGGAGCGAGGGCACCCTGTCGATCCACTCGATCAACACCCGGCGCCGCGAGCGCTTCTACTGGGCGGCCGTGCTGGCCACGTTCGCCCTGGGCACGGCGGCCGGCGACCTGACCGCCTACCAGCTCAATCTGGGCTTCTGGGCCTCGGTCGTCCTGTTCGCCGCGGTGATCTCGATCCCGGCCATCATGTGGTTGCGCGGGGCATGAATCCGATCGTCGCCTTCTGGTTCGCCTACGTAGTCACCCGGCCGCTCGGGGCCTCGTTTGCCGACGGCTTCAGCAAGCCCACGCAGGGCGGGCTCAACCTGGGTGACGGAACGGTGAGCGCGATCGCGCTGGTCGTATTCGTGGCGCTGGTCGCCCACGTCGCGCGCAGCCGGCGCGACGTCCAGGATCCGGCCGAGCAGGTCCGGAGCTTCGCCCACCAGGAGCGGGAGGCGCGTCAACTCGGGCTCTCTCCGGCCACGGACATGGAGTCTTAGCTCGGTCCTACATAGGTCCGACGTTGATCTAACCGCTGGGGGCGAACATCTCCCTACACCGTCAGGAACGACCCAGGGAGACAGCAAATGCTCGCCATCATTGCCTTGAACGTGATCTTCGCAGTCGCCGTCATCGGCGCAATCGTCGGTCTGCTCGCCCACTCGGTCTGGACCTCGCGTACCGCGGCCCCGGTCCAGCCCGGTCGTGCTCGGGTACGGACGCAGACTGCTCGCCGCCTGGCCCTCATCACCGACTGACCCAGGTTCCGGCGGCACGGTTCCGGGAACGGCGCCGCGGCCTGGGCTGGCCGCGGCGTCTGACCCTTCCCCGGAGGGCAGACGTCGCGTCCATGCGCGACGGTGCGATGCTCATCTGGAGCGATGAGCCCCACCTCCGGTCCCTGTCCGTCCTTCTGGCTCGACCAGCTCCCGGCCACCCCCCGCCGCGAGCCCCTGGTCGGGCGCCACGAGGCCGACGTCTGCATCGTCGGTGGAGGCTTCACCGGACTGTGGACGGCCTATGAGCTCAAGCGCTCCGCCCCGGAGCTCCAGGTGATCGTGCTCGAGGCCGAGTATGTCGGCTTCGGTGCCTCGGGGCGCAACGGCGGCTGGGTGATCGGAGCGGTGTCCGGCAGCGCGACCGCGTGGCGCCGCCGCGCGGGCGCCGAGGCACCCCGCCGGATGCTGGCAGCGATCCAGGCCACCGTGGGGGAGATCGGTGCGGTCGCGGAGCGGGAGGGGATCGACTGCGATTGGCACCAGGGCGGCTCGATGACCGTGGCACAGAGTGCCACCCAGCTCGCCAGGCTGAGGGATGAGCTGGCCGATCAGCGGGCCTGGGCTGGAGCCGACAGCGCCCTGGAGCTCTTGGACGGCCCCGCGGTGCGGGCGCGCGTCGGCGTCGACGGCGCCGTCGCTGGGCTGTTCACCCCCTACTGCGCCCGGATCCAGCCGGCCAAGCTGGTCCGCGGGCTGGCCGCGGCCGCCGAGCGGGCCGGTGTGGTCATCTACGAATCCAGTCCGGCCACCGAGCTGGTGCCGCGACTCGTGCGCACCCCGGACGGTTTCGTCAGCGCCCGGCACGTGGTGGTGGCCTGCGAGGGCTACACCGCCAACCTGCCCGGCCGGCATCGCTGGCTGCTGCCGCTGAACAGCTCGATGGTGGTCACCGAGCCGCTGCCCGAGGAGGTGTGGAGCGAGCTCGGCTGGGAGGGGGCAGAGACGATCCTGGACGGCTCGCATGCCTACACCTACTCGCAGCGCACGGCCGACGGGCGGATCGCCATCGGCGGGCGCGGCGTGCCGTATCGCTTCGGCTCCAGGACCGACCGTGAGGGGCCGGTTCCGCCCGAGACCGTGCAGGAGCTCCGTCACCGTCTGACGGCGATGTTCCCGGCCGTGGCCAAGGTGCCGATCGTCCGGGCCTGGCACGGAGTGCTCGGGGTGTCCCGGGATTGGTGCCCGTGGGTGAGCTTCGACCCGGCCAGCGGTATCGGCTTTGCCGGCGGCTACGCCGGCGACGGGGTGGCGGCGACCAATCTGGCCGGCCGGACGCTGCGTGACCTGGTCCTCGGCCGCGACACACCGCTCACGGATCTGCCCTGGGTGAACACCCGGCCGCGGGCCTGGGAACCGGAGCCTCTGCGCTACGCGGGAGCGCGGGGCATCTACGCTCTGTACCGCAAGGCTGACCATCAGGAGGAGCTCACCGACCGGCCCGCGCGGCTGGCGGCGGTAGCGGACCGGATCGCCGGTCGCTGAGCCAGCACCGGGTGGCCGCCACGCCTCCGACTGAGCCACCCCGATGACCAGGAGTCGAAACTCGTGACCAGCATCGCGGCACGCACCGCATTCGGCGGTCGCACGGCGTGGGCCCGGAGCATGGCCGCCCCGGTGCGGGACTTCCTCACCACCGAGACCGGCGGCGCCGTGGTGGCACTGGCGGCAACGGTGGTGGCGCTGGTCTGGGCCAACTCACCGTGGTCGCACTCATACGTGACGGTGTGGAGCACGCAGCTCAGCATCCGGCTCGGCAGCGCCGGCATCAGCGCCGATCTCCGCCACTGGGTCAACGAGGGGCTGATGACGCTGTTCTTCCTGGTGGTCGGGCTCGAGGCCAAGCGCCAGCTCGACCTGGGAGAGCTCCGGGAGCGCCGGCGCCTGGCGGTGCCCGTGGTGGCCGCGATCTGCGGCATCGCGGTGCCGGTGTGTATCTATCTGGCGTTCAACGCCGGCGGGCCTGGCAGCGGCGGCTGGGGAGCGGCGATGTCCACCGACACCGCCTTTGCGCTGGCGGTGCTGGCCCTCGTGACGCCCCGCTCCGCCACTCGCATGCGCGTGTTTCTGCTGTCGCTGGCCGTCGTCGACGACCTGGCCGCGCTGCTCGTGATCGCTGCCGTGTACACGCATCACGTGTCGGTCGTGGCGCTGGCCGTGGCGATCGCCCTGTTCGGGGTGCTCCTGGCGCTGCGCTTCGCCAGCGTGGGAAGGCGCCCGCTGTCGATCGGGATCGCGGTGGGCGTGTGGGTGGCGATGTTCAAGTCCGGCATCGACCCGGTCATCTCAGGCCTGGCCATCGGTCTGGCCACGAGCGCCTACCCGCCCTCGCGGGAGGATCTGGAGCACGCGATCGAGCTCACGCGCTCGTTCCGGGAGCAGCCGACGCCGGCGCTGGCCCGCTCCGCCCAGCAGGGCGTGAGTTCCGCGATCTCGGCCAACGAGCGCATGCAGTACGACCTGCACCCGTGGACGAGCTACGTGATCGTGCCGCTGTTCGCGCTGGCCAACGCGGGGGTTCACGTGAGCGGGGGACTGCTGGGCGACGCGCTGCGCAGCCCGATCACCCTCGGCATCGTCGTGGCCTACGTCGTGGGTAAGCCGCTGGGGGTGGCCGGGGGATCATGGCTGGCCACGCGTCCGGCCTTCCGCGGCCCCCGCTCTCCGGTCAGCTCGCCTCTGCTGGTGGCGGGAGGAACCTGTGCCGGCGTGGGCTTCACGGTGTCGCTGTTGATCTCCACACTGGCCTTCCGAGGCCGGACGCTGGCCGAGGCCAAGCTGGGCGCTCTCGCCACGGTCGTTCTGGCACCCGTGATCACCTGGCTCGTGCTGCGGCTGATCCGGCGACTGCCCAGCGAGGTGCGGGCGCGTCAGATCGCCGGAACGGCGGAGGACATCCTCGATCTGGCCGAGGACGTTGACCCCAGATCGACCACATCCGGGGCCCTGAGCCGCGCCGGTGACGCTCGTGGAGTACGGAGATTTCGAGTGTCCCTACTGCGGCCAGGCCGAACAGAGCATCCGGGCGCTGCTCACCTCCCACGGAGATGACGTGCGCTACGTGTGGCGCCACCTGCCGCTCAACGACGTGCACACCAGCGCCCAGCTGGGTGCCGAGGCGTCGGAGGCGGCGGCCGCGCAGGGCCACTTCTGGGACATGTACGACCTGCTGCTCTCGCACCAGGGCCCGGTCGGACTGGACGAGCTGACCGGGTATGCCGAGCAACTCGGGCTCGATGTGCCCCCGCTTCCTGGACGAGTTGCGCCGCCGGGAGTACGCCCCCCGTGTCAGCCGGGATGTGTCGAGCGCCGATGAGAGCGGCGTGTCCGGAACCCCGACGTTCTTCATCAATGGGCGCCGGCACTACGGCGTGTATGACCTGGACACGCTGACCGCAGCCGTGGGGGCGGCCAAGCGGCGGGCGCGGCAGCTGACCGTCGGGGCCCCGGCGGAGACCGTGACCTCCGGCTGAGCGCCGGGCGTCGATTTCTGAGCTCCGGTTTCGCCTGCGCGGCGACCGGAAATACGGATCTGCCCGGTGCCATCCCGGCACCGGGCAGATCTCACGGCGGGTTCCCCCTTGTAAAAAACCCGCACGCCCCCGGGCGAGGCCGGTGCTTCTTGCGGTAATTCCGGCCTCTGGAAGTTCTGACGCTTGGAAAGATGCCAGCGTCTCGATGCCCTGCCAACTAGACGTTGATGCACTACTGCCTAGAAAAAGGTCTAATGGGCGCAGATGCCGCTCGTAGCCAGGGCGAACCACCCCCTCGCCGGTGCTGCGCCACTATCCCCTGCTCAGTCGCGAGCACCTGGCCACCAAGTACCTGGTGCGCCGGTACGGCCAGCGCGAACTCGACCGCGGATGGCACCATAACCGGGTCGGCCTGCGGGCGCAGGACCTGACCCTGGAGGACCCGGCGATCCGTCACCTCAGCCGGTGGGACTCCCGGGACTTCGATCGCTCGGCGCCGGGCAGTCGTCACTGCTGGGCAGGCAGGTGAGCTGACGCACGTGCCGGCGCCGGACGAATAATCATCCGGCGAGCCGTGAGGCCGACCCCTAGTCGAACGTGCGCTTCAGGTACTCGTAACGCCTGGCAGAGGATGCTTCCGGCGTGTTGAGCCGAAGCCGGGCCACGCGATAGCGCCGGATCGACGGCTGACCGGAACCGGCCGACGTGGTACCGGCCGGAACCAGAAGCACCCTGCGAGCAGATGAGAGTGGTGTCATGGCCGGAATGATCGGCCCCGGAGCTTCAGCCGGCATTGGCCACAGGTACAGAGTTCCTAAGGGTGGGCGGGCCAGCTGGCCTTGTTCAGCGGGGACTGCAGCGTAATCCCGGTTACTTGCCAGCCAATCGGGGCTTGTTTAGCGTGTCGAATGTGGCTGTACCGGTGAAGCGCGCAGGGCGGCGCCGCATCAGGGACTCGCTGGATGCGGGCCAGTGGCGCTCCGCCGCGATGATGGCGACCGTCGTGCTGGGCCTGCACGCGATCGGGTTCTTTCTGCTGATCGCGGTGGTCGTGCCGGGCCATTACGCCCTCGGCACCGGGACGTTCACGATCGGGATCGGCATCACCGCCTACACGCTCGGCATGCGACACGCGTTCGACGCCGACCACATCGCCGCGATCGACAACACCACGCGCAAGCTGATGGCCGAAGGCAAGCGTCCCCTCAGCGTCGGCTTCTGGTTCTCGCTCGGCCACTCGACGATCGTGTTCGGGCTGGCCTTCCTGATCTCGATGGGCATCCGCTCGCTGGACGGCTCCGTGCGTCACGGCAATTCCGCGCTGCATCAGGTGACCAGCTGGGTTGGCCCGACCGTGTCCGGAGCCTTCCTGTACCTGATCGCCGCCGTCAACGTCGTGATCCTGGTCGGAATCCTCCGTGTGTTCCGCGACATGCGTCACGGCGCCTACGACGAGCAGTCTCTGGAACGGCAGCTCCACCAGCGCGGGCTCATGAACCGCGTGCTGGGACGTGTCAACCGGAGCGTCCGCAAGCCCGCTCACATGTACCCGGTCGGTCTGCTGTTCGGCCTCGGCTTCGATACGGCCAGCGAGGTGGCGCTGCTGGTGATCGCCGCCAGCGCCGGGGCGGCCGGTCTCCCGTGGTACGGGGTCCTGTGCCTGCCGGTGCTGTTCGCCGCCGGCATGTCGCTGCTGGACTCGCTGGACGGCTCGTTCATGAACCTCGCCTACGGCTGGGCGCTGGCCCGTCCCGTGCGCAAGGTCTTCTACAACCTGACGATCACCAGCCTGTCGGTGCTGGTCGCTTTCGCGGTCGGCACGATCGAGCTGGGCGGACTGATCGGAAGCCATCTCTCGGGGTCTTTCTGGTCCGGGCTGGCGGGGCTCAACCTGAACCTGCTGGGGTTCGTGATCGTGGGCCTGTTCGTGGTCACGTGGGCGGTTGCCGTCGCCGTGTGGCGCCTGGGCAAGGTGGAGCAGCGCTGGACCGCCGAGCTGCGCGAGCCCGGCAGCCCCTGACCGGGTAACACAGCCTCATGCCCGTGAAGATCGTGTTCCGATGCGAGGTGTGCGGAGCCCAGCCGATCCCGAGACCCGGATCGCGCTCGAGCATCAGCTGCTTGACCTGCGCCACGGCGAGTACGTCGACGCCGACCCCGGCCGCTGGCTGACCTGGCACGGCCGCGGCATCTACGGCCCCCGCCGTTACGCCTGCGGCGAGCACCGGGCGAGCTCAAGGCGTTACTGCGCGAGCACTACGGCAACCTCGGCTGGCACCCGTGGGCCAAGGGCCCGCATCCCTGGGCCGGCCGGCGCGGCACGGACAAGGCCCGCCGCCTGTCCCGCACCGTCTCGGGTGTGCCCCTTATCTGAGCAGAGCAGCGACCCCATCCACAGCCGCCCGGCCAGTTGATCCAGTTCGTCCTCGGGCAGTTCCTTCACGGTCCCCGCGCCGGCGCGCTCCATGCGGGCGCCGAGCTCCCGCCAGGCCATCGCCACCGGCAGGACCCGGGCGGTGGGGCCGAAGCCGACGGCGGACCGAAGCTCATCCGCGCGGGCGCGGACCGCGTCCAGCGTCAGCTCGCCGAACGGGACGTTCGCGCCCCGGGTGAACACGGGCTCGCGCGAGCAGATCGCTCACAGCCGCGCCATGGCCCCCACCGCCGCCTGGCCGTACGCGATCCCGCCGTCGCCGGCGGGAAGCCGCCGGGGAACGAGCACCCGCAGGCCCCGGCCGCGTCAGGCCCTGACCACCGCTTCGAGCAGCCGCCGGTTCAGGAACACGCCACCGGAGAGCACGACCGTCTCGACGTCGTGAGTGGAGGCGGCCGCGCAGGCACGCCTCCACCGTGGCCACCGCGAGCCGCGGCATGGAACCGAGCCGCCAGGCACGGCACTGGTTCTCCGCGGCGAACGTCGCGGGCCACCGCTCGGATCGCGGACGCGGATCCAGGGTCGATCAGGCCGCTGTGCTCGTCGGACCTCGATCGGATAGCCGCCGCGTCGTCCTCGCCGCACGCCCCCTCCAGCTCGATCGCCGCCTGCCCCTCGTAGTTGACCGCGGCGCGGATCCGCACAGCGCCGCCACCGCGTCGAACAGCCGGCCGATGCTGCTGGTCGCGGCGAGCGCCGATCGCCGCGTCCGACCAGCCGCGCCACCGCCCGCCAGGCCGCGGGTCGCGCTCGTGCCGATCAGCGCCGCCGGGTCGGCGCTCGGCCCCGCCGCCGCCAGCCAGGCGCACGCCATCCGCCAGGGCTCGCGGACCGCGCGGTCGCCCCCGGGCAGCCGCACGGCCGCAGGTGCCGACCCGCTCGAATCCCGCGAGGTCGCCGACCAGCAGCTCGCCACCCCAGACGGTGCCGTCGCTGCCGTAGCCCGGCGCCGTCGTAGATCGCGCCGACCGCCGGTCCGGCCTCACCGTGCTCGGCCAGCAGGCGGCCAGGTGGGCGTGGTGGTGCTGAACGCCGACAGGGCCGACGCCGTCGCGCTCGAGCGCGTACCGGGTCGACAGGTACTCCGGGTGGAGGTCGTGCGCCACGATCTCGGGCGTGCACCGCGAACAGCCGCTCGAAGTGGTCGATCCCCTCGGTGAACGAGCGCAGCGTCTCGTAGTTCCCCAGGTCGCCGATGTGGTGGCCGACCCAGGCGCGCTCGCCCCGGGCCAGGCAGAACGTGTTCTTCAGCTCGGCGCCGCAGGCCAGCAGCGGCGCGCGGGCGGCCACCGGGCAGCGGCAGGCTGCCGGGCACGTAGCCGCGCGAGCGGCGCAGGAACACCGGCCGGCCCGCCGGCCACGGCGCGCACGCACCGAGTCATCGGTGCGGGTCTGGATCTGGCGGTCGTGGACCAGGAACAGTCGGCGATGCCGGCCAGCCGTCGAGCGCGTCCTCGTCGCGGAAGGCGATCGGCTCGTCCGAGACGTTCCCGCTGGTCATGCACCAGCGCCGCGCCGAGGTCGGCCAGCAGCAGATGGTGCAGCGGCGAGTAGGGCAGCATCACGCCGAGCTCGGGCGCGCCGGGCGCGACCGCTGGCCACCGGCGCGCCGGCCCGGCGCGGGCCAGCACGATCGGGCGCTGCGGCGCGTCAGCAGCGCCCGCTCGGCGTCGCCCAGACCACCAGCGCCTCGGCCGCCGGCAGCGTCGCGGCCATCAGCGCGAACGGCTTGTCCTCGCGGTGCTTGCGCGCGCGCAGCGGGCCACGGCACGCTCGTCGTCGGCCCGACAGGCCAGGTGGTAGCCGCCGATCCCCTTGACGGCGACGATCGCGCCGCGCGCAGCGCCGCCACCGCCGCCGCCAGCGGATCGCCGGCGCCTCGCGCCGGTCGGCGTCCCGCCGCCGCGACCAGCAGCCGAGCCGCGGACCGCACTCCGGGCAGGCGTTCGGCTGGGCGTGGAAGCGCCGGTCGGCCGGGTCCTCGTACTCGGCCTGGCAGGCGGCGCACATGACGAACCCGGCCATCGTCGTCAGCGGCCGGTCGTAGGGGACGCCGCGGACGATCGTGAACCGCGGGCCGCAGTTGGTGCAGTTGATGAACGGATAGCGGTAGCGGCGGTCGGCGGGGTCGAACAGCTCCGCCAGGCAGTCCGCGCAGGTGGCGGTGTCGGGCGTGACCGGCGCGTCGGGGCGCCGCCGGCGGGCTGGCCAGGATCGCGAAGCCGCTCGTCGCCGCGCGGCAGGCGCGCTCGCGTGCTGCACCCGCTCGACCACGGCCAGCGGCGGCGCCTCGCGGCTCGAGCCGCGCCAGGAACGCATCGATCGCGGTCGGCGCTGCCCTCGACCTCCAGCAGCACGCCCTGGGCGTCGTTCAGCACCCAGCCGCTCAGCCCGAGCTCGCCGGCCAGCCGGTACACGTAGGGGCGAAAGCCGACCCCCTGCACGGTGCCCTCCACCCGGACCCGCGATCCGCGCGCGGCGGTGCCGCGGCGACCGCTGCAGCGCTCGGACGACGCGTCCTCACCACCAGCTCCCGCAGCACGTGGTAGGCGCTGGCCTGGGCCTCCTGGATCCGCGGGATGTGCTCGCGAGCGGGCGACGACCACGTGGTCGGCCAGGCGCTCGGCGGCGATCCGCGCCGCCGTCGTAGCCGACCATCGCGATCGTCACCAGCCCTCGCCGGCGGGCCTCGGCCAGCGCCGCGAGCACGTTGGCGGAGCCCCCGAGGTGGACAGGCGATCAGCGCGTCGCCGGGCAGCCGTAGGCGATCACCTGGCGCAGGAAGATCGCCTCGGTGCCGATGTCGTTGGCGATCGCGGTGAGGATCGCCGGGTCCTCGGTCAGGTCGATGCGCCGGCGCGTCCCGCCGGCGGCGGAAGTCGGCCACGACGTCCATCGCGTCGGTGGCCGAGCCGCCGTTGCCGAGCGCCAGCAGCTTGCCACCCTGCTCGAAGGACTCCCGCAGCGCCGCGGCGGCGTCCTGTAGGACCTCGGCGTTGCGGGCAGGGTCAGCGCGCGCAGCTCGCCGATCTCCTGCGCTTTCATCAGCACCGACTGGCGCACGTCCGCGACGACCGCTTCCAGGTCCTTCTCGCGCTCATCCAGGAACGGATACAGGAACGCGGACGCGCCGGCGTCGTGTCGGCGTGCGCTCGCAGCCCGGCCAGCAGGCCGCGGTGCTCGAAGAACACGTGCACGAGCTCCCACAGCACGTGGTAGAGCGTCTCCACCAGCTCCTGGGCGATGTCCCCGTCGACGTCCTGCGGGGCAGAACTCCCACTCGGCTCCCGACCCCGGCGGAGAAGGCGATCGTCAACGCCCCCGGTTCGCGCGCAGCCGCCAGCGCCGCGCTCGTCACCCGGCCCGAACGCCAACACGATGTCCTCCGGCCTGGCCAGCAGCTCCGTCCTCCACGGCCAGTTCGCCCGGATCGCCCACCAGGGCCAGCGCCGGGAGTGCCCGCTTGCCGACGATCACCGGGTGCACGAACTCGACCGCCACATGCCGGGCTCGGAGGCGCCGGCCGGCGTGCTGGCGACGGCCACCAGCCGGCCGCCGCGGGCGAAGCGCTCGGCCATCTGGTGGCACACCCGCGCCAGCGCTTCCGCCTCCTGGCGAAGAAGCGCGAGCCGGCCCCGCTCCGCGCCTGGGCCGGAGCGGTCAGCTCGACCACCGCCGGCGTACGTGTCGCCACCTCCACCAGCCAGTCCCGGAAGGCCTCGGTGCCCTCGCCGGTGCGCGCGCTCAACGATCAGCGTCGGGACGTCCGGGATGGACCTGGTCGACGTTGTAGAGCAACCGGTCGAGGTCGAAATCCAGATGTGGGAGGAGGTCCAGCTTGTTGATCACGACCAGGTCGCAGGTCCGGAACATCAGCGGGTACTTCAGCGGCTTGTCCTCGCCTTCGGTCACCGAGCAGATCATCGCCCGGGCGTCCTCTCCGACGCGGAATTCGGCGGGACAGACGAGGTTGCCGACGTTCTCGATGATCAGCAGGTCGATGTCGGCCAGCGGCAGCGACGGCAATGCCGTGCGCACCATGTTGGCGTCCAGATGACATTCCCCGCCGAAGGCCGGAGCGGTGTTCAGCTGGGTCACGGGGACGTGCAGACTGGCCAGCCGGTCGGCGTCCATCGAGCCCTGGACGTCGCCTTCCAGCACGCCCACCCGGACGCCCGGGAGCCCGGAGACAGTGCGCTCGAGCAGCGTGGTCTTGCCCGCGCCGGGGGCGCTCATCAGGTTGATCACGCTGACGCCGGCCCGGTCGAAGTCGGCGCGGTTGGCGGTGGCGATCGTGTTGTTGGCGTCCAGCGCCTCCTCGATCACAGTCACTTTGGTGCGATGCATGCCGCCTCCTCCACCTCGATCGACTCGACTTCGAATTCGTTGCCGCTGGCCACCCAGACATCGCTGCCGCCGCATGCCGGGCAGCGGAAGGCGGGGATCTCGATCGACCATTCCAGATCGCAGGTGTGGCACGCCAGCCGCGCCTCGATCACCTCCTGCTCCAGGCGGGCACCCTCGCACGGAGTGCCGCGGGCGACGAACTCGAAGTAGAACTCCAGCGAGTCCGGTACCACCTGGCGCAACTGACCGACCCGCAGGCTGACGAGCGTGACCTGACGGCCGCCGGCGTGCTTGACCGCCGTGTTCACGATCGCGCTGGACAGCGACAGCTCATGCATGCGCCGCCCGCCGCGCCCGCAGCTCCTCCACGGTCTGAGCACGACGCCCACCGCCGTCTCGACAGCTTGCGCCACCTGATCGGACAGGCCCCATCCCATCTCCTCCACGTCGCCCGGCTCGCAGGCGATCACGATCACCTTGCCCGGCCAGGCGCCGACTGAGCGCACGAAACGCAACACCGTCTGGGGGTCCATCGAGTGCGGGTTGATCCTGTCACCGTCCTCGATCGCGCCCGGCACCGACTCCTCGTCGGGCTCCATCACGTACAGCGTTCCGGGCTCTCCGCCCTGCTGGCTGACATCGAGGATCACCAGGGCGTCGTAGCCTCGCATGACCTCGTAAGCGAGGTCGAGGCCACCGGTGCCGGCGTCCATCACCGTCACGCCGTCGGGCAGGTCGCGCCCGTTCAGGCGCCGGGCCACCTCGCTGCCGAATCCGTCGTCACGCAGCCAGGCGTTGCCCACACCGGCCACCAGGATCGCGTTCATATGACCTCCACTTCAGGGGGGAAGAAGAACAGGAGTCGCCCGGTCTCCCGCATCAGCGCCTGTCCGGGATCGCCATCGATCGTGACGCCGAGATGCACCTTGCCGTCGTAGTCGACGAGGATCCGCTCGATCGTCGCCGAGCGCCCGTCCAGCAGCCGGGCGTGCAGGTCGGCGTCCGGGCCGGGGCGGAGCACCACCCGGGAGCCCCGCACGAACCGAGCGCCGTCGACGACCGCCTCGGCCTCGCCCAGGGTGGGATCGGGCAGGTCGGACGGCATCTGGGGGGGCGAGGTGGTGATCGGATCCCTCACGGTCACGCGACCGTGCAGGGCGAGGATCTCCTCGGGGGTGACGGCCGCCGCTCGTTCCACCATCTCGCGCACGGCCGGGTCGGCGCCGGCGATCTCGGCGCGCTCGGAGTCGCTCAGCGCCCGTACGTGCAGGAGCAGAGCCTCCTCGATCTCGGTGGAGTCGAACAGGCCGCCCTGGCTCTCGGGGGCCAGCTGCGGATGGTCGGGCAGCACGATCGTCGTGCCCAGCACGGCCTCGTCGTGGTCACCCATCAGCACGGGGTAGGTGTTGACGGAGCGGCAGTCGGTCTCCAGCGGGGACATGAAGCGCCCGCCGGTGATGCGGAGGAGCAGTTGCGTGGAGAGGAGGGAATGGCGCAGCGCATCACCCCGCGTGAGTCCGTGCGGGACCGGGCGCTCGTTGTGCACGCAGCAGCGCACCCGGGCCAAGCCATCGCCGGTCGCCTCGGAGCACAGCGTCAGCCGGCCGTCGTCGAACTCCACCGTCCGCCGCTCGCCCACCTGCACCTCGGCGATCTCCACCCGTCGCTCGCTCGCCTGGTGCCCGGGCCCGGTGGCGGCCAGGTAGCGCAGCGTGACGCTCAGCCGCGGGTTCTGGGCCGCCGGCTCGGCCACTGCCTCCAGGCGGGCGTGGTCGAAGGTCGCCACCGACTCGGCGGCATAGGCGGTCGGGTAGACGATTCCGAATGGGGTCGGGGTGGCGTTCTTGGTCGCCGTCGGCGTGTACGGGTACAGGGCGTAGCCCTCGTACAGGAGTGAATCGATCAGCTGCTCGGCGATCCCGGTCATTCGCCGGACTCCTGCAGCAGCCCGCTCAGGCACGCGTCCAGAGTCGGCAGCCCGCGGCGGAGCTTCTCCCGCTGCAGGGCCTCGAGCGTCTGGGTCCGGACGCCCAGCCAGGCCGTGTTGGGGTAGTAATGCTCGATCGTGTCCCGCCATACGGACACCGGCAGGGCGAAGTCGATCGAGGTGTTCCAGGGCACGAGCGTCATCTGCAGCCCGCCGTTCTCGGCTGGGTAGTAGACGAGCCCGTTGAAATGCAGGGCCATCGGAGCCCCGCCGTCGGGCAGCGCGTGGAGGTACTTGGTGGCGGCCAGCTCCAGGTCGTAGTGGCAGGCGATCGGGATCGGAACGGTGACCGAGCCGGTGAAGGCCGGGACCACCACATCGACCTGCGCGAACACCAGGTTCGTGGTGCTCACCACCCACCGCTCGGGCGTGCCGAACAGCTCCACCAGGCGCTCGCGGGTGTCTGTGTCGTAGTCACGGCGGGCCGGCTCGATCATCACCTGCACCTTCAGCGCGATCATGTACAGCTCCCGTCCGGTTGTCTCGCGCACCTGGAGGTCGATCAGCAGCGTGGGTGAGGCGGCGTGGCGCAGGGAGCGGACGCCGAGCACGGAGAACTCGGGTTCTGGCGCAGCCGGGGTTACCGGCGGGACGTGGGCCGCCGGCACGCTCATGCGGGTACCGCCTGGCCGCGGAGCTCGTCGAAGAAGCCGGCGATCGCGCGCTCCAGCCCGGAGCCGCCGGAGATTCCCTCCCAGTGGAGCTTGATCAGCCCGGTGAGCTCGTAGCAGCGATCGATCGGCGCGATCAGGTAGGCCGGGGGTTCGGTCAGGCGGTTGATGATCAGCCCTTCGACGTCGGCCTCCAGCTCGTCCAGCACCGGGTTGCGCTCCGTGACCGCGCGCCAGGTCTCGAAGCGAAGCTCGGACTCGGTCGCCCCGGCGGGGCTGGGGTACATGGCCACCACACACTGGGTCACCGAGGAGACCATCAGGAAGGTCAGCCCGATCGGGATGCGCAGGTCGGACCACACCGCCTCGGGAAGGTCGAAGTCCTCCAGCCACAGCGTCCGCTGGCCGACGGGGCGCAGGTCGTCATGGCCGGCCCGCATCGCCCAGCAGGGCTCGCACACACAGAGGATCCGACGCTCGGACAGGTGCAGCAGGTGCCGGTGGTCGGCGGGGATCCCGACCTGGCAGAGGTCGCAGCGCTCGAGCGTTCCCACACCGTTCCCGCCGGACTCGTCCCCGGGTGGTCCCGCGGCGGGTTCCCCGCCGCCGGGCGCGCGACTCACAGGCGCGCCCGGCGCAGACCGAGCGGCCATCCCTCGCAGCCCCGAGATCGTCTGCGCGCGCCGGCGTGAGGCGACCGCCTCCGACAGCCGCGGGTTCATCAGACGGCCACCTTGACCTGGCCGGCGTCGTTGAGCAACGGCACCGGCTCGAGCTGCAGGCGCGTCTCGTCCAGCGAGCGCCCCGCGCGGGGCAGCAAAAAGGAGCGCTGGCAGGCGGGACAGTGCAGGACACCGCCGTCCAGCCGGCCGTCGTGCAGCGGCTCGCCGCAGGCGGCGCAACGGTCCTGGAAGGCCAGCAGCGTGCCGTCGACGTTGGCGATCACCAGCGCGCGGCCGCTCAGCGAGACGGCGGCACGCTCGCCCGGCGGCGGCACGGCACCGTCGGGAAGCTCCCGCCAGGCGGGCGGAGCAGCGTTCACGACCGGCAGCTGGGCGCCCCCACTCGGCGCCGAGCCGGTGATCACCGGTAGTCCCACCCCGCCCGGCATGGCCCCATCGCTCATCGGTAGCGCCTGGCCGGCGATCGCCTGCTCGGAGAGCCCGTCCACCTGGAGGCCCTCCAGGTCCGGCGCCATCTGCTCCAGGGCCTGCTTGATCGCCAGCTCCAGCGTGACCGTGGAGGCCGAGCAGTCAGAGCAGCTGCCACGCAGGTGGATCCGGGCGATCCCGTGCTCCAGCGACAGCAGCTCGACGTTGCCTCCATGGGACTCCATGTACGGCCGCACGGAATCCAGGGCCGCGCGCACCCGATCGGCCAGCGGCACCGGGTGCAGGTCGTGGATCAGCAGCAGCGTGGCCACGAGTGGATCCTCGGTCAGCTCCTGGGCGCTATCCCCGAGCGTGGTGACGATTCGATCCAGCCCCTCGCCGTAGAGCTGGATCACCGCCCCGACCAGCTCGTCGGCCAGCTCCTTGGCCGGCGAGTCAGGGGTGGCGTCGAGCCGGTCCTGGAGGTCCTGGACCCGCTCGAAGATCGCCTCCGAGGTGTCTGGCCGCGGCTGAGTCGTCGCCATCAGGCCATGGCGGTTGGGGTGTGCTGCACCTTGCGCACCTTCCCGGACCCCGTGTACATGTGCACGCCGCAGGGCAGGCACGGGTCGAAGGAGCGCACGGCGCGCATGATGTCCACGCCCTTGAAGTTCTCCGGCCCGTTCTCCTCGAAGATCGGCGTGTTCTGCACAGCGTCCTCATAGGGTCCGGGAGTGCCGAAGGCGTCCCGCGGGCTGGCGTTCCAGGGGGTGGGGGGGTACGGCTGGTAGTTGGCGATCTTGCCGTCGCGGATCACCATGTGGTGCGAGAGCACCCCGCGCGCCGCTTCGTGGAACCCGCACGAGACCGCCGTATCCGGAACCTTGAAGCTGTTCCAGCTCTTCGTCCGTCCCGCCTGCACTTCCTTGATCGCCCGCTCCAGGCAGTGCAGCGCGATCAGCGCGCTGTAGGCCTGGTGGTAGGTGCGGGCGCGGTCGCGCTCGATCGCGTTGGACTTCTCCGGCACGTGCCACTCCAGCTCCATCTCGGGCAGGCTGGGCGAGCGGGGCAGGACCATCTGGATCGAGTGACCGGTGGCCTTGGCGTAGCCGAAGTCGACCAGACCGGCCTTGGCCGTGCACCACTGCCGCGCGAACGGGCCACCGCCGGTGTCGCAGCAGACGTGCGTGTCGGTGCGCTTGTCGTAGATGCGCGGCGAGACCACCCACGTGTACTTGTCGGTGAAGTCGCGCTTCTGGGGCCGGGGCAGGGTGACCTTGTTCCAGGGATGGTTCTTGTCGACCGGGTTGCCCAGCGGGTCCTGGGTGACCAGGGTCGGCTCGTTCTCCCAGGAGTCGAAGTACGAGGAGCCGAGCAGGATCCGGATCATCAGGTTGATCTCGACCAGGTCGGTGGAGATCAGTTCGCCGCCGATCGCCACGCCGGGGGTGATGTAGCGCTTGCGCCCCCAGTCGGTCATGTGCCGGTAGTCGTAGTCGACGAAGTCAGGATCGTCGAAGCTGCCCCAGTTGACCAGGTTGGTCTCCCGGTAGCCGACCATGTCGTACCCGGGCAGCTCCTGGAGGAAGAAGTCGTACAGGTCGTCGTGCATCGGCACGCTGCGCTTGACGTAGTCGAAGTAGCGCATCAGCCGCACGTAGTAGTCAGTGCAGGTCTGGTGGGTGATGTCGGCGCTGCAGCCGCCCGGCATGATCGTGGAGGGGTGGGTGTGACGACCGCCGAACAGGCAGTACATCTCGCGCGTGTAGCGGGCCACGTGCAGGGTCTCCAGATAGAACTCGCCGGTGAACGGGTTGAGCGCCCGCATGATGTCGGCGATCGTCTTGTAGCCGTGGATGTCCTGGCCGGGAGCGGCGGTCGACTCCGCCTTGGCCAGCAGGCTCGGATTGGTTTCCTTGACCATCTGCTCGCAGAAGTCGACGTTGGCCATGCAGTCGTTGAAGATCGCGTGGTCGAAGATGTAGTCCGCGGTCTCGGCCAGGTTGAAGGCCAGGTCGCCCAGGGGGGGCGGCTTGACCCCGTAGGCCATGTTCTGGTTCAGGCACGAGCAGGTGCAGTGGTTGTCGCCACAGATGCCGCAGATCCGGCTGGTGATGAAGTGCGCGTCGCGGGGATCGATCCCCTTCATGAAGATGTCGAAGCCCCGGAAGATCATCGACGTGCTGTAGCACTTGAGCACCTGCTGGTTGGTGAAGTCGATCTCGGTGTGGATGCCCAGGCTGCCGACGATCCGGGTGATCGGATCCCAGGACATCTCCTTGACGACGACCTTCTGTTGTGGAGAGGTTTCAGTGGCCATTTGCAAAGCTCCTTTGCGGACTGCTCAGAGAGAAGTGGTTTCGGAGGGCGCTCACCAGCGCTTCGTGTAGCCGGTAAGCAGCTGGTTGCCGCGCCGGCGCCACTCGGGCTCTTTGTCGAACTGGTTCTTGATGTGCCGCTGGCGGAAGTGGCGGACGATCGGGCCGTAGCTGAACTTCATGATGGTCGCGGCCGCGCCTCCCCACCTGTCCTCGTCCATGAATGGCATGTACTTGTCCGGGAAGCCGGGCATCGTGCAGGCCATGCAGATGCCGCCCACGTTGGGGCAGCCGCCGACGCCGTTGACCCAGCCGCGGATCGGCACGTTGCACTTGACCACCGGTCCCTTGCAGCCGAGCTTGACCAGGCAGCGGTGATCTGAGCCGTACTCGGTGGCGAAGTCGCCCTGCTCGGCAAAGCCCGCGCGGTTACAGCCCTCGCGGACGGTGCGGCCGAACAGCCACTTGGGCCGGAGCGCTTCGTCGAGCTCGGGTGCGGGAGCCAGGCCGGCCAGGTGCAGGGCCAGGTACAGCAGCACCTCGGTCATGTTGTCCGGCTGGGCCGGGCATCCAGGGATGCAGACCACGGGCAGTCCGGCCTTGGACTTCCAGTTCCAGCCCAGGTAGTCAGGAACGCCCATGGCTCCGGTCGGGTTGTTCTTCATCGCCGGGATGCCGCCGTAGGTGGCGCACGTCCCCACGGCCACCACCGCCGCGGCCTTGGGAGCCAGGCGGTCGAGCCACTCGTTCATCGTGATCGGCTGGCCGGTGGACGGGTTGACCGCGAACGCCGTCCAGTACCCGTCGCCGTTGATCTCCTCGTTGCCCAGGGAGCCCTCGATCACCAGCACGAACGGGTCCAGCTTGCCGTCCTCGGCATCGAACCAGGCCTGTGCGTACTCCTGTCCCACTTCGTAGGCGATCACCTGGTTGTGGACGACCACCTTGGGCATGCCGGGGATCGCCTGCAGGATGATGTCCTCCAGGCTGGGGTTGGTGGCCGAGGTCATGGCCACCGAGTCGCCCTCGCAGCTGAGCCCCGTGGTCATCCAGAGGACGTGAGCGGTGACATCCTCGGTCTTGCGCTGGGCGGCATATGGGCTCTCGGTAGTGGCCATTCTCGTTCCTCTCTCCAGGTGTTCAACAGATACGCGGCAGCGGATCTCCCACCAGCTGGTCCATGACCCGCCGGCCGCCGAAGCTCGTTTTGACCAGCACCATCCCCGGCGGCTCGGTGCGCACCTCGCCGATCTCCGCCGCCTGCTCGCCTCCCGGTGTGTGACGCAGGGCCGCCAGGGCCTGCTCGGCCGCGTCCGCGGCGACGAAGGCCACCAACTTGCCCTCGTTGGCCACGTACATGGGGTCGATCCCGAGGATCTCTGCGGCCCCGGCCACCGCCGGGGCAACCGGAACCTTCGCCTCGTCGACCAGGATCGCGACGGCGGAACTACGCGCCAGCTCGTTCAGGACCGAGGCCACGCCTCCCCGGGTGGCGTCTCGCACGCAGTGCAGGCTGGGACCGGCCGCGTCGAGCAGCGCGTCGACGGCCGGCCACAGAGACCGGGTGTCCGACTCGATCTCGGCGTCGAGCTCGAACTCGTTGCGGGCCAGCATGATCGCGGTGCCGTGATCCCCGACCGGGCCGGACAGGAGGATCCGGTCGCCAGGCCGGAGCGACGCCGGGGACAGACGGGCACGGGGATCGCGCCGGCCGACGCCGGTCGTGCAGATGTACATGCGGTCGGCGTGGCCGCGTTCCACGACCTTGGTGTCCCCGGCCACGATCGAGACGCCGGCCTCGCCTGCGGTGCGGGCGATCGCGTCCACCTCTTGCTTGAGCGTTTCCGCGTCGAGCCCCTCCTCCAGGATCATCGACACGGTGATCGCCAAGGGCCGGGCGCCGGACACGGCCAGGTCGTTGACCGTGCCGTTGATCGCCAGCTCGCCGATCGAGCCTCCGGGGAAGCGCAGCGGCTTGACCACGTAGGAGTCGGTGGTCATCGCCAGCTCCGCGCCTGCGGCCTCGAACACGCCGGCATCGCCCAGCTCCTCCAGCGCGGCGCCGCCGAAGGCGGGCACGAACAGGCCTTCGATCAGTCCCTGGGTGGCCTTGCCCCCAGCGCCGTGGGCCATGTTGATGTGCGAGTCACGGAACTTGGCCCGCTTGCCGCGGGCGGTCTCGATGATCCCGAGGATCCGCTGCTCGCGGTCGGTTACGGGAGCGGGTGGCGGCACTGCGGGGGTCACCGGGGTGGCTGGCTCGGGGCTCACACCACCTCCCGCTCCCGGGCGAAGCGCCCGAAGTTGTAGTACGCGGCGCAGGCCCCTTCCGAGGACACCATGCAGGTGCCGATCGGTCGCTCCGGGGTGCAGGCCGTGCCGAACACCTTGCACTCCCAGGGCTTGATCACGCCCTTGAGCACCTCGCCGCACTGACACGCCTTGGGATCGGCCACCCGGACGCCGGGCACGCTGAAGCGCTGCTCGGCATCGAGCTCGGCATAGGCGTTCGACAGACGCAGGCCGCTATGGGAGATGAAGCCGAGCCCGCGCCACTCGAAGTGCGGGCGCAGCTCGAACACTTCGGACATCACCTCGAGGGCTTTGAGATTCCCCTCGTACGGGACGACGCGCTTGTACTGGTTCTCCACCCGGCAGCGGCCATCCCGGAGCTGGCGGAGGATCATCGCGATCGCCTGCAGAATGTCCAGTGGCTCGAAGCCGGCGATCACCACCGGCCTGCCGTAATCGCTGGGGATGAACTCGAACGGTCGCGCCCCGACCACGGTTGAGACATGACCCGGGCCGATGAAGCCGTCCAGCCGGAGATCCGGCGACTCGAGCAGGGCGCGCAGCGGCGGGACGATCGTCACGTGGCTGCACATGCACGAGAAGTTGGTGACGTTCTCGGCCCGGGCACGTTTGAGGGTCAGGGCGGTGGAGGGGGCAGTGGTTTCAAACCCGATCGCGAAGAACACGACCTCCCGCTCAGGGTTCTGCTTGGCGATCCGCAGCGCGTCGAGGGGCGAATAGACCATCCGCACGTCGGCGCCCGCCGCCTTGGCCTCCAGGAGGCTGCCGCTGGAGCCGGGTACACGCAGCATGTCGCCAAAGCAGGTGAAGATCACGCCCGGCTGGTGGGCCAGGGCGATGCCGTCGTCGACACGGCCCATCGGGATCACGCACACCGGGCAGCCGGGCCCGTGGACCAGCTCGACATTGGCCGGGAGCAGGTCGTCGACCCCATACTTGTAGATCGAGTGGGTGTGTCCCCCGCACACCTCCATGAACTTGTAGTGCCGCCCGGGCTCGACCAGCGACAGGATCTCCGCCGCGGCGGCTCGTCCCAGGTCAGGGTCTCGGAATTCGTCGACGAACTTCACGCTGCCACCCCGGCGCCGATGTGCGCGATCGCAGTGCCGGCATGGACGAGCAGCACTTCTCCTCGCCGGACCGGCTCGACCAGTGCGGTCTCGACGGTATGGCGGGCGCCGGCGTCGTCCTGGCACAGGGCCAGGCCGCGCTCGAGGTCGAGGGCGAGAATCGACATCGGGATCCCGTCGTCGCCACAGGTGATGCAGTGATCGGAACCACAGCTCACTCGATCACGCTCGCCTTGAGCTCTTCCAGCTCCTGCTCATAGTCGGCGCCCATCCGCACGAGCAGGTCGTGCGTGGCCCGCGCCTCCTCCTCATCCACCTGGGAGATCGCGAACCCCACGTGGATCAGGACCCAGTCACCCGGGGCGATACCTCCGGCTTCGCCATCAAGCAGACCGACGTTCACGGTGCGGCGCACCCCCGCCACGTCCACTTTGGCGAGCCGGTTCAGCTCGTCGACGATTTCGACTACCTGCCCCGGGATGGCCAAGCACACGATCGCCGTTCTAGCACCGGGCCTCAGGGGTTTCCCGCGGAACGTAATCCGGGTTACGTACGGCTCAGGTAATCCAACTTACGCGGCAACAAGGCGCTTAGACTCTGAGTGGCGAGAGGCTCCGCCGGCGTTCCTAGCCGGCGGTTCAGGAAAAGAGGGCAGCTGTGTCGAACGGGCAACAGAAGCGTCCCGCCGGTCCGATCAGATGGTCGCGTACGCCGCCATCGGGGAGGCCGGCTGCTCCGCCGGCGACCGATCCGCCAGCGGTTTCGCTGCTCGACCTGGACGATGACCTGGCCCAGGAGTGCGATCCCGAGATCCGTCCCGCGGCCAGGGCGCTGGCCACGGTGCGCGTGCGCACAGCGGAGGTGGGGCCCTGCGACCTGGAGCCGTGGTTCAAGGATGTGGCCCTTGGCCCGGGCCTGCTCGTGCTGGACGGTCTGGCGTCGATCAGCACCTCCGTGGGCGATCGAGCCGCCTGCGAACTGGTCGGCGGCGGTGACCTGTTGCAGCACTTCGAGCCTCGGGCCGAGGAGCTCGTCACCCAGCGTGAGAGCTTCCAGGTGCTCGAGCCGACCGCCTTTGCGCTTCTGGACGAGTCATTCGCGGCTCGGTGCGGCGTGTGCCCGCAGGTGGGGCTGGCCTTGCTCCGGCGCTCCGCTCGCCGCTCCGCTGAAGCCGAGACGTTGCGGGCGATCGCCAGCCACCCCAGGCTCGAGGTCCGTCTGGTGTTGTTGCTCTGGCACCTGGCCAGCCGGTGGGGAAAGGTCAGGCCCAGCGGGATCCGGCTCGTGCTCCCGCTCACCCACCGTCTGCTCGGGCAGCTGGTGGCGGCTGAGCGGCCCTCGGTCTCCCACGCCCTGCACCGGCTGGCACAGACGGGTCTGGTGACGGGGACGGCCGGCGACCTCCTGCTGCAGGGGACTCTGGAGGATCACTTCGAAGCGCTGCGTGAGCCGCTCGCCGACCATTACGAGCGTCCCCGGCTGGCGGCGGTCCCGCCGGCTCGATTCGCCTGAGCCCCCAGTTTCGCTCCTACATTTTCCCTGCGGGTGATCTATCGTGGTCTCCCGGGTGTTTCAGCAGGGGATCCGAATGGGGCTAGAGCTATGAAACGACTGCTGATAACGGCTGCCGTAATGGCAGGACTGGGCGTGCCTGCGGTGCTCAGCTCCAGCGTGGACGCCACCGTGGCGCACAGGTCGACCGGCGCGGGACAGGCGAAGGCGACCAGTTCGCAGGTAGGCGCACAGGTAGGTTTCAGCGGCGTTGGTCGCCCGATCCCGACCGGGTTCTTCGGCCTCTCGATCGAGTACAACGAGCTGCACGCCTACGAGCAGTCTGGAGCCCTGTTCGACCGCTTCCTTGCGATGGTCAGGCCGGAGAACGGGACCCCGCTCACCCTGCGCCTGGGCGGAAAGTCAGCTGATCACATGCTCTGGGAACCCGATCCCAAGACCGCCCCGAAACTGAAGAGCCTGCCTCACGGGGTGTTCGAGCTGGGCAACACCTGGCTGAAGGATTTGGCACAACTGGTCAGGCGGGAGCATCTCCGGATCATTCTCGACCTCAACCTGGCCGTCCACTCGCCGTCGATGGCGGCCAGCTTCGCCCGCGCCGTGCGCAAGGCCCTTCCCGCCGGTTCGGTGGCGGCGCTGGAGATCGGCAATGAGCCGGACGAATACCACTTCCAACCGCACCTGACCCGAGAGCGGGTGGCGTCGACGACCCGGTCCACGCCTCGGCACTGGTGGAGCAACTACTCCAGCGGCAACTACCGGCGTGACTACATCGCCTATGCCCGGGCGCTACACGGCAGCGTTCCCGGCCTCCGGCTGGGCGCGCCGGACATCACCCGTCCAAACGCCCCCTGGCTCACCGATCTCACCAACCTGGGCAGCATCAGGCCCGCCTTCCTGGCCATCCATCGGTATGCCACCTCGGGGTGCTTCGCAGTCGGCTCGTCGGCTTACCCGACGATCCCCAACCTGCTGGCCAACCGCAATGCGGAAGGCCTGGCCGCGTCCGTTGCTCCCTGGGTGCGCTACGCACACGCCCGCGGCATCAGCTTGCGCGTGAGCGAGATCAACTCCGACAGCTGCGGGAAGGACCGCGGGGTCGCCGATGCGTTCGCCTCGGCCCTGTGGGCACCTGATGTGCTGTTCTCGATGCTCCGGACCGGGGTCAACGCGGTCAGCTGGCACATCCGGCCGTGGCCGCTGAACGCGCCGTTCCACTTCACCAAGGCGGGCATCCGGCCCGAGCCCGAGCTGTACGCGCTCGCCCTGTTCGCCAAGATGACCCAGGGCCCGGCCAGGTTGATGTCGTCAAGCGTCCACACCTCGAGAGGCGTCCATCTCCAGGCCTGGGCGGTCCGCAGCGGACGGACGGTTCGGGTGCTGCTGATCAACAAGGGATGGCAGGCCGTGCACGTCTCTCGACGGCCGGGCGCCATCGCAAGGCGCAGCTGCGCTGGCTCACCGCACCCGGCGTTCGTGCCTCCGGTGGAGTGCATTTCGCCGGGCAGCGGATCGGCAGCGACGTCCGGTGGAAGGGCAGGCCTCACGTGGTCTACCAGCGCATCCTGGGCGGTCGGGTGCACCTGCGCGTCGGGCCCTACAGTGAAGCTTTCGTAACGCTCTGACACTCCAGCATCAGGAGGTGGCCATGAAGATCTCGGTGGCAGGTAGGGGCAACGTCGGAGGGGGACTCGCCAACCTGTGGGAGAAGGCCGGCCACGAAGTGCAGCGGCTCGGTCGCGAGGGCGGCGACGTGTCGGGCGCGGATGTGGTCCTGCTGGCCATGCCCGGCGCGGCTCTGGCCGAGGCGCTGGAGAACCTGTCGGGCATTCAGGGCAAGACCGTGATCGACGCCACCAACCTGGTCGGCACCTCCCCTCCGTCGGGCTCCGCCTCCAACGCCGAGTACGTCAAGTCCAGGACGGGCGGCCCCACGGCTAAGTCGTTCAACATCAACTTCGCGTCCCTGTATGACCAGATCGCCTCGGCGGCCACGCCGCCCGCCAACCTCTGGGTGGGGGATGAGGAGGCCCGCTCCGCGGTCGAGCAGCTCAACCGGGACGCCGGGTACGAGCCGGTCTACGCCGGTGACCTGGGCAACGCCGCCGCTCAGGAGAACTTCCTGAAGCTCGTGTTCGGCGTCGTACAGGGTGGGATGGGTCCGTTCTTCTACCGGTTGGCTCCCCCCGACCGCTTCTGAGCCGGCGGTCGGCCCCGGCGCCGTGCGGGGATCATTCAGCGGTGGACCGGCCTCGGACAGACCGGGTGCTTCGCCGTCGCCTCGCCGCCGTGGCGGTCCTGGCCGCGGCGCTGGCGCTGGTCCTCGTCATCGTCGTGACGACTGGTGGTGGCGCTGGGGGCAGCGGCGCTCGCCGCGACGCGGGGCGGCACCGGCCATCTGTGCCTCCGGGCAAGACGGTCGTCGATCGGCCCCCCCGCACCCGCCCGGTCGCGGACGGCCCGCCCTACCCAGTCGCTCACGCCAGCTTCGTCTTCATCGATCACAGCCGGAGCGAGCGCCTTCCCAACGGCACCCAGATCCCGCGCCACCTGCGCACCTTGGTGTTCTATCCGCGACGATCCGGGCAGCGGCGCCCCTTCCCGCTGGTGGTGTTCGGCCATGGTTTCGCGGTCACGCCCCTCATCTACGGAGCGCTCCTGCACTACTGGGCGGCCCAAGGCTTCGTCGTGGCCGCGCCGTTCTTCCCGCTCGAGAGCCATAACGCGCCGGGAGGGCCGAACGAGTCCGATCTGCCCAACCAGCCGCGAGATATGAGCTTCGTCATCTCACGGGTGCTGGCGTTGAGCGCCGCCGGGTCAGGCCCGCTGAGCGGCCTTGTTGACCGCCACCAGATCGCCGTGTCCGGACAATCCGATGGTGGAGACTCCGCGTTGGCCGTCGCCTACGGCGGCGTCGACCGTGATTCCCGCGTGAAGGCCGCCGTGATCCTGTCCGGCGCGGAGATTCCCGGCCTCAGCCTGAGCTACTTCCCGGCGGGGAGCCCGCCGCTTCTGGCCGTGCAGGGGACGGCGGACACGATCAACCCGCCGGCGTTCACCAGCCAGTTCTTCTCGGCGGCGCCGGCGCCCAAGTACCTGCTCAGCCTGCCCGGGGCCGCCCACCTGCCCCCGTATCAGCGACAGCCGGATCTGGGGATCGTCGAGCGGGTGTCAGTGGCCTTCCTGCGGCGATACCTGCAGGCCGAGCCCTCCGCGGCCGCGCAGCTGGTCCGGGTTGGCAACGTGCCCGGGCGGGCCGAGCTCTCCGCCCATCCCTGAGCGGGCCGCCGCGCCGGTTACTCGGGGGATCCGAGCTGGGCCGCGAGCGCTCGCAGGGCGGGGATCGCTGCCGTCAGGGCATGTGCCTGCTCAGGCGTCAGCCCATCCAGCTCGTGTTTCAGCCGCTGTCCCCACGCCCGTTCGCGGACCTTGCGGGTGCGTGACGCCTCGTCGGTGGGAAACAGGCGCGTGACCCGGCGGTCGGTGTCATCCGGGCGGCGCTCGACGAGACCGCGGAGTGCCAGCGAGCGGACGGTGGCGCTGGCATTGCTCGCCTGCAATCCCAGCTCGTCGGCCACCTCGCCGAGGCTGAGCCCGGGCTGGCGGTCGAGCTGGCGCATCACCTCCAGCTCGGAGGGGGGAAGCGGCTCCAGCTCGGCCGGCTCCAGCTCGGCCTCCACCTGCGCGTCCACGGTCCGCGGCAGCGCCCAGGCCAGGTCGTGCAGAGCGACGGCGAGCTCCTGAGCTTCGGCGGCCGAGATCGGCGAGGAGGGCGAAGCGGAGGACACGGGAATCCAATGCTACGCCGCTCCATATACCTATAGCTTCATACCAACCCGGGGGGCGCTCCGGCGGGAGCGATGGATGGAAATTGACCTATAGCCTCATTTTGATCCATCGATCTACATGCCTTCCAGGACGACCGCCAGTCCCTGGCCTACCCCGATGCAGATCGCGGCCACGCCGTACCCGCCACCGCGGCGGTGCAGCTCGTGCGCCAGCCCACCCAGCACGCGCACTCCGGAGGCGCCGAGCGGGTGACCGATCGCGATCGCCCCGCCGTTGGGGTTGACCTTGCTCCGGGTCGAGCCCCTTCCACTGACTCATGTCGGCCAGACACTGCGAGGCAAACGCCTCGTTCAGCTCCACCACGTCCACCTGCTCCCAGCCGATCCCGGCCCGGCGCAGGGCGATCTCGGCCGCCTCCACCGGAGCGATCCCGAACACGTCCGGGTCGACACCCGCGGCGCCCCGCGACACGACCCGGGCGATCGGATCCCTTCCCGCAGCCGCCGCTCCCGCCTCGGTCGCCATCAGCAGCGCCCCCGCTCCGTCATTCAGGCTCGACGAGTTGCCGGCGGTCACGGTGCCGTCCTGTACAAAGGCGGGCTTGAGCCGGGAGAGCTTCTCGATCGAGGTGTCGGCGCGGATGCCCTCGTCCCGCTCCAATTCGGTGCCCGGCATCGCCACCACCCATTCCGAGTAGAAACCGTCCTCCCAGGCGGCGGCGGCTCGCCGGTGGCTGCGCAGCGCAAACTCGTCCTGGGCCTCCCGGGAGATCCCGTAGCGTCCGGCAGCTTCTCGGCGCTCGCACCCAGCGAGATCGTCCACTGCTCCGGCATGCGTGGGTTGACCATCCGCCAGCCCAGCGTCGTCGAGTGCAGGGTCTCGTGCCCGCGGGGAAAGCCGCGCTCGGGCTTGAGCAGCACCCATGGGGCCCGGCTCATCGACTCAACGCCGCCCACCAGCGACGACCGCTCCGCATCCCCGGTCTCGATCATGCGGCTCGCCTGCATCGCCGCGTCCAGGCTCGATCCGCACAGACGGTTGACCGTGACGCCGGGGACGCTGGTCGGCACCCCGGCCAGCAGCGCCGCCATCCGGGCGACGTTGCGGTTGTCCTCGCCCGCCGCGTTGGCGTCGCCGAACAGGAAGTCGTCGATCCGCCCCGGGTCCAGGTCAGGAAAGCGGTCGAGCAGCGTTCTCGACCGCGTGCGCGGCCAGATCGTCCGGGCGAACTCCGGCCAACGCGCCGGCGTAGCGCCCGAACGGGGTGCGTACGGAGTCCAGGATGTAGGCGTCTGTCATCGGCGCAGGATCTCAAACTGTCCCGCTTCACGACACTAGGCTGTCCCCAGCGCCGGGCGGAATCCCGATCTACAGACACAGGAGGAAGACGAATGAGTGAACAAACCTTCGTGATCGTCGGGGCCAGCCTGGCCGGAGCCAAAGCGGCCGAGGCGCTGCGCGAGAGGGCTACGACGGCCGCCTGGTACTGATCGGAAGCGAGACCGAGCGCCCCTACGAGCGGCCGCCGCTGTGCAAGGACTACCTGCAGGGCGAGTCCGAGCGCGACAAGGTTTTTGTGCACCAGGCCGGCTTCTACGCCGAGCACAACATCGAGCTGATAACTGGCCACGACCGTCGACGCCATCGACCCGGGCGCGGCCGACGGGTGACCCCGGAAGGGGGAGCCGGCCCGCCTTCGATCGCCTGCTTTCTGGCCACCGGGGCCGACGCCGCGGACGCTCAACGTGCCGGGAGCCGATCTGACGGCGTCCACTACCTCCGGACCTGCCAGTCAGCGACAAGCTGCGAGCGGCCCATCGCAGGGCGGCCACTGGCCGTCGTCGGCGCCGGCTGGATCGGATCGAAGTGGCCGCATCGGCCCGCCAGATGGGGCGGAAGTGGCCCTGATCGATCCGCTGGAGCTTCCGTACCGCGAACGGTCCTCGGCGCTGAGGTCGGGGCCATCTTCCCCGACGTGCACGCCGAGTCACGGGGTCCAGCTGCGCTGGGAGTGGGGGTGGAGTCCTCGGAGGGGACGGTCCCGTGCGAGGGGTCGCACCTGCCGCGGCACCACGGTGGCCGCGACTTCGTGGTCGTCGGGGTCGGCGTGATCCCGCGACGTCGAGCTGGCCGAGCGCGCCGGACTGGGGTCGACAACGGGATCCTCGTCGACGAGCGTCTGCGCACGTCGGCGGACAACGTCTTCGCAGCCGGCGATGTGGCCAACCAGGCGCATCCCTTCTACGACCGGCGGATCCGGGTCGAGCACTGGGCCAATCGCGCTGAATCAGGGTCCGGGCGCCGCCCGGGCGATGCTAGGCGACGAGCCCCCGTACGACCGGCTCCCCTACTTCTTCTCCGACCAGTACGACGTGGGGATGGAGTACTCAGGCTTTGTGGCCGAGTGGGACGACGTCGTCTTCCGGGGCGACCGCGGGGGTGGCGAGTTCGTCGCCTTCTGGCTGTCCGGGCGGACGGGTGGTGGCCGGGATGAACGTCAACGTGTGGGACGTGAACGAGCATGTCCAGGCGATCATCCGCTCCGAGCTGCAGATCGACCCGGCTGCGCTGCGCGATCCCGACACATCGCTGGAATCCCTGGCGGGCTCGGGCTGAGCTTCAGACGGGTGCGGGGACGGGTTCGGTCGGCGCCTGCTCGTCGTCGAGCAGCTGCCGCCCGAACCGGCGGGCCAGCTCCTGCAGCTCCTCGTGGTGCTCCGGCCCCCAGCCTTCCATCAGCTCCTGCAGCCGTTCGTGGCCGGCTGTGGTGAGCCGGTCGACGGCCGCCTGGCCCTGCGAGGTGAGCTGGGGACATTCGTGGGCCAGCGTCCCATCGCTCGAGTTCAGGGTGATGAGGTGCTCGGTCTCCATGCGGCGGATCACCGCCGTGGCCTTCTCGGTGCCCAGCGAGCCCTCACGGGCGAGCTGAGAGGCATCCCATTCCGGGTGGCGGTCCAGCCGGAGCAGCATCCAGCACACGATCGGGGGCAGATCCAGCCCGGCGCGCGCGCCCAGGCGGGCGAACAGCTCGCGGCGCCCCTCACGGCGGTTGAGCACGCTGAGTGCTCGCTCCAGCTCCTCGGCCGAGCTGCGGTGCACGGGCAGCGCATACGTCTCGCCCGGGTCAACCGCGCCGGTGGTCTTGCGCAACGGCACCTCGGGCAGCAGCCAGGTGAGCAGGAACGCGACCGCGGCGATCGGCACCGCCACCAGGAACACCGTCGACAGCGATGTCGCGTACGCGTTGACATAGCCCGTGTGGACGGCGGCTGGGAGCTTGGCCAGCACGGCCGGGCTGACGCTGGCCCCGGTCAGGTGGGCGGGCAGCGAGACGCCGTGGAGCGCGGAGCGCAGGTTGCCGACCAGAATGTTGGCGAAGATCGCGCCGAACACCGCGGTCCCGAACGAGCCGCCCATCGAGCGGAAGAAGGTCCGCCGGATGTCGCCGACCCCAGGTCGCTGTAGTCCACGGCGTTCTGCACCGCGATGACCAGCACCTGCATCACGCCCCCAGGCCGACGCCGAGGACGAACATGTACAGCGAGCTGATCGCGAAGCTCGTGGGGCAGTCATCCGCGAGAGCAGGAACAGGCCGACGTCATCGATCGCCGTGCCCGAGGATCGGGAAGATCTTGTAGCGGCCGGTCCGGCTGATCACCTGCCCGGACCCGATCGAGGTGATCAGCAGTCCGGCCATCAGCGGCAGCAGCCGCAGCCCGGAGTCGGTCGGGCTCACGCCCTTTGACGATCTGGAGGTACAGCGGCAGGAAGGTGATGGCGCCGAACATGCGCGAAGCCGACGACGAAGCCGATCGCGCTCGCAGACCGAGAACACGCGGTTGGCGAACAGGTGCAGCGGGATCACCGGCTCGGCGGCCCGGCGCTCGGCGAACATGAACGCGACGAGCAGCAGCATGCCGAGCACCCGAGCATGACGATCGGGGCCGACCCCCAGGCGTACGTCGTGCCGCCCCAGGCTGGTCAGGAGCACGAGGCTGGTGGCGGCCAGCGCCACCAGCATGGCGCCGAGGTAGTCGATCACGTGATGGACGCGAGACAGGGCGCCGGGGAGCACGACGCCGTGATCGACCAGGGCGATGATGCCCGACGGGATGTTGATGTAGAAGATCCAGTGCCACGACAGGTTGTCGACCAGCAGGCCGCCGAGCAGCGGGCCGATCACGCTGGCGACGCCGAACACCGCACCGAACAGCCCCTGGTAGCGGCCCCGGTCGCGAGGCGGAACGACGTCGCCGATGATCGTCTGGGCGCCGACCATCAGACCGCCGCCGCCGATGCCCTGGATGGCGCGGAAGGCGATCAGCTCGGTCATCGATCTGCGACAGGCCGCACAGCGCCGAGCCGATCAGGAAGATCACGATCGCGGCCTGGAAGAACTGCTTGCGGCCGTACATGTCGCCGAGCTTGCCCCACAGCGGCGTCGATGACCGTGGAGGCGAGCAGGTAGGCGGTCACGACCCAGGACAGGTGGTGAGGCTCGCCCAGGTCGCCGACGATCGTCGGCAGCGCCGTCGAGACGATCGTCTGATCCAGCGCGGCCAGCAGCATGCCGGCCAGCAGGGCGCCGATGATCAGCCAGAGGCGCCGGCCGGTGACCGCCTGCGGAGGCTCGGCAACGGTCGTCATGCTCAGGTCACCCGATCGTCGCGTTGAGCGAGACCGTCGGGGCCTCCGGGGGTGCTGCCAGGCCCCCGGCCAGCACGTCGAACGCCTCGGCCACCAGCGTGTCCAGAGACTGCTCGCCGGTGCCCCAGCGCAGCGTGGCCATCCGAACGGCGCTGATCGATGCGCTCACCAGCACCGACGGATACAGGCTGCGTTCCGGATCGAGTCCCGACCGCTCACCGACTGCTTCGACCAGGGTGCGCTCCAACTCTCCCCAACCCGCCACGCTGGCGGCCAGCAGGCGTGGGTCCGAGCGGATCACCTGCCGGCGGGCGAGCCAGTCGGGCCGGGTGCCGGTGTACTCGTGGGCGAGCATCCCCAGGACCGATTCCAGCGCCCGCAGGGGAGGCTCGTCGGGCGGCCGGTCGGCCAGGGCCCGGCGAATCGCGTCCGGAGCGCCGGGGCCTCCGCCGAGGACCGCCTGCTCCTTGGACGTGAAGTAGTTGAAGAAGGTCCGCTTGGAGACGTCGGCGGCGTCGGCGATGTCCTCGACGGTGACGTGGTCAAAGCCGCGCTGCGCCACCAGGGTGAGGGCGGCGGACTCCAGGGCGTGGCGCGTCGCCGCCTTCTTGCGTTCGCGACGGCCCGCGGTCGAATCCGGGATCCGGGGCCGGTCGGTGAGGGGAGGTGCCGTCATTTGATGTCCTCACATGAAGAATCTTTTACTCAGGAAACCTTTATACCGACTGCAACTTTCTGCCGATAGTCTGCGGGGGATGATCGAAATCGAAAACGTCACCAAGCGCTACGGCGACAAGGTCGCGGTCGAGGACCTCAGCTTCACGGTCAAGCCGGGGATCGTCACCGGCTTCCTGGGCCCGAACGGCGCCGGGAAGTCGACCACGATGCGGGTGATCCTCGGCCTCGACCGGCCGAACTCCGGCACTGCGACGGTCAACGGCGCCCTACCGCGACCTTCCGGCCCCGCTGCACGAGGTCGGCGCGCTGCTGGAGGCCCGCGCGATCCACACCGGGCGCTCGGCCTACAACCACCTGCTGGCGATGGCCCAGACCCACGGGATCGCCGCGCGGCGCGTGACAGGAGGTGATCGAGCTGGTCGGCTGAGCGAGGTGGCACGCAAGCGGGCCGGCGGCTTCTCGCTCGGCATGGGCCAGCGGCTCGGCATCGCCGCGGCGCTGCTCGGCGACCCGCCGACGCTGATCCTCGACGAGCCGGCCAACGGGCTCGATCCCGAGGGGATCCTGTGGATCCGCAACCTGCTCAAGGGCCTGGCCGCCGAGGGCCGCACCGTCTTCCTCTCCTCGCACCTGATGGCCGAGATGGCCCAGACCGCCGAGCATCTGATCGTGATCGGCCGCGGCCGGCTGATCGCCGACACCACGCGTCGCGAGCTCGTGGCCGCAGGCCTCGCACGGGCGCAGCCGTGCGCGTGCGCACGCCCGGATGCCGCCGAGCTGCGAACAGCGCTGGTCCGCGACGGCGTGGACATCGGCGAGTCATGAGCCGGGCGTGCTGGAGGTCCACGGGCCTGACCAGCGCCGAGGTCGGCGACGCGGCCGCGCCGCGGCGGCATCGTCCTGCACGAGCTGATCCCCAGACAGGCGTCGCTCGAGCAGGCGTTCATGGCGCTGACCGGCGACGCCGTCGAGTTTCACGCCGGAGCTTCGCGGCCGGAGGGCGAGAGCCGGGCGAGGAGGTGGCGGCATGAGCGCTCTCGGCGCGACCGCCGGCGATCCAGGCCCGCGGCGACCCGCGTCGCGGGGTGAGTCACCGGCCGGCGTTCTGCGCTCGGAGTGGACGAAGCTGTGGACGCTGCGCTCGACCCGCTGGTCGCTGCTGGTCGCGTTCGTCGCGATGGCCGGGCTCGGCCCGCTCGTCGCCGCGGTCGCAGATGTCCCGCTGGTCGCAGCTGCAGCCGCAGGACCGGGCGACCTATGACTCGATCAACACCGCGTCGGCGGCTATCACCTGGCCCAGCTGGCGATCGGCGTGCTCGGCGTGCTCGTCATCACGCGGCGAGTACTCGACCGGGATGATCCGCTCCAGCCTGATGGCAGTGCCACACCGGCTGCCGGTCCTGTGGGCGAAGGTGCTCGTGTTCGCCGCGGTGACGTTCGTGCTGATGCTGATCGCGTCGCTGATCTCCTTCTTCGCCGTCCAGGCGATCGTCACCCAGCACCACGTCCAGCACGCGCATCGGTGACCCCGGCGCGCTGCGGACGGTGATCGGCGCGCGCTGTTCCTGACCGTGCTGGGCGTCATGTGCGTCGGGCTCGGGGCGATCCTGCGCAACACCGCCGGCGGCATCGCCACGTTCGTCGGGCTGCTGTTCGTGCTTCCCGGCATCAGCGCGATCCTCCCTCGAGCATCAACAACTCGGTCTCGCCCTACCTGCCGCTGAACGCCGGAACCACCGTGGCGAGCTCACAGCTTCGACAGCTCCACACCATCTGCGGTGTGGGGCGGCTTCGGGGTGTTCTGTGGCTACGCGGCGGTCGCTGTCGTGCTGGGGGCGATCACGCTGATGCGCCGCGACGCCTAGCGTCCTGACGCCGACAGGAGCGTCGCTCGGCCGGCGCCGGCCTCAGTACTGCTTGCGAATCGACTGAAGGACGCTCACGGTGTCCTCCTCGTCGGAGCCGTAGGCGGCCATGCAGCCATTGTTGATGGCGGACTCCACGGCGCCGACGCTCGTCGCCCCGCCGCTCAGCGGCCCGTGCTCCTGGACGTACAGGCGCGCGTAGCCGGCCTGCTTGTTCTGGTCAGTGGATCCCCACTGCGAGCAGGACGTGGCATCGGTCACCGCTCCAGCCTTGGGTCCAAGTACTGCGACCAGCAGCATCGCCAGCAGGATCAGGATTACGGCCAGGGCGGACAGGGCGAGCAGACGGTGGCGTGCGATCAATGACCGCAGCGTCATGCTCTCCGGCGAGTAGCCCTGGGGTGCCTGAACCGCCATCCGTCGGCCCTAACCATATCTGTTGGGTGGAGCGGCCCCGCGGTCGCCCCGGCCCGGTCCGGTCATGCGCGTTTTTATGCGCCTAGCGTTGCGCCGGTGCCTCGGCCTCTTCGATCAGCTGCGTCGGCTCGCTCGGCGGAGCGCTGGGTCTGGGCGTTGATCCGCGCGCCCACCGGGGGCGCGATCGGACCCGTAGCAGCGGGTCATCGGTCGACCATCCACTGGTGGAGCCGCTCGCGCAGTTGCTCGATCACGCCCGCGTAGTCCTCGTTGCCGATCAGGTTCCGCCCCTCGCCCGGGTTGAAGAACAGGTCGTGAAGCGACTCTCGCGCCACCGGGCGGGTCGCCCAGCCCCGCGCCAGATAAGCCTCCTTGCTGGGGCTGTCGTCGCAGTTGGGCAGCACCGGGTAGGGGTAATCGTCGAACCGCCGGACGTACTTGTAGCGCTCGGTCCGTATCGCTCGCTGTGGCTCGTAGGCGGCGTGGTAGGTGAGCTCGGAGAAGATCTCCGACCGCGTGCCGGGCGGCTCCTCGCGTTGACGAGCGGGACCAGTGAGCGACCGAGCGCCCACGGCGGGGTCTCGATTCCCGCCAGCTCGCAGACCGTCGGGAAGATGTCGACATGGGAGACGAGCTCGTCGAAGGCCCGGCCGCCGCCGAACCCAGGCCCGCGGACGATCAGGCATACGCCGATGCCGCGGTCCAGCAGGCTGGCCTTGGCGGTCGGAAACGCGAGTCCGTGGTCGGTCGTGAAGATCACCAGCGTGCGCTCGTCCAGCCGGGTCTCGTGGAGCGCGTTGAGCACACTGCCGACGCCGTGATCCAGCGATCGCGCGCTCGCCTTGTACGCCGCCACGTCCTCACGGATCTCCGGCGTGTCGGGCAGGAACGGCGGCGGCAGCGAGTACACGCGGTCCCGCACCGAGCTGGGCTCGAAGAAGCTGCGGTGGGTCTCGAAGAAGCCCACGGACATGAAGAACGGCTCGCGGATTCCGCTGCGCAGCGACTCGATCGCCGCCGGACCGACCGAGTCGCACGCGAGTGTCGGGAATCTCGTGGACGACGTCGTAGCCGAGCACGTGGGGATCGGCGGAGATGTGCTGCTCGCCGACAGCTCGGAGTGGTAGCCGTGGGCCATCAGCACGCGGACGAGCTGGTGGTCGTAGTCGTAGAGCTAGAAGCCCCGGTGCGCCAGCCCCATCATCCCGTTGGTGTGGCAGTACTCGCCGGTCAGCAGCGCCGCGCGGCTGCCCGAGCACGACGGCGCGGCGCAGAACGCGTTGCGGAACATGATCCCCTGGTCGGCCAGCCACTGGATGTTCGGAGTCGGAATCGCGTGGCCGTAGGGCTGCACGTAGCGGCCGGTGTCGTGGGAATGGATGTAGAGGATGTTGCGGCGGCATCAGCTGCTCAGTCGCGCGGCGGCATCGCGATGTAAGCGTCGTGCCACTCCTTGTTCAGCCCGTCCGACTGGCGGACCATCGCGCGCCTCGGGTGACCACTCGGCCGGAAGCTCGACCGCCGATGTAGGAGAGCACCTGCCCACGGCACCGACGGGATCGGTTCCACGTCCCACTCATAGTGAATCTCGAGGGGGTCGATCCCGGATTGCTGAAAGAACCTTCCCCAGGCGTCGTCATCGGCTGTGAGCCGGCGCCTCAGGTGCTCGATTCCCTCGTAGCTGTAGTGGAGCACGGGCCGTTGGTCCTCGCGGCCGGGTTCTCCAGACGCCAGATGCGAGTCTGCAGGGCACGCCACAGGCTGATGGCCTGACGGACCTTGTCCACCCTTCTCATCCAAACGTAGCTGGGAGCGCCGAACAGCCGGTCGAGCAGTTCACGCCCGGTGATGCCCAGCAGCTCCGGGATCGCGGTGGCGTGCTGCTCGACATCGGGGAGCTGATTCCACATCAGCTTCGTGCCGAATACTCCGTTCGGGGTCGTGCCGAGCTGGAAGGTGCGCTCGAGGTGCGCTTCCCAGTCGTCGACGTGTGCGGAGATCCGAGTAATCCGGCGCGCTGGTGGGGCGCCGATCGTCTCGGATCCCGGCGCCCGTGCGGCGCAGGCCGGCCAGAAAGTACCCTGGATGGGGTGGAAGTCCCGTCTCGGCGCGGGCCTCGAAGTACTCCTGGGGGTTACCGGCGACACCCGTGCTGGCCAGCAGATGGCAGAGGTACGTGCTGCCGCTTCGCTGGGTAGAGCAGATGATGTAAGCGCGAGTTGGCTGGATCACGAAGCGGCCTCGGGCGTCAGAGTCCCCGTCCTAAAGTCAACTAACTCTATCGACTAAGGAGTTGTAGCAAGCCGGTCGCATGCGCCTGTGGGTGCTCGGGCGTCAGCTGCGGGCCAGATGGCGCGCGATGACGAGCCGTTGAATCTGGTTGGTGCCTTCGAATATCTGCATCACCTTCGCCTCACGCATCATCCGCTCCACCGGGAAATCCATTGTGTACCCCGCGCCACCGAGAACCTGGACGGCATCGGTGGACACCTGCATGGCCGCATCAGTGGCGAGCAGCTTGGCCACGGACGCCTGGCGGCTGAACGGCAGCCCCCGGTCGCGGCGGCGGGCCGCTTCCAATGTCGTGGCGCGAGCCGATTCCACCGCCGCGGCCATGTCCGCCAGCAGGAACCCGAGGCCCTGGTGATCGATCACCGGCCGCCCGAACGTATGTCGCTCCCGGGCGTAGGCCACGGCCTCGTCCAGACAGCGCTGGGCCAGCCCGACGGCCACGGCGGCGATGCCCCAGGCGTCCCGAATCGAGCGCCTGCAGGGCGATCTGCAACCCGGCACCCTCGCCACCGATCACCCGGTCGGCGTCGAGCTCCACTCCGTCGAACCCGATCGAGGTGGTCGTCGAGGCGGTCATGCCCATCTTCCGCTCGGGTGTCTGCGGCTCCAGGCCGGCTACCTCGGCCGGGCAGAGGAAGCACGAGATCCCCTGCCGCCGGTCCTCAGAGGTCCGGGCGAACAGCGTGTAAAAGTCGGCTTCGCCGCCGTGCGTGACCCAGGCCTTGGTTCCGTTCACCCGGTAGCCGCCATCGTGCGCCACGGCGCGCGTGCGCATCGCGCCGGGGTCGCTGCCGGCGTCGGCCTCCGACAGGCAGTAGCCGCCGAGCAGTTGCCCTCCCAGCAGGTCGGCCAGCCAGCGGCGCTTCTGCTCCTCGGTCCCGAATGTGGCCAGGGGCCAGCAGGACATGGCGTGAACCGATACGCCCACCCCGACGCTGGCCCAGACGCCGCCGATCTCCTCGAGCGCCTGCAGGTAGACCTCGTAGGGCAGGCCCCCACCGCCCCACTCCTCCGGGTAGGGCATGGCCAGCAGACCCAGATCGCCCAGCGAGCGGAACACGTCCCGAGGGAAGCGGTGCGCCTCCTCGTCTGCCGCCACGCGCGGGAGCAGTTCCCGCGCGGCGAAGTCACGGGCGAGCTCGACCACCGCCTCCGCTTCAGGGGACGGCAACAGACGCTCGGCTGGCATGCCTTGCAGCCTATCTAGCGGCTCTAGAAGCACCGCTTCGGAGACCTCGACGAGGCATCAAACCGAGCAGGATCCGAGAAGCGCGGCTCGGCTGCCGCACCTAGCATTGCGCCTGTCCCGTCAACGTCAGGAGCGATCATGACCGCCACCAGTACCGAGGGAATCAAGACAGTGCTTCACCCCGTGTCCGACCTGGAGGCGGCCAAACCCGTGTACGCCGCTCTGCTCGGCGTCGCTCCGACGGCCGACTCGTCCTACTACGTCGGTTTCGATGCCGCCGGCCAGCACATCGGGTTGGTGCCAGGCGGCGGACCACAGGGCATGACCTCCCCCGTGGCCTACTGGCACGTGGCGGACATCGAGGCCAAACTGGCCGAGGTGACGGCTGCGGGTGCCACCCTGAATGAGCCGGCGCGCGACGTCGGTGGCGGTCGCCTGGTGGCAACCGTCACCGACGTGGACGGGAATGTCCTGGGACTGCTCCAGGACCCTTGAGCGACGAGCGGGGGGGCACGGAGGGGCAAAGGTAGTCTTCGGCACCCTCGGTCGAGCCAACCGGTGAGCGTCGAGTGCCGGGACGGCCCCCCAGCGGAGGGAGACCCGATGAGCATGGCCACGAACACTGATACGCAGTCGCTCGGAACGAACGCGGCCGACAGCCACGCTTTGATCTCCGTGCACGGCGCACGGGTGAACAACCTCAAGGACGTGAGCGTGGAGATCCCCAAGCGCCGGCTGACCGCGTTCACCGGTGTCTCCGGGTCGGGCAAGAGCTCGCTGGTGTTCGACACGATTGCTGCCGAGTCCCAGCGACTGATAAACGAGACCTACAGCGCCTTCGTCCAGGGCTTCATGCCGACGCTGGACCGGCCCGAGGTCGACGTTCTGGACGGGTTGACAACCGCGATCATCGTGGACCAGCAGCGAATGGGGGCAGATCCGCGCTCCACGGTCGGCACCGTCACCGACTCGGGCGCGATGCTGCGGATCCTGTTCAGCCGTCTCGGCAAGCCACACATCGGCTCGCCCAGCGCGTTCTCCTTCAATGTGCCTTCGGTCAGGGCCAAGGGCGCGATCACGGTGGAGCGGGGCAGGACCAAGACCGTAAAAGCGAGCTTCACGCGCACCGGTGGGATGTGTCCGCGCTGCGAGGGTCGAGGCTCGGTGTCGGACATTGACCTCGCGCAGCTGTTCGACGACTCCAAGTCGCTCAACGAAGGTGCGCTCACGATCCCCGGCTACCAGGCAGGAGGGTGGAACTCCCGCCTCTATCGCGAGTCCGGCTTCTATGACCCGGACAAGCCGATCCGGGACTACACCAAGAAGCAGCTGAACGACTTCCTCCACCACGAGCCCGTGCGGATGAAGATCGCCGGCATCAACATGACCTACGAGGGGCTCGTCCCGCGGATCCAGAAGTCGATGCTGGCCAAGGACCGGGAAGCGATGCAGCCGCATATTCGGGCCTTTGTGGATCGAGCGGTCACGTTCACGGTGTGCCCGGAATGCGATGGCACACGGCTGAGCGAGGGCGCGCGGTCCTCGAAGATCAACCGAATCAACATCGCCGAGGCCTGCGCGATGCAGATCAGCGACCTGGCCGATTGGGTGGGCCACCTCGCCGAGCCGTCGGTGGCGCCGCTGCTCGCCGCACTGCAGCAGACGCTCAATTCGTTCGTGGAGATCGGATTGGGCTACCTGTCGCTCGACCGGCCTTCGGGCACGCTGTCCGGTGGCGAGGCACAGCGCGTCAAGATGGTCGGCCACCTGGGGTCGTCGCTCACCGACGTCACCTACGTGTTCGACGAGCCGACGGCGGGGCTCCACCCGCATGACGTCAAGCGCATGAACGAACTCCTGCTCCGGCTGCGGGACAAGGGCAACACGGTGCTCGTAGTGGAGCACGAGCCGGACACGATCGTGATCGCGGACCATGTGATCGACCTCGGTCCCGGCGCGGGTGCCGCGGGTGGAAGCGTCTGCTTCGAAGGCAAGGTGGAGGACCTGCGCTCCAGCGACACCCTCACCGGTCGCCATCTGGAGGACCGGACCTCCCTCAAGGAGAGGGTGCGGACCTCAACCGACAACCTGGAGATCCGCGGGGCGACGACCCACAACCTTCGGGATGTCGACGTCGACATCCCGCTGGGGACGCTGGTGGTCGTTACCGGCGTGGCCGGCTCGGGCAAGAGCTCGCTCGTCGACGGCTCCGTGTCCGGGCGCGAAGGGGTGGTATCGATCGACCAGGCGGCGATCCGCGGCTCCCGCAGGAGCAATCCCGCCACCTATAGCGGGTTGCTCGAGCCGATCCGGAAGGCCTTCGCCAAGGCGAACGGGGTCAAGCCGGCCCTGTTCAGCGCCAACTCGGAAGGCGCCTGTCCCAACTGCAACGGCGCGGGCGTGATCTACACCGACCTGGCGATGATGGCCGGCGTCACCACCACCTGCGAAGAGTGCGAGGGGAAGCGCTTCGACGCATCGGTACTGGAGTACCGACTCGGTGGTCGTGACATCAGCGAGGTGCTGGCGATGTCCGTGTCCGAGGCCGCGGAGTTCTTCGCCGCCGGGGAGGCGCGCACGCCGGCGGCGCAGGCGATCCTCGGCCGCCTGGCCGACGTCGGCCTCGGCTACCTCAGCCTCGGGCAGCCGCTCACCACACTGTCCGGCGGCGAGCGCCAGCGCTTGAAGCTGGCCACCCACATGGGCGAGGACGGCGGTATCTATGTCCTCGACGAGCCCACCACCGGCCTGCACCTGGCCGACGTGGAGCAACTCCTCAGCCTGATCGACAGGCTCGTGGACTCCGGCAAATCGGTCATCGTGGTGGAGCATCACCAGGCGGTGATGGCGCACGCTGATTGGATCATCGACCTCGGGCCGGGCGCCGGCCACGACGGGGGCCGAGTCGTGTTCGAGGGCACGCCGGCTGAGCTCGTTGCCGCCCGCTCAACCCTGACGGGCGAGCATCTCGCGGCCTACGTCGGCGCCTGAGGAGGCGCAAGCCACCCTGACCGGGTGATGCGGCGTTTCCCGTCGCCGCGTAGCGTCCACGGTCGCCGCGCAAGATCGTAAGCTGCGCGCAGCCCAGCGATGCCGGCCCCTGAACACACAGAGCTCTCCACTCACGACCTGCCGCGAGCTCGGCATCTACTGATGCTGGAGTTCGGTTCGCGGACGGAGTTCGACGATCCGAGCCTGGAGTACAGGCGGTTGTTCTCGGAGCTGCTGGGGACGTTCATGCTGGTGATCGTCGCCGCCGGCGGCGGGATCCTTCATGGCCAGGGACAGATCAGCCTCGCGGCTGCCGTTGTGGCGCCCGGGCTGATGGTGATGGCGATCATCCTGTTCATGGGTGCCGTCTCGGGCGCGCATCTGAACCCGGTTGTGTCGGTGGCGTTCGCGCTACGTGGCGACTTTCGCTGGCGGCGGGTACCCGGATACATCGCCGTGCAGCTGCTCGGCGCCACCCTGGCGTGTCTGTTCCTGCTGGCGGTGTTCGGCAACATCCAGCACCTCGGGGCGACGTTGCCCGGGCCGGGCTACCACGATTGGCAGGCGTTCCTGATGGAGATCGTGCTGACCGGTGTCCTGCTCAGCGTGATTCTCGGGACCGCCTCGGCGGCACAGAACGTCGGGGCAATCGGCGCGCTCGGCGTCGGGGGCTACATCGCCCTGGCCGGGCTGTGGGCGGCGCCCGTCAGCGGGACCTCGATGAATCCGGCACGATCGTTCGGGCCGGCGTTGGTGAGCGGCGATTGGACCGCCTACTGGGTGTACGTGGCGGGGCCGGTGATCGGTGCGGTGATCGCTGTCGGTTGCGCCGTGATCCTGCGCGGTCGCGGCGGGTCCGCTATCTCCCGGGCGGCGGGCTCAGGGAAATTGAATGACCACGCGGAGGCCGATCGGGCCTCAGGTCAGTAGCGGGGGTTCACACCCGCGGCCGGACCTGCTCGAGTGGCGTCGGCTTGATGCGGAACGGGCCGCTGAAGGGCTTGTCTTGGGAGAGCAGCAGGATCAGGCAGAGGGCGACCGCGGTGGAGAACACGGCCAGCGCGATCGCAGCCGTCCCCCGTCGGGCCGCATGCACCAGGGCGATCGCGATGAGCAGCAGGACACCCAGCAGGGTGACGGCGGTCCACTTGACCCCGTTGACCTGGGCGTGGCTGACGATGATCCGAACCCGTCGCGCGTCCAGAGCGTCCTGGAGCTGGGTGATGAGCTGGCGCTGAGCCTCGGTCTGGCCCGTTGTGCGAGGCGTGAGGCGAAGCGCCAGCTGCAGCGCCTGGCCCACCGCCGGCGGCACCTCCGAGATGCTGGCCGTGCCGTTGGCCATCTCCGGCCACTCGAGCCTCACCGACCGATCGATCTGCCGGGCGATCAGCCTCTGCATTTCACGGTCCTGCTTGGCGGGGAACGCGTTGACGAGGAGAACGGACGCCCGCAGCGAGCTCGCCTCGGTGTTGACGGCTGATTGGGCCGTGTTTGCGTTGGTCCAGATCCCCGAGGCGAGGAACGCCACGATCAGTCCGAACACCACGCCCAGAGGCGACAGCAGTCCCGTAGCGACAGGCTGGACATCGTGGTCTTCCGTTCGCCTCTGGCAAGCCAGACCACCGTGAACAGAATGATCGCTGAGACGACGTACGTCCCCGCGAGGACGACAACGATCATCCACACGGCGGGAAGTGTGAGCAGCCAGTTGATCATGCGCCCGGAACCTCGCGGGACACTACCCGCCCGGCGACGCACCGGGCTTCTTTCTGCGCAGCCGTTCGCATAAGCCGTCACGGCCGGCTTCACCGTCCGGGTGGAAACGCTCAACCGCTCATCGGCACGAGCTCGTCGTCCTCGCCGGCGCGCTCCGCTCGCGTGGCCAGCGGAACCTCCAGCGGCCTGATCTCGAAGGCGCGCCGGCGGAGCTCCTCCGCCAGCGGTTCGATCAGCGCCACGGTGTTGGCGGCGCTGTCGCTGGTGGAGGCGTAGCGACGGGAGTCGTGAAGGAGGATCACCGAGTCCTCGTACAGCGCCCGGCCGATGTGATGGAGCATCGAGCGCCAGGGCGTGTCCCGGTAGTCACGCGGGTCATTCGTCCACAGCACGAGCTGCAGGCCGGCCGCCTTGGCCACGTCGAACGAGGCCGGGCGGCTGACCCGGCCGTAGGGTGGGCGCCAGAGGTCTGGGCGCCGCAGGCCATGCCGCTTCATCGCGAGCAGAAGCTCGTCCAGATCCTCTCGTAGCTCGGCGCCCGTCTGCTCGTCGTGCGGTCGGTGGCGCGAGCAGTGCGCCTCTACCCGATGCCCGCCCTGGGCGATGGCGCGAAGCAGGTCCGCGCCTGCGGGCTCGGCGATCTGCTCGGCCACCACGAAGAAGGTCGCCCGGATCCCGGCGCGCGCCAGCGCGTCAAGCACAGAAGGCGTCCAACGCTCATCGGGGCCGTCGTCGAAGGTCAGGGAGACGGCCAAGCGGTTAACCCCGATCCCGGAAGGCGTTCTCCAGCGCCGAGCCCAACCCGACCGCCAGCGCGCCGGTCAACACCGCGGCGTCGCCGAGCATCGAGACCTCGACCCGGGGTGGGAACGGCAGCTGCTCGGCCAGGAGCCGCCGCGGATCGGGCCGAGCAGCAGGTCGCCGTTGGCACCGATCCCGCCGCCGAGCACGACCAGCTCGACGTCGGCCACGGCCGCGATCGGCAGGATGTGCACGACGATCCGCCGCGCCGCTTCGGCGACCACTGCCGGGCGAGCGCATCCCCCGCGCGCGCGCCCCGAACATCGCCGGGACGCCGATACGGCGGCTCCAGCGCCGTTGCGAGCCGTTCTCCGCGGCCAGCCGGGCCGCGCAACGCCGACATCGCCGCCGCGCACGGGATCGTCCGCCTCCCGATCACTCGGCCGCCGCAGCGCGAAGTCGAGCTCGCCGGCCGCGCCGTGATGGCCCGGTGCAGCTCGCCGCGGATCACCAGCCCCGCGCCGAGCCCGGTGCCGACCGACAGGAAGGCGAAGTTGTCGACCCCGCGAGCCGACGCCCCGCCAGCGCTCGCCGACCGCGGCGAGGTTGATGTCGTTCTCGACCGACACCTCGACGCCGAGCCGCGTCCGCGAGCTCCGAGCCGATCTGCGAGCCCCTCGAGGCCGGGAATGTTCTCGGCCAGCCGCACCCGACCGCTGTCGGGGTCAACCACGCCGGGCACACCGATGACCGCGCCGTCAATCGCCTCCATGGCCAGCCCACTGTCGGCAGCGAGCCGGCTGCGCAGGTCGGTCGCACGTCGTCCAGCAGGTCGACGCGCGTCGGTGCCGGCGGTCTCGATGTCCTGACGGGCCCGGATCCGCCGTGCAGGTCGCAGATCGCGCCGCGCAGGAAGCGCGCCCCCATGTCGAGTCCCGAGCACCAGCCGGGCCTCGGGAACGGCCTCGAACAGCGTCGCCCCGTACCGGCCCCGCTGGCCGGGGCGCCTCCACCTCGCGCACGAGGCTTGCGCTCGAGCAGTGACGCAGGGCCAGCGAGACGGTGGGCTTTGAGATCCCCACCCGCCGCGAGATCTCGGCCCGCGAGATCGGCGCGTCGGCCCGGATCGCCTCCAGCACGGTGCGCTCGTTGAGCGCCCGCAGCATGGCCGGGCGCGCAGATGAGGTACGCCGCCATCAACTCGCCGAGCCGCTCGCCGGTGGCCGGGTCGAACACGTGCGCCTCACGCGGCCGTCGGCGCTAGCGCGCACGCTGCGTACCCGCGGCCGGCGGGTGCCGCCAGTCGGTGCGGGCGATCAGCTTGGCCTCGCCGTCCGCGAGCCGGGCGACGCAGAACGCATAGGCGTCGGCACCGAGTTCCTCGACCACCTCCACCTCGGCGTTGATCCCCCCGTCGCCACTCGATCTCGAGGGACTCCGGGCGCAGCCCCACGATCACCTCGTGCAGCCCGCGCTGACCTGCCGCCGCGGCCGTATCGCGCGGCAGCACGAGGCTTGACGCCGCACAGCTCAGCCACCCCGTCCCCGTTCAGCTGCGCCGGGAGCAGGTTCATCGCCGGCGAGCCGATGAAGCCGGCGACGAACATGTTCGCCGGACGGTTGTAGAGCTCGCGCGGTGGCCCGCACTGCTGCAGCCGGCCATCACCAGAACCGCCACGCGGTGTCCCATCGTCATCGCCTCGACCTGATCGTGGGTCACGTACAGCATGGTCACGCCGAGCCGGCGCTGCAGGGCCGCGATGTCGACCCGCATCTTCACCCGCAGCTTGGCATCGAGGTTCGACAGCGGCTCGTCCATCAGGAACACCTGCGGGTTGCGGACGATCGCGCGGCCCATCGCCGTTCGCTGCCGCTCGCCGCCCGACAGCTGAGCCGGCTTGCGGTCAAGCAGCGGAGTCAGCCCGAGCAGCTCAGCCGCCTCGGTCGACCCGGCGGTCACGCTCGGCCTTGCGGGACGCCGGCCATCTTCAGCGGGAACCCGATGTTGGCCCGCACGTCAGGTACGGGTACAGGGCGTAGTTCTGGAACACCATGGCCATGTCACGCCGCTTGGACGCCACGTCGGTGACGTCACGCTCGCCGATGTAGACAGCGCCGGCGTCCACCTCCTCGAGGCCGGCCAGCATCCGCAGTGCGGTCGACTTGCCCGATCCCGACGGCCCGACCAGCACGACCAGCTCGCCGTCCTGCGAGGGTCAGGTCGAGGCGGTCAACAGCCGGCACCTCGTTCCCGCGGAAGATCCGCGTCGCCTGCTCGAAGCGGACCTCAGCCATCACCGTCCCCCTTCTTCGCCGGACCCACCGACACCAGCCGCCGGTTCGAGGCTCGCGCGCCGTTGCCCTCGATCTCGACGAACGCGGCCTGCAGCTCACGGCGTGGCCCGCGCCACCACCTCACCGTCCAGCGCCCAGCTCATCCAGGCCGAGCAACGCCGCGCCCACGATCGGAGCGTTGGTCGCGAGCCTGACCTCTGCCGCAGGAGCCACCGCGGAGGACCCCCGCGGTGATCCGCCTCGATCAAGCCGGCGGGGGCACGCACGCATCAAGCCGCCGCCGAGCACCACCTCGGGGTCACGATCAGTGAGCTCGAGACGCCGCAGGGCAACCCGGGCCAGCGCCACGACCTCGTCGCCGAGCCGCGTGGCGATCTCGCGCGCCACCAGATCCTCGCTCGGATGCCGGGAAGACGACCTGGGCGAGCTCACCGAGCCGTTCGCTCGGTATCTCACGCAGGTGGACTGCGCGGGTCACCGTCGAGGACGTCTCGGCTGGCCGAAGTGGGCCGGCACCGCCGCCTCGAGGCTGGTCTGGGGTCCGCGCCCGTCGGCGCTCCGCGCCGCGGCGCTCAGCGCCGCAAGCCCGACGTCGTAGCCGCCGCCCCAGTCGCCGCTGATCGGGCCGAGCGAGGGGAAGCGGGCGTGGCGGCCGTCCGGCGCGACGCCGACGCAGTTGATGCCCCCGCCGCACACCACGGCAACACCCCAGCCGCGGTCGGTGCCCGAGCGCAGCAGCGCGAACGTGTCGTTGTCGACGTCCAGCCGGCTCCAGCCAAGCGGCGCGATCGCTGGCGCGCAGCGCCGCGAGCTCCTCCGGGAGGTCGGCGCCGGCGACCATGATCTGGGCGGTCGCCGGCTCGACCGCGCCGTTCCGGCGCAGGTCGGCCCGGCGCTCGCGCGCCTCGCCGCAGCAGGGCCTGCGAGCAGCTCGGCGCATCCCTCAGCACCGACGTAGTGCGGCGAGCTGCGCGGCCCCCGCGCCAGCGACAGCAGCCGACCGTCGGCGGCGACGAGCGCCAGGTCGGTCTTGACGTCGCCGCCGTCCACGGCCAGCACGAGCTCACCGTGCGGCCGCTGTCGCGTGCCCCGCCGCGGGCACCGGTGGACCGCCCCGACGTGGCGTCGACCGGCAGCAGATCGTCGAGCAGCCGTCGGCGAGCCGCCACTCGCGCACCAGCGGGTTGCTGAGCAGCGCCAGCCGCGCTGCGCTCGGGTCGCCCGAGCGGGCCGCCGGTGCCGGCGAGCCGCTCGTAGGCGGCGACGTGCTGGACCAGCCCGAGCAGCTCGGGCGCCAGCGGGCGCTGTGGCAGCGGCACGGCCCATCGCGTCGATCCGGGCCGGCACCTCGACGACGTCGTCGTCGGCCAGCCCGGCCAGCGTGCCGCCGTTGCGGACATCGACGACCTGGACGTCGCCGCTGTCGGAGGTCAAGCGAGGCGACCAGCTGCGATTGCCGCCTCGCTGTAGAAGGCGCCGCCGCGCTGCTCGAGCAGCGCCGGCTTCTCGGTCAGCGGCGGGTCGCGGTAGAGCTCCAGCAGCCCGCGCTCGATCTCGGCCACGACCTGCGCCCGCGGCGGACCCATCCGCTGCTCCTGGAGGACCTCGCGCTCGGCGTAGAAGTAGCGCAGGTAGTAGGACGGGATCGCGCCGAGCTGGTCGAGCAGCGCGCGCGGGCAGCCCGATCTCTTCGGCCAGCGCGTCGCCGTAGGCGTCCAGCACGCTCAGGCAGCACGTCGTGCCGTCGAGCCAGACGGCTCGGATCCAAGTGAGGTGGTTGAGGCCGACCTGGTCGACCAGGACGCGCTCGGGCGCGACGCCGAGGTGCGCGGCGATCTGGCGCTGGAAGCCGATCGCCACGTTGCACAGACCGACCGCACGATGCCCGGCGTCGAGCAGCGCGCGAGTGACGATCCCGACAGGGTTGGTGAAGTCGATGATCCAGGCGTCGGGGTCGGCCAGCGTCCGAGCCCGCTCGGCGATGTCGAGCACGACCGGAACGGTCCGCAGCGCCTTGGCCAGACCGCCCGCGCCGGTCGTCTCCTGGCCGACGCAGCCGCACGCCGCGGGGACCGTCTCGTCGTGCAGCCGGGCGGCCTGCCCGCCGACCCGGATCTGGATCAGCACGGCGTCGGCGCCGTCCAGCGCGCGATCCAGGTCGTCGGTGATCTCGAGCGCGCCGGAGTACCCCTGGCGCTCGAGGATCCGCCGGGCCAGTCCGCCGACGATCTCGCGGCGTTCGGCGATCGATGTCCTGCAGCACCAGATCGCTGACGTTCGATCCGCTCCCGCTCGCGCATGAAGCCGGACACGAGTTCGGGCGTGTAGGTGGAACCGGCGCCGATGACGGCGAGCTTCATCCCTTCACCCCCGTCAGCGTGATGCCCTCGACGAACGCCTTCTGGGCGAAGAAGAACAGGATGATCACCGGCGCCATGAACACGATCGTGCCGGCCATGACCAGGTTCCAGTTCACCTCGTAGAGGTTGCGGAACTGGGCCAGGCCGACCGACAGCGTCCAGCTGCCCGGGTTCGGGAGCGTGTACAGCAGCGGCCCCCAGAAGTCGTTCCAGCACAGCAGGAAGCTGAACAGGGCCACGGCGGCGATCGCCGGCTTGGCCAGCCGGGCGATCACCTGGAGCATGATCCTGAATTCCCCACAGCCGTCGATTCGCGCCGCGTCCACATACTCGACGGGGATGGTCAGGAAGAACTGGCGCAGCAGGAAGATCGAGAACGCGTCTCCGAACCAGTTGGGAATGACAAGCGGCCAGATCGAGCCGACGAGCTGCAGGTGGGAGAACATCACGTAGACGGGGATGACGGTCACCTGCGGCGGCAGCATCATCGAGACGAGCACGGCGAGAAACGCCAGGTTCCGTCCGCGCCAGCGCAGGAAGGCCAGTCGCGTATGCCACCGGCACGCTGGACAGGACGAGGCCGAGCGTGGCCAGTCCCGCGTACATGAACGTGTTGCCGGCGTAGCGGAACATCGGCGCGGTGTCGAACACCTGGACGATGTTGTGGAGGTCGAACGGCGAGGGCCAGATGCGAGGTGTGAGCGATTGGGAGCTGGTCATCAGCCCGGTCAGCACCATGAAAACGAACGGCGCGATGAACATGATCGCCAGCACGATCAGGACGCTGTGTTCGGCCGTCGAGATCAGCAGCCGCCGGCGGCGCACCGACCAGGGCACCGAGCGGCGGACCAGCGGCTTCAGCGGCGGCTGCGCCTGGGGGAGCTCGACGGCTGTGGCCATCAGCGCGCTCCTCCCTGAACGAAGACCCAGCGTCGCGAGTTGCGCAGGACGACCAGCGTCACGGCCAGCGAGACGACCAGCAGCAGCATCGACAGCGCCGCCGCGTAGCCCATGTTGAAGTACGAGAAGCCCTGCTGGTAGAGGAGCAGCGGGTAGAACAGGGTCGAGCCCTGCGGGTAACCCAGGCTGGCTGCCGTGTTGTCGCCTGCGTTGCCCAGGCTGCCGGGAGCGGCCACGGTGCTGGCCACGTAGGCCTGGTCGAAGTACTGAAGCCCTGCGATCACGGCGATCACGATCGAGAACAGGAGCACTGGGCTGATGGTGGGCAGCGTCACGTGCCAGAGACGCCTGAAGGCACCGGCTCCGTCGATCTCGGCCGCCTCATGCAACTGGGCGGGGACGTCGAGGATGGCGGCTAGGAAGATCACCATCGCGTTGCCGATCCCCCACAGGCTGAGCAGGGTCAGCGACGGCTTGGCCCAGGTTGGCGACTGGAACCACAGGGGTCCGGTGATCCCGATCTTCGCGAGCAGACTGTTCACGGGACCCGTGGCCGGGTTGAAGATGAACACGAAGCCGAGCGTGGCCGCCACGGTCGGGGCCAGGGTCGGCAGGTAGAAGATCGTGCGGTAGATGCTCACGCCGCGCTTGACCCGGGTGACCATCATCGCGATGCCGAATGCGAACATGACCTGGAGGGGGACGGCGATGCCGAGGAACCACAGGGTGTTCCTGACCGCCGGCCAAACCTCCTGGTCGCCGCTGAACAAATACTTGTAATTGGCCAGCCCGATCCAGCGCGGGCTGGACAGCAGGTCGTAGTGGGTGAGCGACAGGTAGGCGTTGTCGATCAGCGGATAGCCGAAGAACACGCTGAACCCAACGATCCACGGGCTCATGAAGAGGAGCACCGTACGCCGCCGGCGCCAGGCCGCCCGGCGCTTGGCCTTCGCCCGCGCAGGCGAGAGCGGCGGCAGGGCGCGCGCCGCCTCGCCCGCCCTGATCGGCAGGATGCTCACCCGGCTTTCCCCTGGATCACGGAGGCCCGCTGCCCTGGGTGGAGTTGGCTTCCTGAGCGTTGATCTGCTGAGCCAGATTCTTCAGCGACGAGGGCAGCTGGGCGTCCGGGATCGCGCCGGCCTCCCACTTCTGCTGCCAGTTGCCCTCCATCGTCTGATTGGCCGAGCCGATCGCGGTGATCGGGTCGGTGGCCGTGTTGGGGTTGCCGAAGATCTTCAGGAACGTGTTGAACTCGGGGTTCTTCGTCAGCGTGGGATCGCCTAGCGCCGAGGTGAGCGTGGGCACGTTCCCCAGCCCGTTGGCGAACGTGGCCACAGCAGGCTCGTTGGTGGCGAGGTACTTGGCCAGCAGCCACGCCGCGGCCGGGTTCGCCGCGCCCTTGGGAATCCCCATCACGTTGCCGGTCGTGTAGCCACCGCCATACAAGGATGGGTCGGACGGGTTGACGGGCATCGGCGCGGTGCCGTAGTCGATGTTCGCGTGGTCTGACTTGATGAACTGAGTGCGCCATTCGCCATCGATCTGCATGGCGATCTTGCCCGTCTCGAAGTCGTTGGTGGGAGAGAACTCCTCCCCCGCGCCGGACAGGAAGTGCGACAGCTTGCTGGCGCCGTACCAGTTGATCAGCTGCTTCTCCCAGCGCAGGTAGGCAGCCCAGCTGGGGTCGGAGCCCATCGCGGCCTTGCCGTTCTGGACCCAGTGGAAGCCCCACAGCGGCGCGTAGTGAGCCGCGGCGTTCTCGTAGAACGTGCTGGTCGGCACGAAGCCGGCCACCTTGATCGAGCCGTCGGGATTGAACTGGGTCAGCTTCTTGGCGTCCGCCGTGAGCTGCGTGAACGTCTTGGGCGGGCTGGTGATATGCGCCCTGGCCAGCAGCCCCTTGTTGTAGTAGAGGCCGTAGGTGTCGGCCAGGTCCGGCAACGCGCACCGGTCGCCGTTGAACTCGGTGAAGTCCTGGACCGCCGTGGGGAACATGCTCACGGCGACGTGGTCGCGCTGGATGTAGGGATTCAGGTTGATCCAGGCGCCGGTGCCGCAGTATTCGCCGAGGTTGTCGGCGGAGTTCGACATGGCCAGGTCCGGTGGGCTCCCGCCGCGGATCGCCGCGATGATGTTGCTGTCGGAGATCCCTCCGCGGCTGGTCACCTTGATGTTCGGGTTGGCCTTCTCGAAGCCGGCAATTACGTGGTTCATCACGCCGAGCTCCCGCCCGGTGAACGGGTTCCAGAAGGTGATCGTCACTGGCTTGCCGTTGTAAGCCGCTGGAGCAGCTGTCTTGGTGGAGCCTCCGGAGGCTCCCCCGGAGGAGCCGCCACAGGCAGCCACCGCCAGCGCCAAGACCACCGCGGCCGTGCCGGCCATACCGCGTCTCATCCTGTCTCCCTCCGTTGCTCGCTGCTCCACCGTTCGCCTTGTATCCGGTCCGGGTGGTTAGGAAGGTTTCCTAGAATGGGGAACCTATGCGCTTTGCGGTGGGTCTGTCAAGGGCCTTTGGGAGATCTTGTAAAGATACCTAACTAGAGGCTAACCTCTCTTGTCGTGACTGCTCATGCCGCACCCAGCCACCTGGAGCAGGAGATCCGCGCCCAGGCCGAGGTGCTCGGCTCCCGTGAAGGCCCGGGCTGGCAGAGCGCGGAGCAGGCGGCGGCGCTGCTCCGCCGACCCGACGTCGACTACCTGATGATCGTGGCCCGCGGCACGTCTGACAACGCCGCCCGCTACTCCCAGTATCTGCTGGGGGTGGACGCCCGGCTGCCGGTCGGGCTGGCCGCGCCCTGGCTGTTCGGCAGCGCTCGTCCACCTCTCCTGTCCCGTGGCGCCCTCTTGGCCATATCGCAGTCCGGCAGCTCGCCGGACATCGTCCAGGTGGTGGAGGCGGCTGCTGATCAGGGTCGCCCGATCATCGTGCTGACCAACCATCCGGAGTCGCCCGTCGCCGCCCGGGCCGACGTGGTGGTGGAGATGCTGGCCGGCGAGGAGCGCTCGGTCGCGGCCACCAAGACCTACCTGGCCTCCCTGCATGCGGTGGCTCAGATCGCCGAGTGCCTGTCCCCGTTGGTCCATCGGCGCGAATGGTTCGCGCGGCTGCCTGAGCTGGTGGGGTCGATGGCTTCGTTTCAGCTGGCCGGGCGCGGGCGCTTTGACCGCCTGGCTGGCTGCGCTGTCGTAACCGTGGTGGGGCGTGGGCTGGAGATGGCCACCGCGTACGAGACTGCCCTGAAGCTGCGCGAACTGGGCGGCGTGATTGCCGAAGCGTTCTCGCTGCCCGACCTGATCCACGGACCGGTCGCGGCGCTGAGTGAGGCCGGGGCGGTGTGGCTGATCAGCACCTCCGGTCGTGACCAGCCAGATCGTCGTGATCTGGAAGTGATCGGCGGCAGCGGCGGCCTCACAGTCGCGGTCACCGACCGCGCCGATGTTCTGGGCGCCGTTGACATCGACGTGCGGATACCGCAAGTCCCGGAGTGGCTGGCGCCGCTGCTGGCCGTGATTCCGGGGCAGGCGGCGGCGTTGAGGCTGGGCGAGCTGGCGGGCGTCGACGTGGATCGGCCGCATGGGCTGAGCAAGGTGACGCTGACCACCTGACTTGCGCGTAATCGGCGCTAGGGCGAGCTCCGAGCGGTGAGCGCGCCGACCCACGTCCGGCGCGCCGCCAGCGGGTGGGCTAACGCTTGATGATGCTGTGCACCTCAACCAACTCTGGTTCGCCTGGGTCGATTCCCAACTCCGCCAAGATCGGCCTGAGGCGGGCGCCGAACGCATCGAGTTGCTCCTGCGAATCCCAAACCTGGCTGACCTTCATGTGGTCGTCCGAGCCGAAGCAGATCTCGAACTCGAGCCCGTCGGCGGGAAAGACGCCCTCCTCATTGAGGCGACGGACAGCGTCGTCGTACTGATGGGCCGTCAGTGACGGGGGGGAAAAGCGGATGAGTGTGCTCATGGTGGTCCTCCTGGTCGGTTGCCCGCTGGTCCGTTCGGACGTGGGCGGCGATAACAGGGAGGCGACGGTGACCGTCTTGAGGCATCCCCGGATCCGAGAGGTCCATTCCGGCTCCACGTGGGGCACCGCGACTCCTAACTGGTCCAAACCTCGGAAGCCAATGGCGAGCCCGCCCCCGGTGGGCCAGCGTCACACGATGCCCTCAAGATGATCGTACTACCGGGCGCAACGTCCAGCCCCTCGCTTCTGAGCCGGAGCTCCGGGTATGTCACTCGACTTGCACGGTGACAGCAGGCGATCGCGGCGTGCCGTCACGTCCGATCAGGACGAGCTCAAGCGATCCGCGTTGCGCCGTCAGGTCATCCGGAACGAACGCGGTGAAGACCGACCCGGCGCGCTGCGTCTCGAGTCGATGTCCGGCCAAGCGGATGGCAAGTTCCGGAAATGCACTCCGAGACGTCTTCACCCACAACGCGGAGCGCCCGTCGGGCTGAACATTGAACGGCGTCGCGCTGGGCACCGAAGTCGGGCCGTAGGCCCGAATCTCGACGACGGCGGTGACGCTCTCGTCGAAGATGGACCGGCTCAGCGTCTCGATCGCCGTCCAGTCCGCGTCGAGCAGGCTCTGTACGTCGTGCACGTCAGAGGCCCGCACGCGCTCTAGGAATTCGACGAGCAACCGCTCGCGTTCGGCGTCGGACAGATCGGCGACGGGAAGGAACGTTGCGGCAAGGTGTGAGGTCAAGCGTTCGATGGCCGCCAGCCACAGGAGGCGCGCCGCGGACACGTTTGTCTCGACGCGAAGCGCCTGATTCAGCATGTCCGTGCAGTGCGCGGGCCAAGCGGCGAGGCGGTCCGCGCGATCCCAGCTCCACCATCCCGACTCGGTGTTGGCCTCGTGGTAGCGCTTGCGGTATAGCTCCGCCGGCACATGATGGAGCTCTCCTGCCAGCGCGACGCCGGCAAGCCAGGCTATGTCCACCCCGAAGTTCTGCCGGTCGTTCGTTGGCACCGGTCCTGCGCGGCGAACCGCCTCGGCGCGTGTGAGCCCCCGTAGCGCGTACGCGTTGAGGTGCTCTCGCAGCATCGTCATCTGCCGGGTGAACTCTGTCGCGCCGGTGACTGACGGGGCCTGCTCGAAGCGGCCTTCGATGCGTCCGAACGGCACCAGGTCGCAGTAGACGAGCGCGGCCTCGGGATGTCGCCGCGCATGTTCTACGAGGACCTCAAGATAGGTGGGATCCGTGAGATCGTCTTGCTGGTGGAAGTACCAGAAATCACCTGAGACCTGACTCATCAGCCAGTTCAGGTGACCGACCCATCCGAGGCGCTCGGGATGCACAACGCACCTGAATCGCGGATCCGAGAAGAACGGCCGGCAGACGGCTTCACTTCTGGGCTGCGGGCCGTCGAATGAGACGATCGCCTCCCACTCGGTGTGGGTCTGCGCCTGGATGCAGCGCAGCGCGTCGGCGATGAATGCCTCGCCTTTGTAGACCGGCACACCAATGGTGACGCGCTCGGTCACGGTCCGCGCTCGATCACGCGATCCGCAATCAACTTCGCAAACATCGGCGCGGTCGTCAACTTGCCGGTATTGACGGTGTGGTACCGGCCGAAGGATTCAGGCCCAATCGTGGCGCGCCCGTGGAGCAGGCTCGCGCGGTCATGTATGTCACTCGACCCCCAGGCAAAGATGACGCCGCCGCCGACGTCTGATGACGAGATCGCCTGCGCGCTGAGCCCCGCAAGTTGCGGCATCACCGCCCTCAGCCCGTCCATGATGCCGCGTTGAAGAGCACCCCGGGCGTCGTGCGCCGGGACAGCCGACCAGGCCGGCGGCTGTCGAGCCGATGACCGGCCCACCAGACCGGTCGGATACCACGACAGGTACAGATCCCCATTCGCGTAGCGCGTCACGTCGCCAAATGGCCCAAGCACGATCGTCGTAGATGGAGGTGTCAGGCCATGATCCACGCGTCGCATTCGTAGGTACCGCTTCAGGCGGAACAGCCACGGCCGAGCCGGCTCAACTCCGGCCGTCCGATCGATCTCCAGACGGCTGGCCCAGAGCGCGTTGACGACGTGATCGTAGGCCTCTTCGTGGTGATCGCCGCCTGCCTCGAACCTGACGATCGGCTTCGGACCTTCGAGGCTCACACTTGTGACGGCCGATCCGAATCGGGACCGGATGTCGGGTTCGGCGGCGAGACGAGCGCGGATCTCGACGGCGAGCGCTTCAGGATCGATGCTGATCTCCGGCGTCTGGAACGCCGCGGTGACCACCCCGGGATCGTAGGTCGCCTCAAGGTCAAGATGTGTCAGGCGCCGCGGCGACTCCCGCCATTCAGACCCGAAGTAGTCCGCGGGTTGACCACCGCCAAGTTCTCGGACGAGCCTGGTACACCGTTGCAGATGAGCTTCGAGCGCCGCTTGGTCGACGAGGCTGTCTCGATGTAACGCGTATACGAACGGCGCCGACGCCTCCAGGCAATCGGCCCGGCCGCCGATCCAGCGACGCAGGAGCGCCGCGAAAGAGAGGGCACCCATCACCATGATCCGCGCCGTGTCGCCCGTAGGATCGTTGGCGTAGACATATCCGAGATGCAGTTTGCCCTCGTTGTTGACTGACGCCTGCGTCAGCGCCGCGGACTCTCGCTCGTACAGATCGACGCGCACGCCGCCACGCGACCCCAGCTCCAGCGCGGCACACGCGCCTTGCAAACCGGCCCCCAGCACCGCGACTCGCATTGACCGTGTCAGTTCGTTAAGGGGTCTTCGAGCGCCGACGGTTACCTAGGTGATGGGCACGGCTGGGCTCGGACCAGCGACCTCTCGCGTGTGAAGCGGGAAGCCCAGAAGAGCGAGGCAGGCCCAAACCACCGTAACACAGCGTTTTGGGCCTGGTTGCATCTGTGTAGCCAGGCCATCTATAGGGGCGGATTTCGCGATCCGGGCCGATTTGGGCGGCCGAACCAGCTTGCTGCCCATTGGCGCGACCTCGGCGGCCGTCAAACCAGGTTGGTGCCGGCGATCGCCGAGGCGTTGCCGGGCCGGACCGGGCACGATGTGGGTGCCCCTGGTCGGTGGCCGCTACCCCGGCGCTTACGGGTTGGCGGCTTCAGCGGGCTCCTTCTGTACACAAATTCGAGCAAAACCTTCCCAGCTAGTACCCGAGGTTCAGCCGTACCAGTTCGTTCCGTTCAAAACGGAGCTCTTGCCTGGCATCCGGCGGGCAGCGGCCTAACCCCAAGCCCATGCCTGTGCTCACGGTGCCCGGCGTCGACCTCCCGTCCGGGGAGACAATCCCCATCCTCGGCCAGGGCACCTGGCACCTCGGTCAGGGACGTCACCCGCGCGCGGAGGAGATACGCGCACTCCGGGAGGGGATCGATCTAGGGATGACGCTCATCGACACCGCGGAGATGTACGGCAATGGTCGCGCCGAGGAACTAGTCGGCGAGGCGATCGCCGGCCGGCGGGACGGCATCTTCCTCGTCAGCAAGGTGCTGCCGTCGCATGCGACGGAGGAGGGAACGATCGCCGCGTGCCGGGAGAGCCTGCGCCGGATCGGCACCGACCGGCTCGACCTCTACCTCCTCCACTGGCGGGGCCCAGTTCCGCTTCACCAGACCGTCGTCGGCTTCGAGCGGCTGCAGGCGGCGGGACTGATCCGCCACTGGGGGGTGAGCAACTTCGACGTCATCGATTTGCGCCGGCTCCTGGGCCTCCCGGCCGGTGATGCTGTGCAGACGGACCAGGTCGTCTACAACCTGGCGCGACGCGGCATTGAGCTGACCGTGCTGCCGTGGTGCCGTGCCCACGGTGTCCCGGTGATGGCCTACTCCCCCCTCGAGCAGGGGCGGTTGCTGGAGCATCCGGTGGTGCAAGGCGTCGCCCGCCGCTACCGCGTAAGTCCGGCGCGCGTGGCGCTCGCCTGGGTTCTCGCACAGGACGGAGTCTGCGCGATTCCCGAGGCGGGAACCGTCGCCCATGTCCGCCAGAACCGGGCCTCGCTTGACCTGCGCCTGGACGAGTCCGACATGCTCAGACTCGACGAGGCGTTCCCACCGCCCCTGACGCCTCAACCGCTCGAGATCCTCTGAAGTCCTTCGGTGCTGGCAGCGAGCCGCTCCCCGCCCGGGCCTAGGGCACGGCCGAGGGCTGGGCGCCAACCGAGGTGATGCGGCGGTACCCGCGGCGGATGATGGTCAGGCCGCACGTTCCGGCCCGCCCGGCGGGGGTTCGACGAGGCCGTAGTCGCCGTCGTGGCGCAGGTAGAGCACCTTCCCTCGTCCGTCGGCCGCATCGATGAAGTAGAGGAAGCGGTGCTCCAGCACGTCCATCTCGTCCCGCGCCTTGGCGAGCGGGATCGACCGTTGGTAGCGGCTCGGCTCTGGGACCACGATGTCGTTCTCGCCGGAGAGCGGGCTGCCGGGCGGGTGAAGCAAGCCGATCCGCCCGTCATCGCGCCGGTGCACCACAACGTCCTCTCCCGTCCGGGCGTGACGAAAGAGCAGGAACTCGAGGTCCAGGTCGAGCAGGTCCGCCACGGCGTCGAGGGTCGACTCCGGAAATGGATATGCGGTGCGCTGTGGGATGACGTCACGCAGGTCCGGCCGCTTGCGGCTCGGTCTTGGCCGGTGCCTCCGTTCGTGGGTGACGTGCGCGAGCGCGCTCTTGATCGTCCTCCGATCGTTACGCAGCGCCGCCGGTGCATCCGCTGCGCGGCGCATCTGCCGGTTGAGGCGATCGGCGGCCTCTTTCGCGGCCTGCGGCGCGCTGCTGCCGGTGGCGTGCGAAGCTAACGGCCTGCCGTTCAGCACCAGCGATGCGTCGGCCACCCACCGCAGGCGCGCGGCTCTCGTCTCGGGGCGGCGGAGCGTGATGCGGACGCCCTCGATCGGGTTGCCAGTGGAGCGCGCGAGCTGTTCGAAGCGCTCGAGTATCTCGCGCCGCTCGCTTCGCGGAAGATCGGCGGGCAAGTGGACCTCGATCACCGGCGTTTCCTGATCAGCGCTCACTTCCCTCCAGATAGGCCGTTCGTCGGTTCGGTCCAATGCGCCGTTCTCGGTCCGGTCGGCCCGAGAACGGCGTTCGCTGGTGCCGGCGCTCCAGGCGCTGTTGTGCGCCGCGGCGTGTGGCCTAGCTGCACGCATGTCACCGAGCGCCACCAACACCACGACCGAAAGGTTCGACCATGACCAGCCTGGACGTACCTACCGCACCCGGCCGCGTACCCGCGGGCGCTCCAGAGAACGGCGATGGGATCGTGCTCGGCCGCGGTCCGGCTCTCGTCGACGCTTACATCGACTTCCTGTGTCCGTTCTGTCGGATGTTCGAGGAGAGCAGCGGGCCAGCGATCGACGCGCTGGTCGACCGGGGTGTGATCACGCTTGTCTACCACCCCCTCGGGTTTCTGGATCGGCTCTCCACGACGCGTTACAGCACCCGCGCCGCCGCCTCGTCCGGTTGTGCATCTGACGGCGGGAGGTTCCGCGAATACCTGTACACGCTCTATGACAACCAGCCGCCCGAGGGCGGCGACGGCCTGAGCGACGAGGAGCTCGTCCAGCTCGGGCTCCAGAGCGGGATCGACGAGGCATTCGGCTCGTGCGTCATGGCAGGTAAATACCTCGCGTGGGCGCAGGACGTGACCGCGATGGCGGTTGCCCGCGGCGTGAACGGGACCCCGAGTGTGTACGTCGACGGCATGGGGGTTCCGGCGAGCGCCGACGCGATCACGGCCGCCGCGCTCGCGGAGATGGGGTGACGATGGGGAGCACGACCCCCTGCTGCGCACCACCGGGAGCCTCTTGGTCCTTCGTGACCACTACGCGTCTGTCCTCGCGGCAGGCTGCCGCTCAGGCAAGTCCCCACCGCGGCTGGTTGACATCCGGTTGAGCCCCCGAGGAGAATGCCCAGGTGTTTGGGGTACGGATTTGCCGGCCCGACGGTGCCCTGGGGAGGTGTCACTCAGTTTTGGCCTTAACCGTTGTGGCCATGGGCACCATGTCCGCAGGCGCTCGCGGCTACATCGTTTACGTTGACCCAGGTCTGCTTTTGGACACAGCGGATCTCCCGTTCGGCTTCAGTTCAGCGCCGCGCCGTCGCGGGTGAGGGCCGTGTTCCGGACTCTCAGACGCGCGAGCAGCGTGCGTCCAGTGCGCCGGCTCCCGGGCCCGCGGATATCCGTCGTGATCGCCTCTTATCGCTGGCCGGAGGCGCTGCGCCTCAGCCTGGCCAGTGCCCTCTCTCAGACGGTCGAGCAGATAGAGGTGCTCGTGGTCGAGGACGGCGTTGACGAGACCTCTCGCACGGTGGTCGAGGAACTCGGCGATTCGCGCGTGCGCTGGCTGAACCGGGTCCCCAATTGTGGCAGCCAGGCGGGCCCGAATGAGCTTGGGCGCAGCTGTGCCGTCGCGCCCGCGGTGGCTTATCTCGGTCAGGACGACGTGTGGGACCAGCGGCACCTCGAGTGCCTATTGGCGGGCTTTTCGCCGGGCATCGATGCGGTTCATGCCGTCACCCTGTTCCTCGAGGCACCGTCCACTGTTCCCGCGCACCCGAGCGTGCCCGTCGCACCGATCCCCGTCGAGCTGGGCGGCGGGACTTTTCGGCTGGCGGGCCTGAGTCCGTGGCGGCCGGAATCCTTCGTTCCGCCATCGTCGCTCGCCCACCGTCGCGAGAGTCGTCGCATCGGCGACTGGCCGGATCCGTCGAGCACTGGCTGGCCGGTCGATTACGCGTTTCTGCTCGCATGTCGTGCACGCAACGCCCGCTTCGCCAGCTCCCGAGCACCCACGGTCTTCAAGTACGCCGCCGGCCTTCGCCCGGACAGCTACAAGCGGCGCGATGTCACTCCGCAGCGAGCTGTCATGGCGCAGCTGAGACTGGAGCCTGGGCTGGGCGATCGACTGCTGAAGCTCGCGCTGGACGCGGGAATTCCGGGCGACGACGGAGCGCCGCTTTCGGCGCAACCTGGCGCGATCGCCGATCACAACCGCCGCATGCGCGGGCTGCCGTCCAGGTTCGGCCCTCCGATCACCAGTTGGGAGGCGAGCACGCAGGCAGGCGGTCGCGGCTGGCATCCGCCCGAACGAGATGAGTTGGGAGCTTTCGCTTGGACCGACGCACGCATGCGAACCACCGTGCGCTTCGACGCGCCGACGGCCAGAGCGCGACTCGGGGTCAGGCTGCACGTGCGCCACGCCGTCGTTCCCGAGCAACTTTCGCGCCTGCGGGTCGACGTTGACGCTCAGGAGGTCGGGCTCGAGCATCGCCTTGTGTCCGGCCGCCACGTGCTGACAGCATGGCTCGAGCGCCCGGCTCGGGCTGAGGTCGTGGAGGTCGGCCTGCAGACGCTCGCCGTCGTTCCGGCAGAAACCCTTGAGGGCTCGGTGGATCGACGCGTTCTCGGCATCGCTGTGGAGCGAATCGAGCTGCTGCAGGGGCCCGACGGGGAGGATCCCGCTCCGAAGGCTTAGCCTCGATCCACGCCTGCGATACGCGGCAAGCGAGCGCTCACGAGCTCGTCGAGGGAGCTCATCCCCGGAGCTCATCCCCTACACGTGGTGATCGGGGCGCCCAGCGGTGCCGCAGCCGGCCGGGCTCAGGAGCTCGATCTCGGCCACCGCCGGGGGGGAGTGTCCGGCTCGGTGTACGTTGGGACCGGCCTTCGTGTCATCACGCGGGCCAGACTGAAGTGCGATCCGGTGATGGGCACGGCTGGGCTCGAACCAGCGACCTCTCGCGTGTGAAGCGAGCGCTCTCCCACTGAGCTACGCGCCCTGGGCAGCGCATTCTACGCGGTGCCCGCCTATCGCAATCGCCGCTCAAATGCCCCGCAGGCACGGACCTCCGCGGTCTCGCGGAGCGCGGAATCGTGCCTGTGCGGCGCTGAGGGTTTCCATGTTCCAGCGCGCAAATCGGTTCGGAGCGCCGAGGATTGCGCGCTCGAACAGGTTCCGCATGCTCTGGCGGGCAAATCGGCCAACGCGCGGGCGATTTGCGCGCTCAGACAGGTCGACCGGCCCGGCCTGCCTTCATCGCGGGAGTCCAGACAGCAGCGCCGCCGGTGGCGCGCTATCAACCAGGCGCCAGCTAGAGCCGGACGATGTTGGGAGCGGTGGTTCCCCGGGTCGAGCCGCGCAGATCCACGAACAGTGAGGCCTCACGGGCGATCCGGTTATGGTCCACACCGGGGTGGGCGGTGACGAGCACCACTGCGTCAGCGCCGTCGACGGCTTCGTCCAGCGGTCGGCTCGACAGCCCCAGCTTCGGCAGCGACTCGACAAAAGGGTCGTGGTAGGTGAGGTCCGCACCGCGGGTCGCCAGCTCGTGCATGATCCGCAGTGCCGGCGACTCCCGGATGTCGCCGATCCCCGCTTTGTAGCTGACCCCGAGAATCGCCAGCTTCGATCCCTTCACGGGCTTGCTCACGTCGTTGAGAGCCAGCTCGATGCGCTCCACGCAGTGGTAGGGCATCTGCTGGTTGATCTTGCCGGCCAGCTCGATGAACTCCGTCGACATCTCGAATTCCCGGGCTCGCCAGGTCAGGTAGAAGGGGTCGACCGGCAGGCAATGGCCGCCCATCCCCGGACCCGGCTCGAAGCGCATGAACCCATATGGCTTCGTGCTGGCAGCGTCGACCACCTCCCAGATGTTGATCCCCATCCGGTGGGCCAGGATCGCCAGCTCGTCGACCAGCGCGATGTTGACCGAGCGGAAGATGTTCTCCAGCAGCTTGGTCAGCTCGGCCGCCTCCGGCGTGGACACCCGAACGATGTGGTCACACACGCGGCCGTACATCTCGGCCGCCCGGTCGGTGCACTCGTCAGTGATGCCGCCTACCACCTTGGGCGTGTTGCGCAGCGTGTAGTCGGTGCGGCCGGGGTCGACCCGTTCAGGGGAGAACGCGACGTTCAGGCCCCGCCCCACGGTCAGGCCCGACTCGCGCTCGAGGATCGGGATCAGGTGCTCACGGGTGGTGCCCGGGTAGGTGGTCGATTCGAGCACCACCAGCTGACCGCGCTGGATCACCCGCGAGAGCGATTCGGCGGCCGAGGTGAGCGGGCCCAGGTCGGGCTCACGATTCGAGGTGAGCGGCGTGGGAACGCAGATCAGGATCGCTTCGGCCCGGGCCAGCGGCGCGAAGTGATTGTCGGCGGTGACCTGATCGAGAACGGCAGCGAGCCGCTCTGACGGCACGTCCTCGATGTAGGACTCGCCGGCCTCGATGGCGTCGATCTTGGACCGGTCCACGTCGACGGCGATGACCTGCTCGCCCGCCTCGGCGAACGCGACAAGGAGCGGCAGCCCCACGTATCCAAGCCCCACGATTCCCACAGACATGAGCGCGGACACCATAGCGGGTGATCCCATCAGGGTCTGGGCGCGAACCTTCACGGGTTCCCGTGCCCCGAGCCACTAGGATCAGGGGTGGATCGTGCTAGGCGGGGTGCTAGCGGTGCCCTGTAACCCTCAATCCGCTCTAGCGGGGCTGAATTCCCTCTCTGAGGGGCCAACGCCTGAGGTCAGCGCCTTGCTTTTGGCGGTGATGGTCCGGTCCCATCACGATGAAGGCCCGTGAACCAGGTCAGGTCCGGAAGGAAGCAGCCTTAAGCGGTCACCGTCAGGCGTGATGGGAGGGCCGGACCGGAGTCAGGAGTGACGGCAGCGCCTCGGACGGACGCTTCGAAGGAGGGTGCACGGTCCATCAACTGCCGGCCTCAAATCCGGCCCCCCTCGCGACTAGACTCGGGTCAACTGTGTCCGCCGGTCCATCGCTCTACCGCCGCCACCGTCCCCGCTCGTTCGCCGACGTGGTGGGGCAGGAGCACGTGGTGCGCACGCTGTCTCATGCCGTGGAGCGAGGCACCGTCCACCACGCCTACCTGTTCGTGGGCTCCCGGGGCACCGGCAAGACCAGCATGGCCAAGATCCTGGCCGCCTGCCTGAACTGTGAGAACGGCCCGACGATCACCCCCTGCGGCACCTGCGATTCGTGCGTCTCGATCGCCAACGCCACCTCTTTGGACGTGATCGAGATGGACGCGGCCTCCAACAACTCCGTGGATGACATCCGGGAGCTGCGTGAGAAGGTGGCCTACGCCCCCGTGTCCGGCCGCCACAAGGTCTACATCCTGGACGAGGCGCACATGCTCTCTCAGCAGGCCTGGAACGCCTTCCTCAAGACCCTGGAGGAGCCGCCCCCGCGGACGATCTTCGTGCTGGCCACCACCGAGGCCCAGAAGGTGCTGCCCACCGTGGTCGACCGCTGCCACCGGTTCGATTTCGGCCGACCCACCGCCGAGCAGGTCGCCTCGGTCGTGCGCCGCGTGGCCGAGCGCGAGTCGATCGACATCGACGGGGGAGCGGTCGCCCTGATCGCCCGCCACGCCACCGGCTCCTTCCGGGACGCGCTGGGCACCCTGGAGCAACTCGTCACCTACGCCGGCGAGGAGCGGATCGGGCCGGCTGACGTGCTCGCGGTGCTGGGAGTGGCGGACGCCGAGCAGCTGTTCGGGGCGGTGAACGCCGTGATCGCGCGTGAGCCGGGCGCCGCGCTGCGGGCCGCCGCCGAGCTGGCCGCCAGCGGTCGAGACCCGGGCCAGGTGCTGCGAGACCTGGAGATCCACGCCCGTGAGCTGCTCACCGTCCGCGTGCTGGGCGAGGTCCCGCCCGAGATCCGGGTGACCCCGGACAGGGACCGGCGCCTGACTGAGCAGGCTGCGGCGATGGCCGAGAGCGACGCGGTGCGGCTACTCGACCTGGTGTCGGCCGCGCTGGAGGCGACCGCCAACGGCGCCCAGCCGCGGATCCAGCTCGAGCTGGTCCTGATCAAGGCCGCGGCGCCCGAGGTCGACCCGTCGGTGGCAGCTCTCCAGGCGCGTATAGAAAGGTTGGAGGCCGGGGCCGGTTCAAGCGAGGCTGGAGGCCGAGCGATCCGGTCAGAACGCGGGACTGGAAGTCCCGCGGAGCACTCCCTACCGGCCGTTGTGCACACGGAGGCGAAGGCACCGGCCGCTCCCGCTGCCGAGGTCGCTCCCACACCGGATCCCGAGCAGGAGCCCGTCCAGGCGGAGGCAGCGCCGCAGCCGGCCGCTGCCGAGTCCCAAAGACCGGCAGCGGCCGAGACACCGCCCGCGCCGCCGGTCAGCGGAGAGCTGGAGGCGATCACGGCGCTGTGGCCTGCCGTCGTCGACACGGTCCGCGGGGCCAACGCGATGCTGGCCGCCCTGCTGCAGGGCGCCCGCCCGGTGGGGGTCAACGACCACGAGCTGATCGTCGCGTTCTCTCCCGAAGCGGCCTTCATGAAGAAGAAGGCCGAACAGGATGACTACCGTCGCGCGGCGGCCGAGGCCCTGCGGAACGTCACCGGCCAGGCGCTCGTCCTGCGTTACGAGCTGGCCGCCGTCGATGCCTCGGCGGAGTCCTCGGGGTCGGTGGCCACGGTCACGCTCAGCGAGGACGAGCTGATCGCCCGCTTCGTGGCGGAATTGGATGCGCAGGAGATTCAGGAAACCGACGCCGACAACGGGAACGAGGTCTAAGTGCCCCGATTCACGGATTCGCGCTCATTCGAGACGCCCCGTGGTGGCGTTGGGCTTCGTCCTCGTCGGCTCACGCAGCGCTGCTGCGCTACGCCTCCTGCGTCCTTGCCCACCATCCACCAGGGTCGCCTCTCGGTGCCCGCGAATCCGTGAATCGAGGCACTATGCCCCAGCCCAACATGCAGCAAATGATGCAGCAGGTCCAGAAGATGCAGGCCGACATGGTGGCCGCCCAGGAGTCCCTGAAGGACGAGACGGTGGAGGCCACCGTCGGCGGCGGCATGGTCACCGTCACCGTCAGCGGGGACCAGGTGGTCAAGTCGATCACGATCAGTCCGGAGGCGGTCGACCCCGACGACGTGGAGATGCTCTCGGACATGGTGCTGGCCGCCGTCAACGAGGGCCTGCGCAAGTCCCAGGAGCTGGCGGCGCAGAAGCTCGGCGCGGTCACCGGTGGACTGGGCGGCCCGGGCGGGCTCGGCGGCCTCGGCCTGCCGGGCTTCTAGCAGTGGCCCTCACCGGGAACCACTAGTTGCACGCGCCACCCATCCAGCGGCTGATCACCGAGCTCTCAAAGCTCCCGGGAATCGGCACCCGCACCGCCCAGCGCCTGGCCTTCCACCTGTTGCGGGTGGGGGAGGAGGAGGCGTTCGCGCTGGCCGACGCGATCCGCGAGGTCAAGCTCCGCATCACCTTCTGCGAGGTCTGCTTCAACCTGGCGGAGGGGCCTTTGTGCCGGATCTGCCAGGACGCGCGGCGTGACCCCGATGTGATCTGCGTGGTGGAGGAGGCGGTCGACGTGATCTCGATCGAGCGCACTCACGAGTTCACCGGGCGATACCACGTGCTGGGTGGGGCGCTCTCGCCGATCGACGGGATCGATCCGGACGACCTCAAGATCGCCGAGCTCTACGCCAGGGTGCGCGACGGCGACGTGCGCGAGGTGGTCGTTGCCACCAACCCGACGACCACCGGAGAGGCCACGGCCCTGCACATCGCGGCGGGTGTACGTGAGCTGTCGCCGGGAATCACCGTGACCAGACTGGCCAGCGGTCTGCCGGTCGGCTCCGACCTCGAGTACGCGGACGAGCTCACCCTGGGCCGCGCGTTCTCCGGCCGCCGGTCGCTCTGACCCGCGCGCGGGTCGAAAAAGTAAAGCCCTGGTTGAAAAATTCGACCCACACCCTTTGAGGCGGAGCCGCGGCTCAGCCTTTGCGTAACCTCCGGCGGCGGTGTCGGTGACCAACCCCCCAACCGTCGTGATGAAGTTCGGCGGCACTTCCGTGGCCGACGCCGAGCGGATCAAGCGCGCCGCCCACCGGATCGTGGCCCAACGCGAGCGAGGCAACCGTGTGGTGGCCGTCCTGTCCGCCCGCGGGAAGACGACCGACGACCTGATCGCCGCCGCCGAGGAGGTGTCGCCGCACCCCGGACCCCCGGGAGATGGACATGCTCCTGTCGACGGGCGAGCGGATCTCCTGCGCCCTGTGCGCGATGGCGATCAACGACCTGGGCCACAAGGCGATCTGCCTGACCGGATCACAGGCGGGGATCGTCACCGACACCTCCCACACCAAGGCCCGGATCCTGGACGTCCGAGCCGACCGCATCCGCGAGGGTCTGGACGACGACCGGATCGTGCTCGTGGCGGGCTTCCAGGGCGTGTCGACCAGCCGCGATGTGACCACGCTGGGCCGTGGCGGCTCGGACACCACCGCGGTCGCGGTGGCCGCGGCTCTGGGCGCCGAGGTGTGCGAGATCTACACCGACGTGTCGGGCGTGTTCAGCGCCGACCCCCGGATCGTCCCCGCCGCCCGCAAGCTGCCGGTGGTGTCAGCTTTGAGGAGATGCTGGAGATGGCCGCCTCCGGGGCCAAGGTGCTGCAGCTGCGCGCGGTCGAGTATGCGCGCACGCACGGCGTGCGCATCCACTGCCGTTCAAGTTTCGAGGACGCCCCCGGTACCGTTGTGGTCGGAGAGGAAGAAACCATGGAACACCCGCTGATCACCGCCGTCACCCACTCGACCGAGGAAGCTCGGATCACGCTGATCGGCGTGCCGGACCGGCCCGGGCGCAGCCGCCGCGATCTTCAACGCGCTGGCCAATGCCAACTGCAACGTCGACACGATCATCCAGAACGAGCCGCTCGAGCGACGGCCGCCGAGCCGAGGTCTCGTTCACGCTGCCCAGCGAGGACCTGCAGCGCGGCCGAGCAGGCGCTGGCACCGGTGGTGGGGCGATCTGGGCATGACGATCGAGATGGATCGGCAGATCGGCAAGGTGTCGATCGTCGGGGCCGGGCATGCGCTCGCATCCGGGTGTCGCCGCGAAGGTGTTCCAGACCCTGGCCGGAGAAGGAGATCAACATCGAGATGATCTCCACCTCGCCGATCAAGATCTCCTGCGTGATCCGCGCCGAGTCGGTGCCGGATGCGGTGCGGGCGCTGCACGCCGCGTTCGAGCTGGGGGAGGGCGGGATCCGAGCCCGAGAGGAGGCCCGCGATGACGCCGCGATCGCTGTCGTCGGGCGCCACCGGCGCGGTCGGCACGACGATGCTCCAGTGCCTGCGGGAGCGGGGGCTTCCCGGCAGCAGGAGTCGTCCCGTTCGCCACCGAGCGCTCGGCCGGCCGGGACTCGACGGCCGGATCGTGCGGGCTCTGAACGACGCTGCGGACCTGAGTGGGTTCGACATCGCGCTGTTCTCGGCCGGCGCCGGCACCTCCCGTGAGTGGGCGCCCCGCTTCGTCGCGGCCGGTGCCACCGTGATCGACAACTCCTCGGCCTTCCGCCGGGATCCGTCGATTCCGCTCGTGGTCGCCGAGGTCAACCCGCACGCGCTGCAACGGCACCACGGCCTGATCGCCAACCCCAACTGCTCCACGATGCAGCTGATGGTGGCGCTCGCGCCGATCCACCGGGCGGCCGGGATCGAGCGGCTGATCGTGTCCACCTACCAGTCGGTGTCCGGCACCGGTCAGAAGGCGATCGCAGGAGCTCGAGGCTCAGGCGCGAGCCGACGCTGCACGGGGACCGAGATGCCGGCTCCGGCGATCTACCCGGACCACATCGCGTTCAACGTGATCGGCGCGGCGGGCAACTTTCGCCGACGGCGATGACCACACCGACGAGGAGCGCAAGATGATGTTCGAGACGCGCAAGATCCTGGAGGACGAGTCGATCGGGGTCGCGCGTGACCTGCGTCCGTGTGCCGGTGCGGGTCGGCCACTCCGAGTCGGTCAACGCTCCAGACGCGTGAGCCGATCTGAGCGTCGAGGAGGCGCGGCAGCTGCTGGCGGAGGCCCCGGCTTGATCCTCGAGGACGTGCCATCGCCGCTTGCGCGCAGAGGGCCGCGACGAGGTGTTCGTCGGCCGGCTCCGGGACGATCGATCGCATCCGCACGCGCTCAGCATGTGGGTCGTCGGCGACAACCTGCGCAAGGGCGCCGCCACCAATGCCGTGCAGATCGCCGAGCTGCTCCTGGCCGGGAACGCCGGCGCGGAATCGGGCGCCCGAGCCGCCTGAATCGGGCGCCCGAGCCGCCTGATCAACCCGCCGGCAGCCCGCGCAGCTCTCGCCGCGTTCGCACCCCCAGCTTGCGGTAGATCCTGCCGCGCGTGGGTGCGGACCGTCTCGACGCTGACGTGCAGCTCGTGGGCGATCTCGGCGTTCGAGCGCCCGGCCTGCAGCAGCTCCAGCACCTCGGCCTCACGCGGGGTGAGCAACTCCGGACCTGCCGTGTCGGCGCCGCGTGCCACGGGGCCGGTCGAGGGCGGCAGCACGTGCAGCCCGCGGGAAGCGAGGTGGATCGCGTGCAGGACGTCCCGCGCCTCGGTGCTCTTGGCCAGGCACGCGGTGGCCCCGAACGCCAGCATCTGCCGGGACTCGGATGGCAGTCGGCCGGTTGGCCAGCACCACCAGCCGGGTGTCCGGGAAGCGCCCGGTGCAGCGTCGCGCGAGCTCCGCCGGGCTGTCGAGCGAGCCGTAGTTGAGGATCGCCACCCGCGGCCGGTGCGGCTCGAGGACGCTCGTGGAGCCGGTCCTGGGGAACATCCGAGGCGACCAGCTCAGGTTCTCGTCCTCGTCGATCAGGGCCCGCAGGCCCAGCCCGACGATGTCCTCGAAGCGGGCGAGCGCCGACGGTTATGGGGATCCTGGGGGCCATCGACCGCCGTCCTTGTCGGCAGCCGGGTCGGCGAACCATAGTCCAATTGGCCCGCGTTAGGGGTGAGAGCGCTCTCACCCCTCAGGATCACCCCTCGCCCCCCAAGATCACCCGCGCAGGGGACGAAATCCCGCTGCCTGATGGGCAGCATGCGAAAGCGTCGGAAGGGCACAAAACTTCCGCGGGACGGTACAGGGGTACCGAATGAGCGAGGCTCGGGAGGCCTCGCTCTTCTCGTCTGCGGTGGGTCAGGCGGCGGCCGGAGTGTTCCAGCGGCGCGACCGTCGAGTTGAACCGGTCGATTGCGCGCCCGAACTCGCTCTCGCGCTTGGGCGCGCATCAAGTGGGCTATCGACTTGATTGCGCGCGGAACACGCCCGCGAGCCGCTCCGTCAGCCGAAGGCGCCGCCGCTGAGCAGCGGAGCGCCCGTGCCCTGGCCCCTGATCAGGCGGCGGCCGTGGCGCCGACCACCGAGGTCGACCAGTCGATCACCGACGTCGGGCGCACGACGTGCTTGCTCATCCCCAGCTCCTTGGGCGACAGGCCCAGCGCCAGCCCGACGAGCTGGGGCAGGTGCAGGACCGGCAGCCCCAGCTCGCGGCCGACGACCCTCGCGGCGGCGGGCTGCTGGAGGTCCAGGTTCAGGTGGCACAGCGGGCACGGCACGACCAGGCAGTCGGCGTCGGCGTCCATCGCGTCGCCGAGGTGGCGGCCGGCCTGGGTCAGCGAGGCCTCCTTGTTCATCGTGATGATCGGGAAGCCGCAGCACTTGTAGACGCCGGCGTAGTCGACGACGGTGCCGCCGAGCGCCTCGATCACCATGTGCAGGTAGCGGTCGCGCGGGTGCTCCTCGTCGATCCCCAGCCGGTCGGCCGGGCGGACGATGTAGCAGCCGTAGAACGGCCCGACCCGCAGGTCGGTCAGCGGCCGCTTGACCTTGGCCTTCAGGGTCGTCGAGCCCGATCTCCTCCACCAGCAGCCAGAGGAAGTTCTTGTTGGTCAGGCCCTTCTCGTAGCTCAGGCCCTCGTCGGCCAGGTTCGCGTTGATCGTGCTCGCGGTACTCGGTGTTGGCGTCGAGCCGCTCCTGGCACTCGGACTGCGCGCCCTGGCAGGTCGAGCAGATGTTCATCATCAGCTCGCCGTCGGTCTGCTGGGCCAGCGCGAACGTGCGCGCGTTGAGCGTGTCGGCGAGCTCCTGGTTGTGCTCGGCGATCACGCCGGCGCCGCAGCAGGCGGCGCGGTCGAGCTCGATCAGCTCGATGTCGAGCAGCGGCGCCACCTTCGCCATCGACCCGTGCAGCTCCGGGGTGAAGCCGCGGCTCACGCAGCCGGGCCAGTAGGCGACCTTCATGCGTCCTCAGTGGCTCTCGCTCGGTGTCCGTGCTGGCGACTCGGCGTCGGGCTCGCTCTCGGCCGGCGCGTGCCTGGTCTCGTCCTCGTAGCCGACTCACGTACAGGTTCAGCTCGATCCGCTCGCTCGCGGCCCTCGACCTCTCGAAGATCCGCTTGACCCCTTGGGCGCCTTGTGACTGGTGGCCGAAGCAGCGCGTCTCGGGGTCATCTTGCCCGCGCGGCCAGCCCGATCCGCGGCGGTCGGCAGCCCGCCGAGCAGCTCGGGCACCGCTCGCGGATGGAACTTGCCGCCGTAGGAGTCGGCGCAGCAGGTCGGCCTCGTGCAGCAGCCCGTTGTCGCGGATGTTCTTGACGAACGCGTGCTCGTGGCGGTAGCCGTTGTTGCGGTCCGTCGATCTCGTAGTCGCTGCCGGCGTTGCGGCGCAGGCGCATGATCTGGCTCATCGGCGTCGACGCCCTTGGGGCAGGCGTCGATGCAGTTGAAGCAGTGGGTGCAGTCGTAGATCCCGTGCGGGTCCTCGGCCAGGTCGTTCGAGCCGCTCGGCGTGCTCGGCGTCGCGCGGGTCGCCGACGAACCGGTAGGCCTTGGCCAGCGCGGCCGGGCCGATGAACCCGGGTCGACCTCCATCGACAGGCAGTCCGAGACGCACGCGCCGCACTGGATGCAGGCCATCGTCTGGGTGACGTCGACCATGTTCTCGTGGGGGACGATGTACTCGCGCTCGGGGATCGGCTCCTTGTTGATCAGCCACGGCGTGACCCGCTGGATCTTCTTCCAGTGGACCGCGTCCATGTCGACGATCAGGTCGCGGATCACCGGCATGTTGCCCATCGGCTCGACCTCGATCACCGTGCTGCGCGCCCGCCTCGGCCGTCCTCCGGGTTCAGGCCCGTCCGTGCCGCGCCGGCGGCCTCGTCCAGGTGGGTGTTGCAGGCCAGCCCGGGCTTGCCGTTCATCCGCACGCCGCACGAGCCGCAGATCGCCTGCTGGCAGGAGCAGCGGATCCCGATCGAGCCGTCGGTCTCGTCCTTGACCTTGAGGATCGCGTCGAGCACCGACTTGGTTGGCCGCATCTCGACCGTGTGCTCCTCCCAGTACGCCGCCTCGCCGGACTGCGGGTCGTAGCGGCGGATCCTCAGCGTGTACTCGGCCGATCGGTCACCTAGTACGTCCTCTCCTCGGGCTGCCAGCGGGTGATCGTGACCGGCGAGTAGCTCACCTTCGGCTCGTCGCGCCGTTCAGCGAGATGTCGATGTGCTTGAGCCACTCCTCGTCGTTGCGCTCGGGGAAGTCGGTGCGGAACTGGGCGCCGCGGGACTCCTTGCGCTCCTGCGCGGCGACCACGATCGTCTCGGCCACATCGAGCATGTACCCGAGCTCGATCGCCGCGATCACGTCCTGGTTGAAGACGCTGCCGCGGTCGTCGATCGCCGCCTTGGGCGCCTCCTCCTTGAGCCGGCGGACGATCTCGTAGCGCCTTGGCCAGGCCCTCGGCGTCGCGGAACACGGCGACGTACTCGTTCATCGTCTCGCCGAGCTCGTCCTTGATCGCCGCCACGCGGCGGCCGCCGCCGGTTCGCGGCTGATGATCTCGCTCGATCTGCCGCTCGGTGTCGGTCACCCGCGAGGTCGGCGAGCTCGGCATCGGCATCTGGCGGCGCCAGCTCCGGCGGCGTGCTCGCCGGAGCGGCGGCCGAAGATCAGCGTGTCCAGCAGCGAGTTGGCGCCGAGCCGGTTGCCGCCGTGGACCGAGACGCACGCCACCTCGCCGGCCGCGTACAGGCCGGGGATCGTCGGTCTGGCCGTCGACGTCGGTCTTGACGCCGCCCATGATGTAGTGCTGACCGGGCTGGATGTGGATCGGCTCGCGGGTGATGTCGACGCCCGGCGAAGTCGCGGCCGATGTTGACGATCTCGCGCAGCGCCTCGAGCGTGCGCGTGCGCGGGACCTTGGTGATGTCGAGCGCGACGGTCCCGTCCGGGAAGCCGCGGCCCTCGTTGATCTCGGTCTGCTCGGCCCGGGAGACGACGTCGCGCGAGGCGAGCTCGAGCTTGTTGGGCGCGTACCTCTCCATGAACCGCTCGCCCTTGGCGTTCAGCAGCCAGGCGCCCTCGCCGCGGGCGCCCTCGGTGATCAGCAGCCCGTTGCCGGCGAGCGTCGTCGGGTGGTACTGGATCATCTCCATGTCCATCAGCTTCGCGCCGATCCGGTAGGCCTGGGCGATCCCGTCGCCGGTGACGATCAGCCCGTTGGTGGTGCGGCTGGTACGCCTGGCCGGCGCCGCCGGAGGCGAGGATCGTCGACCTTGGCGTTGAACACCTCGAGCCGCCCGTCGCGCAGGTTGCGGCAGATCGCGCCGACGCACCGGCCGTCGTCGTCCTGGAGCAGGTCGGTGGTGAACCACTCCTCGTAGCGGTCGAGCTGCTCGTGGTGCTTCATCAGCTGCTCGTAGAGGACGTGCAGGATCGCGTGGCCGGTGATGTCGGCGACGTAGTAGGTCCGCGCCGCCGAAGCGCCGCCGAACGCGCGGGTGCCCGAGGTGGCCGGTCTCGTCGCGGTGGAAGGTGACCCCCGCGTGCTCCAGCCACAGGATCTCGTCCGGGCGCCTCGCGGCACATGATCTCGATCGCGTCCTGGTCGCCCAGGTAGTCCGAGCCCTTGACGGTGTCGAACGCGTGGGACTCCCAGCGTGTCCTCCGGGTTCAGCGCGGCGTTGATCCCGCCGGCGGCGGCGACCGAGTGCGAGCGGACCGGGTGGACCTTGGAGACGATCGCCACGGTCGCGCCGTCCTGCGCGGCCGCCAGCGCGGCCCGCTGGCCGGCCAGGCCGGCGCCGATGATCAGAACGTCGTGGGAGGGCACGGCGGGCGATTCTATTGGGGGCGGCCCTCGGGCCGCCTTGTGCCCCGGCGCTGGGGCTTCCGGGACCGGTCAGGGCGCTTACGGCGAGGGCCGGTCAGGGCGTCATCCCGGATCCGAACACCGCCTGCAGCGCCCGGCGCACCTGATCGACCGTGACCACGCCGCGCAGCACGCCCTCGCGGTCGACCGCCATCACCGCGCCCAGCCGGCCCAGCGACTCGAGTGACAGCACCTCGGTCAGCGGCCGGTCCTCGTCCACCTGCATCAGCCTCGCCGCCCTCGGCGCTCGAGGACCGAGCCGACCGTCAGCCAGCCCTCGCCGCCGTCCATGGGCGGTCTGGAGCGCGCTCGCGGCGGGCGATCCCGAGAAGCTGCCCGCGGGTCGACCACCGGCAACCAGGTGCCGCCGTAGCGGAGGAAGAACTCGTCCAGTGCCTGTGCTGACCGGCGGTGGCCGACGGAATCGCTCACCGGCTGGGGGTCCATCATGTCCGACACCCGAACCCCTTCGATCCGCTGCGGTAACCGCGGTCTGGAGCCGGGCGGCCCGGGCGGACTGACCCAGCAGGAAGGCGATCGCCAGCAGCCACAGTCCGGCGAAGCTCCCGTAGGCGAGCAGCAGCCAGATGCCGACTCCGGCCAGCAGGAGCGCGAATCCCTGCCCGAGCTGAGCGGCGACCCGCGTGCCGCGAGACTGTCTGCCGGTGGCCCGCCACACGCCGCCCGGGCGATCCGTCCGCCGTCCAGCGGGAACGCCGGGATCAGGTTGAACACCAGCAGCAGCACGTTCACGGCACGCAGCCAGCTGAGCGACAGCAGCACCGGCGTGATCGGCACCGTCCCGTCGAGCGCGACGGCGTGGAGCAGGCGGTGCGGCCCGACGATCGCCAGGTCGACGCCCAGGCACACGAGCACGAACAGCGAACGTGGCCGCCGGGCCGGCGGCCGCGATCTTGAAGTCCTCGCCCGGGGGTGCGCGCGTCGCGGCTCATCTGCGTCAGCCCACCGAACAGGAACAGGTCGATCCGCGTCACCTCGATGCCCTGCCGCCGCGCGGCCAGCGCGTGTCCGAACTCGTGGATGATCAGCGACCCGAAGAGCAGCAGCACGGTGACCACGGTTGTCAGGTAGGCCACCCCGTCGGAGCTGTGCAGTGCGCTTCGGAACGACCCGGACAGCAGGAAGATCAGCACGAACAGGATCAGGAACCAGGTGCGGTCCACCCCGATCCGGATGCCCGAACGACTCCATCAGCTTGATCGACCCCCGACGTCGCAACATGCTGCAATGGTCGCACAGGCAGCTTGAGACCGACCGGAGCTCATGACGCACAGCCCATGAACCATCTCCGTCGAGCGCCTGGCCGAACTGGAAGATCTGCGCAGCCGCTTCGGCCCTGCTCAGCTGGGACCAGCAGACGATGATGCCGCCGGGCGGGCGCCGCAACGCGCCGAGGCGCTGGGCACGCTCGAGCGGATCCGCCACGAGCTGTTCGTCTCGGGCGACACCGGCGGCTGATCGAGCGCGCCGAGGCGTCGCTGAACGGCGCGCGGCGCGGACTCCGATGAGGCTGCCTGGTGCGCTTCGTCAGCGCGCCGGTGGAGGAAGGCCCGGCAGGTCCCGCGGACGCTGGCGGCGGAGCATGGCGCGCGCGGCGTCGATCGGGCAGGAGGCGTGGATCGATGCCCGGCGCGCAGTCGACTTCGCAGCCTTTGCGCCGTATCTGAGGCAGAACCTGGAGCTGGCCCGCCGCTACGTCGAGTGCTTCGACGACTTCGACTGCGCCTACGACGTCCTGCTGGATGACTATGAGCCGCAGATGAAGACGGCTGAGGTGACGCGGCTGTTCACGGAGTTGAAGGCCGAGCTGCGTGCCGCTGATCGCGGAGCTGAGTCGTCGACTCGGTCGACGACTCCTACCTGCACGGCCGATTCTCCATCGAGCACCCAGCGCCAGCTGATCGACCGGGTGTTGCCGCTGATGGGATTCGATCCCCAGCGGCTGGCGGCTCGACGACGCCGTGCATCCGTTCGCCACCAGCATTGGGCTCGGGTGACGTGCGGATCACCACCCGGTGGGATGAGGACTATTTCCCCAGCGCCCTGTTCGGGGCGATGCACGAGTGCGGTCACGGTCTGTACGAGGCCGGGATTGCGCCGATTCTCTGCAGCGCACCCCGCTCGGTCACGGACTGTCCCTCGGAGTGCACGAGTCCCAGAGCCGGCTGTGGGAGAACATGGTCGGGCGGGGCCGGGCCTTCAGCGAGGTGCTGGCGCCGCTGGTGGCCGACACCTTCGGCGGGGACCTCGAGCGGGTCGACCCCGACGAGCTGTTCCGCGCCGTCAACCGCAGTTACCCGTCGTTGATCCGCGTCGAGGCCGACGAGGCGACCTACGGACTGCACATCATCCTGCGCTTCGAGCTCGAGCAGGAGCTGATCGACGGCCGGCTGGCTGTCGACGAGCTGCCCGGAGGCGTGGAATGCGCGCATGCAGGAGTACCTGGGGCTCGACGTCCCGGCGGACGACGCCCAGGGCGTGCTCCAGGACGTGCACTGGTCGGCCGGCCTGATCGGCTACTTCCCAACCTACGCGCTGGGAAACATGATCGCCGGCCAGCTGTGGCGCAAGGTGCACGAGGACGTCCCTGACCTGGAGCGACCAGATCGCGGCGGGCGAGCTCGGCGGCTGCGCGAGTGGCTGAGCGAGAACGTTCACCGGCACGGCGCCAAGTTCACCACCGCGGAGCTGCTCGAGCGGGTTGTGGGCGGAGGCGATCGCAGGTCGGGCCCTTCGTCGACTACCTGAAGGCCAAGCTGGGCGACGTCTACGGAATTTGCATTGATCGCGCCACCCCTCAGGAGAAGAACGAGTGACAGACAATCCCGTGAAAGTGGCCGTGACCGGCGCCGCAGGCCAGATCGGCTACGCGATCCTGTTCCGCATCGCCAGTGGCCAGCTGCTCGGCCCGGACACTCCCGTGTCACCTATCGCTGCTGGAGATCCCCGCGGCGGTCAAGGCGGCCGAGGGCACGGCGATGGAGCTCGACGACTGTGCCTTCCCGCTGCTGGCCGGCATCGACATCAGCGATGACGCCGACCAGGCATTCGACGGAGTGAACATCGCCCTCCTGGTCGGCGCCCGCCCCCGCACGAAGGGGATGGAGCGCGGCGACCTGCTGGAGGCCAACGGCGGCATCTTCAAGCCGCAGGGACAGGCGCTGAACGACGCATGCCGCGTCGGACGTCAAGGTGCTCGTCGTCGGTAACCCGGCCAACACGAATGCGCTGATCGCGCAGAGCAACGCTCCCGACATCCCGCGTGAGCGCTTCACCGCGATGACCCGGCTTGACCACAACCGGGCCATCGCGCAGCTGGCCAAGAAGACCGGTGCCCAGGTCGAGCGACATCACCAACATGACGATCTGGGGTAACCACTCGGCTACCCAGTACCCGGACATCTTCCACGCCAAGGTGAGCGGCCGGAACGCGGCCGAGGTGGTCGACGATCAGGCCTGGTTGGAGAGCGACTTCATCCCCACCGTGCAGAAGCGGGGCGCCGCGATCATCGAGGCGCGCGGTGCCTCCAGCGCGGCGTCGGCGGCCAATGCCGCGATCGATCACGTGCACGACTGGGTCCTGGGCACCCCGGACGGCGACTGGGTCTCGATGGCGATCCCGTCCGACGGCTCCTACGGAGTGCGAGGAGGGTCTGATCTCCAGCTTCCCGGTACGTGCTCGGGCGGCGAGTACGAGATCGTCCAGGGTCTGGAGATCGATGAATTCTCCCGGGCCAGGATCGACGCCACGGTCGCCGAGCTCGCGGAGGAGCGCGAGGCGATCAGGTCGCTGGGACTGATCTAGACAGTCTGAGCGGGGTGGCTCGGCGCCGCGCGGCAGCCGAACCACCGCCGGTGTCAACTGTCTGCCTGGGTGCTCGGCCGGGTTCCAGCCCTGACCGTCTCGGGTGACCTGGCCTCGCTGACCAGCTTCGGCATGACGCGGTACAGGTAGTTGGGCTCGATCTTCAGCTGCTTCGGCGATCTGCGGGATCGTGATGCCCGGGCTGATTGCGAACCAGCTCCAGCGCCTGGTTGGCGCGGGTGTTACCGCCGCGACGGCCACGCGGCCGGCCCGGACGGCGCCCACGGCGCGGACTGGTCGTGTGGCGCTGCGGCTGCCGCGCGGGCGACCGGGCCCGCGGCGGGTCCCGACAAGTGCGGCGCGTGCAGCCTCCAGCTTCGCCACCTCGTCCTGCAACTCTCTGAGTCGGCTGTCGATGTCCTTGACAGTGTGTCGACAAACGACATTGGCTCTCTCCTTGAGGGGGTAAATCGACGACGGGTTAGTACCATCGGTGTACTAACCGCTACAGAGTGTCAGCTGTGCTCGATCAGATCTTTGAGTCGAGTCAATGATTGCTGTGGCCTCCCGTTCGGAGGCGTGGCCCACGAGCACACGGCTGGCCATGGCGCCAAGTGGGCCGCCGGGAGCATGAAACTCATTGGTGTACTCGAACTTCGTGGGGCCGTCTCTCTCCGCCGCTCAGGCGGTAATGAATCCGCGCCTTGGACAGTGCGCGGGCCCGCGCCCTTCCCATTCGGCTTCGTGCGGTCGCGTGACGTGAACCAGTGTCCAGTGCACTTTGAAGTTGACGCCGCGCATGCACAGCACCTGATCCATCTTCGCGCCGTCGCTGTCAGGTTGGGCGGAGACGTTGCTGACCGATCGGTGAATCGTCACCCAGTCGCCGAGCCGGTTGGGGTCCATGATCGTGTCGAATACCTCCTCCGGCGGGGCATCGATGTCGATCGTGACGCGGACGGTGCTCATGTCGGCGGGGACACTAACCAAAGGCCGCCGGCGGTGTGCCGGGCTCAGCGGGCCTTGAGCGTCTCGACTGCCTCCCACTCCCGCAGCGCGTGCTCGATGCGCGGCTCGAGCGAGTGCAGGCGCACCCCCGGGAGCGACGCGGCCTGCTCGTCACGGGGCAGTAGGTCGTGGTCGAGGCCCTCCATCAACGGTCCGATCAGCGCATGATCCTCGCCGGCGATCACTGCGGAGATCCGGCTGGCGATCGGGGTGACCGTAGACGCGGGACAGGCTCACCGGGCCGGTCGACCAGCATCGCGTCGCGGATCGCGGTCGATCAGCTCCGCATAGCTGACGACGTCCGGCCCGGCGATGTCCAGCGATCGCCCGCCGATTTCCGCCTGCTCGCGGCCCGGGCCAGGCACTCGATGACGTCGCGCTCGTCGATCGGGGCCGGTGCGGTGCTCGCGCCAGGCCGGAACCACGAGCACCGGCATCCGCTCGACCAGCCGGACCAGGAAGCGAAACGATCGGGACCGGGCGCCGATCACGATCGAGGCCCGGAAGGCCACCGAGTCCGGGGTGGCGCCGAGCAGGAGCTCGCTCGACGGCCAGCCGGCTGGCCAGGTGGGCGGACGCCGGACCCGCGGCGGGCACGAGCCCACCCAGGTACACGATCCGCCGGACTCCGGCCCGGCGTGCCGCCCGGACGAAGTTGTCGCGCCGCCCGGTGCTCTCGCGCCCCAAAGGCGCCGTCCTGCGAGGGCTCCATCGAGTGGATCAGGTAATAGGCCACCTCGACGTCCCTCAGTGCCTCGGCCAGGCCGGCTCCCGACACGGCGTCGCCCTCCACCATCTGGATCCGCCTGGCGTCTCGAGCGGGCGTCGGGAGAGGCCACGGACGTTGTGCCCGTCCTTGAGCAGGCGGGGCGCCAACCGGCCTCCGACGAATCCGCTGATGCCGGTGACGAGAACGTTCACGAACGTCCGCGGGAGCTACGCAAGGCCATCCGGGAAAGCTACGGAAAATCCAGGCCATCCCGGGCCAGTCAGCGGAATTTACCGCTAATAGCAGGCAATTTATCTTGTTACGAAACTGTTGCGTTTTCCGGGAATCGCGATTGCAGGCGGGGGTGCGAATGCGCTTTGATGCCGCACGTCTGGATCGCAATCGTGAACACAGGAGTGGGTGGACAACGGATGGCAAAGGTCGGTGCACCGGGTGCGAAGGTCTCGTGCGAGAGCTGCTTCTTCCGCCAGAACATGCTGTGCGCGGTTTCCGACAGCGCACCGTGCGCGACCTTCCGCCCGAACCGTCCCGAGGGTCTGCGGCCTCCCAACCAGATGCGCTTCAGCTTCCGCCAGGAGCGCCGGATGCAGGTGGCATGGGCCTTCCCCTCTGCCAGTGAGCAGGTCGCGCTGCACGCTTGAGCGGCGGGCAGCGGCAGGCCCCAGCGCCGTCCGCTGTCCAACCAATAGAGTGCCCCTGCGATCGGATGCGGCTCACCGTCCTGGGAAAATCTCCAGCCTGGCCCGACCCGGGGGGCGCCTGCAGTGGATACCTGGTCGAGCACGACGGATTCACGCTGCTGCTGGACTGCGGAGGTGGGGTGTTCGGCAAGCTCACCGAGCGCCAGGATTACCTCACCCTGGGAGCGGTCCTGATCAGCCATCTGCACGCCGATCACATCCTCGACCTCGTCCCGTTCAGCTACGCGCTCCATCTCAGCCCGCGGCGCAGCCAGCCGCCTAGACGGCCCCCGCTTCACGCTCCGCCCGGGAGCGAGCGGGCGTTCGCCCGGCTCGGCGGATGCTGGAACGATGAGCAGTTGCTCACCGCGGCCTTCGAGCTCGCCGAGTACGACCCCGCTGCGCCCCTGCAGATCGGTCCGGTCACGGTCCGCTTCCGCGAGGTACCGCACTACACGCAGTCGTTTGCCTGCGAGCTGGCCGTCGCCGGAAGTCGCATCACCTTCGGCGCGGACTGCGGGCCCAACCAGGATCTGGAGGAATTCGCCCGTGGTACAGATCTGCTGATCGCCGAGGCGACGCTCAGCCAGCCGGACACGGATTCCCCCCGCGGGCACATGATGCCCGTTGAGGCCGGCGAGATGGGCCGCCGAGCCGCGGCCAAGCGCCTGCTCGTGACGCATTTCTCCGACGAGCTCGGAGTCGACTGGGTGCGAGACGAGGCGACCCGTGGCTTCGGTGCCGACGTCGAGCTGGCTGCAGTCGGAGCGCAGTACACCGTCTAGTCTCATACTCCGGGCTTGGAAACGGGCGCGGATCGGGGTAGCTCTCGGGTTATGCTCGTAATGACCACTCAGCTTTCCTAGGAGAGAGGCATGGCAAAACGCAAGAAGGCTGTCGAGGCGATCGAAGGATCGGCGGCGCTGAACGAGGTGCAGACGATCGTCAGGCGTCTGGTTGAGGACGCGGACCTTCGCGAGAGTGTGGGGCGCGCAATCGAGTCCAGCCGTCGCGTGTACGACCGCATCAGCAGCACCAGGAAGCCGGCGAAGCTGCTGGAGGACAAGAAGCTTCAAGAGGATGCGATCGAGGCGTTCGACGCAATCCGCACCGTCACCATCACCCTGACCGGGGTGGGCAAGTCGCTTCCCTCGCCCAAGGCGATCGCCAAGAAGAAGAAGAAGGGTGGGTTCCGGCGCGTGCTGGCCGTGTTCGGTATCGGCGGCGCCATCGCCGTCGCGGCTTCGGACGACCTGCGCTCCAAGGTGCTCGACACGTTGTTCGGCGCCGAAGAGGAATTCCAGTACTCGCCGCCGCCGCCGCCCGCCGCCACCGACGCGCCGGGCACGCCGCTCAGCGCCGTCTAGTCCGGTCGCAGACCGCTCCGTCGCTGCTCACGTGAGCGTTTCCGGACGCTGGTGAGCATGCGACGAGCGGCTGCACTGGTCGTGCTGGTCGCGGCGGTGCTGGTGCTGGGAGTGGGCCAGCTGGTGCTTCCCGGCATCGCCGCCTCCACGCTGCACGACCGCCTGGCCAAGTCAGGCCGGGTCCTCTCGGTGCAGGTCTCGGCCTTCCCGGCGATCGAGCTTCTCTGGCACCACGCCGACAAGGTGGTGGTACGGATGGCCAGCTACCACTCGGGGACGGGACATCTGGACAGCCTGCTGCGCCAGGCCGGCGGGGTCGGCAGCCTGCGCGTCTCGATCGGAGTGCTGCGCAGCGGTCTGCTCACCCTCCACGACGTCAGCCTGCGCAAGCGGGGCGACCAGCTGACCGGTGCGGGCACGCTCCTGGAAAACGACCTGCGTGACGCGATCCCGGTGCTGCGCTCCGTGCGGCTGGTATCGGCCGGGGCCACCTCGCTGACCCTGGCCGGGACCGCGAGCGCCCTCGGGGTGACGGCCACGGTTCCGGCCACCGTCGAGCCGCAATCGGGGCGTCTGGTCGTCATTCCCGACGTGCCGCTGTTCAGCCTCGCGGCGATCACGGTGTTCGCCCAGCCCCACGTGTATGTGGAGGGAGTGGGCGGGACGGCAATCTCCGGCGGCCTCAGGGTAACGGCGCGGGCGCGCCTCCACTAAGCCAGGCCTGACGCCCTGGTTCAGACGGCCAGCGCTGGCGCCCCGGTGGGGAGTAGGGCCGGCTCTGAGCAGGCCTCGCAGGGACCGTGGTGGGCGTGATCGTCGAACTCCGCGGCGAAGACGTTCAGGGCGCTGGTGATGAAACGCATCGCGCCGTCCGGATGACGGCAGGCGCCACGACCGATGATCTCCTCCGACAGGCGGCGCAGATCGACGTAAGCGGGTCGATCGGCACGGCCGGCGGCCAGTTGCGGCACGGTGTCCGACACCGCGGCCAGCCCGTACACGCACGGCCCGCACTGTCCGGCTGATTGGCGCGCAAACCACTGCGCCACTCGTGCCGTCTCGGCCACCGGGCAGGCGCACTCGTCCAGCGCGAACACAACCCCGGCCCCCAGGGAGGCGCCGAGCGGCCGGAGATCCTCGGCGCAGAGACGCAGCCGGCTCAGACGGTCAGCGGCGATCCAGCTCCCGAAGTAGCCACCGAGCAGGACGGCACGCAGCGGCGCGGCCCGGCCGGCGATGTCCAGGATCTCGTCGAGCGCCGCGCCGTGCTCGGCCTCGTACACGCCGGGCCGCTCGATCGCTCCACCGAGCGTGAGCAGCGCAGAGCCGGGGTCGCCGGCAGGCCCGAGCGCCCGATACCAGTCCGCTCCGTGCCGGGCGATCAGGGCCACGTGAGCCATCGTCTCGGCGTTCTGCACCAGCGTCGGCCTCCCCCGGATGCCGCGCTGGAAGGGCAGGGCACCGAAGGTGGGCAGCCCCGGTCCGCCGTTGACGAAGCTCACCAGCGCGGTCTCCTGCCCGGTAACGAAGCGGTCCGGTGCGAACACCACGTGGAACCTCGGATCCTCCCGGCCCTGCGCAGGGCGCTCGGCGAGCGCTCGCGTCACGCTCTCGGTCGTGCCGCGCACGTTCTCCGTCAGCGCGATGACGGCGTCGTCAGCGCCCACCGCCCGGGCGGCCACGGCGGCGCCGTCGAGCACGAGATGTGGCGCTTCGCGCAGGAGCATCCGGTCCTTCCGGCTCAGTGGTTCACCTTCGGTGGCATTGACCAGCACGTGCTTCTGGCCCCGGCGAGCGGCCACGGTGCGGAACTTGCGCGCGGTCGGAAAGCCCGCGCCGCCGCGTCCCCGCAGTCCCGCGCGCTCGATCTCTCCGATCAGCGATTCTCCGGACAGACGCCGCAGCTCCGGGAGCGAGCCGTGCTCGGCCAGGTGGGCGGAATGACTCACCAGCCGACCGTTCCCATCGACTCCGCTCAGCAACCGGGGCAGCACCGGCACCGGCCGTGATGCCGGTGCCGGCGAGGAGGCGGAGCGCAAGCCGGAGGGCGTCATCGCGATGTACCGGCCGAGACCAGGTGGGTCGTGGCCGGGCGGCGCCCCGGCACCCGCGGCAGGCTCGCCGGCGGGTGGGCCGGCGGCGTGGCATCGCGGCCCTGGGAGAGGCGGGCCAGGACGGCGACCCCGACGCTCGCCACGCAGACGCCGGCCAGGATCAACATCCAGCCGCTGCCCGCGTCCGTGCCGGTGCCCAGGCTATGGGCGAGCGCCACCGGCCAGCTGGCGTAGGCCAGCCAGTGCGTCATGCGCCAGACCCTGTGGCCGATCCGCCGGCGTAGGAGGCTCGTCAAGATCACCGCCAGCATCAGGTCCAGCGACAGCGCGCCCAACCCGAGCCAGAACCCGCGGTAGCTGGCTCCGAAGGGGACGATGACGTCCACCAACCGGACCGAGACATAGGAGTCGGCCAGGGTCGTGATCACGTGGATGGCCAGGAACACGACCGACAGCAGGGCGACATTGCGGTGCACCGAGTCGATCACGAACCGGGGAATCCGGCGGGTCGAGATCCGCTTGACGTTGGCCACGCCGAGAACGACGGTCAGCGTCAGCAGCACCAGCAAGACGACACCGGTGGCCCGTGTCAGGTACCAGAAGGCGATCGGAGAGGAACCGGCGGCGGCGGCGAGGGTCACGTCAGGAACCTCCTGAGACCGCCGTCGACCCACCGGACGAGGACGAGCTGCTGCTGGAGGCCGAACTGCTCGATGTGGGGGTGGATGACGGAGCGCTCAGCGACGAGCTCGTCGACTTGTGGGAGGAGGCCGCGGACTTGTGAGCGGCAGTCGTTGATGTGTTGCTCGCGGTCGAGGTGGTGGTGGCCTTACTCGAGGCGGTGGATGACGTGTGATGGGTCGGGGTGCTGGCGGTGGCCACCGCCACCGTGCCGGTCAGGGCCACAGCGCCGAGCGCGACACCCTTGGTGGCGCGGCTGACCAGCGCAAAGCCCCGCTCCCGGCGGACGACGCCGTCCTGTCGGGAGGCTCCGCGGGAACGACGGGAGACGGGTTTCGGACTCATGGCAGTGAGTCTCGCCTCCCCAGGAAAGACCCCGCTAATACATGCGTGTGACCCTCATAAGACCGCCATGAGAGCCTGCATAAGGTTGGTCAGCTCAGCGTCCGCGCCAGGCAGGCGTGGCGACTGCGGCCTACTCGTCGCCGTCCGGCTCGCCCTCGTCCCCGCCATCCCCGGGCTCAGCGGGCAGGCCGGAGACATTCGGGTCGTTGCGCCGCCGCTCGAACTCCTGGCGCACCGTGTCGATGTCCGAGCCGAGCTCCTCGGTGCGGTCCTTCATCTCACCGGCCTCCTTCTCGAGCTCCTGGCCGGACTTCTGGACCTCCCGGATTCTCTCCTCGCTCTCCTCCACGCTGCGCAGCTACCCAACCCGGCGCGGCTTCACTCACCCACGAAAAATCGATGTCGCCTCTGGGCGCGGCTGCCTTAGCATCCCCCCTGACGTCAATCGCTAGGGGACCCAGCATGCCGAGACTGATTCGACTCGACCGGACGGGACACACAACGCTGGCTGAGTGGAGCGCCGAGGACCCGGCCGCCTTCGAGGCGGCGGTGGAAGCGTTTCGCCAGGAACTTGACCGGGGCTACTTCGGGATCGCCGCCCAGCCGGACGGGACCGCGCATCAGGTGCGCGAGCTTCCGCTGGACGGCCCAACCGTGATTCTCCGCCGCCCGATCGCCGGCGGCTGATGGCTTCCGGGCTGGCTCTCGACGGCGGCGCTCTGCCCGAGCGCGCCGCGGTCCACTGGCGCGTACCGGTGGGCGAGGCAAAGCTGCGCCGCACCGGGCGCGTGTGGACGCTGATCACGGTCTCCCACTCGTTGCCGTTCGTGGCGGCCGCAGTGGCCCTGTTCCTGCTCCGGCCGGTCACGGCGCCGGTCGGGCTCGTCCTGCTGATCCATGCCTGGGCGATTCCGGAGATCTACGCAGCCCGTGGCGCCGGCGTGCTCCGCCGCCGCCGTGCCGGCGCCGCGGTGCCCGAGCGGCGGGCCCTGCTCCTGCTGGGCGACCTGCTGGGCGACTCAGCTCGCCGGCTGCACGCCGGCACGGGCCTGGTCATGGAGCGTGGCCGGCTGGGCGTGTGGCTGCTGGGGGAGGCGGGTGCGCTCCTGATCAGGCCGGGAGGACGGCGGGTGAACTGCTACTGCGTGCGGGTACCGGACGCAAGCCTGCCCGCCGGCGACCGGATCGCCCATCTGCTGCTGGCCCTGCGCTGTGACGAGACAGGTTTTGCCACCGTGGCCAACCTCACCTTCTCGGGCGCCGCCTGGCGGGTGCGCCGGCGGCTGAGCTCCGAGCACCGGCTGGCCCTGAGCGCCGCCCTCGCCGACGCGTAGCCCGGCAGCGCTACGCCAGCTTCGGCGAGTGCCAGGGCCGGCGCAGACGGCGCTCTATCTCCTCGCCCAGATCGTCGATTGCGATCCGCTCCTGCTCGAGGCTGTCACGGTCGCGCACGGTCACGGTGCGGTCCTCGAGTGACTGGTGGTCGATCGTCACCGCGAACGGCGTCCCGATCTCGTCCTGCCGGCGGTAACGGCGCCCGATCGCGCCGCCCTCGTCGTATTCCACCTGCATGCGGTCGCGGAGCATGCGCTCCACGTCTCGCGCCAGCTCCGGCTGGCCGTCCTTGCGCACCAGCGGGAGGACGGCCACCTTCACCGGCGCCAGCGCCGGATGCAGCCGGAGCACGGTCCGGGTCTCTCCCTCGATCTGATCCTCGTCATAGGCGTCGACCATGAACGCGAGCATGGCTCGATCGACGCCGGCGGCCGGCTCGATCACGTGGGGCACGTAGCGCTCCCCCGTGGCTGTGTCGACGTATTCGAGCTTCTGCCCCGACACCCGCGCGTGCTGTGTCAGGTCGAAATCGCCACGATTGGCCAGTCCCTCCAGCTCCTGCCAGCCGATCGGAAACAGGTACTCAACGTCGCTGGTGGCACTCGAGTAGTGCGACAGCTCGTCGCTCTCGTGGGCCCGCAGGCGGAGGTGGTCCGGCCGGATCCCCAGGCGCGTGTACCAGTTCATCCGCTGCTCGGTCCAGTGCTGGTGCCACCGGTCGGCCTGATCCGGCGGGACGAAGAACTCCATCTCCATCTGCTCGAACTCCCGTGTCCGGAAGATGAAGTTCCCGGGCGTGATCTCGTTGCGGAAGCTCTTGCCGATCTGGGCGATTCCGAACGGCGGCTTCTTGCGCGAGAACTGCAGATAGTTCTTGAAGTTGAGGAAGATGCCCTGGGCCGTCTCCGGACGCAGGTAGACGGTCGAGCCCTCCTCCTTGACCGGGCCCACGGTCGTCTCGAACATCAGGTTGAATTCGCGCGCCGGAGTGAGATCGCAGTCCGGTGTCTCGCCTGGGCGCTTGGACGGCTTGCGTCCGCAGTGGCTCTGGTCGAGATGGTCAGCGCGGAAGCGTAGCTTGCAGCTCCGGCAGTCGATCAGCGGATCGGTGAAGCCGGCCAGGTGCCCGCTGGCCTCCCACGTGCGGGGATGCTGGATGATCGCGGAGTCGAGTGCGACCACATCGTCGCGCTCCTGCAGCATCGACCGCCACCACTGGTTCTTGACGTTGTTCTTCAGCAGGACGCCGTAGTGGCCGTAGTCATAGCTGTTGCCCAGCCCGCCGTAGATTTCGCTGCTCTGGAACACGAAGCCGCGCCGCTTGGAAAGCGACACGATCTTGTCCATGGTCACGCTGTCTTCAGCCATCCGAGCGGCGGATGCTAGACGGCGCGAGATTCGGGCGGCCGGTGGCGTGCATCTGCCCGGTTTGACTGGCACTCGCGGCTTGAGAGTGCCAAGTGGCCCTGGCTATATTGTCTGAAGGAATGCCGATCTACGAGTACAAGTGCGAGAACGGGCATGTGTTCGAGACGACACAGCGTATGTCCGCGGATCCGCTGACCAGTTGCGAGGTTTGCGGAGCCCCGGTCCAGCGCGTGTTTCACCCGGTCGCCGTGCACTTCAAGGGCTCGGGCTTCTACAACACTGACTACGGGACTCGCAAGCGCTCTCGAGAGGCCAAGGAGGCCGCATCGTCGGACGGGGCCTCGAAGTCAGACTCCAGCAGCTCAAAGGACTCCTCCTCCTCGACGTCGTCGTCCTCGTCTTCCTCGTCCGAGGGCAAGAAGAGCGAGTCCTCGTCCGCCTCGCCGGCCGCCTCCGACTGATTCACCAGCTGCGTGGGGCTGGTGTCTGCGCGTCGCTCAGCTGCCCAGATCCCGCTTCACGATCTGGCGGGCGTTCGCCGGGGGCTGCAGCCCATCGCCCCACGGTCCGACATCCGGACCGACCGGCTTGAGTACGCGGGATGGAGCCGAGCCCCCCAGCTCCGATGAGACGAACAGCTGCATCAGGCTGAGACCGCCCATGTCCGTCTGGATCACGCTGGGTGCGTCCCAGGCTGCCCAGGGCAGATGGAAGAAGGCGTGAGCCGAGAACAGCTGTGACTTGATCCCGTTGAGGATCTGCTGCTGCATGGCCTCGCGGTTCAGGTCGTTGTAGCCCGGGTTGCAGCTGTTCTCACGCGTGCGGGCCAGCACCATCGCCTGCAGGCCGGTGAGGTGGTGCTCGCCCGGGCGCAGATTCAGCGTGAACCCGCCGAGCTTGGCGCCGCCGGAGATGTTCGAGCAGATCCGCGGCGTCTTGACCGTGACTCCGCCGATGTCGTCGATGAATTTGGGGAAGTTGGCCAGGTCGATCACGATCATGTGGTTGATCGGTACCCCGGTGAGACGCTCGACCGTCTTGATCGTCAGCGCCGGCCCCCCCTGGACCAGGCGGCGTTGATCTTCTCGTCGCCGTGGCCGGGGACGTTGACGACCGTGTCGCGAGGGATCGACAACCGGCTGGAAGCGCCTCCGCCGACCCGCCACAGCATGAGCGTGTCGGTATGGGCGTACTTCTCACTGCGGTCGTACAGCTGGAGGCCGCCCTCCTTGGAGCCCGCTCCCGTGGTGGGGCGGTTGTCGAGTCCCACGATCAGCACGTTGTTGGCCGAGGTCAGGATCGGGCCGCCCGAGGTCAGCGCAGCCTGGCCGCCGGCCGGCAGGCCTCCGGCTCGCTCCTGGGCGCTGATCATGAACAGCACGAACGACAGCAACAGCCACGCGACAATCGCCAGCAGCACGTACTTGACCACTCGCCCCACGCTCCAACCGCCGCTGCGGCCGCGGCCGAGCGAGAAGCGCCTGCGCCGCCCCGGTTCCTTGGGCGGGAGCTGCTCCCCGCGGCGGCCCAGGTCCGCGTCGCTCTCACCGCGCAGACGGGCCAGCAGACCGCGCGGCGCGGACCGGTAGGTGCGATAGCTCGGCCCTCCCGGGGGGGATCCGGGATCGCCTACGCGGGCCCCGCCGCCGCTGTCAGCGGCGCCCGCCCCGCGCGCGCCACGGCTGCGGGTTCCGACGCCGCCACCGTCGCCACGGTAGACGCGATATTCCGGCTCTCCCGAGCCGATGTTCTGTGGGGGATCCTTGGGCATCAGGCCACTGCATATAGTGACGACATGCCGTCGCGGCGCGTCATCGGCGTCGACATGGGCGGGTCCAAGCTACTGGTCGGTGCGGTCGACGGAGGACTGGGCGTCCACCATCGAGTGCAGCGCACCGTGCTCGGTCTCGACCAGCCGACACTGCTCAATACGGTACAGGCCGCCGTCGAGGATGTAGCCGCCAAGGCCGGCGCAGAGGTGGAGGCCGTGGGGTTCGGAATCCCGTCGCTGATCGACCGTCGCCGGGGGATCTCGGTCACGTCCAACCACCTGCCACTTGATCACGTGGCCTTCGCCGACGTGATGACCGAGCGCCTTGGGCTGCCGGTGTCGGTCGACAACGACGCCAACATGGCGGCGCTGGCCGAGCACCGGGCGGGAGCCGCGGCCGGTGCCAGCGAGGTCGTGCTGCTCACCCTGGGCACGGGGATCGGCGGTGGCCTGATCCTCGGCAACCAGCTGTACCGCGGGGCGCTCGGTGCCGCCGGCGAGCTCGGGCACATGGTGATCGAGATGGATGGACCGCGCTGCTATGGCAAATGCCCCGGCCGCGGCTGCATCGAGGCGCTGGCGTCGGGCACAGCGCTGGCGGCAGAAGCGCGCAGCGTCGCCGTCCAAAAACCGCAGTCGGGGCTGGGCCGGGCGCTGGTCGCCGGGCAGGAGCTCGCCGGGCCGCTGATCACCGAGCTCGCTCACGACGGCGACTCGGCGGCGATCGAGGTGCTGGAGACGATCGGCACCCGGCTTGGGGTGGCGATCGTCAGCCTGGTCAACATCTTCAACCCGGAGGTTGTGGTGATCGGCGGGGGAGTCATCGGGGCCGGCGAGCTGCTGCTCAGGCCGGCCCGGGCCGAGGTGGCACAGCGCGCGCTGTCTCCCTCACGCGACGAGGTGCGGATCGTGGCTGCCCACTTCGGGGTTGAGGCCGGGATGATCGGCGCGGCGGTGCTGGCGCTCGAGGAACACGGGCCTGAGAGCGAGGAGGCTTGAGCGCCGTCGCACAGAACGCCCCGCGGGGCCGGCTGATCGTTTGCCCGACGCCGATCGGGAACCTGGAGGACATCACCCTCAGGGTTCTGGCCGCCCTGCGTGAGGCCGATCTGGTCGCCTGTGAGGACACCCGGCGCACGCGGGTGCTGCTCGAGCGCTACGGGGTCAGCGCCAAGCTGGTCAGCTACCACGAGCACAACGAGGTCGAACGCTCGGCCGAGCTGGTGCGGCGGATGCATCGGGGGGAGACGGTGGCGCTGGTATCCGACGCCGGGATGCCGCTGGTCTCGGACCCCGGCTTCGTGCTGGTGCGGGCATGTGTGGCCGCCGGCCTGGCGGTGGAGGTGCTGCCGGGTCCGTCCGCTGCGCTGGCGGCGCTCGTGGCCAGTGCCCTGCCCGCCGACCGCTGGCGGTTCGTCGGCTTTCTCCCGCGCAAGCGCTCCGAACTCGAATCCGCCTTCGCGGGAGCAGAGACGCTCGTGGCCTTCGAGTCCCCCGCCGGCTGGCTGCGTCGCTGGCCGTGCTGGCTGAGCTCGATCCGGAGCGCCAGGTCGCGGTGTGCCGGGAGCTGACCAAGCTCCACGAGGAGGTGACGCGTGGCACGGCCGGCGAGTTGGCCCAGCGCTTTGCCGACTCCCCGGCCCGCGGGGAGGTCGTCCTCGTCGTGGGCCCGGCGCGGCCGGCCGGCGCGCAGGATCTCGGTCCGGCGGTTGAAGCGGTGCGCCGGCTGGTCGATTCAGGCGCCAAGCCTCGCGTCGCGGCGGCGGTCGTCGCGGAGCTGACCGGTGGCGCGGCCAACGCCCTGTACCGCGCGCTGACGGCCCGGTCGTGACGGCCACGCTGACCCGCCGGCTGCAGCTGGGAGCGTTTGACCAGGCCTGCGAGGGCTGGGTCAACACCGACGTCACCCCGCACCTGCTGGTGGCTCGCGTCCCCGGCCTGCCCCGGCTCCTACACGCGCTCGGCCTGCTCGATGACGAGCGCCTGCGCCAGCACCGGTCCGGGACCTTCCGGCCCCTGCGCTGGCTGGATGTCTCGCGCCAGTTCCGCTTCCCGGACGCCAGTTTCGATGCGGTCTACTGCTCCCACCTGCTGGAGCACCTGCACCCCGACGTGGCCGAGCACTGCCTGCGCGAGGTCCATCGGGTGCTGGCCCCGGGTGGGGTTCTCCGCATCGCGGTCCCCGATCTGGATGCGATGGTCAGCCAGTACGACCCCCACGACCCGGACTCGTTCCTGTGGGGGGTATTCCAGGGACGCGGCGCCCGGGCCAAGCGCTCGGCGCGGCACTGGTGGCACTACAACCGGGTGTCGCTGGAGGCCCTGCTCCGAAGGCTCGGATACGCCGACGTGAGCTGCTGCGAGTTCCGCCAGGGGCACTGTCCGGATCTGGAGCGGATCGAGACGCGGCGCTGGTCGCTGTTCATGGAGGCCCGCCGCTAGAAGTGGGACCGGGCCCCAGCCGCGTCAGCCGCCCAGCCGGGCCAGCGGGCGAACCGACGGCCTCGACCGCACTGACGACACGGTTGCGCCGCCGCCCCCGACCGGAGTCGGAGTTCCGGAGTACGTCACCCTGAAGGACCGTCCGGTTCCGCTCAGGCGGCTTGGCGTGGCCACGGCCGCCGGGCTGCTGCCCGAGACGTAGCGGCGACCGTTTGTGTTGGCCAGGCGGATGCGGCTGGAGTTCCAGTGCCCGCTGGCGACGCCGCCCCACCGGAACCGGGTGTTCTCCGCGGTGGAGCGCGTGAAGTCGATCGTCCCGAAATCGGCCAGCGGCAGGACCTGGCAGGACGAGATCCCCAGGCACTCCGATGGTGCCTCGGCGATCCACTCGGCCGAGGTGATGTCCGGGTGGCGGTCCTTGACCGTGTGGCGATAGGTCTGGTGAGTGGTCAGATCGGCCAGCCACACCGTCACCTTCTTGCCGATCACTCGGACCCTGGCCTTGAGCCGGTCCCCCGGCGAGAGCCGGATGTGGATGGTCCGCGGCGGTCTGGGCACGATCTCGTACCACGCGGAGAGGAACGTGCCGCCGCTCGGAGTGCAGTCAAACTCGGTTCCAACCTGCTCCAGAGCCTGCGAACTCAGGCTGTAACCGCCCAGGCCAACCCAGAAAGCCGAGAACCCCTCGGAGCCCGACGTGCAGTTGCCGGTCGGGACCTGCCACTCGCCGAGCACTTTGCGGAACTTCACTCCGTGCCGGTGTACCGCATAGCCGGCCCAGTTCAGGCTGGTGCTGCTGTCGGCGTGGGCCATCGCCGTGGGGGCCGACAACCCCACGATCAAACACCCCAGTAGCCCGATCCTTCGGAACCCCACCACTCCAGCCTAGTCCCCGGTCCAAATTAATCTTGCACGGACACTTGCGAGCGGGTCTCGCGGTGCCCAGGCGATTCCCGGAAACCGCCTAGTGTTCACATAGGACATGAGCTTCTACGTGACCACCCCGATCTTCTACGTCAACGCCCAGCCACACCTGGGTCACGCGTACACGGCGATCGCGGCCGACGTGCTGGCCCGGCACATGCGTCAGCGAGGCGAGGATGTGTTCTTCCTCACGGGCACCGACGAGCACGGCGAGCCGGTGGCTGATGCTGCTCGCGCCCAGGGCTTGGAGCCCAAGGAACTGGCCGACCGAAACGCCGAGCGCTTCCGGGCTCTGATGCCGAAGCTGAACGTGTCCAACGACTTCTTCATCCGCACCTCGGACGAGCCCCATGAGCGCAAGGTCCAGGAGGTGCTCCAGCGCGTGTACGACAACGGGCACGTGTACAAGGGCCTGTACGAGGGGTGGTACTGCCCGCGCTGCGCCGACTTCAAGGTCGAGAACGAGATCCTGGAGGGCAACCGCTGCCCGATCCACGAGATCGAGCTGACCCGCGAGTCCGAGGAGAACTACTTCTTCCGCCTGTCCAGCTTCCAGGGCGATCTGGAGAAGCTCTACGCGGAGCACCGGGACTTCGTGATGCCCGCCCGGCACTACAACGAGGCCAGCTCGTTCATCAGCCAGGGCCTGCAGGACGTGTCGCTGACACGCGGCCGCCTCACCTGGGGAGTCACCGTGCCCTGGGATCCGAGCCACGTCTTCTACGTGTGGTTCGACGCGCTGCTCAACTACTACACGGCGCTCAGCTACGCCCGCCCCGGCGAGGACCTGACCGATCGCTACTGGCCGGCCACGTTCCACATCATCGGCAAGGACATCCTCAAGTTCCACACGATCTTCTGGCCTGCGCTGCTGCTCGCCGCCGACCTGCCGCTGCCGGAGCACGTGTTCGTGCACGGGTTCCTGCTCGGCTCCGACGGGCGCAAGATGAGCAAGTCGCTGGGCAACGTGCTCGACCCGTTCGAGGTGATCGACGAGTTCGGGACCGACGCGCTTCGCTTCTACCTGCTGCGCGACGTCGCCTTCGGCGGAGACGGGGCCGTCGGGATGGACGCGGTCACCGCGCGCTACGAGTCCGAGCTGGCCAACGAATACGGCAACCTGGCCAGCCGCACGCTGGCGATGATCAACCGTTACCGGGACGGCGACGTCCCCTCTGGTGCCACTGATCCGGCACTGGGGGCCGAGTTCGCGGGTCTCAAAGACCAGGTCGCCGAACTCATCGATCGGGCGGAGGCCACGCAGGCCCTGGAGCTGATCTGGCAGCGGATCCGCCGGCTCAACCGCTACGTCGAGGAGCGGGCGCCCTGGCAGCTGGCCAAGGATGCCGCCGCGGCCGGCGAGCTCGATCAGGTTCTCCGCTCGCTGTTCGAGGGCCTTCGTGTCGTCAGCCTGCTCCTGCATCCGTTCATCCCCACGGCGACCGACACGCTGCTGAACGCAATGCACCTGCCGGACCGCGAGTACGCGCTGGCGCAGTGGCGCGATCAAGCCGGCGCCCGCGCTCGAGCCGCTCGCGCCGCTGTTCCCCAAGCGTGATCGATAGCCACACGCACCTGCACCTATGCGAGCCGCCCGACGCCGACCTGGTGCAGGCGGCGCGGGAGGCCGGCATCACTCGCATCGTCACCGTCGGCACGACGCCGGACACCAACCGCCAGGCGCTGGCCGCCGCCGACCAGTTTCCCGAGGTCTACGCGGCGCTCGGACACCATCCCAATGAGGCCGCCGGCTTCGACGACGACGCCCTCGCCGACCTGGAGACCCTGGCCGGCCACGAGCGCTGCGTGGCGATCGGGGAGACGGGCCTCGACTACTACCGGGACTACGCGCCTCCGGCCGCCCAGCAGCGCGCCTTCGAAGCGCAGATCGAGCTGGCCCGGCGGCTGGGCAAGCCGCGTCGTCATCCACACTCGGGCCGCCGATGACGACACGCTCAGCACGCTGCGGGAGTTCGCCGGCGGCGTCAAGGTCGATCCTCCACTGCTTCTCGATGCCGGAGCGGATCCTCGAATGCCTGGAGCAGCCCGACTGGTGGGTCTCGTTCGCCGGCAACGTCACCTTTCCCAAGGCGGATCCGCTGCGCGAAGCGATGCTCCGGGTGCCGCCTGAGCGCCTGCTGGTAGAGACCGACGCCCCGTACCTGGCTCCGCAGGCCGTCCGCGGCCGGCCCAACCAGCCCGCCTACGTGACCAGCACGGCGCAGGCGATCGCGCAGGAGCGGCGGATGAGCTACGACGAGCTGGAGCAGGCGGTGGAGGACGCGGCGGACCGGTTGTTCGGATGGTGAGCGCGCGCCGGACCGGCCCCCACAGCCTGGGCCAGAACTTCCTTGTCGACCGCAACATCCTCGGCGTGATCGAGCGACTCGCCGAGCTGAGCGACCAGGATGTGGTCCTGGAGGTCGGCGGCGGCCAGGGCGTCCTGTCCACGCGCCTGGCCGAGACGGCTCGATTCGTCCACGTCGTGGAGCTCGACCGCAAGCTCGAGCCAGAGCTGAGGACGCAGCTGGCCCCGTATCGGAACACCGAGCTCCACATCGCCGACGCGGTCGATCTGGACCTGGCGGCGCTGCGGCCGCCTCCCGACAAGATGGTGGCCAACCTGCCCTATAGCGTCGCCGCCACCGTGATCCTGCGCACGATCGCCGAGCTCCCCAGCCTGAAGACCTGGGTGGTGATGGTCCAGCGCGAGGTGGGCGAGCGTCTCGCTGCCGCCCCCGGCACGGCCGCCTACGGCGTGCCCTCGGTGCTGGCCCAGCTGGCCTGCGAGGTCAAGGTGCTGCGAGCCGTCGGCCGCGGGGTCTTCCGGCCCGTGCCGAACGTCGACTCCGTGCTGCTCGGCTTGGCCCGCCGTGGTGAACTACAAGTCACCACGGCGGTGAGTGCGCTGGTCCATGACGGCTTTGCGCACCGGCGCAAGGCGCTGGCGGGATCGCTGGCGCTGGCTCGTCGCGGCGAGCCGGACATCCGCGAGCGCGCGCGGGCTGCATTGCAGGACATGGGACTGCCGCGCCGACGTGCGCGCCGAGCGGCTCAGTCCCGGGCAGTTCGTCGAACTGGCCGGCGCCCTGCAGCGATGAGGCTGCGCGCGCTGGCCCCGGCCAAGGTCAACCTCTGCCTGTTCCTGGGCCCGACCCGGCCGGACGGCCGGCACGAGCTGGTGACCGTCTACGAGTCGCTGTCGCTGTACGACGAGCTGGAGCTCGAGACCCGGTCCGAGGGGCCCGATCGCGTGCTCTGCCCCGAGGTGCCGGACGACAACCTGGCGGCGCGGGCGCTCGGCCGGCTGAGGGACCGGGGCTGGGCCGGACCGCCGGTGACGGTGTCGATCACCAAGCGCATTCCGGTGGCGGCTGGGCTGGCCGGGGGCTCCGCCGACGCGGCCGCCACGCTGCAGGCTGGCCGTCGAGCTGGCCCCCGGACGGCCCGAGGAGGTGGAGGCGGTGGCCGCCGAGCTCGGCTCCGACGTCCCGGCCCAGCTGGCTCCGGGGCTATCGCTCGGCACCGGCGCCGGCGAGATGGTGGAGGGACTCGACGCACTTGCTCCGCACGCCCTGCGTCATCGTCCCGCTGCCAGAGAAGCTCTCGACCCCGGACGTGTACCGGGAGGCCGACCGGCTGGCGCTGCCGCGATCCAGCCAGGAGCTCGGCAACCGGCTGGCGGAGCTGCGACAGGCGCTCCGGCCCGGGGCACGGCTTCCCGACGAGCTGCTGGTCAACGACCTGGAGCGGGCCGCGCGTGTCGCTGTGTCCCGCCGTGGGGACGGCGCTGGAGGCGGTCTGGGCCGCCGGGGCCGAGCGCGCGATGGTCAGCGGGTCCGGGCCCGACCGTGGTCGGGCTGTGGTGGGGCGATGACGCCGTGGCGCGGGCCGATGAGGGCGCTCAGAAGCTGGTTGAGCGGTATCCCGGTGTGACCGCGGTGGTGCCCGTGGAGGCGGCCGTCGGGGTCCCCGAGGCCGTCTGACCGGGCTTTCGTCACAATTCAACCGTGTGAGCAACACGAGCCTCACCTACCTGGTTGGCGCCTGCAGCGCCGTGTTCGGGCTGGCTGTGTTCATCGCCCTGATAGTGGTGCCCGCGGCCACGGCCTACCGTCGCGTGTGGGAGCGCGTCGCCGTTGTGGTGCTGTCGGGCTACGTTCTGGTGGCGCTCGTCGGGCTGGGTGTGCTCCTCGGCGCGGTGATCGTCGTCGAGTGGCCCCGGGTGTTCTGAACCGGGGCTGACCGGTTGCCTGCGAGAGAAGGCCAGACGGCCCAGACCACGGCGTCCGGTATGCCGGACCTGGCGGCGCTGGCCGAGATCACCGATGCGGTGCAGGCCGGCGCGGGGCTGCCGGAGATCCTGCGCGCGGCAGCCAGGGCGCTTGACTCCAGCCTGATCGTGATCGACCGCTCGGCCTCGGTGCTGGCGGTGGCCGCCCGCTCGCCGGCCGACGAGCGCTCGCTGATGCGCGACGCCGACGAGGTGACCACGGTCGAACTCAAGGTGGCCGACGCGACCGTGGGGCAACTGCGCATGCGCTGCCGCGACGCTTCGCCGGATCCCTCGCTGCTGCGGTTGGTGACCACGCTGATCGCCTCCGAGGTGGAGCGCGTACGGGCGCCCGAGCGCGCTTCCGAGGAGGCTGCCGACGCCTTTTTGCGGGCGTTGCTGCACCGCGAGATCGCCGATCGCGCCGACCTGCTGGCCCGCGGCAAGGAGCTCGGGATCGACCTGTCCGCCGGCTCGGCGGTGATCGTTGTGCGAGCCCACGCCCGGGCCCCGACCGAGGATGACTGGCGGCGCCGGCTGCTGGCCGTGGCCGGACGGGGCGCCCGGTCGGTCGCGCCCGGGGCGATCGCTGCGCCCAGCGACGCCGAGGCCTCGACCGTGGTCATGCTCGTACCCGACGCCGACGGCGAGCGCCGGCCGCCGCGTGTCGGCAGCCGATCCTGCGCGAGCTGGAGTCCGGGTTGGCCGGATTCGATTTCGCGATCGGCCGCAGCCGCCGGGCCGAGGACCCGCGAGATCTCCACCGGGCCGGAAACGAGGCGATGCTTGCCGCCAACGTGGTCGAGGGCGAGCCGGACGTGTCGGAGATGGACTTCGAGGCGACCGGCACCTACCAGCTGCTGCTGCCCTACATGAGCGACCCTGCCGAGCTCAAGCGCTTCTACGACGAGACGGTTCGCCCGCTGGTCGCCTACGACGAGCAGTACGAGACCGACCTGCTGGGGACGCTGGCGACGTTCCTGGAATGCGACGCCAACGTCAACGCCACCGCCGCCCGGCTGATCACCCACCGGCACACGATCCGCTACCGGTTCGAGCGGGTGCGCGAGCTGACCGGTCTCGACGTGCAGTCGACCGACGGGCGGGAGAAGCTGTCACTGGGGCTGAAGGCGATGCGCGTGCTCGGAATCGCGGCGCCCGCGCGGGCCGGCCACCGAGCCGGGGGCCGAGGGCGGTCGGGTGCGGCGCTAGGTTCATGGCGATCGGGATCATCACCGGCTCGGGCACCCATGCGCTGCCGGGCTTCGAGGGGGCCGAGACGGTCACCGTGCGCTCGCCCTACGGGGTGGCGGAGGTCGTCAGGGGTCGTATGCCGGGGTCGACGTGCTGCACGTCTCGCGCCACGGCGCCGGTCATGTCCGGCTGTCGAACGCCGTCAACCACCGGGCCAACATCTGGGCGCTGCGCGAGCTGGGCGCCGCGCTGCGTGATCGGATGCACGGCCTGCGGAGCGGTCGATCGCGGTCTCGAGCTGGGGTCGCTGGTCGTATTCGACGACCTGCACTTCATCTCCAACCGGCTGCCCGACGGGTCGACTGTGCACGTTCTTTGCGCAGGAGCGGCGATCCGGCCCGTGCTCATTGGATCCTGCACGGCGGGCCTTCTCCGAGGGCGTGCGCCGTGCGCTGACGGATGCTGCCGCGGCCGCGGGCTTTGAGCACCGCGACCGCGGAACGTACGGTCACGTCGACGGACCCCGGTTCAACACGCCGGCCGAGATCGCCCAGCTGGCGGCGGGCGGCGTGACGGCGGTCAGCCAGACGGGCGGTCCGGAGACGGTCCTGTGCGGTGAGCTCGAGCTGCCCTTCGGGCTGATCGGCTTCGTCACCGACTACGCGAACGAGGTCGTGCCGGGTGAACCGACGCCGGTATCTACGCTGGTCGAGCTGATGGGACGCAGCACCGCGACTTTTGCCGAGATCCTCGCGGGGGGCGCTGCCGTCCCTGGCGGCTGATCCGCCTCGGCCGGCCGGAACCGTCTACCGCCTCCAGGCAGATGGCGTCTAGGGGAGCCGAGCCCGCCGACGGCGCTCACGCGGTGCTGATCATGGCCCGGGCGCCGAGACGCGGCGAGGTCCGCCGCGCGCTGGAGCCGGTCATCGGTCAGGACGGCTGCGTGGCGCTGCAGACCGCGCTGGTCACCCAGGCGGTGGAGTGGGCTCGCGACACCCACCCGCGGGCGATCCACGTCGCCCACGACCCGCCCGACGCGAGCCAGGAGCTCAAGCCCCTGATCGGCGAAGGCGTGGTGATGTTCCCCCAGAACGGCGACGGGATCGCCGGGCGCCTGGCGGATGCCGTGGGGCGGGTGTTCTCACGGGGGCAGGGGCCTCTGCTGATCGCCTGGCCTGACCTGCCGGAGCTGCGGGCCAGCCATGCCGCAGCGGCGCTCGACGACCTCCGGGCCGGCTGCGACGTGGTGTTTGGCCCGGTGTTTGACGGCGGCTTCTACCTGATCGCGATCTCCCGCCCGATGCCGAACCTGTTCGACCTCCCGGAGCAGGTGTGGCGGAGTGCCGACTCGATGTCGATGGGACTGGCGGCCGCCCGAGACGCCGGGCTGGAGGTGGGAATCCTGCGGGCCGAGCGGGCACTGCACCGGCCAGCCGACGTCCGGGCGGTGCTGGCTGACCCGACGTTGCCGGCGCCAGTGGCTCGGGCCCTGGGGCGGCGGTAGGGGTTTGGTTCGGCGGTTCGGCTCGAGTCGGTCCGTCCGGTCCCCCTGAGATACCGTCTGGATCAGTACGTTCCCGTGCAGTGGGGAGTGGTGTAATCGGCAGCACAGCGGCCTTTGAAGCCGTTAGTCCCGGTTCAAGTCCGGGCTCCCCAGCCTCAGCCGCTCGGTGAGCCTGTCGGAGGGCCCCTAATAAGTTCTCACGCCCCTCGGCTTTCCGAGGGGTTGGGGACGATCTGGCTCCCGGGCGATAATTAGTTCCCCAACCCCCTCCGGAGCTTGGGGGTGAGGGAACTTCTTGCTGTTCGCGGCGATTCGGGGCTGCGAGACAACGGCGACGTGGCGATCACCTACGATGGCCCTCTCGTGGCCGCGCCCGTAGTCGTCATCCTCGCCGCAGGTCAGGGAACCAGGATGCGCTCGCGCGTACCCAAGTTGCTGCACCCGCTCTGCGGGCGGCCGATGATCTGCTGGCCGGTCGAGGCCGCGCGGGAGTCAGGCGCCGAGCGGGTCGTTGTCGTCGATTCGCCGGAACGGCCGCTGAGCCGGGCGGTGGAGGGGCGGGCGGAGATCGCCGTGCAGGAGCGGGCGCGCGGCACGGCCGACGCGGTGCGCGCCGCCGCCGACTTCATCGACCCCGACGCTCCGGTGATCGTGATCCTCGGGGATGGCCCGCTGATCCGGCCCGAGACACTGGGCGCGCTGAACGAGTTTCACGCCCGTGAGGGCGCGGCGGCCACGATCGTCACGGCCGTTCTCGAGGACCCGAGCGGCTACGGCCGGGTCATCCGCGGACCGGACGGGACCGTCGAGCGCGTGGTGGAGACCAAGAGCCCCGGCGATGCGAGCCCGCTCGAGCTCGAGATCCAGGAGGTCAACACCGGCGCGTTCGCGTTCGAGGGCGCGGCGCTGCTCAGCGCCCTGGAACAGGTGCGGGGCGACAACGCCCAGAGGAGCTGTATCTGCCGGACGTGCTGCCGATCCTGCGCGAGCACGAGCGCACCGTGCTGGCGTTCGAGATGGATGACACCGACGAGCTCCTGGGGGTCAACGATCGCCGGGCCCTGGCCGAGGTGCGGGCGATCGCCCAGCGCCGGATCATCGAGCGCCACCAGCTGGCCGGGGTCACCGTCGTCGACCCGGCCGCCACCGTGATCGACGTCGAGGTGGAGATCGGTCAGGACACGGTGATCGAGCCGTTCACGAGCTTGCATGGGCGGACCAGCATCGGCTGCGAGTCGGTGATCGGGCCGAACTCCACGCTGCGCGATGCCGGTGTGGGGGATCGAAGCACGGTGCTGCATTCCTACGTCGTCGAGGCAACAGTCGAGGATCGGGTCAGCGTGGGTCCGTTCGCCTACCTCCGGCCCGGGACGATCCTGCGCAGCGGGTCCAAGGCCGGCACATTCGTGGAGATCAAGAACTCGGACGTCGGCCCGGGCACCAAGGTGCCGCACCTCAGCTACATCGGAGACGCCGACATCGGCGAGAACACCAACCTGGGAGCCAGCACGATCACGTCCAACTACGACGGGTACGTAAAGAACCGGACCCAGATCGGGTCGCGGGTCAAGACGTCGGTGGACACCACCCTGGTCGCCCCGGTCAGTGTCGGAGACGACGCGTTCACCGCCGCGGGGTCGGTGATCGGTCAGGACGTGCCGTCGGGTGCGTTGGCCGGATCTCCGGGCGTGGCCCGCTCGGCGCAGCGCAACGTCGAGGGGTACTCGGACCGCCGCCGCGCCCGGGCTGAGGCGGAGCGCGCGGACGAGGCGGAGGGCAGGTAGGGGTGCCGGACTGCGCTCAGAGCGGGGTTGCCGGCCCACGCGCGCCATATCGTCCCCGGGCCGCCGTACCATTGCCGGGGTCATGAGCCTGCTGGAGATGTCCTCCTCCGCCAGCGACCTACGCGTCGAGTACGACAAGCGGCTGATGCTCTTCTCAGGGCGGGCCAATCGTCAGCTGGCCGCTCGGATCGCGGACAAGCTCGGCGTGGCGCTGGGCAGCGTGATCACCAAGACGTTTGCCAACGGCGAGGTGTATTGCCGCTTCGAGGAGTCGGTGCGCGGCGCCGACGTGTTCCTGGTTCAGCCCACCTGCGGCAACCCGCACGAGGGCTTGAGCGCCAACGACGCGCTGATGGAACTGCTGATGATGGTCGACGCGGCCGTGGGCGGCTCGGCGCACCGGGTGATCGCCGTCACCCCGTGGTACGGCTATTCACGCCAGGACAAGAAGTCCGCCCCGCGGGAGCCGATCAGCGCCCGGCTGGTGGCGCGGATGCTGGAGTCGGCGGGAATCGACCGGATCCTCACCATGGACCTGCACTCCGGCCAGATCCAGGGCTTCTTCCAGAAGCCCTGCGATCACATGACCGCGCTGTTCATCCTCACCCAGTACTTCGCCGACCTCGGCCTGGAGGACCTGGTGGTGGTCGCCCCGGACGCCGGCCGGGTGAAGCTGAACAAGAACTTCGCCTCCAAGATCGGCGCCGACCTGGCCATCCTCAACAAGGAGCGCCCGGCCCAGCAGGTAGCGGCGATCAACTACGTGATCGGTGACGTGGCAGGAAAGACCGCGCTGCTCGTGGACGACATGATCGGCACGGCCGGGACCCTCGCCGCGGCGGCCCAGGCCGTCCGGGACGCCGGCGCCCGGCGCATCTACGCGGCGGCCACCCACGGCAACTTCTCTGGCCGAGCCTGGGAGAACCTGGCCTCGGCCGGGTTTGAGCAGATCGTCGTGACCGACACGATCCCGCTCCCCAGCGGCGCGCCCGACAACGTCCGCGTGCTCTCCTGCGCCGACCTGCTGACCAGCTCCATCCGCCAGATCTTCACCGACGGATCGGTCAGCGACGTGTTCGGCGGCGAGAACCAGCTGTTCTAACCGGGAGGCGACGCGCAGTGCGCGCCGCCTCCCGAAATGCCGAGTCGCCTCAGCGGGGGTTCACGCGGTCTTCACCTTGTGGCTGATCCGGGCGGCCTTGGTGCCGTTGCAGTAGAGCTGCTGGCTGTTGTAGATCCGCTGCGTGGAGCATCCCTCGTTATCGACGACGATGAGTGTGATCTTGTGCTTGCCGGCGTGCTTGTACCTGTGGGTGATCTTGGGCTTCTTGGTGTGCGTCCGCTTGCCGCCACCGAAGTTCCACTCGTACAGGGCTACCTTGCCGTCGGAGTCGTGGGACTTGTGAGCATTCAGGTGCACGGTCTCGCCCGTCACCTTTGCCGAGAACGCTGCCCTGGGACCCTGATTGGGCACGATCCCGGTCTGACCGGGACCTGTGCCGACAGCGTTGATCGGCGATCCGACGGTCAGGGTCGAGGTGAAGATCCGGCTGAGGTCGTCGTCACCGTAGTTGGCCGTGTACACGGTCTTTCCGTCCGGAGAGATCACGGGATACTCCGGCTCGTTACCAACCGCAATCCCGGTGCCGACGGTCCGCGTGGCGAGCTTCACCGGGTAGACATGCTGGTTAGAGTAATCCAGGTAGTAGGCCATCCTTCCACTCGGCGAGATGGCCAGCCCGTAGCCGTTAGTTGAGCCTGCGACGGAGATCGGGGAGCCCAGGACGTCGGTCGAGGTCCTGAGCGGGTAGAGGTGGCCGTCCGAGGTCTGAACCCAGAGTGTCCTGCCGTTCGGCGTCACGGCGCTAAACGTCGCGTTAGACAACGGAACCGGCGTTCCGGGCGTGTTGGTGGTCAGATTGACCGGTACCACACCGATGCCATCGCTTGTCACGTAGGCCTTCTTGCCGTTCGGCGTGATGGACACACCGTACGCGCTGGTGCCGATCGGAATCAGCGTGCCGGCCGTGTGCGTCTTCAGGTTGACGGGTACAAGCCCACTGCCGATGACCACGTAGAGCATCCGGCCGTTGGGAGCGATAGCCACCTGGTAGGTGCTGCCGCTGGACGGACCCAGACTGATCGGAGTGCCCAGGGCGTATGTGTGGAGATTCAGGGGCACCACCGTGTGGCTGTCGTACATCGTGATGTAGGCCGTCTTGCCGTTCGGTGATATGTCCGCGAACCAGGGTCCACCCGTAGAGAAGGTGACCGTATGAACCAGAGCACCCGTCTTCAGGTTGATAATCGAGGCCGTGTCGTTCATGTAGTTGGGAACGACGATGTCCCGCGCCTGGGCGGCACCGGTGACGGCGACGGTCAAGGCGGCCAGCGCGAGCGCCATCGCTGCTCTGCGAAAGTACTTCATCCCGGTTCAGCCTCCTTGCGGTATTTGTGCCCTCCGAGGAGTGATTCAACCCGCACCGGCGGCCTGGGTCAACCGTGGCAAGCCGCAGAGGTGCCCGAAATCAGTGTGAGTGATCCGGAGTGGCTCAGGTTTGCGGAGCCTCGACGCCAGCCCCAGCGCCGAGACTCCGAACCTTCCCCCAGTCGCCCCCGTTGCGCTGCGGACAGTGACATCAGTAAGGCTGCCTCGGAACTAGACGATCGGTCCATTGCACCTAGCCGTTCGGCTAGATGAGCCGCAAGTTCGCGCCCACCAGCCAGGAGACACGGCCGGCACGTCGAACCGATGGCCATCATGGCATCGCGAACCACGGTGACCCTGGAGAGCGACCACTTCCGCCGTGTGGCGATCTTCGCGCTGTGGCGGATCGCCTCCAGCAACATCGTCGGAGAAGGGATGCTGAGTGACGGTTTCTACGACAAGGCATGGTCCGGCATCCATCCGGCATACATGCCGGGCCATGACCGGGGGGAGACCGAGCACCGGCTGATCAGGCTGGGAGCAGTGCAGAACGCCGCTCGCGCCGTGGCGATCGCCGAGCCCGGAAGCCGGGTGGAGCTCCCCGTCTCACCGCAGGAGCTGGACGATGCACTCAGAGACTTCCTGGTCGCGGTGGACCAGAACGATGAGTTGCTCCATGAGCTGCCGCTGGGCGACCAGGAGGACATCGCCCGCTGCCGTGGCGCGGCGGCGCATCTGCTCTGGGAGCTGGACGAGCGCGCACTGCCGCCGACGCTGCGCCCGCCGGAGTTTTCGGAGCCTCCACGCGTCTACCGGCGCGACTCGCTGCACGACGTCACCGTCCCCAGCAATTAGTGTCCTTGAGGTGAGCGCGACCGGCGCCGCCCAGCTGATGGACCTGCTCGGGCTGACCGAGGACGAGCTGTGCCGGATCCTCGATTCCGATCCGCTAACGCTCCTGTCCGGGCAGCTGGAGCAGGTCGGACAGCTCCGAATCCTCCTGAGCCTGCTGGCCGAAGCCGAGGAACGGGCCGGGGCACCGGTGCTGCGGCGGTGGGTGCGGGCCAACGGGCCTCGCGGGCGTCCGATAGACGCCCTGCTGGAGCGGGACTTCGCCCGCTTCGAGGACGCGCTGGACGAACTGGCCGGACGCGGCTTCGTGATCCGCGGCGGCGGGGATGGCCGGCGTGCGGCCGAGGACGGCTAGATGGTTGATTCAACGACCGCGCGTGCCGGATGAATCCGGATGATCTGCGCCGGATCATCGTCCTCGGCTCGTCAATACCTCCAGTATTGACTTCGCCCTGCGTCCTTGACCGGCTTGCCGGGTGGGTGGGACCGATTCCCGGCCCTCACGCGGCCGTGGAATCAGCCATCTAGCGGGGGAGCGCCGGCTGCTGCTCGTCAGAGCGCTTGTCGGGCCAGGCGCCGATCAGGTGATGAAACGCCCGTGCCGTGAGCTGCTCCAGCGCGGCGTCGATCGCTGCCGCCAGACCGGCCTCGATCGCGGCCGTGGCTGCCAGGCGGGGGACGCTCACCCGGCCCGCGGTCGCCGAAGGCGGCTGCTCGCCGTCGCCGACGCGCTCCCACACGGTCTGGAACGCGCTCTTGCCGAGCCGGGTTCCCACCGACCGGGCCATGATTGAGAAGGGCATGTAGAGGAGCTTCATCGGGTGCAGAGCCTACCCAGAATGTGCACCTGGACAGACATCCCGTTGGCGCTTACGCCATCGGGCGATGGTTTGCCGCCGGTGCGAATGGATAAATATGCAGCCTGATCAGCCGACAACGAGGCTAAGCCATGCTTCAGGAAGACCCCAGTTTCGAGTCGGGCGATGCCGAGGAGCTTCTGCGCCGCGCGCTGCTCGATGAGACCTCGGCTGTGACCGTCTCGCTGCGCATCGATGGGCTGCCGGTCAGCGAAGCCGTGACGATCATCTTCTATGCCCGCCGGGATCTGGGCATGCTGCAGACCTACCTGACCCCCGGCAGTCGCGGCGCGGGCTCGCGCCTGGCTGTGAGCGAGTTGCTTCGAGTTCCGTGCGACCTGGATCTGGCCGACGCGGAGGACAGGGATGAGGCCGAGCGTCTCTACGCCGAGCAGGCCCGCCTGCTGCGCGACGCCGTGCTCAGCGCCGACATCGTCCTCGATGTCTGGCGTGAGCCGCTGGTGGAGCTGGCGGGGCTCGGGATCACGGTCGACCATTCGGTGGATCTGCCCGGTCGACTGACGATGCCGAGGCTGCTCCCCACCGCGCTGGTGGCCACCGATGCGCAGCTGTTCGTCACGCCGGTGTGCAGCGCTCGGAATCTGGCTGAGGGCCGGCCGCCGATCGGCATCGCCTGCTCCCAGCAGGACCTCACGCGCGTGTACTCGCTGTCGGACGACCCGGAGCGCTGCGTGGAGGATTTCCTGGAGGTCTCAGCTGCGCACGCGCGCGGGCTGGCCGAGCGGATCGCTCACCAGGAGGCTTCGGTCGAGCGCTTCCTGGAGCTCAGCGAGTAGTACTACGAACCGGCTCGCGCACGGGCCGGCGGTCGGGCTCGCGAATCGGGCGTCGCTGGGGCACGGGAATGTTCTCGCTGATTCGGCCCGGTTCACGCAGCCGTACCCGAGACTGCTCAGCGTCGGGGAGTGGGATGCCGCCACCCGGACGGTTACCGGAGTCCGGACGCCCGACCGGAAGGTTGCCCCAGCCGTCATCAGAGCTGCCGCTGTCTTGATCCTCAGGCAGGTCGTTGTCATCTCGCAGGGCGGGAAGCATGAGCAGCCCGACGCAGATAAAGCCGACGAAGTGAATACCCGTCAACCAGAGGAGCAGCTGAACCTCTGACACGCTTTGAAGCGTACCGCGCTGCAGCTTCGGGCAGTGAACGATTGCCCGGCCGGGGAGTCGGTTGCGAACCTTCCCGCTACCATCGGACCTCGCCATGGCCGATCAGCACACAACCGCCCTGAAGGCAAAACCGCGTGAGCCCGCCGGCTCCCGCTCCGCCCGCCGCCTACGCCGTGAAGGCGAAGTGCCCGGCGTGATCTACGGCGGCGGCGAGGATCCGGTCGCGTTCGCAGTCAACGCGCGGGAGCTGCGCCGCGCCCTGGCCCACAGCGGCGCCGTGCTGGACCTGCAAATGGAGGGGGGCACGAGCACGCCTGTCGTGCTCAAGGAGCTGACCACTCACCCGTCCACGGCGAGGCGATTCACATCGACCTCGTGCGCGTCCGGCTGGACCAGGCGATCCAGGCCCCGGTGCTGATCGAGCTGACCGGCGCCGAGGACGCCATCGGCGTCCGCGAGGGCGGGGTGCTGGAGCAGCCGCTGCGCGAAGTTATCGTCGAGGCGCTGCCCACCGAGATTCCCGACTCCCTGTCGCACGACATCAGCGAGATGGACGTGAACGACACCATCACGCTGGAGGCCGTGCGGGCTCCGGCCGGAGTCACGATCATCACCGAGGCCGACACCGTGCTGGCCACGATCACTCCGCCCAGGCTTCAGCTGGAGGAGGATGAGATCGAGACCGAGACCGAGGTCGTCGGCGAGGGGGCACCGCCGGCGAAGCCGGTGGTCAAGGCGCCGAGGGCGAGGGCGCTGGGGGCGAGGACGCTGGCGACGGCGCGGAGTCCGGCGGCGGCGACAGCGAAGACTCCGAGTAGCCGGAGTCCCGTAGCGTGCCGTTCGGCGGCCGCCGCAAAACCGTAGTGCCGGTCGACTGGCTCGTCGTCGGCTTGGGCAACCCGGGTCGGGAGTACGAGGGCACGCCGCACAACATCGGTTTCGCCGTCGCCGAGCGATTGCGCTCCCGGTGGGACCTGCCCCAGCTCAAGGCTCGCTACCGCGGCCTGATCACCGACGGGCGCATCGAGGTGGGCGGGGCCAAATCACCGCGGGTGGCCATCCTGCTGCCCCAGACCTACATGAACGAGGCGGGCAAGTCGGTCGGTCCCGCGCGCGGTGAACTGAAGCTCCCGCTCGATCGCGTGCTGGTCATCCACGACGAGATCGATCTGCCGTTCGGGGAGATCCGCCCCCGGCTGGGCGGAGGCCTCGCCGGGCACAACGGACTGAAGTCGATCAAGCAGGCGCTGGGCAGCGCCGACTTCTATCGCCTGCGGATCGGCGTAGGGCGCCCGCAGACCACGGATCCCGACCGCGTGGCCGCCTACGTGCTCGGGAAATTCCGGGAACCGAAAGCCGACGTGGAAGCCCTGATCGACCGCGCTGCCGACGCGGCGCAGCAGATCATCGAGGGAGGCGCGCCTATCCTCGGTAGAGGATGCTCGCGACGCTCCTCAACCAGGCTGACCTGGACCCGCAGACCGCCCGCCTCGCCGATGACGGCGGCCGCGCCTTCGTCTCCCAGTCACTGCGCCCGTATCTGCTGGCGGCGCTGCCTCACGCTGCCCGGAGTGCCCCACGATCGTGGTCGCCGGCGACGATCGAGCGGCTCGGGATCTGGCCGCCGCCTGCGCGCCTGGCTTGCGCCCCGCAAGGTGCGCTACTACCCGAGCCGGGGCGTCACCTACGAGTCGCACCTGTCTCCGCCTCCGCACCTGATCGGGCAGCGGATCGCCGCGCTCGACGCCCTGCTGGACGAGCAGGCGGAACAGCAGCCGGTGGTGGTCGTCAGCGCCGTCGCGCTGACGCGAGAAGGTCCCCGACCCGTCGCTGCGACCGCACGGCTTCACGCTGATCAAGGGCGAGCTGCTCGACCTGGACGAGACCGCCATGGATCTGGTGGCGGCCGGCTACGAGCGGGTCGATCAGGTCGAGGATCGCGGACAGTTTGCAATCCGGGGCGGCATTCTCGATCTGTTCCCGGCCACCGAGGACAGGGCGGTCCGGGTGGACCTGTTCGGGGACGAGATCGAGTCGCTCAGGTGGTTCTCGACGTTCACCCAGCGCTCCCTCGGCGAGGCCGAGCAGGTGGAGGTGGCACCGGCCGCCGAGCTGGCCGAGGAGCATCGGGAGCTGGCCGAGATCGCGGCGCTGGAGGACGCCGCCGATCGGCCGGACATCGCCGAGCTGCTCCCCGTCGAGGACTTCCGGCCCTTCCTGGACCTCGTCCAGGCCGATGCCCAGGTGCTGATCGCCGGCGAGGAGGAGGTCGCCCCGGCGCTGGCCGATCACTGGCAGGACGTGTGCGCGGCCTTCCACGACACCGAAGCCCACCACCTCTACGTCAAGCCGGACGAGATCACCGCCACCCTGGACGAGCGCGCTCGCATCCGCCTGTCCTCCATCGACCAGGACCAGCCGTTCAGCTTCCGCGGCCCAGGCCGCCGAGATCGGAGCCCGCGGGATCCGGGATGCCGAGCCCGAGCTGGAGAAGCTGACCCGGTCGGGTTACAAGACGGTGGTGGCCTTCCCGGCCAAGGGCGAAGGCGAGCGGGCCGCGTACAACCTGGGTCGGCTGAAGGTGGCCTGGCTGGATGGCGCCGGCAACGGCGCCGCTGCTGGAACCACAAGTCCAGCGGCGGCGAGCAACGGCTCGCACGGCCTGATCTTCACCCAGGCGCGGCTCCGGGAGGGGTTCATCGCGCCGCAGTTCCACCTGGCGGTGATCCCCGAGCACCGGCTGTTCCGCCGACGCAGGGCCGCCGAGCCGCCCAGCCGCACCCGCCGGCGGGGCGTGCTGCGCTCCTTCTCCGAGCTGCGCAGCGGCGACATCATCGTCCACGAGGACCACGGGGTCGCGCGGTTCGCGGGCTTTGACACGAAGACCGTGGCCGGGGTCACCCGGGATTACCTGACGCTCGAATACGCGGGCACCGACCGGGTGTTCATGCCCGTCGACCAGCTGGCCAAGATCAGCCGCTACGTCGGCGCCGGCGGCGAGCATCCGCCACTGTCGAAGCTCGGCGGCAACCGCTGGGAGCAGGTCAAGGCACGGGCGCGCCGGGCCGCCCAGGAGCTGGCCGGGGAGCTGCTCAACCTGTACGCCGAGCGCAAGCGCCGCGAAGGCTTCGCGTTCTCGCCCGACACCGACTGGCAGCGGGAGTTCGAGGAGTCCTTCCCGTATACCGAGACGCCGGATCAGCGCGACGCCATCGAGTTCGTCAAGGCCGACATGGAGGCGCCGCGCCCGATGGACCGGCTGATCTGCGGCGACGTCGGCTACGGCAAGACCGAGGTGGCGCTGCGGGCGGCCTTCAAGGCTGTCCAGGACGACAAGCAGGTGATGATGCTGGTGCCCACGACGATCCTCGCCCAGCAGCACTACGGCACCTTCTCCGAGCGCCTCAAGGACTATCCGGTGCGAATCGAGCACGTCTCGCGCTTCCGCCCGGCGGCCGAGCAGAGGGCGGCCGTCCAGGCGTTCGCCAAGGGCGAGGTGGACATCCTGATCGGCACCCACCGGCTGCTCTGCCGGGACGTGCGGGCCAAGGACCTCGGCCTGCTGATCGTCGACGAGGAGCAGCGCTTCGGGGTCAAGCAGAAGGAGCTCCTGCGCCAGCTCAAGCTGCGGGTCGACGTGATCGCGATGAGTGCCACCCCGATCCCGCGCACCCTGCAGATGTCGCTGGCCGGAATCCGGGACATCAGCGTGATCGAGACCCCGCCCGGAGGGCCGGCGTCCGGTCAAGACGTATGTTGGCGAGTACGACGAGGAGCTGGTCAAGCAGGCGCTGCTGCGCGAGAAGCGAGCGGGGTGGCCAGGCGTTCTTCCTGCACAACCGCATCGAATCGATCGACGAGACGGCCGAGCGGCTGCGCGGCCTGTGCCCCGGAATGCGTTTCGAGGTGGCCCACGGGCAGATGGAGGAGCGTCAGCTGGAGCGGCGGATGCTGAGCTTCCTGCGCGGGGACGCCGACGTGCTGGTGTGCACGAGCATCATCGAGTCGGGCATCGACATCCCGCAGGCCAACACCCTGATCGTCGAGCGGGCCGACATCTTCGGGCTGGCCCAGCTCTACCAGATCCGGGGCCGGGTGGGACGCTCCCGGGAACGGGCCTACGCCTACCTCCTGTACCCAAGCGCGGCCGCGCTGACCCCCGACGCCGCGCAGCGACTCTCCGCCCTGTCGGACTACACCGAGCTTGGCGCCGGGTTCAAGATCGCCATGCGCGACCTGGAGATCCGGGGCGCCGGCAACCTGCTGGGCGACGAGCAGTCCGGGCACGTGGCGGCACTCGGCTTCGAGCTGTACATGCAGATGCTCGACGAGGCCGTACAGGCCCTGTCCAGCGAGGAGGGCGCCGACAGGGACGAGGACTGGGAGCCGGTGCGGCTTGACATCAACGTCGACGCCTATGTGCCGGCCGATTACATCCCCTATGAACAGGCCAAGGTCGACGTGCACCGGCGGATCGCCGCCGCCCGCGAGGTGGCCGATCTGGAGGTCCTGCGTGAGGAGCTGGAGGACCGCTTCGGGGAGCTGCCCGTCCCTCTGGAGAACCTGATTTCCCTGCAAACGGCCAGGATCAAGCTGGGCCAGGCGGGGGCGCAGACGGTCACCTTCAGGGGTGGACGGCTGGCCGTCACGCCGATCGAGCTGGACAGCGTCCGGGCCAAGAAGATCCGGGCCGAGATCCCTGAGGCGCTCTACGAATCCGGCAAGTCCCAGCTGTCCGTCCGGGTCCCCGACGACCCCGTCAAACGCTTCCCGGCCGTGGTGCGGGCAGCCGATGTCCTGCTGGCGGTCACCCAGGAAGCGGCCTGAACCGGCGGTTGGGGCGGATCCGGGAGGGCCGGGTGAAGAGCCCGGTAAGAACCTCCCGGTCTAACGACCCATAACAAGTTTGGCCGCTACCATCGACCGCCGATGCACCTATCCAGGAAGCTCGCGGCGCTTGGCGCCTTTTTTGTGCTCGCACTCGCTGTGGCGGGTTGCGGCAGCAGTGGCGTGCCCAGCGGCTCGGTGGCCGCGGTGGCCGGCAACCCGATCACGACCCGGGCCCTCAACCACTGGATGTACGTCGCCGCCAAGGGCAATGCGGCCCAGACGCCCGGCGCCCCGGTGATCGTGCCCAACGATCCCCCCGGATTCCAGAGCTGCATCAAGCAGGCCCGCACCCAGATCCCTTCGCTGGCCAAGACGCCGGACAAGACGCTCAAGACAGAGTGCGGGACGCTGTTCACCTCGCTGAACAGCACCGTCATGGACTTCCTGATCAAGTCCTACTGGTACCAGCTGCTGGCCCACAAGCTCCACGTCACGCTGACCCCGGCTCAGCTCAGCGCAGCTTTCACGCAGGCCGAGAAGTCGAGCAGCCTGACGACCCCCACGGCGCTCGCCGCGTTCCTCAAGGAGACCGGTCAGACGCTCTCGGACATCCATTACCGCGTCCGCGTCAACGAGCTCTACAAGGCCCTGGTCGCCAAGGAGACCAAGAAGGTCACCCCGGCTGTGATCTCCGCCTACTACAAGGCGCACGCCTCACAGTTCGGCAGCCCTGAGACTCGCAATCTGCGGATCGTTCGCACCAACAGCAAGAGCCAGGCGCAGGCCGCCTACACGGCGCTGAAGTCAGGCCAGAGCTGGCAGAAGGTGGCCAAGAAGTACTCGGTCGATACAGCCACCAAGAACAACGGCGGCCTGCTCACCAGCATCACCAACGGTGAGGAGGAGCACGCGCTGAACGTGGTGGCCTTCAGCTCACCGGTGAACAAGATCGTCGGGCCGGTGCACGGCACCTTCGGCTGGTACGTGGTGGACGTCATTAAGATCACGCCCTCCGCCAAGATGCCGCTGGCCAAGGCGACCGCGGAGATCAAGCAGGGTCTCACCCAGCAATACGCGACGCAGGCGACCAACGCGATCAACGCGCAGGCCAAGAAGTACTGGGGCAAGAAGACGCTCTGCCTCTCGACCTACTCGATGGCTGACTGCTCGGGCTACAAGGCGCCGAAGGCGACTTCGACGAGCCCCGCGGGTTCAAGCGGTTCGGCGACGGGCACCGCCTCGTCAACCAGCACGACTGGTTAGCCGGTGACCCGCAGGCCGTGAGCGTCGACGGCCCGGAGATCGGCGAGGCGCTCCAGCGCCTGGATCAGATCACGCGCCGGCTGCGTCGCGAGTGTCCCTGGGACCGGGAGCAGGACGAGCGCACGATCGTCCCGCACACGCTGGAGGAGGCCTACGAACTGGCCGACGCCGCGCACCGCCGGGACGACGCCAAGCTGCTCGACGAGCTGGGCGACGTGCTGTTCCAGGTTCACTTCCTGTCGCTGCTGCTGGAGGAGCGAGGAGCCGGCGACCTGGCCCAGGTGGCCGGGCACATCACCGAGAAGCTGATCCGCCGCCATCCGCATGTGTTCGCTGAGACCGAGGTCGCTGACGCGGGGGAGGTGCTGCGCAACTGGGACGCGATCAAGGCCACCGAAGCCGGGCGCGAGCCGGGAGTGTTCGGGGAGGTGCCGGAGAACCTGCCCGGCCCGCTGTATGCCCGCAAGGTGCAGCGCCGGGCCGCCTCCAGCGGCTTTGACTTCGAGGGAGTCGAGCAACCGCTGCAATCGATCGCCGATGAGGTTGACGAGCTGCGGGCGGCCGGCACGCCGGATGAACGCTTCCACGAGGTCGGTGACGTGCTATTTGCGGCCGTCAACGCGGCCCGGAAACTGAAGGTCGACCCGGAGCTGGCGCTGCGTGCGGCGGCCGATCGATTCCGCGGTCGGGTGCAGGCGGGAGTTGATCTCGCAGCGTCGGAAGGGCGAAACTGGAACGATCTGCCTCCCGATGGACAGCTCGCGTACTACGCACGTGCCCGTTTGAGCGAAGGAGACCCGCCGAAACCATGAGCCAGATCGAACACGTTCACGCCCGCCAGATCCTGGACAGCCGCGGGAATCCCACCGTGGAGGTGGAACTGAGCGTGCGCTCCGGAGCGTGGGGACGCGCCGCGGTTCCCTCGGGCGCGTCCACTGGGGAGTTCGAGGCCGTTGAGCTGCGCGACGGCGGCAAGGACTGGATGGGCAAGGGCGTCAGCAGGGCGGTCGAGAACGTCAATGGCGAGATCGCCACGGCGGTGCGCGGGATGGACGCCGCCGCTCAGGCGGCGCTCGACCGGGCGCTGATCAGCCTCGACGGCACGCCCAACAAGGCCCGCCTGGGCGCCAACGCGATCCTGGCCGTGTCGCTGGCCGCCGCTCACGCGTCCGCGGCCGAGGAGCGGCTGCCCCTGTGGCGCTACCTGGGCGGCGAAGGGGCGCAGATCATGCCGGTGCCGATGATGAACGTGCTCAACGGCGGCGCCCACGCCGACAACCGCGTCGACTTCCAGGAGTTCATGATCGTCCCGGTCGGCGCGTCAACCTTCCGCGAAGCGCTGAAGATGGCCGTGGAGGTGTTCCACAACCTCAAGAAGACGCTGCACGACCGGGGCCTCAGCACGGCTGTGGGCGACGAGGGCGGCTTCGCCCCCGATCTCGAGTCCAACGAAGAGGCCCTGGAGGTCCTGATGGCCGGGATCCGTGCCTCCGGCTACACGCCGGGCGAGCAGGTGGCGATCGCCATGGACCCCGCCACCTCGGAGCTGTACCGCAACGGCGCCTATGTGATCGAGCACGAGCACCGGACGCTGAGCTCCGACACGATGGCCGCCTACTGGGCCGAGCTGGCCGACCGCTACCCGATCATCTCTCTCGAGGATGGGATGGCCGAGGACGACTGGGTCGGGTGGGGCAAGCTGACCCAGCGGCTGGGCAACCGCATGCAGCTGGTCGGCGATGACCTGTTCGTGACCAACACCGACCGCCTCAAGCGGGGGATCGACTCCGGGGTGGCGAACTCGATCCTGATCAAGGTCAACCAGATCGGGACGCTGACCGAAACGCTGTCGGCCGTCGCGATGGCCCGGGAGGCCGGCTATACCGCCGTCATGTCGCATCGCTCGGGGGAGACCGAGGATGTGACGATCGCCGACCTGGCGGTGGCCACCGGGTGTGGCCAGATCAAGACCGGAGCTCCGTCGCGCTCGGACCGGGTGGCCAAGTACAACCAGCTGCTGCGAATCGAGGAGGTGCTGGGGGCGGATGCCCGGTACCCGGGTCGCCGCGCGTTCCGCCAGCTGGGCGAGGGCGCCAGCCAAGGCCAGGGCCAGGGCCAGGGACAAGACCAAAGCCAAGCCGAGTCTCAGGCTCAGGATCAGGGTCAGAATCCGGAACCGGGTAGTCCGGCCCAGACCGCTGCCGGCCGGCTGCGCCCCGCCAGCACCGCGCAGCCGAGCCCGGACCAGCCGCAGACGACCGGGCAGCCTCCGTTCCCCGGCCGCTGAGGTCCCGCACGCAGGGGTTCTGTCGGTGACGCCTGCCAGGATGGCGCCAGGCGCAGCGAAGCTTGCAGAGGAAGGAGAGGCGCTGCGTCGAACGAAGGCCCACGGGAATGCCGTCCGCCCGCTCCGCCACCTCCGCTGCACACGCTGCCCGCACCGCGGGATCGAGGTCCCAGCGCTCCGGCCGCACTGGAGCGGCCCGCGCCACCGGTAGCGCTCGGGCTCCGGCGGGTGCGCGCGCTCACTCCCAGTCCTGGAGTCCGCGCAGTGTGCCGATGCGCCTGCCGATCTCCCGGATCAAATGGGATCGCGCCTTCCGGACCGTGATGCTGGTCGTCCTGGCCCTCGTGGCCTACCTGGGCGTCAAGGGCATGCTGACGCTGCTCTCCACACGGGGGCAGGCCGAGCAGCAGCAGGCGATCGTCCGCACGCTGGCGCGTGAGAACAGGCACCTGGAGCAACTGCAGCACTCGCTCACCCAGCCCTCCACGATCATCCGTGATGCCCGGGCGCTGGGGATGGTCAAGGCCGGCGAGCGTTCCTACGCGGTCACCGGCCTGTCCGGAAACTGACGCTCACTCGGCGCCCCGGAAGCGCGCCGTCCGACCCCGGCTACGCTGATTTCATGGCGGTCGGCTTCGAGGAACTGAACGGGCTCTGGCAGGACGGGCAGCGGCGCCTGGCCCAGGCTGGTCCCGGGGACCGGGCCGTCCTGGAACGGGTGGTTCAGGCGCTGGTGGACGAGCTCCGACGCCGTCTGGGCGGCGTTTTCACGACCGATGAGCTGGCGCGGCTGTACCTGAGCGAGGGCACCGACTGGTGCTTTGACATCGCCACCCGAGTCGCCCCGTCCAACCCGGCCGCCTGGGACATCTCGACCGTGGGGGCCGCCGCGTTCTCCCGCTACGTCAGGCGGGCCAGCGACTATGGTGGCGGCCGGCGCCGGCTTGAGGACGAGGCCGAATCCCGCGACAACCGGCGGTACTAGAGCACTGAGCGGTGGATGAAAATGGCCCTATAGGGCAATTTCCATCCATCGCTCCCAGCCTGACCCGAAACGAGTCGAGCTATTCGCTGTCACCCTCGGCGTCGCCGTCGTCCCCACCCGCCCGGCGAATCACGATCTGATCCTCCTCGATCGTGACCTCAACCGGCCGGTGCCCGGCCCAGTACTCGGCGTAGACCGGATCGTCCTGAACGGCGGGATCGAGCCACAGGCCGTAGCCCTCCTCGCCGTGGTCGAACGTGGCCTCCAGCGGGCCGCCGGCCGGCTTGCGCTTGCGTGACGAGCTGCGCCCGCCGCGACGGCCGCGCCGGCGCTTGGGCTTCTCGTCCTCGTCGCTGTCCTCGCCGGCTTCCTCGCCATCCTCCTCGGCCGCCTCGGCCGCCTCGGCCGCCTCGGCGGCAGCGGCGGCCGCGGCGTCCAGCTCGGCCGCGATCAGGGCGTCATCCTCGGCTCGCAGGTCGATCTCGTCGTCGTAATCGGCCACGGCCACGGACGCGTCGGCGTCCGCGTTGGGTTCGAGCGACTGTTCGCGCTTGAACACCTGTATCTGTTGAACGGTCACCTCGAGCTGATGCGCGATCCAGGCGTCGGTACGCCCTTGACGCACCCAGGCACGGATCCGGTTCAACTCGGGTCGCAAAGATCTTCTAGGCATGTGGCTGCAGACTAGTGGACGCGCCGAAGGGGTGCGCTCGCCGGTCGCGGCCCCGGCGCCGGGCGCCCGGCGGGCGGCTGGCCGGCGATCATCCCGCACGCAGCGCGGTTTGCGGCGCCGAGGGGGAGCGGTTGTGCCTTGCCAGACGGCCTGCGTCCTGGGTATTCTCGTGCTGGGCGGGAGGCCCCAAAGCCGACGGGCAGGGAACCGTGCGGGTAGGACTCCCGACGGAATCGGATATTGCGTTTGTCTAGCAGGGAGGCACACAAATGTTGGTCCTAACCAGGAAGTCAAACCAGAGCATCATGATCGGTGACGACGTCGAGGTGTCGGTGCTGGCGATCATGGGGGAGAAGGTGCGGATCGGTATCCAGGCCCCGCGCGACATCCCCGTCTTCCGCAAGGAGGTCTATCTCGAAATCCAGGACGAGAGGACCGCTGAGGACAAGGACAAGGACAAGGACGCTCGCGAAGTGGTCGACGAGGCCCTGCGGGGACTCGGCCAGCGTCGCTGAGCCGGGCCCGATCGGGCTAGGCCAGCAGCAGGTACAGAGTTTCGAACATCGCCGCGGTCACCGCCAGGGCGACGGCGACCAGGGACAGCGCCAGGAGGTAGAAGCGCATGGAGCTGCGCTTCTTCTCGCGCTCGATCGTCCGTTTGCGCGAGCGCACGTGCACATGGCGCAGCAGCCGCTGGCTCTGCTGCTCCTCCAGCTGCTTCTCGTAGGCGAACGCCTGTTCGATCTGAGCCAGGCTCTGACGCATCCTCGTGGCGGCCATGTGCGGCAGGCTAGCACCGGCGCAGAGTTATGAGCCTGGTTATCAGCCGCCGCGCGGGCGGCCTTGAGCACGCCCGCGCGGGGGCGGCGGTCGCCGCCTACGCCACCGAGATCTCGTCGGAGAGATATACGTCCTGGATCGCATGCAGCAGTTCCACGCCCTCGTCGTGGGGGCGCTGGAAGGCCTTGCGTCCGCTGATCAGGCCGGTGCCGCCGGCTCGCTTGTTGATCACCGCGGTGCGCACCGCCTCGGCCAGGTCCGACTCGCCCGAGGAAGCGCCGCCGCTGTTGATCAGGCCGGCGCGGCCCATGTAGCAGTTGGCCACCTGGTAGCGGGTGAGGTCGATCGGGTGGTCGGTGGTCAGCTTGGAGTAGACCAGCGGGTTGGTCTTGCCGTAGCTGCCGTTGCCGTTCTCGTTCATCGCGCCGTACCCGTTGTTGTTCTCGGGCGCCTTCTGCTTGATGATGTCCGCCTCGATCGTCACCCCCAGGTGGTTGGCCTGGCCCGTGAGGTCGGCGGACAGGTGGTAGTCGACCCCGTCCTTCTTGAACGCCGAGTTGCGCAGGTAGCACCACAGGACGGTGAACATGCCGAGCTCGTGCGCCTCCTCGAACATCTGGGAGACCTCGCGAATCTGGCGCGTGCTCTGGTCGCTCCCGAAGTAGATCGTGGCGCCGACGCCGGCGGCGCCCATCTCCCAGGCGCGCCGGACGGTCCCAAACGGGACCTGGTCGAACTGGTTCGGGTAGGTGAGCAGCTCGTTGTGGTTGAGCTTGACGATGAACGGGATCCGGTGGGCATACTTGCGGGACATCGAGCCCAGCACGCCAATCGTCGAGGCGACGGCGTTGCAGTCGCCGGCGATCGCCAGCTCGACGATCGCGGCGGGGTCGAAGTAAGCCGGACAGGGCGCGAAGCTGGCTCCGGCGCTGTGCTCGATCCCCTGATCGACGGGCAGGATGCTCAGGTACCCGGTTCCGCCCAGCCGGCCGTGATTGAACATCTGGCGCAGGTTGCGCAGCGTCTGGTTGTTGCGGTCGGTGTCCACGACCACGCGCTCGATGAAATCGGGCCCCGGCAGGTGCAGCAGCGATTGGTCGATCGTCTCGCAACGATGGCTCAGCAGATCGTCGGCGTCATCGCCGAGCAGCTCAGCGATCCGGTCCACCTTCATCTCGACAACGGCCATGGCGACCACTCCTTCGCAAATTTAAATTTCGCAACTCTCGGATGCCCAGCCCTTGCGCCGGGACCGCCCTATGCACGATACCCCCGCCCGAACCTTTAGGCTGCCCGTGGTGGAGCACAAGTTCACGGGGCCCTCATACACGCTGGGGATCGAGGAGGAGCTGATGATCCTCGATGCCCAGACGATGGAGCTGGTCAACGCGATCGAATCGCTGCTGGAGGAGGCTCCCGCCGGCGACATCAAGCCCGAGCTGATGGAGTCCGTGCTGGAGATCTCCACCAATCCGACCAGTAACACGCGCGAGGCGGGCGAGCAGCTGCGCGCCCTGCGCCACCAGGTGGTGGAGACGGCCGCTGGCAAGGGCTTGGCGATCGGAGCCGCGGGAACGCACCCGTTTGCCATGTGGGAGGACCAGCGGATCGTGGCCCGCCCGCGCTACCGGGACCTGATCTCGGCGCTGCGCTTCGTCGCCCGCCAGGAGCTGATCTTCGGGATCCACGTGCACGTCGGCGTCGATGATCCGGACAAGGCGATTCACGTGGCCAACGGGATGCGGGTGCACATGGCGGTGCTTCTTGGCCTGTCGGCCAACTCCCCGTTCTGGCGCGGCGGGTCGACCGGGCTGGCCTCGGGCCGTACGCCGATCTTCCGAGCCTTTCCCCGGGTCGGGATTCCACCCACCTACCGGGACTGGGCCGACTACGAGCGGCGGATCGAATTCATGATCAACGCCGGTGTGATCCAGGACTACACCTACCTGTGGTACGACGTGCGCCCGCATCCCAATCTGGGCACCGTCGAGATCCGGGTGATGGACTCACAGACCCATGTGGAGCACACGCTGGGGCTGAGCGCGATGGTGCAGGGGTTGGTGCACGAGCTCTGCGAGCACTTCGACTCGGGCGAGCCGCTGTCCGAGTATCCGTTCGAGATGCTGGACGAGAACAAATGGCTGGCTGCCCGGCATGGGCTTGACGGCGAGCTCGTCGATCTCCCTTCGGCGGACAAGGTCGGTAGCCGGGAGCTGGCCCGCCGCCTGCTCGATCGCGTCCGGGATCGCTGCCAGGACCTTGGGTCGGCCGACGATCTGGAGGCGGTGAACGACCTGCTGTCGCGTGGGAACGGAGCCAGCCGCCAGGTGGTCGTCTACGAAGCCAACCACGACCTGCGTGAGGTCACGCGCGAGATCGTGGTCGCCACCGCGGCCTGACGCGGCCGGAATCCCTCCTTAGAGAGCAGCTTCGTCCGCTCTACAATCGGATCGTGAGCACCGGTGGACCCGACCTGTTCGTGATCTGCAAGAGCTGCGGATCGGAGGTCAGCCCGTACATAACCGAGTGTCCCTACTGCGGGAACCGGCTACGCAAACGGGCGCCCAAGCTCGACCGGCAGGGTCGAGTCGCCGAGCGGCTGAGCCGCCGTCCACCTTCCCCGGCTCTGCCCCGTCTACGCCGGGGCGAGATTCCCGGCATCCGCGGCGAGGCCCGCCCGGTCGCGTCGCTGGTCCTCCTGGCTTTGGGCATCGCCGGCTGCCTGGTCTGGCGTACCCAGGCCGTGGGCTTGGGTCAGCTGGCCGCCTACGCGCCGCTGCAATACCACTGGTGGCGGGTGTTCACATCCCCGTTCGTCTACGACAACACGGGATATGCGTTCGTGGCCTTATCGGCGATCGCCCTGTACGGGGTGCTGCTGGAGCGCCGCCACGGCCCGCTCCCGGTATTGCTCCTGTTCCTGCTGGGCGGCGCCGGAGGCGCGGCCCTCAGCGCGCACTTCACCAACCAGATAGTGCTGGGTGGCAACGGTGCGGCGCTGGCGCTGCTGACCGCCTGGGCGATCCCGGACCTGCTGGATCTCCGCCACGGCGGCGAGGTAGATGGCGATCTGCTGGGGACCGCCGTGATCGGCGCCGTGCTGGCGCTGATGCCGCTGGCGGTGGTCGACGCCAGCTGGATCTCCGATGCCGTGGGCATCGCCGCCGGCGTGCTGATCGGCCTTCCCCTGGCCCGGCTGCAACCTGTCTCGTGAAGCTCGGCCCAGACCGCCCCGGGGACCCCGGGTGAGGCGTTTGCGTGCCTGAAGCAGACCCACAGCTCGAAGCGGCAATCGCCGCGATCGCCGATCCCGAGCGCCTCAAGCAGGCCCAGGACCTGGTCACGCGGGCCGCGCCGGCTCTGCAGCAGGTGCTCGGCGCCGCGCTGTCGGAGGGCGGCTGGTTCGACACGGCCCACAATGCGGCCGTGCGGGAGGCGATCTCCCACGAGGATCCGGAGGTGCGCCTGCGCGCGGTGCGAACCCTGTGCGCCGAGGAGACACGGCTCGGCATGCTGGTCGGCGTCGCCGTGGGCGTGGAGCTGGCTCGCGAGCTGGACCTCGACACCCCGGGCGACAGCTCACCCACGCCATCAGAACCGAACTAGGAGGAATAGGACACCATGGACATCACGTTTCTCGGGCACGCGTGCTTCACGCTGTCGAATGGCGACACGACCCTGCTGATCGACCCCTTCCTGACCGGGAACCCCAAGGCTGCGATCTCCGCTCAGGACGTGAGCGCGACGACGATCCTCCTGACCCACGGCCACGGCGACCACTTCGGCGACACCGTCGAGATCGCCAAGCGGACGGGCGCTCCGGTGGTGGCGATCGTGGAGATCGCCAATGAGCTGGCCGAGGAGGGCGTCGACGTGCGGGACCCGAACCTCGGTGGCACCGTCAAGTTCGACTGGGGCTGGGCTAAGCTCGTCCCCGCCTGGCACACCTCGACGACCCCCAAGGGCACGGCCAACACGCCGGCCGGCCTGCTCATCAACTTCGAGGACACGATCGTCTACCACCTGGGCGATACCTCGGTGTTCTCAGATCTGCAGCTGGTCGGGAAGCGTCACCCGATCGACGTGGCGCTGATGTGCATCGGCGGTCACTACACGATGGACCGGGTCGATGCCGTCGATGCCGCCGGGCTGATCGGCGCAAAGACCGTGATCCCCTGCCACTACAACACGTTCCCGCCGATCGAGACCGACGCCGAGGCGTTCAAGTCCGACGTCGAGTCGGCCACGGGATCGAGCGTCGTCGTGCTGGATCCCGGCCAGGCGCACACGGTCTAGCGGTTCCGGTGGGCTGCTTCCAGAGCCCGCCGGAACCCCTCTGCCATCGCCTCGTAGTTGTAGGCGGCCACCGCCTCGCGCGCGCGGGCGCCGAGGCGGCGGCAGAGCAGGGGGTCGTCCAGCAACCGCTCGACCGCGTCGGCGAGGCTGAGGGCGTCGCCGGCGGGGACGACCACGCCGGTATCCCCGTCGCGGACGAGCCCTCCGGCAGCCGCCCCGACGGCCGTTGAGGCCAGCACCGGGCGACCCTGGTGCATGGCTTCGTTGCACACCAGGCCCCAGGGCTCGCGGAAACGCCGGGTCGGGACCGAGGCCAGGACCGCGAATTCGCTGGCCGCGTAGAGCACGGGCAGCTCCTGCCGGGGCAGGGCGCCGAGCACGCGAACCCCGGGCGTCTGCTCACAGGCCTGGCGCAGCGGCCCGTCCCCGGCGATTACCAGGGTGGCCGCCGGCGCCGCCGTCCGCCACCCCTCCAGCATCACCTCGACTCCCTTCTCCTCCACCAGCCGACCGGCGTAGGCCACCGCCGGGCCCGGCGGCAGTTCCTGGTGGCGGCGGAACTCGGCGATCTCCTCCTCGGACACGACTCGCCCGAACAGGTCGGCCTCCACCGACTGGGGCGCCACGAAGATGTCGTCGTCGCGGCCCCGGATGCGGGCCACGAACCGCCGCACGTGCTCTCCGTAGGCCACGATCGCGTCGGCCCCCCGGTAGATCCGCCACGTCATCGGCAGCCCCACGGCGTTGGTCACCGACCACGGCTGTGCCCAGACCGAGGCCCAGAGGATGAACGGCCGGCGATGACGGTGGGCGCCGAGGTAGGCGGCGGGCAGGATCTCGCCGCCGCCATAGGGGGCGATCACGGCGTCGTAGTGGCGCCCGAGACCGTAGGCCTCGCGAGCCCCGCCGTTCAGCCGGCGGGCCGGAAACGACGCCTGGGCGAGCTGGCGGTCCAGATCCCCGGCCAGCCACGGGGGCACGTAGCGCTCGCCGCCGCCGTAACACAGGACCTCGACGCCGTGGTCCCGCGCCAGCCGTTCGTACAGCTCTCGCCGGTACCCGGGCAGGTTGGGGGTGAGCAGCGCGACGGCCATGACGCTGCACGTTGCCAGAATCCCCAGCCGTCATGAGGATCCTGTTCCTGCACAACCGCTACCGCCTCGAGGGCGGCGAGGAGCGTTCGCTGGCCGAGATCGCGTCGCTGCTGGAGCGCCGCGGTCACACCGTCGAGATCCTGGAGCGCTCCAGCGCCGGGCTGAGCCGCACCGGTGCCGCCAGGGCGCTCATGGCTGGAGGGGAGGACCCCGCCGAGGTGGAAAGGCTCGTGCGCCGGATGGGCGCCGAGGTGGTCCACGCCCACAACCTGCATCCGCGATTCGGGTGGCGCGCCCTGGCGGCGGCCCGCCGCCAGGGCGCGCGGACCGTGCTCCATCTCCACAACTTCCGCCTGTACTGCGCGATCGGGGTCGCCTACCGCGACGGCGCTCCCTGCCATGACTGCCGGGGGCAGAACACGCTTCCCGGGCTCACCCATCGCTGCCGCGGCGGGGTGGGGGAGTCGGCCGTCTACGCGGCGGCGCTCGCCGCCCAGCAGCGACGGCTGCTGGACCACTCCGACCGCTTGATCGCGCTCAGCCAGGCCCACCGTGACCTGCTCCTGGTTCACGGCCTCCCGGCGGAGAAGGTGCGCGTGGTGCCCAACTTCGCGCCCGCGCTGCTGCCGGGCGCCCCCGGCAGCCCCGGCGGCGGTCATGCGCTCGTGTCCGGGCGCCTGGTGGAGGAGAAGGGCTTTGACACCGCGATCCTGGCCGCCCGCGCCGCCGGCGTACCGCTGGTGGTGGCCGGTCGGGGCCCGGACGAGCCGCGGCTGCGGCGCCTGGCCGCCGGCGCCGAGGTCAGCTTCACAGGGTGGCTGTCACCCGGCGAGCTTGCCGCGGTGCGCGCGCAGGCCGCCGTGGCGCTGGCGCCGTCCCGCTGCGAGGAGGCCTGCCCGTACTCGGTCCTCGAGGCGCTGGCCGCCGGGCTTCCCGTGCTCGTGGCCGACCGCGGCGGGCTGCCTGAGATGACGACGGCGGATAACGTCCTGCCTGCGGAGGATCCGGATGCCTGGGGGGTCAGACTCGGAGCGCTGTCGCGCGATGAGCAGGGCCGCCGGAGCCACAGCGAGGCGGCCCTGGAGCTGGCGCGGGGGAAGTTCGGGCAGGAGAGCGCGTACGCGGCCCTGCTCGACGCCTACACGAGCTGAGCTTCAGCCGATGTGCGAACCGGGTGCGGCGTCCGCGTCGGGGCGCAGGAGGACCACTCCGAGCTGCTCGTCGAGCGCGCCCAGGACCAGGACCTCGGACATGAACGGCCCCACCTGCCGGGGCGGGAAGTTGACCACGGCCACGACCAGGGTGTCGATCAGCTGCTCACGCGTGTAGTGGGTGACCTGGGCCGAGGAGCGCTTGGTCCCGATCTCCGGGCCGAAGTCGATCGTCAGCTTCCAGGCCGGCACGCGTGCCTCCGGGAAGTCATCGACCGCAAGCACCCGGCCGACGCGCATGTCGACCTGAAGGAAGTGCTTGTAGTTGATCACTGAGCGCCGGACGACCCGGAACCGTTACCGGTGCCTGGATTGGTCGTCGGGGGCGGCGCGGGGTTGGTCGGCATGCCGGTGCCGCCGTCGTTCCCGGTTCCGGTGCCGGAGCCGTCCCCGGTGCCGGAGCCTCCGGACTGACTGCCCGAGCCTCCCGGTGAGGCGCCGCCGGAGGACGAGGAGCCACCGGTCGAGGCGCCGCCGGTGCCATCCGAGCTGGTGCCAGAGCCAGAGCCCGAGGCGGGCAGCACGGTGGTCACGGTGGTCGTGGTCGTCGTGCCGGTCGAGGCCGGAGTCGTGGGGGTGGTCGTGGTCGGCGTCGTGGTGATGGGTGTCGTGGCGGTGGTCGTGGCCGCGGTGGCTGCGGGCGTGACCTTGGCCTTGGCGTGCTTGGGCTTGACGGCCGGCGCGGGCTTGGCCGGCAGGCGGGTGAGATGGGAGGCGGCGATCGCCGCGCCTCCGGAGCCCGCTCCGGTGAAGGTGGCGACGGGAGGCGTGACCGCCGGTTGGCGCTGAGCGGAGTGGTCTACCTCGACCGCTCCGGCCGTCACCAGCGCCGCGGCGGCGATCCCGACCGCGGCCTTGCCGGCCAGCGCGGCGACGCCTGCCGACACCAGGCCGCCGGCGCTCGACATGCCGGCTCCGGCCGCGGCGGCTCCGGCTCCACCGGCTGCCGCTCCGGCGCCAGAACCGGCTGCCGCGCCGGCGCCGGCGCTCGAGGAGGCCGCCGCGCCGGCACCTGAGCCCGCCGAGTGGCCAAGGTGCAGCATCGCCAGCTTGCGCAGCAGCACCAGCGGCCCGATCGGCAGCAACACGGCCAGCGACCGGCTGGTCTCCTTCAGATGGCCCTCGAAGGTGGCGCAGCGGGCGCAGGTCTTGAGATGGCGGCGCACCAGCGGGCCGGGCTTGCGCTGCAGTCCCTCGGCCACCTCGCCGAGCTCGATCCGCACCGCGTCGCAGGAGAGCAGGCGGGCCTCGGCGGCCTCGGCCAGCCCGATGCGGGCTCGGACCAGCAGTGACTTGACGCTCGGAACGGTGGTCTCCATCGCCTCGGCGATCTGCTCGTAGGAAAGGGCATCCATCTCGCGCAGTACCAGCGCGGTGCGCTGGCTCTCCGGCAGGCGCTGGATGTCGACGACCAGGAGGCGGAACTCCTCGCGATCGTGGACGAGATCGGCGGTGGTGGCCCCGTGGTCATGGAGGTGCACGTCCATCGAGTCCATCCCCAGCGGCTGAATCCGGCGCAGATGGTTGAGGCTGCGGTTGCGGGCGATCCGGTACAGCCAGGGGCGCACGTTGATCGGCCGGTCGTCGGCCAGGATCGCGTTGTAGGCCGCGGCCATCACATCCTGGAGGATGTCCTCGGCGTCCTCCTGGAGCTCAGCATGTGCCGGCAGAAGGCCAGCAGCCGCGAGGTGTAGCGGGCCACGAGCGCCTCGAAGGCGGCATCGTTGCCGCGCCGGACCAGGCTCACCAGACGCTCGTCTGACTGCAGCCGCAACAGGGGAGATCGGCCGTGCAGGCCGACACCACCTGAGTATTTGAGAGCAGAAACCTCCACGGGTGATCCAGGGGCGCGGACCGCGTCCGTCCGTGTGGACACCGTAGCAGCGCGAAGGTTGCGCTCCGGTCCGCGCTTTAACATCACGCGAGACGCCCGGGTAGACAAATTGGCAAAGTCGGCGCTCTTAAAAAGCGCTGTCCGAAAGGGCACTGCGGGTTCGATCCCCGCCCCGGGTACTCCCGCTAATCACGAGTTGATGCTTGATCCGGGTCGGGCCCGGGCTATTGGAGGCTCTGATGACACAAGAGACCCAGAGCCATGCCAGGACCTCCCCTCGGGAGTACGCGGTGGCGCTCGCGCGCCTGTTCCACGAGGCACTCAACGCACGGGACTACGAGGCCACCCGGACGCTTGTCTCGAACGATGTCGAGCTGCGCGGGCCCAACGGGTCCTCGCTGCGCGGGTATCCCGCGGCCAGCGAGCTGCTCGAAGCGGTGGCCCACATCGATCTGATCGTGGTCCGCACCGCCCTCGAGGAGCTGCACGAAGACGACGGGGGCGTGCGGGTGAGGATGCCGATCCGTGAGCTGATCGGGCGCGAGGAGCTGTTCAGGACGGCGACGTTCACCGTGCGCGACGGCGCCATAACCAGCTACGCGACCTCCGGCGTCGACTGATCGACCGATGAACCGGGTTGCCGGCCCGTAGGCTCGCCCAATGATCGCCGCGCCGGTCCGGGTCGCCATGCTCATGCTCCACGGCGGTACGCCGCGCGACCGCCAGGCTCGTGACCAGCTTCGGGAGGTGCTGCCCGACGCGGAACTGACCGAGCCGGATCAGATCGGCGTGTTCGAGATCGTGGTGGAGGCGGAGGATCTGGAGAGCGCTCTTCAGCGTGTCTGGGATGCCGTGGCGGCCGCCGGGGTGGACGACCACATCCTGTTCCTGGAGCATCCGGAGCTGCCCGAGCACTGGCGCGCTCGGAGCCGGCGCCCGCAGTAGCCTCACCCAAAGGGGGACGCGGTTGTACAGAATCGGAGCGGCGGGTACTGCTGCCGGCCGGGCCGGCTGACCCACTCTGGGAAGGTTTCCACGCTGTCAGCGCGGTTTCTCTCCCAGAGTCGGGTAGACCGGTCCGTATGACGCACCGGACCGGGCCGCTTGCGCGTCTCTTCCCCGATTCACTGAACTCGCATGTTCACGCTCACCGTAAACCGGTGCAACGCGGACGGTTCACATTTGACGTCGTGAGTTGCGCGTTGCTAGCGTGGCCCGCCGGTGTCAGGCGCGGGAGGAGCGTGCGAGTGGCGAGGCCGAGGATGGATCTACGGTGCGTAATTCCAGTGTGATCGGCAGGGTCGCCGGAGTCGGCGCGGTCGTCATCGCCCTGGTGGCGGTGGTCCTCATCGTGCTCGGTGGCGGCTCGTCCTACACGGTCCACGCGGTCTTTGCCAACGCCAGCCAGATCGTCCCAGGCGACCTTGTGGATGTCGGCGGCAGCCCGATCGGGACGGTCAAAAGCATCGCGCTGACCGGCAACGGCGAGGCCGAGCTGACCCTCAACATCACCAACAGCAAGTACACGCCGCTGCGCCAGGGCACCCACGCCACCATCCGCGAGCTGTCGCTGTCGGGCATCGCCAACCGCTACGTGGATCTGGACATGGGGCCGCCCAACAACCCCACGATTCACAGCGGCGGGCTCATCAGCCAGACCAGTACGACCAGCGAGGTCGACCTGGACGAGCTGTTCAACACGCTCAACCCGCCCACCCGGCGAGGCCTGCAGGAACTCATCCAGGGCACCGCCAGCCAGTACGCCAACGCCGGCAAGAAGGCGCAGATCGCGTGGCAGTATCTGAACCCGGCCGTGGCCTCGACCACGCTGCTATTCGACGAGCTCAACAAGAACACGGACGGTTTCACCCGCTTCATCGTCAAGTCCGGGCATCTGTTCACGGACATCTCCACGCGCCAGTCCGATCTGAGCGCGCTGATCCGAAACCTGAACACGACCACCTCAGCGCTGGCCGCCCAGCACGTGGCGCTCGGACAGTCGATCGGAGACCTGCCCGGCTTCATGCGCCTGGCCAACACCACGTTCGTCAACCTGCGCACGGCGCTCGGCGTGCTCACTCCGCTGGTCAATGCCTCCAAGCCGGTGGCGCCAAAGCTGCAGAAGCTGCTCGTCCAGCTGCGACCGCTGGCCTACGACTCGGTCCCGACGGTGCGTGACCTGGCCAACATCATCTCCAAGCCAGGCGCCAACAACGACCTCACCGACCTCACCCGGCTGGGCGTGCCGCTGGCCAACGCGACCGTCAACAACATCCAGGCTGACGGCAAGCTCCGCCGCGGCGCCTTCCCCGAATCGACCGTCGCGCTCAACGACTCCACGCCCGAGCTGGCCTTCGCGCGGCCCTACGCGGTCGACCTGACCGGATGGTTCGAGGGCTTCTCGCATCCGGGTGGGTATGACGCCAATGGCGCCTTCAGCCGGATCGCCCCGATCGTCGGCGTGGCGTCGACCAGCACCAGCGGGCTCAGCCTCCTCTCATCGCTGGCCGACGCCTCCCAGCGCAGCTCGGCGATCTTCGGGCCCACCGGTGCCGCTACCACCAACCAGGGCGACCGCTGCCCCGGCTCGATGGAGCGCGGCGGGACCTGGTACCCGTATCCCGGCTACGCCTGCAGCCCCAACGAGAAGCCGACCGGATCATGAAGCGGATCCTCGTCAGCGCCTCGATCCTGCTCGCCGTGGCCGCGTTCGTGTTCGTCTCCGTCGGCGCCTCGAACTCGGGCAGTCACACCACCCAGTACAAGATCGATTTCGACAATGCCTTCGGTCTGGTCACCGGCGCGGACTTCAAGGTCTCCGGCATTCCCGCCGGCACGATCTCCGCGATCAATCTGGACCAGAAGACGCTGCGAGCAGTGGTCACAGTGCAGGTCACCCAGCCGGGGCTGGCGGCGTTCCACTCCGACGCCACCTGCGACTCCGAGCCCCAGTCGCTGATCGGCGAGTACTTCATCTCCTGCCAGCCCGGCACCAGTGGGCCGCGCCTGCGCTCCGGTTCCACGATCCCCGTCACGCACACGCAGTCGACGATCCCCGCCGACGTGATCCTCGACACCCTGCGCATGCCTGAGCGCCAGGGGCTGCAGCTGATCATCAACTCGCTCGGCGCGGGCGTGGCCGCACGCTCCACCAGCCTGCAGGCGGCACTTGACCGGGCGGTCCCGGCGCTGACCCAGACCGACAACCTGCTCCACCTGCTGGGCAACGATTCGCACACGCTGCAGAATCTGACCGCCAGCTCTGACCAGGTCGTCACCGCGCTGGCCAACAACACCGGCGCGATCACCCGGTTCATCCAGTACGCGAACCGGGCCGCGGTCAACACGGCGGACCAGAAGACCACTTTCAAGCAGACCCTGGCCGATCTGCCCGGCTTCCTGGCGCAGCTGCGCCCGGCCATGCAGAAGCTGGGTGCGGCCACCCAGACCAACACCCCGGTGGTGGAGAACCTGCACGCCGCCGCCGCTCAGCTCGATCGCCTGTTCGTCGATCTGCCCGGGTTCGCGCACTCGGCGCTGCCGGCCACGCGGGCCTTGGGCAAGGCGTCGGTCACCGGCAAGGCCGCTCTGATCGCGGCCAAGCCGACGATCGCCGAGCTTCAGCAGGTCGCCAAGCAGACCCCTGAGCTGGCCAAGAACCTGTCGATTGTCCTGCCTGACCTGGACACCCAGAGGCGGGCCACGGAGCGCAATCCGCGCAGCCCGGGCGGCAAGGGCTACAGCGGCCTGGAAGCGGTACTCCAGTTCGTCTTCAACCTGGCCGGGGCCACCAGCTACTACGGCCAGTACGGCCACGAGCTGGCGGTCGACGCGTTCGCCAACTCCGACTGCTCGCCCTACGCCAGCCCGCAGTCGGTGGCCCAGAACCTGGCCACCAACGCGGCGGCCGCGCGCGCCTGCTACGCCTGGCTCGGCCCCAATCAGCCGGGCGTCAACGAGACCGATCCGTCCGATCCGTCCGCCTGCGTGCCCGATCCGGGTGGAGCGCCTCCGGGTAAGCACGGGCCGTCCACCAGCGCCTGCAAGCTGTCGGCCACCCCCAGCACGCCCACGCCGCTGACGAAATCCGCCGCCCCCAAGAGCGGTGGTACGAGCGCGGCCAAGAAGCAGTCCACCACCTCCAAGCTGACCTCCAAGGTGGGCTCGACGATCAACAAGGTCAAGCAGCGCCTCAAGGGCGCGGGCAAGAAGCTCACCAACAAGCTCAAGAAGAAGCTCAAGAGCCTGACCGGAACGCTGGGCACGCTTCTCGGCGGCGCCAGCGGTGCCACGGGCGCCACAGGCGTAACGGGCGTCAGTGGCCTCACGTCGAGGACCAGCCAGGCACAGCAGCTCCTCAACTACCTCCTGTCTCCGTGAGCCGGCCTTGAAAACTCGCAGCCGCCAACCCTCCGCTTTCACCAACCCGGTCCTCGTCGGGGCTGTCACCGTCCTGGTGATCCTGGTCGGCATGTTCCTGGCCTACGACGCCAACGTGGGCCTGCCGTTCGTGCCCTCACGCGAGCTCAAGGTCGACATCTCCAACGGTTCGGACCTGGTGCCGGGCAATGACGTGCTGGAGTCCGGCGACCGCATCGGCTTTGTCAAGTCGATGCGCTCGATCGTGCAGCCCAACGGTCAGCCCGCTGCCCAGCTGATCCTCGACCTGAGCGCCACCAAGGGGAAGCTGCCCGTCGACTCCACCGCCACGATCCTGTCCCGGTCGGTGCTCGGCCTCAAGTACGTGCAGATCAACGTCGGCCATTCCAAGCAGATCTTCCGCGACGGCGGCACGATGTCGATGAGACAGACCACCGTGCCGGTCCGGCTCGACCAGATCTATGACTCCTACAACGGGCCGACGCGCAACGGCGTGATGAAGAACCTGGTCGGGTTCGGCGACGTGTTCGCCGGCCGCGGCCCGGCGATCAACGACACGCTCGCCTCGCTGCCCTCGCTGCTCGGACACCTGACCCCGGTCGCCCGCTACCTGGCTGCGCCGTCGACCGAGCTCACCCGCTTCTTCCGCTCGCTGAACGCGTTCACCAGCGCCGTCGCTCCGGTGGCGCAGACCAACGTTCAGCTGTTCGCCGACATGGCCACGACCTTCCAGGCCATCTCCAACAGCCCGAGCGATCTGCAGCAGACGATCAAGGAGTCGCCCGGCACGCTTCAGGTCTCCACCCAGTCGCTCAAGGTCCAGCAGCCGTTCCTGGCCAATCTGGCCACGCTGGGCACATACATGACGCCCGCCACCCAGGAGCTCAAGGTGGCGCTCCCGAACATCAACCCGGCGATCGAGGCGGGAACCCGCACGCTGATCCGCACCCCGTCACTGGACCGGCACCTCAACCAGGTGATGACCGCACTGAAGAAGCTGGCCCAGACGCCCAGCACCGGCGTCGCCCTCAATGGCCTGAAGAACACCGTCAACACCCTGAACCCGACGGTCCGCTACCTGGGTCCGTACGTCACCGTCTGCAACGACTTCAACTACTGGTTCACGAACCTGGCCGGCGACGTCGACGAGGAGACGAACTTCGGCTATGCCCAGCGCGCATTGCTGATGTTCGGCAACGCCCCGGAGAAGAACAACGTGGGCAGCCAGGGCGCCGAAGCGCCGGTCAACGGTGGTGCGCCGCCCGGCACCGCCCAGGAGTACGCCCACGGCCCCGTCTACGGCGCCGCAGTCAACAACAGCGGCCAGGCGGATTGCGAGACCGGGCAGCGCGGGTACCCGAAGAAGCTCAACCACCTCGATCCCCAGGGCCGCGACTTCGACACCGACTCGCACACACCCGGGCTCCAGAACACCACGTGGGACGGAGCCAGTCACGTGCCCAAGGGCGAGACGTTCACACGCGTCCCGCAGTTGGGCCAAAAGCCACCCTTCGTCGCGGCGAACCAGTGAAACGCATCCACCTCAGCAAATTCCAGTCCGGCCTCATCGGGGTCATCCTGATCGTCGCGATCACCTACGGGTGCTACACGAAGTTCGCCAACCCGCTGTCCAATCCGTTCACGGTCACGGCCACGTTCTCCAACGTGAACGGGATGATCCAGGGGGCGCCCGTGCGGATCGCCGGGGTACAGGTGGGCACGGTCACCGCCATCAACCCGATCGGCAGCGCGGGCAGCGGCAAGTCCGGCGCCAACGTGACGATGTCGATCGAGTCCAACGGCCTGCCGATCCACCGCGACGCCACGTTCTGGATCCGGCCCCGGATCTTCCTGGAGGGCAACTTCTTCGTCGATGTGTATCCGGGCACGCCGGAGGCCCCAGCCGTGCACAGTGGCTATACGTTCCCCATCCAGCAGGGCCGCGAGCCCGTGCAGTTCGATCAGCTGCTCACCTCGCTGCAGAGCAACACGCGTCAGAGCCTGCAATCGCTGATCGACCAGTACGGCAAGGCCGTGTACCTGGGCGGCAAGTCCTACAACGCTTCGATTCAGTACTGGGCACCCGCCTACAAGTACTCCGCGGTCGTCACCCACGACTTCCTGGGCAAGCGTCCCAACGACCTCTCGACCTGGGTCGACAAGGGCGGCACCGTGTCCGCCGCGGTCGATGCCCATCCCCAGAACCTCGAGAACCTGATCACCGACTTCAACACCACGGCGGCGGCGTTCGCGCGGCAGAACCAGGCGCTCGGCGCGGCGGTGGCCGAGCTCCCCCACACGCTGTCGGTGGCGATTCCCACGTTCAACTCGCTGAACGCCGCGTTCCCGCCCCTGGAGCGCTTCGCACGGGCGTTCCTGCCCGGCGTCAAGTCCTCCGGGCCGACGATCGACGCCAGCCTGCCCTACATCACCCAGCTGCGCCTGCTGGTCCAGCCCTCGGAGCTGCGCGGGCTGACCTCCGACCTGGCCGTGACGATCCCCGCGCTGGCCAGGCTCAGCGAGGAGACGATCCCGCTGATGAAGAACGAGATCCGGCCGATCGCCAGCTGCGCCGCCAACGTGATCTACCCGTGGTCGCAGCTGACGCTCAACGACCACACCTTCAGCGGCACCCCGGGCTACCCGCTGCGCAAGGTCTTCCAGGAGGCCGTCGACTACCTGCCCGGTCTGGCCGGAGAGTCCCGCGACTTCGATGCCAATGGCCCGTACATCCGGGTGCTCGGGACCGGCGGAACGGACACCTACTCACTCTCGCCCGGCATGTTCGGACAGGCGCTCACGCCGATCCAGGGCACTCAGCCTGGTCCGGCTCCGTACGGGAAGATCCCGCCGCTGAAGCCCGGCACCCAGTGTGAGACCCAGGCGGCGATCACCCAGACCGAGCTGAACACCGCCCCCAAGGGCCCGGCACCCACGAAGAAATCGACCAGCGTCACCCCGGGTGGCACCGCACTCTTGGACTCGACCGTCAAGGCCGCGATCGCCCAGATCAAGCAGGAAGTCGCTCCCCAGGGCGTCAACGTCACCGAGTCATCCGGACTGAAGAAGCTGCTGCCGTGATCCGCGCCATCAAGAACCACGCCACCGACTTCGCGGCCATCGTCGTGTTGCTGGTGCTGGCCGTGGTCGTCTCCGGCTATGTGCTGAGCCACCAGGGCCTGCGCTTCCCCCTGCTCCAGTCGACGCCGTTCTCGGACTACGTGGTCCTGCAGACGGGCCAGGCGATCACGCCGGGTCAGGGCCAGAGCGTCCGCGTCTCGGGCGTGCAGATCGGCACGATCGGGAACATTCAGCTGGTCGACGGCCGGGCCAAGGTGCGGATGGACATCCTGCCCCAGTTCCAGCATCTGATCCACACGGATGCCACCGCGCTGCTGCGCCCGCGCACAGGCCTCGACGACATGTTCCTGGAGATCAACCCCGGCACCTCTCCCGCGCCGGTGGCCAAGCCCGGGTTCACGATCCCGATGGCCAACAGCCTCCCCGACGTGACGCCGGATGAGGTGCTCGGCGAGCTCGATGCCGATAGCCGGGCGTATCTGGATCAGCTCGTCAACGGAGCCGGCCTGGGCCTGAAGAACCGCGGCGACGAGCTGGCGCAGGTGTTCGAGCGCTTCGAGCCCACCCACCGTGATCTGGCCCGCGTCAACTCGGCCGTGGCGGTGCGCGGCCGGGACCTGCAGCAGCTGGTCAACAGCCTGGCCCGCCTGAACAGCGCGCTGGCCGCCAAGCAGCAGCAGATCGTGCAGCTGATCGACTCCAGCTCGACCGTTTTCCACGCGTTCGCCAGCGAGAACGCCAACGTCTCCCAGGCCGTGGCGCTGCTGCCCGGAACGCTGCGCCAGACCACCGCCACCCTGCTCAAGGTGCAGGCGTTCGCCCAGCAGCTCGGTCCGGCGGCCCAGAGCCTGTTGCCCGCCGCGCGGAGCCTGCCGGCCGCCAATGCGGCCCTGCGCCAGCTGGCTGTGCCCTCGACGCCGATCATCAAGAACCAGGTCCGCCCGTTCGTGATCGCCGCTCGCCCGGTGATCCGCTCGCTGCGCCCCGCCGCGGTCAACCTGGCCAAGGCCACGCCGAACCTGGCCACCTCATTCCACGTGTTCAACGACTTCGTCGACATGCTCGGCTACAACCCGGGCAACACGATGCATGGCTACCTGTGGTGGATGGCCTGGGTCGATCACAACGCCCGCTCGCTGTTCTCAAACCAGGACGCCAACGGCGACTTCCGCAACCTGTTCCTGCAGACCAGCTGCGCCAGCGCCGCGCAGGTCCTCCAGTCCTCGCCGCTCGAGGCCGTCATCCTCAACCTCACCCCGATCCTGTCGACCGCCGGCCTGTGCCCCAAGCAGGCGGCCACCACCTCCACCGCCTACACGCTGGCCAAGCAGGGCAAGCTGCCCAATTGGGCGCGTCAGGACCGGCCCCGATCGCCAAGAAGCTGCCCTTCCTGATCAAGCTCCCCACCAACTAGCCCCGCACCCGCATGGAAACTCGCTCCCCATCAGTCACCAAAGTCATCACGATGGTTCTGTTCGCGCTCTCGTGCGTCGGACTGCTGCTGTTCCTGTGGCTGTCGTTCGGCGGCACGATGCCGTTCAACCCGCAGGGCTACCGGGTCAGCGTGCCGTTCAAGTTCGCCGACGAGCTGGCCCCGCAGGAGGATGTGCGGATCGCCGGCGTGTCCGTGGGCAGCGTGGTCAACACGCGGCTGGCCCAGGACGGGAACCACACGATCGCGACGCTGCAGATCGACCGGCAGTACGCGCCACTGCCCGCCGATACTCGCGCGATTCTGCGCACCAAGACGATCCTCGGCGAGACCTACGTTCAGCTCACGCCCGGGCACCGCAACGGCCACTACCTGCGCGACGGTGCGATGCTGCCCGACCCCCAGGTCGTGCCCGCGGTGCAGCTGGATCAGATCTTCAACACCTTCGATCCCAAGACCCGCGCCGCGTTCGAGACCTGGCAGCGCCAGCTGTCCACGGCGATCCAGGGCAACGACCAGAACCTCAGCGACGTGCTGGGCAACCTGCCTGCCTTCTCCTACAACGCCAGCGCGATCCTCACCGTGCTGGACGTCCAGCACGCCGCGGTGGTCAACTGGTGCGCAACGGCGGGACCGTGTTCGGGGCGATCGCGCAGGACCCCTCGGCGCTGCAGAACCTGATCCGCACGGCTGAGACGACCTTCCACGCCACCGCCCAGCAGAACGCGCGCTGGCCGCGACCTTCCACGTGTTCCCGACGTTCCTGCAGCAGAGCAAGCTGACCATGGCCGATCTGCAGACCTTCTCCAACAACACCAACCCGCTGGTCCTCCAGCTCGAGCCGGTGGCCCAGAACCTGGGTCCGACGATGCGCTCGGTGGCGATCCTCTCGCCGTATCTGCGCCACCTGTTCGTCAACCTCGGCCCGCTGATCACGGCGGCCAAGACCGGGCTGCCGGCCACCCGCGATGTGATCAACGGCCTGAACCCGCTGCTCGGCTCGCTGGGCCCGTGGCTGGAGCAGCTCAACCCGATCGTCGACTGGCTCGCCATCCATCAGCCGCTGGTGAGCGATTTCATCTCCAACGGCGCCGGGTCGCTGGCGGCGACCACCACCGCGTTCGGCGGGGGCGGCACCGGCCACTACCTGCGCCAGTTCGGTCCCACCGGCCCGGAGACGCTGGCCCTGTCTCCAACCGCGACTCCAACAACCGCGGCGACACGTATCCGACGCCGACGTGGCTCAATTCGCTGGTGGACTTCCAGAAGGGCGACTTCGCGGCCTGGGACTGCCAGAACGCCGGCGGCCAGCACGCCGCCACCGCCACCGAGCAGTCCTGCTGGGTGGCGCCGAAGCTGCCGGGGGCCAAGGCCGGCCAGATCCCGCACCTGATCGCCGCCAGGTACCCGAGCAAGTAGTCAGGGTCGGCTCGGGGCTCGCCGCGCGGACTTGTGGTTCGCGCGCTGTGGGCCGCGGCGTCCGAGGACGGGTCAGGCGGCGTGTGCGGCGTGTGCGGCGTGGGCGCTGGCTGCGCCGCTGAGCGCCAGCGAGCCCAGCACGGTGTCGGCCAGGGCGGTGTCTCCGTCCACAGTCAGGCCGCCGCGGTCCGGCTCCGGCGAGAAGGCCTTGATCCAGGCCTGCACGTCGCCGCTGATCCGGGTCTCCGCCGCCTCACAGGCCGTCTCGCGCACCTCGGCGTGGTCGCCCTGCAGCGAGACGGTGTAGGCGGCCTGGCCGCCGTCCCGGGTGCCGTCGATCACCGTCAGCTCCACGTCTCCCTGTGCGCCGGCTGCCTCTATCAGTCCCGGTGTGAGCCGGAAGATCGCGCCGAGGTCGATGCGCTCGCTGCTGCGGGGAGTGCTCCACGCCCACTGGTAGCCCCAGCGGGCCAGCTCGGCCAGGATCGGCATCAGGTCGCGGGCGCGCTCGGTGAGCTCGTAGTCGACCCGCGGGGGAACCTCGCGGTAGCGCTTGCGGGTCAGCATGCCGTCGGCCACCATCCGGTTCAGCCGCGAACGCAGCTGCTCGGTGGAGATGCCAGGCAGGACCCGCTGCAGCTCCACGAACCGCCGCGGGCCGGCGGCCAGGTCTCGCACGATCAGCAGAGTCCACTTGTCGCCCACCAGGTCCAGGGCCCGGGCATCGGGAGACCACTGGTCGTATGGATGCCGCTTTGGCGGGGGAACCTGTGGCACTGCACCATCTCCGGTCAGAAGTCCGTGGCGACGGAACTACGAAAAGTCAGTCTAACGGATGGGGTGGGGGTTAACCGACAAAAGTATGAGTGGCGACACCCTCGACGCCAGGGATCGCGCCGGGGGCCCGACAAGGCGAGTGTGGGTGAACTGATCTCCCTATCTCAGCGCCTGGCCGACCGGTCGCGTACGTCCCGAGCCTCGAGCGGCTCGCTGGCGTTCTTCTTCGCCCCCGGGTGCCCGATCTCGTATCTGGTCGCCGAGCGGGTTGAACGGACCCTGGGTGAGGTGGATTGGATCCCGGTCCTGCCCCTGGGCGAGACCGGCGAGAATCTGATCAGCGCTGCCCGAGGTGAGGCGCATGCCCTGCGCCTGCCGCTGGAGATGCCCGATGATCCGCTGGCCGATCCCCGGCCCCTCACCCGCGCGGCCTGCCTGGCTGCCGAGCACGGAGCCGGCGCCCGCTTCGGTTTGGCCGCGGCGCGGCTGATCTTCTGCGGCGGCTACGAGCTCGACGACCCGCAGCTGATCGCCGAGGCCGCAGATGTGGCCGGACTGGGACGCCGCGAGGCGGCCCGCGCCGCTGACGGCGACCGCTTCGATCCCGCCCTGGAGGCCACCGCTGCGGGGCTGAGGCGCCACGGGGTGATCAGCACCCCCGTCGTCCGGGTCGGGCGCCGCTGGTTCCACGGTCTGCAGGCGCTGCCCGGCGCGGCTATCGTCGCCGCGGCGAGCGAGTTGGCGCAGCCCGTTTAAACGCCGATGGATCAAAGTGCCCCTATAGGGGCCATGTGATCCATCGCTCCCCGACCAGCGCGTGGCACGGGTCGAGTGGTTATCCGCGACACTCAAGAGCATGCCTGTCAGTGGAGAGGCGTCTCCGACGCCGGCTGAGCCGGCGGTGACGCCGCGCCGGGGGCGGCGGGTGCGCCGCCACGCCAGCCGTCACGCCCGGGCCACGCCGGGGCGCCTGCGCCGGTTCTGGAAGCTGGCCTGGAACTCCAACATCACCGGGCTGTCGGCGATGCTGGCCTACAACATGCTGCTGGGGGTGATCCCGGTGGCGCTGCTCGGGCTGTTCATCGCCGGCCACATCGTGTCCGACACGAGTATCACCCACTCGGTCGTCGTCGATCTGCAGGACATCTTCCCGGGCAGCACTCAGCGCACGCTTGACTCCCTGCTGGATCAGGTGTCTCGCTCCACGACCAGCACCGGGGTGCTGGCGCTGATCGCCAGCCTGTGGCTGGCCTCCTCGTTCTGGGGTGCGCTGGATACGTCGTTCAGCCGCATCTACGGATGTCCGTCCCGGCCCTGGCTGGCCCAGAAGCGCTTCGGCGTGGTGATGGTCGGCCTGGTGCTGCTGTTCATGATCGCCACCGTGGCGATCCCCGCCCTGCAGTCGGTGCTCAAGGCCGGCGCCAGCCAGCTGCCGCTCGATCTGGCCCGGGTCACCGATCTCGTCTACGTGGTCTCGCTGGCCGGCAGCCTGGCCATCCTGTTCGGCTGCCTGTCGGTGATCTACTCCACCGTCCCCACCCGCCGCCTCCCGTGGCGGGCCGTGTGGCCCGGCGCACTGGGAGCGACGGTGGCGATCGGCATCGTCGACGTGGCCTTCCCCCTCTATCTGAGCTCGATCTCCACGATCGCCAAGTTCGGCACCACGGTCGTGTTCGTGGTGATCGTGCTCGGCTGGTTCTACGTCGTGGCGCTGATCATCCTGGCCGGGGCCGTCGTCAACGCGATGGCCGCCGGGTCAGGGTGAGACGAGTCCGGCGAGGATCTCGGCGTCGATCGACTCGCTCTGATCGCCGGAGCCGAGGTTGGGAGTGGTGTCACGCGGTCCGGGCACCAGCTCGGGGAGCGGCTCGTAGTCCTCGACCTGCGCGCACAGATGGTCGAACTGCACGTGGTCCTGCGGGTTCTGCGAAAAGGTCATGCTGGATTCTCCTTTCGCCTCGGAACGAAATCCGATCCTACGACCCGATCCTTCGGCGCATGTTAATTTCCGCCGATGTCGCTGAGCGAGGCGGAGGAACGACTCCACGGGGGAAGACTGATCGCCCGGCGCCTCAAGGCCCACGGTGTCGAGCAAGCTTTTCACCCTTTCGGGGGGGCACCTGTTCTCGATCTTCGACGGCTGCCGCGCCGAGGGGATCGAGATCGTCGACGTTCGCCATGAGCAGACGGCCGCGTTTGCCGCCGAGGGCTGGTCGAAGGTCACCCGTCGGCTCGGGGTGTGCGCGCTGACGGCCGGGCCGGGGGTCACCAACGGCATGAGCGCGATGGCCTCGGCCGCCCAGAATCAGTCCCCGATGCTGGTCCTGGGAGGGCGGGCCCCGCAGATGCGCTGGGGGCAGGGCTCGCTGCAGGAGATCGACCACGTGCCGTTCGTGCGCCCGCTGGTCAAGCTCGCCGCCACCGCAGATTCGGCCGACGAGATCCAGGACGCTCGTCGACCAGGCGATCGCCGCCGCCATGGCGCCGCCCGGAGGCCCGGCGTTCCTGGACTTCCCGCTGGATCATGTGTTCTCGCCGGGCGCCGAGCTGGAGGCAAGCCCGGCCCGGCGCTCGACGCCTGGGAGGCAGCGGGCGCGGATCAGGCCGAGGTCGCAGCGCGCCGCGACGCTGCTGCGCGACGCCGAGCGCCCCGTGATCATGGCCGGCACCGGCCTCTACTGGGGCCGCGGCGAGGCGGCGCTGCGGGCGCTGGCCGAAGCAGCTGCAGATCCCCGTGTTCCTCAACGGCCTGGCCCGTGGCTGCCTGCCCGCCGACCACGAACTGTGCTTCTCCCGCGCGCGGAGCCACGGCTCTGAACGGCGCCGACGTGGCGCTGGTGATCGGCGTTCCGCTTGACTTCCGCCTCGGCTTCGGCGCGGCCTTCGGCGCCGGACGCCGAGATCGTCGTGATCGACACCGCCGAGCCGGCGCGCGACCATCCGCGCGCCGGTCACCGCCGAGCTCTACGGTGCGCTGCCCGGCACGCTCGGCGACGCTCGAGCGCCGCGTGCGGCGCAGGACCTGGCCGCCGGAGCGCGGCGCCTGGCTCGACGCGCTGCGCGAGGCCGAGCAGGCGCGCCGCGGCGAGGAGCGCGAGGGCCTCGAGCGATCCGCCGCGTCGCCGCTTCACCCGATGCGGGTCTACGCCGAGCTGGCGCCGCTGCTCGACCGCGACGCGATCGTCGATCGGCGACGGCGGCGACTTCGTCTCGTTCGCCGGACGGCTGATCGACTCCTACGAGCCCGGCTGCTGGCTTGACCCGGGACCGTACGGGTGCCTCGGGTCCGGGCCGGGCTACGCGCTGGCGGCGAAGCTGGCCCTCCCCGAGCGCCAGGTCGTGCTGCTGCAGGGCGACGGGGCGTTCGGTTTCTCCGGGCATGGAGTTCGACACGCTGGCGCGCCACGGCGTGGCCGTCGTCGGCGTGATCGGCAACAACGGCATCTGGGGCTCGAGAAGCACCCGATGGAGTCTCTCTACGGCTACTCGGTCGCCGCCGAGCTGCCGCCCGAGACGCGTTACGACCAGATCGTCGAGATCGCTCGGGGGCCACGGCGAGCTGGTCCGCGCCCCGGGTGAGCTGGCCGGCGCGTTCGAGCGAGCGCTGGCTTCGGGAAGGCCGGCGCTGATCAACGTGCTGACCGACCCCGCGGTCGCCTACCCGCGGCGTCGAACCTGGCCTGAGGAGGCGGGCCCTTCCGAACGCGAAAACCGCCCGCATCGACTGCGGGCGGCTTCCGATCCAGGTGTGGCCCAATCGGGACGGGCAGGGGTACGTGCCGAATGGGCCGTTTAGGTGGCTCGGACGGCGGGAGGCGCCGATGTCTGCGGCTTCGCCCGAGCCTATGTGTGTGGCCATTCGGTATGCGCACAGCGATCCTCTGCCACGTCCAATAGTCCCGGCGACCCGGTGGCCGCCCAGCGAATCGGACATCTCGTCCAGGGAGTGTACTACTTCATTCATGGTTGTCGATCGCTACTTGAGGCTTATTCGACGTACTGAGCTCAGATCCGGCGGCGCTGTTCGCTGAAGGTACCAGGCCGCGCCGCGCAGGATGTCGTGCTCGGAGACCTCGACCGCGTCCAGCCCGAACAGCTCCATCACCTCGTCAGGATCACGATGCCGGGCAGGATCGCCGACGCGCGGTCGGGGTGCAGGCCCGGGGACGCTGCGCGGCGCTCCGCGAGCGGCATCGCCGCCAGGCGCTCGAGGATCTCGTCGCGCTCGGCGGCGGTCAGCCGGTAGCCGTGGACCCGCTCGGGGTCGTAGGGGTCGAGGTCCTGGGCGATCGCCGCCAGCGAGGTCGGCGTGCCCGCCACCGCGAGCGCCCGCTCGACGTCCGCGCGCGCTGCTCGCGGGGACCGCGTCGGCCGAGCATCGCGCGGACGTCGTCGGCGACGGCGCGAGCTCGGCCGCGGTGGGCGGGTCGGCGGGATGTGGCGGTCGGCCTGGCGGACGACGCCGGCCTGGGTCGAGACGTGGAACTCCAGCCGCGTCGCCGCGGCCGACGATCAGCTCGGTCGAGCCGCCGCCGATGTCGAGCACCAGGGTCGGCGTCGCGTCGGTCGGGGTCGAGCTCGTCGGTCGCGCCCAGGTAGGTGAGCCGCGCCTCCTCGTCGCCGGTGAGGACGTGCACGTCGAGGCCGTAGCGCTGCGGCGACCGTCGCGCGCGAACTCGCCGCCGTTGGCGGCGTCGCGGACGGCGCTGGTCATCACCGCGACCGCTCGCTCGCGCCTGGTGCGCGTCGATCGCTCCGCGGTAGTCGGCGAGCACGGCGTGCTCCCGCTCCGATCGCGTCGTCGCGCAGGCGGCCGCTCGCGTCGACCCCGGCGCCGAGCCGGGTCACGCGGCTGTCGCGGTCGAGCTCGGCGGTCACGCGGCCGTCGCTCGACGTCGGCGATCGAACAGCCGGGTCGTGTTGGTGCCGATGTCGACGATCGCGATCCGCATCGACGGTCAGGCGCCGGTACCTGGTGGGGCATCGGCTCGCCGGCCAGGCCGGCGACCAGGTTCTCGACGGCGATCTCGGTCATCCGCTCGCGCGCCGAGCGGGTCGCCGAGCCGATGTGCGGGCGACGATCAGGAGTTCGGCGCCTGCCACAGCGGGTCGTCGGCGGGCAGTGGCTCGGGGTCGGTGACGTCGAGCGCGGCGCCGCCGATCTGCCCTTCGCGCAGCGCGTCGGCTGAGCGCGCCTGGTCGACCACCTCGCCGCGGGCGGTGTTGATCAGGATCGCGGTCGGCTTCATCCGCGCCAGCGCGGCGGCGTCGATCAGGTGGCGGGTCTCCGGCGTCAGCGGGCAGTGCAGCGAGACGAAGTCCGAGCGCTCGAGCAGCTCGCTCGAGCTGAGCCGTCGCTGCCTGCGAGAGGTGGCCAGCACGGTCATCCCGAATCCCTCGCCGCGACGCGCCACCGCCTGCCGATCCGACCGAGGCCGATCATCCCAGGGTGGCGCCCCACACGTCGACGCCGAGGTGGCTGCCGGGCTCCCAGGTCAGCCAGTCACCTCCGCGCGCGGCGGCGATCGCCTGACGGGAGGTGGCGGGCGGCCGCCATCAGCAGCGCGAAGGCCAGATCCGCGGTCGCCTCGGTCAGCACGTCCGGCGTGTGGCCGACCGGGATGCCGCGCGCGCGCGGCCGCGTCCAGGTCGATGTTGTCGAACCCGACCGCGTAGTTGGAGATCACGCGTGAGATCCGGGGCGGCATCGATCAGCGCGGCGTCGACCCGGTCGGTGAGCAGCGTCAGCAGCCCCTCGGCCTCGGCGGCGTGGCGGCGCAACTCCTCGTAGGGCGGCGGCAGGCGCTCGGGCCACACGTCCACCTCGTGCTCGGCGCAGAGGCGCTCGAGCGCGGGACCGGGCAGCCGGCGGGTGACGAAGACTCGAGCCATACGGCGCATTGTCGCGGCCCGGCCGACTTTGAGTTCGGCCGGGCGGCCGCCGAACCACAAGTCGGCGGCCCGGGACAGGCGCTAGACCTCTACGGCGACCTTTGGCTCTGTGGGACCTCGGCGGAGCGCGCCTTCAGGCTCGGCATCCCGATGGCGGCGACGAGCGTGCCGACCAGAACCATCCCGGCGGCGACCAGAAAGGCCACGTGGAAGCCGCTCACCAGCGCCTGGCCTGCGGTGTGGACGGAAGCGGTGGGATGGCGCAGGTCGCTCTTCGACCGCGAGCTGGCCAGTGTCGCCAGGACGGCCAGACCGAGGGCTCCGCCGACCATCCGCGACGTGTTGATCACGCCGGAAGCCAGTCCCGCCTCCTGCGGGGCGACGCCCGCCGTGGCCGGATCGTGCTGGGGATGAATGCGAACGGCATCGCGATCGAGGCGATCAGGCTCGGGGCCAGCATCTCGCCGAGATAGCTCCCCGTCGGACTCAGCTGGCGAACAGGAACATCCCCACGGCCAGCCCGCACATCCCGGCCACCAGCAGCCGCTTGGCCCCGACGCGCAGGGTGATGCGGGTGGCCACGTCGAAACGACACGATCGACAGCGTCATCGGCAGGAAGATCAGGCCCGCGTGCAGCGGCGAGTAGCCGCGCACCAGCTGGAGGTAGAGCGAGAAGAAGAACCACATCGCGAACGTGGAGGCGCCGACCAGCATCATGATCACGTTGGCCGTGGCCAGGCTGCGGGAGCGGAACAGCCGGAGCGGCATCAGCGGGGCCTTGGCGAACCGCCCCTCGATCGCCAGGAACACGCCGAGCAGCGCCAGGCCGGCGCCGATCAGAGCAGCGTCGTCGCCGTTGCCCCAGCCGGTCGTGTCGGTGCGGACGATGCCCGAAGCACCAGCAGCGAAAGCCCGGCGGTGGCGGTGAGCGCCCCGGCCAGGTCAAAGCCACGAGTCGCGTTGGGGTTGCGGCCCTCGGCGACCATCCGCTGCGCCACAACTGCGGCGATCAGGCCGATCGGCAGGTTGATGAAGAAGATCCAGCGCCAGCTCGAGGGCCTGGACGAGCAGACCGCCCAGCAGCACGCCGGCCGCGCCGCCGGCGCCGCCCATCGCGCCCCACATCCCCACGGCACGGTTGCGCTCGCCGTGCTCGGTGAAGGTGCTGGTGATGATCGACAGCGACGCCGGGGCGATCACGGCGGCACCGAGCCCCTGGATCAGCCGGGCGATGATCAATACGGTCTGGCTATCCGCTAGGCCCCCGGCCAGGGAGGCCAGCGAGAACAGCACGAGGCCCCAGACGAACACGCGCCGCCGGCCCAGCAGGTCGGCCGCCCGGCCGCCCAGGAGCAGGAAGCCGGCGAACGTGACCGTGTAGGCGTTGACGACCCACTGCAGGTCTGACTCGGTGAAGTTCAGCGAGCGGCGGATCGACGGCAGCGCGACGTTCACCACGGACACGTCGAGGATGACCATGAACTGAGCCAGGCAGGCCAGAATCAGCGTGGCGCGCAGATGCGGGTGCTGTTGCTGCTCCGTCGGACTCATGGGCTCAATCTCCCGGTCGGGGTGCTCAGTACGATGGTTGTCGAACCATAGCAAAGAGTTCGATAAGTGTCGTACAATCCTCGTATCGTGATCACGCAGACGGAACGCCCGGAAGTTGCTCCCTGTGAGACGGGTGAACTTGACCTGGCCACCGTCCTGCACGCACTGAGCGACCCGACCCGGCTGCAGATCGTGTGCGAGCTGGCCGACGGAGGCGAGCGATGCTGCGGGGCGTTCCAGCTCCCGATCACGAAGTCGACCTGCTCGCATCACTTCCGGGTACTGCGCGAGGCCGGCGTGATCTCCACCCGGGTCGAAGGCAAGAACCGCCTCAACCTATTGCGCTCCGACGCGCTGGAGGCACGCTTCCCCGGTCTGCTGGGCTCGATCCTGTCCGCGAAGTCCGCCTGAGCTCGGGCGCGTGTCCCCTGAGGTCCATCTCGTTCGTCTAGGGGTGGTAAGCGCAAACCCCTCTCGGAGGTGAACCATGAAGTACGCGATGCTGATCTACGTCGACCCACATTCGTGGGACGGGCTGAGCGAGGAGGAGGCGGCAGACATCTCCCGTCAGTACACGGACATTGCGCAGGACCCCCGCTGCCTTGGCGGCGAGCAGCTGCAGCCGGTGAGCACCGCGACAACTGTCCGGGTGGCCGACGGTCAGACGCTGACCACCGACGGACCGTTCGCGGACACGCGTGAGGTGTTCGGTGGCTACTACCTGTTCGACGCCGCCGACCTGGATGCCGTGCTCGAGGTCGCCGCTCGCGTCCCCGCCACCTGGATGGGCGGCTCGGTCGAGGTACGGCCGATCGTCGAGCGTCAGGCGCCAGTGGCGAGCTGAGCGCTGGCCCGCAGCCGAGGCCTCGAAGACGCGCGGCGAGACCCGATGGGAGACCGGAGCTGCTGGAGCAGATCTTCCGTGACGCGTGGGGCCGGGTTCTGGCCTCCCTGATCGGCTTCCTCGGCGATTTCGACCTGGCCGAGGAGGCCGCTCAGGAGGCCTTCGCGGTGGCCGCCGAACGCTGGCCCCGCGACGGAGTCCCCTCCGATCCTGTGGCCTGGCTGGTGGTCACGGGGCGGCGGCGTGCGATCGATCGCCTGAGGCGCCAGCGGGTGCTGGCTGATCGGGTGCGCCAGCTGGAGGTCTCGGAACAGGCGCCGGCCGGCGGGTTCGATGTGAACGACTCCGAGGATACGGTGATCGCCGACGAGCGCCTCGAGCTGATCTTCACCTGCTGTCACCCGGCGCTGGCTCTGGAGGCACAGGTGGGGCTGACGCTGCGGACCCTGGGGGGGCTGGCCAACGACCAGATCGCCCGTCTCTTCCTGGTTTCCGAGGAGACGATGAAGCGCCGCCTGTCCCGCGCGCGGGTCAAGATCCGGCTGAGCGGAATCCCGTTTGCGGTTCCGGACGCCGTGCATCTGCCCGACCGGCTGACCGCGGTCCTGGCGGTCGTGTACCTGATCTTCACGGAAGGCTGGGAGGAGGAGCGCGGCACGCTGGCCCGCGAGGCTGTGCGACTCGGGCGGCTGCTGGCCGAGCTGATGCCGGACGAGCCGGAGGTGCATGGACTGCTGGGGCTGATGCTGATCCATGAGGCGCGGCGGCAGGCCCGTGTGCAGCGCGGCGAGCTGGTGTTGCTGGGAGATCAGGATCGCTCGCTGTGGGACGCCGGGATGGTGCGGGCAGGTCGGGCCGGGGTGGATCGGGGAGTCGCGCTGCGGGGGCGCGGGTTCTACGTGCTGCAGGGGGCGATCGCGGCGCTGCAATCCGAGGATCCCATCGAATGGACCGAGGTGGGGCTCCTGTACGAGCAGCTGTTTGAGCTGTCCGGGTCGCCGGTGGTCAAGGTCAACTGGGCGGTGGCGGTGGCTGAGGCGGGAGACGTCGGGCGGGCGCTCGAGATGGTCGAGAGCCTGGCATCGAGTGGATCGTCCGGTGAGTACAGGTACGTGCCCGCGGTGCGGGCTGAGTTGTTGCGGCGGCTCGGACGCGACGCCGATGCGCGGCACGAGTACCGGCGGGCGCTCGAGCTCGCGGAGTCAGAGGCCGAGCGGCGCTTTCTGGCCCGGCGCGTCAAGGCGATCGGGTCCGGACGCTAGTCTCGATCGCCGTGGCTGATACGGCAATCACGGTCAGAGGTGTCACGAAGGCGTACGGCGACGTGCGCGCCCTGGCGGGCGTTGACCTCGATGTGGAGGAGGGCACGGTGTTCGGCCTGCTCGGCCCCAACGGCGCCGGCAAGACAACGCTGGTGCGGATCCTGACGACGCTCCTGAAGCCAGACGCCGGGTCGGCCGTCGTCTTAGGGCTCGACGTCGTCTCGCGGGCCAGCGAGCTGCGCGAGCGGATCGGGCTCGCCGGCCAGTACGCGGCTGTGGACGAGAACCTCACCGGCCTGGAGAACCTGACGATGGTCGGGCGGCTGTACGGGTTCACACGTAAGGTGGCTCAGGCGCGGGGACGCGAGCTGCTGGAGCGCTTCGATCTGGTCGATGCGAGCGATCGCCCGGTGAAGACGTACTCCGGGGGGATGCGGCGACGCCTGGACCTGGCCGACGCGCTGGTGGCCAAGCCGCCGGTGCTGTTCCTGGACGAGCCGACCACGGGTCTTGATCCGCGCAGCCGCCTCGGCCTGTGGGAGGTGATCGAGGCGCTGGTGGCGGAGGGCGCGACCGTGCTGCTGACCACCCAGTATCTGGACGAAGCCGATCGGCTGGCTGACAAGATCGCCGTGATCGATCACGGACGCGTGATCGCCGAAGGCACACCGGATGACCTGAAGGCCCGGGTCGGCGGGGTGCGCCTGGAGGTGGCGCTGGAGCCGGGCTCCGACATCGACGCCGCCGTGCGCGCGCTGGCCGACGTAGGCGAGGATGAGCCGGTGGTGGAGGAGGGGCTGGTCAGGGTCAGCGTGCGTGAGCGCAGCGGCACGATCGTGGCGGCGGTGCGCCGGCTCGATGAGGTCGGCGTTGGCGTGGATGACCTGGTGCTGCGGCGACCCACCCTGGATGACGTGTTCCTCACCCTGACCGGACATGCGGCCGAGGAGAAGCGGGACGAGGAGAGCGCGGCGGCGGCGGCTGCGGCCGTCGGGAGGGGCGCCTGATGCGGCGGCTGGTCACTGATACCGCGGTGATCGCCGAACGCAACCTGGTGCGGCTCCCGCGTGAGCCCAGCCTGCTGGTCGCGTTCACGATCCAGCCGATCATGTTCGTGCTGCTGTTCCGTTACGTATTCGGGGGGGCGATCCGCACCAGCTACGACAACTACGCAGACTTCCTGATCCCCGGGATCATCGTCCAGAACATCGCCTTTGGCGGGTTCGTCACAGCCATCGGGCTGAACGAGGATCTGCACAAGGGTCTGATCGACCGGTTCCGGTCGCTGCCGATGTCCCGGGCCGCAGTGCTGGCCGGCCGCACGGTGAGCGACGTCGTCACCAACATCCTCTCCATGTGCATCCTCCTGTTGGTCGGCCTGATCATCGGGTTCTCGTTCAACACGAGCGTTTTGGAAGCACTGGCCGGGGTCCTGCTGTTGCTGGCGTTCGGGTATGCGTGGTCGTGGTTCTTCGCCTGGATCGGTTTGCTCGTCCCGACTGTCGAGGCGGCCAACTCGGTCAGCTTCATCGCCATTTTCCCGTTGACATTCGTGTCCTCGGCGTTCGTGCCGATCGCGACCTTCCCGCCCGTCCTGCGAGCTTTCGCCCGGGTCAATCCGTTCACGCAGGTGGTCAACGCGATGCGCTACCTGTGGGAGCACGGGCCGGGCACCTCGGTCAGCAATGTGTACTGGTCGCTGCTGTGGATCGCCGGCATCTTCCTGGTGTTCGCGCCGGTGGCGGTGGCCCGGTACCGGCGCGCCACGAACTGAGGCCGGTGAGCGGGGTGGGCCGGTGAGCGGGTTGGGGCGATGACCGGGGTGGGCCGGTGACCGGCGGAGTGGACGCCGCCTCACGACTCGACCGTGCCGCCGCCGAGGCGCTCGACCTCGCCGACCCGCTGGCCGGGTTTCGGACCCGGTTTGCGGGCGCCGATGACGGCCTCATCTACTTCGATGGCAACTCGCTGGGTCGTCTGCCGCTGGCGACCGGGTTGCGGTTGGAGCGTGAGGTGGGGGAGGCCTGGGGTCAGCGGCTGATCCGGGGCTGGAACGAGGGCTGGATGGAGATGCCGGTGCGGGTCGGGGATGCGTTGGGGGCGGCATGTCTAGGCGCTGCACCGGGGCAGGTGGTGCTCGGCGACTCCACCACGGTGTGCTTCTACAAGCTGGCCTCGGCGGCATTGGCCGCCCGGCCCGGGCGTTCCCAGATCATCACCGACCTGGACAACTTTCCCACCGACCGCTACGTGCTGGAGGGGCTGGCCGAGGCGCACGGGCTTGAGCTCGTTTGGGTGCGTTGTGAACCCGACGCCGGCGTCACGGCCGAGTTGGTGGCGGGCGCGGTCGGTCCGGACACCGCGCTCGTCACCTTCTCGCACGTGTCGTACCGGTCGGCGTTCAACGCCGACATGGCGGCGATCGACCGGGTCGCTCACGACGCCGGCGCGCTCACCCTCTGGGATCTCAGCCACAGCGTCGGATCGATTCCGCTGGCGCTCGACGCCGACGGCGCCGACCTGGCCGTGGGCTGCACGTACAAGTACCTCAACTCCGGACCGGGGGCGCCCGCCTTCATGTACGCCCGCAGCGATCTGCAGCGGGAGCTCCAGCAGCCGATCTGGGGCTGGCTGGGGCGCCGGGACCCGTTCGGGATGGGCCCCGGGTTCGACCCGGCCGGGGGTGTCACGGGACTGCTGTCGGGTACGCCGCCGGTGCTGGGCCTGGCCTGCGTGGAGGAGGGTGTGCGGCTGGTGGGCGAGGCCGGCATCGACGCGATCCGCCGCAAGGGGGTCGAGCTCACCTCGCTTGCCATCGAGCTGACCGACGCCTGGCTGTCGCCGCTCGGCGTGGGGCTCGGATCGCCCCGCGACCCGGCGTGTCGCGGCGCGCACGTGGCGCTCACCCATCCGGAGGCTGAACGGCTGTGCGCGGAGCTGATCGCCCGGCAGGTGATCCCGGACTTCCGTCAGCCCGACGTGATCCGCATCGGCCTCTCGCCGCTGACCACGCGCTATGTGGACGTGTGGGATGGCCTCGCCGTCCTGCGCCGGCAGCTCGCTGGTTGACGGGCGTGTCAGTTGGGGACGCGTTGCGTGGCGGGTCATCGCCGATACGCTTTGGGTGTGCCGAAGTGGCTCGGACCCTGGCTGATTCCGGTGGCGATGGTGGTGGGCGTGGCGATCGCGCTGGCGGCCGACTCGGCCGGACTGGAAGGCGGCGCCATCATCTGGCTGTTGTTCTCGATCGTGGTGGTCGGACTGCTCGTCCGCTGGCGCCTTAGTTACCTCAAGCAGAACCCGCCAGATCCAGAGCTGACCCATAAGCCGTTCTGGCGTTTCTAGTTTCCCCCGTCTCGGGTCGTGCGCTCGTCGTCCGGCGTCGAGTGCCCCTCGTCTCGGGTGGAGTGCCCATCGTCCCGGGTTGAGTGCCTCTCGTCCCGGGTCGAGCGCCCGCCGGCGGGAGAGGAGAGACCCGCCGGCGGGCGCGCCCCGCGGCCGCAGGGACCGAGATCGGTCGCGGGGAGAACCAGACCGCTGATTCATAGGGTCAGGCTCTCAGGGGTGTAGCCACCGTCTGCGTCGATCTCATCGAAATCTTCGAAGTCGATGACTACCGCGACCTTGCGGTCATGCCACAGGAACCGCACGCACCGCTCGCCGTGCTGCACCTCGTCGGGGGAGGGCAATCCGTACTCCCGCAGGAGCCCGCGCATTCGCCGCTCGACGCGTTGCTTGCGATCGATCGGTGCCATGCCAGAGAGCATGCGGCCGAACGTGGTTACAGAACAAGACGCGCTCTGTGCCAACTCTGCAACAACTTGAGTGGACCAGGGTCGCGACCATGGCCCGCGCCTCCGGGCGGCATGCGATCAGCGCCGTGCGATGAACGTACGGAACGACTACGCGTTGCTGGCGTTCCGGCGGGCGGCCAGCGAATCCAGGATGTGCCAGACGAACGCCAGGGCAAGCAGCGGTACCGAGCCCCACAAGGCCAGGTCAGCCAGGTTGCACATCAGCGAGCAGCTTTCCCCGACCCGGCAGGCGGGGCTGGCCAGCATGTGCGGCAGCGGGATGAAGTCGGTGACCGGCACCCCGATCATCCGCTCGACCAGGTTGCCGGCGGCGCCGCCGATGCAAACGCCCAGCGCCACCATCATCAGACGCGTGTTGATCACGCGGAGGATCAGCGGGGCCGCGGCCAGCATGAGCAACAGAGCCAGCGGGTTGGGGTGCGTGTAATGGGCGACCGTCGAGCCTGGGGAGATCTTGAGCAGCAGGGCCTTCGAGCCCCAATCGGCGGTCACCACCAGCAGTGCCACGATCGTCATCCGCCGCAGCCGCATGCCCAAATCGGTGGCCCTCCCGGCCTCGCTCGCGCTGGCTCGGAGTTGAGCCAAGCTCCGGCTGAACCGGCGGGGGCTCTGCGGCAGATAGCTCATGAATCCACTATTCCCCAGGAAATTAAGAAATGAACCCTCAAGTTATGGTGAATCGTGCCGATAGGGAACGTTTACCACTTTGCGGCTAGCTTCGGAACTGTGGCGGTTCTGGAAGGCAGCGGTCTGACAAAGCGCCTCGGCTCCGGCCGAGCGGCTGGACGTTTGCCCGAGGGCGTCCGGCCTTCGGAATCCGGCTCCAGCCTCGAGTCCACCTGGGGCGACCCGGCCGGCGACGGTCAGGTGCGTGTCCTGCCCGGGGAGGCGCTGGTGCACCGGGACGACCTCGGTGGCCGCGCCGACCTGGGCCGGCTACTGGGAACGCTCGGCCACCTCACCGATGCACACGTGTTGGACGCCTCCTCACCCGCGCGGGTGACGTTCCTGGCCCGTCTCGGACCTCCCTTTCAGTCCACCTTCCGCCGGCAGGAGGCGCTGACCGTCCAGGTGCTGGCCGGCGCGGTGGGGGCGCTTCGTTCGCTTAGCCCCGATGTGGTCATCCAGGGCGGGGATCTGATCGACAACGACCAGGAGAATGAGCTGGAGCAGGCTCTCGCCGTGTTGCGGGGTGGCTGGGTGCAGCCCGGCAGCGGCCCGGACGGGTATTACGGGGTGCAACTCGAGTCCGATCCGGATCCGTTCTACTACCGGCCTGACATCGATCCGCCTCGCCACCCGGGGTTGCTGCGCGAAGCGGTGGAGCGGTTTCAGTCCCCAGGCCTCACTCATCCCTGGCTGCCGGTGCTGGGCGACCACGACGTGCTCGTGGCCGGCGAGCTCGTACCCAACCCGCTGACCCAGCACTTGGCAGTGGGCGACCGGGCGCTGTGGACGTTGCCGGAGGGTCTGTCCCTGCCGCCCGACCTCCGGGCCGACGCGGTCAACACTCCGGACGGCCCACCGTTGGCCGGTCTGGCCGACCAGTTCCTGCTGCAGGCGTTGCGGGGGCCGACCGTGAACGTGCCACCCGACCCCAGCCGGCGGGAGCTGTCGGTGCCGGAGGCGATCGCTCAGCTGCGCTCGGCCACCGCGGCGTTCGGGACCGACGAGCGGCTTGACTACGTGTACGACCTGGGAGACCGGGTGCGGCTGATAGTGCTTGACCTGGCTTCCCGGACCGGTGGCTCCGGCGGGCAGGTGGCGGCCGGGCAGGCCGAGTTCGTCCGCACGGCGCTGGCTGAGGCACGGGATCGGTGGGTCATCTTCGCCTCGCACCAGACCTTGCGCCAATCGGTGGGCGGAGATCAGATCCAGGCTCTGCTCGATGCCTCCCCCCGGGTGATCCTGCTGCTGAACGGGCACACGCACCAGAACCGCATCCGCGTGCGGCAAACGGCGGCGGGTGGTCGCTGGGAACTGGAGACGGCCTCTCTGATCGACTGGCCCCAGCAGGCTCGCGCACTGCGGATCTACGAGACCCACGACGGCGCGGGCGTGGCGATCAAGACCTGGATGCTTGACCACGTGTTCCCCGGAACTCTCGGCCGCATCTCTCGTGAGTTAGCGTACCTGAGTGCCGCGGGCGGCCGCGCCGGCAACTTCGCCGGCGAGCCGAGCGACCGCAACGCGGTTCTCTACCTACCGCCGCGCTGAAGCTTCTCCAGCTGCTGCTCGGCCCGCTCGACGGCGGCAGCTGCCTTCTCGCGGGTGCGCTCGGCTGTTCGCAGCTCCCGTTCGGCTCCCGCCAGCTCCTTCTTTGCGTCGCTCAGCCTCTGCTTGGCTTCCCTCAGTTTCTCCTCGGCCGCTTCCCGCCGCCGCTTGGCGGTGGCCTTTCGCTCGGCCTCCTCCTGCTCGGCTGCCTTGCGTTCTGCCGACTTACGTTCTGTCGCCTTCCGGTCGGCGTCATTCCCGCGGCTCGGTCCCTTCGCGACGGCCGGCCCTTTCCCGCGGGGTCGGTTCGGGGCCGCGGCGCCCACTCCGAACCCGGCCAGACCGGTGAACTGGAGCTCCTTGGCCAGGCAGCCGGTCCTGACCTGTTCCCTGGAGTCGGGATCCACCGCCGCCGCGCGCAACGTCTCGCTGACCCGTTCCTGCACGCTGGCCGGGAGCTCGTGGCCGTCCGAGCTGAGCAGCCCAGCCGCCGCCTCCAGCAGCTTCTCGGTGGCGCCCCGCTGCTTCTGCGTAGCGGCTCGGAGGGCGTCGACGCTGCCCTTGCCGCCGAGGGCCTTCTCCTGGGCCTGGATCATCTCGTCCCCAGCTTTGAACAGGTCGGCCACCGCCTTCTGCTGGGTGCGGACGAGCTGGTTGACCGCCCACGCTGCGGTGCTCGGCTTTCTCAGCTTCTTGATCTCCTCGGCCTGCGCCCCGTCGCCGTCGCTACGCAGCTGTTTGGCCAGCGCATCGCGCTCAGCCGTGAACTCGTCCAGCGGCAGGCCGTACAGGTCAGCAGCGGATTTCACCGGCACCATAGGCGCCCACCGTATCGCCGTTCCCGGTTACCGGGTGACGCGTGTCCCGGGGCGCGCCGGACCGCCGGCCCGCTGGGATGAAGCCGGCCACGAGTATCGGGCAGCGATCACTTCGCGGTGGACGTGCACAGCCGTTGTGGAAGCCGTTGCGGTCCGGTTAGACGTGGCCGCCACCAGCACCAGCATGAGGCCCACGGCTGGGAGCACCAGGAGGCTCTTGAGAACGCGAATCACCCAGTAAGCATCGGCGAATCCGTCTTACCACTTGATAGTCGATCGGGGCCGTCGCGGGCCTTGAGGCCACCAGCAGCCCTTTGCTATACCTAATGGTCCGCCGCGGGGTGGAGCAGTCTGGTAGCTCGTCGGGCTCATAACCCGAAGGTCGCGGGTTCGAATCCCGCCCCCGCTACTCAAGAAAGTCCTGGGTAATCCAGGAAAAGGAAGAGCCCCGGATCTCCGGGGCTCTTGTCTTTTCTGGTCCGTGTCAAACGAATGTCAAACGGACCGGGGCGGACCATCGATCATCGCGGCGATCTGGGCGGCAGCCTCGGCCTGCATCCCGGGGATGACGTGGGCGTACTGCTTGAGCGTGAACGCCGGCGACTCGTGGCCGAGTCGCTCGCTGATCACCTTCACCGGCACGCCCGCCTTGAGGGCGAGCGTCGCGTGCGTGTGACGGAGGTCGTGAAGGCGGATCCGGCGTAGCGCGGCCTTTGCGATCAGCCGCTCGAAGGACTGGCTGAACGTGTGCGGATGGATCGGTTCGCCGTGCTCCGTGGCCACGACGAGGTCGTGGTCCTGGTAGTCGGCGCCCCACTCGCCTCGCTCCCGGTGCTGCCCGCCTCGATGCGCCCTGAGCTGGGACACCGTCTCGGCATCGAGGTCGATCACCCGGGCGTTGTGGCTTTTCGGCGTCGACTCGATGACGGCGTAGCCGACAGCCACGACCGCGTGCCGGACCGAGAGCCGAGCTGCATCGAGGTCGATGTCGCTCCATCGCAGCCCAAGAACCTCGCTGCGCCGCATCCCGGTCATCGCCGCCGGCCGCCAGATGGCGGACAGCCGCTCATGGCCGACGGTGGTGAGGAATGCACCGAGTTCCTCCGGGTTCCAAGCTTGGATGTCAGAGGCCGCCTGTCGGTGCGGCCGCGGCGGCTTTGCCCGCTCGGCCGGGTTGCGCTGGAGCAGCTCGGCATCGACGGCGTCGGACAGCGCTTTGTGGATGATCGTGTGGATGTAGCTGACCGTCTTTGCGCTCAGCGCATCGCGCTCCGAGAGGGGTGAGGCGAGGTTCGCGTAGAGCTTGTTGAGCATCACCGGCGTGATCTGCTGAAGTGGCTTCCCGCCGAGCGCGGGCAGCACGTGGATCTCGAGGTTCCGCCGGTATGAGTGGAGTGTGCTCGGCTTGATCCTGGTCATCATCGTCGGCAGCCAGCTGTCGATCGCCCACTCCGACAGCGTCGTCCGAGTCCGGCTGACGTAGGCGCCGGAGTGCAGCTCGTCGACGAGCTTTGCGCGTGCAACCTCGGCCTCTCGACGGGTCCGGAAGCTGCCGTGCCACTTCTGCCGGCGCCTGCCGCCGTGGTCGATCCCGAGGTCAACGACGACGTACCAGAGCGCCCGTTCCTTCCCGGACTGATCCGTTCGGGTGCGCTTGTGGATGTGCCCCTGCATCAGTTCGCCCCCAGCCACTCGAGAAGCGCGAGCACTGGGACCAGCAGGCGGCGGCCGAGGCGGCGAGTCGGCAACTCACCGCGCCGCGCCGCGTCGTACGCAGCGGTCCGTCCAAGTCCGAGCAGGCGTGCGATCTGCTCGATGGTGATGGTCGCCTTGCCTGCGAGTTCGCCAAGCGGCGACGACGTACTGTTCTGCATGTCGGACCTCCATTCAGGTTCCGGCCAGGCCCCGGGGTGCTCCAACACCGCCGGGGCCGCTTGTATTAGAATTGATGTCTATTCTAGATGCCCGGTCGGACGGATCCGGACCCGCAGATACGCTCGTTCACGTGACGCCCCTGGTCGAAACCGAAGACCTGATCGACGCTCGTGGCGTGGCGGAGATCCTTGGCCTCTCGCACCCGAACAACGTGAGCGTGTACCAGCACCGCTATCCGGACATGCCGCGTCCCGTCGTCGACCTCGGCCGCGGCCGTTGCAGGCTCTGGCTACTGCCCGAGATCAAGCGCTGGGCCACCGAGCTGGCAGCCGCCGGCCGCACACGTCCGCGGCGCAGGGTCTCTGGCTGAGGTTCGACCGCCTAGGCGTCGGCTGGCCTCGTTGTCATGGGCCGCATGAAGCCGGTAGCGCTGTAGTTGCCTGATGAAGATGAGGAGAAAATCGGGGTGTGGTCGACTGGCGAACCCTCGGGGGCAGCACAGACTCGGCATTTGGGCGCGGCCGCGGAGGTGGATTCATCCGGTGGGTGCAACACGATCGTGTTTTCGTGTTGAGAGATCGGAGATTGGATGGCTGGCAGGCGGCGGTATCGGTGGTTGACGCCGACGGAGCGGCGGCGGTGGTGGCGCGGTTCGGTGAGGGTGCGCGGGTGGTGGAGGTGATGGGCGAGTTTGGGCTGGCGCGGACGTCGGCGAGGCGGATTCGAGATGAGGCGGCGTTGATGCGCCGGCGGGTGTGGCATTCGCCGCATCGGTTGTCGTTTGAGGAGCGCGAGCGGATCTTTGTCGGGGTGGGGCGGGGTGAGAGCGATGCGAGATCGCGCGGGCGTTGGGGCGGCATCGCTCGACGGTCGGGCGGGAGATCGGTCGCTGTGGTGGGCAGCGCCGCCACTATCGGCCGCTGAAGGCCGAACGGGTCGCGCGGCGGCGGGCGCAGCGTCCGAAGGCGACGAAGCTGTCGGGTTCGCCGCGGTTGTTGGCGGTGGTCGGGGCGGGGCTGGAGCGCTGCTGGTCGCCGCAGCAGATATCGGCCAGACTGCGCGTTGAGTATCCCGATGATGAGGGGATGCGGATCAGTCACGAGACGATCTACCAGTCGCTGTACGTGCAGGCCCGCGGGGAGCTGCGCCGCCAGCTGGCGGCGAACCTGCGGACCGCCCGCACGACGCGCCGCCCGCGCGGGCGGCGTGCGAAACCGTGGGCGGATCACGGCAGATGGTCCTCGATCGCGCAGCGCCCGCCGGAGGTCGACGACCGCGCGTTCCGGGCACTGGGAGGGCGACCTGATGATCGGCGCCAGAACCGGTCGGCGATCGCGACGCTGGTCGAGCGCCAGACCCGCTACGTGCTGCTGGCCCGCCTGGGCCATGACCGACGACCGACCATGTCACCGCCGCGCTCGAGCAGCGGATCGCGCGCTGCCCGCGCATCTGGCGCAGTCGCTGACCTGGGACCAGGGCCGCGAGCTGCCACGCCACCAGCGCTTCACCGCACACACCGGGATCCAGGTGTACTTCTGCGACCCGCACTCACCCTGGCAGCGCGGAGTCAACGAGAACACCAACGGACTGCTGCGCCAGTACCTGCCGGGCAGTGACCTCACCGTCACGCCCAGGCCGAGCCTGACCAGATCGCCGCCGAACTCAACGACCGACCCCGTGAAACGCTCGGTTGGAGAACCCCGGCGGAGAAGATGGCCGGCTTGCTCAAGGGATCCGATCCGAGTGCTTAAAGCGCCCATCGCCACTCCGGCTCGCCCTCCGGGCTCACCTCCGCAACGAAGGGCGCTCACCACCCGGACCCAGGCGCGAAACTGGGCCGTGTTGCGGTGATCACCTGAAGTCACCCGGATGGGCGTGGCCAAATGCCGAGTAACGCGACCGGAAGGCTTGGGCTGCTCGATCCCTCCGGACGCGGTGATCACGGTCTCAAGGAAGAGCTGGGCCGGCCGGATGAGGCGCTGAGTAGCCCCGGGGCGCCGATCGAGTCCGGTCGAGCAGATCGGTCATCTCACAAGCGCTCCGCCCGGTACCGATCACAGCACGGCGTCCTGGGCTTGCGGTTACTCGAGCAAGCCACGCTCCTTCAGGAAGTCACGGTTCGCCTGGCCGACCTCGATGAGGTGCCCGTCCGGATCGTGTAGGTAGCAACGCAGCTCGACGCCGTGGTCGACTGGCGGGGTCAAGAACTGGGCTCCCTTGGCGCTCCAGTCGTCATAGATCTCCTGGATGTCGGCGACACGGATATTCAGGAAGCTGCTGGTCGTGTCGGGATCGGGTGCAGTCAGCGTCACAGCTGGCTTGTCGTCGGTCGGCCCACCGCCTGAGTTGATGATGATCCAGCTGTTCGCGAGCGCGACGACCGCGGGGCTTTCGGAGACGACCTCACCGCCGAGGACATGTGCGTAGAAGTCTCGCGAGCGAGCGATGTCCTCCGACACGACGAAGTGGGTGAGCAGGATGCCCGTTTCGGGGGCAGGGAACGGCGCCATATCAGTTCTCCCTTGACCGCTGGAGGCGGTACCACGCGAACCGTATGGGAGGCGTGGTGACCTCAGCGATGAGTAGTTTCATCTGTGTCTGCGCAACCAGTCGGTCAGGTGTTTGCGACTGTCCTTTGGGTGATGAAGCGGTGGATGGCTTCGTTGGCGTTGTCCTGAAATGATGGGTTGGCCAGATCGGGCAAGAAGTCGGCTTGGTTGAACAAGGGACCTTTCAGCGTGTTGGCCGCGCTGGCGTAAAACGTGCCGCTGGACAGGGTCGGGTCGGTAACGCCGTCGACGAGCCGCTTCGCCCCCACGTCGAGTTTGTGGGCGAGACCTAGGGCGGGCATGACGTACTTGGCGGCTACCTGCATCGGTAGGGGAAGGCCGTTGGGGGCGCCGGTGCCGGTGGTGTTCCCCGGGCTCACGGTGACGAAGCGGCGGTCGGGGTGTTGGCGAGCCAGGTAGGCCATCCAGAGGGCCCCGATGTACTTGGCCTGCGCGAACGCTAGGTTGAAGTCGGCTTTTTTGCCGGCGAAGTAGCTGCCGTCGATGACGGTGGCGAGCTCATCGGCGGAGGTTGAGTCGAACGATGGCCCCTTCATTCGCAACTTCGGAACTCCGCGGACTGCTTCACTTCCGGCGAGGACCGCAACCTCGCCAAGTCGATCCTCGGCCAGGAGCCCTTCGAGGAGGACGACGTGGCCAAGGACGTTCGTCGCGAACACGGTGGTGACCCCGTCAACAGTCAAGTCCATCGTCTTCGGGCCAATGACGCCGGCGTTCATGACCAGCGCGTCGATGGATCCGCTGATCCCGGCCAGGCCAGCGCGGACTGAATCTAGATTGGCGACGTCCATGACGACGATGTCGAAGATGCGCCGGCCGGTCGCGGCTTCGAGCTCGCCCTTCGCCGTTGTCGCCTTGTCTCGGTTCCGGCACGCCAGGTAGATGCGGCCGCACTCCGGACGTGACGTCAGTTGCCGGGCCACCTCCTTGCCGATTCCGGCGTTGGCGCCCGTGATCAACACGGTCTTTTCCGGGGTTGTGCTCATTGAGTTCCTCTCATCTCTTCTAGGTCCAGGCAGGGTTTGCTGGACGGTGTGGGCAGACCGACGGGCAGATTTGGCGGCTAGGTCCTGCTCGGGCTAGCCGCAGCAACAGCGGCTAGCTGCTTTCCCCGGGCGCTTAGCAGCCCCGGGGTTCTTGTCGGACTGGATTGGCCAATCCACTATGGCAGCCGGAAGATGGAATGTCAAAGCCATTCTCATCGATATAATTTCCCTGGTGTCCTCGAGGAGTTCTGATCGGCCGCAGTTGACGCGCAAGGGTGAGGCGACGCGCGCGCGGATCGTTGACGCCGCGGCACAGCTGATCTTTCAGCAGGGTGTTGCCGGCACGACGATCGAGGAAGTGCGCGACGGCGCCCAGGTGAGCAGCTCACAGCTCTACCACTACTTCGACGACAAGCCGGCGCTGGTCCGCGCAGTCATCGAGCGCCAGGCCGACAGGGCCATCGGCACGCAGGAGCAGTTTGACCTCAGCACCCTCGACGGCCTACGGGAGTGGCGCGACTTCGTGGTCGATCACGCCCGCGACACGGACGGGCTCGGTGGTTGTCCGGTCGGCTCGCTCGGTTCCGCGCTCGCCGAGACAGCGCCCGAAGCCAGGGCGATGGTTGCCGCGTCGTTCAAACGCTGGGAGGCCAGCATCATGGCTGGTTTTCTGCGGATGCATGCGCTTGGCCGACTCGCACCGGAGGCCGATCCGCGCCAGCTCGCGCTGGCCACGCTCGCCGCGCTTCAGGGCGGTCTCCTGCTCGCTCAGGTCCAGCGCGACCCCGAGCCACTCGCGGCCGCGCTCGACGCGATGCTCACGCTCATCGCCACCCTCAGCAGCACCACGAGCACCTCGCTCGACCGCTGAGGCCATCGGACCGACGTCAGTCGGCACGTGTGCGCATCAGCTCGTCTTAGAGAGTAAATCAGCTAAGGCGGACGCAACGACGGTGATCGAGGTTATAAATGGCATGTGTCACGGTGAACACGGTCGTGATGACGCAACCGAAACAACTCTTCAGAACACGAACTGCCCAGCCGAAACTCGCGGACGTAAACGAAGCGAGCGCGGAGACACGATAACCTACGAAAGCTCGTCCCGGAGCGCGTACATCCAGCTCGCCTCAGATTGGATTACACGAGCCAGTGCTGTAGGGTCCGCGTCAGCAAGAGTGGATTGGGCGTTCCAACTACCAAAGGCATGTCGATTATGGATCTGCAAGACAAGAAGGCTCTGATCACCGGTGGCACCTCCGGGATGGGTATCGCCGTCGCACTGTCGATGGCCGAGAAGGGCGCGTCGATGATCATCACCGGGCGCGATGAGACCCGCGGCACGAGGACCGTAGAGGAGATCCGCGCAGGTGGACACGATGCGCAGTTCATCGCCGCGAATTTCTCGGAGATGTCCGAGGTGGGCCGCGTCGCCGACGCGGCAGGGGAGATCGATGTTCTGGTCAACTGTGCCGGCTTTGCCGCCCGCGGACTGACGGTCGACACCGACGAGGCGGCGTTCGACGGTCTGTTTCAGATCAACGTCAAGGCGCCGTTCTTTCTCGTCGCCGCGCTCGCCCCGAAGATCGCCGCCCGCGGCGGCGGCTCGATCATCAACGTCTCCACAATGGTCGCGGGCTACGGCCAGCCTGGCATGGCTGCTTATGGCGCCTCGCGCGCTGCGATCGAGCTGCTCACCAAGGCGTGGGCTGCCGAATTCGGCCCGCAGAACGTCCGCGTCAACGCGGTCGCTCCCGGTCCTACGTTGACCCCGGCGGTCGAGCCGATGTTGGAGATGGCCAACGAGTTTGCCAAGACGATTCCGCTGCGTCGGGTCGCTGAAGTGCGCGAGCTGTCTGACGTCATCACGTTCCTCGCGACCCCGTCGGCCGGCTATATCAACGGCGCGATTATCCACGTCGACGGCGGCCGCACGGCGATCTGAGAGGGGAGGCGACGCTCCTAGTCACCACCCCCGGCAAAGTTCGGCCGCGGGGCCACGCGGCTGCTCGCTCACGATCCTGCCTGCCCGCGACCCGGACAAGGTCCCCGGGTTGCGGGCCGGAGGCGGAGACCGCAGCCCTGATCGACGCCGGCGAGCTGCGCTTGAACATCATAGAGCGCGAGCTTCTGACCGACACCACGGCGATTCACGAACCTGCCTGTTTGGTTTGCCATCGTGATCACCGGGCGCCAGCCAGCATCGCTGCAGATCGCACTCGAGTTTTCCCTGTCAACACAACCCGAGCAGACGGGCTGCTGTTCTTGATCACACAGACGTATCCGGCGCTCGGCGAGGGTGGCGAGACAACCGGGCAGCTGATGCGCTGACCCTCGCGACCACGGACTCGCCGGCCCCGGCGCCGGTCAAGATCAAAATGCCGCTCAGCTCTCGCGACCTCGTCGCGAGAAGCGCTCGTCGCCGAATCCGGGGCTGGCGATGCGGTGTGCAGAATCGCGCCACTGCCTAGGCACGCCCCGGCAAGCGCAGTCGCGAGTGGCGAGAAGGAGGGAAGACGGCTCAAGGGGGTGGGAGACCTGCAATGGCGTCAGCGCGGCTGGCGGGGACGACGACATGTCCGGAGCAACAGCTGCGGCCGGGTCGCCGCTGGACTGAGGTGAGGCGGATGCCCGGTCTTCAGACTGATTCGCACGCCTTCTCAGCGCTGCGGAAAGCTGGCGACTGGTCGTTGATTCCGTAGAACGACCATGGCTTCTCGGTCTTGCTGCCCTTGTAGTAGGTGGGGTCGGGGTAGCGCGCGACGCCATGCGCACGCATGCACTGCGCGTACCTGAGGTCCGCGCGCTTCTGGCTGGCTGTCTCTCCCGGCCGAGGGCCGGTACTCCGGTACAAGTGGGCGCAGGCCAGCGCTGCAGTCCGGTACGCCGGCGATCGCGGGTCGATCCCTGAACCGACCGGGACCGCAGTCGGGCTGAAGCCGCTGCCCGGGCTCCGGATCGGGCAAGCTCGGCACGCCATTGGCGCGCATGCAGTCGGCGTACTGCAATGCCGTCGCGTCGCTGCTTGAACCAGCGGCCCTGCCGAGCTTGTTCGAGGATCCGCACCCCGGAAGCGCCAGCGCGCAGCCGGCGCAAACGACGCGGCTGCCAACGTCCGGGACGCTGGGCGGCGCGGCGGACGTTGCCTAGCGGCTACGCAAGGCAGGTGTTCCGATATCCATGCCATCTCATAGGGCTCCCATGGCCGAGGTTGGCGCGCTCTGGCCGAGTTATAGGACCCAGCGGATAACGCCTCGGTAACGCCGAGGCGATCCGCTGCGCGTGCTCCCGTGACGAGACGGGCGTCCAGTACGCCATAGACGAGCGCCCCGCCCCGCGCGCGAAAGACCCGAGGCTCGCCGGATTCAGGGCTGACGGCGAGGCGGAGCAGAACCGCCGATTTGCCTACACGCAGAGCCGGTCGACGGCTGTGAGGCCGCCTATGCGGTCGTGAGCGCGACCGGAGCCTGAATCCTCAAAGTGATCACCCAGCGGGCAGGTTTGCCAGACGCGGCGCGGAATGTCGCCGTGGCCTTGTGTCCGGATGGCGGGTGCGTCGGGCTGGACCGTTGCCCTAACCGGTCGATCCGCTCAGGCGGGCTCTCCTATCTAAGCGCTGCGCCGGCGGCGAGCTCGGAGGTCGCGCCCTCGGCCGTCCAGCAGCGCACGATGTCCCGCATCGAGAGGATGCCCACCACATCCGCGCCGTCGACCACGATGATGTGCCGGAAGCCCCCGCGGACCATCTCGTTCGCTGCCTGCTCGAGACTCCAGTCCGGCGCAGCGAGGATCACGTCGGCGGTGAGGTGCTCGCGGACCCGTTCCTCGTCCGGCGTCTGGTCGCCGCCGACGGAGCGCAGGATGTCCCTTTCGGTGATGATGCCAGGCCCCGCCTGCTCCTCGTCGATCACGACGGCGGCGCCGACGCCACGTGCGGTCATGAGTCGAGCTACCTGCCGCAGGGTGTGGTCGGGTCCGGCCGTGACGACGACATTGGTCATCGCGTCGCGCACGTGCATTGCGTCTCCTTTGCTCGATTCGTAACAAACGATACAAGCCGCGGCGGCTCGTGTTCGGAAACGCCGCGACGCACACCAACCCAAGCGGGCCGTCTCCGCGATCCCGTACGAGCGAACAGGTCTGCGACGAGGACACCAGGGGCCAACCGTCATCCGAGCGGCAAAAGATCGGGACTTGGGTATCGCCGAAAGCACAGCTCGCTCGGCAGCGTGCAGTCCTGAGTGTTTGCCTACCTAGTGCCATCGCCGATACCTGTGCCCGGCAGTGAGCTCGGTGGCCAACAAGCATGGGGTGACTCCGTCCCAGGTCGCGCTGGCCTGGCTGCTGGCCCGCTATGACCGGATGCTGCTGGTCCCGGGAACGACCTCGGTCGCCAATCTGGAGGAGAACCTCGGTGCCGGCGGCCTCGAGTTCGATGATCAGGACATGGCGGTCCTCGACGGTGTCAAGCAGGAGGTGCGCGCCGCGCACTGACCGCCCGGACCCGGCAGCGGGTCGACGCGCGGCGCCAGTCGCAACCTGCCGAGCGCTGGCGCCGCAGACCCATCCGCGGACGGCGTTGTGAGCTCAGGCCGCGAGCTCGAGCTCGCCTGGCTCGAAAGCGGTTTCGGCGGTGGCCAGGACCTCGGGCTGATCACGCTCGATCTGGTTCTCGCGCACCAGCCAAAGGGCAAGCGCGGCGCCGGTGAGGGCCACCAGGGCACCGATCAGCAGGATCGAGTTCAGTCCGGACAGGAAGCCCTCGCGGGTGGCGCTGGCCACCAGGCCGCGAGCTCCGTGCGGCACGGCGGTCAGTGCCGAGCCCAGCCGTCCGTCCGAGGCCGCCTCGAGCAGCTGGCGCGGGTGACCACCCGTGGCCGCCGGCACGCCGGCGGTCAAGCTGGAGATTTTGCTGGCCCCCCGCCCTAGGAAGAGCGCGCCCCAGACCGCCACGCCCACGGCCACGCCGACCTGGCGGAAGGTGTCATTGATGCCCGCCGCCATGCCGCTGCGCTCCTTGGGTACCACGCTCAGGGCCACGTCGGCGATCACCGGGTTGAGCAGGCCGATCCCGACCCCGGCCACGAGGAAGCCTGGTAGCAGGGCCGTCCAGCCGGAGCTGGCGGTGAGGCCGGACATCAGCAGCAGCCCGGCGCCCACGGCTACCAGTGAGATCGCCATCAGGACCCGGGCCTGCAGGCGGCCCATCAGTGCCACCGCGAGCGGGGCCACGAGGAACGGGACCAGGGTAATCGGTAGGTAGCGCAGGCCGGCCTGCAGGGGCGAATAGCCTAGGTAGTTCTGCAGGTACAGGGTCAGATACAGAAACAGCGCGAACAGCGAGGCCGAGACCGCGAAGGCGGCCAGCTGCACGCCGGTGAAGGCGCGGCTGCGGAACAGGCTCAGCGGCAGCATCGGTTCGGCCACTCGCCGCTCCACGGCGGCGAACGCGGCGAGCATCACGGCCGAGCCGGCGAACATCGACACGATCGTGGCGCTGCCCCAGCCGTCGTCGTTGCCGCGTAGCAGGCCGAGGACAAGCAGGAACAGGGCGCTGGAGAAGGTCACCAGACCGAGCCAATCGACCCGCGTCGCGTTGGGATCGCGCGACTCGCGCAGCCTGGCGAAGGTCACCGCCAGTGCCGCGATGCCGATCGGCACATTGAGGAAGAACACCCAGCGCCAACCCAGCGCGTCGGTGACCACCCCGCCGACCAGCGGCCCGACGGCCACCGCGGCGCCGATCACCGCGCCATACACGCCCATTCCCGTCGCGCGCTCCCGGCCCGCCGCGAACTCCTGGGCGACCAGGGCCAGCGACACGGCAAACATCGCGGCCCCGCCGATGCCCTGCACGGCTCTCGAAATGTTCAGCACTGTCGCATTGGGCGCGAGCCCCGCCGCGAGCGAGGCCAGCGAGAAGATCGCAAGGCCACCGGCGAACACCGACCTGCGCCCGATCCGATCCGCGATCGAACCCGCGGTCAGGACCACGGCGGCCAGCGTCAGGGTGTAGGCGTCAATCACCCACTGGAGGTCCGTGAAGCTCGCCGAGAGGTCCTTCTGAATCGACGGCAGCGCCGTGTTCACGACCGTGATGTCCAGCAGGAGCATGAAGGTCGCGACGCTTACCGCCAGTAGTGTCCACCATTTTCTAGCCATTGGATTCCTCCGCGTGTGGTGGTAATCTTTTGTCAGGAAGCCTTGTAAGGCGACCTGATCGTTCGGAGACCTTATCAGGAGTCCTGACCAAATGTCCAGTGATTTCACAACCTCGACACAAACGCCGTTCATCCGGCTCCTCGACACGGCGCTCGACCAATTCGTCGATGACCTCGCCGCCCGCGTGGGGGACACCGAGTTCTCGGACATCCGCGTCGCTCACGGCTGCGTGTTCGGCAACATCGATCCCGAGGGCTCGCGGCTGACCGAGCTGGCCGAGCGCGCCCGCATGACCAAGCAGTCGGTGGGCGAGGTCACCACCGACCTCGAGCAGCGCGGCTACGTCGAGCGCGTCCCGGACCCGGCCGACGGCCGCGCCAAGATCATCCGCCTGACCGAGCGCGGCCACGAGGCCCAGACCCTCGGCTTCGAGCTGATCGCCGAGATCGAGCGCGAGTGGGGCGAGCGGATCGGCGAGGAGCGCGTGGCGGCATTGCGCGATGCGCTCGAGGCGATCACGGCCCAGCGGCTCGGCTTCGTGCTTAGCTAGCGGTCCCTTCGTCGGGGCAAACACTGAGGTCCTGGGAAAGCCTCGCGCTCCTGGCACGACAATCCGCAAAAGGGCGTCAGCAAGGTCGTCCTCACGTGGCGTGCCTCCAACTGCGAGGGTCAGCCGGGTGGATCTCACCCCCCGCCGCGCCGCGTGGTCGGAGCCACCACGAGCCGGACGATAACGCGCGCTCGCTGCTGGCGCGAAGCCGCCATGTCGCCGAAGTGGCTGCTTGAGGCCTGAAACAGGCGACCAGCGCCGCCGCTGACGACCGCTTTGCTCGTCCCAACGTCGCTGAGCTGACGGTCGAGTCGGCGACCACGGGACAGCCATCCGTCCTCGGCTATCTGTCTCGAGTTAGAGAGACGGAAAGCTGCTACACCTGCCGGCCGTCAAGCAGGATCGTCCACGGTTCGATCGACTCGATCGTGAGCATGCCGTTCTGGTGCCAATTGTCTTGTGCGAGGCGCTGTCTGACCGCCGTCTCCGAAGGCGCAGAGATCGCGTGAAGGATCTCGCGCTCGCCAGCAAGTGGTCCTCCGAGGAGCACGAACCCAGCGTCAACCAAGGAGTCCATGAACCGCGCGTGCTCATCCCAGCCATCCTGCTGGCGGAGGTCACGAGACCAATCCCATGGACCGCCGCGCTTCAGGCGAACCGCGAAGAACACGACAGAGACGTTACGCCGAGAGCTGTCCGGGCGGCGCGGAAGGGCGTATCACGCCAACGATCGCATTCGCCTGCTCCAGGATCCGCGCCCCGGCGACTGCTTCGGCGACGAAGCGCTCGTTCAGCGAGACCTACCCGTCGCCGAAAGCGAGGCTCACGAGCAGACGTGCGGACAGGCGCGTTTGCATAGGTACACCGCGCCGGCCGGTGAGTGTCTGGCACCCCGTCCTGGAGCAGACGCGTTGAGCATCTGATCGTCAAAGTCCCAGTGTCGCGTTTAGCTCGGAGCGGAAGCGAGGGCTTCCGACCGCCTCGGGGACTCGGGCAGCTTTGGTTTCGCAACTGAGCCGAGCCGGGTGCCCTCGGTTCTGCTTTCCGCGCTTGTAGGTCTGGCGCGGGGTATAGGCTCGTCACAGTTTTCGGGGCCGAGGATATGTAGTGGTGAGATGGTTGTTGAAGTCGTTCGCGAGCGATGGTCTGATGAGCGTTTGCTCGCTGGGATCGCGGCTTGTGACGAGCGGGCGTTTAGCGTGTTCTATCGGCGGCATCTGCCGCGAACCGTGAGGTACCTACTGCGTGAGACCCAGGATCGGGAGGTGGCAGCTGATCTTGCCGCGGAGGTGTTCTCGGCGGTGTTGCTGTCGGCCAAGCGGTACCGTCCGGAGCGCGACACCGCGGTTCCGTGGGTGCTGGCGATCGCCCGTAATGTGGTCGGGACGAGTCGACGTCGCAGGCGGGTGGAGGTTCGCGCGCGCCGACGGTTGGGTTTTGAGCCGATCGAGTTGGACGACGATGACCTTGACCGCACCGCGGAGCTTGCTGATCAGCGGGGCGGGGTGGTGTCACTGGTGGAGCAGCTGCCCGGGGACGAGCGTGAGGCCGTCAAGGCGAGAGTCATCAACGAGCGCGGCTATGCGGAGATCGCTGCGGAGATGCGTTGTTCTGAGCTGGTGGTGCGCCAGCGCGTGAGCCGGGGCCTCAGGCGCCTACGCGCACAGGTGGAGCGCCGCGATGCCTGATTACTACGACCGCCTAGAGGCGCAGCTTTGCGAGCTGACCGCGCGGGGTGCGCATCGCCGTCGCTATGCGTCGGTGGCATTGCCAGGAATCCGATTCAGCCCCGGGGTCGCGAACGTCGTGGCTCTGGGGGCGTCTACGCTGGTCGCGGTCGTCGTCGCGGCCGCGGTGCTCACGGTTGGGTCACCTGTGCAGCGCTCGCATCGTCTGCACCCGGGGGGGCCCGCGGTGCCGCCGGTGATCCGGAATATCAACCCGGCTGAGCCGCTGGCTGCTTCGGGTCGGCTCAGCTCTGCGGCGCGGCTGGCCGGCCCGCACAGGGCGAAGGAGCCGGCTGGCGAGGTGCGGTTCTATGCCGTTTCGCCGTCACGCACCGAGATGATCCTTACCGCCTCGGGGCTGAGGAAGCTGCGTACTGGGGATCTGTACGCCGTTTGGCTGTACCCGGGCAGCGTTCAGTCCGGCATCTTCCGGACGGGGGGGTGGCCACCGCGGCTTCTTGGCGTGATCGAGCCATCAGTCGGACGCGGCGGACATTTGACGATCATGCGCTTCTTGTCGGAGGCGAGCTTCGGCGGGCCTTCCAAGCTCGAGATCACCGTTCAGCCGCGAGCCTCGATGACAGCGCCGGGATCGGTGGTGCTGGAGCATTTCGTCAACTTCTGAGGTGACTGTTGGCGCCGGGGTCCGAACGGCCCTCGGTCACAGAGAACCTCGGTGGGATATGTAGAGATGAAGACATCCGCGCGGACTGGAACCCCCGGATGGATAACCGCTAACCGAGAAGGAGGGACCGTCATGCGTTGGAACACAGCTCGCTCGCAGGCGAGCCGCCCGGTGCTGCTTGGAGATCCGGAATCGTGAGGCACAGAACGCACAGGTCGGAGACGGGAATACGCAGATACATCCTGGCCACGCTCATCACACTCGGGGCGTTGGCAGTGGCCGCGCCGGTCGCGTCGGCACAGACAAGCCAGCCACTAAATGCGTCCTACCGCATCAAAATCGCCGGGCCCACAGGGACAAACCCGAGTTGTCCGGGGGGCGCGAATGAATGCGGCAGCGGTAGCGATCCCACATTCGGCGCGTTCGCCTACAGCGCCGTTTTCACAAACGGGACTCAAGTGACAACGCTCACGTTCGCGACGGGTGTGCTCGTGATCGACGAGGCCTACCAGGAGTTCACGTTTCCAGGGAACTCGGGCAATTCTCATGCTTCGCCTTTTGCCCACGGGCGTCCGGTTATAGCGCTGGCGACGTGGTCCGTTGACCCGAGTAGCTCCGGCACGTTCACCGGAGCCACAGGCAACGGAACCGACGACATCAACGGTGCCGGCCAAGCCGCCAACGGTGTAGTCGCGGGTACCGTCAACCTCACGTAACACGTAGGCGCACGGGCGGCCCGAGGTCCAACGCGGGCTCGGCCGCCCGGTTCCGCTTCTTGTCCGAACGCGGCCCGCCCGCGCTTCCGCTTCGATCGCGAAGCGGTAGCGGTCGCCGAGACGACTCAAGCCGGGACGATCCGACGTGCAGAAACGATCGAATGCCTAGAACAGATTGCTCGGATTGATGCGGCCGGAGCAGCCCACGAGGTCCCACCGCACCAGCGCTGAGTCGCCAATCCGATCACGCGCGCCGCGGACCGTCTGAGGACGCAGGCAGTCGTCAAGCGGGCGGCTGGCATGTCGTTGCTGTTGGCCGATAGCAGCAGTAGCGCTCAACTGGTCCGGCGAGTCGTTGCCGTGACCGGGCGAGCGGCAACGGGACCGGCTTGCCGGCTTGTCATCCTGAGGCGGCGCGTAAGGAACCCGCAAGATGTGGTCGTCACGATGTTGAGCGCGCGTTGTCGTATTGGCTCTGGCTGATGCTTCGGTTGCGGCTCGCGTCCCGCATTCCAACGCGCTGTCCCTTTGCGCCTATGACCGAGCAACAGCCATTCCCTCCTGATGGGTCAGCCAGCGGGGATTCCGATGATCCGCTCGGCGAAGTGGCGAGTGGCGAGGCCGCGCAGGAGCCCTGGAGCAAACCGATCGGACGACGGACCGTGTTGTCGCTGCTCGGGCTCGGCGCGCTCGGCACGCTGTTCGGGTCGCATGTGCAGGCTGGGATCTCCAGCCTGCTCAACTCGGTGGACGCGGGCGGCATCGCGAGCCTTCTTCCCGGTGGCGGCCAGTTCACGATCTACACCATCACCGACGGGTATCCGGCTGTACCCGCGGACTACAGACTGCGGGTCGACGGACTCGTCCAGCGCCCGCTCTCAATGACCGTTGCGGACCTTCAATCGCTTCCGGCGACACGACTCACACGTGACTTCCAATGCGTCACCGGCTGGGAGGTGGCGAATGTCCATTGGGTCGGTGTACGCCTCCTCGACCTTGCCGAGCGAGCTGGCGTGAATCCTGCTGCATCGGCATTCCAATTCACGTCGTTCGACGGGGTCTATACCGAGAGCCTCACGGTCGACCAGGCGCGTGAGAGCGGAGCGATCGCCGCGTACTCGATGCTGGGCGCGCCAGTAACGCGTGACCACGGTGGCCCGGTGCGCCTCTACGTGCCCGACATGTTCGGCTACAAGTCGATCAAGTGGCTCTCTCGGATCGAGCTCGTGACGCACGCGGAGCCTGGCTACTGGGAGCAGAACGGCTATCCGGTGAACGCGTGGATCAGCGGGCATGCACCGGCGCAGGCTGCTTGAGTGCCGAGACCATGAGCGCGACCCCCGTCACCGCTGAGCAGTCCAACCAACGGGTGCTTCTCCGCTTCGATCGCCTCGAGCGCACGGTGCATTGGGTCAACGCTTCGTTGTTCCTGATCCTCATCGTCACGGGCGCGGCGTTGTACTTCACGCCGCTGATCGCCCTCGTCGGGCGGCGCACACTGATCGAGCAGGTGCACCTGTACGCAGGGCTTTCCCTGCCGCTGCCACTCCTGCTCGGAGTCGCCGGCAACTGGGGGCGGGGCCTGCGTCGCGACATCAGTCGCGTTAACGGCTGGACTGAGGCGGATCTGCAGTGGCTACGCGGCCTCGTCGACACCGCTTCGGGCCGCCGGCGCTCGGCGCTGCGGCCACGACTCGGCAAGTTCAACCCGGGGCAGAAGCTAAACGCGGCGTTGGTCGCCGGCGGCGGACTCGTCATGCTCGGAACCGGCGCGCTCCTCCACTGGTACGTGCCGTTCCCGCTCTCGTGGCGTGCCGGCGCCACATTCGTGCACAACTGGCTCGCCGTGACCTTCGTGATCGTGATCGTGGGTCACATCACACTCGCGATCGCGGATCGCGAGGCGCTGCGCGCCATGCTCGGCGGACGCGTCAGCCGAGCATGGGCCGCTCGGCACGCGCCGGCCTGGCTCGACGAATCCGCCGAACAACAACAATAGGGCGACGAGCCGGACGCGCTCAGCGAAGCTGACTCCTTCTTCGTCTCTGTAAGGCATCGCCTGGCGCAGTGCCTACCGTTGTCCGCAAGCGTGACACCGCATGGCCTCTGGCGACCGCTTCGGAGACTTGAGAGTCGTGCGCTTGGCTCCCGCAGCTTGCCCGTGTGCCGATCGCTCGTGGGTCCGCGTGCATAGGCATTCTGCGGATTCTGCACGTCTCGGTGCCGGCCCTGGTTCCGGCGATCTGCGGAACCGCGTGCACCAGGCGGAGCTGTCGCGGCGCGCTATTCCAAATCGATCAATCCAACACTCGGTTGCCCTTGGCCAGACTGTTGCTTTCGTAGCAGAGCAGTTGTCGGCCCCCGTTTGGCGCCTGGCCGGTCCTCCGTTGCGCCGCGCGAGCCTACGCCGCAGACAAACCAAGGTATCGCCCCTTGGTCGCTCGCGGGTCCGTGGGAATAGCGCAAACCCTACGACCCGTTGACTTTTCCCGAGCAGTGAATAGCGTGGCCCCAGGGCAAGCGAACGCCGTCGTGATCCCGGGTGTGACGGCCTCCTGTCCTCCCCTTAAGACGGCTCTAAGCCGACTCGAAGGTGCCTCCCCGAGAGTGCGGGTACATCGTCATCTATTGGAGGAGAGCCGGATGACCCTTGAGCAGAAAGAGCCCACGGCCGGGATGCGCGCAGAAATTCGAGGACTGGGTGCTTTGGGCATCGCCGTTTGCGCACTTGCAGTAACGGCCACGGCCGCAAACGCGGTCACGATCGGCCAGCTCGCACCTGGCAGCCCGCCGGCGGCCGTAGCCATAAGCAGCCCATTCGATCTCATCCAAGCGACCGTGACGAGCGGGCGCTCGTACGTTGTCCCTGCCGGCGGTTCGGAGATCACCTCGTGGAGCACCAACGCGGCTGCCGGTGCTGGTCAGCAGCTGAAATTCAAGGTCTTTCGCCATATCAGTGGCTCCCAGTGGAAGGTCGTTGGGAGTGACCTTGAGACATTGACGGGGGGCAGGGTCAATACCTTCGCGGTCAGCATCCCAGTCGAACCCGGCGATGCGATCGGCCTGAACGACGGGAATGCATCGAGCAGCGTCCCCAACGCGGCCTTCTTCGGTTCCGCCGTCACCGGGATGCTGGAGGGAAATGGCGATCTGGCGACTGGCTCGATCGGCAGCTTCTTCGCCACGGATGGTCAGGCGAATGTGACCGCGAAGGTGAGCTCATCGACCGGCCCTCAGCCTCCGCCCATTACCAGAATCCATAAGCATCCAAAGGCGAAGCTCACAACCCATCAGAAGCAGATCAGGGTGCGATTCTCGTTCAGCGCCAACGAGGCCGGAGTCGCATTCAGGTGCAAACTCGACAAGGCCGCATTCAGACGCTGCACATCGCCGAAAACGTACAAAGTTCGGCCGGGGAAGCACAAGTTCACCGTCGAGGCCACGAACACATCCGGCCGGACCGGCGCTGCGGTGAGCTTCCGGTTCAAGGTAGTACGCGGCTGATCACGTCCATCAGGGCCTGGCCCAGTCGATTCCGAGTATGCCGGCGACCCCATAACGGCATCAACGAATCGCGTCACCCGCGTCGTACCTCCGACGTGTCCTCAAGATTGCTTTGCTACCGCGGGTATCCCGAGTTCGGTGAGCTTGCGATCTAGCGCGGCGATCGGGGCGGTGTCGGCGTAGAAGTCGTCTTGCTCAACGATCTTGCCCCATCGTGTTCGGAGTACGAGCGTGGTGCGGTTCTCGTAGATGCGGGTGCCGTCCGGGGCGTTGGCGTGATCGTCGAAGCGCGCCCACAGGGTCATTGCCCACGGTGGTCCGCTGATCGCGATCTCTCGGATAGTGCCCTGGATATGCGCGGCGGTGAAGTTCTGCAGGAAGCGCTCCATGCCATGCTTGCCGACCCAGTCTCCCGACCAGCGGTGATCGCCCTCGTTGAAGTGCAGAACGAAATCGTCGCCGTAGGCGGCAAGAAGGCTGGAGTAGTCGCCGGCGTTCAGCCGTCTGACATCCTGGGCAAACTTCAGAAGCAGCAACTGCGGAATGAGTGCCCGGCCGGCGATCGCGACGCCGAAACCGAGGATGAAGCCCTTGGTTCGCATGCATGGCTCCGCTACACGGTTTTCGCTTACCGGTCGAAATTGTCGCGCTGTTGTCATCCAACCGACGCCGGCGCACAATCGGAGGGGTCCTGCTGCTTTGGGAGCGCCGCACCTCGCGACTGTGTGCACGAGCTGGAGCATCCTCAGGTGGGACACCCGCTACGGCGACGTCTGAGTCCTCACGCTTTGACAGCGATCGGCCAAGGGAGTGCGCACCGCCCCAGCCGCCGACCGGCTCTGCGTAGGCAAATCGAATCTTCTGCATGCCTCGCTCTGCGCCCTGCATCCGGCGAGACGGGGTCTTCGGCTGACGTGGACGATTTCAGCGGACTACCAACGCCCGATGAGGAGGGCAAGATGCAATCCGTTCTGTATGACACCGCTGGTCATCGTCGTTCGCCGGTCACGATGCCTGGGTTTCACGAGGGTCGTGCTCCGAGGAACAAGGGCCGTCGGTATCCGGCCGATCTGCCGACGGTGGAGGAGATCATTGCGGTCATGCGTGCAGCCGGCGGCGGTGCCGATGGTGCTCGGCTGCGCGCGTTGATCGTGATCTTGTGGCGGGCGGGATTGCGGATCGGCGAGGCGCTCGAGCTCGCCGAGACAGACCTCGATGCTGCGCGTGGCGCTGTCCTGGTCCGCCACGGCAAGGGCGGCCGGCGTCGCGCGGTCGGAATGGACCGGTGGGCATGGTCTCGGCTGGAGCCGTGGATGTTGGTCCGGCGCAAGCTGCCCGTCGGCAAGCTGTTGTGTGTAATCCGCGGTGAAACCACCGGTCGCCACTGGGAGTCATCAGCGGCCCGCAAACAGCTTGCGCGGACGGCTGTGCGAGCGGGGGTGCGGCGGCGGTTCGCACCGCATCAACTCCGCCACGCCCACGCCGTTGAGATGGCGCACGAGGGTGTGCCGCTCGTTGTGATCCAGCCCCAGCTCGGGCACGCGAACCTCGGAATCACGTCGATCTATCTGCAGGGGATCGACAGCTCCGAGATCATCCACAGAGTCCACTCGCGTCCGGCCCCCGTGATCCCTGCGACCGCGGGACTCGGGAGGGCGCTCTCAGACCGCCAAGCAGGCGTTCGGAGCGAGCCCTGAGAAGTTACGCCGCCGGAGAAACGCGGCGCGGCACGCCGGCGTCGCCGTCGGTTCACCGTTTCGATCTAGATGGGTCCTAGATGGCTGGAGTCAGGCCGTGGCGCCGCATCACATCGCCTATCGCGATGAGGTCGGGGGGCCCGTCGCCGGCGGCGCCGAGGACTGCCGCGATTTCGCTGAAGTAGTCGGCGCCGAGGAGACCCGGGGTAATGATCGCGAGCGCGGTGGCGTCGAGCTCGCCGGTGTTGGCGAAGGTATGGATCGCGCCGCGGGGGATGAAGAGGGTCGCTGCCAGGCCTCATGTCGTGGGGTGTGCCCTCGAGGGTGAACGTCACCGTTCCCTTCACGCCGTAGATCGTCTCCTCGTACGCGTCGTGGCTATGAGGGACAGGGAGGCTCGTGCCTGCGGGGACATCGAATTCGTGGATAGCGATTATCCCATCGGTTTCGGCAGGCTCGATCCGTGGACGGATTGCCAATGCGCCAACGAGGATCTCGTCATGGGTGATCGTCGTCATGTGTCCTCCGGCCTCAAGGTGGTAAATTGTCTTGACTGTATATGACGGCCCGAAAGAAGTCAAGCGCCTTTACTGATCCGCGCGAGACGCTCGGCCCCCCGATGATCGGAGCCCTCCTGCGGATGCCGTGGGAGAAAGTCGTGCGGGGAATGCTCGAGCGGCTCCACGCGGAGGGATTCGACGACCTCGACATCGCCCACATGAATCTCTTGCTCTACCCCGGCCCGCAGGGCGCCCGGCCCTCCGAGCTCGCGGCCGACGAGGCATGAGCAAGCAGGCGGCCAACTACCTCCTCGGCCAGCTCGAAGCGCTCGGGTACCTCGAGCGACAGCCCGACCCGAGCGACCGCCGATCCAAGCGCGTCGCTCTCACCAACCGTGGCGAGCGGGCCGCCTACACGATCCGCGATGCTGTCAGTGACATCGAGCGAGACTGGGAGGGGCAGCTCGGGCAAGACCGATTCGCCCAGCTCAAAGCGCTCCTCCTCGAGCTCAACCAGCCCGCTTAGAGAAGAAGCAAGGCTCGGGTCGCTGAGCACCCCAAGCCCTGCTGACAGTGCTCGGGGAGTCGCTGCGGCGCACCTGCCGAGACCCGCAAATCGCCAATTGCCAGACCCACGCGTTGAGCCCTGCCGACGCAATCGTTCGATTTGCGCGCCGTCATGGGCTGCCTCCTATCGGCGAGCCTCGGGGCTCCTTTCCGCGCGAAGGAGGGCAGTGGGCGTGATACCCGAGGTGCCCGCCGTGGAGTCAGGGCAGGGCTTACGCCTGATCCGATCGCGGCTTCGGGAACAGCAGTGTCGCTGTCGCCAGATCGCTCCGTTCGGCGTGTTTGGGACGCGGTGTCGGATGCCGTTGCTCGGCCCGATCGGTCGCGCTGAGGGGCGGGGAGTCTGAGGGTCGCGCGGCTAGGCTTTGGACTCGTGGCCGAGTTGCCCGAGATTCGCTACGCCGATTGCGATGGGTGTGATGTCGCCTATCAGGTGATGGGGTCGGGCGCGGTCCCGTTTGCTGGATACTTTGACCTCGGCGTTCACCTCGACCTGATGTGGACCGATCCGGCGTGGGTTCAGCAAGCGGAGCGCTTTGGTGAGCTGTGGCGGGTGGTTTTCTTTCAGATGCGCGGTATCGGCTTGTCGGAGCCGGTAGACCGCCGGCCGACACTCGAGGAGCAGGCAAGCGACCTTGCGGTGGTGATGGATGCGGCTGGGCTGCCGCGGGCGCAGGTCCTCGCGTCCGGCGCGACCGCACCCGGCGCGGTCGTGTTCGCCGCCTTGTATCCGGACCGCGTCGACGGTCTGGTGCTCAATTGTCCGTACTTGTCAATGCCGCTGGCTGACGATCCCGACCTGACCGGCTGGGAGCCGGGCGCGGCGCGTAGTTTCGCTGACTGGTGGTTGGAGAACGTCGAGCGCTGGGGGAGTGGGATCATCGGGGACGGGTGGGATCCGGCGCTCGCATCGCCCCGTAACTACCGCCAGCTGGGCGTGCTCGAGCGGACTGCCGCTAGCCGGCCTGTTGCGCGGGCGTATGTGGAGGTTGCGATGCGGACCGACGTGTCGCGGATCGCCGCTCAGGTGCAGTGTCCTGTGCGGGTTCTGCACATGCCGACCAATCGGTTGCCTGAGGCAGTTAGCCGCCATGCTGCGGAGCTGTTTCCGAAGGGCGAGTTGCGTGTGCTGCGGCCAACCCAGCCTGGCATGTCCTGGGGCGAGAGCCTCGCCCCGGTCTGGGAACACAATGCCGAGCTGGTAAGCGGCCGCGCAACGATGCCTTCGAACCGCCTGCTGGCGACGGTGATGTTCGAGGATGTGGTCGGCTCGACCACGCTCGTCTCGCGGATCGGCGACGACGCCTGGGGTGAGCTTCGAGTCCGTCGCGACCGCCTGGTGCTGGACTGCGTGGAGGAACATGGCGGAAGGGTGGTGTCCACCGCCGGGGACGGCTCGATGTCCACCGTGCCCGGCCCCGCGATCGCGATCCGCTGCGCCGAGCGACTGCATGAGCTCCTACGTCCGCTGGATCTTGAGCTGCGGGTCGGCATTCACACCGGCGAGTGCGAGCGGATCGGCAACGACCTGTCGGGCCTGGCGGTCCATATCGCTGCCCGGATCGGGGCAGCCGCCAGGCCCGGCGAAACGCTCGTCTCGCGGATGGTTAGCGACCTGGTCGCCGGCTCGGGCCTCAACTTCGACTCACGCGGTATCCATCAGCTCAAGGGCGTGCCCGGCAACTGGGAGCTACTTGCGAGCACGAGCAGCACCAGCACGCCACCCGTGCCCACGCAGCCGCCTGAGCCGCGACTCGGCGATCGGCTGATTGTCACCACAGCGCGCCGGGCGCCGCGCCTACTGACCGCCATCAACCGCCTGAACTCGGCCCTCCCCCGGCGGCGGTCGAGGCCACCCACAGGTTGACCTATGAGCAGGGCTCTCGGCACGCGATGCAACAGACTCCATATTCGCCAATCTCAAGGCCGACCCGGTCGGCCCGCACCTAGGCAATTGCCGCCTCGCGCTCGGGCGACTTCGATTCGCCCAAAGGAGGCGTCGGATCGACCGAGTGTCGGCGATCAGCGAGCGTTGCTGCGCCTCGCAGTTGCCGATTTGGGTGGCGCAGGTGCGCTGGTGCTCACCGCCCGCTCGGCGGCCCGATCGGCGGCTTCGCGCTTGAGCTCGGCCTGCTTGTTCGAGATCGCGGCGATCTCCGCTGCGCGACGCTGGGCGGAACTGGGTCGTGGGTTCGTCGGTTTCATCGATACCGTCACCTTGTTCTTGGCTGCCATCGGGATCTTTCCGGTCGCGCTCTTCGCTCCGCGCCTAAGAAACGGGCAAGAACCAGGCGCGGCGCAACGGATAGGGCATGTCCACCGGGTCGGTGGGTAACGCCTTCAGGAGTACGGCACCGGCCCCGCAGTCAAAACCAGTGGACCAGGCCTCTCGCCTTGTGACGCACGCTGCGCCGTTGGTGGCATTCGAGCCTGGGATGAGGATCCTGGCCGCAGGGCCAGCTCGTGTACGACTCTACTCCGATTGCTAGCGATATTTGTACCGGAGCTTATGTTGTCCGAGTAGACCCCGGAGGCGCAGACGGCGCTGAACTACGGACTCCACTCGCGGCTCTCGCAATCGCGTGGAGGCAATGGCCGAACTCCACCCGCCGGCACCGGGGTCACCGCTATGGCCCGCACTGCTAGCTTCGCCGAGCGTCTGGATCTCGCTCGCTCTGATTGCTTCGTCGCTCGCGCTGTGCTCAGATCCGAGCGCCGGAGCCGGGATGGGCGCGCCTGCTGTTGTCCGCGCGCCCACGCGGATCGAAGGATCCCAATGGCAACAGAGGGGCCTCGCCCGGCAACCGGGCCAGTGCTACCTCCCGGTGGGCCGGTGCATCGCGCCGCGCTTGAAACCGGAGCGTCCTCCGCGGCTGACCGCTCCGGTGCGGGCCCCACCGTGAGCGGGCGACGGCGTCCGCCGGATCAGCTGACGCAGCGCTTGGTCATGCGGACCTTCCGCTCCCGCGCGGTAAGCGTCTCGGAGCTGAACGTGCGAAACACCGGCCCACGCTTGGCATCGGTCACGGCCACGACGACCTTTGAGCTGCTCGGCGTGTCGAACACAATCCCGTCGAGAACCGGGCCGACCCCGGCCACCGACACGAGCTCCCCGAGGGTTATCTCCTCCACAAACCGAGCTTACCCCAGCCGCGATTCCACCACAGCGGATCGGACATGACTTCGGTCAGGTAGCGCTCCGCCAGCGACAGCTCACTCGACGTTGTCGATGATCTCGTTGGCTCGCGACCACTGCTCCGGTGGAACCACGAGATAGATGTCGCCCCGGCCGAAGCGATCCGGGGCATGGTCCGCCAAACAGCTCGCGTCAACACCCATCCCACGCAGCTGGTCGCGCCAGGCCACGGCAGTCGTCTCGTCCTCGAACGCGCTGACCGTCTCCCAGCCCTCCACGCGCGGATCCCCGACCGACACCCGGTCCTCCTTGGCGGGACCCTTGAAGAAGCGAGCGATCGGCATGCATGAAGGGTAGGCGCCGGCCGGGTCGATGGAATGAGCCGCTCGAATCGTGTCCCCGAGCTTGTCAACCTGGCTCATCCTCGCAAGCGGACGCGATCGTCAGACCCACCAGCGACTGATGCCGGCTGGCTTGGCTGAAGCACTCCGTCGCCATTCCGCTCGTTCCACACGCCAGTCGCGAGGTCCACCGGAGCTGTTCGCCCCGGCGAGCGCCGACGGGCTTTGCGTAGGCAGATTGCGACTTCTGCACACCCGCTCGTCGGGCCCTGCAATCGGCGAACCGCAGGACCGCCTCGCACGTGTATGGCCGTCCCGGGCCGCTAGTAACGATTCGGTCGCGCTTCCGGGCTCAGCAGGCCCCATCTTTGGGGCGTAAGGCTGTACGAGCGCGTGTCTTGCCATCTTGCTCCGAGGCAACCCCGATCCTGGCGCGCCATCCTCGGGCCGCCGCTTTTGAGGAGCGGGCAGGAGGCCGTGGCGTTCAGGCCGTGATGTTGAGCTCGATGCTTGGGTCCGCTTGTTGGGCTGCGAAGAGCGAGGCTGCGAAGGCGGCGAGTAGTAGGTCGCGTAATTTCTCGCGGGCGAGATCGTTTGCTTGGGTCCAGTCGAGGATCGCGGCGTCCAGGTAACCGAGCCAGCCCTTGATAGCGATGCGTAGTGCCGGGGGTGCTCTGCGTTTGCCTGTGAGCCCGGAGAGCATTAGGTCGATGGTGTGTTGGCGAAAGTCCTCGATGAGCTCACTCGCCTCGGGAACGGTGGTCGCGCTCTGCATGAGCTTGGACCAGGTTTGGGCGTTCTCCTCGATCCAGCCCAGGTATGCGTCGAGGCTTGTGGTTAGCTGCTCAAGCGGGTTCTCCCCGCGGATCGGCTCGATCAAGCGCCCTAGCTCTTCGGCTTTCTCGGCGACTGCGGCTTTGAACAGCTCAACCTTCGACGGGAAGTAGTGGTACAGCAACGGCTTTGACACGCCCGCTGCCTCCGCTACCTGCCGCATCGAGATCTCCTCGTAGGCATGTCGGGCGAACAGAGCCGCACCGGCATCGACCAGTTGGCGGCGGCGTTCGTCGACCGCGAGGCGCGTGTACTTAGGCTGGGGCGGCACGATCGGATTCTAGTTGACCTGCGGTCAGCAAGAGTGCTACGTTATCGACCAGCGGTCAACAGGAGTGGACCCAGGTAACCCGACAGTTCGATGACGCAGCAAGCACCAAGTGACGGAAGGTCCGGAGAAAGCCCGGGCCGGGGACGGGCAAAACGGTGGGTCAACACGTTCTCGATCTGCGTAGAGAACGTGATGCTCGCGGGAGCGCTCACTTGGATCTGGAACGCCTACGCGAACCGCGGGCTCAGCTCGGCCACCGGCTGCCCCCCAAACGTCGGCGCAGGCCCGGTGTCCCTGATCGTCCCGGTACTCGTCGCGGTCCTCCTCGTTCTCGTCAGGCGCCGCCACGCCCGTCCGTGGTTCGCAGTCGCGGGTCTGTGCGTGGTCACGGTCGCCCTTGCCTTCCCCCTCGCAGTTATCGCCACCATCTTCTCAACGCCGGGCATCTGCTTTGACTGAACGCGAAGCGAGAGAAGTCGATCGCGACGGCACGAGTGGGCATCGCGGACCTCGCGCCTTCTTCCGATCAGTGGTCCTCGGATCGGTCGTTACGGCCCTCGCTGCCTATTACACGTTCTTGTCCAGCCTCCCCGACTGCGGCCCACTCGGAAACACCACCCTCGGACGCATCTACTGGTTCGTCCCGCTCGGGATCCTGGCAGCTCAGAGCGGGGCTATCGCGCTGGGCGCCCGCATTACGAAGCGCTCACTAGGCGTGACGGTTACCGTCATCGCGGCTGCGGCCGTGCTGGCGGGCCTCGGCGGGATAGCAATCTTTGGGCACTTCTTTGGCGCTGGCCATTGCGGCGAATGAGCCTGCAACGGAGTCTGACGACACCTAGAACCGACAGTCTTCTCCGAGATCCTCGTTTTGTCGAGACCGGCCGTCTGGTTCGGGACCGTGGAGCGCCGCGCCCGCCTCACTACTGGAACGCCTAGACCCCGGCGAGCATCGGCCGCGGGCGGGCGAGTGGCGAGTGGTGTGACGAGGAGTTCAGTTTCGTGAGCCGTGGCCGATAAGGCCCTCATGGAGCATGGGTTGTTGGCCGTGGGCGCCGCAGGGCATGTTGCCCTCTTCGTCGTGTATGCCGTGGTCGTCGTCGGACTCTCGGTTCTTCCGGCCGTGGCCTTGGGGCATGTGGCCACAAAGCGTGGCCGGCCATTCTGGCCGTGGTTCCTGACCGGAGTTGTGTTTTGGCTGCCAGGCGTGATCGTGCTCTTTGTCAAAGACGACTTGGCCGAGAAGCAGCGAGCGGACGCAGAGCGCTTCGCGCGGGCCATTTCGGAGGCTGCGCGGCGCCCCCCACCTCCCCGCTGAGAGCGACGAGCGAAGTCCTCTCAATCCCTGCCTCTGCCCCGATTGCCACTGACACCGGGCTTATTCGCCAATTGCCGAGCCGTGCCTACGCAATCGTTCAATTCTGCGCCCGGCTGTGTGCGCCGCGCTCTCGGCGATCGGCAAGTGCGGGGTGGCCGGACGCAGCGGAGGATCGTCGCCTGGCATTGCGCTGGTGAAAGTGGCAATGAGGTTCACGAAGCGTCTGGCGCGGGTGCCTTGCCGCTGTTTGGATGGATCTTGGCGGTCGTCGCGAGCGGGGCGAGCGCAGGGTGCTGTGCTGCCTGTACGGACTGGCTTGAGCGGTATAGCTGGTAAGGAGGGGTCGGTCGCGCATGATCCTACTTTTCTGTCTTGCGGATTGAACTGGCCCGGGTTGGAGAAGTTGTGTATAGGCTTGGCCGCTCAGAGCGGTGGCGCAAGACGGGGAGGCCGGCAACATGAGGGCGCTTGTTGTGGTTGCTTGTGCGGTTGTGTGTGCTTGGACCGCGCCTGTTGGCGCTGCTGATAGCGGGGGGCAGGCGGCGGATTACCAGCTCGATGCTGCTCATGATGGTTTTCAGTCCGACCCTGGCTTCACGGTTCCGCTGAAGGAGCAGTGGACGTTGCCGTATGGCCTTCAGAGCTATCCGGTGATTGCTGGCGGTGTGATTTACGGGATTGTTGGTAACTCCCTGGCGGCAATTAGTCTCAAGACGGGCCGCACGCTGTGGACGGATCCGAACTTTCAGTCGGCGAACTTCGTTAATCCTGGACTGGCTTACGACAACGGTCAGATCTTCGCTCTGACGAGCGAGGAGGCCTATGATCAAACGAGTCCTGATGACCCCGCTGGTGTTGGGGTGCTCAAGGCTGTCAACGCGTTGAGTGGAAACCTCGACTGGTCGACTCATCTCTTGGGTGAGTACTTGTTCCACACGCCGCCGACCGCGCGCAACGGGTACGTGTATGTGAGCGGAGAGGGTTCGGGCGCGTTGGTATATGCCGTTACGCAGGCATCAGGGCACGTTTCGTGGTCACGGTCGCTTGATGGAGGCGACAGCTCGCCGGCGGTGACTGCTAACGGCGTTTACATCGAGGGGGCCTGCAATCAGGACTACGCGTTCAACCCGACCAGTGGGGTGTTGCTCTGGCACTACGTCACCGATTGCGACGGCGGCGCTGATTCCACAGCGGTGGCCGCTGCCGGAAACATGTATGGGTTTGACGACAGCGACAGCCCGGTGATCCTCTCCCAGCAATCCGGAGGTTTGCTGGGGAGTTTCAACTTCAGCGGCGACTTTGCTCCGGCGGTCGGAGATGGGTACCTGTACACCTTCGACGACGGAGTCTTGTCGGCGATCTCCGATGACGGTCTGGGAGCGACCTCGTGGAGCTTCTCGGGTGACGGCGGTGATCTCATGGGCTCCCCGTTGGTCGCGGGAGACGTCGTGTTTGAGGTTTCATCGGCCGGCGTTCTCTATGCGCTCAACGCCGAGACGGGAGCCGAGCTGTGGTCAACGACACCCCCCTACAAGTACCCGGCCGGCACCCTCGCCATCGGCGACAAGGAACTCGTGGTGAACAACGGCGATCTGACGGCCTACGCAGACACTGCACCCACCAGCACCTCACCTTCAGGGGGCACTCCTCCCACCGGCACCTCACCCAAAGGGAACGGTGGGGTTCCGGAGGAACGAATGCCGCCGACACTGCCGCGTCGCGTCTACGTTCGTAAACGAGTCAAGGCCCGGGCTGGTGTGTGGAAGCCAACCCCGACCAGCTATCGCTATCGGTGGCTGCTCTGCGACAAGAACGGCAAGCACTGCCACACGATCCGGCACGCAACGACCAAGTTCTTCACACCCCATAAGTCGGAGCTCGGGCACGACCTCCGAGTCCGCGTATCGGCCCACGACCCAGCCGGCACCTCGCCGCCCGTCACCTCACGCCCAAGCACCATCAGCCGCGCATCCGCGCATGCCGCACAGAGCCGAACCACCCACGGGTGACAGCGCCGTTAACCCACAGGGGCGGGCGGAGCTTGGGGCGAAGTAGAAGCGTCTCCGCCGCCGCGGTGGCCCATCGGCACAATCGGTTTCGCCAGGCTCTGAATACTCAGGTCAGCCAGCCGTGCTAGCCCCCAGCGCGGTCCGACCGTCCGTGCCAGCGTCGTGTTCCGGGAGCGATGCATAGGCAAACGCCCGCTTGGCCCACGCTCTCGTGCGCTCCGGATTCGGCGACTAACGGACTCGTCGCCGACGATGTATGTACAAAACGAACTCGAGTCTGTATGGCCGTCGCGAGAGTTGTTGCTTCCGTGCTGGAAGGAGCAGCGGCGCGGGCGCGAGGCGACGACGCGTCACGATGAGAGTCTCTCCACGTCGGCGTGCTGGTACTGCTCCTCGGATGCACATGCATGGGTCTTGCCGCGAGCGTGCTGATGCATGCGACTCAGGGCGAGGCGCAGATGACGTAAACGTTCACCGTCCCGTCGGTCGACGACGCGTTGTTCATGACGGCGTACCAAGCTGTCGGAGTCCCGCTCGTTGGGTAAGGCCTGGATGTTCCGACGGTGATGCCGGTACCGGTAACCCCGCCATTGAGATCCACCCCACCGCCGGTGGCCACTTCGCCGGTGTCGCAGTCGGCGTATGAGCCGCCTCCGTTGTTGGGTCCGATGTGCACCGAGTAGCTGCGCACGGTGACGTTGGTGGCGCCGTTGGCGCCAGTGGGTCCCTGCGGTCCGGTCGCGCCAGCGTTTCCCTTTGCGCCAGGGCTCCCGGTGTTCCCCTTTGGTCCTTGTGGTCCGCCCATACCCTGCGCCCCCGGCTTCCCAGAGGGGCCGGCCGCCCCAGTCGCGCCTGTGATCCCGGCAGTACCCCTCGGGCCGGTGATGCCCCAGCGCAGTCGCTGGTCGTGGCGTGCGCACCTGTGCGCGTCGTACAGCGTGCCTCCTCGCTGACGGACACATGCGCTTATCGTGCGGCCGCTTTGAGCGGTCGCGGCGTACGCGCTGCCACCGGCGGCAATGATTACGGCGAGCACTCCCAGCACCGTTGCCGGCGCGTTTCGCGTTTTCGGTCTGCGTCTCATGGTCAGTCCTTCGATTTGTGTGGGCCTGCATCTGTTCGTTGGCGTTGCGTGCTCTGGGTGCGGTCTTGCCCGCATGTGGTCCCGTCGGGGTTAGTGGCGATGATCTGACAGCCCGCAGCAACACCACCCCAGCGCGGGCTGACTCATCTGGCCCAAGCACGGCTCCCGAGAACGGCGGCGCCAGCCGGCTGGAGGCTTATCCGCCTCAATGAGACAAGAGCTTTGTCGCTGTCGAGGGGCGCTTCTCAGACGAGCCACCGCTAGACCCCGCCCAGAATCTGCTCGATCGCGTCGGCGGCAGCGGTCGGGCCGCCCGTCGCGGCGAAGCCGTCGGCGACGCGGCTGGCGCCCTCGCGTTTGGTCATCGCCTCGCGGATCTTGGCTCGCAGTCGTTCGGGGTTCAGGCGTCGTGCCGGGAGCCGGGTCCCGGCATCGGCGACCTCGACGCGGCGGGCGACCTCGAGCTGGTCGCGGCCGAACGGCACGACGCACACCGGCACTCCGGCGGCGAGCGCCTTCTGGGTCACGCCGGCGCCGCCGTGGGTGACCGCGCATGCGGCGCGGGCGAGGATCGGGGCGTGGGGCAGGAACTGCTCGACGTGCGCGTTGGCGGGCACGCTGGTGCTCGGCATCCCGGCGGCGGGAATGGTCGCCACCACGTGCACGTCCTCGTCGCGCGAGCGCCTCGAGGGCGGTGGTGACGAGCCGGCCGTCGTCCTGGAACTCCGATGAGGTGCTGACCAGCACGATCGGCCGCTCGATCCCGGCCAGCCAGGCCGGCGGGTCAGCGGGCGGGTCCCAGCAGCACGGCCCGACCATCCGCACGCTGTCGCTGGCCAGTCCGAGCGCGGATACTCGAACGGCTCGGCGGTCATGTACAGCAGCAGCGGAGCGGCGGTGAACATCTCGGTGATCGATGCGAACGGCGGTTGGGCGACCGCGCTCGCGGGCGGCGTTGACTGACGGGAGGAAGATCTTCTCCATCGAGCTGAGCATGAGCGGCCGCAGTGCCCGGTCACGCAGCCGCCCCAGCGAGCCGGACGCGGGTCTGAGACCGGGACCGAACGGAGGAACGTCACGCGAGGGCACGGGCAGCGGATAGGGGAACCACTGCGCCCACGGGCCGTCCCACGCCGCAGCGGCCGCCGACGCGCCCCAGCTCATCGCGTCGACCAAGAGCACGTCGGGGCGCTCGGCGTCGATCGCCGCACGGAGATCTGGAACCTCGTACTCGGCGCGCGCGGCGAACTTGGCCACGCCGCGCTTGAGGCTTCCCTGCGGCGTGCGCGCCCGGTAGTCGTCGTGGACCAGGCCCTCGACGCGCGCTGGAGATCGGCGCGGCGGCGAACCCGCGATCGCGCATCAGCGGCACCTGCGAGGCGAGCGTCCGGATCGCGATCTCATGACCGCGGCCGGCGAGCTCGTCGAGAATCGGGACCAACGGGTAGAGATGCCCGCGAGCGGGCGAGGTATAGGCAAGGACGCGAGCCATCAGGTCGCCTCCAGTGCTTCGATCAGTTCGATGATTGCCGCCTCGGTCTGCGGCGAGACAGCCGCATGTCGCGGCGCAGCAGCTTCCAGACATAGACGTCGGTGACCGCCACCAGCTGCGCCAGCCGGCGGCGCTTGGCGGCGCCGGTCGACCCGCTCGCAGCTGCGGCGCGAAGTCTGCGCCGACCCACTCGTGGTGAAACTCGCGGCCGCGGTCGAGAATCTCGTGCATGAACGGGTTGCGGTCCTCCTCCGCCAGCCAGCGCAGAACCATGTCGCCGCGATCCTCGTAGTGCTCGACGAGGTTCCGCACCGCGCCGGGCACGTCGCCGACCGGCGCCTGCATCCGCTCCTCGCGGACGCGGTCCATCCCGCGGTCCATCGTTGCCCGCAGCAGCTGATCCTTGGAGCCGAAGTGCCGCAGCACCGTCTGCACCGTGGTCCCCGCCCCGGCGGCGACATCCTCGAGCGAGAAGCGATCGCTGGCCAGCTCCTCGAACAGCCGCTCGGTGGAATCGACGATCCGCTCGCGCAGTGCGGCGGTCGCCTCGGCCCGGGCGACCATCCGATAGCTCCGGCGTTGCCCCGTCCCAGATTCCATGTTAGTCACACTAACGGCAAAGCGAGGTTTGTCAAATCCCCTGCCGTTCTGTGGGTCAAGGCTTCGTCCGCGACGGTCTCGACCAGAGGCAACGACCGCCCCCGATCCTTGGCAAACCCGCGACTGCCAGCGACTGGGCCACCTAAGCCCTAGACGCCGGGTACAGATCACGCGGCCGAGCCCGCGTCGGCCATCCGATGCCTCTGTGAGCCGCCAGCGTCGGCAAGGGCGGGGCGCAGGCAACCGAGCGGATCTGCACGCTGCCGAGGGGGCTCTGCTTTCGGCGACCGATGAAAGTCAAGGGGTTGGGCGGAGCAATTTTCGGGGTCCGATAGGTCGGGTCGCGACTCGGGCGGGGCTTAGATCGTCTCCTTTGAGCCGGGTGTGGTCGGCGGCGACGATTTCGGCCCGGTTTTCGTCGGTATTTGCGTAGCCCTCGTCCTCACCGGCGTTGCCGGTGAGATCCTTGAGGCGTTAGGTTCTCGGGTGGGCGCGGGTGACTGACGTAGCGAAGCGCAGACGTCAGGAGCTTTGAGTCTGCCGCGCAGCTTTGCCCTTCGAGGGCCTAATTTATGCGCGCTCCGGTGTCGCGCTCGCGCCCACTTTTCTCGCTGGCCGTCCGGCTTTTTGGTCGGTGACCATCCGCTGGTATGAGATCTCGGCCTGCTCGGCGAGCGCGCGTTCGGCGTGCAGGATCGCCCGGTTGGTTGACCAGATCCCGGCGGCCCGCTTCGTGCGTGCCGGGGCGCCGGCGGTCAGTTCGAGCTGGCGGAGCTTCTTCTTGTTGAGCGCGGGGCGCTGGTGGGCGTAGTCCTCACGGCGGCGCAGCATGCACCAGAACAGCACCGTGAGCTTGCGGGCGGTCGCGACGATCGCTTTGCCGTGACCGCGCCGGGCGCGGGTACGCTCATAGAACGCGCGCAGCGGACCGGGTTGCTTGACCACGCTCCACGCCGCCTCGACCAGCGCCCACCGGGCGGACGCCGACCCGCGCTTGGAGATCCGTCCCGACCGCGCCGGTGCCTCACCGGACTGGCGGACCTTCGGGTCCAGCCCGAGATAAGCGACCAGCTTCTGGCTGGTGATGAACCGGTTGGGCTCACCGATTGCGGCCATGAACGTCGCGGCGCAGATCACGTTCACACCCGGCACCGTCATCAACCGCCGGATCTCCGGCCAGCCCAAGGCCTGCTGGGCGACGAGCCGGTCGACCGCAGCGATCTCCGTGTCCAGAAACGCGATCTGCCGAGCCCAGCGTCGACCGACTCGCGCTCCTCGACTGGCAGCTGGACCTCAGCCAGCCACCGGCGGCCGTTCACCCCGAACAGGTCAGCGAACCCAGGCGCTCGATCAAGCGGCGCTGCAGCACCGCCCGGATCTCGTTCTTCGAGCGCGGTCCGGGCCCGCAGCAGCTGCTCCCGGCGCGCGAGCCGGCGACGCAACACCCGGCAGCGCTCATCCGGCATCCACACCGCGTCAAGCTCCCCCCTCCACAACAAGCCGCCAATGTGCGCGAGTCGAGCTTGTCGGTCTTCGCCCGAGCACTCGCGATACCGGTGTCATCCGGACTGACCACGACCACCCGATCCACGAACGGCTCAAGGATCCGCGCGACCTCCCAACAACTGCCCGTCACCTCCAACGCCACCCGATCCGTCGCCAACAGACTCTCCGCCAACGCCCCCAGACCCTCCGGGGTGCTCGGGACCCGGCCCGCGGAGCGGACCTGGCCGCCCTCGCAGATCGCCACCACACAGAACTCACGATGCACATCCAGGCCGATCGCACGACCGACCCACGGAGCTAACACCGACACGTCTCACCTCCACTCGAACTTGACACACGGTGGGAGAACCAGCGGGACAACGACACAGACCGATACGAGCTCGACCGCTCAATCCAGGCAAGTCGCAGGGGCGGCCAAAACGAAAAGCCCGGGCTCGAAGCCCATCGCCAAAAACGGCCTACCCGTCTGCGTTCTCCCAAAGAAGGCCCCTGTCCCGGATCACCGGACCGTAGGCCCGAACCCGGACAGACCCTCCGAACCCTGGACTTCCCCCGGTTTAGTGGATACCTGATCTGAGGTGCCGTCTGGTGCCTCGGGAAGGATGGTGTTCATGCCGAGGCCGTATCCGAAGGAGTTCCGGGAAGGGGCTTTGCAGCTGGTCGCTCAGGGCGAGCGATCGGTCTCGCAGATCGCGAAGGATTTGGGGATCGCTGAGTCGGGTTTGCGCCGGTGGATCCAGCAGGCTGAGCGGGATTCGGGCAAACGCGATGACGGGTTGACCACGCCTGAGCGGGAGGAGTTGCGAAGACTCCGGCGCGAGAACGCGCGGCTCAAGCAGGAGAAGGAGATTCTGCGAAAAGCGGCCGCCTTCTTCGCCCGGGAGGAGATCCGGTGAGCCGGTTTAGGTTCATCGAGGCGGAGAAGGCCACTCATCCGATCTCCTTGATGTGCCGGATGCTCGGCGTCTCGAGATCGGGGTTTTACGCCTGGCGAAACCGGGCGCCCTCACAGCGTCAACTGGCCGACGCGTGGCTGCTTGAGCGGATCCGGCAGATCCACCAAGACAACCGCGGCGTGTATGGCGCTCCCCGGGTTCACGCTGAGCTGCGGATGAGCCAGCAGGTCTGTGTTTCTCGCAAGCGGGTGGAGCGGCTGATGCGCGCCGCTGGGCTCTCGGGACTGGTCCCGAAGCGCCGCGGGCGCACCACGATCCGGGTTCCCGGTGTCCGTGTCGCCGATGATCTGGTCCAGCGGCAGTTCCGCCCAGCCGCACCCAACGTCCTGTGGGTGGCTGACATCACGTATCTGAGGACCTGGGAAGGCTGGCTGTATCTCGCGGCTGTGCAGGATGCGTTCTCCCGCCGGATCGTGGGGTGGTCGATGGCTGATCACATGCGCTCAGACCTCGTCGTCGACGCGCTCAACATGGCTGTCTCCCGCCGACAGCCGGAGGCTGGGCTGATCCACCACTCCGATCAGGGCAGCCAATTCGTGTCGCTGGCGTTCGGCCAGGCCGCCGGGAAGGCCGGGGTTGCCAGGTCGATGGGATCCCGGGGTGACTGCTTTGACAACGCGGTCGCTGAAAGCTTCTTCGCGACACTCAAGAAGGAGCTCATCCACCGCCGCTCCTGGCCTGACCGGGAACAGCTGCGCCGGGAGGTCTTTGACTACATCGAGATCTTCTACAACGCCACCCGCCGGCACTCCACCCTGAACATGCTCTCGCCGGCCACCTACGAGATGATTCATTCAGATCAACAATCAAACAAGGACAAAAACGACTAACCCCAAGTGTCTACCGAACCGGGGGAAGTCCACCCATTTTCATACCGCGAGCTGCGTGGTCGGTGGGTAGGGTGGATCCCATGGCGCGCGTGGTAGTGGCAACCGCTTTCGGTGGACCTGAGGTTCTGTCGGTCATTAGCGAGGAGATCGCGATGCCGGCGCCGGGCGAGGTTCGGATCGCCGTGCGTGCGGCAGGGATCAACCCTGTGGATTGGAAGCGCTACAGCGGGTCCATGGGAGCCAATGCCAAGTTGCCGTTGCGCCTCGGGTTTGAGGTCGCGGGCGTGGTCGTGGAGGTGGGCAGCGAGGCGATCGGCCCGGCCGGGCGTGTCGCTGTGGGTGATGAGGTGATCGCCTATCGGATTGACGGTGGGTATGCCGAGGAGGTCGTGGTTCCGGCGTCAGCGGTTGTCCCAAAGCCGGCGACAATGGCATGGGAGGCGGCCGGTGGGCTTATGCTCGCTGGGGCGACTGCGGTGCACGCGGTCACCGCGACCGCGGTGAGCGCTCAGGAGACTGTGTTGGTGCATGCCGCGGCGGGCGGGGTCGGGCTGATGGCCGTGCAGCTGGCCGCGGCCCGCGGCGCGCGCGTCATCGGGACCGCGAGCGAGCGGAACCACCCCTACCTGCGCGAGCTCGGTGCCGAGCCGACTACCTACGGCGAGGGCCTGGCCGACCGCGTGCGTGCCCTTGCGCCGAACGGCGTTGACGCCGCGATCGATTGTGTCGGCACTGACGAGGCTGTCGATGTGTCGCTCGAGCTCGTCGCTGATCGCGAGCGGATCGCGTCGATCGCGGCGTTCCCCCGCGGCGCTGAGGTCGGCATCAAGATGCTTGGTGGTGGGCCGGGCGCAGACCCGGGAACCGAGGTGCGCAACGCCGCTCGCCTGCAGCTCACCGAACTCGTCCAGGAGGGAAAGCTGGAGGTCCGTGCCCGCTCGTTCGAACTCGACGCGGTTGCCCAAGCCCATCGCGAGGGCCAAACTGGCCATGTCACCGGCAAGCTCGTGCTGGCTTCGCACGCCCTTAGCTGAGTCTCCGCCGGGGCCGTCCTGATGAGTCACCACAGACAGCTCCTCGGCGCGTCAGTCACCGCCTGCTGTCCATGCAAGGCAACAGCGCCCCCGAGTCGCTAGGCCTCCAGGTGTGCTTGGCTCATGTGCTCGCCCGCCCAGGCATGGGCGCAAATCTGCACTAGACCACCTCGGCCCCGCTCCCGGCGCACCCCGGGACCGCGGTTGACGTTTTGGGACGACGGCCGATTGCTCACGCGACGCGTCGGGCAAGCGCTACTTCCGCCGTCGGCTCAGCTCAAGAAGTCGCCGACGATGCTCCAGAATTGTTCGCTCGCCTCGATGTGAACGAAGTGGCCGGCATCCGGTATCTCGACGTAGCGAGCGTTGATCATGGCATCGGCGAGCGGCCGAACCACCTCGGGTGGTACGACTGGGTCGAGCTCTCCAGCGATGAGTAGTGCCGGGGCCGAGCTAGCGCCCAGCCGCTCGGACAGGTCCAGGCCCTCACGCCACTCGATCCACATGCCCGAGAGCGCGTCCGTGTTGTGGGGAGCCGCGCATAGCCGGTCCAGGTACTCAGCCTCGGTTGGACCCTCATGCGCGACCCCGCAGGCCATCGAAGCGCGATGAGCTAGTCGCTTCGCCGCCTCCGTTGGGTCGGTCTCGGCGGCTGCGTCGGCTGCCTCGGCTACAGCCAGCCGTCGAGCTGCGTCCGGAACGCGGGTCACAAGCCGCTGACGCGCGGAGGCGACCGCATCCGTGAAGGTTTGATCGACGCAGACTGGGGCATTGCTCACGATCAGGCGCTCCACACGATCGGGATGGGCGCTCGCGTAAGCCAACACGACCGTGCCGCCGTAGCTGTTGCCGTAGAGCGTCAGCCGATCAAGTTCAAGGTGGCTCCGCAGGCATTCAAGGTCCGCGACATAGCCCGCGATCCGGTACCCGTCCAAAGCGTCGGGTGCGGCCGACCGCGCTGTTCCCCGCGGCGCGAAGATGAGCATCTCGCGACCCGGTAACTCCACGCCGGCGAAGTACGTCTCCGGGTCAAGTCCCGGGCCACCGGGCACGCACACGATCAGCGGCCCGGAGCCCCGTCGCAGGTACGAAAGCGCCCGCCCGCCAGGACCAGGAAACGTCACAAAGCACCCAAGGCGGTCCTGTGCTGGCACCCGCGCAACCTAGTCGCTAGCCCACAGCCGCACAACCCCGGCCAGGCCAGGACGACCGCATTCCCTGTGGTGCTGGCATCGACACGCGCGACCGCGTCGGCGACATACGGATGGCCGCGGATCGGCTCAAGCTACGCCGCCACTGAAGATGAAAGTCGCCTAGGAGCAGGTCCCACGCCTTGTCGCCTCAGCGTGACGCCGGGGTTCTCAGCTTGGATCCGCGCGCGTGAGCCAGCGCTTCAACGCGTCGCGCCCGACGAGGGTGACCTCACCGTGGGGTGCGATCCAGTCACGCGCACGCAACTCGCCGACCAAACCGATCGGCTGACTCGGACCTGGTCCGTCGTGGACCTGGACTAGCTCTTCAGTGCCAGGATCTACCTTCCAACGACCTGAATCGAGCGCGCTCAGTGCCAGCCCCTGATCCTCGCTTGGCATGTCGAGCGGGTGCGGACCGTCCGGACGCGAGCTGCGGCTCCCCGCTCGCGATTGGTCTTGTGAGTTCGCGAAGGGCGCCTGAATTTGGTTGGTGAGCCATTGCCCCGCCAGGTCCGCCAGCTCCTGCGCTCGCTCCCCGCTCATCCCAAGTCGCTCCGCCACCTCGTTCAGATCGAGGCTCTCGGCAGCGCGCTCGATCGAACCGCCGATCTCCTCCGCGATGGCACGAAGCTTCGCCTCCAGGCTTTCGTCGTCCGCAGAGCCCATTAGCGGATCATCGCACTACGGCCCAGTCGCGGCGACGACGAGACCAGCAGCTGACCCGAGCTCCTGACCGCGGCAGTTTGCCTACGTATCACAGAGATTCTGCATGGGGCGCGCCAAAGGCAGGTCTCCCCCGGCCGGCTTATCGGCGTGAGGGCGACGTCCATCCCGACGTCAGGTCCGCGATGGCCGAAGCTCAGCTTCGAGAGTGAGTCAGGACTGCGCGAAGCTCAGCAGGTCAGCGTTGATCGTTTCGGCCTGGGTGGTCGGCATGCCGTGCGGGAAGCCCTTGTATGTCTTCAACGTCCCGTTTTGCACGAGCTGTGCGGACAGCGGGCCAGAGTCGGCGTAGGGAACGATCTGGTCATCGTCGCCGTGCATCACCAGGACCGGCACCGTGATCTTCTTGAGGTCCTCGGTGAAGTCGGTCTGTGAGAAGGCGACGATGCCGTCGTAGTGCGCTTTCGCTCCGCCCATCATCCCCTGGCGCCACCAGTTCTCGATGATCGCCTCCGAGGGCTCCACGCCAGGCCGGTTGAAGCCGTAGAACGGGCCCGACGGCAGGGCCCGGTAGAACTCCGACCGGTTGGCGGCAAGCTGGGCCTGGAGATCGTCGAAGACGCTCTTTGGTAGGCCGCCGGGGTTGGCGTCGGTCTGCAGCATGAGTGGTGGCACCGAACTGATCAGCACCGCTTTCGCCACCCGGCTCTCGCCGTGGCGAGCGATGTGGTGCGCGACTTCGCCGCCGCCGGTGGAGTGCCCCACATGGATAGCGTCTTGGAGATCGAGATGGGCTGTCACCGCAGCCAGGTCGTCGGCGTAATGGTCCATGTCATGACCATCGTTGGTCTGCGTGGAGCGTCCGTGCCCGCGCCGGTCATGGGCGATAACGCGGTAGCCGTGCTGTAGGAAGAACAGCATTTGGGTATCCCAGTCGTCGGCCGAAAGCGGCCAGCCGTGGCTGAAAACGATCGGTTGGCCTGACCCCCAGTCCTTGAAGAAGATCTCGGTGCCATCGGTCGTGGTGATCGTGCCCATACGCTGCCTCCGTTGGTCAGGACATTGATGCCGAACCTACGATTTCGCAGCCTAACCCCATCTCTCGCGTGGCTGCGAATACCGGCGCCGATCAGAATTCGGCGCCGCGACGGGTCCCGACAAAGGCGGGACGCGGCGCAAGTGAAGGCGCTTGATAGCGAGCGGCAAAACGACGCGCGCGCCGTCCCGGACGCCGCCCGGCTCTGCGTAGGCAAATCGACGTTTCTGCGCGCCTCGCCGTGAGGCCTGCATCCGGCGACCGGCAGGTTCCGCCGAAGGGGACTTTCGTCGCCAAATCGGTCTGCCGCCTTGGAAGACGGTCCAGTGAAAGCGCTCGTTCGTCGGGGTGCGCGATCAACTCGAGGGAGATCGGCGCAGAGCCTAAAGGCGGGACGGCCGCTTGGGGCCCAACGCGACACTCCGAGCGCCGTCAGGCTCCGGTCAGCACGGTGTCCTCATGCGAGTATGCGGGCGCGCAGCAGCACATCAGCACTAGCGGCCGAGTGCCTGTGTTCCATAGCTTGTGCACGATCCCAGGTGAGATCACGATGCAGTCACCGGCCTTGATGTCGGCCTCCTCAGAGCCGAGGCGCATTCGCCCGCTGCCGAGGGTGAAGTAGTAGATCTCCTCAGCCTGAGGGTGGTAGTGCTCGGCGGTCTCACCGCCGGGGTCGACCGTCGCCTCGGCAAGGCTCTGGTTGCGTGCCTTGGTCCAGCTAGGTCCGGCGAGCTCACGAATCCCGGAGCCGTCTGCGGTGACAAACGACTCCAGATCTGACAGGTGTGCGATCTCCATCCGTCGATTGAAACACGACGCGCTGAGCGTCGAGGCAAGGCCCCTTCCCGGCCGGCATGAATCCTGGTGCGCGACGGCCCCGTTAGCTGAATCTCAGTCGGAATCACGAGGGCACGGTAGAGCCCTAGGCAAAACGCCAGATTCTGCACGCCGTCTCGTCGGCCCTGGTCGCGGCGAACCTCGCCCACGCGAGCCGCAGCCGAGTTGGCCGGATCCAGGCGGAAGCCCGGGTGCCGAGGCCTGGGCTCGCTTCCGCGCGGAGCAGGACGCTCGCTCGGCGGGCTGAGGTTGGCGTCGCGACGCGAAAGGCGGTGCCCGCATCGATACCCCGAAGGCACTTCTGCATGGGCGCCCGGGCAGAACTCGCTGCGAACGCCGAGCCACCGGCGGGACCAGCATGAACGCCCTGCCGAATCGATCGAGGCCCGACGGCCGGCCGCGCGCCGGCAGCGAAGTGCCGGAACCAGAAGTCGAGGAGACCTGGTACCGCCGTCCCGGCTGACGCTCCGATCCCGGGGGTCCGGAGTTCCAGTCGCGCTACGAGGCCGCCGTGCCCCGGGTTCATCCAGCTAACGAAACTCTGGCCGCTACGCCGCGCCAAGGTCGTCGAACACGATGGCAAGGTCTACCTGCGCAACTGACTCCGCGCTGAGAATGCGCTCCCTTGGACGAGGGCTGGTGCGCAAGACAGCTGTCGGCTGAGCGCCGCTCGCCTCGCTAGTGAACCGCTCCTACCCGTGGCGCCGCCAAAGCAGGTCCAGGGTCGCGTCCGGGCGAGACTGCCGCGCGGTGCTCGTCCCCGCCGGCGCCCGGACTCTTCACACCCCGGTCCGAACGCTGATCCGGCCGGCGTCGGCGGCATGCCTCAGAGCCTCATAATCGCGTTCGTTCTGATCGGCATATCCGTCGGCAAAGGCGCACATCGCGCGGTCGAAGGTATCTCCGGCACCGAGATAGCTGCCGATCGCGACCGCGTCGCCTGAGCGGGCGTGAGCACGCGCAAGGGCCCAGCCGCACAACTCGCCATAGCTGGCGAGGGCTTTCGGGTCGAGCGCATCGACGGGAGCAGAGCCCTTTCCGTCCCACAGCTGGCGAACGTAGAAGTCGCGGTTGACGCCGTCGATCCACTCGGTGGTCCGAATCCACCCCAGCATGATGTCGCTCGCCGCCTGCATCAGCCGCTGACCCTCCACCACGCGTTGGCCGTGGTTCTCGAACTCGCTGCGGCCGAGATAAGGCTCCAGCACCGACGCCTCGGCCTCCTTCATCTGCAGGAACAGCGGGTCGCGGTCATCGCGGCCGAGCATCAGCATGATCCAGGCCCGCGTGCCCACGCTGCCCACCCCAACGACCTTGCGGGCGGCGTGGATGTACCGGTATCGCTCAAGAAGCCTCCGCCGGTCCCGTGGCAGCGTACGGCGGTAGTAGTGCAGGATGGCGTCGACCGCCTCCCCGAGTGTCTCCGGATCATCCGCGCGGGCGAGCGCTTCGATGGGGACGATCAGCGGCGGATCGTGGACGATTCGCGGATGCCCGTCCACCACACGTGTGAGCTTGCTGAACGCACGCAGTGAGTCCTTCGCCCGCGCCTTGGCGATGTTGCGTTCAAAGTACCTCAGCTGCTTCCGGCTGACCCGCGAGGCCCACTCCCGGACGATCTCCTCGAGGTCACGATCGAGGTGCACGTACCAGAGTTCCAGTGGCCGCAGCTCCGCGAAGCCGCGCATGGCCTCTCGGTAGGAGCGCGCGACGGCAAGATCGACGGATCGCCGCGCAACCCCATCGAAGCCGCGATCGCGTCCGGCGACCTCAAAGCTGGCGACCAGGCGCTTGACGTCCCACTCGAACGGGCCGGGGAGGGTCTCATCGAAGTCGTTGATCCCGAACACGAGCCGGCGGTCCGGACCGGACCAGGTGCCGAAGTTGGAGAGATGGGCATCGCCGCACAGCTGGGTCTTCAGGGTCGTACGGGCCTCCTGGGCGAGGTCCCAGGCCATCACGCACGCGGCTCCCCGGTAGAACGTGAAAGGCGAGACGAGCATGCGGCCGTACCGGATGGGGATCAGCTCCGGCAGACGAGACCTCGCCTGCGCCTGGAGGAGGTCAATCGGATCCGGCCTGGACGGGTGTGGTTCCCAGGCACCGTGCCTCGAGCGCGGAACCGCCGCCCGAGCCGCCTTTCCGAGCTCCCGCCGGTCGGCCACACTGGGGTGGGAGAGCCGGGCTGGGACGGACTCCGGCCGCCATTGCGTTTCCGACGTCAACGCGCGGGCCTGTCAGCGGCCGCCAGCCCGCGGCCGCACGTCCAGGGCTCGATCAGCGCCGTCTCGGGACCGCTAAGTAAGAGGATCCGTGTCGCCATGCTGCACCCGGCCTTCGTCGATGGGGGAGTGCGTTCGCGCCATGTGGGTAGGACGCGGGCGCCCGGGGTCAAGGCCAGCCCGCGTCGACCCTTCAGGTCGCTTGACCCGGCGAAGGGCTGGCCGGCAGATCGCCTGGTGAGCTTCTTTAGCTAGCCCCGGCGTCCCGCCCCAGGACGCCAAGGATCGCTCGCTCCGAAGCTGTCCCTGTATGCCCGTATTTAGGCCGTTCCGTCGAGCGCCAGCGGCGCGTCGCACTACGTCGGGATGTCGCGACCGACGCCGCCGACCTCGCGACCACAGCCCGCTCGAGGGCCGGCAAAGGGCACACGTTCACCTTCTATCGCATCAGCCGCGAGGGGCTGCCAATCACCATTCGTCTGCCGGGTCCACTGACGCGCAATCTTGCGCTGAGCTCTGTGGGTCTGACAGTCCAGCCGGCCGGGAGCCAGCTCATGCTCGGCCTGAGGATGGGCGGCAGTGAGCTGATCGAAGGCGCGCACATCAACCTGCGAGTCCTCCGCGGTCGGCGAACCAGCTTCACCTACGCCTCCACACTGGGACAGCTGTTTCCCGACACCACCCTGAGCTACCACATCCCGTGGATCGGCCAGCTTCGTCAGGGGACCTATCGCGTCATTGGGAGCATCCGTCCACAGGACGCAGCCGCCGTCGACATCGACCGGACCGTCGAGGTAAGCGGCGCCAAGACAGCTCAGGCCCAGCATGACGCAGCAGCGAGCGCCCAGCAGATCGAGCGTCCCCCGGTGGGTTTGGCTGGCGCTCGCACTGGCTGCTGCATTGCTTCTCGCGCTGTCCACAAGCGTTTGGAAGCTGACCCGGCACCCGGCGAGAGCGGCCAGCTGAGAGTTCAAGGAGGAGGTCGTGCTTGGGTGCGACATCTCGGGACACTTAGTCTTCACGCATGATTCCTGGCCTGGTCTCGGTTGTGATGGCCGCGCTCGACGAGGAGCGGTTCATCGCCGAGGCGCTCCAGAGCGTGCTGGTGCAGGACTACCAACCGCTGGAGGTGATCGTGGTGGACGACGGTTCCACGGATGACACGGCGCGGATCGCATCGGAGTTCGGCGTGCGAGTGCTGAGCGTGGAGCACGTGGGCGCGGCAGCGGCGCGGAACATCGGGCTGAGTGCCGCCCGTGGCGAGTACTGGACGATCTTCGATGCCGATGATGTGATGCCGGGCGGCCGGATCCGGCATCAGGTGGCGTATCTGAAGGAGCATCCGGAGGTGGGGATGGTGCTCGGGTTGACGGAGGCCTTCACGACAGGGGGTGAACGGCGACCCGCGCACTGGAACCCCGATTGGGATGATGGACCGTTCCCGGCCTGCGCGGGCACGATGCTCGCCCGGCGCGAGGCACTGGAGTTGGTAGGCCCGTACGACCCAGGGAGGACCATGTCCTACGACGTCGAGTGGCTGGCGCGGGCCAAGGATGCCGGCGTCAGAGCGGGCCACCTGCAGGACATCTGCCTGCGCTACCGCATCCATCCCGGTAACAGCTCAGCCGACAAGCCGGCGATCCACCAGTCGATGCTCGAGGTGCTCCGTGAGTCGCTGCACCGGCAGCGGATCCGCCCGAACGATTAGCATCTTCATATATGGGGCGCAGTCTTACGGTGAACTCTGTCCACGTCGTGCACGAGACGATCGACGGCGAAACGATTCTCATCCACCTGGGCACAGGCACCTATTACAACCTCGAGGGGGCCGGCGCCGAGGCATGGAACCTGCTGGCCGCCGGCGCGGACGAGACCCGGCTGCTGGAGGCGGCGGATGAGCGTTACGACGGCGATCCCGAGGCAATCAGGGCAGCGCTCTCGACGCTCGTCGACGAGCTCGTGCGTGAGGGTCTCCTGTTCGAAGCGGAGGCGGCCGTGCCAGGCGAGCCGCCAAAGCTGCCGCCCGGACGGGTGCCCTTCACATCACCCGTGCTCGGCATCTACACGGACATGCAGGAGTTCATGCTCGTAGACCCGGTACATCAGGTCGACGAGGCCGCGGGCTGGCCGCATGTCAAGGCCGGCTGAGCCGGCGCTCGACGAGTTCTTCACCGGCGCCGAGCGGGAGTTCGCGGGGGTCGCCGGGCGCACCGGGCTGGTGGAGCGCGAGCTGCGTTTCGGCGAGCAGCGGGTGAGCGTGCGAGTCGCCGGGGCCGAGCTGGCCGGAGTTCTGCTCGGCGCGCTGACGGCGCGGACGGCTCCGGAGTCAGCTCGAAACGGCGGCCAATCCGATCTCGAAGAGGATGCCTCCATTCTGGTGTGGGAGGAGAGCGCGTGCCCCGGAGGCGCACTGCCGGTTCCCTGGCGCGAATCCGACGTCGGTCCCGGAGGTCTGGTCGGCACGCTGCGCGAGGCCGCGACGGTGGCCGTCCAGCAGCCCGGGTACGGGGCGATCACGCTCGTCCAGCGCTCGCGCCGGGCGCTGCTCCATCGCGTCCCGGACCGCCACCTCATCCCCTGGTGGGAGCGGGCGGCGCCGCTTCGGATCGCGCTGTTCTGGGCGCTCGGGGGCGAGGGTCGCCAGCTCGTCCATGCCGGCGTGGTGGGTGATTCCCGAGGTGGTGCGCTGGTGGCCGGCGCCAGCGGTTCGGGCAAGACCACGGTGGCGCTGGCCGCTCTGACGCGCGGGATCGGCTATCTGTCGGATGACTACGTGCTCCTCGACACCACGCCGGGCACCGCCCACTCCCTCTACAACGTGGTGAGCGTTCGGCCCGGCCCCGACGCAACCGCCCATGCCCTCTACCGGACGGCCAAGCTCGACGACGGGCACCTCGCGCGGTTCCCCATGCTGGCCGAGGCCGCCGCGTTCCCCCCGCCGGAGGCGGCCGGGGAGAAGGCGGTGCTCGACGTGGTGGCGACGATGCCCGGTGCGGTGCACGACCAGCTCCCGATTCGGGCGGTACTGGTGCCGAAGATCCGCGGCGGCCATACGCAGGTCAGGCCGACCTCGCCGACTCGCGCACTGCTCGCCCTGGCGCCCAGCACGGTCTTTCAGATGCCGTTCCGGGATGGCAGCGTCCTCGGCTCCCTGGGGGCGCTCGTCCAGCGAGTCCCGTGCTTCGACCTGGAGGTCGGCGACGACCAGGTGGAGCTGGGGGAGGCGATCGAGCGCGTGCTTGACCAGGTGGCCCCATGAGGCCGGTCACCGAGGGGCTGGTGTCCGTGGTGGTGGCGGCACGGAACGAGGAGGAGTTCATCCGGGAGGCGCTCGAAAGCGTGCTGGCGCAGGACCACGAGCCGGCGGAGGTGATCGTCGTCGACGACGGCTCCACGGATGCCACGGCCCAGGTTGCCGCCGGCTTCGGCGTGCGGGTGCTGCAGACCGACGGTGAAGGTCCTGGGGCGGCCCGCAACGCGGGTCTGGCGGTCGCAAGCGGAGAGTTCTGGGTCGCGTTCGATGCCGATGACGTGATGCCCCCCGGCCGGCTTGCCCGTCAGGTGGCCTACCTGAATGAGCATCCCGAAGCGGGCGCGGTCCTCGGCCTCACCGAGGCCTTCACGACGCCGGGTCAGCCTCGGCCGGCTCACTTCAGTCCAGCCTGGGCCAATGGCCCCTTCCCTTGGCATCCGGCCACGATGATGGCCCGGCGCGCCACCCTCGCGACGGTCGGGCTTTACGACCCCTCACGGCGACTGGGTGAGGACATCGACTGGCAGTCCCGAGCCCGAGAGGCGGGAATCGTGGCCGGGCATCTCGACAGCGTATGCCTGTACTACCGAGTCCATTCGGCGAACTCGACCAACGACCTCGAGGCCAACCGGTCCGCCACCCTGGCGGTGCTGCGGGAGGGACTCCACAGGCGGCGGGATCGGAGCCACGACGATGCCGGCTGAGCCCCGGATCGGTGTCGCGATCCCCGCCTACAACCGCGAGCGATTCCTGGCCGCCACCCTCGCCAGCGTGCTGGCGCAGACGCACCCAGCGAGCGATGTGGTGGTGGTCGACGACGGCTCGACCGACGACACCGTGGCGATCGCGGAGGGGTTCGGGCCGCCGGTGCGAGTCATCCGGCGGTCCCACTCGGGCCCGGGTGCCACTCGCAGCCATGCCATGAGCCAGGCCAGGGGAGACGTGCTGATGCCCCTCGATGCCGATGACGTGCTGACGCCGCACAGCATCGAGTGCCGGCTCCCCGTGCTGAGCGGCCGTCCCGAGGCGGACATCGTGTTTGGGCACGAGTGCCGGTTCAAGGCGTACGGAGACGACGGGCCCGTGGCGCTCGACACACTCCATCCGGCCCACGTTCCCAATGGGATGCTGATCCGCCGATCCGCCTACGAGCGCGTCGGTGCGTTCGCCGCTGACCTGCGAGTCGCCGAGACGCTCGATTGGCTTCTCCGCGCGCGCGAGGCCCGCCTCGTGGAGGTGACGGTGCCGGCCCAGGTCGTGTGGCGGAGGATCCACGACGCCAACCTCTCAATCACCGAGCGCGGGTCGTTTGGGGAGATGGCTCACGTGCTCAAGGCCTCGCTCGATCGGCGCCGATCAGGAACCGGGTGCTGATGGCCGCCAGGGCGCCAGTTGACGTCGCCGGCGCAGCGCCGGCTGAACCCTGGGGCACGGCGCCCGGACCGCCGGACGTCTGGCCCACGCCGGCCCAGCAGGATCTGCTCCGCGCGACATTGCTGCCCGACGAGCGCGCGCTGGCCGCCTGGCGGCGAATCCGTCGGCTGATGAACGTGGCCGAGATGGACGGGACGGTCGGAGCGCTGCTCCCGCAGTTGCGGGTGAATCTAGTCGCACTGGGCTGCGAGGACTCGATGCTGGAGCTGTTCAAGGGTGTCCACCGGCACACCTGGGCTCGCAACCAGCTGCTGCTCGCCCAGGCGATGCCGGTGGTGGGAGCGCTGGAGGCGGCCGGTATCCGGACACTGCTGCTCAAAGGGGCCGCCCTGCTGGCCGATGGGCGCCACGAGGGGGGCGTCCGCCCGATGACCGACGTCGACGTGCTCGTCGATCCGCAGGCCACCGAGACCGCCCTTGAGGTGCTTCAGGCGCACGGCATGAGCCCGACCGACGGTTCGCCGACGTGGTACGCGGTCGGCTACGGGCAGCGTTATCGCAACAGCTGGAACTTCCAGAACCCGGATGGGGGCCAGCTTGACCTGCACTGGCATGCCCTGCACTGGTGCCGGCATCCACTGGCCGACGCGGACCTCTGGACCGCCGCAGAGCTTGTCGCCCTACGGGGCATCCAAACCCGAGCCCTGTGCCCAGCCGACGAGCTGCTGATGGCGATCGCACACGGGCTGCGCTGGGACCCCAAGCCCACCTATCGCTGGGTCCTCGACGCCGCGCTCGCCTCTCGCTCCCCGGCCGGCTCGCTGGACTGGGACCGGCTGGTCGCGCAGGCCCGCCGGCGCCGGCTCCATGTACTCGTGAGGTCCGGGCTGCTGACGCTATCCCGGCTGGCCGGCGTGGAGGTACCGGCGGACACCCTGCGCGCGCTCCGGTCCGCGGCGCCCCTGCAGCGACTCGAGCTGCGCACGCAGGTCAGCCAGCCGCGGCGGCGCAGCGCCGGGGGGCAGGCGGTCAGCCTCCACCTATGGGACGTGCGCCGCAGCGTTGCACCCGGCGGATCCGCCTCCATCACCGACCAGCTTCGTATCCTCGCCCAGCGCGCCGGAGTCAGAAGCGTGCGCGAGATCCCCCGGTTGCGAAAGGGCGGGATACCGGGGCCGGGCCGACCCGTGTGCGAGACGTTCGCGCCAATCGGCACCGGAACGTGCGCTCCGCCTCCGGTTGCCTGGGGAAATCCGCTGGAGCTCGGCATCCCCGAGACGGCGCGCGATCACTGCCTCTACGGGCTGTGGCCGCCGGAGCCCGATCAGGGCTTTGCCTGGATCGCCGGGCGCGAGGCCTTGCTGGCCGTGCAGCTGCCCGAGCCGGTGGATTCCTCGCTGCTCCTCACCCTGGCCGCGGGCAGCGTCGAGCACCCATCGGGCCAGCGGCTGCACATCGCGGTCCGGAACGCGACCGTCGGTGAGGTTGCGTTCCGGCCCGGGGACGCATACCGCGACCAGATCCGGCTCCTGATTCCGCCCGACCGAGTGGCCGGCCGCTCCCGTCTGGAGATCCGCTTCCGCTCGCCGGACGCGATCACGCCGGCTCGGCTCGGGCTCAACGATGACCTGCGCCTCCTGGGTGTGAACCTGCATCGGCTCACCCTCCGGACCCCTGCCCGCTGCGCCCGGGGTGAACGCCTGCGGCTGGGTCACGACGCCGGCGACGAGCGTTTCCTGGCCGAGGGTTGGGGGGAGGCGCTGGCCACTGGCCGCCTGACTCGCGGTTCCCAGGCGAGGCTGGTGCTCCGCCCGCCCGCCGACGTCACCGGCCTGGAGTGGGAGGGGCAGGTAATCAACAACGAGGATTGCCCCGGTCTGAAGGTGGAGGTGAGCGTGAACGGCTGGCCGGTCGGCGTGGTCGATCCCGGGTATCCGCCGCAACCGATGCGAATGCCCCTGTCCATCCGAGCCGGAGAGCTCCTGATCAGCTGGCGGATTGTCTTCCCTGGCCGAGGAGGTCACGCCCAGAATCGACGTACACAGCAGGACCACGATCCCACCCCAGAGCTCCTGCTCCGCAGCGTCACGATCGTCTGAAACACAGCGATGGCCGAGAAGCTGGATGCCGATCAGGCTCGAGTCACCCTAAATTTCGATTGCAGGTGCAGCCCCTCCCAGTCTTCCAAGAGCTGGGCCCTGAGGCCGTTGCTCTCGGCCAGCCTCGCGATGGTATCCCGGCGGTAATAGAAGTCCTCGCGCAGAACGTGATGCTCCGTTCCCTCGGTGAGATGCACCGTGAAGTCAAAGAAGCCGTTGGGCGCCATGATTCGCCCGACGTGGGCCAGACACTGCGCGACCACCTCCGGCGCCGAGTGCGAGAAGACGCTGTGAGCATGCACGACGTCAAAGGCACCGGTGGGGAGCCAGCCAAACCGAAGGTCACGCACAACAGCTACGCGCGGACACTTGGCCTGCAGCTCGAACGCCGAGATCGTGTCCAACGCCGCGAAAAGGATGTCAGGCGAGATGTCGATCCCCCAGTAGTCCCCTTCGTCGAGAAAATCGATGAACAGCCGCCCGGCCCGCAGGTTGCCGCAGCCGATCTCGAGCATGCGCATACCACGCTCCAGCCCGTGCGCCCGCAGATAATCGAATTGCATCTGGCCAGCGAAGAGCCAGGCCTCGTGGGTGGGACTTCCGACTGCCAGCTCCGGACTGCGCGCGACGTTCGAACTCATCACACCCCGGTAGTACCTGACGTGATCTGGATGGGGTAAGCGCAGGCGGAAGTCGCGGACCCAGCGACGGCCGTACGGAAGCACCCGATCTGGATGCCGCACCGCCATTCTGATCTTGTGGGAGAGCAGCGAACGGTTGTGCGACGACGGCATCACACCAAGCCTAAATCGGGTTCAGGGGCAAAGCCAAGCGGTAACCCTGAGCCCCTCGTCCGCCGCCGACAGTCAATTCCATGGGGCCATCAACTTAGGCTCGCATCGATCACCGATACGAAATCGGATCGATCACCAATACAACGTGATCCGATGCTCAGCGCTCGGCGTAGCGGTACGGTTCACGACGTGCGGATCGCGCCGAGCGGTCCCGAGAGGGAGGGAGACCCGATGCAGACGATGAGCCCGCTCGACGCCTCGTTTCTTCATGTCGAGGACGCCGTCACGCACATGCACATCGGCTCGGTGGGGGTCTTTGAGGGTCCTCCTCCCGAGCGGGGAGCGGTCACCGCGGCCGTCGCCCGCCGCCTCCCGCAGGTGCCACGCTACCGCCAGAAGGTGCGTTTCGTCCCGCTGGCGCTGGGCCGTCCCACGTGGGTCGACGACCCCCACTTCAACCTGGAGTACCACGTCCGCCGCACGGCGCTACCCCGGCCGGGGGGCGATGAGGAGTTGCGCAAGCTCGTGGGACGGGTCATGTCCCAGCAACTCGATCGCGACAAGCCCCTGTGGGAAATGTGGGTCGTCGAGGGTTTGGAGGACGGGCGGTGGGCGCTGATCAGCAAGACCCACCACTGCATGGTCGACGGCGTCTCGGCCACCGACCTGCTGAGCGTCATCCTCAGCCAGGAACGCGAGGCCGAGGACGGCGATCCCGAGCCCTGGAACGCCGGCCCCGAACCCAGCTCGGCCAGCCTCGTGGCCCATTCGCTCACACTGCGGGCGGCCAGCCCGTATGAAGCCATACGCACCGTGATGGCGGCCGCCCGCGGTCCCCGCCGGCTGGCCACCCAGGCGGTGGCCACGACGCGCGGACTGGTCAACTTCCGCCCCCTGCTCAGCCCTACAGCCGCCGCCAGCACGCTCAATGGGCCGATCGGCCCACACCGGCGCTGGAACTGGGCTCGCGCGCGCCTGGCCGAGGTTAAGCAGATCCGCCAGGCCCACGAGGCCACGATCAACGACGTCGTTCTGGCCGCCATCACCCACGGTTTCCGCGAACTCCTGCGCTCACGGGACGAGCCCGTGGACGGCCGGATCATCCGCACGCTCGTCCCCGTCTCGGTGCGGGCCAAGGACGAGAAGGGCGTCTATGACAACAAGGTCTCGGCGATGTTCGCGGAGCTACCGGTCGGGATCGACACGCCGGTCGCCCGCCTTGAGGCGATCCACGAGCAGATGCAGGACCTCAAATCCTCCGGTCAGGCCGTGGCCGCGGAGCGCCTCACCGCGCTGACCGGCTTTGCCCCCGCGCTGCTGTTGGCGCTGGCCGGGCGCGTCGGCACGCGCCTGCCCCAGTCGGCGATCAACACCGTCACCACCAACGTCCCGGGACCCCAGCAGCCGCTGTATCTGGCGGGGCGGCGGATGCTGGAGGCGTTCCCGTTCGTCCCGCTGGGCGGTCATGTGCGGATTGGAATCGCGATCTTCTCCTACGACGGTGGGATCAACTTCGGCGTCACCGGTGACTTCGATACCGCTCCGGATATCGGCGTTCTCTGCGCCGGGATCGAGAACGGCATGGCCGAGTTGCTTGACACCGTACCGAGCCCAGAAAGCCCGTCAGACGGCAAGAAAACAAGCCCCTCGGCCCAAAAGCCCAAGCGCTCGAGAGGCTCCGCCGGGGCCTCCGCCCAGGGCTGACCGGCTGTATTGGGAGACCGGGACCGGGGTAGTAGGGCGGAGATGTCGAGAGCTGAGCCGCTGGTCAGGGAGGGCCATGCCCCGCCAGATTCCCTACAGACACTGGTAGATCGCTACGACCCGGACGTGTTCGTCCCCGCGCGCGGGCAGGGCCGGGTCCGTATCTGTGTCCGCGACGGCACAGACTGGGACGTGGAGCTGAACGCGGGCCGCGCCCGGATTGCGCCCGGCAAGGGCCACGCCGACGCGATCCTCACCGCTGACGCCGCCACCTGGGCCAAGATCGTCTCCGACGTCCGTGGCGGACTTGACGCTTTCCGCGCCGGGCGGCTGAGCGTGCGGCGCAACCTGCACCTGGGCACCGGGTTCCTCGCCGCCACGGGCCAGGCGCCGGGGCCGGGTCGCCTGCGCTTTGCCACCGTGAGCACCCGCCGTGTGCGCCTGTCGACGATCGAGGCCGGCACGGGCCCGGCCGTGATCGCAGTGCACGGGCTTGGCGCCACGAAGGGCTCGTTCCTGCCCACCGTGGCAGCGCTCGCTGACCAGTTCCGCATGATCGCCGTCGATCTTCCGGGCTTCGGGGACTCCGACAAGCCGATCGGCGCCCGCTATGACGCGCGTTACTTCGCCGATGCGATCATCGACCTGCTGGATGCACTAGAGCTCGACCGGGCCCATGTGGTCGGCAACAGCCTTGGAGGGCGGATCGCGCTCGAGGTCGGTCTCCAGCATCCCGATCGCGTCGATCGCCTGGGGCTGCTCGCTCCCTCGCTCGCCTGGCGCCGGTCCCGGCCGTGGGCGCCACTGCTGCGCCTCACCCGCCCTGAGCTGGGTCTCGTGCAGCTCGCTCCGCGTCCTGTCGTGGAGGCGATCGTCAACCGAGTCATCCCCGGCGCCGACGAGGGCTGGACCGCGGCCGGCGTCGACGAGTTCCTGCGTGCCTACCTCACTCCCGCCGGGCGCGCCGCGTTCTATGCTGCCGCCCGGCAGATCTACCTGGAGGCGCCACACGGTGACCGCGGCTTCTGGACCCGCCTGCCCGGTCTCGAACCTGAGGCCCTGTTCGTCTGGGGCCGGAAGGACACGCTGGTGCCGATCTCATTCGAGCGCCACGTGCAGGAGGCGCTGCCGACCGCCAGGCATCTGGAGCTCGACTGCGGACATGTGCCCCAGATCGAGCGCCCGCGGCAGACCAACAACGCTCTGGCGAAGTTCCTGTCCCGCCCGCGCGCCTGAGGCGTCCGACCTACCCGGCTGACACCAGGGCCAGCACGTCCGCTCCGTGCTTCTCCAGGAACGACGGCCCGATGCCGCTGATCTCACCCAGCGCCGTCAGCGAGTCCGGGCGCACGCCGGCGATCGTCTCGAGCGTACGGTTGTGGGCCACCGTGTAGGCCGGCTTTCCGGCCGCCGCCTGCGTTCGCCACGTCCGAAGCGCCTCCAGGAGCGCTGAATCCGCGGGACTGAGCTCGACCGCCGGCTCCACCCGGCGCTTGGTCTTCGCCCGCCCGGGCGTCAAGGTCGCCGGATCCGGCAGCCCGATCGTGTCCGGGTCGCACACGTCGCAGCAGCGGCCCGTGGGGGCGGGGAATCGGTGGTCGCCGAAGTGGCTGAGGAGCGTCTGGCGGCGGCAGCTATCGCCGGCCGAGGAGAACGCCTCGACGGCGTGGTAGGCGCGCCACGCCCGGTCCCGGGCCTGGCGGCAGATCGCCGCCACCCGGCTGGAAGCACCATTCCCGGAATCGGTGACCCGGACGCGGAGGCGGCCAGCTGAGGCCGGTTCGAGCGCCACCAGTCCCGCCCGCTCCGCCACCCCTAGGGCGACGCGATCGCGGTCCTGTCCCGGGGCGTCGATCGTCGACTGGCCGTGGAGACGCCGCACAAGGTCCAGCACGTTGTCGGGCTCGACGGCGTCCCGGGTGATGAAGTTGATCAGCCGGCCCAGGTCGGCGCGGCTGGAGAGGAGGATCGCACGGCCGGGCTGGCCGTCGCGTCCGGCCCGTCCCACCTCCTGGTAGTAGGCCTCGACGCTCTTCGGGATCGCCCAGTGGACGACCGTCCGCACGTCGGCCTTGTCGACGCCCATCCCGAATGCGTTGGTGGCCACCACGATGTCGGCGTCGCCGCCCATGAACCGCGTCTGGGCGGAGGCGCGCTCGTCGGCGGCCATGCCGGCGTGGTAGCCGACCGCCAGCAGCCCCTCTGCGCGCAGGCTGGTACTCACCTCCTCCACCTCCCGGCGGGTGCCGCAATACACGATCGCCGGCCGGTTGGCCGGGTCGCCCAGAGCCAGCGACAGGAGCATGCCCTTGCGCGCCTTCGAGCCGGCGCCCTCCAGCGGGATCACGTCGAAGCTCAGGTTGGGCCGGTCGAACCCGGCTCGGAGGATGTGCGGATCCCGCAGGCCGAGGCGGGCGACGATCTCCTCGCCCACCTCCTCGGTCGCCGTGGCGGTGCACGCCATCACCGCCGGTCGCCCCAGCCGCTCGATCACTCCGTGCAGGCGCAGGTAGTCCGGCCTGAAGTCGTGGCCCCACTCCGATACGCAGTGGGCCTCGTCGACCGCGAACAGGTCGACTTTCCGCTCCGATAGCGCCGACAGGAAGCTCGTCGAGGCAAACCGCTCGGGCGAGCACAGGGCGATCCGGGCCCGGCCGCTGCGGATGTCCTCGGTGGCCCGGCTGACGGAGCCGGCATCCATGCCCGAGGCGATCATCGCCACCGGATGGCCGCCGAGACGCAGGCGCCGGTACTGGTCTGCCATCAGCGCGATCAGCGGCGAGACCACCACGGTGAGCTCGTCCGAGGCAATCCCGGGCAGCTGGTAGCACAGGCTCTTGCCCCCGCCGGTCGGCATCACCACCAGGCTGTCGCGGCCTTCAAGGGCCGCGACCACAGCATCCCGCTGGCCGGCCCGGAAGCTCGGCAGGCCGAAATGGCTCAGCAGCGCGTCGGGATCCCGGGGGCCGTGGTAGCGGCACTCGAAGGCCGTATCCACCTCGATCCGGTCAAGCCCGGTGATTGCCCGGCGGGCGGCTACGTCGTCGTCGAACAGCGCCACCTGGGGCGGCGGCGGAGCCTGTGCGGCGGCCAGCGCCTCGGCCAGGTTCGCTCCCTGCCTTCGCTCGTCGTCGCTGAGCGAGCGCCACAGCCCGCGCAGCGCCTGGAGCTCGGAGATCACCTCGGGATCTACGGGCTCAGCGTGGAGCCGTGGGAGGAGTTTGGTGGCGCGAGTGGCGAAGGTGCCCACCGAGCGAGGGTAAGGCGGGTGCAGGACAGATCCTGGGGTGAGATTCTCGCACGGGCGCTCTACTGACCGTGATCGCTCCCACGCCTCCCCGGCGCTGACCCGCACCCCAGATTTGACTGAGTAGGGTGGTGGGCATGGATTTCGGAGTCGGATACTTCCCTACACACGACGGGCTCGGCCCTGACGAGATCGCCCGGATGGCCGAGGAGCACGGGCTCGAGTCGCTGTTCTTCGCCGAGCACACCCACATCCCGGCCAGCCGCGACACGCCATATCCGGCCGGCGGTGAGCTGCCGGCCAAGTACTTCCACACCTACGACCTGTTCGTGGCCATGACCGCCGCCGCCCAGGCCACCCGGAGGCTGCGGATCGGATCGGGCGTGTGTCTGGTCATCGAGCGTGATCCGATCACCACCGCCAAGGAGGTGGCCTCGATCGATCACCTGTCGGGCGGCCGGGTGGAATTCGGCGTCGGCGCCGGGTGGAACCGGGAGGAGATGGCCAACCACGGAACCAACCCGAAGACGCGGATGCGCCTCCTCGGGGAGCGAGTCGAGGCGATCAAGACGATCTGGTCCGAGGACGAGGCCACCTACCAAGGCGAGTTCGTCAACTTTGACCGGATCTGGTCCTGGCCGAAGCCGGCCCAGCGCCCGCACCCGCCGGTATTGGTGGGCGGCAACGGCCCCACCGTGGAGGACCGGGTGCTGGCCTTCGGCGATGCCTGGTTTCCCAACTACTACGGCAAGGTGGTGCCCCGGTTCCGGGAGCTCCAGTCTCGAGCCGACCGGCCGGTCGAGCTGCAGCTGATCGCCGTTCCGCCGGATCCCGGGGTGCTCGAGGGGCTGGCCGGCGCCGGCGCCCGCCGGGTCGCGCACTGGCTGCCCAGCGGCGGACGCTCCGTGGTCGAGCCCGCGCTGGCCGAGTGGGAGCGCGCGATCGCCGAGTTCACGGGCGAGCTCTGAGCCGGCGGCGGGTGCCGTTCAACTCGCTGTCGGGGACCGAGTTCCTCCGACATTAGGGGTTCACCTGAAGCGAGCCGGCGGACCAGGGAGCAGGCTCTGGTCATGCTTGTCGCGCGCTCCAGCTGCCGGCTCTCGCCCCGCCCCGGAGCCACGCCCCACTCGCTGCGGGCGCTGATCGCGATCGCCTCGCTGCTGGTCTTCGCCTCGGCCTCCCCGGCCGGCCGGGCGGCGACCGCGTCCGTGCCAGCTACGTCGCTGACGCAGGCGGCGCTGACGGCGATCCTGGCGCAGGGGGTCGACACCACCAAGGTTCCGTCGAATCTGGCGCCGTCGCTCGCGAAGGCCAGACACGACGTCTCCCTGGCCTGGAGGGACGGATGCGTCGTCGGCCACGGCGGCACCGAGATGCCGGGGGCATGCGTGTTCGGCGATCGGCGTTCCCGGAAGACGGTCGTGCTGTTCGGGGACTCCCACGCCGCCGCATGGTTCGGCGGGTTGAACGTGGTCAGCCACCAACAGCACTGGCGGCTGGTGTTCATGGGAAAGATGGGCTGCCCCACGGTTTCCGATGTCCTCGTCAAGCGCGACGATGGGGTGTGGTACCACTCGTGCGTCGCCTGGCGACACAACATGGAGCGGAGGACAATCAAGCTCCATCCGCGGTTGCTGATCATCACCTCGTCCAACTACCTGGGCCGCGCGGAACCCGATTTCGGGAGGCACAACCCGGACCACGACCGGACCTGGGTGCACGGCGTCGAGGCTGTGTTCAAGAACCTCCGGCACGCGGCACGGCGAGTCGCCTTCATCGCGAACACGCCGGCCCTGTCGCAGCCGGCGTACCGCTGCGTCGCCGCCCACAGATCCGACGTCTTCCCGTGCACGGTCACGCCCAGCCAGGCCTTTCTCGGGCCGGCCATCCGGGAACGTGAGTTCCAGCTCGCCAGGTCCAACGGCATCGCGGCGGTGGATCCGGCGCCCTGGTTCTGCACAACGACCCGCTGCCCGGTGATCGCCGATGACACTCTGATCTTCCGGGACAGCCAGCACATGACGCCCGAGTGGTCCAAGTTCCTCGCGCCGATGCTGGCTCAGGCGCTCGTCCCGCTCGTCACCTCCAGTCCGAAAGCGGCGGCATCGCGGCCCACCGGATCCGGATGATGGCTCGCCCCCTGCGCTGCGGTTTGCCCACCCGAGAGGGCTGGGGCACTGATAGGGCCGTGGTTCCCGGCGTTGCAATTGCCATTCGATTTTCCAGACGAGGAGTCCAGACACATTTCTGGGCGAACAGGGCGGGTAGGCCCTGCTCCGAGCGGTCCGGGTTGGTCAGTTTTCGCCTCGGTGGCGCGGCCGCGGTAGGTTCTCCACGTGAGGACGCGGGGCCGACGGATCGCCATCGTAGGCGCGGGACCGGGAGGGCTGGTCGCCGCCAAACACGCCCTGGACGCCGGGCTGCAGGTGACGGTCTTCGAGGCCAGTGACGACCTGGGCGGCCAGTGGTATGCGACCGCTACGCACAGCGGGGTGTGGCCGGGCATGCACACGAACACCAGCCGGGCGATGACGGCGTTCTCTGACTTCCCGCCGCCGGCGGAGCATCCATTGCACCCCGCCGCCGAACAGGTCAGCGCCTACTTGCATCACTTCGCCGACCGGTTCGGAGTGACCGAACGGATCCGCTTCCTCACGCCGGTCACCCAGGTCCGATCCGGGTGGGAGGTCGACGGGGAATCGTTTGACGCCGTCATCATCGCGTCCGGCCGGTTTCGCCGGCCGACCGTCCCAGCGGAGCTGCGGGCCTTCACCGGTGAGCTTCTCCACGCATTTGACTACCCCGGGTCCGCACCGTTCGCCGATCGCCGCACGCTCGTCTATGGCAACGGCATCAGCGGGCTCGAAATCGCCTCGGACTTGGCGCCTACGTCGCCGGTGACTTCCGCTTCTCGCAAGCCGCGCTACGTGATCCAGAAGGTGGTCGACGGAGTCTCATCGGACTGGCAGTGGTACACGCTGTATGGCGCACTGGAGCGACGGTTCCTCAGCCCGGAGGAGTGGAGCCGCCGCCAGCGGGCGCGGGTGCTTCGCGTGGCGGGCGCCCCGGCCGACTTTGGCGCCCCCGAGCCCGATCCCGACCTTCGGATCGCGGGTCTGTCGCTGTGCCAGGACTACCTGTCTCAGGTCCGTGACGGTGCCATCGCCTGCCGGCCGGCCATCGCCCAGGTCGAAGGCACGCATGTGACTTTCAGCGACGGCTCCACCGAGAGCTACGAGGCACTGATCTGCGCCACCGGCTACGAACTCGACATCCCCTACCTGGACGCCGACGTGTGGGGGACGCTCGGCCCCGGCTTCGACCTCTATCACCGGACTCTGCATCCGGATCTCCCCGGCCTCGGCGTGATCGGCCAATTCCTCCTGCAGGGACCGTACTTTCCGCTGCTCGAACTGCAGGCGCGCTGGATCGTGGCGACGCTGACGGGCGAGGCGAAGCTGCCCGACGCCGCGACCATGCGCGCGACGATCGCGCAGGGGCTCCCTCCGATCGATGCCCACAACGCCCTGGCTCTGGCTCTGTCCAACGCACTCGGCGTGGCTCCGGACCCGGCCAGCTGGCCCGGGCTCACCGAAGCGCTGATCTTCGGGCCGCTTTTGCCTCCTCGCTACCGCCTCAGCGGTCCGGGTGCCAGGCCGGACGCCGCCGAGCTTTTCACCGCGCAGCTGGCCGCGTCGCCCCGCGCCCCGGTTGAGCCGGCGGATCGCCAGATCCTGTCTGCCTTCGGCCTCGGCGACCTGGCCGGCGCCGTGTCGAGTTGAGGTAGGCGATCTCGTAGACGAAACTCGTCCGTCTCGCTCACGATTCTCACGCGCAGAACCCATCTCCCGAAAGCGATAGCGTGCGGTAGGTGCAGGAGATGGTGCGGGTCATTCGCGGTGAGCGCGAGGAGCGGTACCTCATCGCCGAGGAGCAGAACGACGGCACGCTGCTGCTTCGCCCACAGCGACCTGCCGCGGCTGAGCCCTTAGATCTAGCGCCAGCTGCCGCATCCGAGGAGGTCACGGCGCCTGGAACGGACGACGCGATCCTCCTCATCCGGGACCTCACGGTTGCCTATGGTCCGAAGATCGCTGTCTCAGGGGTCACGTTTCAGATTGGACGCGGCGAGATCTTTGGGCTGCTTGGGCCCAATGGGGCAGGCAAGACGAGCACGCTCAGTGCGATTGAAGGGCTGCTCAACCCTCGCTCGGGAACGGTGCTGCTCGATGGCCTTGACGTCCGCCGCCACCCCGCATTGGCCAAGTCCCGGCTCGGGGTGCAGCTCCAGGCCACGAGCTTCCAGGACGAGTTGACGATCAAACAGATCGTCCGGCTGTATGGCGGTCTGTACGGGGTGAGGCTCTCCGATGAGCAGATTCTGGAAAGACTGGGGGAGATCGGACTGGAGGCAGATGCCGACAGGCTCTTCAAACAGCTGTCAGGTGGACAGCAGCAGCGCCTGGCTCTGCAGATCGCCGTCGTGCACGACCCGGACCTTTTGCTGCTCGATGAGCCGACGGCCGGTTTGGATCCCCAATCCAGGCGTCAGCTGTGGAGCCGAATCGAGCACCTCCGACAGCGAGGCGGAAGCATCCTCCTGACAACGCACTCGATGGAGGAGGCTCAGGCGGTGTGCGATCGAGTCGCGATCATCGACCATGGGGAGCTGCTGACCGCCGAGACACCGCGCGACCTCATCCAGAAGCACAAGGACGATCCGCGCGTGCGTGAGGTCGCCCGTGGCGAGGTGACCCTGGAGGATGTGTTCATCGGGCTGACGGGGAGCGAGATCCGTGACTAGCCTCGAACTTCCGGCCGAACCGTCGCTCCGGATCATCTTCGCCTCCCTGTTCCGGGCGGACTTCCACATTTTCCTCAAGCGCCGCCGGGCGCTGGTCGTCAGCCTGCTCCTTCCGATCTTCCTGCTCATCTCCACAAACGGGAACAAGGCGACCCATAAATTCGGCGGGGCCGTGTTCATCATTGGTCTGGCGATCGCCTATGGCTTGGCTGCCACCTCGATCGTCGGATATGCGCTGACCGTCGCGCGCGACCGCGAGAAGGGGGTCTTCCAGCGGCTCCGGGTGACACCGGCGCCCACCTGGACGATCATGGCAAGCCGCCTGGGCATGCAGGCGGTCGCCAACCTCATTCTGGCGCTGTTCGTCGTGATCCTCGGCACTCGGATGCACGACCTCTCGCCGACGATCGGTCAGTACCTCCTGGTCCTGCTCGTTGCCGAGATCGGGGGGGCGGTCTTCCTGAGCATCGCCCAGGCCCTCGTCGGGCTCGTCCGGTCCGCCGAAACCGTCCAAGCAGTCGCGCGGGTCCTGCTGGCGATCGTCATCCTGCTCGGCACGCTTGGTCAAAGCGGCGCACTGGGCACCGCCTGGAGCGACATTTCTCGGTGGAGCCCGGTCGGAGTAGTGATGCATCTGTTCGCAGGAGTTCTCGACCTGAGCACGTGGGACAGCCAAGACACGCTCTCGCTACTGGTGAGCTTCGCCTACATCGTCGTCTTTGCGGGGATCGGCATCCGCTGGTTCCAATGGGACGCCGGCTGAAACTGGCTGCGCAGGTCCAGTCGATCACGAACGACTGGTCAGCCCCTGTCGTTCGTTCGGTCGCCGATACGCCGGCGATTCCAGCGTCTCCGACCGGTCAGCTGCCACGGCCCGGGCACGAAGTCCAGGGCCAGGTTCACCAGCCAGACGATCACAGTTGCGGCCACGAGCGTGCCAAAGCCCCGAATGTGGAAGCCGCTCACGAGATCGCGCGTGAGCACGAGCATCAGGAGGGACACGAAGAACCACGCGACGCCCAGCGTGACGAGGGCCAGCGGCAGGGTCACCAGCCGCACCAGCGGCTTGAGCACCGTGTTGAGGATCCCGAACACGGCCGCCGCGGCGATCAGTGATCCCGCGTCAGCCACCGTTACCCCCGTGAGCAGCGCTGCAACGATGGCCAGTACAAGCGCGTTGGTGAGCCAGGAGATGCCGAGACGGACCGGCAGAGAGGGGGAGCGCATGGAAGTCACCATGTAAGTATGGCTGGGCACTCGTCCAGCCAGGTGGGGTTGGCCGATCGACCGCCGGCCACGTGGTCGCCTCACACACCGACGCCGGTCAGTCGGTTCCGGCTGAGCCGCATTCGTCGAGCTCAATTGCGACGATCAGCTCGAGTAGATCGGCCAGCCGGCGCGGATTGCGACCGGTCAGTTCATGGATGCGGCCGAGGCGGTAATGCGCCGTGTTGGGATGGACATGCAGCCGCTGCGCTAGGAGCCTGACGTTGAGGTCGGCATCGACCAGTGCTCGCAGCGTGTCAGTGAGGAGCCCCCCGCGTGCACGGTCCTCACGGAGGAAGGCGCGAACGTGAGGATCGACCAGCCGGGCCGCTGTGTCGTCTGCTCTCAGGACCAGGTAGTCGAAGGCGGACATACGCGTGAGCGCGACGACGCCCGCGACGCGGGGGCGGCTCTGCAGGGCGGTGCGCGCCTCAAGGAGCGCACGAGGGATCTCGCTAACGCCGTCCGCCACCGTGCTGAGGGCGATCATCAGCTCGATGCCCTCCGCCTGCAGCCCGCTCTGGGCGGCGTCGAGCCGCTCACAGATCCTTTCAGCGTTCGCCGCCCGATCGAGCACTGGCACGGCGACGATCTCCGCGCGGCGGACGACGACAAGCGTCCGCGTCTCGACCAGGGCCACCTTCGACAGCGCCACGCTGGCCGAGTGGAGGAGGTCCTGGCTATCCGCCGCATGCACTGGAACCGCGCTGACGACGAGTAGCTTCGCGGTGGGGTTCAGCCCGTACGCGTGCGCGGCGACGTGCAGCGGCCCGGTGAGCGGAAACTCGCCCTCCAGCAGGCGATCGAGCAGCCCGTCGCGCTCCTGATGGGCGTCGAGCAGTGCGAAGCGCTGGAAATCGGCGTAGACATGCGCGGCGTGCGTGCTCGCGAAGTCCACGTAGCGCATGACGGGACTGGCCAGAGACAGAGCCGCCTCGCGCCCGCTTGGCGAGTCCCCGGCGACCTCCACGAGCGCATCCCAGAACAGCTGCTGGCCGACGCGCCACGCGCTGACGTAGTCCTCCAGCGCGCAGCCCGCCCGCGCCCGGCGAATCGCCGCCTGACGGATGAACGAGAGGTCGTCGAGGGCCGGTTCACGCTGCTCGCGAAGGAGGCGCAACTTGGCCTGGTAGTTGCGGAGCACCTGATCACGCATGTCGACGACGAGCCCCTCCGGGGCGCTCCGGTAGTACGGGATCTCGGCGCGGATGCCAGCGGCACCTCGGTCCGCCAGCAGCTCGATCCGGGCGTCGAGGGCGTCAAGGATGCGCGCGCGCTCACGAGCCACCGACAGCTCGCGTTCGGGGGCCTGCTCGGAGGCTCGCTGTCTGACGGTGGCCGCCATGCCTCGATCCTCGCTCCGAGCTTGTGAACTGTCAACAAGGAACCCGCCACTTAGGGGCTTTTCTCTTGGCCCTGTGCTGCCCCGATACCTTGTGAGAACTGCACAACGTGGGTTGGGAAAGTTCGTGCGCGTTGCATGTTGTACGACGCGGTCTCGGGGTCCTAGCCTTCCCGTGATGGAGGGAGGACGATTGCGGCCGGCACGGCTGGCATCGCCGGCTGACGCATCGGCCGGCGATCCTGGCGGCCGGATGGCGCAGACACCCATCCTGAGCGTGGCGGACATCACCGTCAGATTCGGCGGGATCACGGCGCTCGAGGACGTATCCCTCGACCTGCAGACCGGCGAGGTCCTGGGCGTGATCGGACCCAATGGCGCCGGCAAGACGACGCTGTTCAACGTTGTCTGCGGATTCGTCGAGCCACAGGCCGGAACGATCACGTGGCGGGGGGAGACGATGGCGCGGATGCGTCCGGACCGGCTCTCGCGCCTGGGGATCGCGAGGACTCTGCAGGGCGTTGGCCTCTTTCCTCACCTCACCGCGCTCGAGAACGTGATGGTCGGCGCCGAGCGATTCCGCCGGACACACGTCGCCACGGCGCTTCTCGGTCTGCCCGGCTCCGACCGAGACGAGCGGGCGATCCGCACCCGGGCCAGCCGGGCACTCGAGCGTGTGGGCTGCTCCGAGGTCGCTCAGCGTGAGCCACACTCGCTCCCCTATGCCGTCCAGAAGCAGATTGCCCTGGCCCGCGCGCTCGTCGCCGAGCCCGACCTGCTGATGCTCGATGAGCCTGCTGGCGGGCTCGACGCGCGCGAACTGTCCGCCCTCGCTCGCCTGATCGACGGCCTCGGCAACGAGATCGCGGTCATCCTCGTCGATCACCACATGGACCTCGTCACTTCCGTGTGCGACCGCGTCGTCGTACTCGACTTCGGCCGCGTGATCGCCTCCGGAGCTCCGCCTGAGGTCAAGCAGGACCCGCGAGTGCTCGAGGCCTACCTCGGCCGCGAGGCCGAGCGCGAACCCACCACCTCGGTCGATGCCCTCGATGCTCCAGGTTGAGGATCTCCACACCTCCTATGGCGCCGTCCACGCCCTCGCCGGTGTCTCCCTCAGCGTCGAGGCGGGAACTGTTACCGCCGTGCTCGGGGCCAACGGTGCGGGCAAGACAACGCTGCTGCGCACCGTGTCCGGTCTCGTGCGCCCGAGCGCCGGCCGGGTCACCCTCGCCGACCGCGACATCACCTCTCTGCCCGTCGAGGAGATCGTCCGGCTGGGATTGGCCCACGTTCCCGAGGGCCGCGGGGTGATCGGCGAGCTGACGGTGGAAGAGAACCTCGTCCTCGGGGGACTCTTCCGCGGTGGAGCGGCGGCCCCTCCGGATGAGATCTACGAGCTGTTCCCGCGCTTGGTCGAGCGCCGCCGCCAGCCCGCGTCGCGGCTCTCAGGCGGAGAGCGCCAGATGCTCTCGATCGGCCGGGCCCTGGTCGCTCGTCCCAGCGTGCTGCTTCTCGACGAGCCCTCCCTGGGGCTGGCGCCCCGGCTCGTCGCCCAGATCATGGGGCTGCTCCGCTCACTGGCCGACAGCACCGGCCTGGCCATCCTGCTGGTGGAGCAGAACGCCAGCTCCGCCCTGTCGGTCGCCAACCGCGGGGTCGTGCTGAACCTGGGGACCGTCGTCGCCGATCAATCACCGGAGCAGCTGACGGCCGACGAGCGCCTCCGCCACGCCTACCTCGGATTCTGATCGCCATGACCACCTTCATCGACTACACCCTCAACGGCATCTCAACCGGGGCGATTTACGCTGCCGTTGCCCTTGCGCTCGTGCTCATCTGGCGAGCCACCCGGATCGTCAACTTCGCCCAGGGTGCGATGCTGATGTTGACGACCTACATCGCCTCGGCGGTCATCAATGCGACAGGCTCCTACGTATTCGGGTTCGTCGTCGCGCTCATCGCCGGCCTCGTGCTCGGCGCCGTTGTGGAGCGGGTCCTGATGCGGCGGGTCGAGAACGGTCCGCCGCTCAACGCGGTGATCGTGGCCCTGGGCCTGTACTCGTTCCTGGTCGCCCTCGCCGGGATGATCTGGGGCAACACGCCGCGCTCGTTCCCCAACGCTTTCTCGATCCGCGGCTACGAGATCGGAGGCACCCGCGTCCTGTTCGCCCCGCAGGACACCTTCACCGTTCTCGTCGTCGTCGCCGTGGCCGTCGGGCTGTGGGCGCTGTTCCGGTTCACTTCGCTTGGCTTGCAGATGCGGGCCGCCGCCTTCAAACCCGAGGTGGCGCAATTGCTCGGCGTCAGGGTCGGGCGGATGTTCACCGTCGGCTGGGGCCTGGCCGCGTTGACCGGCGCCATCGCCGGAGTGCTCGTCGCCCCCTCGGTCTTCCTTGCGCCCAACAACTTCGACCCGATCTTGATCAGCGGCTTCGTCGCCGCGGTGCTCGGCGGCCTCGACAGCCCGCTCGGTGCGGTCGTCGGGAGTCTCATCTTGGGGCTCGCTCTGTCGTACCTGGCCGGGTATGAGGGGGACGCTCTGGTCCCCTTCGGAGCGCTTGTTGTGCTCATGCTCGTGCTCATGCTCCGGCCGACCGGTCTCTTCTCGGCGAGCCGGGAGAGGCGCGTGTGAGCGCGCTGACAGCGGGTCCTCGCCGCTTAGCCCAGGCGCCGTTCATGCGGCTGACCCTCGTCCGCTCGATCTCTCTGGTGCTCATCGCCGCGGTCGTTCTGTTGATCCTGAGCGATGCGCTCAGCCAGTACAACAACTTGCAGCTGGCTACCGGGGCGTATCTGTTCGCTGCTCTGGCGGGCCTCACCATCCTCATCGGACAGTCTGGCCAGATCTCCCTCGGGCAGGGCGCGTTCATGGCGGTGGGCGCCTACAGCGTGCTGCTGCTCGTCAACAATGAGGGCTGGTCGCTGTTTCCCGCCCTTCTCGCCGCCACCGTCATCGCCGCGCTCGTGGGGCTCCCGGTCGGAGCGGCGGCGTCGCGATTGCGCGGACCGTACCTGGCCGGCGCGACGCTCGCCTTTGCCGTCGGTCTGCCGGCGATCGCCGACAAGTACCCGGCGACGTTCGGCGGGCAGAACGGCCTGACCATGAACCCGCCGACCGTCCCCTCGTGGCTGGGGGTGAATTTTGCGCTCGAGCAGTGGCAAGCCTGGATCGCCTGCGCCGGAGCCCTCGTCGTGCTGTTCGTCCTTTACAACCTCTCGCACAGCGGGATCGGCCGCTCGCTCCGCGCTTTGCGTGACGACGAGGTCGCCGCCTCGCTGTGCGGTTTGCGCATCGGTCGCCAGCAGACGCTTGCCTTCGTCATCAGCGCTGCCTGTGCCGGCCTCGGCGGTGGGCTATACGCCGTCGTCCTCAACCTCGCGACGCCGAGTGCGTTTCCCTTGACGCTCTCGTTGTCACTGCTGACTGGCGTGGTCATTGGCGGTCTCGGCTCCCTGGCCGGTGCGGTTTGGGGCGCGGCCCTGCTCGTCTTGCTGCCCACCTGGTCGACGGACTTCGCCCATTCCCTCTCGCTGTCGAGCAACGTTCAAAGCAATCTGCCCTTCGCCATCTACGGGGTCGTGTTGATCGTCGCCATGCTCGCCTGGCCCAGCGGCATCCAGGGCGGTGTGCGTGCGCTCGGCCGATCGCTTCGTCACCAGTACACCGTCCGCGGATCGTCAAACCCACACCAGAGGAGGAAGGGATGAGGAGAGCTCTGCCCAGAGGTCTATCCACGGCGCTCGCCGTCTGCCTGACAGCGTTCGGGCTCGCTGCCTGTGGCTCGTCGAACTCGTCGAGCGGCGGCGGCGCCACCGCTCCAGGCGTCACCGCCAACAGCATCACCTTCGGCACCCACCAGCCCATGACCGGGCCGGCGGCGCCCGGATACAGCCTGATCGCGCCCGCCTCGCAGGCGTATTTCAAATACGTCAATGCACACGGTGGCGTGTTCGGGCGCAAGATCCACCTGATCATCAAGAACGACCAGTACGACCCCACCCTGACGGTCAACGCCGTCCACCAGCTCACACTGCAGGATCACGTGTTTGGCATTTTCGAAGGCCTCGGTACGCCTACGCACACAAAGGTCGTCGGGTTCCTCAACGCGTCGAAGATCCCCGACCTGTTCGTCGCCTCGGGTTGCCCGTGCTGGGATCTCGGCGCCAAGCAGCCGTACACCTTCGGCTGGCAGCCGAACTACACGATCGAGGGCAAGGTTCTGGGTCAGTACATCGCCAAGCACTTCGCCGGCCAGAAGGTTGGCGTGCTCTACCAGGACGATGACTTCGGTCAGGGGGGGCTCGCGGGGATCCAGGACGAGGTACCCGCCGCCGACATCGTCTCCAAGGAGCCCTACCAGTCGGGCACGACAAACCTAGGCCCCCAGATGACCGCCCTGAAGGCATCGGGCGCAAAGGTGCTCGTCGAGTTCACCGTCCCGATCTACACCGCCATCGCGCGGCTGACCGCATTCACGCTCGGCTACGCCCCTCAGCTCGTTGTCTCCAACGTCGGGATCGACCCGATCACCGTCGAGAGTCTGCTCAAGAGCATCTCGAAGGGCAAGGCCACCGGGTCCGCGCTCATCAACGGAGCGCTCACCGACGGCTACCTGCCGTCGTTCAGCGACACGTCCAATCCGTGGATCCACCTGTTCATGCAGGTCCGCAACCAGTACGACCGCTCGGCGCCGTTCGACGGCAACACCGAGTACGGCATGGCCGCTGCGTACACGCTGGTGCAGGCACTCAAGGCCGCGGGAAAGAACCTGACGAGGCAGGCACTCGTCAACGCGGTCAACAATGACGGCGGCTCGTGGAAGGGCCCGGGCCTCACCCCCTTCCGCTATACGACGACCGAGCATGGCGGCTATTCCGGCGTGCAGATGGCCAAGGTGACGGGCGGCCAGATCGCACCCTTCGGCCCGGTGCTGACGACACAACCGACGAAGGGATCTGCAATCACCCCCTACACAGGCGGTCAGACGAGCCCGCCGGCCGACGGGATTCCAAGCAACTAGCTGCGCCTACTCGTCCGCCCCCGGCGCCGCGCGCTTGGGGGCGGACGCGCGGGGCCGGTGCGCGGCTGCCGGGAACACCCCCCGGTGATCGCGCTGGCGATCGTCCGCCTACTGTGCGGGCGCGGCGAGTGGGAGTTCGCCTCGTCTCAGATTTCGAGCCTGGATGTATCCGGCCAGGGAGATGAGGATGATGACGGCGAGCGTTCCCAGGGTGAATAGGGTGAAGGTGGCGCCCGACACGCCCCACTCGGTCTTGAACGAGTAGCTCAGGCCGAACAGGCGGTTCAGCGTTCCGGGGAACACTGACGTCCAGGAGCCGAGCAGTACCCACAGCGTGATCAGCGCGGCGCAGCCGAGCATCAGGCCATTCCCACGACTCCCCAGGCGGAACGGTCGTGACACCTGAGGATGGGTTCGGCGCAGCAGATAGGCCGCCGGGAAGATGAGGATGTAGGAGATGAGCGTCGTCGAGATGGCGATGTTGAGCACGACGCCGAACGTCGACGCCGCTCCTGAGTTCAACAGGAGGATGGCGGCGAAGGAGAACACCATCGCGACCATGCCGGAGAGCAGGTTGGCGCGCAGCGGCGTGCCGAGGCGCGGGTGGAAGGTTCCGAAGTACGGGAAGAAACTGCCGTCGGCCGCTGACACGGCCAGAACGCGGTCGCCGCACATCATCCAAGCCGACCCTGAGTTCATCAGGGTCAGGATGAAGAGGATGCAGGTGACGCCATACATGGCGCTGGCCGCGCCGCCGTAGATGGTGTAACTGGCCTTCACCGTGTCAAGGAAGCCGCCCAGACCGGAGATCTTGCTCGCCGGCAGGACGAGCAGGACGAGGAGGATCGGCACGAGATAGCAGAAGGCAGACAGCCCACCCGACCGGAGGATCGACTGGGGAACATCCCGCTGGGGGTTGATCATCTCCTCGGCGGCGCCGTTCTGGCCCTCGAAGCCGACGAAGGAGAAGAGGATGAGCGGCGCAATGGCCAGAAGCCCGGCGGTGGTCGGCTTCAGACCGCTGGCCGTGATGCCCTGGAAGCCGTGGTCAAAGCCGTAGATGAGGACCGTCATGGCGAAGAAGGCAACCAGCGCCACCTTGAGAATGGCCCCGAGCGTCGGAACCCACTTGCCCACCCGGAAGGAGATGATTGCGGCGGAGATGCTGGCCCACACGAAGATGAACTTGAAGACGTAGTCCCAGACGCTTCCGCTGGAGATGTTTGAGATCCCCGTGGACCAGGCCGCAGTACCGACGAAGGCCAAGGACCCGCCCACCCACAGTGGGTTGGTGATCCAGTAGAAGATCGTGTTGAGTCCGGCCCAGAAGCGGCCCATCGTCAGCTTGACCCACTCATAGGGTCCGCCCTCGGCGGTGAACGCCGAACCGACTTCGGCCATCACGAGCCCGTAGGGGACGAGGAAGAGCGCCACGAGGACGACCGTCCAGGTCAGCGCCTCAAAACCGTTCGAGGCCGCCTGGCCGATGAGATCCAGTCCGACGATGACCGCGACCGTGAAGAACACCATGTCGAAGCGGCGCAGCGTCTTGACCAGGTACTGCTTTTGTTCGACCGCGAAAGCGGTATCGCCAACCGCGTCAAGAGGTGCTGTGGTGGAAGTCACGTGCCTTTCCTTTGTCGTCGCTCATCCCCGGTGGAGCGGATACCGTCAGCGCCTCAGCTGCCTGCGCACCCTAACGGCTGGGGGGCACGACCGCTAGACCCGCTACAGCGGATCGCGAAGGGATGCCCGGGATCACCCCGATGCAGCCGATTGGTTCGCGCCAAAACCGAAGTGGTGCCATCGTCACGCTGACGCGAGTAGGATCGACCGCGGGATCGGGCCCGGGTGCGGGCCTCCGCTTCCGGGCAGCACACCCCGGAGAGGAGGCTTGTCGAATGTCCGCATGCGTTGAGACGGGAAGGCGACGGTTGAGCCTCCGCACCCGATTGGGACTGCTGCTGAGCGTTCTAGCACTGCTCACGGTGGGGACGGCGACCGCCGGCGCCGCCGCTGCCCACGTGAAGCAGTCAGGCGCCCGAGCAAGGGTTGCCCGCGTTTCAAAGTCGAAGACGGGCTCGGCACAGCCGGATCTCGGCCCGAATGTGTACGTGTTCACCCCGCAGATGCCGCAGAGCCAGATCCAGGCGACGGTTGATCAGATCGCCAATCAGCAGGTGTCAAACCAGTTCGGACGCCAGCGCTATGCGCTGCTGTTCGAGCCGGGGACGTACGGCTCGGCCGGCGACCCGCTGATCTTCCAGGTGGGCTACTACACGCAGGTGGCTGGCCTGGGCAAGTCACCCGGGGACGTGACCATCAACGGCTCGGTCGACGTCTACAACCAGTGCACGAACGGCGATCAGTCGCAGTGCACGGCGCTCGACAACTTCTGGCGCTCGCTGTCGAACCTCACGATCAACGCCACCGGCCAGAGCGGTTGCAAGGCGAACACCGAGTTTTGGGCGGTTTCGCAGGCAGCGCCGATGCGCCGGGTTCAGATCAACGGCGGCACCACGCTGATGGATTACTGCGATGGCGGACCCGACTATGCCAGCGGCGGCTTCATCGCAGACTCGACATTCACCGGCGGCACGGTCGTCAACGGCTCCCAGCAGCAGTTCTACGTGCGCAACAGCAGTCTCGACGGCTGGAGTAACGCGGTATGGAACCAGGTGTTCTCCGGCGACGTGGGAGCGCCCGCGCAGTCTTTCCCCAACCCGCCGTACACGACGCTTCCGACGACCCCGGTGAGCCAGGAGGAGCCGTTCCTGGAGACGAACGCAAAGGGGAGACTGCACGTGTTCGTCCCCGCCCTGCGGAGGAACTCCACTGGCACAGACTGGCAGGGGACAACGGAGGCCGGCCGGTCGATCCCGATCTCCCATTTCTTTGTGGCGAGTCCCAGCACCTCGGTCCGCGCCATCAACTCCGCGCTCGTCCATCGTCAGAACCTCCTGCTCACCCCCGGGGTTTACGACCTGTCGAGACCGATTCAGGTCCGCCGTCAGAACACGGTGGTGCTCGGCCTCGGGTTCCCGACGCTCGTCCCGCAGAGGGGCACGGCCGCGATGATCGTCCGCGGCGTGCCGGGCGTGAAGCTCTCAGGCACGATCTTTGATGCCGGGCCGAAGAACTCGCCGGCGTTGCTCGAGATCGGCGCGAGGCATGGTTCGCATAAGGCCAGCGCCGACGATCCCACGCTCGTCCAGGACGTGTTCTTCCGGATCGGCGGAGCGACCCCAGGCAAGGCGACAGACAGCCTCGTCGTCAACAGCTCGCATGTGATCCTCGATGACATCTGGGCGTGGCGGGCCGACCACGGCAACGGCGTCGGCTGGACCCAGAACACTGGCGCGCACGGGCTCGTGGTCAACGGCGGCGATGTCACCGCCACCGGGCTTGCCGTCGAGCACTACCAGAAGAGCCAGGTGGTGTGGAACGGTGAGCACGGTCGGGACATCTTCTTCCAGAGCGAGATGCCCTACGACGTGCCTAACCAGGCGGCCTGGATGGAGAGCCCGACCGTTGACGGGTACCCGTCATTCCAAGTCCGGCCGGACGTGAGCAGCTTCAGCGGCTGGGGCATGGGGTCCTACTGTACTTCGATCAGGGCCTTCCGATCGAGGCGAGCATGGGCTTCCAGTCGCCGGACACTCCGGGCGTTCAGTTCCATGATCTGCTCACCGTCTTCCTCAACGGCTCCGGCGGCATCGAATCTGTGATCGATGGCACCGGAGCAGCGGTCGACCAAACCAATCCCGGTCCGAGCAATGTGACGAGCTATCCCTGAGTCCTCCCCGCCGGGAGCTGCTCGTGAATCGCGCCAGTCCGCTGGGCGCCCGAGAGTGTGCCTGTTGCCTGCGCGCGAATGATCGCGTCAAGCTGGGCTCCGAATAGGAACACCATCGCGGAGATGTACAGGTATGCCATCGCGACGATCACGGCGGCGAGGCTGCCGAACACAGACTCATAGGAGGCGAGCTCGGTTAGGTACAGATAGAAGAGGACGGACACGATCACCCAGGATGCGATCACGATCGCTGCGCCCAGACTGACCCACGGCAGCGATTGTGGCGTCGCGGGAGCATGGCGGACCAGCAACCCGACGGCCAGCGCCAGAAGCGCGACGACGAGCGTCCATCGGACCAAGAATGCGAATGCATTCCAGACGAAGCTGGGGTGGCTGACCGGCCAGAACGGCGCGAACACCAGGCATAGCGCCACCAAGATGAAGCAGGTCCCGACCTCGATCGACAGCACGAAGGAGATCGTGTAACGCCTGACAAACGACCGCCGGACCGAGGACCCGTAGATCCGGCCGAGCGCGCCCATCACGGCCCGGACCGCCCCTGACACCTGCCACAGCGCCAGGACGCCGCCGAGCGTCGCCCACAGCACCCGGCGGCTGGCAAAGACTTTAGTCACGGCATTCTGAATCACGGTGAACACAGGTGCCGAGACCTCCGCCCGAATCTGAGGTTCCAGGTGATCCCTCCAGATGCTGTCCAGGTGAAGGAGGCCAGCCACGCCCAACACGAACAGCAGAAACGGGATGATCGCCGTCAGGATCTGAAACGAGATGGCGCTGGCATAGGTCAGGAGGTCATGCCGTTCAAAGCCGTCCAACAGAGCCCGCACCAGCTCGTGTGCCCGTGTGCGGAGCCGCCGGTCTGCGCTCGACTCCGAGACGTCGCCCCCTGCTGAAGGCTGAGCAGACGCGACCCTTCGCGGCTTCAGCATCAACCGACGCTACCACCGCCGGCATCCTAGGTATGAAGTTAGGGCCGGCTCGCGTAGGACGGTCGACGGACGTAGCGGTTCCCGGGCCTGTTCACGGGTCGCCGCGGCTGCCTGGGGCACACGGCTCAAGCTTTAGGTCAGCCTCGAGCGCCGAGTGGTCGCTCAGATCCTGTTCGCGCCAGTCGTGGTGGTAGCGGCAGGCCACTACACGCAGGGCCGCGGACGCGAAGATGTGGTCTAGGCGCCAGCCGCCGCTGTGACCAGCGATGCGCCGCCACGTCCAGCTTGGCTCCCGCGCGGCGTAGCCGTGCAGCGTGCGGAATGCGTCCACATAACCGAAGTCGACCAGGCCAGGAACGATGCCCAGCTCGGCGCGGTCCCATTCTTCGCCGCGGTCCGGGCGCAGCCGGCCGTGCGTATCGCGGGCAAAGGAGATGGTCTCACCGTTGGGGAGCTCACGCCGGGGGGTATTGAGGTCCCCGCAGAGCACGCGGGGAACCTCCGGTGCGGCGGCCAGTCCGGCGCGGATAGCCGTCAGGGTGTGGGGCTTGACCCAGCCGTTAGCCGCGTTGGGCACATGGACGCAGACAACCTCGACGTCTCCGCCCTCGGTGTGCACGCACCCAGCCACCACAGACTCGGAGCGGGGGACGTCGAGGCTCACCGCAGCCGGGGTCAGCGGCGCCCGAGAGGCGAGCATCACCCACATGGTCGGTCGGAGAGCCACGCCGCCGGTGTAGCCGGAGCGCACGTGATCGAGGCCGATCAGCTCGAACGCTCGCCGCCACAGCGGCTCGGTGCGGCGGGTCACCTCCTGCAGCGCGACGACGTCGGGGGAGCGCGCTACCAGGACCTGAGCCTGTTCGGCCATGCGGCTCGTACGCCGGGCGACGTTCCAGGTGATGAGCCTCACTCGCTGGACGCGAGGGCGGCGCACTCACGCACGACCCGGTTGAGGCGAAACAGGGTGAGATCGCCGAGCGGAGTCGTGAGCGACCCGATGCGATTGGTGACGAAGCCCACCGAGAGCCCGATCGTGGGATCGGCCCAGCCGCCCGACCCGCCGTAGCCGTAGTGCCCGAAGGCCCGGGGTGCGATCCGCCCGGCTCCGAAGGCCTGGTGATAGCCCAGGCGCCAGCGCATCCGCAGGCCGAGAACGGAATCGTTGGAGCGGACCTGGACACGGCCGAGCTCGTGCACCGCCGCGGGAGAGAGCAGGCGTGGGCCGTTCGGCTCGGCTCCAGCGCTGGCCAGCGCGCCGTAGAGCCGGGCCAGTCCCTCGCCGCTGAAATACCCGTTCACGGCCGGCATCTCCGTGGACCAGATGAGGGGCTGCGAGCCTTCGAAGAGCCGGTGAAAGCCATCCACGTGCAGGGCCTCATAACCGTTCCGCACAGGCCCGAGGCGCTCCCACACGGAGCCGAGTAGGCGGTTGCTAGCCCCGAGCTGGCGCAACGCGGAGCCCACGGGCTGAGCCGCCCGGTAGCGGAGCTCGGGTACTACCCCGATGTGCAGCCCGTCGGTGCCGAGCACCTCGGCGATCTCGGATTGCACGCACTGGCGCATGCCGCGGCCGGTGATCCGCCGGACCAGGCCGGCGATGAGCCAGCCGTAGGTGATGGCGTGATAGGCCGAGCGCGGGGTGGGGGCGATCACCGTCCGGGCGGCCAGGCGGTCCTCCATGGCCACGTGATCAAGCGTGTCCTCGGCGCTCCGGGCGATGGCTTGGACGCTCGACAGGCCGGCACGATGTGTCATCAGATCGCGCACCGTGACCTTGCCCTTGCCGCCGACGGCGAACTCGGGCCAGTAGCTGGCGACGGGCGCGTCGTAGTCGAGCTGGCCTCGGTCGGCGAGGCGATGGGCCACGGCGCTGGTCACGCCCTTGGTGGTGGAGAAGCTCAAAGCGAGCGAATCCGGCTCCCAGGGCTGCTGTCCGGCCCGGTCCACGGTGCCTGTGCGCAGATCGACAACCGTGGCTCCACGCCAGCGCACCACCAGTGCCCCGCCGCCGGGGGCGTTGCCGACCAGGCGGCCGAAGGCACTCTGGACCGCCGCGAAGGGGGGCGTCACGTGGCCGGCCACGACCGGGCGGCTTGTCATCGCCGGAGCCTACGGCACCGGCGGGCGACCAAGACTGCCTGGAGCTCGACACAACGGGTAGCGAGAACACATGGCTGTTACCGAGATCGACCTCACGGTTGGACCCGAGCGCGTCTTCGAGGTGCTCTGTGACCCTAAGGCCTATGGCGACTGGGTCGTAGGCTCGGACACGATCCGGGACGCCGATCCGAACTGGCCGGCCGTCGGATCGCGCTTCTATCACCGCGTCGGGGCCGGGCCGTTCAAGGTCAACGACGACACCAAGGTGATCGAGCTGGACCCAGCCCGCAAGCTCGTTCTGCACGCTCGGGCGCGGCCAGTGGGCACGGCCGAGGTCTCGATGGAGTGGGTGGCCCAGGGCGGTGGAACGCACGTGACGATGCGCGAGGTCGCCGGTGACCCACTGTCGCGGCTTGCCATCAATCCGCTCACCGACTGGACGGTTGACCTGCGCAACCGCGTGGCCTTGCGCCGGTTCAAGCGGATCGCCGAGACCGGCATCGTCAAGGGCTAGGCTCGCCGGCAGGCGCCCGTTCAGGGTGACTCGGGTCCGGCAGCCCGCACATGTGAAAAGCCCGTAGGCTCAGGTCGTCCGGGACAATGGGGCCTGGACGGTTATACGCCTGGGGGGCTGTCTCGTGTTCAGACGAGGAAACAAGGAGGTCTACGGAATGGCAGTCCGCCTCATTGGCTGCCGGTCGCGAGCGAGCTCGCCGGTGCGCGGCGTGCTCACCCTGGCCGCGGCGATCGCGGTCGCCTCGACCCCCGTGTTTGCCTCGGCCCCGATCGCCAACGCGGCGAAGGCGCGCACGACGCCACACGCATACGCGCTGATCGACGTCACGGTCGCATCCCTCTGGACGCGGCCGAGCGACCCCCGCCGGATCGATGCTCCGTCGTTGACCAACCCGGTCAACCTCGGCGCCTGGCTCGGTCACCTCAGCACGGCCCAGCGGGTGTGGCTGACCGGCCACCTGATCGACCAGGGGCTGTATGGCCAGCAGGTGGCCATCTGGAAACGGCGCGGCGCCTGGGACAAGATCTCGCTGACCGGACAGGCCACGCGCACCGGCCTCAGCTTCCCCGGTTGGGTTCCGGCGCGGCAGCTGACGAAACCGACGCCCGCGCTCACCACCGCCCCACCACCGTCAGCAGCCGCTCCCGGCCCCGAAGCGGTCGTGGCCACTCGCCGAGCCTGGCTCTACGCACGGACGAGCGCCGGCGGCCGGGGCCGGCGCCTCCTGCACCTGAGCTTCGACACGCGGCTGCCCGAACTGGGCCAGAGTGGCTCGTGGACCACCGTGCAGACGCCGGTCGGCACGAGTGCCCTGCTCGCCAGCTCAGCGGTCGTGATTCGGGATCCCGCGGCACCGTCAGGACCTCTGACCGGCAAGCAGCTGGTCAAGGCGGCGGAGATGTTTCTCGGCCTGCCCTACCTGTGGGCGGGAACCTCCGCCTACGGCTTTGACTGCTCGGGCCTGACGTACACCGTCTATGACTTCTACGGGATCGTGCTTCCCCGCACCTCGGAGCTGCAGGCGAAGATCGGGCGCGAGATCCGCCGCAAGTACCTCCGCCCGGGAGACCTCGTGTTCTTCAGAACCGATCCCCCATCGCGTGCGATCTCCCACGTCGCGATGTACGTCGGCCACGGTGACATGATCGAGTCACCGCACTCGGGGGCGGCCGTTCACATCATCCCGCTCTCCAACCTGCTGCCGTACTACGCGGGCGCCCGGCGGTACCGGCGAGCGCCGACCGCAACCACGGGCTCCTGAGCCCGGCTCCAGGAGGACCTCGGGCCCGTCTCCGTCAGTCGCCGCCGAGCTCGCTGATCGCACGGACCAGCTCCTCACGAGAATGGATACCCAGCTTCATGTAGACGTGGTGGAGGTGGTACTCAACGGTCTTCGGGCTCAGGAACAGTGCCGAGGCGGCCTCCCGCGTGGTCCTGCCTTCCGCCAGGAGCAGGGCGATGCGGAACTCCTGGCCCGTGAGTTCGTCTCGGTTGGCCGGATCCCGGCGTCGTAACGTCTCGCCGGTTGCCGCCAGCTCGGTACGAGCTCGGGTCGCCCATGGGCGAGCGTCGAGGCGCTCGAACTCGGCCAGAGCGCGCCTGAGCTGCTCCCGAGCGTCGACCCTGCGGCGCGTCCGGCGGAGCCGCTCACCGTAGGCCAGCTGGGTCCGAGCTCTTTCGAAGGCATCCGGGGTCAGCTTGTGCAGCGCCAGTGCTTGCTCGAAGCACGAATCGAAGTCCGCGTCCTTGGCCACCAGCCCCGCGCACCTGAGCGCACGAGCGCGGGACCACGGCTGTCCCTTGGCCTCGGCGGCCTCGCGAACTTGCGCCGCAGCCACCTTCGCCTCGTCAGGCTGGCCCAGGCGGAGGTTGACCTCCACCATCTCGGGACCGGTCCACAGGTCCACGTCACTGATGCCCAGCTCAAAGAGCAGGGCCTGCTGGTGGGCGAACTGCCCCGCAGCCTCGGTGGCCCGACCCAGGCCTAGCTCCAACTCGCCCAGCGCAGCGTGGCTCCAGACCTCGAACAGACGGGTGCCGAGACGCCCGCTCAACTCGAGCGCTCGCCTCGCACAGTCGCGGCACTCCTGCTGGCGGCCGCGACGTGCCTGCAACCAGGCCAGCCCCGCCAGCGCGAAGGCCAGCTGGGTCTCCTGACCGGATTCGACGGCCAGCTCCAGCGCCTCCCCGTACGACGCCTCCGCCCGCGCCCACTGGTCGGTGGTGGCCTGATCGCGCGCAACCAGGTTCAGCATGGTGGGCAGGGTGCTGAGGGCGCTTCGCTCCCGCGCGACCCCGATGGCACCGCTGAGCAGCTCACGGCCCGTATCTGCCTCCCGCAGGAAGATCGGGCCAACCGCCAGCCAGGGCAGCAGCTGGAGCTCGTCTCGTAACCCCGGGTGGTTCCCGGCGAGCGAGATCGCCGAACGCAGCGCTTCCGCGCCGGCCGCCGCGTTACCTCCGATGATGCGTGCCATGCCCACCGCGGTGGCGGCCAGGAAGCGGGTTCGAGGCGAGGCATCATCGGGCACCGTCTCCTGTGCCCGTGCCGCCACACGCAGCATCTCCGCCGGCTGCGCGGCATAGAAGCAGGCACTGGCCGCTTCGGCGAGCATCGCCACAGCGTCCTCCGGCGATGCTCGCTCGGCCGTTGCGGTGAGGATCGCGTGCCCGCTCATCACGGGTCCCCGCGCGACCGCGATCTGCCCGGCCAGGAGATCCACCTCCAGGATCAGTGGTTCACGCGGGGAGCTGCCCCGCGTCTCCTCGAGCAGGCCCAACGCTCGGTCGGCCAGCCCGGCCTCCCAGCTCATGTGGGCGGCCTCCAGCAGCAGCTCCGCCCGCTCGCCGGGGTCTGTCTGCAGGCGGGCCGCCCGCTCCAGCGCCGCTGCCGCCGCTGGATAGGCACTTCTCTGGCGAGCTCGCAGCGCCGCCTGTCGCAGCGCCGCGGCAGCGGCCGGATCAGGACCGGTGGCGGCGGCCGCCAGATGCCAGGCGCGACGGTCGACGTCACGGTCGGGAAGGGCCGCCGCCAGCGCCCGGTGAGCGGCCCGTCGCTCTGGGGCGGAGGCGCTGGCGTACAGCGCCGAGCGCACCAGCGGATGCCGAAACTCGATCCGTCCCTTCCGTAGCTCCACGAGCCCAGCATCCTCCGCCGCTCCCAGACCGGCGAAGTCGATGCCGAGCCGGTCGGCGGCGCGCTGCAGGATCCCCAGATCGCCGAGGTCGCTCGCGGCAGCGAGCACCAGCGCGGAGCGGACATCGTCGCCGAGCTCCTCGAAGCGCCGCACGAACAGCCGCGCGATTCGGGCCGGAAGCAGCACCGGCGCCTGCTCCGGAGCGAATCCGAGCTCGTCCCCGCCACGGGCCGAAAGCTCGAGCATCGCCAGGGGATTGCCGGCCGTGGCGGCATGCAGGTGCCCGGCGAGCTCCGCGCTGACCCCGCCCAGCAGGGCCTGGCTCTGTTCAGGGCTGAGCCCGGCGAGTCGCAGGGTCGGCAGCCCCGCGCCATCGAGCAACGACGGCTCACCCTCACGGACCGCCACCAGCGCCGCGATCGGATCGGCAATCAGCCGGCGCAGCGCGAACAGCAGCGCCTGGGCGCTGGATCCGTCCAGCCATTGGGCATCGTCGACGAGTAGGAGCACGGGTCCGGGCTCGGCGAACGCGGCCAGCAGGCCGAGCGTGGCCGCTCCCACGGCAAATCGCTCCTGCGCGGTCCCCGGCCGCAGAGCCAGCGCCGTTTCGAGCGCAGCCCCTTGCACCGGGGGAAGTTCCTGTAGCGACCCGAGCGCGGGACGCAGCAGCTCCAGCAGCGAGGCGAAGGGGATGTTCGCCTCCGACTGGATTCCTCGCGCCCGCAGCACACGCATCTCGCCGGCCCGCTCGCGGGCGTAGCGCAGCAATGCCGTCTTCCCGATCCCTGGTTCTCCGACCAGCGCCAGCGTCGTGCTGGTTCCAGATCGGGCGCTCTCCAGAGCTCGGTCGATGGCATGCCGCTCCCGGTCACGCCCAAGCAGCATGCGGCGATTCTATGCCCGCGCCGGGGCCCGGCGGGAGGAGGGAGGTCACGACTAGGTGGGCCCCCTGATGCGAACTCTCCCACGGCGAGCGTACGGTCGTCAAAATTACCCAAGGAGGGACCGTGAGCACGCTGGAACATCCCGTCGAGGTGGACGGGGACAAACTGATGGAATTCGTCTTCCGCGCTGTCGACGAGGTGGGGGCAACCCTGAACGCGGCCCTCGTGGTGATGGGAGACAAGCTGGGGCTGTACCGCGCTCTGGCTGGGAGCGAGGGCCCTTCGCCCGCGGAGCTGGCGGAGCGCACCGGCACGGCCGAGCGGTACGTGCGCGAGTGGCTGAATGCGCAGGCGGCGGGCGGGTACGTGAAGTACGACCCGGACACGGGGCGTTACTCACTTCCGCCCGAGCAGACGGTGGCGTTGACCGACGCCGACAGTCCGGCCTACCTGCCCGGCTTCTTCCAGATCGCCCTGGGTCGGTGATCGACTCCCCGCAGATCGTCGAGAAGGCGCGGAGCGGCGATGGCTTCGGGTGGCACGAGCACGTGCACGACGTGCACGAAGGCTGTGAACGCTTCTTCCGGCCCGGCTACAACGCCCATTTGGTGCCCGAGTGGCTGCCGGCACTCGACGGCGTGGTGGCCAAGCTCGAAGCAGGCGGGCACGTCGCGGACGTGGGATGTGGGCACGGTGCCTCGACGGTCGTCATGGCCCAGGCCTTCCCCAAGTCCACGTTCGTCGGTTCCGACTACCACTCCGGGTCGATCGAGACGGCGCAGGAGAGGGCTCGGGCGGCCGGTGTGGCTGACCGGGTCCGGTTCGAGACGGCTCCGGCCGCGGCGTACGGTGGCGGGCCTTACGACCTCGTGACCATGTTCGACTGCCTCCACGACATGGGCGACCCGGTGGGTGCGGCCCGCCATGTCCTATCGACGCTGGCTGAGGACGGCACCTGGATGATCGTTGAGCCGAACGCCGGCGACCGGGTAGAGGACAACCTGAACCCAGTCGGGCGCGCCTATTACGCGTTCTCCACGCTGCTCTGCACGCCTGCCTCGTTGTCGCAGGAGGTCGGTCTGGCGCTGGGGGCGCAGGCCGGGGAAGCGCGAATCCGGGACGTGGTCGAGACCGCCGGGTTCAGCCGTTTCCGTCGAGTCGGCCGAGACACCATTCAACATGGTGTTCGAGGCGCGTCCGTGACAGCGACGACCAAGGGGGTTACGGCTGCCGCGGTCCTGTGGGACCTGCGGCAGCCGCCGCGCGTGAGCAGACACGCGCGCGCTATCCCGATGAGGAGGGCTTCGTCGAGCGCGGCGGGGTACGCCTGTTCTACGAGGTCTACGGGACCGGGGAGGAGACCATCCTCCTGCTCCCGACATGGTCGATCGTCCATTCGCGCTTCTGGAAGGCACAGATCCCGTACCTGTCCAGGCACCTCCGGGTGGTCACCTTCGACGGGCGGGGCAACGGTCGCTCCGATCGCCCGTCCGGAGCCGAGCTGTACACGCCGGAAGAGTTCGCGGCCGACGCGCTCGCGGTGCTCGACGCCACCGGGACGCCCAGCGCGGCACTCGGGGCTCTGTCGTGCGGCGCGCTGTGGGCGACGATTCTCGCCGCCGATCATCCTGACCGCGTCGATGCGGTCGTCTACATCGCGCCGGCCGTGGGGCTGGCGCCCAACCATCCCGAGCGGGACATCTCGCCCTTCGAGGATGCGGCCGAACACGACGAGGAGTGGGCCAAGTACAACCGCCACTACTGGGCGCGAGACTACCTCGGCTTCCTGGAGTTCTTCTTCGGGAAGTGCTTCAACGAACCTCACTCGAGCAAGCAGATCGAGGACTGCATCGGCTGGGCGCTCGAGACCACGCCGGAGACACTCACCGACGCGACCCGCGGCATCGGCGGACAGTGCACCGTCGAGCAGTTCCGGGATACGTGCGCGCGGGTGAGCTGTCCGACGCTCGTCATCCATGGCGATGCCGACCTCGTGCGTCCGCTCGCCCAGGGCCGGGAGCTGGCGGCTGCGACCGGGGGCGAGCTCGTGACACTCCACGGGTCCGGTCACATTCCATCGGCCCGGGATCCGGTCAGGGTCAATCTGCTCCTGAGGGATTTCCTGGCCCCCCGCCGGCCGTCACCGGGCTGGTCCCGCGCCCGCTCCCGGCGCCGGCGTGCCTTGTTCATCTCCTCGCCGATCGGCCTGGGCCATGCCCAGCGTGACGTGGCCATCGCCGAGCAGCTGCGCAACCTCCATCCCGACCTGGAGATCGATTGGCTGGCCCAGCACCCGGTCACCCGCGTCCTGGAGGCGCGCGGCGAGCGGATCCATCCGGCCAGCGTCCACCTGGCCAACGAGTCGAGCCACATCGAATCCGAGTCGGCCGAGCACGACCTGCAGTGCTTCCACGCCTGGCGGCGGATGGACGAGATCCTGGTGGCCAACTTCATGCTCTTCCACGACCTGGTCACGGAGGAGTCATACGACCTCTGGATCGGTGACGAAGCCTGGGAGCTCGACTACTTCCTGCACGAGAATCCAGAGCTGAAATCGGCCCCCTATGTCTGGTTGACCGATTTCGTTGGCTGGCTGCCGATGGACGATGGGGGACACCGGGAGGCCTTCCTCACGGCCGACTACAACGCCGAGATGATCGAGCAGATCGAGCGCTACCCATCTCTGCGTGACCGGTCCGTGTTCGTGGGCAATCCGGAGGACATCGTGCCCGAACCGTTCGGCGCCGAGCTGCCGGCCATCCGGGACTGGACCCAGGATCACTACGCCTTCTCCGGCTACATTTCCGGATTTGACCCGGCCGAGCTCGGCGACAGGGAATCGCTGCGGGCCGAGCTGGGCTTCGCCCCCGACGAACGCGTGTGCATCGTCACCGTGGGGGGGTCGGGTGTCGGCGCGTCGCTTCTGCAGCGGGTGATCGAGAGCTTCCCCGAGGCCAAGCGGCGGGTACCGGAGCTGCGCATGATCGCGGTCGCCGGTCCCCGCATCGATCCGGACTCGCTGTTCGCACCCGATGGCCTGGAGGTACGCGCCTACGTGCACGACCTCTACCGCCACCTGGCTGCGTGTGACCTGGCGGTGGTCCAGGGCGGGCTGACCACGGCGATGGAGCTGACCGCCAACCGCCGGCCCTTCATCTACTTCCCGCTGAAGCACCACTTCGAGCAAAACTTCCACGTCCGGCACCGGCTCGAGCGCTACGGCGCCGGGCGCCGGATGGACTTCGACGACGCGCCGCCGGAGGCCATCGCGATCGCCATCGCGGAGGAGCTCGGGCGGTCCGTCGACTACCGGCCCGTCGAGACCGATGGCGCGGCCCGAGCCGCCGCCCTGATCGCCGAGCTCCTCTGAGTGGGCCCCGGAAGCGGTCGGGCGCTAGGTCAGTGCCGGCGCCTCGGGCAGGCTGGCCAGGGCCGAATCCAGCTCGGCCTCCGAGAACTCCGGGTCCTCCAGCTGGCCGGCCAGGTAAGCGTCGTAGGCGCTCAGGTCGAAGTTGCCGTGGCCGCACAGGCCGAACAGGATCACCCGCGGCTCGCCGGCCTCCCGCGCGGCGTCGGCCTCGTCGATCACCGCCTTGATCGCGTGGGCGGGCTCGGGCGCCGGGATGATCCCCTCGGTGCGGGCGAAGCGAACGGCCGCCTCGAACGTCTCGTTCTGGCGGTAGGCTCGTGGCTCGACCAGCCCGGCCTTGACGAGCCCGCAGACCAGCGGTGAGTCGCCGTGGTAACGCAGACCGCCGGCGTGGACGGGCGGGGGCACGAAATCGTGCCCGAGCGTATACATCGGCATCAGCGGGGTCAGCCCGACGGTGTCGCCGAAGTCATACGCGTAGACGCCGCGGGTCAGCGTGGGGCAGGCGGCCGGCTCGGCAGCGACGAAGCGGGTCTTCGCCCCGTCGCGCAGCACGCGCCGCATGAACGGGATCGTGATCCCGCCGAAGTTCGACCCCCCGCCCACGCACGCGACGACCACGTCGGGCTCCTCGCCGGCCATCGCCATCTGGGCGATCGCCTCCTGGCCGATCACGGTCTGGTGGAGCAGCACATGGTTGAGCACCGATCCGAGCGAGTAGTTGGTGTCGCCGCTCTGGGCGGCCACCTCCACGGCCTCGGAGATCGCGATGCCGAGGGACCCGGTTGGATGCGAAGCTTGGGAGCGACCCGCCTCGGTCACATCGGACGGCGAGCGGTGCACGGTCGCGCCCCAGGTTTCCATCATCGAGCGGCGGTAGGGCTTCTGGTCATAGCTGGAGCCGACCATCCACACCTCGCACTCCAGGTCGAACAGCCGGCAGGCGAAGGCCAGCGCCGAGCCCCACTGACCCGCCCCGGTCTCAGTGGTCAGCTTGCGGATCCCGGCCTCGGCGTTCTCGTAGGCCTGGGCCACGGACGTGTTGGGCTTGTGCGAGCCGGCGGGCGAGACCCCCTCGTACTTGTAGTAGATGTGTGCCGGGGTATCGAGCGCCTTCTCCAGGCGGCGGGCGCGATACAGCGGGGTGGGGCGCCACAGCCGGTAGACGTCGCGCACCCGGTCGGGGATCTCGATGTCAGGCTCGGCCGAGACCTCCTGGAGGATCAGGGCCATCGGGAAGATCGCCCCCAGATCCTCGGGGCCGGCCGGCTCCTTGGTACCGGGGTGCAACGGCGGGGGCGGGGGCGGACCCGGAAGATCGGCCATCAGGTTGACCCAGTGGGTGGGGATGTCCTGCTCGCTGAGGACGTACTTCACCTGTTGATCGCTCATCGTGGTCTCCTCGGTCGGTCCCCAGCGATCGTATGCGACCGGGAACGCAGCGGACAGTTATACCGGCGAGGATTCGACCGGCTCGAACACGCGGTCGAGCTCCGGCGGCAGGCGGTCGCGCCCCGCCGGCGGCTTGCGTGATCCGGCCTGGTACTGGGCGGGCCACGGCACCTCCACCCCCTGCTCGGCCGCGGCGTGCAGGGTCCAATGAGGGTCGTACAGATGGGGGCGGGCCAGCGCGCACAGGTCGGCGCGGCCGGCCAGGATGATCGTGTTGACGTCGTCGTAGCTGGCGATCGCTCCCACGGCGATCGTCGGGAGGCCGACTTCGTTGCGGATCCGGTCGGCGAACGGCGTCTGGTAGCTGCGCCCGAAGGCCGGACGCTCGAGCGGAGTCACCTGTCCCGAGGACACATCGACGAGGTCGCAGCCGTGCTCGCGCAGCATTCGCACGAACGCGACCGCGTCGTCGGCCTCGAACCCTCCGGGCACCCAATCGGTGGCGGAGATCCGCACGCTCATCGGTTTCTCCGCCGGCCATACGGCGCGGCAGGCGTCGAATACCTCAAGCGGGAAGCGCGCCCGACCTGCCAGTGCCACGCCGTACTCGTCGCCACGCACATTGCTGAGTGGCGAGAGGAAGCTCGACAGGAGATACCCGTGCGCCATGTGAATCTCCAGCAGGTCAAATCCACAGCGCACGGCAGCCTCGGTCGCCGCGACGAACTGCGCCAGCACCTCGTCCATGTCGTGGCGGGTCATCTCGCGCGGAACCTGGTTCTGCTCCCCATACGGGAGTGGCGAGGGCGCGATCAGCGGCCAGTTGCCTTCCGGCAGCGGCTCGTCCATGCCCTCCCACATCAGCTTGGTCGAGCCCTTTCGGCCTGAATGACCGAGCTGTGCGCCGATCGCGCAGCCTCCTTGGGCGTGAGCGAAGCGCACGATGCGTGCCCACGCCTCGGCGTGCTCTGGGCGGTACATGCCGGCGCACCCGGGCGTGATCCGCCCCGCCTCCGACACGCAGATCATCTCGCTCATCACCAGGCCGGCGCCGCCGAGCGAGCGCGCGCCCAGATGCACGAGATGGAAGTCACTCGGCGTCCCGTCCGCAGCGGAGTACATGTCCATCGGCGAGACGACGACGCGGTTGGGGAGCTCCAGCGAGCGCAGGCGCAGCCGGTGGAACATCGGCGGGAGCGGCGCGCACCCGAACTCCTCGTCGACCTCGGCGACGAAGTCCGGGTCACGCAGGCGCAGGTTGTCGTAGGTGACGCGACGGCTGCGCGTGAGCAGGTTGAAGGCGAACTGGCGGCGCGGCTGCTCGACGTATCGCCCCACGCCCTCGAACCATTCCAGCGAGCCCTGGGCGGCGCGTTGCGTGCTCTCGACCACCGGCCGGCGCTCTGCCTCATACGCGACGAGTGCCCGTTCCAGGTCTTCACCCGGCTCCCGCAGCGCCCAGGCCAGCGCAGCCGCGTCCTCCATCGCCAGCTTGGTGCCTGACCCGATCGAGAAGTGGGCGGTGTGGGCAGCGTCGCCAACGAGGACCGCGTTGCCCACCGACCAGCGGCGATTGCGGACGGTCGTGAAATTGATCCAGCGCGACTGGTTGGAGTACAGGCGGTGACCCTCGAGCGCCCCCGCGAACAGTCGCTCCAGTTCCTCGATGTGCTCGCCCTCCGCGAAGCCGGAGGCCTGCCAGACCTGTTCCGGGCACTCGACGATGAACGTGCTCATGCCCTCGTCATAGGGGTATGCGTGCGCCTGCAGGACCCCGTGCTCGGTCTCGACGATGAAGAACTTGAAGGCATCCCACACGCGGTCGGTGCCGAGCCAGATGTAACGGCACCGGCGGGGGTCGAGCGTCGGCTGGAAGGCATCGGCGAGCGCGCCTCGCACGGCGCTGCCGACGCCATCGGCGCCGACGATCAGATCCGCCCAGCTGAGCTCGTGCAGCTCCGGCGCTTCGGTGTGGAAGCGCACGTCGACTCCGAGTGCGGACGCACGCTCCTGCAGGATCCCCAGGAGCTCTCGACGGCCGAGCGCCGAAAAGCCGTGACCGCCCGAGCGCGTGATGTGATCCCGGTGATGGACGTCGATGTCGGTCCAGTGCACGAACCGGTGGACGATCGCGGCATGACTCGGAGGATCGGCGCGCTCGAACACGTTCAGCGTCTCGTCGGAGAAGACGACGCCGAACCCGAACGCGTCGGCCGGGTCACGGCGGTCAAGGACTGTCACGTCCCAGTCAGGTTGGACCCGGCGCAGGAGGATCGAGAAGTAGAGCCCGGCGGGACCCCCACCGATGACGGCGATGCGCATGACCCGGCCAAACCTACACCGCGGGACGGGCCGACTGAATAGGCTGAGCCGAGGATGAGCGACTCGCTGCGCTACGACCTGCACGACGGCGTGGCAACGATCACCTTCAACCGCCCGGAGCGGCTCAACGCGCTCACCTTCGAGATCTATGCCGAGCTGCGCGACCGGCTCACGGAGCTTGCGCACACGCCCGAGGCCAACGTGATCGTGATCGCGGGCGAGGGCCGTGGGTTCTGCTCCGGTGGCGACGTCGAGGAGATCATCGGGCGGCTGGTAGGCCGCGAGGCGGGCGAGCTGCTGGAGTTCACGCGGATGACGGGCGCGGTCACCCGGGCCTTGCGGGAGTGTCCGCAGCCGGTCATCGCCGCCGTCAACGGCGTGGCCGCCGGGGCCGGCTCCGTGATCGCCCTGGCCAGCGACTTTCGCCTCCTGGCTCGCTCCGCGTCGTTTGCCTTCCTGTTCACGCGCGTGGGCCTGGCCGGAGCCGACATGGGATCGGCTTACCTTCTGCCCAGGCTTGTGGGACTGGGCAGGGCCACCGAGTTGCTGATGCTCGGAGACCGGGTCTCGGCGGAGCGGGCGCTGGAGATCGGTCTGGCCACCCAGGTGGTGGATGACGGCGAGCTGCCCGCTGCCGCCGAGCAGCTGGCGCGCCGACTGGCCGACGGACCGGCGCTGGCTCTCAAGGCGACCAAGACCGCGCTGACCCGGGAGCTCGACAGCGATCTGGCCGGTGCGATCGAACTCGAGGCGATCACCCAGGCCCACCTGATGAAGAGCGAGGACTTCACAGAGTTCTACCGGGCCTGGCACGAGAAGCGCCCGCCGGCGTGGAGGGGGCGGTGAGCGAAATCTTCAACCCGCCTGAGCTTCCGCCGCCGACGGGGTTCTCCCATGCCGTGCGCGTGGGATCGACTGTCTATCTGGCCGGCCAGACCGGCGCGGGGGAAACGTTGCCGCAGCAGTTCGACGACTCGCTGCGCAGGATTCTCATCGTTCTGCGCGCGGCCGGCGGAGAGCCGGAGGACCTGGTCTCGTTGCAGGTATTCGTCACGAATGTGCCCGCCTACCGAGGCGCGCTCGCGGAGCTCGGGCAGATCTGGAGGCGCCACTGCGGCCGCCACTACCCGGCGATGGGGCTGTTCGGCGTCAGCGAGCTGTTCGAACCTGAAGCGGGAGTCGAGCTGATGGGCGTCGCGGTCATCGACCGGTAAGGATCAGGACAGCTCCCGCAGCGCCCTCCGATCGACCTTGCCCGAGCCCGTGCGCGGCAGATCGACCACGAACCGCACGTCGCGCGGATACTTGTGAGGCGACAGCCGATCCTTCACGAAGCTCTGCAGCCCAGCCGCGTCGGCCGTGGCGCCCGCGCGTAGCACGACGAACGCTCGCGGCAGCTCGAGTCCGTCCTGCCGGTAGCCGACCACGGCACACTCGGCGACGTCCGGATGCGCCATCAGGCAGCGCTCGATTTCCTGGGGCGCCACCCAGATGCCGCCGACCTTGAGCATGTCGTCCGCGCGGCCGCGGTACTCGAAGAAGCCATCGGGATGACGCGTGAACAGGTCGCCGCTCATCACGGTGTCCCCGGCGTAGGTCTCAACGGATTTCTCGTGGGCGTCCCAGTACATGAGCGCGGTCGTCTCGCCGCTCACCCACAGGCGGCCGGTTTCCCCATCGGGCACGTCCAGACCGTTCTCGTCCACCACCCGGGCGTGATAACCGGGGACCTCCTCGCCGAGCCGGCCGGCCTGCGCGCGCCCAGGGCGGGAGGAGATGTAGATGTGGTACGCCTCGGATGAGCCGATCCCGTCGAGCAGTTCGGCGCCGAACGTGTCGATCCAGCGCCGGAAGAGCTCGGCCGGAAGCGCCTCTCCCGCGGACGTGCAGAGCCGTAACGATGAAAGGTCGCCCGGGTGTTCCAGCATCGCCCTGATCATCGTCGGCACGTTGACGAGGATGGTCGGGCGCAGACGCCCAGCGAGATCGAACAGCAGCTCTGGCGTTGGACGCTCCGGGAACACGATCCCGGCGGCACCGACCCCGAACGGGTAGAGGGCCGCGAGATCCCGGGCGTACCCGAAGAACAGCTTGGGCACGGGCAGGACGATGTCGTCCTCGCGGATGTCCAGTACGCCGCGCGCGTAGCGCTGGAAGCTCAGATACGGCGTCGCCGTGCGGTGCACGCAGGCCTTGGGCATCCCGGTCGAGCCGGTGGTGAACTTCCACAGGGCGATGTCGTCGGGCCCGGTGGGGGCCGGGTCGAGACCGCCGTCCGCCTGCGCCACCATCGCCTCGTAAGACGCCTCGGCGCCGACCTGAAGCTCCTCAGTGTCGGCAGCGACCACCAGCAGCGTGCGTGGCCAGGGGCTGGCCGGCCCCAGCATCTCTCTCGCCTCGCGCACGGCAGCCAGGGTCGAGCTGTCGACGATGACGACGCCGGCGCGGGTGTAGTTCAGGAAGTAGGCGAGATCCTTGGGCGGCAGGAACGTGTAGACCTCGGCGGTTACCGCGCCGATCTTCTGGGCTCCGTACCAGCTGGCCACGAACTCGAGACCGTCGCCCAGCGCCAGCAGCACGCGCTCCTCCTGGCGCACACCCAGCTCGCGGAGGACGTTGCCCACGCGCGCGACCTGGTCGGCCAGCTCGCCGTAGGTGACGCGCCGCTCGCCGCAGTACAGGGCGATGCGCTCGCTGCGACCCTCCTCGAGGTGCCGGTCGACGAACCAGCTGGCCAGGTTGAAGCGCTCGCCAGTCATGCCTGCTGCCGGATTAGCTCCAGCAGCATGTCGGTGAGGGCCTGGAAGGTCTGTACTCCCTCCTCTGCGGTGGCCTCGGCCGGGGCGCCGCAGTAGGCGTCGGTCATGCCCATCGAGGAGAAATCGCGTGCGCCCGCCGCGATCTCGGCCGGCATGTCGACCGGCACCGCCGGAAGCTCGCCCATGCGAGGGGCGTCGACCAGCTCGGGGGCATCGGCCAGAACGAGGGACGTCTCGTAGCGCCCGGCGTGGCAGGACCCGCGGCGGAATTCCTCGGTGAGCCGCTCCGCCGCACCCCGTCGGATCAGGTCAAGGTAGAGCACTCCGGTCTCGGCACAGACGGAGCGCAGGGTCTGGACCTGCTCGGGCTCGAAGTGGCAGTTGACGATGACCAGGCGCCGGAACCCCTGGGCGTCAGCGGCGGCGGCGACGTCGCGCACGACGGCGATGAGGGTCGTCTCGGAGACTCCGAGCGCTCCGGCGAAGACGGCGCCATAACGGGTCACGCCGAACGGCAGCGGGGGGAGGAGGACGCACGGCGGGTCCTCGATCTGCCGCGCCGCGCGCTCGCAGATCCCGCTGGCGATCAACGTGTCGGTGCCGAGCGGGGCGTGCGGACCGTGCGGCTCGACCGCGCCCAGTGGCCAGAGCCCGATGGGCTTGCGTGTCAGGATCTCGGCCAGCCGCGGTGAGCTCAGCTCATCGAGACGCAGCAGCTCGGCCATCTGCACACTCTATGACCGGGGCCAGTGCCCGACCGGAAGGCCTGGTTTTCAGTGTGAAGCCCCCAGGCCTGAGTCAGGCTTCACAACCTGGCAACGCGGCGGTCACAAATCGCTCAACGGCCCGGCCTATGGTCCGGCGATCCAGGCCCATAACACAAGGGGAACCCATGAGAACAGGTCCGAAGGCCGCTGGGGTCATCGCGGCCACACTGGCCGTGGGGGTGACAGCAGCGATCTCCGCCACTCCGGCGATCGCCCACCGCCACGAGCAGGTCCGCCACGTTCTGCTGATCTCGGTCGACGGTATGCACCAGTCCGACCTCGAGTGGTACGTCGCACACCATCCGAACTCCGAGCTGGCAAAGCTTGCCGGCGGGGGCGCTCGAGTTCACCGACGCCCACACGTCGGACCCGTCTGACTCTGACCCCGGCGGAACCGCGCTGATGACCGGCGCCGATCCCGCGGACCACCGGCGTCTACTACGACGACGAATACAACCACGACGTCTACCCGGCGGGGACCACGACCTGCACCGGCCCCGACCGGGCGGCGATGTCATCTACGACTCGCCGGACGACATGAACGCCACCCAGCTCGACGCCGGCCAGGGGATCCCGGGCCTCGACTCGGATCCGGCGAAGATCATGCAGATGACGGGCCACCCGCAGACGCTGCTGGAGCCCAGTCGACCTTCCCGGTCAACCCGAAGACCTGCCAGCCGATCTGGCCGCACACCGTACATCAGGTCAACACGATCTTCAACGTCACCAAGACGGCCGGGCTGCGGACCGCGTGGTCGGACAAGCATCCCGTCTACGAGTCGTTCAACGGCCCGTCCGGCAACGGGATCGACGACCTGTTCACCCCGGAGATCGACTCCAACGCGATCGAGCCGAATGGCACGCCGTACCCGAACGGCGACATCCTGGACCGATGACAACGCCGCCACCAGTGCAGTACGACGGCTACAAGGTCCAGGCGATGCTCAACGGATCGACGGCTACGACCACAGCGGCACCGAGAAGGTCGGTGTACGCCGGCGATCTTCGGGATGAACTTCCAGACCGTCTCGACGGCCGAGAAGCTGCATCGCAGTCCGAGGCCCGTGATCGGCGGCCCGGTCCTGACCGGCGGCTACCTGCCCGGGCACGGACAACGTCCCGGGCCGCTGCTGCAGCCGCGCGCTCGACTGCGTCAACGAGCAGCTGCAGCCGGATGGTCGACGAGCTCCAGGACAGAGGTCTCGCCGAGCTCGACGGCGATCATCATCACCGCCAAGCACGGCCAGTCGCCGCAGGATCCCGAACCAGGTGCGCCCGGATCGACGACGGGCCGATCATCACGCGCGATCAACAACGCGTGGGCGCACGGCTCACCCCGGATGCGCGCCGCTGATCGTCGCCGGGACCGACGATGACGTGTGGCAGAGCTACCTGTCGGACCGCTCGCAGGCGGCGGCGGACTTCGTCAAGAACTACCTGTGGACGCACACCGCGCCGGCCGTCACGCTACAGCGGCGGCACGCGGACGGTGGCCCACTCGGGTCTGGCGAAGATCTACGCCGGCAAGGAGGCGGCCAACTTCTTCGGCGTGCCCGATCTCCGACCCGCGCCACCCCGACGTGTTCGGGCGCGTCCAGGTCGGCGTCGTCTACACCACCGGCAGCAAGATCGCCGAGCACGGCGGCGACAACCCCGCCGACCGCGACGTCCCGCTCCTGGTCTACGCGCCGGGACGTCGTGGCCGCTTCCACGGCGACAAGTGGGTCGAGACGACCCAGGTCGCGCCGACGATCCTGCGGCTGCTGGGGCTCGATCCGCGAGCGCTGAAAGCCGTGCGGAAAGAGGGCACGAAGGTCCTGCCCCGCATTCACTAGTTCCGACTCACCGGCGGGGGCCTCGCTGCCAGGGCAGTGGCGCCCCCGCCGTCGGCATCTCGCTGCTTACACCACGGTCACACCACAGCTGGCGGCGCGCAGGCCTCGCTCGACTTCATTGGGGTCACAGGGCGGCGCGCATACGCAGACAACGGCCCCGCCCGAGCCGGTGTAGTTGACTCCCGCGCCGGCGGCCCGGCCGATGTTCACCATCTCGACATGGCGAGGGTCAAGGTCCATCATGCGGGCGCGAGCGGTGAAGCTGGCGTCTGCGCAGCGGGCAAGCGCCACGGCGTCGCCGCAGACCAGTGCCGTCCTCGCGACACGTGCCAGCGCTCCGAGCTCGCCCATCGCGCTGCGAACGGCCACGTCTCCCGCCTCGTAGCGCTCACGCAGGTCGCCATGGACGCCTCCAGAGTGCGCGGCGGCATCTTCGCGCCAGGCGACCACGAGAGGTGGAAGCCGTGCGCGCTCCAGGGACTCGTACTGCGGCGTGGAGCCGCCGAACTCCATGAACGTGACTCCGCCGTGGCATTGCGCCACGCGATCCTGGAGCCCAGCGGCGATGCCGAGGTCGTCGACCTCGATCGAAAGCGCCAGTTCCGCCATCGCGGCCGGCTCCAGCACCACCTCGTGGTGTTCGCACAGTGCGCGGAGCGCCGCGATCACCAACGCGCTTGAGCCGCCGAGCCCGACCGACCGCGGGATGTTCGTCGATACGCGCAGCGCAGGCGGGTCCGAACCGGGAAGGACGTCCACCTGGAAGCGGCGCCGTGTGGCGTCCACGAGCCGGCCGGCGTCACCGGCAGCGGCACCCGCGGGCGAGTGGGCGGGCAGCACCACTGCCTCGGCGCTCAGCGACTCGAGTGTGACGGCCAGCACTGCCCCGCCGTATCCGTCCGACGGGTTGCCGGCCAGCGCGGCTCGTGCCGGGGCGGCGCCGCGTGTCGACTCAGGCACCTTCGCGAAGTATTGCCGCGGCCTCGGCACGCAGATCGGCGCCGAAATCCGGATCGCGCAGGGCGTAGCGGAGGAAGGCCGAGCAGTAGCTGTGCACGCTGCCGATGTCGTGTCGGTGTTCCCCGGGGGCGAGCCGCACCGCCACGACCCGCTCGCCCCGGGAGAGCAGGGTCGTCAGAGCGTCAGCCACCTGCACTTCCCCGTTCGCGTCGGGCCGAGTGTCTCTGAGCGTGTCAAACACGCTGGGACCGAGCACGTACCGCGCGGCGATAGCCAGTCGGCTGGTGATCGTCCCCGGCTCTGGTTTCTCGACGACGCGCTCAGCCTCGATCACCCCGGCACGCTCCTCGCCAACGACAATCCCGTAGCGGGAGACCGCCGCATCACTGACCTCATCGACGGCCACCGCAGCTGCCGCGCCGGTCGCCTCAAACACCTCGATCAGACGCTCAACGATCCCGGGCGAGGGACCCGGAGGCGGTTGAATGATCGCATCGCCCAGTGCGACGACCACCCCTCCGTTGGAGGCCAGGCCAGATCCGAGTCGGATCGCGTCTCCGAGGCCGGCGGGATGCGACTGACGGGTGTAGAGGAGCTGTGGCCCGTCACGTTGATCGAAGAGTGGCGGGGAGCCTAGCTCCGGGTCTGCGTCGAAGTGGTCCTCGATCGCGCGCTTCCGCCTCCCGGTCACGAACAGTATGCGGTCAATACCGGCGTGCGCCAGCTCCTCGACCACGTACTGGACGACCGGGCGGTCGACGACCGGCAGCATCTCCTTGGGCTGGGAGCGAGTGGCGGGAAGCAACCGCGTCCCCAGGCCCGCCACCGGGATCACCGCGTCGGTCACCGTCATACACGCCCACTCTAATGGGACGGCTCCCGCCCCCGGCTTCGGGGAGGGACGCTACGCCGGCGGCCCCTCGGGCTGTCGCACTCCTCAGTGCGTGGCTGACGCCAGCGCTGGAGTGACGCCGTCTGCGGCGTCGTCCTCCACGTCGTGCAGGGCGCGGGCGAGCAGCCTCCAGAGCGTGGCGCGCTCCTCGGCGTCCAGCGCCTGGAGGACCTGGTCCTCGACCTCCTCCATCGCCCGGCCCGCTCGCAGCAGCGCTTCGCGGCCCGCGGCGGTGATGTGGACGCGGTGGCGCCGGCGATCCTCGGAGTCGCGGCGGCGGATCAGATGCTCGCGATCCTCGAGCTCGTTGAGCAGCAGCACGACGTTCTTGGCGTCCATGCACAGTGCGTCGACGAGCTCCTGCTGCGGGGTGTCGTCGTGGTCGGCCAGATAGCTCAGCGCCATCAGCAGGCGGAGGTCCAGGCCCAGCAGCTCGGGGTCGCTTCGCCGCATCACCTGCTTGGACAGCCGCGGCAGCAGGAACATCGTGCTGGCGGGGCAGACCCGATTGTCAGCGGAACCCATAACGCAGCTCGAGTATATCGCAATTTAGGCATAGTGGGCGTAAGCCGGATATATGTCCAAGATGTAATTGATTCTTGCAACAGGGATCATTCGTGCTAGGGTACTCGATCAATGCAAACCGAAGGGATTCAGATGAGCACGACAACCCCGGCGACTCGCCATCCCCAACCGGTGGGCTGTTCTCGCCCTGCTCGGAGTTGCCCAGCTGATGGTCGTGCTCGACGCGACGATCGTGAACATCGCGCTGCCGTCGGCGCAGCGGGCGCTGCACTTCTCGACCGACAACCGCCAGTGGGTCATCACCGCCTACGCGCTGGCCTTCGGCAGCCTGCTGCTGCTCGGCGGCAAGCTCGGCGACCTGTTCGGGCGCAAGTGGACGCTGATCGGCGGCCTGACCGGCTTCGCGGTCGCCTCCGCGATCGGCGGGCTGGCGCAGTCGTTCGGGATGCTCGTCGCGGCCCGCGCGCTGCAGGGCGCCTTCGGCGCGATGCTCGCCCCGTCGGCGCTCGGCCTGCTGACCGTGACCTTCCAGGGCTCTGCCGACCGGCCCAAGGCGTTCGGGATCTTCAGCGCGATCGCCGCCGGCGGCGCGTCGGTCGGCCTGCTGCTCGGCGGCGTGCTCACCCAGGCCATCTCGTGGCGCTGGTGCCTCTACGTCAACCTGGTGATCGCCGTCCCGACCGCGATCGTCGCCTTCCGGCTGCTGGTCAACGAGCGTCAGCCGACCCGCCCGCCGCATCGATCTGCCCGGCACCGCGCTGGCCTCCGGCGGCCTGTTCGCGCTCGTGTACGGGTTCTCCAACGCCGAGACGCACTCGTGGTCGAACCCGGTCACGATCGTCGCGCTCGCGGCCAGCGTCCGTGCTGCTCGGCGCCTTCGTCGCGCTCGAGCGGCGCGTCGAGCATCCCGCTGCTGCCGCTGCACATCGTCTGGGATCGGGCCCGCGGAGGCGCGTACGCGACGATCGCGCTGGCCGGCTCGGCCGTGTTCGCCGTCTTCCTGTTCCTCACCTACTACCTGCAGCAGAACCTCGGCTACTCACCGCTGAAGACCGGGCTGGCGTTCCTGCCGATGACCGCCATGATCGTCCTGACCTCCACCACCGTGCAGACGCGGATCCTGCACCGCACCGGCGCCAGGCCGCTGGTGATGGCCGGGATGACGCTCGGGCTGATCGCGATGCTCCTGTTCACGCAGCTGACGCCGAGCGGCGCGTACGTCACGCACGTGCTGCCCGGGCTGCTGCTGACCGGGAGTGGGCATGGGCTGCGTCTTCGCGCCCGCCTTCTCGACCGCGACGCTCGGGGTCAAGAGCAGCGACGCCGGCATCGCCTCGGCGATGGTCAACACCTCCCAGCAGGTCGGCGGCTCGGTCGGCACCGCGCTGCTGAGCACGATCTTCGCCAGCGCCGCCGCCAGCTTCGTGTCCACCCACGCCCAGACCGCCGGGCTCGCCAGCGCGGCCTCGATCCACGGCTACACCACCGCCTTCGCATGGGCCGCCGCGCCTGTTCGCCGCCGGCCTGCTCGTCGCGATCTTCGTCCTCCCGCAAGGACGGCGCCGCCCGCGCCCGCGCCGCCCAAGCCCAAGCCAGCAGTGACCTCAAGCTCAGCCTGGAGACCACATGAACACTTGCTTCATCTCCACACGCCCGTTCAACACCGGTGACCCGATCTCGAGCCCGCACCGCTCGTCGTGCCGCCGCCCACCCGCGGCCGGTCGCGCCGACGGACGTCAGCCGATGACGTTCGCCGCAGCGCGCGCCCGACGCGAGCGGCCGGAATCGGATCAGCACCAGCCGCCCCGGCGGCGCAGATCCTGCGCCGGTGGTCGGTCGCCGAGCTGATCGCCTCGCGCCACCTGGCCACACGGAGCTCGTCTAGGAACACGGCGGCGCCGGCAGCTCGCGACCTGAACGGCCATGTCGGCCACCGTTTCCCACCCGCAGCCACCCGCGCCGGCGCCGCCCCCCACGGCGCCGGCGCCACCGGCTTCGCGCCCTCGGCGCGGCCGGCGCCAGCGGTAGCACCGGCGCAACTCGGTCGCCACGATCTGCGGCGGCGGCTGCTCACCGTGCTGGTCTCGGCGTCTGCGGCGCCACTGCGCTGCTCGCGGTCCCGGACCTGCGGCCGGTGTTGCGCGAGATCACCGGGATGAATCCGGCGCTGGTGGTCCTTGCGGTCGGCTTCGAGCTCGCCTCGTGCGCTGAGCTTCGTCGTCATCTTCCGGCTGTTCTTCGCTCCGATCCCAGGCGGCAGTGGCGCGTGAGATGGCGTGGACCCAGATGGGCTCCGGGCGCACTTCTGCCCGGCGGCGGTGTCGGTTCGCTGGCCGCGGCGGCTGGCTGCTCCACCTCGCCGGCATGCCGACCCGGCAGATCGTCCGGCGCTCCAGCGGCCTGTTCTTCCTGACCAGCGCGATCAACGTGCTCATGCTGGACGTCGGCGGCCTGCTCCTCCTCCTGGGGGTCGGCGAGCGGCCCTCACGACCTGCTGCGCGCAGGCGTCCCCCTGACCGCGGCAGTCGTCGCCATCTTCGGTAGCGCTGGGGCTGCCGAAGCTCACGCGACCGCATCTCGCGCGCGCACCCCGCGGTGGCCTGGCTCGACGACCTCGGCGCGGGCGTTCCCGCCGCCCGGGACGCGCTTGCTGCGGCCGAGCTGGCGCCTGGCTCGGGGCGATCGGCTATCTGCTGTTCGACATCGCCGTCCTGTGGACACGTTCTGGCCGCCGTCGGCCGGGTACCGCCGGTGGCGGCGCTGGTCGTCGCCTACCTCGCGGGCTACCTCGTCAACGTCGCTCCCGATCCCCGGGGGGATCGGCATCCTCGACGCTGGCCTGGTCGGCGCCCTCGCGCTGTATGGTCAACCGCTGTCACGCGCGGCCGCGGCCGTGCTCGTCTACCACGCGATCGCCTTCTGGATCCCGACGCTCGGCGGGATGCTGGGGTACGCGCGCCTGCGGCCGCGCCTGGCGTCCCCGGTGCAAGGGCAGTCAGCAGCTGCGATGCAGCCGGACTAGACGGTCTAGCGGCTGGGATGGCGAAATGACCGGAGCTGCTGCTCCCGGGGCTGCTGGACGCGTCGCTCGACCGGCTTCGGGTGGCGACGCTTTCGCTCGATTCGGTCCCGCATCTCTCGATACATCCGGCGCTGGGTGTCCGTTGGTCTGGTCGATTCAGGCATGGTCTCGACGTTAGTCAGCCCGGGCCGGATGCACATCGCGGGATACCCGGTGATTTGGGTCCGTAGAGACACGCAATCGCTCAGACCGTGGTCACACGCCCGACCGTGGCCTGCGGCCAGTCCCCCCGGCTGACAGGATCCATCGCATGGGGCATCTGATCGGATCCGGCCTGTCCTACGCACACCCAGGCGGGGAGCTGCTGTTCTCCGATGTCTCGTTCCGCGTTACCGCCGGCCAGCACGTGGGTCTCGTCGGAGTGAATGGCGTCGGCAAGAGCACGCTGATGCGGATCCTGGCCGGCGAGCTGAGCGCCGACGAGGGGGAGGTGAGCATCGGTGGCCGGGTGGCCTACATGGCGCAGGATGTCGGCGTCGGCGAGCAGACCGGAACAGTCCGCCAGATGCTCCTCCAGCTGGCGCCGGCGGCGGTCCGTCGCGCGGGAGAACAGGTGCTGCACTACGAGACGAGGCTGGCTGAGAACGACGCCGAGGCTGGGGTGGCGCTCGGGAGCGCGATCGGGGACTGGTCCGCACTGGGCGGTTATGAACTGGAAGGGAGGTGGGATGCCTCCTGCCGGCGGATCGTCGGCGCGCCGTTTGCCGAGGTTGCCGAGCGCCCGGCCGTGTCGCTGTCCGGCGGTGAGCGCAAGCGCCTGGTCCTCGACGTCCTGTTCGCCTCCGACGCGGCTGTGCTGCTGCTCGACGAGCCCGACAACTTCCTTGATGTCCCGGGCAAGCTGAGACTCGAGCGGCAGATCCGTGAGACGAAGAAGACGGTGCTGATGATCTCCCACGATCGGGAGGTCCTGACCGGCGCCGTGGCGAGCATCATCACCCTGGAGGGGAACGGTGCCTGGGTCCACGGCGGCTCGTACGCCACCTATGCCGAGGCACGCCAGGAGCGCCAGCGGCGGCTGGGCGACGCGGTCAAGCGCTGGCACGAGGAGGAGCGACGTCTGTTCCGCTTGATGAAGACCTTCAAGGAACGCGCCCGCTACTCGAGTGAGTGGGCGCCGCGAGCCGATGCCGCAGAGACCCGCTGGGAGCGCTTTCGCAAGGACGGACCCCCGCCGGCGCCGGTCACCGACACCTCCATCACCGTGCGCATGCGGGGCGGCGACTCGGCCCGGAGGATGCTCGACCTCCGCTCGCTGGAGATCGATGGTCTGCTGGCGCCGTTCTCGGACGAGGTGCATTTCGGCGAGCGGGTCGGCGTGATCGGTCCCAACGGCTCGGGCAAGAGCGCGCTGATCGGGATCCTGGCCGGATTGCGGGAACCCGACCACGGTGAGCTCGTCGTCGGCCCGCGGGTGTCGCCCGGATATTTCACCCAGCTGCAGACGCGCCCTGACCTGGTGGGCCGGATCGTGCTTGACGTAGTCCTCGACCGAGTGCGCGCCGGCGGCGTCCAGACGGCTATGGGGGCACTGGCCCGCTACGGCCTGGCCGGCGCGTCGCGGCGCCGGTACGACGTGCTGAGCGGAGGCGAGAAAGCACGCCTGGAGGTGCTGACCTTGGAGCTGGAGGGTCACAACCTGCTGCTGCTCGACGAGCCGACCGACAATCTCGACATCGACTCCTCCGAGGCGCTGGAGGGTGCGCTGGAGACCTTTGAGGGAGCGGTCGTGGCCGTCTCGCACGACCGCGCCTTCCTGCGCGGGATGGACCGCTACCTGATGGTCCTCCACGACGGCACGGTGCTCGGCCTGCCCGATTACGAGACCGCAGTCGAGGCTGTCACCGCACCCGAGCAGGCGCGCTCGGTCAGGCTGGCCAAAGTTCTCTGAGGTGCCCTTCAGGTCATCAGGTCGTCACGGCAAGGGCTTCCGCGACCGAGAACAGATCGCCGACAAGTGATTCGGCACGCAACTGGTGGGCGGTCGCGTCGGAGGCTCCTGTCCCGGCAATCCCCACCCGCCAGTGCGCGGTCAGCTTCCTGATCTGCTCGGCGCTTTCAGAGAATCGCTGGGCGGACGTGGCGGCCAGAACGAAGATCGTCGGCGAGAGCTCGTCGAGGATCGTCAGGTCATGCAGGGGGAGATCGGTCCCCAGGTAGGCAATTCGCCAGCCTCGTTCCCGCAGGAGGAGGCCAAACGCCACCAGCCCCAGGTCATGCAGCTCGCCCGGAGGGCAGGCCAGGGCGGCCAGCGGCCCGACTCCGTCGCCCCAGCCGCGGGTCAGGCTGCGCAAACGCCCGCCGATGATGTTGCTGGCGAAGTGCTCCTCCGCGACGGTCATGTCGGCGCTCTCCCAGCGATCTCCGACACGGTGCAGAAACGGGAGGATCACGTCCTGCAGGGCTTGTCGCAGGCTCACCGAAGCCAGCAGCGTGTCCAGGGCGGCCTGGGCGGCTGGCTCGTCGAGCCCGTCGAAGCTGCCCTCGAGGCTCGCTGCGAACACTTCCAGCGAGACCTCCCCGCCATCGGTCGCCGGGTCGTCCGCGAGCTTCGCCAGGCGGGCGGCCTCGGAAGCCGTCGCGCCGGCGTCGATGTGCCGGCGCATCAGCTTCACCCGGTGCTCATCGCGGGCGGAATACAGGCGCTGGCCGCCGGAGGTCCGCTCGGGTTCAACGAGGGCGTATCGGAGCTCCCACGCGCGCAGGAGCTCCGGGCTCTCCCCGACTCGCTTGCTCAACTCGCCGATTCGCAGGCGCCGTTCGCCGCTCATGTCTGGAAGCTTACTAGAGAAACTAGACAGATACTTGACAGAATCTAGACAAACACTCTACAGTGAATTGCGTGGTCTGCTCGAGTCCTCCCGCCGCCCTTGATGATCAAGAGCTCGTGACCCGGATCGGCGCAGGCGACACCCAGGCATTCGAGACGGTCTATGACCGTCACAGCTCGCAGGTGTTCAGCCTCGCGATACGCGTGACCGGCCGGCGGCGGGCCGCCGAGGAGACCACGCAGGACGCATTTCTCACCCTGTGGCGGTCGCCTGAGCGCTTTGACGCGGACCGTGGCAGCCTGCGGAACTGGCTGCTCACGATGGTTCGAAACCGGAGCATCGACTGGATCCGCCGGGAGCACCGCCACGATCGCAGCGTGGAGATGGACAGGCCGCTCGCAGACCGATTGGAGGCTTCCGAGCGGACCGACGAGCAGGTCCTCGCCCGCGATCAGGCTCGCGAAGCTCGCCGGCTGGTGATCGGCCTGCCGGCTGAACAGCGCCAGGTGGTCGAGCTCGCCTTCTTCAGTGGACTCACCCAGGTGGAGATCGCCGCCCTCCTCGGAATCCCGCTCGGAACCGTGAAGGGCCGACAGCGACTGGCGATGGCAAAGATGCACCGGGAGCTCGTGGCCGCGCGCGCCCAAACCTGAACAAGTTCTGAACTGCGGTGCGCACCTCTGGTGCCCGCGACCCGGCACTGTGACAATGGGAGATATGGAGGGCCACGTCCGGGGATCGGTACTTGTGGTGGACGACGAGCCCACGATCGCCGAGGTCGTGGCGCGCTACCTCGAGCGCGCCGGCTACGGGACCTCGATCGCCTCGGACGGTCCATCCTGCCTGGCGCAGGCGTCTCGCCAGCGACCGGATCTGGTCGTACTCGACCTGATGATCCCCGGCATCGACGGCCTGGAGGTGATGCGGCGGCTGCGCGAGCACGACCGGGACCGCATCGCCGTGATTCTGCTGACGGCCAAGGGCGAGGAGGCAGACCGGATCGCCGGCCTGCGCTTCGGGGCCGATGACTACGTGGTCAAGCCGTTCTCCCCCGCCGAGCTGGTGGCGCGCGTCGACGCCGTGCTGCGCCGGATCGACACATCGCCGGCGCGCGACGCCCCGATCGAGTTCGAGCACCTGAGGATCGAGCCGGCCAGCCGCCAGGTTTTCGTCGAAGGCGCCGAGGCGCAGCTGACCCAGCGCGAGTTCGAGGTGTTGCTGTTCATGGCCCAGCACCCCGGTCAGGTGTTCTCCCGCGAGCAGCTGATGGATGCCGTCTGGCAGTACTCGTTCTACGGCGACACCTCGACCGTGACCGTCCACATTCGCCGGCTGCGGGCCAAGATCGAGCCGGACCCGTCCTCGCCGCGCCACATCCAGACCGTGTGGGGCGTCGGCTACCGCTTCAAGCCATGAGCCGCCGCCGAGTGGTGGGCCGGATCCGAACCGGCGCGGGGCCGCTGTCGCGACAGCTCGCCCTGGCGGTGGCGGTCGTCGTCGCGCCGGTGCTGATCGCGCTCGTCGTGGTCAGCCTGCTGATGGTCGTCTCCGGGCACGCCGCGATCCTGGTCGGCGTGATCGTCCTCGCCGCCGGCACGATCGCGGTGTTGGCGGCGCGGCTCGTCGCCGGTTCGATCCTGGGCGATGTGGAGTCGATCCGCGACGGGCTGAGCGCGGTCGGGCAGGGCGAGCGGTCGGTCAAGATCGAGACGGCGGCCGCCGACGAGCTGGGCGAGCTGGCCGCGGCGGCAAACGCGATGATCGCCCAGCTGGCCAGCGAGGAGACGGCGCGTGACCAGTCCGAGTCGGCCCGGCGCGACCTGGTCGCCGCGGTCTCCCATGACCTGCGCACCCCGATCACCTCGCTGCGGCTGCTCGTCGAAGCCGTGCAGGACGAGATCGTCGATGCCCAGACGCGCCACGCCTACCTGCAGCGCATGCGGATCCACATCGACGCCCTGAGTGCCCTGATCGACGACCTGTTCGAGCTCACCCGGCTCGAGGCCGGTGACATCAGCTGGGCGCTCGAACGCGTGGCGCTGGATGAGCTGGTGGGGGAGACGGTGGAGGCGATGCGGGTGCACGCCGAGGCCAAGGGGGTGGCAGTGCGCGCCGCCGTGCCGCCGGAGCTGGCGGCGGGCCGGGCCAACCCGGAGAAGCTCCAGCGCGTGCTCTTCAATCTGATCCAGAACGCGATCCGTCACACGCCTGCCGACGGCAGCGTCATGGTGCGCGCCGAGCGCGTGAACGGGCTGATCGAGGTCGAGGTGGCCGACACCGGCGAGGGCATTGCCGGCGAGGAGCGCGACCACGTGTTCGACGCCTTCTACCGGGGCGGGAATTCAGCGCGAACGGGCAATGGCGCCGGGCTCGGCCTGGCCGTCTCCCGGGCGATCATCGAGGCCCACGGCGGCCGGATCTGGCTGGCCGACGCCAAGCAGGGCACCAGCGTTCGCTTCAGCCTGCCCGCCGTCCAGTGATTCAGGGCACTAGCTGCGGGCTGCCGCCCAGGCGCCGGCCTCGAGGCCACTCTCGATCGCGCCGTCGATGAACCCCGACCAGCCGTTGGCGAGATCGGATCCGGCCAGCAGCACGCGGCCCTCCGGGCGGCGCATCGCCGCGTGATGGTGCTCGAACCAGCCGGGACGATGGATCGCCCAGGTCCCCCGCGCATACTCGTCGGCCAGCCAGTCGTGCGCGGTCGCCTCCAGGACCTCGTACTGGGGCAGTAGATCGTCGAGTCCGCGCTGGACCCAGGCCGAATCGTCGGGCCGGCACACGGCGGCGTCCGGGCCGAACCCGATCAGTTGCTGCGATCCGTCGGCAAACACCTCGTCGCTCGACAGGTAGCCGAACGGGTGGCCGGGACGCACTGAATTGCTCAGCACCGGCTCGCCCCGGGCATGGATGAAGAGCTTCACCCCTCGAGATGCCTGCCCGAGGGCGATCCCGGCCTGCTTGTCCTCTGGGAGGGCCGGGGAGAAGCGGATCTGCCCCAGCGTGTTGACCGGCACGGTGACGACGGCGACGCGGCCCTTGAACCCCGATCCGTCCTGAGTCTGCACCTCGACGCCGTCAGCGGTGTGGATCACTTCGGCCACGGGCGCGCCCAGACGCCGCTGGAACTGGGCGCCCGAGGCGATCGCGTCCAGCAGAGCGCTCGTGCCACCCTCGATCGTCACCCGCCCGCCGGTGAACTGGGTCAGCTCGAGGCTGTAGCCGGACAGCGCGTGCCAGCGGAGCACCGAGACCGCCCCGGCTTCCTGCAGCGGCGCGCTGGTCAACGACTCGAGCTCGGCCACCAGCACGTCTCGCTCCTCCTCTGAGAGCTCCAGCTGGCCGACGCGGTCGGCCACCGACAGCCGGTCGAAGCGGGCCAGCTCGTCCACCGCGAACAGCGGATCGTGGGGCAGCGGCAGCGCCTCCTCCACGCCGGCAACAAACCGGTCCCAGCCCCGCCGGGCGATGGCGTCGCGTTCGGCGATCCCGGCCGAGCGCCGCTCGCTCCCCACAAACCACGAGGCCCGATCGGTGTCAGGCCCCAGTACCACGCCCAACCCGGCCCGCGTGAGCTCGGAGAACGTGTGGGGCTGGTGCCAGTGCACCCAGGCGCCGCCGTACTCGATCTGATGGCCGTCCCAAGGGGCCCGCCACGTGCGCCCGCCGAGCCGGTCCCGAGCCTCCAGCAGGAGCACCGATCGTCCTCGCAGCGCCGCTTCGCGCGCCGTGGTCAGGCCGGCGAAGCCGCCTCCGATGACGATCACGTCGTACATGCGAGTACCTCCGCCGCGCTGACCCGAGCCACCGCGTCGACCGCCACGGCTCCCCGCGGTCCGACGATCACCGGGTTGAGCTCCACCAGCTCCAGCACCCCATCACTCACCAGCGCGGCCGCGCGTTCGGCCAGTTCCGCCGCCGCGGCGATGTCGGCCGGTGGCCCTCCTCGAGCGCCCTCCAGCAGCGCGGCGCCACGCAGCGACCGGATCGCCCGCTCGATCCGCTCGGCGGATGCGGGCAGCGGCACGATCGCGGCGTCGTCGAAGATCTCCGTGAAGATCCCCCCGAGCGCGATCACCAGCGCGGGCACCACGGCGTCCCGCTGCACCGCCACGAGCAGCTCCACGCCGGGCTCGGCCATCCGCTCGGCCAGCACGACCCCGCCCTGCGCTTCGGCCAGGGTCCGGAGACGCTGGAACTCGGCCAGCGCAGCCAGCTCGGAGCTGACGTCCAGGGCCAGCGCGCCGAGCTCGGTCTTGTGGCGCAGGCCCGGGGCGCTGACTTTCAGCGCGATTCGACCGCCCAGCTCGGTGAGCGCGGCTTTGAGCTCGCGCTCACCGTCGACGGTTCGCCCGTCGACGGTGTTGACCCCGGCGCGTCTGAGGAGCCACTTGGCGTCGTGCTCGGCGATCCATTCACCGCCGGAGCTCTCGCCTGCGCCCACACGGGCGGCGGCATCCGCGATCTCCCGCAGGCGGTCCGGATCTCCGGGCGTCTGCGCCATCGCCGCCAGGCACCTCAATCCAGTACGCAGCCCGGCGGCGGCGGGGATCCCGGCCTGGGCGAACTGCCAGGCGGCGGCGTCGTCGAGCATTTCCGGCAGGGTGGAGGTGACCATCACCGGGACCGCGGCGGCGGCTGCGCCCTGGACGATCCCGTCCCGTACCGCGCTCCAGGACTCGACCGAGGCGGCCGAGAGCTGCGGCGGCTGGTCGTAGAAGACGAATACCTGGTCGATCGCGGAATCGTCACCGACCACCGAGATCAACGCGCTGAGCGCGCCGGCCTCGCCCCAGATCATCGCGGTGTAGTCGAGCGGGTTGGACACCGTCGCCGCCGCCGGCAGCAGCTCGGCCAGCCGGGCGGCCGTGTCGGTTCCGAACGCCGGCAGCGTGAGTCCGAGCCGGTCGCATTCGTCGGCCCCCTGAGCGGAATCCCCACCGGAGCAGGTCATGATCGCCACGCCCGGGCGCGCGGGGAGCCGCGGCCTGACGGCCAGCGTCTTGGCCATCTCCAGGAGCTCGTGCACGTCCTGCGCCCAGGCGGCTCCGGCCTCCTCCATCAGGCTGCGGAACACGCGCTGGTCTCCGGCCAGGGCGGCCGTGTGAAAGCCGGCGCTCAAAGCGCCGGCGACTGAGCTTCCCACTTTCAAGACGGCCACGCGGATGCCGGCCTCGGCGCAATCGGCCAGCGCTTCGCACAGGTCGGGGCCGCCGTCGTCCTCCAGGTAGAGCCCGATCGAGGCCACGCCCTCCTCGCCGGCCAGGAACCGCAGGTAATCGGCGGCCGACAGCACGGCCTGGTTGCCGCTGGCGATCACGGTGTGCAGGCGCAGCCCGCGGTGCGCGGCCAGTGCGTTGACGATCACGTTGCCGCTCTGTCCGACCAGGGCCACGTGCCCCGGCTCCCGCGGGCGGAGCTCGTCTCCCCACAGGGCCACCCGCCCGGGCATCGACACGATTCCGTCGGTGTTGGGGCCACACACCGGGAGTGCGTGACGCGCCGCTGCCTCGGTCAGCGCGCGCTGCAGCTCCGCGCCGCCCTCGGCCTCCCGGAAGCCGGCGCTGAAGACGACAGCGCCCCCGCACCCGAGCGCGCCCGCCGCCTCCACCACCTCGGGCACGCCGGCGGCCGGGATCGCCACCACGACCGCATCGGGCGCCACCGGCAGATCGGCCAGCGACGGCACACAGGGGTACCCCAGCACCGCCTGGCGGTTCGGGTTGACGCCCCAGACCTGGCCGGGAAAGCCGATCGCGGTCAGGTTGAGAAGGACCTGGGCGCCGTAGCTGCCGGGACGCTCGCTCGCCCCGACAACCGCCACGTGCTCCGGGCGGAACAGCCTGTGCAGAGAGTCAGGGCCGGTCAATGGATGGTCGCTTCCACGCCGCGGCGCTCCAGCGCCCGCACGATGATCAGGCGCTGGATCTCGCTCGTGCCCTCCCAGATCCGGTCGACGCGCAACTCGCGCAGGAAGCGCTCGGCGACGTTGCTGCGCATGTAGCCGCGCCCGCCGAACGTCTGGACGGCCCGGTCCGCGCAGCGCCACGCCGCCTCGCTGACGAACAGCTTGGCCATCGAGGCCTTGGCGTGGATCAGCTTGGGGTCGACTTCGGCGTCCACCATCCCCGCCACCTGGAGCGCCAGCAGGCGTCCCAGCGCGGCGTCGGTGGCGGAATCGGCCAGCGGGAACGACACGCCCTGGAAGTCGATGATCCGCTGACCGCCCTGGCGGCGGTCCAGCGCCCAGTCGGTGGTCTCCTCCAGCAGCCGCCACATCGCGCCGAGACCGTGGGTGGCGATCCCGAGCCGCTCCTCGGTGAACCAGGCCCGCTGCAGCGTCTCCCCGTTGCCGATCCCGCCGATCACGGCGTCACTGGCGACCTCGACGTCGGTGAAGCGGATCGTCGGGTGCCCGTGCGGGTAGTTGTGGGTGAACTTCGGCGAGTCGACGAATTCGACCCCCGGCGCGCCGGGCTCGATCAGGAACAGGGTGGGGAGGCGGTCCGGGCCGTCGACCACGTTCGCCATCACGATCAGGATCCGGGCGACGTCGCCTGAGGTGACGAACCACTTCTCGCCGTTGATCCGCCAGCCGGCGTCGGTGGCCACGGCGGTGCAGGCGATCCCACCGGGATCCGAGCCGGCCTCCGCTTCGGTGACCGCATACGCGTCGCCGCCCTCGCCCCGCAGTCCAGGCACCAGGTAGCGGTCGATCTGCTCCCGGGTCCCCTGGATGAGGACGTTGTAGACGCTCGGGACGTGCCAGTGCAGGCCGCCGGTGACGCGGCCGAACTGCTCGTTGACGAGAAACCACTCGAGCATCGTCCAGCCCTGGCCGCCGTACTCCTGTGGCATCCGCCCGCCGTTCAGCCGGGCGGCGATCGCCTCGCGTTTGATCTGGGCGATCGTGGCCTCGGGGAGCGCGCCGCCGCGTTCCTCGGCCTCGACCTCGAGCGGGATCAGGACCTCCTCCACGAAGCGCCGAGCGCGCTGCTGGAGCTCACGATGCTCATCAGAGAGCTCTCGGTCGGCGACGCCTGCGGGGTGGGTGGTGATGCTCATGGGGTCCCTCGTTCGGTCGTGGTGGTGATGGCGGCTGCGAGCTCCAGGCGCCCCCGTTCGGGCGCGCTCCATCGCGCGCCGCGGCCGGGGAGCCCCAGGAGAAGGTTGTGGTGGTTGGAGATCACCGCAATGGCCCGCTCTCGCTGGTGGCAGACGTCGGCATCGGCCGAGCTCCGGCACGCCTCGATCAGACCGATCACCTCCCGCAGGTAGGCGAGCCAGCGACGCTGGGTGCCGGCCAGCAGCAGCCGTTCGATGCGGTCCCGCTCGCGCTTTACGGCGGCGGGCTCCGGGCGGCTCCCGCGGCGCAGCGTCGCCACCGCAAGCGGAAGCTCCCGCTCGGGCTCCGGGGTGACGGACAGCCACGCCGCTCGCTTGACCATGGACATAGCATATACTGATCACAAAGTCAGGATGAGGTGCTTATGACTGTTCCCATGGTCGATTCCTCGCGACTGCCGGCTGGTCCCGGCCGCGCGCTTTTGCCTTCGCTGTACCTCGATCCCGAGCTGGTTGAGGCCGAACAGCGGCTGATCTTCGAACGAACCTGGCAGCTGGCCGGCCACATCGCATCCTTGCCCCGGCCGGGGAGCTATCTGACCGCCAGCGCCGGTGACCAGCCCGTGCTGGTGCTCCGCGATGAGCGCGGGGCACTGCGGGCCTACCGCAATGTCTGCCGTCACCGGGCCTCGCGGCTGCTGAGCGGGCGGGGGCAGTGCAAGGGTGCGCTGCGCTGCCGCTACCACGGCTGGACCTACCGCTTCGACGGCACCCTGATCGGTGTCCCGGAGGGAATGAGCTTCGGCGAGCGGCTCGACAAGGGCAGCCTCAGCCTGTTCCCGGTCCGGGTGGAGGAGATGTGCGGGCTGATCTTCGTCAACCTGGACCCCGACGCCACCCCGCTGGGCGAGATGCTCGGGGACCTGCCCCAGCGTCTGGCCGGCTACCGGATTCCCGAGCTGGTGCCGTTTGCTGAGCCGTCGGCTGCCTCACGGCTGCTCACCAGCGCCCCGCGCGGCGATGAGAGTGGAGGCGGCCAGCCGGCCAACTGGAAGGTCGTGGTCGAGAACTACGTCGAGGGATACCACATCCCGATCGCCCATCCGGGGCTGATGCGGATGCTCGACTACAAGCGCTACGACCTGCAGCTGCACGAGCACTACGCATGGTTCGACGCCCCGATCCGGGAGAAGCGGTCAAGCAACCGGCTCGAGCGCCTGTACATGGAGCTGGCCGCCCCGATGCCCGGGCTCGAGGAGGCCGACCGCCGGATGTGGCACTTCCTGTTCATCTATCCGAACACGACGATCGACCTGTACCCGGACCAGGTCAACACCTGGCAGATCATCCCCGACGGCGTCGCGCGGACCCGGGACGTGTTCGGCGCCTACCGGCCCCCTCACGCCGGCCCGCGCACACGGCTCGTGCAGTGGGCCAATCAGCGGCTGAACAATCTCGTCCTCGACGAGGATGTCGACCTTGTCCGCAACGTCCAGATGGGTGCCCGCACGCGGGACTACGAGTGTGGTCCGCTGTCCCGGCGGGAGGCTGCCGTCGGCTGGTTTGCCGATCGCGTCCGGCACGATCTCGCCCCGGTGCTCGGAGCCGGGCTCGAAGCGCGGTGAGCCCGCGCGCCGGCAGGCGGGGGGCGCGGGAGCGGATCCTCGCCGCTGCCGTCCGGCGGATCGCCGGCGAAGGGATCGACGGGGTCCGGATCGCCCGCATCGCGATGGATGCTGGTGTCTCACCGGCGCTGGTTCATTACCACTTCGCCACGCGCGAGGCGCTTCTGGCCGAGGCGCTGGAGTACTCCTACACCCGGGCCGCCGAGGGCCGCCTGGGCGGCGAGACCGGCCAGTCATCGACCGCTTCCGCGGGCGCGGAGCCCGGCGCCGGTGCCGGCGCCACTCACGCCGAGCGTCTGGCGGCGATGCTCGACGCCTGCCTGCCCGGCACTCCGGCGCTGCGTGACGACTGGGTGCTGTGGATCGAGCTGTGGCTCCAGGCCGCCCGCGGGGAGCAGCTGCGGCCGTTCGCCGGTGAGCTATACGCCAGGCTGCAGGCCTGGTTTGCCGACGAGATCGCTGCCGGTGTGAGCGCCGGCGAGTTCGCCCGCTGTGATCCCCACGAGGTGGCCGACCGGACGATCGCGCTGCTCGACGGGGTCGGGGTGCGGACGCTGATCGGAGACGGGCAGATGCCGCTGGAGCGCGCGCGCCAGACCGTGCGCACCGCCCTGGCTCGCGACCTTGGGTTGGGGGAGCAGCTGGCCGGCGATCGGGCGCCGTCGGCCCAACCGCTTGACAACCGCAGCAGTAGCTCAGTAGTTTCCTGAATCGCCATTCAAGAAACCCCGGGCGCGACCTTGAGGGAGGTCGCCGGTGAGGAGAGGATGAGTCCACGGCCGAAGGTTGAGCACCTGCGGCGGCCGCAGATCGTGGCGGCGGCGGCTGAGGTTCTGTACGAGCGAGGGCTGTTCGACACCCGTATCGGTGACATTGCCGAGCGAGCCGGGACCAGCTCGCCGACGATCCTGTACTACTTCGAGTCCAAGGACCGGTTGCTCGAAGAGGCGGTCGATCAGACCGACCACGATTTCTATGCTCGCCTGGAGGCGGGGCAGAGCCGCCTCAACCGGGCGGCCGACAAGCTCGTGCACCTGATCGAAGAGACGAGCCTCGGACCGGGCGGAATCAGCGGCGATTACACCCTATGGATGGAGGTCTGGGTGCGCGCGCGGCGTGAGCCGGCCGTGGCCGAGCGGTACTTCCGGCTCGATCGCCGCCAGCGGAGTCTGATCGCCGACATCGTCCGCGAGGGACAGGCCAATGGCGAGTTCACGCGCGGCGCCGACCCGGACGACTTCGCCCTGAGCTTGAGCGGCCTGATGGACGGGCTCGGCGTCCAGGTGACACTCGGGCAGCCGGATGTCACGCCAGAGCGAATGGTCGGGCGCTGCCTGGCGCTGGCCTCGGCAGAGCTCGGCTGCGAACTGCGCGCAGCGGGATCCCAGACGGACCCGCTCGCGAAATCGACTGACGGAGGGTGAACGTAGATGCATCCGCGCGAGGGATGGGTGGAACCAGGGGTCCGGCGCAGACTCGATCCGGATCAGTATCCGGTCACGCGCCGCCAACTGCTTGGCGCGGGCGCGGGCCTCGCGCTCGGGGGACTCCTGGCCGGTTGTGGCTCGTCGAACCCCGTCGGGGCGAGCAGCAACGGCCCGCGGCTGCCGCGCCCGGACAGCCCGGTCAAATGGCCGCTGTACGCGGACAACAAAGCGATCGCCGACGGCCTGGCGCCCGAGAGGGGGGCCACGCTCCAGCTCTACAACTGGGTGGCCTATGTCAACGAGTCCGTGGTCAAGGACTTCTGCCGGAAATACAAATGCAATTACCAGATAACTACCTTCAACACGATCGAAGAGGCACTCGCCAAGCTGGCCTCCGGACAGCTCAAGTTCGACGTCTTCTTCCCGACCATCCCGGTGGTCGGTCAGCTGGTCAGCGCAAAGTTGATCCGCCCGCTCAACCACACCTACATCCCCAACATGGCGAACGTGTGGCCTGACTATCAGAACCCGTTCTACGACCAGGCCTGGCAGTACACGACCCCGTACTCCATCTACACCACGGGAATGGCCTGGCGCAAGGACAAGGTGAACCTCTCGCCGTCGTACAACATGCCCTGGCAGGGCGCGAAGTACAAGGGCAAGGTGGCCGTCCTCGATGACTACCGAGAGGGACTCGGGCTGGCGCTGCTGCACGCCGGCAGTACGAACCTGAATGAGACCAGCACGGCCAAGATCCGGGCCGCCGGGAAGGCCCTGCAGCAGCTCTCCTCGCTGACCGGCGTGCGGATCGACAACAACGACTACACGGACATCCCCACCGGCAAGACGTGGATCCACCAGGCGTGGTCAGGTGACATGGCCCTCTCCAACGAGTACCTGCCCAAGGGCCAGTCGGTCGACACGATTGGCTACTGGTTCCCCGCCAACCGGCAGGGCCCGGTGGCCAACGACCTGATGGTCAACCTGACCAGCGGCCAGAATCCTGTGCTGGCTCACAAATTCATCGACTACATGCTCGATGTGAACAACGCCCTCGAGAACTACAGCTACGTCGGCTACATGCAGCCGTTGAGCGCGGTCACTCCGGCGAAGCTGATCGCCGAGAAGCTGCTGGTTCCCCAGCTGGCCTCGACCGTGGTGCTACCCGACTACTTCCGCCACGGCCTGTTCGAGCTGGAGCTGCCCGGTTCGGCTCAGTCGGTGTGGGAGTCCACCTGGAGCACGTTCTCGAAGGGACTGTAGGTCGTCTTGATGCGAGGTCACGGGGACACCTTCCAGCGCCGCAATCGCTGGCTCTGGATCGGCCTCGCCACCCCCGGAGCGATCTGGCTGATCGTGCTCCTCGTGGTGCCGTTCTACGCGATGCTGGCCGTCGCGGCCGGTGGCCTGAACGAGAGCTTCCAGACGGTCGTCCCGATCTGGAATCCGCTGCACTGGTCGACCTTCAACCTGAACGCGGTCATGCGGGACATCAGCGGTCCCGGGGCGTACATCGGGGGCCCCGCCCTGCGCACCGTGATCTACACCGCGATCGCCAGCGGGCTGTCGCTCGCGATTGCCTATCCGGTGGCCTACTTCGTGGCCAGATACGCGGGCCGGCGCAAGACGCTGTTCCTGGTCCTCCTGGTTGCGCCGTTCTGGATCAGCTACATGATGCGGATGCTGGCCTGGATCGATTTGCTGCAGCAGGGTGGCCTGTTCAACAGCGCCCTGTCGCTGGTCGGTCTGCCCGGGAACACCGACTGGCTCGGCGGCAAGGCGGTCACGGTGATCCTCGGGCTCGTCTACGGATACATCCCGTATCTGATTCTGGTGCTGTTCGCCTTCCTTGACCGGATCGACCCGAGCCTGCTGGAGGCTGCACGAGATCTCGGCCTGAGCAAGTGGCGGACGTTCTGGCGGGTGACGATTCCGCTCAGCAAGCCGGCACTGATCGCCGGCACGTTCATCACCGTGCTGCCGATGCTCGGTGATTACTACACCAACCAGCTGCTGTCAGGGGCGCCCGGGACGACGATGATCGGCAACGTGATCGAGGGTCAGCTTGACTCGCCCGGCGAGACGGGTCAGGGCGCGGTCCTGGCGCTGATGCTGCTCATCATCCTGCTCGTCCCGATGATCTATTACGTCGTCAGCACCGCCCGAGCCTCAAGGGACTACGCCTGATGGCCACCGCGATCGACGAGCAGGTAAGCGCTCCCCCGGCGCCGACGGCGGGCCGATCGCGGGGGCGGGTCCGAGGCAATCCGTGGCGGCGGCCGTGGTTCATGGAGGGCTTCACCTGGCTGTACATCGCCTGGTCGATCGTGCCGATCGGCATCGCCGTGCTGTTCTCGTTCAACAAGGGCGCGTCGCAGTCCACGTGGCAGGGCTTCTCCACCCGGTGGTACGTCGGCTCCCAGGACACCTCGGTGCTCAACAACCCCGCCCTGCATCAGGCGGTCATCCAAACGCTCGTGCTCGCGGGGTTGACCACGGTGATCTGCGTCCCGCTGGGGGTTGCCTTCGCCATCGGCATCGACCGCTGGCGCAGTCGGACCTCGACCGGGCTGAACTTCGTGATGATCTTCACCTTCGTGCTCCCGGAGCTACTGCTGGCCGTGGCGCTGTTCATGCTGGTCACGCAGCTGCTGACGTTCATCGGCCTGGGTACCGAGGCGGAGGTGGCCGGGCTCGTCGTGTGGAACCTGAGCTGGCCCGCGGTGATCGTCCGAGCGCGGCTGGTCAGCATCGGCTCGAGCTACGAGGAGGCGGCCACCGACCTCGGTGCGTCTCGGCTGGGCGCTATCGGTCGGGTTCTGCTTCCGATGCTGCTCCCTGCGATCCTGGCCTCCGCAGTGCTCGTCTTTGCCAGCACTATCGACGATTTCGTGATCGTCGAGCAGCTGTCCTCGACGGCAGCCACCCAACCGATGTCGGTGCTGATCTACGCCAACGTTCACGGTGGGCTGAGCGGCCCGGCGCTCAACGCCCTGGCCACGATCATGCTCGTCTTCTCGCTGGTCGCCGCGGTGATCGGCTTCTTCGCCTACCGGTGGCTGACCCGGGGCGAGCGCACGCAGGGCAGCGCTGAGACCCTGACGACCATCGCCGGTATCTGAAAGGACTGACTGTGAGTGGAGGTCATGTACAGCTGCTGTCCCTGACCAAGCAGTTCGACGATGTCACCGCGGTCGACGGAATCTCGGTCGATGTGCAGCCAGGTGAGTTCTTCTCGCTGCTGGGCCCCAGCGGCTGCGGGAAGACGACTACGTTGCGCATGATCGCTGGCTTCGAGCCGCCGACGAGCGGCAAGATCCTGCTCGACGGCACCGATGTGGCCAGCTGGGCGCCGAACCGACGCAACGTCAACACGGTGTTTCAGCACTACGCGCTGTTCCCGTTCCTGACTGTCGCCGAGAACGTGGCGTTCGGGATGAAGTACCAGTCGGCGCCCAAGTCCGAGCGCAGCCAGCGCGTGGCCGAGGCGCTGGCGCTAGTGCAGCTGTCCGGCTACGAGAAACGGCGGCCGAACCAGCTCTCAGGAGGCCAGCAGCAACGCGTCGCGCTGGCGCGGGCGCTCGTTCTGCGGCCGGCCGTGCTCCTGCTCGACGAGCCGCTCGGCGCGCTGGACGCGCAGATCCGCAAGCAGCTGCGGCTGGAGCTCAAGGCTTTGCAGGAGGAGGTCGGGATCACGTTCATATTCGTGACTCACGATCAGGAGGAGGCGCTCAGCATGAGCGACCGGATGGCGGTCATGCACCAGGGCCGGATCGACCAGCTCGGCACCCCGGCCGAGGTCTACGAGGATCCAGCCACCGTGTTCGTGGCCGACTTCCTCGGTGTCTCCAACCTGATGGAAGCCGAGGCGGTGGGTGGGGGTGCGGGTGAGTGCACGATCCGGGTGGGCGAGTTCTCGCTCCGCTCACGCTGCGGCGAGGTCGGGCTTCGCGGCGCGGTGAAAGTCATCGCACGGCCCGAGCGGGTGGAGCTGCTGGAGCACGGGACCGCGCGGGAGAACTGTCTGCCGGGCATGATCGAGCGCAGCGTGTACGTCGGCTCGAGCATGCACGTATTCGTTCGCCTGGTCAACGGGACCACGATCCAGTCGTGGATCACCAACACCGGACAGCCCGAGCGCATCGCCGCGGGTACGCCGGTATCGGTCCACATTCCAGCCCCGGCGTTGCGGGTTCTCAGCCCGGGTCAGGCGCCCGGAGCCTCCGAAGAGAGCCCGGCTTCGGAGCCTGCCGGCACGGTGCCGGCAGGCGCCTGATTTCAGCGACCTTCGTCGTAGGTGCTGGTGCCGGCGGTTCCAGGGCCGGTGCTGGTGCCGCTGCCTGCGGTTCCGGCGTTGCCCTCCTGAGCGGCTCCGTCCCCAGCCTCGCCCTCCGGCACCGCGGAGGTGCCGGCGAAGTGCTCGCGCTCCTCGGGGTCGATCAGCTCATGGTCGGCCACGCCGCTCTCATGCAGCTTGGCCCGCTCTTCGCGCAGGTTGGCCTCGGCGCGCTCCCGAGCGGCCTCCTGCTCGGCGATCCGGGCGCGCTGCTCGGCTTCGCTGGCGCGCTGTTCACGGACCTCGGCCTCGGCCCGGTTCTCACTGACGACCTGGTCGCGGCGCTCCGACAGCTCACCCTCACGCCGCCGGATCCTGGCCTTCTCACGCATACGCGGCATCAGGACCAGTAGGGCGACCAGGATAAGCACAACAACTACGACAATCACGATGATTGCTGCGGTGGACATTCTCACTCCCTCATTAGCGGTGCAACGGAAAAGACTGGATTGATCCTTCCCCGGACCGCCGAGACCCAACCGGAGGCTCAGCCGGGCGACAGGCCGCCAGGGTGCCCGCGGTGTTCAAGGTGCGGGTCACTGTCATCACCAGCTGTGCTCGATTGTGGACGCCCAGCTTCCGGTAGGCACGGCCGAGGTGAGCCTCGATCGTCTTCGGGCTGAGAAACAGGCGACCGGCGGCTTCCCGGACGGTCGCGCCCGCGGCGATCATCCGCACCACACTCTGCTCCTGGGGAGTCAGGTCATCAGCACGGCTCGGATCGTTGCGAGTCCGGGCAGTGATCGTCGTGGCCTCCAGCTCCCGGTTGGCGCGCTCGATCCACGGCGCTGCCCCGAGGTCGGAGAACGTGGCGAGCGCGGCCGCGAGATGCAGGCGTGCATCGGCTCGACGACGTGCCCGTCGCAGGCGCTCGCCGAACAGGAGCTGGGTCCGGGCTCGGTCGATCGGGTTCAGGCTGCTCTGGAAACCGAGCGCTGTGTCGAATGCCTGGGCAAAGCTCGCGTCGTCGGCCAGGAGGCCGGAACAGCGCGCGACCATCGACCGTGCCCAGTCAGAGCCGAACCGCTCAGCACGGATCCCCAGGGTCAGCGCCGCCCACACCGCTTGGCGGCGGTGCCCGAGCGCCAGCAGTGCCTCGACGAGATCTGGCTCGAACCGAAGCACGCAGGGGTCAGCCAATCGACACGCCTGGGCTCGGGTCACGCAGCGGCTGAACTGCCAGCCCGCTACGGCCAGATTGCCCAGGGACAACTCCAGGAGTCCCAACACGTGGTCGGCCCCCATCTCCAATGCCGGTGAACTGATCTGGGCCGCCAGGGTGCCGGCTTCGGCCGTGAGCGCCCGGCAGCGGTTCTCATCTCCGCGGACCGCGTCGATCGAGGCCAGATTCAGAAGTCGCCAGGCCCGGGAGTCGAGCTCCGTCTCGTTCCGGCCGGACCACGGGAGCGATGTCGCCGCCCGAACACCCTGTGCCGCTGACATGGACACGCCGTCCTCAGCTCCCCCGGGGTGAGTCGTCCCCAGTGCTCGGAGCGCGTCGCCACCAGAGGATCCGCCACTTCCGCCGGGTGCCGCTCGCCCGCGCACCTGTCCTTCCGGCCTCTCGAGGCCGGCCATCGGCTTCAGGCGCATGAGCGGTGTTCCCGTTAGGCGTGGCGGCATCGTCCCGGGAGGGAGTCAGTGGTATCCGGAATACGAGGCCCATGCTGAGCTCATCTTCGGTCAGCCCTGAGCCGATTCCAACGCACCCTTGGGGTAAGCGTCTGCCACCTCCGCCGGCACGCCAGGGACGCCGGCGAAATCGCCGGCAGCGTCACGCCGGCTGGCTTAGTATTGGGCTGCGTTCGGGGCGAACGACCGGACCGACAGACACGTTGGGTGAGTCGTGGAGCTGGATGGGTGAGCGATCAGGCACGTGAACTGGTGACCAACGGCCCGGCTCCTCACGCCCGTTCGGCGGCCGAGCTCAAGAGCATCATCGAGACCGAACGGTTGGGGCTTCCGTTCCTGCTCTGGCGCGGCGTGGATGGGACGCAGCAGATCTTCACGCTCGACGCCGGCTCCCGCGCGACCATTGGCCGACGCTCGTCCAACGACATAGCGCTGTCGGGAGACAGCGAGGTGTCACGTACCCATGCGGTGGTTGAGATGATCGGTGGCGACTGGACGATCAGCGACGACGGGCTGTCACGCAACGGGACGTTCGTCAACGGTCAGCGGATCACCCAGCGCAGGCGGCTCCAGGACGGCGATGTCCTCGTCTTCGGGATCACACCCGTCGAGTTCCGCTCGCCCAGTGAGAGCGGCACGGCGGCCACGGCGTCGGCGTCCTACCTGCCGATGATCCGGGACCTGACCGAAACCCAGCGAAAGGTGCTGATCGCGCTCTGCCGTCCCTACCGAACGGAGGGTGCGTTCGCCACACCGGCCAGCAACCAGCAGATCGCAAACGAGGTCTTCCTCGGCGTCGACGCCGTCAAGAACCATCTACGACTGCTGTTCCAGCGCTTTGAGATATCCGACCTGCCGCAGAATCAGAAGCGAGCGCGCCTCGTCGAATGCGCCTTCCAGTGGGGCCTGGTGGGGGAGAGAGACCCTTAGAGCTAGAGCCGGGGTCAGCTCCGATCAGAAGAGCGGTCCCGACGAGCCATTTCCGCTGCTCGTCTTTGACGAGTTCGAGCTGGAGGTCGATGTCGACCCCGAGCCGGTGGAGGGCGGGGGCGGTGTGGGAGTCGTGGTGGTGGTCGTCGTCGACGACTGGGTCGTGATGTTGCCGACCGACGGTCCCGATGACGAGTTCGTGCGTGCCGGCAAGCTGGGCACGCGCAGGACGGCCAAACCGCCGGACAGCAGGCCTGCTCTCCGCGCTCGTGCGCTCTGTGCCTGGACCTTGCGGCTTGCCTTCGCCACCTCAGCGGAGGCGTTCGCGTACTCTGCGGCGTCCTGTCGGTCAGCCGCTCTGGCCAGGGCTCCAAGCGTATGTGCCTCACCGCGGAGCGTCAGCGCCAGAGCGGATACCAACGACCTGTAGCGCGCCGGAACGGTCAGCTTCCCCAGCGCCTTGACGGCGTCGCTGTCCGCCCGAGCGATCGTCCGCGCTCGTGTGCCGGACGGGCTTGACCCAGCTCGGAACATCCCGCCCAGAGTGGCTCTCTTCGCCGACACGGGGGCGAGGATCCGCTCCAGCGATCGGGCGAACGTGAGGTCTGGCCCCGCGGCGAGGAGAGAGATCCCATCGACATCTGCACGGGTGGCCATCGCCGAGCACGAACGCATCGCCGAGCTCATCCCGGAGGGTGCCGAGCAGATCACGGCCACGTCACCGCGCACCGTCGGAATCACCCATGCTCTTACGGTGCGGCCGCCGCGCAACGTCCAGTTGTACACGGCGACCGCGGGCCCGCTCGAGAGCCGGGCGGTGCCTCGCGTCGCTCGTCCGAACCGCGTCCGCAGGACGGGTGGGATCCCGCCGGGCGTCGCTGCCGAGTGAGTGAGTGAGCCACCCGCCAGCGTGGCCGAGCCGGAGGCGAGCTGGATCGGTGCGGAGCCCAGGGCTCTGGTCGCCGGCGTGACCGCAAACGCTCCGAACGCCAGGTGCGTGCTCCGCCAGGGCGTCCGATAGCTGATTGCCAGATCACGTGAATGCGCCACGGTCCAGGAGGCTGAGGTCTCCGTTCCGAGCAGGCCCCAGCCGATCGCAGCCGCCAGGATCGCCAGCACGGCAGTGACCCAGACCACCCGTCTGGCCCGGCGCGGTGTGCGAGCCGAGGGGTTGGCGCCGGCCGGTGGCGGTTGCGTTGACCGCGCCTTCGTCCCCTGCGCGGTCTTAGGCGTCGCAGGCGCCGCGGTCGAGGACAACGCGGGCCGCTGATCCTGGCGCCGGGCCGGGAGGTCCTGCAGCGAGTGTTCGGCGGCAGCGATCAGCTCTCCGGCGGAGGCATAGCGATCGCCCGGATCCTTGGCCATGCCCCGCGTGATCACCGCGTTCAGTTCGTCCGCCTCGCCAGGTGGCAGCTCAGGCGGCGGCTTGTTCACCTGGGCGTACAGGACCGCCACATCGGTGTCGCTCGAATATGGCACCGTGCCCGTCAGGCACTGGTAGAGCACCGCCGTGAGGGCATAGACGTCGGTAGCCGGCACCGCTGGGGCGCCGAGAACCTGCTCGGGCGCGGCGTAATGGAAGCTTCCGACGAACCCTCCCGAGACGGTCAGACCGGCCGTCTCCACACCCTTGGCGATACCGAAGTCCGCCAGATAGGGGTGGCCGCGCTCAGTGATCAGGATGTTCTGCGGCTTGATGTCCCGATGCACGAGCCCGATGGCGTGCGCAGCATCCAGGCCGTCCGCGATGGGCCGAAGGATGTCCAGGGTCTCTCGGGCGGACAGCGGCGCGACTCGCATCCGCTCGGCGAGGGTCATTCCCACAACCAGACGCATGGCCAGGAACAGGCGGCCCTTGTCCTCGCCGGCGTCGTAGATCGGAATCACATGCGGATGGTCCAGGAGGGCCACGTGCATCCCCTCGCGGCGGAACCGCTCGGAGAAGACCTCATCTCGCCCGAGCTCATGGGAGAGCACCTTGAGGGCGACCTCGCGGTGCAGGGACATCTGCTCGGCGCGGTACACGACCGCCATACCGCCGACGCCGATGACTTCGCAGATACGGAATCCGGCGAGGGTCTCGCCTGGGGGCAGGACGACCGCTGTGGCTGACATGACCCAGGACTCCTAGCGGACCACTAGCGACCCAGGGCCGCGTCGGGCTTGGAGCCGAGCTTCCCGGCGTCATGGAGGTTGACCGGTCCATTCCAGCCGCCGGGGCGGGAAACCATATCCCGCAGGCGCCCATCGGTGCCTTTCCAGAACACGTCCTGATGGCCGTCGGGGTACACCACCGCGCTGGGCGCTGAGCCGAGCCGCCCTGAGTGCAAGAGCTGGGATGCACCCCAATGGCCGCTTGGATTCGACAGCTCCCCGACCCAGTGCCGTCCAAACGGCGAGCGTACGAGAAGTAATATGCTTCGGTGACGCTGAGGTTGACGAACTTTGTCTGCTGATCGGACGCCGCTGGCTTGAAACACATCGGCCGGACCGCAAGGGCGTTAGCCCGTCACGGCTATCCGACCTATACATCGCGTCGACTTTGTACGAGAGTGGCGGGCACACGCCGCTGATCGGCGACTTTGTTCGCTCAACGCCCGCGCGGCGTGCGTTCCTGGCCCTTACAAATCTCGCCAACCAACCGGGCGGACTGTCCGAGAACATCCTGCGGCGTGTCGCGTTGAAACCCTCGCAGGTCGAGGTATGCGAGAAAATCAATCTGGGAGAAAAATTCGCATGGCTAATTGACGTCATCGATCGCGTTCGCCCGGACCAAATCTTCCTTTTCAATCATCACGACGACAGCGTTGCGGTTGCTGCCTGCCAACCTGAAACCGCGCGCGAAACCATTTTCGTCCATCATTCGGACCGCCTCCCAAGTGTCGGGGCTTTCGTTTCGTCCGCGGTCCACGTCGATGTTACGCCGTTCTGCTTTCATTGCTGCCGGAAGCAGGCCGGCCTTTTCAATAACCGCTTCGTGCCGCTTGTAGCCTCCGATGAGGGCACAACGGCGGGCGTCGCCGAGGGATCATCAGACCGCTCGCTTCGTGGCTATCTAGATAGTATCTTGGCCCTTCTGCGGCTGACGAAAGAGCCGCTGCGGACGGCCGCCGCCGGATCGTCGCACAAGTTTCTGCAAGACTATGATCCAAGGTACTTCGACGCCATCGGAGCCGTCCTAAAACTGACAAAGGGCTCGCATGTTCATATTGGTGATCTGCCGGACGCCAGCCTTGCGCGTTTTCGCGATGTGCTGACGAAGTGCAATGTCGATCCCGAGCGTTTGGTCCATGTTCCTCATGTGCCGTCGGTGTGGCGGGCGATGTCGGATTATGACATCGATTTATACATCGGCTCGTTTCACAGGCGTGGCGCTCGCACCTCCGTGGAGGTGATGGGCTCGGGAACGCCGGCGATATGGCATGTGACGAAACCCGAGGCGCTCCTGCACGATACGCATATGAGTTACGAAGGGGCGGCAACCTGGCGAAGCCTTAATGATCTACTTGCCATCATAAAGCGGATCGATCGGCGTTGGCTGACACAACAATCGCGCCTCGCCAGGCTGCACTACGAGAGAAACCACCACCCTATGCTTATGACGGCCTGTCTGTCTGGAGATGTAATTTTGGACCATCCGGTTCGCGCCGCCGGAGAAAACTCTTCGGAGCCTCGGCTCGTAAGTCTCAATGATCTTCTTTCGCTAGCATAAGTTATGCCAGATATGGTCGCGATAGTACTCGCTCGCCTTGTGGCGCAGCTTCAGCTCCGCACGGGCCGACCGTTCCAAGTCGAGTAAGTGCGCCTTCTTTTCCGGTGTAAGACCCAGCTTCATTCCCATGCCAGGCCGCTTCGGCATTTTTTGAATTCCGGTCCAGTTTATGATCGGCATGCCCGACTTTGGGCCAACCAGGTCTTGCTCCCATCTTATTCAGTCAGATGTGGTCGGCCGGAAGGTCTGGCGAGAAGAGACGCTTGGCGCTTCTGCCCGGCCATATCGGCCCTTGTCAATCGTGCAGAATGTTGGGCGGATCGCGGCTGCGTGCTAGAAGGGGCAAAGCACACATGCCCCCGATCGAGATGTTCCCATGCCCATCATCAACCGTGTCGCCGACCTGCAACCCGATATTCAGGCCTGGCGCCGGGATATCCATCAGCATCCTGAATTGCTGTATGACGTGCATCGCACAGCGGCGTTTGTGGCGGATCGCTTAAGGGAATTTGGTTGCGACGAGGTGGCGACGGGCCTGGGCCGCACCGGCGTCGTCGGCGTCATCAAGGGCCGCAAGCCGGCTGGCGGTGGCGGGATCAAGGTAATCGGGCTGCGTGCCGATATGGACGCGCTGCCGATCGAGGAAGAGACCGAACTCGTCTACGCGTCCAAGACGCCCGGCAAGATGCATGCCTGTGGCCATGACGGCCACACCGCGATGTTGCTCGGCGCGGCCCGCTATCTCGCGGAAACGCGGAATTTCGCCGGTGACGCCGTCGTAATCTTTCAACCGGCGGAAGAGGGCGGTGCGGGCGCTGCCGCGATGATCAAGGACGGCCTGATGGACCGCTTCGCGATCGATCAGGTCTATGGCATGCATAATGGTCCGGGAATTCCGGTCGGTTCGTTCGCGATCAGGTCCGGTCCGATTATGGCGGCGACGGATGCGATCGACATCCGGATCGAAGGGTTGGGCGGCCATGCGGCCCGCCCAAACAAATGCATCAATTCCGTCCTGGTTGGCGCGCAACTGGTCACGGCCTTGCAGTCCATTGTTTCGCGCACCGTCGATCCCCTGGAGTCGGCTGTCGTCTCAATATGCGAATTCCACGCCGGTAACGCGCGCAACGTCATTCCGCAAACCGCCGAACTCAAGGGCACCGTCCGTACGTTGACAGCGGAAGTGAGGGAGCTGGTCGAAAAGCGGGTGCGCGAGGTCGTCGCGGGCGTAGCGCAGATGACGGGCGCCAGGATCGATCTGGGTTACGAACGGGGCTATCCGGTCGTGGTCAACCATGCCCTGCAGACGGATGTCGCCACCCAGGTGGCGAAGGAAATTGCCGGCGACGCCAACGTTCACGAACTGCCGCCGCAAATGGGCGCGGAAGATTTCGCCTATATGCTGGAGTCACGGCCGGGTGCGTTTATTTTTTGCGGCAACGGCGACAGCGCCGGATTGCATCATCCGGCCTACAATTTCAACGATGACGCGATTGTGTTCGGCACGTCGTACTGGATCAAGCTGGTCGAAAACACACTGGCGGCGTGACGTCAGAGCTGGCCAATCTCGAGGGACACAAGAAAAAGGCCCGCGCGGGTTGGCGCGGGCCTTTTCGTTTGGGTGCATCCGCCGCTGCTCGCGGCGGCATCGATCGCCCGATCAGAAGATCCGCGAGAACAAGAAGTAGAGGGAGCCCGAGAGCAGCATCGCGGCCGGCAACGTCAGCACCCAGGCGAGCGCGATGTTGCGGATCGTCGACCACTGCAGCCCGGACCCGCTCGCCGACATGGTGCCTGCGATACCGGATGACAGCACATGGGTGGTCGAAACCGGTAACCCGTATATGTCAGCCGCGGCAATCGTCGCAGCGGCTGTGATTTCGGCGCAGGCGCCCTGCGCGTAGGTCAAATGGGTCTTGCCGATCTTCTCGCCGACCGTGACGACAATGCGCTTCCAGCCGATCATGGTGCCAAGGCCAAGTGCGATGGCGACGACGATTTTCACCCAGGTCGGAATGAATTTAGTCGCGCCGTCGAGCGAGCCTTTGTAGCTGCTGAGAGTTGCAACCTCATCGTCGCTAAGCCCGTTTTTGGGATCCTTCAGCAGGAAGCGGATAGATTCGGAAACCAGGTACATGTCGTTGCGCGTATTGCCGACGACACCGGCAGGGAACTTCGCCAGCGACCCGTACTCCTTAACCTGGTTGCTGATGTCGCCAACGAGAACCGCCAGTGACGGAAAGGTCTGGTCATTGATCTTGCGGAACGAGACATACTCGGTCACCGCGGGTCGCGGGTTGCCCGCAAAGTTTTGGCCGGCGGCCTTGGCTTCGATCACCTTGCTCGCGGCGGTCGAATTGGTGGCGAACTGTTCGATCTGGCTTTCCGGCAGGGCGCGGTTGAGCGCATAGGCGGTCGGTACCGTGCCGATAAGAATGAGCATGATGAGGCCCATGCCCTTCTGGCCGTCGTTCGAGCCATGGAAGAAGCTCACCAGGGTGCAAGTGAGGATCAGGATGCCGCGAATCCATGCCGGCGGCGGTTGATCGCCCTTTGGCTCAGCGAACAGGGCCGGAGTTACACGCTGCAGCACCATCTTGAGAACAAAGAGCAAAACTGCGGCCAGCGCGAAACCAAACAGCGGCGAAAGCAATAGCGCTTTGCCGACATTGGCCGCCTGCGACCAGTCCACGCCGGACGTGCCCTCGCGACCGTGCAGCAAGGCGTTGGCGATGCCGACTCCCATGATCGATCCGATCAGGGTGTGCGAACTCGAAGCCGGCAGCCCGAAATACCAGGTGCCCACATTCCAGATAATGGCGGCGATCAACAGGGCGAATACCATGGCGAAACCCGCGCCGCTGCCGACCTGCAAGATCAATTCGACCGGCAATAGCGACACAATGCCGAAGGCGACCGCGCCGGAGGACATCAAGACGCCAAACAGATTGAACATGCCCGACCACACCACGGCGATGTTGGCAGGCAATGAGCGTGTGTAGATCACGGTGGCGACGGCATTGGCCGTATCGTGAAAGCCGTTGACGAACTCGAAACCGAGCGCGATCAGCAGCGCGACAAAAAGCAGAAGATACGGCAGGTATGAAGTGACCCGCGTGCCGGTGGCGTCGATGTCGGCATAAATGCTGTACGCGACAAACAACAACGCGGCGGCGACGACGCCCAAATAAATGATGCCCTGCAGCGGGTTGATACCGCCGTCGAGATTGGGACCCCTTTTGGCGGCAGGCTCGATCGAACCAGGTAACGCAACGTCGCTCATGGTAAATTTCTCCAGAATTTTGTTTGCGGACTTTGCTTGATGCATGTGACAGGCGCGTGAAATGGCCGCCGCGGAAGCGGCGTCCCAGGCGGGTATTTCATCCCATTGGAATTGCTTGCAAAATTCGTAGGAATTGATCGCGATTGACTTCTCGGGTCATCTTATCTTCACAAATAGAACATATCATGAACAAACAGGTCTGGAGGCGCGTCTCGCCGTGATGAGGGTTCGCTGTCGAACGCGGACTATGCCGCCCGAGCCGATTTTCTCATGAGGTCGGCGGCAATCCGGAGATCCTCGACAAAGCGCTGGTATTCCAGTGCCTTGGCCTCCGCGTCGGGGAGCCGCAAGCAGGTAGGATGGATGCACCGTCACCAGCGCCCTGGTGCCGTCTTCGAGATCGATCAGGCGGCCGCGGGTCTTGTTGATGGGCGTGATCTTGCCGAACACGCTTTGCGCCGCGGTAGCGCCCATCGCCACCACCAGGTCGGGTTTGATCGCCGCCAGTTCGCGCTCATACCACGGCCGGCAGGCCCTGATCTCCGACGTGTTCGGTTTCTGATGCAGGCGGATCTTGCCGCGGGGCACGAACTTGAAATGTTTTACGGCGTTGGTGACGTACACCTTGGCGCGGTCGATGCCGGCTTCTTCCAGCGCGCGGTCGAGCATCTGTCCGGCCGGTCCGACGAACGGTTTGCCGGCGAGGTCTTCCTTGTCGCCGGGCTGCTCGCCGACCAGCATCACCCGCGCGGTCTGCGGACCTTCGCCGAACACGGTTTGCGTTGCATCTTTCCAGAGCGGGCAGGCGCGGCAATCGCTGGCCTCCTCGCGGAGAGCTTCGATGATCGCCGGCGCGAGCATGTTTGTGTTTCACGGATGGCTCCGGCCGTTTCTGCGATTTGTGCGGATCGGTGGCGGCTTCGGCGATCATCGCGCTGGTCGCGCGTCCGGCACCTGCGATCAGAGGCTTAATGAGCGAAGCCTCCGGCAGGTTCCGCCAATATTTCTTCGGCATCTCGGTCTGCATCGCCTTCACCTTCAGCCGGGCCGGATTGAAGATGCTGGCGTAGTAGCGCAGCCAGGTTTCCTCCAGGCGGTCTTCAGAGGGGGCCGCGGCTTTGCTCACTCCCGGCGTAAAGGCGACGACATGGCCTTCCCAATGCGCGCAGATATCCGGCGTCAGGATCGACCAGGCCATGTCGGCAAAGCGCCGCGCGAAGAACGGCGCGGTGGCCTCGACAATGTGATGTTCCGGCTCGATACCAGGCGACGTAACGCGATTTCCGCTCGCGGCCGATTTCGCGAAAGCGGACAAAGGCCTGCATCTTGTGCTGGTCGCGGTGCACGGCTCTTGCCATCGCCGCAACTAGCAAAACATCGGGATCGGTCGCGACCGCCAGCAGATCGTGATGGCTGCGCAGCCGCCACAGCAGCCGATACAGAATCGCGAAACGTTCGGTGTCGCGATGCAGGATCGCGGACTGCGCCAGTTCGACGAATTTGGCCGAGACGCTGAAAGTAGCGTGTGGCACTTCGGGCAGCGATGTTGCGGCGACAGGCGCGAATAATTCCGGCATCTGGCCTGGCGCTGTCCACGTCACGTCGGACGGGCTCACATCGTTGAGGACCAGCGCCCGCGCGGCTTTGCGCCAGCCTTCGAAATCGGTGTCGTGTCGAGTGTGATGAAGTGCATTCGAACACCGTTTTCTCTATTCGTGCATGCCCGGCAGCATGTCCGGCCATGACGCTTGTTTCAAAACCCAAATCCCAGCTGCGCCGCCTTCGGCTTGAACCGTTGCGTCAGCGCTGCGCTGTCCAATAGATGCGGCGGCGGGCGATGATCGCTGAGGACGATGAACGGCAGCGCCTTCTTTCCGGGGATATGCAGGCGCGCGAGATCGGCGATCCGAATGGAAGTCACGCGGCGGGTGGCGATGATGCGATCGACCGCCCTGGTGCCGAAGCCGGGCACGCGCAGCAAATCCTCGCGGCTGGCGGTGTCGACGTCGAGCGGGAAGCGGTCGCGATGCCGCAGCGCCCAGGCAAGTTTGGGATCGATATCGAGCGACAGCATGCCTTCGGCCTGATCGACGATTTCGCCGGCGTCGAAACCGTAAAACCGCATCAGCCAGTCGGCCTGATAGAGCCGATGCTCGCGCACCAGCGGCGGCGCCAGCAAAGGCAGCGCGCGGCTGGCATCGGGGATCGGGCTGAACGCGGAATAATAGATCCGCTTGAGCTTGTAGGAGCCGTAGAGATTGGCGCTGGTGGTGAGAATGGTCTGGTCGTTGGCGGCATCGGCGCCGACGATCATCTGCGTGCTCTGGCCGGCCGGTGCGAACCGCGGCGCGATATTTCCCTTCGGCGTGACCTTGCGGCCCTCCTGCGCTTCATCGAGCTTTAAGCGCAGCCGGCCCATGGTGCGGCGGATCGCACGCACGTCTTTCTCCGGCGCCAGTTTGGCCAGACTGGTTTCTTCCGGGCACTTCGATGTTGATGCTGAGGCGGTCGGCATATTTGCCGGCTTCCGCGATCAGCGCATCGTCGGCTTCCGGAATGGTTTTGAGATGGATGTAGCCGCGGAAGTGATGCTGTTCGCGCAACTGGCGCGCGACGTTCACCACCTGCTCCATGGTGTAATCGGCGCTGCGGATGATGCCGGAGGACAGAAACAAGCCCTCGATATAATTGCGGCGATAGAAGTCGATCGTCAGCTTCACCACTTCATCGACGGTGAAGCGGGCGCGCGGCACGTTGCTGGTGGCGCGGTTGACGCAATAGAGGCAATCGTAATTGCAGGCGTTGGTCAGCAGGATCTTCAGCAGCGAAATGCAGCGTCCATCCGGCGCGTAGGAATGGCAGATGCCCATGCCCGGGGCGGTCGAGCCGAGGCCCTTGCCGTCGCGGCTATCGCGTTGCTCGGTGCCGCTGGAGGCGCAGGACGCGTCGTATTTGGCGGCATCGGCCAGGATCTCCAGCTTACGTTGCACATCCATCGTTGAATCCCTTTGATTTCGCTTGAGAAAAACTTAAATCCGGCCGACCGATTGACTCCGCGGATGGTGTTAGCTTTATATTAGAACATATCATGAACAAATGAGCCAGCCGCGGGTTCATTCAAAATCCCGGGTTCGTTCAAAAACCCAGGCGGCTCAACATTTCTGAGGAGCGGCGCATGACCGGCGCACGCACGAGCACGCTTGCGACTTTGCGCGGCAGCATCGAGCGCATCGAGGCGCATGGCGACGCGTACAGGCCAGACAGGGTGGCGCTCGGGCATGCGGACGCGGATGCGGCGCTGCAGGGCGGCCTCGCCATCGGCGCGATGCACGAGGTGTTCGCCGAGGGACGGCAGAGCGCCGCGGCGACGGGATTCATCGCAGGGCTCGCGGGACGGGCGGCGGCCCGGCGGCCGCTGGTGTGGGTGCGGCAGGATTTCACCGAAATTGAATCCGGTGCGCTGTCGATGAGCGGACTGGCCGAACTCGGTCTCGATCCGCGCCTGCTTGGTGACCGTGCGCGCGGCCGATGTGGACACCGCGTTGCGGACGGCTGCCGACGCGCTCGCCTGCGATGCGCTTGGCGTCGTCGTGCTGGAAGTCTGGGGGCGAAGCGCGGCAGCTCGATCTCGTCGCCAGCCGCAAGCTGACATTGGCCGCGCAAGCCTCCGGCGTCACCGGTCTGTTGCTGCGGGTGGCGGCGGAGCCGTTGCCCTCGACGGCGGAAACAAGATGGATCGTGCGCGCGGCGCATTCGCCGCCTGCCACGCCTTCACTGCCGACCTGGGGCGCGCCGATGTTCGACGCGCAGCTTGTCCGCAACCGTCATGGCCCTGTTGGGCGGTGGATCATGGAATGGAAATGTGATGAGTGCCTTTTCGAGCAAACCGGCGGCGTATTCTCAGCCTGTGGCTGCCGCGCCTGCCCACCGACCGCATCAAGCGCCAGCTTTCGCGCAACAACGCCGCGCCGGCTAACGCGTTTTCGAGCGGAGCGGGTAACTCGCGTGAAGAAAACACGCCAAAACAAGAATCTGGCGATCACCCCAGTATTGTCGTCGCCAAACAAAACAACGCGCTGCAGATTTCGGCACTGGATGATGCCGCAGCCCATCTCGGGCTTGAGATCGGCCTGCCGCTCGCCAACGCCCGCGCCATCTGCCCGCAATTAAGGGTGTTCGATGCCGATGAAGCCGCCGACGCCAAGACGCTGAATGCCATTGCCGACTGGTGCGACCGCTTCACGCCGCTGGTGGCGATCGATTCTCCGCATGGCCTGTTTCTCGACATCACCGGCTGCGCCCATCTGTTCGGCGGCGAGGCCGCGATGATGCGGCATGCTGTGTGACGTGCTGACCGTGCAAGGTTTTGCCGTCAGCGCTGCCATCGCCGGCACCTCGATCTGCGCGCGGACGATGACTCGTCATGTCCATGGTTGCATCGTCCGTGATGGCGAGGAAGCCGATGCGGTCAAGCCGCTGCCGGTGTCCGCGCTGGGCGCCGATGATGCGATCACCAACGGCCTGCGCCGCGCCGGGCTGAAAACCATCGGCGATGTCGCCTGCCGCGCGCGTCATGAAATCACAGCAAGGTTCGGCGCTGACTTCACGACCCTGCTGGAACAGGCGCTGGGGCAGAGCGATGCGCCGATCAGTCCCGCGCAAGCCGCTGCCGGATTACATCGTGGAGAAGCGTTTCGCCGAGCCGGTGGCGACCGAAGCGCGTGATCTCGGCGACATTGTCCCGGCTGGCGCAGATGCTGGTCGTGGCGATGGACGCAGCAAGGCAAGGGCGCGCGGCGGCTGGAAGCCAATTTCTTTCGCACCGATGGCGCGGTGCGCGCGATTGTGGTGGATACCGGACAACCCGTGACCAAAGGCGAGGTGATCGACCGCCTGTTTCGCGAGCGGCTCGATGCCTTGAACGATCCGCTCGATCCCGGTTTCGGATTCGATCTCATTCGCCTGTCCGCCAGCCGCACCGAAATCGTCGTGCAGCAGCAGCGCGATCTCGATGCCAATGTGCATGACAATGACGAACTGGCGGCGCTTGATCGACCGCATCGCCGCGCGCATCGGCGGCCGGCGCGTGGTCGTGCATCTGCCGCAGGACACCCATATTCCGGAGCGCGCGGTGATGGCCGCGCCGGCGCAACATCATCTGGCCGCGGCGCTGCAGGCGGCATGGCCGGCCCGTGTGGAGAGCGAACCGCCATTGCGGCCGCTGCGGCTGTTTGAAAAGCCGGAGCCGATCAAGGTGCCGTTTGCCACGGTGCCTGACGGGCCGCCGCATCACTTCACCTGGCGGCGCGCCACCCATGCGGTGGTCCGGGTCGAGGGTCCCGAGCGGATCGCGATGGAATGGTGGAAGCACAACGGCCAAGCGCTGACGCGCGATTATTTCCGTGTCGAGGATGAAGCCGGATTGCGGTTCTGGATTTACCGCGACGGCCTTTACGGCAGCGAACTCGTTGACGAGGAGGGCAAGCCGGCTCCGCCCAACTGGTTCGTGCACGGGCTGTTCGCATGAACATGCCTGCTTATGCCGAGATCGGAATCACCACGAATTTCTCGTTCCTGCGCGGCGGATCGCATCCGCAGGATTATGTGCATCAGGCGAGCGAGTTGCGTCTTGCCCGTCATCGGCATTGCCGACCATAACACGCTGGCCGGCGTGGTGCGGGCCTACAAGGAACTCGGCAATCCCGATCGTCACAGACAAGCCAAAGCTTTTGATCGGCTCGCGCCTCGTCTTTATGGACGGCACGCCGGATATCCTGGTCTATCCGCGCGACCGCGCGGCTTATGGCCGGCTGTGCCAGTTGCTGACCCGCGGCAAGCGCGGCGACGATTCGACAGGATCGACAAGGGCGAATGTCATCTTGATCTCGACGATCTCCTGGAATTCAGCGAAGGGCAGCTTCTGGTTCTGACGCTGCCGCATCGCTTTGAGACGGCAAAGGCACTTGGAGGTTCTGGATCAACTGCAGCGCAGCCGCGCGGATGGCGTGTGGCTTGCGGCGAGCCTGCTGTACCGCGGCGACGACCGGCGCCGCCTGGTCGCGGCTGCATGGTGTCGCCACCAAGGCCCGCGTGCCGCTGCTGGCGACCAATGAGGTGCTGTATCACCATCCCGCGCGGCGTCCGCTGCAGGATGTCCTGACCTGCATTCGCGAGAAGACCACCATCGACGCCATCGGCAAGCGGCTTGAAGCCAATGCCGAACGCTATCTCAAGCCTGCGCATGAAATGGCGCGGCTGTTTCGCGATGTGCCGGAGGCGATCGCGGAAACCATGCGGTTTGCCGGTCGCATCACGTTCTCGCTGGACCAGCTTAAATATCAGTATCCCGACGAGCCGGTGCCGCCGGGCAAGACCGCGCAGCGGCATCTGGAAGACCTGACCTGGCAAGGTGCGCACAAAAAATTTCCGGTTCGGATCTCGACCCAAGACCAAAAAGGTTTTGCACAAGGAACTGCGCCTGATCCGGAAGCTCAAATACGCGCATTATTTTCTCACCGTGCACGATATCGTCCGTTATGCGCGCAGCCAAAACATTCTCTGCCAGGGCAGGGGATCGGCGGCGAACTCGGCCGTTTGCTATGTTCTCGGCATTACTTCCGTCGATCCGACCAAGGTCGATCTGCTGTTTGAGCGTTTTATCTCCAAGGAACGGCTGGAGCCGCCCGACATCGATGTCGATTTCGAGCATTCGCGGCGCGAGGAGGTGATGCAATATGTCTATCGACGATATGGCCGCCACCGCGCCGCGATCATTGCGACCGTCATTCATTACCGGCCGCGCAGCGCGATCCGCGATGTCGGCAAGGCGCTGGGACTGACGGAAGATGTCACCGCGGCGCTGGCGGATACGGTGTGGGGAAGCTGGGGCGAGGGCCTCAACGACATGCAGGTCAGGCAGGCGGGGCTCGATCCCGGAAATTCGATGGTCGGACTTGCCGTCGAACTTGCAACCGAATTGATCGAATTTCCGCGGCATTTGTCGCAGCATGTCGGCGGCTATGTGCTGACCCAGGACCGGCTCGACAGCTATGTGCCGATCGGCAATGCCGCGATGGACGATCGGACCTTTATCGAATGGGACAAGGACGACGTCGATGCGCTGAACATGATGAAGGTCGATGTGCTGGCGCTGGGGATGCTGACCTGCATCCGCAAATGTTTTGATCTTGATCGCGGATCATAAAGGCATGCGTTACGAGCTGGCGACGGTTCCTCAGGATGAGAAGCCTGTTTACGACATGCTGTGCAGGGGCGAATTGCTCGGCGTATTCCAGGTCGAGAGCCGCGCGCAGATGAACATGCTGCCGCGCCTGAAGCCGCGAAAATTCTACGATCTTGTCATCGAGGTCGCGATCGTGCGGCCTGGTCCGATTCAGGGCGACATGGTGCATCCGTATCTCCGGCGGCGGAATAGACTGGAGAGCGTCGAATTATCCATCGCCGGCGTCCGCGCATGGCGACAAGGACGAACTGTATAAGGTTCTGCACAAGACCCTCGGCGTGCCGCTGTTTCAGGAGCAGGCGATGCGGATCGCCATCGAGGCCGCGAAATTTACCCCCGCGGAAGCCAACGGGTTGCGCCGCGCCATGGCGACGTTCCGCAATGTCGGGACCATCGGCAAGTTCGAAGTCCAAGATGGTCAACAACATGATCGACCGTGGTTATGATCCGGCGTTTGCGAAAAGCTGCTTCGATCAGATCAAGGGATTTGGCAGCTATGGCTTTCCGGAAAGCCACGCCGCGAGCTTCGCGCAACTGGTTTATATCTCGTCATGGCTCAAGCATTTCCATCCCGATGCGTTCGCTTGCGGATTGCTGAATTCGCAGCCGATGGGTTTCTACGCGCCGGCGCAGATCGTCGGCGATGCGCGCAAGAACCGCGTCGAGGTGCGTGAGATCGATGTGTCGTTCAGTCACGCGCAGAACACGCTGGAGGAACAAAGCGGAAATTATCATGCGTTGCGGCTTGGCTTTCGGCAGATCGACGGATTTAAATGGGCCGATCCGGATGAGGAGTTTCTGAGACAAAAAAGCGGCAAGCCGAAAGCGGAGGATTGGGCCGAGCGCATCGTCGCCGCGCGGGCGCGGCGGGCTTTCACCTCGCTGGAAGATTTCGCCCGCGACACGGCGCTGCCCAAGCGCGCGCTGATTTTGCTGGCGGATGCCGATGCGTTTCGCTCGATCGGGCTTGATCGCCGCGCAGCACTTTGGGCGGTGCGGCGGTTGCCAGATGACGTGCCGCTGCCGCTGTTCGAAATCGCCGCCGCGCGCGAACAGCCGGACGAAAATGCGCAGCCCTTGCCTGACATGCCGCTGCCGGAGCAGGTGGTGGCCGATTATCAAACCATCCGGCTGTCGCTGAAGGGCCACCCGATGGAATTTTTGCGGCCGATGTTTGCCAAAGAAGGCGTCATCGCCTGCGATGGCATTCGGCATGACCATGACAGGCGTCATGTCCGCTGCGCCGGCGTGGTGCTGGTGCGTCAGCGTCCGGGGAGTGCCAAGGGCGTGGTCTTCATGACGCTGGAGGACGAAACCGGTATCGCCAATATCGTGGTGTGGCCAAAGGTGATGGAGCGGTTTCGCAAGGAGGTGATGGGCGCGCGGCTCATTCTGGTCGAAGGCTATATTCAGAGCAGCCCGGAACAGGTGACGCATCTGGTTGCCCAGCGCTTGTTCGACCGCTCGCGTGATTTGACGAATCTGGCCAATGACGCGTTCCGCCGCAAACATGCGGTACCGGTCGGCCCGGCGCTGATCGAACCTCTGCATGACGACCGCCGTCAGCACCCTGACAATCCGGCCCAGAAAATCCGTCATCCGCGCAATGTGCGGATTCTGCCGCCCTCGCGCGATTTTCATTGAAGAAGCGGCGCATGACGAATTATTCTGGACATCCCATGCAAACGCCTCGCGAAATTCTGGCCAATCTGTGGACGCTGGCTGGCGGCGATCCTTCCGCGCTTGACGCCGTCACACTGACTGGCGACGAACCGCAACTGCCGTCGTCGTTTCGCGTTGCCGCCGCGGCCCAGGCCAGCATCGCCGCAACCGGGCTTGCCGCCGCGCAAATATGGAAATTGCGCAGCGGGCAGCCGCAGAATATCGCGGTCGACATGCGGCATGCCGTGGTCGAATGCCGCTCCGAACGTTATTTGCGCGTCGACGGCAAGCCGTCCGATATGGCCTGGGATGCCATTGCCGGAATCTACAAAACCGGCGATCGGCGGTTGGTGCGGCTGCACACCAATTTCCCGCATCATCGCGACGCGGTCTGCAAGCTCCTGAATTGCAAGCCGGAGCGTGAGGATGTTCAGGCCGCGCTGATGCAGTGGGACGGCGAGGCATTCGAGACCGCAGCCTATGCCGGAGGCTGCGCGGTGGCGCTGATGCGCTCGTATGAAGAGTGGTCGGCGCTGCCCCATGCCAGGGCGCTTGCCGAATTGCCCCTGATCTCGATCGAGAAAATCGGCGAGGCCGAGCCGAAGCGATGGCCCGCCGGCGAACGCCCGCTTGCCGGGCTGCGTGTGCTGGATCTGTCGCGGGTCATTGCCGGGCCGGTTGCGGGCCGCACGCTCGCGGCCCACGGCGCCAATGTTCTTTTGATTTCCGGTCCCGATCTGCCCGCGGTACCATGGCTCACCATCGATACCGGTCGCGGCAAGCTGACAAGTTTCGTCGAACTCAAGAGCGAACAGGGGCGGGGCCGTTTGCGCGATCTATTGGCGAGTGCGGATATTTTCTCGCAGGGCTATCGTCCGCACTCGCTCGCAGCGCTTGGCTTCTCGCCGCAGGATGCGGCACAGATCAGCCCCGGCATTGTCTACGTCTCGCTGTCGGCCTATGGCCATTCCGGGCCATGGGCGGAACGGCGCGGTTATGACTTGCTGGTGCAAACGGCAACCGGCTTCAATCACGCCGAGGGACAGGCTGCCGGCCTCGACGGGCCGAAGGAATTGCCGGCGCAAATGCTCGATCACGCCAGCGGCTATCTGATGGCGTTCGGCGCGATGATGGCGCGGGCACGCCAATCGCGCGAGGGCGGCAGCTGGCATGTCCGGGTGTCGCTGGCGCAGACCGGGCGCTGGCTGTGGAATCTCGGCCGCATCGCCGATGGTCTCAAGACCGGGGATTTGAAGAGCGCCACGGTGCAGGACTGTCTCGAAGAAACCGGCTCGGGCTTCGGTCCACTGCGGTCCGTCCGTCATTCGGCCGCGCTGTCGATTACGCCGGCGTTCTGGGCGCGCCCGGCGATGCCGCTCGGCAGTCACCCGCCGCAATGGCCGGCGCACCATTGATAGTCTCGGAAAACTCTCAGAAGCCGTAAAGCCGCGCCGGGTTGTCGACCAGAATCCTTTTTCGGATCGGAGCGTCCGGCGCCCATACCGAGAGCTGGTTGAGCAGGCGGCCGTCGTCGATCTGAAGCAGCGGCGTTACCTCGGTCGGCTTCTTCCCGGGCGGCGTAACCGGATCCGGATGCGGCCAATCGCTGCCCCAGAGGATCCGATCTGAATTTGCGGCGATCAGGGCGCGGGCCAGCGGGATCACATCCGGATAATCCGGCGCGAGATTGGACGCCCGATAGGCGCCGGAGATTTTCACATAGGCTTTCTCAGTCCGGACCAGCTCCAGCAAGTCGGCAAAGCCTGGTTGCTGCGGACCGAGTTCGGCGTGGGCGCCGCCGAAATGGTCGAACACGACCGGCACCGGAGAAGCCGCGACAAGCTCCTTGATGGCGGAGATCATGGCCAGATCCGTGTACATCTGGATATGCCAGTTGCGGTTCTTGACGCGATCGACGGCGGCTTGAAAGCGCGCGCGACCGATAGCGGGATCGCTGACCCCGCCAGTGGCGAGATTGAGCCGGATGCCGCGGATGCCGGCCTGGTGCATGGCGTCGAGGTCGCCGTCTGGCGTTTTGCCGTCGATCACGGCAACACCGCGCGCGGTCGCGCCGCGTGCCTTGATGCCGAACAGCGTTGCCGAATTATCCGGGCCATAGACACTTGGCGTGACGATCACCACGCGCTCGATGTGTAGCGCGTTGTGCAGTGCGGCCATTTCTTCGGGCGATGCGGGCTCGGGAGTGTAGACTCGCCCCGGAAAGAACGGAAATTTCTCAGGCTCGCCGAAAATGTGGGTGTGGCAATCGCAGGCGCCGGCAGGAATGTCGAAATTCAGCGCGGTCGACGGCTGCGCCGCTTTGGCAAAGGCGGTTCGGTTTTGCATGGCTGCTCCGGCCGCGATGGAGGCAAGAAGACTGCGTCTGGAAAGCATCGCGTTTTCTCCTCTTTCCGCGACAACCGCCGCTTTCCCGCAGTGTGCGCCCCGATTGCCAAGAGCATAGCGGCGCGACTCGTTGTTGTCTGCCGTTCGGAGCTGACGGATTTTGTCGCGATGCGACTGGCCAGGACCATCGGCGGTTTGTGGAAGCGGTTCTCAATCGGTCCAAATGCGATATAGCTTTGCCGCCAGCGCCCGATTCCGGGCGCAGCCACTCTATCGTACCGGGCCCGCATTTGATGCCGAAGATGTTCTCCGACCCCGAGGCGATCGCCGAGGACATCATCCGCGACGTCGGGACCGATTTGGTCGTCGGGCTGCCGCTCGGGCTCGGCAAGGCCAACCATATCGTCAACGCGCTCTATGCGCGCGCGGCCGCTGACCGGACGATCAATCTCACCTTCTTTTCCGCGTTGACGCTGGAAAAACCCAAGCCCGCGAACCTGCTGGAGCGGCGCTTCATTGCGCCGGTGATCGACCGCCTGTTCGGCGGCTATCCCGATCTGGCTTATGCCGACGCGTTGCATGCCAATGCGCTGCCGCCCAATATTCGCGTGATCGAGTTTTTCTTTCTGGCGGGTAGGTGGCTGCACGTGCCCTTTGCCCAGCAGCATTATATCTCCGCAAACTATACCCATGCGTCGTCCTATTTGCTGGCGCGCGGGCTTAATGTCGTCACGCAACTTGTGGCGAAACGCGTAGTCGATGGCGTCGCGCGCTACAGCCTGAGTTGCAACACCGACACCACGCTGGATATTTTGCGCGCCCGCGCCGAGGGCCGCGCGTCGTTCAAACTCGTTGGCCAGGTCAATTCCGAACTGCCGTTCATGCCGGGAGCGGGCGATCTGCCGGCCGAGGAATTCAGTGCGGTGCTCGACGGTCCCGAGACCGAATTTCCATTGTTTGCGCCGCCGTCCGAGCCGATCACCGACGCCAAATATGCCATCGGTCTTCACGCCGCGGGCCTCATTCGCGACGGCGGTACGTTGCAGATCGGCATCGGGCAGGTCGGTGATGCGTTGGCCCAGGGGCTGATCGTTCGCCATCGCGACAACGCGCAATTCCATGCGATCATGAAGCGCCTGGCGCCCGGACAGTTATCTGCGCCGGAAGCCGGATCGTTCGAAAAGGGTCTCTACGGCGTCAGCGAAATGCTGTTCGAGGCATTTCTCGGGCTGATCGACGCCGGCATTCTCAAGCGCGAGGTCGATGGCGTGCTGCTGCACGGCGCGTTTTTTCTCGGGCCGAAATCATTCTATAGCGCGTTGCGCGAGATGACATCGGCTGAGATCGCGCGGATCCAGATGATGCCGGTGTCGTTCACCAACGAACTCTATGGCGACGAGGACGCCAAACGGCGCGCTCGTACGGATGCCCGCTTTGTCAACAATGCGATGATGGCGACGCTGATGGGAGCGGCGATCTCCGATGGCCTTGAGAACGGCCAGGTCGTGAGCGGCGTCGGCGGCCAATATAACTTCGTGGCGCAGGCGTTCGCATTGCAAAACGCGCGCTCGATTCTCACGGTCGAAGCAACGCGGCAGGCCGGCGCTAAAGCGCAATCCAACATCCTCTGGAGCTACGGCCACGAGACCATTCCACGCCATCTGCGCGATGTGATCGTCTCCGAATATGGCGTTGCCGATATCAGGGGCAAATCCGATGCCGAGGTTATCGCAGCGATGCTCCAGGTTGCGGATTCCCGCTTTCAGGACGGGCTCGCTCGGCAGGCCAAGGACGCGGGCAAGCTACCGAAAAGCTTCGAGCTTCCATCGGCCTATCGCGAGAATTTTCCCGACCGGATTGCCCGCGCATTGAAGCCCGCGCGCGAGGCCGGCTTGCTGCCGTCGTTTCCGTTCGGCAGCGATTTTACGGCTACCGAGCAGCGGCTGATTCCGGCATTGCAAGTGTTACAGAAGGCCCAGCTTGCGCCGCTACGGTTGCCGGAACTGCTGTGGCAGGGTTTCACTCACCAGCCCAATGATGCCGACCGGGAATGCCTTGCCCGGCTCGGCCTCGACCGGCCGGCGACATGGTCCGAGCGCGCCTACCGGGCTCTGGTCAGCGCCGCGCTGGTCCGGAGCCGCGCTCAATAACATCGCCTGGTTCGGGGCCTCGTCGGGACGACTCGCGGTGAGACCTGCGCACCTCACCTGTTCTTATTTGCCGGTTTGCGCTTCTCGATGAAGGCCGCCATGCCTTCGGATCGATCTTCCAGCGCGAAGGTTGAGTGAAACAGGTCGCGTTCGACGTTGAGGCCTTCGGACAGCGGCGTCTCGAACGCGCGATTGACGGCGCTCTTGGCCATCGCGGCGGCGGGGCGCGACATTGAGGCGATTTTTTCCGCCATGGCCAGCGCTTCCGCCATCAGTTTGTCCGACGGCACCACGCGGCTGACGAGGCCCGAGCGTTCCGCTTCGGCGGCATCCATCATCCGGCCGGTGAGACACAGGTCCATCGCCTTGGATTTGCCGACCGCGCGCGTCAGGCGCTGGGTTCCGCCAATGCCGGGTATGGTGCCGAGCGTGATTTCGGGCTGTCCGAATTTGGCGGTATCCGAGGCGATGATGATGTCGCACATCATCGCCAGCTCGCAGCCGCCGCCAAGCGCATAGCCGCTGACCGCGGCGATAGTCGGTTTGCGGCAGCGGGCAACACGGTCACCGCCGATAGCGATGAAATCGCTGGAAAACATGTCGATGAAGGTTTTCGGCTGCATTTCCTTGATATCGGCGCCCGCGGCGAAGGCTTTTTCGCCACCGGTCACAAGGATGCATCCGATCTTGTCGTCAGCTTCGAGATCGTCGATCGCGGCGGCGATTTCGCCAAACACGCCGAAAGACAGCGCATTGAGCAGCTTCGGGCGGTTGAGCGTGATGACGCCAACCGCGCCTTTACTTTCGACAATGATGTATTGGAACGTGCTCATGGTCCACCCCGCGCCTGATTTCACCGGGTACTGTGCCCGCAGGCGCGATGGGCTTCAAGTGGGCGATTGCGTAACCGTACACAGGACGGCCGATGCTCACGCTATGAACATGCGCGCGGCGGAAGCAAACGTCAGCAGCGCACCAAAACCGATGAAGATTTTCCCGATCAGGGAAGTCTGATCCCAGGTGCTGTCGCTGCTGCTGGCGGCACTCCCGGCGACAACGGGCGCCTCGGCGGAGGCCATCGCCAGCGTCGTTGGCGGTTGGTTGCTTTCAGCAGGTGGGTTGGCTTCACGCAGCGCGCGATCGATATCGTTGAGCTGATCCGCGGCGACGACTTGGGTTTCGGCAGGCTGTGCGTCCGACGGATTGTCCGGCGCTGCCTGCAGCATGTTGTTGGCCCGCTGCGACATCGCTTGGGCGGCGTCGCCGGTGGGCGAGTCTGGCGCTGTTGCCCGTGCATTGGCGTTGGCGACCGATGACGGCATCCCAGATGATGGGAGGGCGGATGATGTGTCGCCGTTGGCGGTGGCGTCATCGGTCGCGGCGGCCTTCTTGTCGGTAGAGGATTTCGGCGCATCGCCAGATTTATGATGCGCGTACTTCTTCCAATGACGCGAGGCGTGTTTGGCGTTTTTGTCAGGCGTAGTCGGTGCCGCGGCAGTCGAATTTGCGGACGTGCCGTTGGTTCCTGCGGCTTGCGACGGTCCGGCAAAAACTACCCAGAGCCCTGCGGCCAGGATCAACGCCGAGCGCCCGCTGGCTTCGATTTTCATTTGGCAATCTCCCCATGCCAGCCCCAAAGCGAAATGAGACCTCACGACGTGTCCACAGCGCGGCAGAAAAAGGGAATCTTCGGGCGAGTCCGGGCAAAAACACGGCGGACCGTTCTTGGCGAGCGTTTTGCCGCGACCGCGACGGGCTCTGGAATCAATGCAGCGGGTGTCAGCCGGACTGATCAATGTTATGAGCCTCTCTGTGCGCTGCTCGTGGCTGCGATTCCCGAGCGCGCCCGGAATTCCTGGATGGCTTCGATCACGACTTCGTGATCGAAGCCTCAAAGTGTAACAAATTGAAAGATCGACCGAATTGCAGGGTGGGAGCGCGCGTGCGCGAGCGTGACGACGAATGGACCAGCCTGATGCGGTCAGCCGTTTCAGGCGACGACGCGGCGTATCATCGTCTGCTCAAAGCCGTCACGCCGGTGTTGCGGGCCGCGGCGCGGCGAGGTCTGGCGCGATCCGGCCAGCCGGTCGACCAATCCGAGGATATTGTGCAGGATATTTTGTTGGCAGTGCATCTGAAGCGGCATACCTGGGACGTCGACGCACCGTTCGGGCCGTGGCTGTTTGCGATCGCCCGCAACAAGCTGATCGATGCGATGCGCCGCCGAGGCCGGCGGGTCTTTGTCAACATCGACGATTTCGCCGAAACCATTCCGGGTGAGCCCGTCGCAGAGATCGTTCCGGCCAACGAGGTGGCGAGCCATTTGCAATCCTTGCCGTCGCGGCAGCGTGAGGTTTTGCAGTCGATCGCCGTCGATAGCGCCTCGATCAAGGACACCGCGACGAAATTCGCGATGAGCGAGGGAGCGGTGCGCGTGGCGCTGCATCGCGGGCTTGCCAGCCTTACCGCCAAATTGCGGGAACGATGAGAATGGAAACCGATCAGCTCATTCGAACCCTTGCCGCCGATAACGCGCACCGTGCGCGGCCGGTCGGGTTCGCGCTGACGCTGGCGTTGCTTGTCGCGGCGCCGGTTACGCTGGCGATGTTCTTCGCCGCGCTCGGCGTGCGGCCGGATGTCATGACCGCGATGCATAATCCGTTCTTCGACCTGAAGTTTCTGGTGACGCTGGCGTTGGCGATCTCGGCGATCGCAGTCAGCCTGCATTTGTCGCGACCAGATGCCGTGCTGCGTGGCTGGGCGTGGCTGTTGGCGATCCCAATCGGGCTGCTCGCGGTCGGGATTGCCGGCGAGATGATGTTGCCACAGCGGCTGCCGATGATGACGCGATTGATTGGTAGCAATTCGCGGGTTTGCATGACCGCTATTCCGCTATTGTCGCTGCCGCTGCTGGCGGCCGCACTGATCGGCCTGCGCCACGGCGCGCCGGCACGGCCTGCGCTGGCCGGTGCGCTCGCCGGAATGTTATCGGCCGGATTGGCGGCGACGCTGTATGCCGCGCAGTGCACCGACGATTCACCGCTGTTTGTGGCGACCTGGTACACCATAGCCACCGCGATGGTCGCCGCCATCGGCGCGCTTGTCGGATCCAGGCTACTCAGATTTTAGCGGCGGAATCGAACTCTCCGCGGGCGTGAGAGTTAGCCCCTAGGCCGCGGGTGCTGCGGTTTGCTGCATGCGGTGGAAGCGAAGCACCTGCTGCGCGGTGGAAGGCCGCAGCCGTTCGTAGGTGCCCTTACAGGCGTGAAGATCGCTCCGGTCCATGCCCGAGAGATTGTCGCGCATGTTGATGATCGCCTTGACGGTCGCCCACGACATTCCCGCGACCTTGGCCAGGATCATGACACCCTCAGCGCGCGTTTCCACCATCATGTTCTCTGCGACGGACACCGGCACGCTGGCGAGCGCCGCTATCGCGGCGTTGGCTTCGTCGAATTTGCCGGCCTCGGCAAACGCCTCTATCTGATGCTCGTCGAGCCTGCCGTCGTCGAAAAGCGATTTGACCAGCGCATGGGCAATCGCAGTTTCCTCGGTAACGGCCGATGGCGCCGACCGCGCCAGGCGTGTGGCCTCTTGCACCGCGGTGGGTACGTCGGCCGCCATTCGCGGGTCAGCAGCTTCAAGGCGCGCCCGCACCGTCGCCGAGGCCTTCGCGATCAGTTTAAGATAGAGATGCCGCGGAATTGTCGGCCGCAGGCCAATGCAGGTCGCAAGATCGTCGTCACCTTGGGCGCGATTGACCAGCCGGGTGAAGCCTCGCTCGGAAAATTCCGCGCCGGGGTTGTTGACGGTGCTCTGGATCACCTCGTCATTGCCGCGCAGCACCAGCACGTCGGTCACCGCGCCGCTCAGTACCTTTCGCATCGAAATCGCCATCAGATGCGCCTGGCTCTTGTTGCGCGCGGTTTCGATCAGCGCTTCGTCGTCGAGTTGTTCCGACTGCGACAGTACCGGGGCGGCGACCTCGATGAGATCGTCAAATGCCAGCGTGCGAATGGTTACGGGCGGCGCATTGCCGATCGGCGCGAGACGGTTGGCGAGCAACGCCTTGGCGGAGGTCTCGATTTGATGCATCAGGCATTGAAAGACGTCGTCGAACAGCTCGATCTGTTCGCCCGAATAATTCACCGCGCCGTTGAGAAAGAGATCGGTCACGCGGCGCAGGGTTTCGACCCGCCGGGCTACACTTCCATGCGTCAGCGTAGTCTGCAATTCGTCGAGCAGACTTTCGGGCGTGGAGACTGATTTCGCACTCATAACTCTATCCTGGAGTGTCCGGTTGTGGACCGGCGACGGTTTCTCCGTGCCCGAAAAACGAAAATAGTTGGATCAGGCGATGGCAATGCGGTTGCGTCCCTGTGCCTTGGCTTCGTAGAGCGCCTTGTCGGCCCGCGCGAGAAATGTGTCCGACCATTCACCAGGTTTCAGCGTCGCGACGCCGGCGGAAATCGTGACCTGCATGCCTGCCGAGAACGCACTCCAGTCGAGATCGGCGATGATCGCGCGCAGCCGGTCGAGGATGCGCGCGGCTTCGTCACCCGGCGTCTCGGGAAGCACCAGCAGGAATTCCTCACCGCCATAACGGCCGAACCTGTCGATCTCGCGGATGTTGGCGAACATGGTGATGGCGAATGTCCTGAGCACTTCGTCGCCGGTCAGATGGCCGTAGGTGTCATTGATGCGCTTGAACCAGTCGAGATCAATCAGCGCGATCGAGCAGGGGGGGTGGGCGCGATGGGCGCGGGTAATCTCGTCATCCAGCATCCGCATGATATGGTGGCGGTTGAATGAGCCAGTCAGTTCGTCGAGTTCGGAGAGCTCCTCGATGCGCTGATAAGCCTCCTTGAGCTTGAGGCCCCTTTGGTAGACCGTCCGATGCGTCTGACCCGAGACCAGTCCGAGAAACGTGCAACGCCCGATGGTCAGAACGAACACCATCATGGTGCCGAAGCGTTCGATATGGCTGCCGGAAGGTATCGAGATCGGCTTGTCGGTCATCAGAAACAACCACGCGAGGCCGAGCGCCATCGCGGTCCAGAGGATTGCCGTTTGCCGTGGGGTCGACCGCAGCGCACTGAAGCCGAACACCGTGAAAAAGCTACAGAGGAACAGCACGCCGACCTGGGGCGCGACGTAAGTGAACGCCAGCATGAACGCGACGTTGACGATCGATGTCGGCGTGATGAGATAATGGTCGTTTGAGCGCTCGGCGATCCCTGTTTCGGATAGCACCACCATGCAAGCAATGACGATGAAACCGCAGGCGGCGTATTCCGGTCCGATCTCCACCGGGATTGTGCCAGCGTAGCCGTAAATCAGCAGGATCAAGGCGTCGATGACGTAGAAGCTGGCGATCAACCCCTGAATTTGCCGGCGCTGCCCCAAGCGGCGCTTCAATGCCTCAGCCGTCAGCTTCGGCTTGGCACCCGCGCCACCCTGTTCAGTTGCAGTTGGAGCCAGAAACGCAGACGCAGTGTTGCCCATGGTCTCGCCATCGGTGGAACCCGTTGGAACCTACGTGGGAAAGCCTTTCGTTTTGGTATCTTTGAAACGGTAGCTTGTATTGCGAGGCCGTTTTGGCCTGGAAATTCGCTCGATCCAGGCATTATGACGCAGCGGGCGGTCTAGCGGTGGCATGCATATGCTGGATTGCCTTGGTAAGGTCGACTTCAGGTCGGCATTAGGTGGAAAGTATTACTGTACCATGATACCAATTTCTTGGCTTGAGCCCCGCATGAGCGCTCCGTGGCTGCTCAGCGGCAGTTTGTGCGGTAGATCACAAACTCGGGCTTGCCCTTGCAATAATTTGAAGAATCTTGCCTTTCCCATCGAACCACCCCGCAGCCCAATCCGACCAACCTTGCGAGACGGCCATTGAGTGCGACACAGGCGGCCTCGGACGACGTCCTGATCGCTCGGATCGCCCAAGGCGACCGGCTCGCGATGCAGGTGCTTTACGGAAGGCACCATGTCAGGGTGTTTCGCTTCGGGGTCCGGCTGGTACGGGACGAACAGGTTGCTGAAGACCTCATCAGCGAGGTTTTTCTCGATGTGTGGCGCCAGGCTGGCAAGTTCGAGGGCCGGTCCGCCGTTTCTACCTGGCTGCTGGCGATTACGAGATTCAAGGCGTTGTCTGCGCTGCGTCGCAGAAAGGACGCTGAACTAGATGATACGGCGGCCAATGCCATCGAGGATGCGGCCGACGATCCGGAAGTGACAGTACAGAAGAAGGATACCAGTCAAGCGTTGCGCAAGTGCCTGACCGCACTTTCGCCAGATCACCGGGAGATTGTCGATCTCGTCTACTACCACGAGAAATCGGTGGAAGAGGTAGCCGAGATCGTTGGCATCCCGGAGAACACTGTGAAGACGCGCTTGTTTTATGCGCGCAAAAAATTGGCCGAACTGCTCAAGGCAGCCGGTATAGAACGAGGCTGGCCATGATGGCGACGAGCAAAAAAATGCTGGAGCAAGAGCCCAGTGAAATAGAAATGCTGTTGCCCTGGCATGCGGCCGGTACGCTGGATGCGCGCGATGCTCGCCGCGTCGATGAAGCGCTGGCCCGCGATCCCGTACTTGCCCGACAATATGCCGCGATCAGGGAAGAATACGCCGAGACCATTGGCCTTAACGAAAGCCTCGGTGCGCCGTCCGCGCGCGCCATGCAGAAGTTGTTTACCGCGATCGACGCAGAACCGGCGCGCAAGCCGTCGCAGTCGCTCAATATCTCGGGGCGGATCGTCGGATTTTTCGCCAGCCTTTCACCGCGTACGCTGGCCTGGTCGTCGAGCCTCGGTGCGCTGGCGCTGCTGTTGCAGGCCGGCGTGATCGGTAGCGTGCTGGTGAAGAACCAGCCGACCTCGTTCCAGACTGCGTCGTTGAGCATGGACCAGCCCATCACCCGGTCCTTGGGGCCGGAAGCGCCGCCGCGGGCGCTGGTGCGGTTCGCGCCGGATGCGCGCGTCGCCGACATCACAGCACTCCTCGACAATTATCAGGCTGCGATCATCGATACCCGGGGCGGCATGTTTCGTCTCCAATTCGGCAATAAAGCGATGCCAAAGGATCAGATTGCCGGCCTGATGAGCCGGCTGCAAGGCGAGAAGATCATCAGCCTCGCAGTGGCTGCGCCGTAAGCGAGGGCGGCGCATCGAGCCGGTAACGCATCAACCCGAGGTCTCATGGTTCACGATGGCGATGGCTGGCGGCTAAAGGCGCGGTGCGCGGTGCTGGCATTGCTCGCCGCGGCGTTGCCGCTTGCGCTGGATGGCTCAGTGGTCCGGGCGCAAAGTATCATGCGCTCGCCCAATCTCAACATCGCGCCGCGGGTAACAGCGAGAATCAATCCAACGGTGGGAGCGCGGGTCAACCCGACTGTCGGACCGCGGATCAACCCAACCGCGACAACGCGGATCAACCCGAATATCACCGCCAGGGCGGTCGTAATCAGCAAAACGACCCCGATCAGATCGGTGCCTCGGATCGGTCTGACATCGACGCTCCCTTATGTACGCTATTCACCTAACCTCTATCCGCCCTGCAGCGACAGCTATCGTGACGGCGGATGCTGGGATCAGTCGGTTTCGCCGGCCGATGACGGCGGTGGCGGCGCGGTGGCTTCCAAAAGCAGCAGCAACGCCCCGCGCCGCGACGGCCTGCAAACGACACTCAACTTGCGCACCATTGGCAACGAACTTGTGGCGGAGATTGACGGCTCGCTATCCGACACGCAGGCTGATGAACTGGCACGGCGTCACGGCCTGGAGCGCCTGCAATCGCAGAATTTTCCGCTGATAGGCGGCACCATCGGCTTGTTCCGCATCAACGACCGCCGCGCGGCAGCAGCGGTGAGCCGCGAACTCGCCGGCGACGTCGGTGTTCGCTCGGTGCAACCGAACTTTCGTTATGTCCTCCAGGACCAGAAAACAGCCCTGAGCGCGGGCGATCCTGCGCAATACGCGGTCGCCAAACTTCGATTGCCCGAGGCCCACAAGCTTGCCGACGGCGCCAATATAACCGTTGCCGTGATCAATTCCGGGATCGACGTCAAACATCCGGAACTCGCCAGCTCGATCGCGGACAGCTTCGATGCCCTCGGCAGCAAAGAGGGGCCGCATGTCCACGGCACCGCTGTGGCTGGCGCGATCGTGTCGCATGCCCGGCTGATGGGGAGCGCGCCGGCGGCCAGGATCTTGGCGATCCGCGCTTTCGGCAAAGTTTCAAGCGGCGCCGAAAGCACGTCGTTCGTCATCCTGAAAGGGATGGACTACGCCGCGGCGCACGGCGCGCAAATCGTCAATATGAGCTTCGCCGGTCCGAAGGATGTGTTGATCGAACGCGGTATCGCCGCGCTGGCCGCGAGAGGCATTGTGATGGTAGCCGCCGCCGGCAATGCCGGACCGAAATCACCGCCGCTGTATCCCGCCGCCAATCCCAACGTGATTGCGGTCAGCGCCACCGACGCCGGGGACAAACTGTTTACGGCGTCGAACCGGGGCAGCTATATCGCGGTTGCGGCCCCAGGCGTGGACGTCTTCCTGCCGGCGCCGGATGAAAAATACCAGATCACGTCAGGCACCTCGTTTTCCTCGGCCTACATTAGCGGCCTCGCGGCCCTGGTGCTGGAGCGCAATCCGGCATTGAAGCCCGAGGAACTGCGCGGGATCCTGATGAAGACTGCCCGCGACCTTGGCTCGCCCGGTCGCGACGATCTGTTCGGCGCGGGCGAGGCGGATGCCTTTGCCGCGGTGTCCGCCGTCACGGCGGCGCCTGTCGCGGCGGCCACGGGCGTTCCTGTCGCCGAAAAAGCTTCGGATCGGCAACAGGTTCCCGTGACCAGGGCCTTGAACGCGCCTGCCGCAGCCATGGCGTCTGACAAGTCGGTTGTTGGCGAGCCCGACCGCCCCGCCGCGCAATAATTTGCGTCCGAAAACGGCTGCCAAAAGAGTTAAAAAAATCGTCGGTGGTTTTGAACGTGCGGCAACCCTGCCGCGACCAACTGGATGTGGGAGCGGTAATCCCTCCCCATCGAGGCTGTATCTGGCGCGAGCGCCCATCCACCCCAAGCGCCCATATAGCTTGACCCGTCCGGTTGTCCCCCCGGACGGGTCTTTCGTTTTGGCGGGCATTTCGGGCCGGCGCTGAACGAAATCGGCCGTCAAAGGCGCGCTGGCAACTGCCGCAACCCGGGCATGCCAGGACGCAGCTTGACTGCGAAGAGGGCTGACGGCCCGCGGGAATTCGTCGCTTTCTGTCGATGAACCGGTTCTGATCCAGGCATTCACTGGACAACGCAAAAGTTTTCCACAGAATAACCCCGTCACGTCTAATTGATTCGTTCCTGTTGCGTCCCGCGTCCGTTTTTCTCTTACGGGCTGGCTCATGACACATCGATTGGACGTCGCACGCGGTCGCGACATCGTCGCGCGTTGGTGCGCGCTGGCCGAACAGCGGCTGGAGCATCTCACCGAGTTGTTCGAGACCGGCCGTTGGCGTCGCTATCACAGCGAACGCGCCTTTCTCGAGAATATCCAGGAGGCCAAGGCCGCGGTCGAACTTTGGCGCGACTTGTTGATGCGCGAGGCTTCCCGGGACAATTCCGCCATCGACATTTCCTGGCTTGGCCGCACCCGCTCGACGCTGCCGCGCGGCGAAATGTTGCGCGATCAGCTTTATCGGCGTCAGCCAGCGTCGGTTCCTGTCGAGCCGCCATCGGATATTGCGATCGCCATGGTGGCCGTTCACGTGTCGTCGGACCAAGCTCCTTCTGCGCCGGGCTCGAACGCGGCGGACCTGAACAACGCTCCGGATCTGATGCCGGGTGTCGCCGTGATGCAGGAGCGCTATCCGTTGCTGCGCAACGCGCTGTAGGATTTACCTCACCGCATTTGCACCGATGACCACCTGCGCAAAACGTTGCGCGCCGTCGGCGGACAGATCGGAAGTCACGGGCCGCGCCCGATCAAGCCCGACCACGGCGCCGCGTGGTGTTTCAGAGATCAAATTGTTGTTGACCAGCACCGTTCCCGCGCCCGGCGCCACCGATACGCCGATCCCGACAAAGGCGTTGCGGATCACGTTCCCCGATATGGCGACATCACGCAGATAATTGCCCCAGCCGGCGATGATCCCGAATGACGGCGCGTTCTCGATCACATTACCGGACACCGAGGTATCGGCTTCGACATAGATGCCGACGCCGGCTTCGTCGTCGGGCGCGGTACCGATCGGACGCTTCGGCAGCAGGTTGCGAATGATGTTGCCCTGCACCACCGCGAGGCGTCCGCCCTCGTTGAAATTGCAGACCGAAACGCCGAAGGCGGCGCCATCCACGGTGTTGTTGGCGATCACCGCGCCCTCGAACGAGAATTCCGAATACAGCGCCACCTCGCGGACGTCGCTGACGCTGTTGCCGGATATCTGGATATTGGACGCCGAATTGCCGCGAACCGCCGAATAGTCGCAGTTGCGGATGCGATTGCCGCGCACGATCACGTTGCCGGCGCGGAACGCGTTGATGGCGTTGCCGTATTGTCCGGAGCCGCCGGGGCCGGCCTTGATGTCCTCGATGCGGTTGTCGAGCACCATTGTGCCGTCGTCGCCGATCGCGGTGCGCAGGATTTCGATGCCGTTGTCGTTGGTGCCGAGGATGGTGTTGCGCGACACCAGCAGACCCTGCGCGTCGAACGAGACCACAGCCGTCGCGGCGGTATTGGCAATGATGTTGCCACTGACGTCGCCGGAGACGTTCTCGAACCAGATGCCGTTGCCGCCGCTGGCGTTGATCTCGCAATCGGCGATGCGGATGTCGCGACCGCCAAGGCAATGCACCAGGCCGCGTCGGGTCGGCAGCGGAATGCCGCCACCATCCAGCGTGATGTTGGCGAGGCCGATGCTGCCAACGCCTTCGCCTGACAACATCGACGCGCCGCCGATGAACACGAGTCTGGTCGCGCCACGCACGCCGATTAGTTGCGTGCCATTTTGCAAGCGAAGCATCCCGGTTCGATAGACGCCCGGCGGCAGTGCCAGCGGCGCCTGCGCGCGCGCGGCTTCGTCGATCGCGTGCTGCAAGACTCTGGTCTGGTCGTCCGGGCTGCCGGGCCGAACGCCATATTGCGTAGCATCGCGCCCGAGCACCGAGGTGAGGGGTGCGGCGCGTGCCGCCTCAGGCGACATCGCCAGCGCGCCGACCGCGCCGCTTACCGATGCTCCAATGAGATGGCGGCGATTGACGTCCATGGTCGCGCCTTCCTTCGTACGCGCTTGACGCGCCTCCGCAACGCTGCAGTAACGCAAAAATACAGCGGAGCGTGGCGGGCAGGAGGGCGTGAACAGCCAATTGTTGGGAGTAGGGTTAATGGGCAGCTGAGGCTCTCGCGTCCTCGCGCAGCGCCTTCCGCGTCAACTTCGCCATCTCGAGCAGCATCGCTTCGCCGGCATCGACCAGTTCTTCCAGGGTGACGCGGTGGGTCGTGTCCTTGCATTGAGAAACGGCGCCACGCGCGAGCAGCGGCACATGCACAAAGGCGGCGAGGCGCGGACCGCCGTCGCTGCTGGTCGCTTCGATCGCGCGCCAGCTCAAATAATTGCAGAGATAGCTCCCGGCATCGCGCGAGGCCCGTGCATCGATGCCGGTGCCGAGCGCTGCGCGCAGAAGTTTTGCGGTGTGCGGGCCGAACTTCATGGCATCGGCACCACCGGCGATCGATCCCTTGCGCACTTTTGTGTGCTCGGCGTCGGGCCATAAGGTGGTGACGGCGTTGCGGGCGCGGGTCTCGATCCGGACGAAGGGCGTGCGCGTGGCGAGACCGAACATCAGGAGCGCATGCGGCCGTTTCTGCGCCAAGAGATCAGGCAATTCGCGATCGACGGCGTTGTAGGTCACCGGAAAGATGTGGCCGGAAAGCTCGACATCGCCCAGAGCAGGACGCTGCAACCGCAGCAGCCGCTTGACCAGCGGCTGCGTCGGATTAAAGGGCGCGCCGGGAAACGGGCCGAAACCGGTGATCAGGATGCGAAGCTTGGCGCTCATCTCACTTCAGCATTTCCGCGATCTGTTCCGCCGCCAGCGCCGGGGTGATGCGGCCCTCGGCCACTTCGGTTTCGGTCTTCTTGACTTTGGCGCGGATCGACGGATCGGCGCGCAGCCGCGCCATCATCCGCTGCTCCAGCATCGACCACATCCACTTCACCTGCTGCTGCCGCCGCCGCTCGGCGAATTCGCCGGAGGCATTCATCGCGGTGCGGTGATCCAGAATCTTCTGCCACAGCGCGTCGATGCCGGTGCCCGCCAACGCCGAATAGGTCAGGACCGGCGGATGCCAGTGCTCTGAGCGCGGGCTAAGGATATGCAGCGCGCCGCGATATTCGGCCGCCGCGAGATTGGCGCGCTTGATGTTGTCGCCATCGGCCTTGTTGACCGCGATCATGTCGGCCAGTTCGACCAGGCCCTTCTTGATGCCCTGCAACTCGTCGCCGGCGCCCGGCAGCATCAACGCCAGGAAAAAATCGGTCATGTCGCATACCGCGGTCTCGGACTGTCCGATGCCGACGGTTTCGACCAGCACAACGTCAAAGCCGGCGGCCTCGCACAACAGCATCGCCTCGCGGGTTTTTGCCGCGACGCCGCCGAGCGTGCCGGAGGCCGGCGAGGGCCGGATGAAAGCGCTATCGGAGGCGGAGAGCTGCGCCATCCGCGTCTTGTCGCCAAGGATCGAGCCGCCGGTGCGCGCCGACGAAGGATCCACCGCGAGCACCGCGACCCGGTGGCCGCGCTCGATCAGGAACATCCCGAGCATATCGATGGTGGTGGACTTGCCCACTCCCGGCGAGCCGGTAATGCCGACACGGATCGCCTTGCCGGTCTCGGGCAGCAGCGCCTGCACCAGATCGCGTGCCGCGGCCTGATGATCGCCACGCCGGCTCTCGATCAGCGTGATCGCGCGCGCCAACGCCGCGCGGCCGCCGGCGCGGAGGTCTTTTGCCAATCCCAAGGTGTCGACAGGAGCATTATTCGGCAGGGTCATGCCTTGGTTTACAACGGCAGCGCGTGACAGGCGAGGGGGATCAGATGTGCACCATTCACTTCGCGATTCTGCGATTTACGAACGACTTCAACGTGGGCAAATCATTCTGAACAATATCCCAGACGACATCGACTCTGGTGTCTTGATAGGCGTGCCGCAGCATATTTCCGAAATCGACCATTTTCTGCCACTCGATATGCGGCGCGTCCCGTTTGACGTCATCGGTAAGCCTTCGCGCCGCCTCACAGATTACTTCGAGGTAACGCTCGGTTGCCATGCGCCGCATTTTGTCCGCGGTGAACATGTCGAGGCTGCTGGCTGCAAGCATTGTGTCGATTTTTGTGATGGCCTCCAAAATATCCCGCAACCGGTCTTAACGGTAGGCGGCATTCAGAATACCTCAACCAGATCGTCGGCAATTCGTTCGACCATACGAGGCTTCAGTAAATCTCGCATCGATATTTGTGCCTGAAGACCTGTTGCGCTCTCGATTATGCGCAAGACCTTGTATAGATCGAACGGCGGTGAGGTTTCGCGAGAGCCTGTGTCTACCAGCACATCAAGATCGCTGTCTGGACGAGCGTCGCCGCGTGCGCGAGAGCCGAACACGGCGAGCCTGATCACGCCTTCGGCTCTGAGTGTAGGTGCCATCCCACGCAGCTTGGCGAGAATTCTTTCGAGGGTATTGTCTGCAACGTCACTCATGGATAGAACGCTACCATATCCAAAAGGAATGCGCAGCTACTCCGCCGCCTCGCTATGTCCGAGCCGCGCGTTGAGCTTGTGAATCAGCTCCTCGGCGGCGTCCGATATCACGGTGCCCGGCGGGAAGATGGCCTCGGCGCCTGCTTTGTACAACGCGTCATAATCCTGCGGCGGCACCACGCCGCCGATGATGATCATGATGTCGTCGCGGCCCTGTTTCTTCAGCGCGGCCTTCAGTTCCGGCACCGCCGTGAGATGTGCTGCCGCCAGCGACGACAGCCCGAGAATGTGCACGTCGTTCTCGACCGCCTGCCGCGCGGCCTCGTCGGCGGTGGCGAACAACGGCCCGATATCGACGTCGAAGCCGACATCGGCAAAAGCCGAGGCGATCACTTTCTGGCCGCGGTCGTGGCCGTCCTGGCCAATCTTGGCGACCAGAATACGCGGGCGGCGGCCTTCGGCATCCTCGAACGCATCGATCAGCGCCTGCACTTTTTCGACCCGGTTGGACATGGTGGACGCTTCCCGCTTGTAGACGCCGGTGATGGACTTGATTTCGGCGCGATGGCGTCCGAACACCTTCTCCATCGCATCGGAGATTTCGCCGACGGTGGCTTTAGCGCGTGCGGCTTCGATCGCCAGCGCCAGCAGGTTACCGTTGCCTTCGCCAGCGCTTCGGGTCAGCGCCGCCAGAGCGGCATCGACGTCCTTCTGGTTGCGCTCTTTTTTGAGCCGCGACAGTTTGTCGATCTGCAGCCGGCGCACAGTAGAGTTTTCCACCTTCAGCACGTCGATCGGCGCTTCGTTGACCGGCTTGTATTTGTTGACGCCGATCACCGCCTGCTTGCCGGCGTCGATCCTGGCTTGGGTCTTGGCGGAGGCTTCCTCAATTCTTAGCTTGGGAACACCGGCCTCGATCGCCTTCGCCATGCCGCCGAGCGCCTCGACCTCCTGGATATGGCCCCAGGCCTTGGCGGCGAGATCGTGGGTCAGCCGCTCGACATAATAGGAGCCGCCCCAGGGATCGATGATGCGGTTGGTGCCGCTTTCCTGCTGCAGGAACAGTTGCGTGTTGCGCGCGATTCTGGCCGAGAAATCGGTCGGCAGCGCCAGTGCCTCGTCGAGCGCATTGGTGTGCAGCGATTGGGTATGGCCTTGCGTTGCCGCCATCGCTTCGATGGTGGTGCGCATCACATTGTTGTAGACGTCCTGCGCCGTCAGCGACCAGCCCGAGGTCTGGCAGTGGGTACGCAGGCTCAGCGAGCGCGGGTCCTTCGGGTTGAACTGCGTCAGGAGCTTGGCCCATAACAGCCGCGCCGCGCGCATCTTGGCGACTTCCATGAAGAAGTTCATGCCGATCGCCCAGAAGAACGACAGTCGTGGCGCAAAGCGATCGACGTCGAGACCGGCAGCTAACCCGGCGCGCAGATATTCGACGCCGTCCGCCAGCGTATAGGCGAGCTCAAGGTCCTGCGTCGCGCCGGCTTCCTGCATGTGATAGCCGGAGATCGAGATCGAGTTGTATTTCGGCATTTTCTGCGAGGTGTAGGCGAAGATGTCGGAGATGATCCGCATCGAGGGCAAGGGCGGATAGATGTAGGTGTTGCGCACCATGAACTCTTTCAGAATGTCGTTCTGAATGGTGCCTGAGAGTTTCTCCGGCGGCACGCCCTGTTCCTCGGCCGCGGCTACGAACAGTGCCAGGATCGGCAGCACCGCGCCGTTCATGGTCATCGACACACTCATCTGATCGAGCGGAATCCCTGAGAACAGCGTCCGCATGTCGTAGATGGAGTTCGATCGCTACTCCGGCCATGCCGACGTCACCGGTGACGCGCGGGTGGTCTGAGTTGTAACCGCGATGGGTCGCGAGATCGAACGCCACCGAGAGGCCCTTTTGTCCGGCGGCGAGATTGCGGCGGTAGAACGCGTTGGAATCCTCCGCCGTCGAGAAGCCGGCATATTGCCTGACGGTCCAGGGCTGGTTGACATACATGGTTGGGTAGGGCCCGCGCAGATAGGGCGCGATGCCGGGCCAGGTCCCGAGGAAATCAATGCCTTCGAGATCGCTTTCCGAATAGCCTGACTTGACGGGGATTCCCTCCGGCGTCAGCCACGGCTCGGCGCTGCTCGTGGGCGCGGCACGGGCGATGTTTTCAAAAGCGATATTCGCAAAATTCGGTATGCGGCTCATTCTACCGGCCTCGTTCGTCATGGCCCGGCATGACGGGTTCGATGACGAGAATATCATAGCAACGTACGATCGTCATTCCACTGTCCCTCGTCTTAATCATGGTCCGGATGCTGATGGCTGACGATACCGTTAAGCTTGTCCGGACCGTAATTCTGCAACGTGGTCTGGCTCGGAAGATTGGCGATCGCGACCACCCAGCCTAGCCGGGACTCGGTGCCGAATTGCTGGATCGGCACCATCCGGTCCGGGCGGTCGAACGCACCGGTCATGATCTCGATCCGGGGCCCGTCGATGCGGCGGAAGCTTAGCGGAGTACCGCAGGCCGCGCAGAAATCGCGCTCGGCGATGGAGGAGGAGCGAAACGTCGCCGGCTTGCCGCGGGTCCAGGTGAAATCGCCGCGCTCGATGTCGGCGAAAGACGCGAACGGCGCGCCGGCCGCCTTCTGGCACATCCGGCAGTGACAAATGCTGACCTTGACCGGCGCCGCCGACAACGCAAAACGCACCGCGCCGCATTGGCAGCCGCCGGTCAAAACGGGCTTGGTCGCCGAGGCCATGTTCACTCCGTCAGCCGATAAGCTTGCTGCAGTGTTGCCAGCGCGTCGCCGCCGGCGAAGATGAAATCGTTAACGCCCGAGGCTCGGAACGCCGTTTCCTGTTCGCCCGGTCTCCCTGCCAGATAGATATGCTTGGCGCCGGCGGCTTGAAGGGCCTTTGCCGCCGCCGCCGCGTATTCCGCGTAGATCTTGTCTTGGGAACACAGGCAGGTCAGCGCCGCGCCGGAGGCCTTGAACCCGGCGGCCAGTGCTGCCGGATCGGTAAATCCCTCGGTATCGACGGCCTCGATCCCGCCGGTCTCGAAAAAGCTTTTGGCGAAGGTCGCCCGTGCGGTGAAGTCGGCGGGCGTGCCGAGATTGGCGAGAAAGACCTTCGGCCGCGCGCCGGTATCTTTCAGAATCTGATCCGACCGGTCGCGCAGGTGTTCGAACGGCGCCGCCAGCCGCATCGGCGGCAACGCATCGAATTTGATCTTGGCTTCGCCATAGGGTGCCAGCGCTACCGGTTTCGCATTCAGCACGGCGACCTGAGCTTCATGCAGGTTGGGGAACTCGCTGGCGCCGGTCAGCACTTCCTTGCGCCGGGCGATATTGGTTTCGCGCACCTTGCGCATCGCCGCGATCTTGTGCTGGATCAGGTTTTGCTCGAGGGCGGCGAAAACGCCGCCGGCCTTCTCGATCTCCTGAAACAACGACCATGCCGCCTCGCAAAGCTGTTGCGTCAGGGTTTCGATGCCGCCGGAGCCGGCCGCGGGATCGGAGACCTTGGCGAGATTGGATTCTTCCAGCAACACCAGTTGCGTATTGCGCGCGGCGCGCCGCGCAAATGCGTCGGGCAGTCCCAGCGCGAGCGTATGCGGCAAAACGGCGATGGCGTTGGCGCCTCCAAGACCCGCGGAGAACGTCGCGACCGTCGCGCGCAGCATGTTCACATAAGGATCGCGCTGGGTCAGCATTCGCCATGCGGTGTCGGCGGCGATAAACAATGGTTTCGGCGCAAGGCCGCAGCTTTGTTCGACCTGCGCCCACAGCAACCGCAGCGCGCGGAATTTCGCTAGCGTCAGGAACTGATCGGCATCGGCGCTGAGCCGCGCATAGATCATATTGCGGGCTTCGTCCAGCGCGACACCCGCGCCCTCCAGCGCGCGCAGATAGGCGACGCCGGTCGCGAGGACGAAGGCCAGCTCCTGCACCTCCGATCCGCCGGCATCATGAATCACCCGCCCATCGGCAACCACGAAGGGCCCCTTGAATCCCAGCGCGCTGAGATTTTTGACCGCGCCAGTAACCGCGGGCGCGATCTCGGACCAGGCATAGGGACTTGATCCCCAGACCACGCAGGCTCCGATTGGATCGAGGCCGAAGCGGACATCGCAGGCCGCCGGGTCGACGCCCTTGCGTTTGACATATTCGGCGACGTTGGGGGCCGCCATACGCGATTGCGGACCGACCTGAAGGTCGATCGCAATCCCGGCGTCGATGAAGACGCCGTCGAGAACCCTCGCGATCGCCTCCGCTGACGGATCGAGTCCAAAGCCATTGGCGCCATTGGCGCCCGCGAACACCAGCGCCAGACCGTTGGCGCCGTTTTCTAGATCGTGCAGCGCCTGTGCGTTGGCCATCGCGGCATCCGGGTGATCGATCCGCTGCATGATCTGCCAGGGCGCCGCGGCGGCCCGGCCAGCGATTGGAGTTGCATCATGCGCGCGCTGATAGATCGGTTCGATCTTCAGCCCGTCGTAAGTCTTGCCGACCAGTCTCTCGAACGGCGCGCCTTTCAGCACGCCATCGACCAGCTTGCGCCAGTCCTCAAAGGTTGCCGGCGCGAAATCCGCTGCCAGCCGCAGGTCGTCAGTTACAGATGTCATTCGCCAGGTCGCCCCCCGGAGCGGATTGGTGTTGTTGGCTGGAAATTGCCACGTGCCGACCGCCAAGCCAAACGGTTGTTTTTGGTCCCTTTTGGTCAGCCGAGGTCAGGTAGCCGCTCGATCCCCAGGGTTGGGACCTGCGCCAGCGACGCCGCGACACTGCGTCCGGCTATCAAACGGTCAGGTGCGATCTCCGCAAGCGGTACCAGCACGAAGGCGCGCTCGAACAACCGGGGGTGCGGCAACGTCAGTTCCGGCTTTTGAATTGAAACGTCATCATAGGCGATCAGATCGAGATCCAGAGTGCGCGGACCCCACCGCGTTTCACGGGTCCGGTCGCGGCCGAACTTCTTTTCGATCTTGTGCAGCGTGAACAGCAGCGCGTGGGGATCGAGGCTGGTTTCGATTTCGATGCAGGCGTTGATGAAGCGCGCTTGCTGCTCGTCGCCCCAGGGCGGGGTTACATAGTCGGACGAACGCGCCAGCAGGGCTGCTTGCGTCATGCCGCAGATGTTGGCGATCGCCGCTTGAAATGTCGCACGGACGTCGCCGACATTGCCGCCTAGCGCGATCAGGACGTCAGCCATGGGAGGGTTGCGAACGGGTGCGTGTCAGGACGACGCCGACATCATCAAAAATCGCAGCGATCGGCGCGTGTGGCTTGTGGACGGTAACCTTGATGGCGCTGACGCGAGGGAACGCCCCCAATACGGCGTCTGCGACGGCGCCGGCCGCGCGCTCCAGCAATCTATAATTGGCATCTTTGAACGCCGCGGTCGCGGTCGCGACCACATTCGAATAGGAAACCGTATCGGCGAGGCGGTCGGTACGCGAAGATTCCGAGAGATCGACCGAGAGTTCGAGATCGATCACGAAGCGTTGCCCAACTTCGGTCTCGTGTTCCATGACGCCGTGGCGGGCATGGATGACGACGCCGGTAATGAAGATCGTGTCGGTCATCGGTTGTCCTCGATCGCGGCGGCCACGCTCAGCGCCTGTATGGTTTCCGCCACATCATGGGTCCGGATGATCCGCGCGCCGCCTTGCGCCGCCAAAAGATGGGCCGCGATCGAGCCGCCGAGACGTTGATGCGGCTCCGACGGGGTGATCGAACTGATGAAGCGCTTGCGCGACGCACCGACCAGCAGCGGCAGGCCGAACGAGCCGATTTCGTTCAGCCGGGCCAGGGCCGTCATGCTCTGTTCGGAAGTCTTGCCAAAGCCGATGCCGGGGTCGAGGACGATATTGTCGCGCGAAATGCCAGCCCTGTCGGCGATGGCGAGCGAGCGCGCAAAGAACTCGGCGATATCCTTCATGATATCGATGCTGGCGTCGGCCTGGTCGCGGTTGTGCATGATAATCACAGGCAAATTGCGCGCAGCCAACACCTTCGCCATGTCGGGATCGCGCTGCAGGCCCCAGACGTCGTTGGCAATCGCTGCACCTGCGTCGAGCGCCCACGCGACAACAGTCGATTTCATGCTGTCGATGGATACGGGGACGCCGAGGGAAGCCACGTCGGCGAATACCGGCTGCAAGCGCTTCATCTCGTCATCGGCCGAGACCGGTTGCGCACCATAGGGCCGGGTCGATTCCGCGCCGATGTCGATAATGTCGGCGCCCTCGGCGATCATGCGCCGTGCCTGCGCCAACGCGTGCTCCGGTGCGATAAACCTGCCCCCATCGGAAAAGGAATCCGGTGTCACATTCAGGATGCCCATCACCGCGGGACGCCGCCGGGACAGAAGTGCCCGCAGCAGCGGACGGTCCGCCGGGCCGGTCGCCGGAACGGGTTTGGACGTGGTCGCGATCATGCGGGTCGCTTTGCGCGGTCCGTGCATCTGAGTCAAGATGTCGGGGACGTCGGTTCGGGCGCAGTCGCCCCGGGGCGAGCAGGCGGTTTCGCGCCGAGAGCCTTTTCCGTTCCGATTGAATCGGAATGGAGGCTCTATTTCCTTATCTGACGCGGTTTCCAAGCGCGAACCGGTATCCACCCCATCAAGTGCGGGGCAGGCTTTCGCTGGAAAGCGCTCTAATAGGTAATTTTGGGCGGAAGCTTGCGGGCCTTTGCGATCAGTTGCTCGACTGCCTTTTCCGAAGGCAAAATGCGGACGAGTTTTCGCTTGATATTCACTTCTTTCATGTTCTGGGCCAGGCGCGCCGGATTGCGAAGTGCGAGTTCGCGAACGGTGGTGACACCCGCTGCGCGCACCAGCCCGACCTTTGCCTTGCCCATGCCCGGAATCCGCATGTAGTCCGATACATTGGCCCAGTCGAGCAGTTGCTGTTCGCTAATACCGGTTTTCGCCGCGAGCGCTTTACGCCCTTTGACGGTGCGGGCGGCCTCAAGCAGGGCTTCGGTGGTGCGAATGCCTACGGATTTGAGTTTGGAAGCGGTAAAGGCCGTCAAGCCATCAATCTTGGAAATTGGATATGTCATGGTGCTCGATATGAAAAAGGTGCTTTATGCGAGTTGGCTGGGCCGGGGGTCCCTGCGATGATCTCGCTCATCCGATCTGCTCCGATTTTGTCGCGGCCGAACCCGAGAAGTTCACGGGCAATATTCTGAATCTCGCCGATGCCCAAACCAAGCCCCATGAGCTTGGTACCGAGCGCCATCAGGCCCCCGCCCATCAGCCGGCCGAAACCACCGTTAGTGCCCGAAGCTGCGATCGCGGCCTCCGCGCCTGGAATGTTGTCGATCAGGGATTGAACTTTTTCGGCAGGGCCTTCGTTGCGGAGAAAAGCCAGAATGATACCGATGGTTTTTTCCGCGACGACGTTGTCGACGCCGGCCCTCGCGACCAGCCGCCCTATCAATTCGTCCATGTTGCGCCGCCCCAGCCGGCTACTCGCCGGATCCTTGCTTGAGAATTTATCTTGATCTTGCGCGCCACGAATTACAAGCGATGACCGCATTGAAACCGCAATTCGCCTCCGATGGCATGTGAGTGTTGCAGCAATGCAAGAGAGGGGAGGGCGTTCACGGCATATTGTCGCAGCGCTTCCGTTCCTGGCCTCCCTCGGACACCGAAGTATCCTTTGGCCGTCGCTATATACGGTGAGACTGTTCGCCGGTTTCAATCGGGCAGCAATTTGCAGTATGATCATGACGCCGTACCCCCTGATGCGCGTGAAGAGGCGATGCAATGGCTCCGTCCGATGACAAATTAGCCGATACCGCCGAGAAGATTTTCCTTGGAAAGGGTGAACAGCCGGCGTGGCTAACGCTTGCGCTTGGCAATCGCCACGGTCTCGTCACTGGCGCCACGGGAACCGGAAAAACCGTCTCGCTGCAAGTGATGGCCGAGGGATTTGCGCGTGCCGGAGTTCCGGTGTTCGCGGCCGATATCAAGGGAGACCTTTCGGGCATCTCAGAAGTTGGGGAGGCCAAGGATTTTATCGTCGAGCGGGCGAGCGACATGGGTGTCACCTTCCAGCCCGACCAGTTTTCGACGGTTTTCTGGGACGTGTTCGGCGAACAGGGCCATCCGGTGCGTGCCACCGTCTCGGAAATGGGTCCGCTACTGCTGTCCCGCATGATGGATCTGAACGACGTCCAGGAAGGCGTGCTTAACATCGCGTTCAAGGTGGCCGACGAGCAAGGGTTGCTGCTGCTGGACATGAAGGATTTGCGGGCGATCCTGTCCTTCATCGCAGAACATGCCGCCGAGCTGACCATGCAATACGGAAACGTTTCGAAACAAACGGTCGGAACCATCCAGCGCCAGCTTCTGGTGCTCGAAAATCAGGGCGGCGACAAATTTTTTGGCGAACCGGCGCTGGCGCTGAAGGATTTCATGCGCACCGACCGCGACGGCCGGGGCATGGTCAACATCCTGGTGGCGGACAAGCTGATGCAGAGCCCTCAGCTCTACGCAACCTTTCTGCTGTGGATGCTGTCTGAGCTGTTTGAGGAGTTGCCGGAGGTCGGGGACCCGCCGAAACCCAAATTGGTGTTCTTCTTCGACGAGGCGCACCTGCTGTTCAATGATGCGCCAAAGCCGCTGATGGACAAGATCGAGCAAGTTGTCCGGCTGATACGCTCAAAGGGCGTCGGTGTTTATTTCGTGACACAAAACCCGATCGACGTGCCGGACAAGATTCTCGGCCAATTGGGCAACCGCGTGCAGCATGCGCTGAGGGCCTTCACGCCACGGGACCAGAAAGCCGTGGCGGCGGCGGCGCAGACCTTCCGACCCAATCCGAAGCTCAACACCGCCCAGGTCATCATGGAATTGGGCAAGGGCGAGGCGCTGGTGTCGTTCCTGGAAGGCAACGGCACGCCTGCAATGGTCGAGCGCGTCATGATCCGGCCGCCGTCGGCGCGGATCGGGCCGATCACGCCGGAGGAGCGCAAGGCGATCATGGACAGAAGCCCGGTGAAGGGCAAATACGACACGGCCATCGATTCCGAATCCGCTTATGAGGTGCTGCAGAAGCGCGTGGCCGGAACCGCGTTGGGCGGCGGCGGTGGTGCCGGGGGGATCCTCGGTCAGATCGGAGCGATCGTTGCAACTATTTTCGGAACCGGAGGATCACGTGGAAGGATGTCGACCGGTCAGGTTATTGCACGAAATGTCACGCGTTCGGTCACCAACAAGGTGGTCGGCGGGGTCGTCGCCGATCTCGGCAAGTCCGTGGGTGGCTCGGTTGGCGGTTCGGTCGGCCGCGCCATTGTCCGCGGCGCGCTCGGCGGGTTGCTGCGACGATAGAATGGTCCGCAACGACGTGATCTCTCGGATATGCAAGGAAAGTACGCGCGCTGAGATATCCGTCGTTGCGATCGCCGCTCGATATTTTTAAAAAGCAAGATAACCCGAACTGACTCAGGGAAGATCGAATGCCCACCACGCCGCAACTACAGCCGGTCCTCGACCGCATCGATGCCGATTTCGATAACAGCCTTGAGCGGCTGTTTGCCCTGCTGCGGATCAAATCGATCTCGGCCGATCCGGCCTTTGCCGGAGATTGCAAGGCGGCTGCCGACCATCTGGCCAAGGATATCGCAACGCTCGGCTTCGCGACGGATGTCAGGTCGACGGCGGGTCATCCTGCCATCGTCGCCAAAATCGACGGTGGCGGAAAGGGCGATGGTCGGCCGCACGTGCTGTTCTATGGTCACTATGATGTCCAGCCCGTCGATCCACTCCATCTTTGGCATCGTCCGCCATTCGAGCCGGCAATTGCCGACCATGCCGACGGGCGAAAAATCATCGTCGCGCGCGGTGCTGAGGACGACAAGGGCCAGTTGATGACGTTCGTCGAAGCCTGCCGCGCCTGGAAGTCGGTGACCGGGTCGCTGCCGGTCGGCGTGACCATCATCATCGAGGGCGAGGAAGAAATCGGATCGAAGAACTTCGTTCCATTTCTTGAATCGAACAAGCAAGACCTCAAGGCCGACTTCGCATTGGTCTGCGACACCGGCATGTGGGATCAGAATACGCCGGCGATCACCACGTCGCTGCGCGGACTGGTGTACGACGAGGTGCGGATCAAGGCCGCCAGCCGCGATCTGCATTCCGGCATCTTCGGCGGTGGCGCGCAAAACCCGATCCGGGTGCTGACCCGTATTCTCGGCGGCCTTCATGATGAGAACGGCCGCGTCACGATCCCCGGCTTTTATGACGGTGTGAAGGATCTGCCCGCAGATATCCTTGCCCAGAGATCGAAGCTCAATCTTACGGCGGACTCCTTCTCAAGCCGATTGGTCTTTCCGTTCCCGCCGGCGAAAACGGCCGCCTGCTGATCGAGCAAGTCTCGTCGCGCCCGACCTGCGACATCAACGGCATCATCGGTGGTTATACCGGCGAGGGTTCGAAGACCGTGATCCCGGCGGAAGCCTCCGCGAAGGTCTCGTTCCGGCTGGTGGAAGGCCAGCAGCCCGACAAGATCCGCAAGGCGTTCCGCGATTATGTCACCGCGCGGCTGCCCCGGGATTGCAGCGCCGAATTTACCGACCATTCCAGCGCGCCGGCCATCGCGCTCGATTGGAACATGAAGCCGCTCGCCGCGGCCAGGCGCGCGCTGACTGACGAGTGGGGCAAGGAAGCGCTCCTGATCGGTTCAGGCGCATCGATCCCGATCGTCGCGGATTTCAAGCGTACCCTTGGCCTCGATACCGTCATGGTGGGCTTCGGTCTGGACGACGACAACATCCATTCCCCGAACGAAAAATACGACCTGAAGAGCTTTCACAAGGGTATTCGTTCATGGGCGCGAATTCTCGCCGCGTTCGCGGACACGCCGTAGTCGTAGGGCCGAAGAAATGAAAACGCCGCCCGGAATTGGGCGGCGTTTCGATTCGAAGTGCAGAGGTCGTTGGCTCGATCCTACACCGGAATTTCAGAAATTCAATTCTTGTAGTTCGGATCGAGCCGGTCGACCTTGCGCAGCAGCGCCGGCCATACCAGCATCGTCGAGCGCAATTCGGCGCGATCGGGGTTCGCGAGCACGCTGGTATTCTTGTCGATGACGGCCGGGTCAACATGATAGGCCGTCGGGCCCAGCATGCGGGTGCGCACCTGCATGGTGCAAGCCCGTTCCAGGTGGAACATGCGCTCGAAAGCGGAAGCGACCGAGCGGCCCACTGTCAGCGTGCCGTGATTGCGCAACAACATGTGGTTCTTGTTGCCGAGATCCTTTTGCAGGCGCGGACGTTCGTCATGGTCGAGCGCGATGCCCTCATAGTCGTGATAGGCGAGATCGAAGGTGACGAGCTGCGCGGTCTGGTTCATCGGCAGCAAACCTTCGATGCAGCTCGCAACCGCGGTGCCGTCGGGCGTATGCAGATGAAGCACGCAGCCGGCGTCCTCGCGTACTTCGTGAATCGCCGAATGGATCGTGAAGCCAGCCGGGTTGATGCTGTAATGGCTTTTTGTCAGCTGGTTGCCATCGAGATCGACCTTGACCAGGCTGGATGCGGTGATTTCGTCGAACATCAAGCCATATGGGTTGATCAGGAAATGATGTTCAGGTCCGGGCACGCGCGCCGAGATGTGGGTGTCAACCAGATCGTCCCAGCCATAATGTGCGATGAGGCGATAGCAAGCGGCGAGATTGACCCGCTGGTCCCATTCCGCCTCAGTCATTTCCGACGGCACTTCCTTCAGGCGAGCTTCCGCTGGCGACATGAGGTTTCTCCTGTGTGAGTTGGTGATTTACCTTGCCACAATAGCCCCGTGGCAGTTTTGCAGCAAGGCGCAGGGCTGAACGTGGCAGCTATGCCACTGCCGCCGCCGCGCTTGCCTCACGGCGCCGGAATGGCCAGCAGGCTGGAAATGCTGCGCCCGCGGATATCGTAGACGCGGGCGAACACCACGCCGTCGCGTTTGATTTCCACCATCACGGGCGCCAGTAGGCCCTTGCAGTAGAATTCACCCAGCGTCATCGCGAAGTCGGCGGCATGGCTGTCCCAGCCGATCGTGAAATCCGGGCCGAGCGCAACCTGTGCAGGGCGTTGCGGACCGCACACCGCGACCTTCCATTTGCGTCCCTGCGGCGCGGTTTCCTGCCGCTCGGTGAGTTGTTCGCGCAGGCCGTCGGAGGCCTGTTTCAGCGCCAGGCCCCAATAATCCAGCATAAACAGATCATCGGCGGCCCGTACCGTGCCCGCGATATGATTGAAGTGGGTATATTCGTAAGGATGCAACCGGATCATTTCACTGAGTGGTAACAACAGACCGAACGAGAAAAGCGCCACCGCCGCGGGCTGCCAACCGCGACGATTTTCCTTCAGCCAGTTCATTCCCCAGGCAAAGGCCGCGCCCGCAAGTATCGACATCGGCGGCACAACAAAAATGAAATGCCGAATGCCATTGTAGAGTGCTGGGCGCTTCATCATTGCAACGGCCAGCGGTAGCGTTGCCGCCAGCGTCACCATCAGCAGCACGGCCTTGCGGCGTGCCGGTACTTCGCTGCGGGTTAGCGCAATGAGCGTGCCGACCACACCGGCGATGAAAAGACCAAGCAGCACTTCAGGAAGCTGCAGCGCGAACAAGGTCGGCAGATACGACCAGGGCATGTCCGGCACCGACACCAGCGCGCCATCGAACATTTCCTTCCACGGCTTCTCGAAGAAGTGGGAGAAATAACTCACGGCGCCGAATGGATTGCCCGGTTCCATGATCGACCACGGCCATATCAGCCCCATGACCAGATAGCCGAGGATCAGGCTGGGCAGCAGCACATAGGCGACGTGGACGAGGTGTCTGGTGGCTTCGCGGCCGCCCTGGGTGCGGATCTCTTCCAGTAACAGCGGCGCGAAGCCAACCAGCGCATAAATCAGGGCAAACCCACCAAGAATGCGTGAACCGATCGACAGGCCGGCGCCAAGACCGACGATCAAGATGGTCCGCGGCGAAGGCGAGGGGTATTCCTCGGCCAAACGGACGAGGCCCAGCATCAGGATCGCCATCGCAACGGCGAACGGCGCGTCCTTTGGATTCATGAACATGTGCCCGTAGAAGGTAGGGCACAGCGCCAGCAGCAGCAGCGTCGCCAGTCCAGCGAGCGGGCCGCCGACGCGCCGGCCCAGCCGCCACGTCACCACAAGCCCGATCATCCCGACGATGGCACCAAGCAGCCGGCGGGTTTCGAACAGTTCGAGCGGGATGACTTTGTGCAGCAGCGCCGCCGCCATGTCGAAGCCACCGCCATACATATAGAGATTGGCGAACGACAGCGCGCCGGTATCCTTAAAGCCGGAACCGTACATACGCAGTAGCAGATCGGCATATTCGGCGTGGGTGTAGTCGTCCCAACCTAACCCGTAATCACGAAACGTAAGGCTCGCGATCAAACCGACCGCAGCCAGCACAACGATCGCGAGATCGTCGCAGGTCCTTTCCACCGAGCGCCGCGAAGGCGTGTCAATGGTGGAGGTCGTGATAGCTGACATGGCTATTGGTTAACCCGGTGTCCCTGGTGCCCAAGCATTGGCGCTTTTGGGCCTCGTTTCCCGGCATCCATATAGCGCAGTTCCATTTCCAAGTAATTGTCAATTGTGGCGTAATTTCCCTGGTGCGGTGCATCAATCGGAGCAAACGAAGCCGGCCCCGTCATCGCATTTTCGGAAATCCGGGCCGCGGATTATATTCCTTGCCGGGCGAACAGGATTTGGCGCGGAACGACAGCCGTAATTGCTGATTGGCGATATGCGCAATATGACGGTATCTTAGCATTGGCGGCTGTGAGCATTTTAGGGCACGGCCTGGGGGGTGATTCGATGATGGTTGCGTTGTTGATCGCCGGGATTGGCATTTTGTTGGCCGGCCTCTTGGCGATCGGATTCGGGAATTCCGGTCCAGGAATTCAGTTTCGGCAATACCCTGATCCTCACCGGGGCGGTGACGGCTTGCACCGGCGCCATCATGCTTAGTCTTTGGGCGATCGTTCGAGAGCTGAAGCACGTCGCGCTGCAACTGGGCTTGGGTGTCGCAACGTCGCGCCCGGAAACTCCGTTGCGGTCGGCAACCGCCCCACACGACCATACCCCGGACAATGACGGTTTCCCTTTCGGTCGCGACCAGCCCGCGTCTGCGAAGCCAGCTGGTACAGAACCGGCAGCGCCACCCTCATCGTTGCCCCCCGCGCCCTGGCAGGAGGAAGCCGCGGCTCGCGATCGCGCGCGCAACGACGTGCCGACGACCGACGAGGCTGCGCCGGCTCTGAAGCAGCGACGCAATCTGTTGTTCTCCTCGTCATCGCGGAAGGAACGCGAGCGCGCCGAGGCGCGAACGGCCGATCCATCCGCGCAGGATACTGGCCCGCTTCAGGCTGCCGTGCCGCCGCCCCTCAAATCAACTGACGCGCCGCCAGCGACGTTTGACGATGCGTGGCCCCAATCGGAACGCTCGAAGGCAGTTGAGACGCCGCTGCCGCGGCGTATCAGCCGCCCACCATCGACGTTTACCGAGACGAGCGCGGGTGCGGCCGGCGCAGATCGCCAACCGCCAGCCGAGCGAAACGAGAGTCAGCCGCCAGTGACAGTTCTCAAATCGGGTGTCGTCGATGGAATGGCGTATTCCCTGTATTCCGATGGCTCGATCGAAGCACAAATGCCCGAAGGCATGATGCGGTTCGCGTCCATTGATGAGCTGCGCGCGCATCTCGACCAGCGCCCATGAGCCGGCTTGCCTTTCGGCAGACATAACCCCGAAAAATAAACATTGTTGTTCTTGTCACGTCGGCGGCAATCCGCTCATATCCAACGGAAGCAAATAATTCCGCAGGCGTATTGACGCCGCGGAATGCTGTTTGACCTGCGTGGTTAGATCTTCGAAAGGTTCAGGCCATGACCGACGCTACCAGCAAAAATTTCATCGACCTGACCGCGAATATCGTCTCGGCCTATGTCAGCAATAACCCGACGCCGGCATCCGAAATCCCGGGCTTGATCAGCCAGATTCACGCGGCGTTGCTGCGGGTCTCGGCTGGGCGGATCGAGACCCCGCTGGAGCCGGCCAAGCCAGCGGTTTCGGTCAAAAAGTCGATGACGCCCGATTACCTGGTCTGCCTTGAGGATGGCAAGCGATTCAAATCGTTAAAGCGTCACCTGCGCACGCAATACAACATGACGCCGGAACAATATCGGGACAAATGGGGCCTTCCGGCCGACTACCCGATGGTAGCGCCAAATTACGCGGTAGCGCGTTCGCAGCTTGCCAAAAAAATGGGACTTGGCCAGCAGCAACGACGGCGAAAATAACTTCAAATATTTTCGTGCCAGCGCCACGCAGGTGGTTTGCCGCGATTTGAACTTCTCCGATGAAGCGAAGGGACAACTTTCAAGAGGCGGTGGCGAGCGCCTCGCGTGCGTCAGAGCGTATGCGCTCGACCATGGCGCGCAGGCCGTTGGAGCGCTGCGGGGTCAGATGTTCACGAAAGCCGAATTCGTCGAACACCGCGATGGCATCGGTGGAAAGAATCTGCTGTGGCGTGCGGCCGGAAAACAGCGTCAGCAGGATCGCGATCAGTCCGCGCACAATATGGGCGTCGCTATCGCCGAGGTAGTTCAAGTGCGGCTCGTTAGGGTCGCCGCGGTCGATCTGCTTCGAGAGCCAGACCTGGCTGGCGCAGCCCTGAACCTTGTTTGCCGCGGAATGCTCGGCTTCCGGCATCGGATCAAGCGTGCGACCGAGTTCGATGACGTACCGATAGCGGTCGTCCCAATCGTCCAGCAGTGCAAAATTGTCCCTGATCTCGTCGATCGTCATCGTGTCCCACGCTCAATCCCGGCAGCCATATATAGGATCGTCGGCGGTCGAAAGCGATATTGCCCGATGAAAAATGCTGCTGGTTTTGATGCTAATTCGTGGTCATGGCGGCGGGACCGCGCCATTCCGCCGCAAGATCGTCCGGCGTCAGCGTATCACTCTGCGCCACCTCGGCGGATAAAGGACTTGCATTCTCGATACCGTCGATCGAGCCCGTATGTTCAGGTGAACGCTTGTCGGTGATGATCTGATAGAGTTTGCGCGCTCCGGCCTGGGCGCGTTGGCCGAGCACGGTCGCGGCCTGGCCGCCCACTTCGCACGCGGCCGGCTGACGTTTGCAGAACTGACTCATGTCGGACACCGCCGCGGTCGCTGCGGACACGGCCTCTGACGCTCCCAGCTGCGGCAGCTTTTCCGCGTCAGGGGTCTTCTCTCTCGGCAGCAGCACGAGCACCAGCCCGAGCCAGAATGCCATGCGAAGCAGGAAAAACATCTCGCGACCCCGGTCGTCCTTCTTGATCCCGTTGCGGTTGATCCGCGCAATCGGTCCTTGACTAACAGTCGTCGATACATCGCAAGTGTTTGCTTTGAATTTAAATCGCCGAAAATCTGGGAAAATCCCGACTGATTTGATTCGGTGTAAATTTTCGATTGATGCCGGCATTCGACGAGGCGTGGGCGTATCCACCATTTCGAAACCATACCTTGCCGGCTTGGAAACCCGACGTTCACCATCTGCGCCGAATGAGCAGTCTCCAGACGTTCGAAAAGCCCGCGAAAGCGGGGTCTTCGACCGCTGGGCCGACCGCCTTAGCGTTCGCTTAATTTCGCTCTGACACGGTGGCGCAACGATAAAGGGAGCGTTCCGGCGCATCTGTTTGGCGAACAACCGAGGCGCGAAAGCTGTGACAGTTTTGAATACCATTCGCGATTGCCTTGATGCGCTGCTGCATCCGTCAGCGCGATACGACGCGCTGACGCGCGCGCGTCATCGCGCGTTCATCGCGCCCCGGTTGCTCGGAAGCCTGGCGGTTTTGGCAGCATTCCCGGTCTATCTTGCGATGCGCGGCGCGCCCACAGCACTTGAGGCTGTGGCATTCGCATGGCTGATCGCTCCCATCCTGCTGTCATGGTTCTTGTCGCGCACCGGCCGCTACCAGGGCGCTCATGTTCTATCGTCGCTGGCGATGGCAGGTCTCGTCATGACGCTGGCAATCAAAACCGGCGGCATCGAATCCTTTGCAGCGATCTGGCTTGTCGTTGTGCCGCTTGAAGCGGCACTCTCGGCATCGCGCCGCGTCGTCGCATTTGCTTCGGCGCTGGCGCTGGCGAGTGGCGGCCTGCTGATCGCCCTTGGGCATTTTGACATGTTGCCGGTGTCGGATACGAGCGCGGCCTTGCGCGGCATGCTCACGGCGTTCGGTGTGACATCGGCGACGCTCTATGCCGCCGGGCTCGCATTCGGCGCCGAGTTGCTGGCGCGCGTTACCGTCTCGCTGCTCAACGTCGAGGAAGATCGATACCACCTGCTGGCGCGAAACATGAGCGACGTGATTTCACGCCATCGCCGTAACGGCGCGGTGCAATTTATTTCGCCTGCGGCGGAGACGATGCTGGGAGCGCCGGCAACCCGGCTGCTCGGCCACGGTCTGTTCGACCGCGTCCACGTCGCCGATCGTCCGGCCTATCTTACGGCTCTTTCGGACGCAGCGCGCGACGGCGAGGCGCGTAGCGTGGAATTTCGTCTCAGACGGGATGCGCCGCGCGGCGGCGAGCGTCATCCTAACAATCCGGTCGATTTCATCTGGGTCGAGATGCGTTGCCGCCCGCTAGAGCAGGCGCCGCAAGCGACGGCAGCGCATGAATTCGAGGTCGTCGCTGTGATGCGCGATGTCACGGACCGGAAAATCCAGGAACAGGCGCTCGACATGGCGCGTACCGCCGCCGAGCAAGCGGATGCGGCCAAGAGCCGGTTTCTCGCTACCATGAGCCACGAACTGCGCACGCCGCTTAACGCCATCATCGGCTTCTCCGAAATGATCGTTCAAGAGGATGCGTTGATGCTGGACGCGGTGCGCCGCAAGGAATACGCCCAGCTGATCAATGATTCGGGCCAGCACCTGCTGTCGGTGGTCAACGGCATCCTCGACATGTCCAAGATGGAATCTGGCAATTTCGAAATTTCGCCGGAGCCGTTCGCGCCGCGCACAGCATTGCTCAATTGCTGCAACCTGCTTGCATTGAAGGCTCGGGAAAACGGGATCGATCTCGTAACCCGTGTGCCGGAGGATTTGCCCTTCATGAACGGCGATCCGCGCGCCTTCAGGCAGATCGTGCTGAATCTCGGTTTCCAATGCCATCAAGTTCACCGAGCGCGGCGGCATGGTGACCGTTTCGGCCGCGGCCGAGGGATCACGCCTGTTGCTTCGCGTCACCGATACCGGTGTCGGCATCGCGGCCGACGATCTCAAGCGCATCGGCGATCCCTTCTTCCAGGCCGGCAAGACCTATCAGCGGCGGCACGAAGGAACCGGCCTCGGGCTGTCGATCGTCAAAAGCCTGGTCGGGTTGCATGACGGCGAGATCTCTGTGCAAAGCAAGATCAATGAAGGTACCACCGTGACCGTGACGTTGCCGCTGGCGTTTACGCCCCCGGCGCAACAACCAGCCAGCAATATCGCCACGCTGACCCCGGCGTCGCGATCCGGACCACAAAGCCAGGCTCGACAGGTGAAGAAAAGTGCCTAAATCCAAAGACGACATGCCGCGCGGTCGCCGCGGCGCGAGTGCCGTTACGGTTGAAGCGAGCGCAGAGCGCGGTTTCGTGATGCGCATCTTTCTCCATAGCCCGAAAGATATGGTGGCGGGCGCGCTGGCATTCGCTGCGGTCAGCGCGATTATCGCCAACGCGCTTTTGCTGCAAGCAGGGCATCATGCTGCGCCGATGTTCGGTTCGGTCGTCGCGATTCCGGCGGCGGGATTGGCGCCTGCCAGTCCATTGCCGCGTCCGCGTCCGGTTGAACTGGCGACAAAACCTGTGGATGTGTCACTACCGGAACTGAAGTCAGCCGAGCCGAAAGCCGCGGATCCGCTCACCAATCTGGTCAAGGCCACCAGTGCGCCGCCTGTGGTCTCCTCCAATATTCCGCGACCGCCGGCACCGATCCCGGCTTCTAACCGCAACGAGACCATCGTCAATCCAGCCCAGGCCTCGCACCGCGTGGCCGCGGCGCAACGGGTGCTGACGGAATATGGCTACGGCCAACTGAAGCCAACCGGCACGATCGGCGCGGATACCCAGGCCGCGATCCAGAGATTTGAGCGTGAGCACAAGCTCCCGGTGACCGGGCAGATGTCCGATCGTCTGGTGCGCGATCTCGCTGCCATGATCGGCCACCCGATCGACTAGCTTCGACTTTGGCGCTGGCTTATCGTTGATTCCATGCGATTGAAATCCAGCATCACAGCCTTTCTATTTAAAAACCTTTTTTTTAAAGGGTTTTGTTTGTTTCGGGTAACACCGTGGTAACTCATCTGGCCTCCGCCGCACTCTTCTGCCAGTCCGGATGATGATGGCCATAGGTTGATAGCAATACCTGTAAGGACATTCCCAGTGCGTTCGCAGCTTCCCAAGGATTCACCTTGGCACGCATCATCGTCGTCGCTCTGGAATGCCGTAGGATGTGCGGGGTGACGTATTCGGGAAGCCCGGCTTCCTCGCGCACCCGCTCCCAAGAACTAACCGGTCGCGCGATCCGTTTCCCTCGCCAGTTGACGACATAGACGACGCCCTTATCGTCCATTCTCCTCCAACGATTCAGGTGCGCGATCAACCGCGCCGGCATTCGAACGGGCGGCGCTCGTTTCTTTGTTTCGATATGTCCGATCTCCTTGCGAAGCATGACTTCGGTTTCGAAGTTAATCATTGACCACTTCGTTCCTGCGATCACATCCCGCCGCGACCCGGTGTACCAACCGATGATGAAAAACCGAGCCAGATGGGGTGTCCGCCTTGCAGCGCGTAAGAACGCCGCTGCCTCTTGTCTGTTTATGAAGTTCTGACGAGGTGAAGGCTTCGGAGGTAAAACGATTACAGGTATGACCGTCAGGGGGCCATGCTCCCGATGCCAAAACTTGATCGCTGCACCAAGGAACGCCAGCTCCCGCCGAGAGCAGCCCGGCGCATTCCGAAAGCTCACATACGCGCGACATGTCTTGGCTGTTATCTCCGCCACCCTTTTCTCGCCCCACCATCTTCCCAGCTTCTTTATGTCGTAAAGAATGTGATCGCCGCTTACCTTGTGAGCTAAATGTTCCGTCGCGTAGGCCGCTAAGACGTCTGCAATGAACGGCGTTGCGCTGTCCTTGACGACGTGCTTCCCCGCGATGTATTCCCCGAGGGCTTTTTCAGCCCGTCCAGCTTCATCAACAGTGAATCCCGTGCGGCGACGCCCTCGACCGTCGAGGATTGTCCAGGTTCCTCGCTTCTTATCGAACCAGAGCTTCGGGCCGGAGGCTTTGCGTGGCATTTTGCTTCCATAGCTTTCAGTTTGGCCGGCGTCGTGAAATACGACCGCCCGAATTTAGATATGTCGAGATGGCCCTTGGCGTGCTCTGCTTTCAAGGTAGCGACCGTGACACGTCCACCGAAGAAAATCTCGCTGGCGTCCTTCAGCGTGATCAATTCGTCTTCGGCGAGGTCGGCGATGGCTCGGTGACTCACCCTGTCCGTTTCGCGCGCCTTACCCGGCAGCCCAGTGGAGCGAGTGCGAAATGTGGCGGTCGGATCAATCAACCCTTCGACAAAACCCATCAGCACCTCGAAGCACTGCGCTACTATCTTATCGCCGTTCGGCCCGGCCCAGCGGATCCAAAGATTATTGGCCCGAATACGCGGCCGCGGCTGGGTGGAAACTGCTTCGCTCATTAGATGGACTCTCCAATAGTCCTTAGATAATCGTGCGCCGCGACATGCCTCGCGGTCATCAGGCTTCAGGATACAAAGACCGGCCGGATGAGCTGTACCCGGTTCTGTTAACACTGGCTTAAGCTAATCCAGCCTGCCGTTCGAACTCGATAGGGCTCAAATAACCGATCGTCGAGTGCCGGCGTTTCGGATTGTAGAAGCGCTCAATATAATCGAAGATGTCGGCCTTGGCATCGTTCCTCGTTCGATACATTTTGCGCGCAGTCCGCTCGGTCTTCAATGACGAGAAGAAGCTCTCCATCGCCGCGTTGTCCCAGACGTTGCCTGACCGGCTCATCGAGCAGACCACGCCGTGATCGGCCATCAACCGCTGGAACTGCTCGCTGGTGTATTGGCTGCCACGGTCGGAGTGATGCAGCAGCGCATCCGGTTTGCCGCGTCGCCAGATCGCCATCACCAAGGCATCGGTGACGAGCTGTGCCGTCATCGCTGCACTCATTGACCAGCCGACCACCCGCCGCGAGAACAGATCAACGACTGCGGCCACATAGAGCCATCCCTCCGCCGTCCAAACATACGTGAAGTCAGCGATCCATTTGCGGTTGGGCGCGGGCGCTACGAAGCTGCGATCGAGCACGTTGGGAGCGACGGCGGCGACCTGCCGCTCCCCCAGATCGGGCGGCAGTCGACGCCGTCGCGGGCGCGCTTTAAGGGCCTGCAGCCGCATCAATCGTTCGATCCGGTGCAGCCCGCACGATACCCCTTCGGCGAGCAGGTCGTGCCACACCCGCCTGGCGCCATAGGTCCGGTCGCTCGCCAGGAAACTGGCACGAACCTTCGCGCCAAGCTCTTCTTCGCTCCGGCTGCGCCGACTGCGCGGTCGTGTCAGCCACGCATAAAACCCAGCCCGCGAGACACCGAGCGCCTCGCACAACCATTCCGCCGGCCAGATCCCCCGGTGCTTCGCCACAAAACCGAACTTCACGTCGATTCCTTCGCGAAGTAGGCCGCGGCTTTTTTTAGGATGTCCCGTTCGGCCTTCAGCCTGAGCACCTCGCGCTTGAGCTGCGCAATCTCCAACTGCTCCGGCTTCATCTGACCCTGGCCGGGAAACGCGTGCTGCGGATCATCCGAAAGCTGCTTCACCCAATTGCGCAATTGGGTCGGATGAACACCAAGGTCTTTCGACGCCTGTGCATACGACACGCCCCGCTGCTTGATCAGCCGCACAGCCTCAAGCTTGAACTCTCGGGTAAACTGCCTTCTCTCCATGACGCACCTCCTGTTCCATAAAACACCAAACTCGGTGTCTTCGGAACCGGGTGCAGCTCAGGAAGGCCAACTCGCCCCTCAATGGTGAGACCCGTCGCCGACGCTGTCTACTTAAAGAGAAGTAACCCCGGCGCTTAGTTGAAGCCGGCTCGAAGGCCGACTCGCCTCTCAATAGTAGAACGATTGCCGAAGTCTTCTACGCAGAACCCACCAAAAGAAGCCCGGCGTCCCCGTTTTCCTGCCCGGCCCTACCAGTCCTTGGTCACGGCTCGGAGCTGGGCATCAGTTGAGCGGGTGTTGCTTATGCAAACGTCGGAATTTCCAGCATTTGATCGACAGGATCGGATTTAGTAAGCCAAGGGCTCGTCCCAATCGCCAGTTCCAAGAACGAAACCAGCACATCGTTCCGGCTCTGTTCCCATCGCTTGATGGCGGGCGACGGGAAAAACCTTCAGCCTCAAGCCGAGCCGCCTGTTGCCCCAAACGCCCGGAACAAATCAAATGGCCACTCGGTTGTCGGGTGGAGTTTGAGTAATGCCCTGGTCGCCCTCTATCGTTCCGCGCGGTAATGACCGCGACATTTACCTCGTCGTCGACGATCTCGGTCGCCATCTCGGTCGGGTCTGGCGGGAAGCCGATGTAGCGCAAACCGACTATGAAACGGTCATCAAAGATCTGCTCGCCGGCCAGTACAAGAACCCGGTCGGAATCTTCGGTTTCAATCCCGTTGAAGGCTGGTGCCACGACGTTTCGGCTGACGTCGCGGAGGAGTTGCGGCGCCGATGCGATCTGGAAGGTCGAGAGCTGCCGGCGCCGATCCAGGATCTGGTCGAGCAGCATGAGGGTCGCCAGTGGCGGCAACTGACGTTGCGGTTGGTGTAAACCTCGATCCCATGAGCTGCCTTTGCCGTACTGCCGCCTTCATCGCCGTCGTCGTAATAGTGTTCGGCGCCATGGTCGCCCTGCAAAGGGTGCTGGGAGTGATCAGCTATTCCCCGTGATCAGATCAAATTTCGACGAGGCGGATGGCCGCTGAAACACGATCGTGAATTGATCATGTTGGCGAAGACACACACGGCTCAAGCCATCGCCGACAAGTTCGACCGGCCGGTGACGACGGTTCTCACTCGAGCAGAGCGGTTGGGGCTGTCGATCAGGGGCAAGGTGAAGGGGAAATGAGCGTTTGGTATTGCGACCTCGCACATTGGTTACAGTACGGGTCATTGGCATTGACGCTGTTGGCGCTCGTGCTGGCGTGGCTGGATAAGACGAAGGCCAGCATCATGTGGTTGGCCGTGTCGGTCTTGCTACAAGTCGGCGTGACGTCACTACCCTCGTGCGCTACGATTTGGGATCCGCGCGGGTTGCCTGTTGTGGGTCAACCTGCCCGCTGAAGGCGAATATCGAGTTAGTCATGACTGCGAGAGCCGATCTTCTCTGACCGAAGCAGGCAATCACATGCAAATATTAGCTTTCGTAATGTTTTTCCTGGGCCTGATCGGCGTGTTTTGTCTACTAAAGATCTGGGAACAACTCTCACAAATGAATGGACACTTGAGTACTATTGCATTTCACGCCCGGCGCATTCCAACCGACCCGAGCGATAGGTAGCAACATATGGAAGATATCGACAAGGTGGCGGCAGACTTGCAACGCTTGGGTCGGTTTACTGAAAGCGAGCAGCGCGAACAGGGTATCGACTATTCGGATCAAGCAGTCCGCATGGCAACCGTTCACACCCGCGAAGATATGGTCCTCGTTGTCTCCTATCTTTCAGGAATAGCCAAAGACGTGCGTAAGATCCGGCAATGGATATCGGCACTTGGTGTCCTTGCTTTGGTGGCTCTCTTCGCGCTGGTGATCATCCCTGGCTGGCGACATTAACATGAATCGGTCACTCATGTTGTTGGTCATGGTGACGCTGCAGTCGGACCCTGCGCTCGCCCGAGATATCCTCGACGAGAAACTCACGAATACACACCTTACGGATACGCGATAACCGTCGTAGCGGCAGCCCAGGTGCGTGAGATGCGCTGTGGTAAGAAGGGGCTGATTGACCTCGCGATAGCCAAGGCCCAACGGTCGGGGGTATCGATCGACCTTAACGATAAAGAGGACTTCTCAGCCGTGCTATTCCAGGTCACTGAGATCCTAATGGGTCATCTGAAAGAAGACGGCGTAACAACTTGGTGTAAGAACTCGGCAGTCCTTGACCAGTTCCTCAATGAGCCATGATCACGCCGCACCCTGATCGCCGCCCGCCAACTAGCGCGAGAGTATTTCGAGCGTTACCCAAAGGATCGATATGACGGTGGTCGAGACCTGGCGCGAGATCCAGTCCTATAATATCGAGTTTGTCATGAAGCGTTTGCGTGAACCGAAACCCCCTAGATGACGGCACCCCCGGCGACTAGGGTCTGTACCTAATTAGCGGGTTGTGATTCCCTTGCGCCGATTTGATTCGGCACGGGGGCTTCGATGCGCAAAGGACTGTTTTGGCTGAACGGCGAGCAGTGGGCTCAGATAGAGCCGCATCTGCCAACGAACCAGACAGGCCCGGCGCGCGAAGACGATCGACGCATTATCAGCGGTATCATTCACATGCTTCAGTGCGGCGCACGCTGGCGCGATTGCCCGCCCGACTATGGTCCCTACACAACGATCTATAATCGTTTCAATCGCTGGGCTAAGCGCGGACATTGGCAGGCGATCTTTGAGGCGCTCGCTCGCTGCGGCAAGGAAAGCGTAACTTTGTCGATCAATTCCACCTCGATCAAAGCTCACCGCTCGGCAAGCGGCGGAAAAGGGGGGAGCATGAACAGGCGATCGGCCGTTCGCGTGGTGGGCGGACCACGAAAATCCACGCGCTGAGTGACCCTGATTGCAGACCTTGCGCATTTCATCTCACTCCAGGCCAGGACGCAGATATTGCCGCAGCGCCGGCCCTTTTGGAGCTTGCGCCACCCATGTCTGCCCTCATTGGCGACAAAGGATACGACGGCGACGGCTTTCGCGCCGAAATCGTTGATCGTGGTGCCAAGCCCATCATTCCAAACAAATCCAACAGGATTACCCTCCACAGCTTCAGCAAACGCGCCTATAAGGGGCGCAACGTCATCGAGCGATGTTTCTGCCGGCTCAAGGATTTCAGGCGTGTCGCAACTCGCTACGACAAACTTGCCAGAAATTTCTTGGCTGCCGTCCACCTCGCCGCCATCGTCGCCTATTGGATCAATTGAGTCTGAACCCTAGCATCAAATGACTCTTGTGGTTGCGAAAAAGAAGAGCACAGTTCTTTCTCTTGTCTCCGACACTGGAATTCCGCTCAACAACGAGCAACTTGGTCCGGCGGGGCAGTTCCCCAAGATTTGTATTCTGAACAAGACGCTTGCTGTGGGCTTCTCGGGGTCACCAGATTTGGCAAAAACGGTGATTGAGGCGGCCCCGAAGCAAGAAGGGGCTACTTATGGCGCCGTGACTAATCATTTGCTTGAGGCGCACTTGAAATACGATCATGGCGTCGAGTTCATTGTCGCGTTCGGACCTCCCCTCTCAAAATTTGCACTGATATCTGGTGGCGAGATTATTCAAAATCGAACTACTGAATGGATCGGTGATCAAGCTGGTTTCGAAGCGTTCCAACAATTTCGCCAGAAGAAACTCACCGGGCTGACGTTTATCGATCCCATGCTCACTACGGGCCAGCAGTCCGAGGCCAGGCTGCCAACGTTTGATATGATAGGATCCATGCGGTCGATTATTGAGCGCAGGAATGTTCCTTCTGTTTTCGGACACCCGGTAGCCGTCAGCAACGTGGACGGCGCCTTTGGCTTTCGCAGCTACACAGTCACCTTGGAGGAGAAGCAGTCATTTACGATGCCGAACAACGTCCCTCCCGTCGTGGTTTTGAGCCAAATTGCTGAAGCACAACAGTATTCGTTCAGTTGTTTCGTCAACTCACCAGGCGATCCCGTGCAAGCAGTCGCCTTTCATTATCTGCGCGGGAAAATCACGTATGTCTATCATGGCAATCCGGGCGAACTCTTGGACAAATTCACTTTATACGAAGGCTTGAACGTGGTCGATTTAGGAAAACGAATTCACCAAGAGTTGGGAGTCAATTGGATCGGTAGCGTCTCCAGTCGCACCGGTATGCCTCCCGACTATGGCGTCCCAGCGGATCAATGGAGAAGAATGAAGCCGCGCAAATGAAGTTCATGGGGTCGCCCTCTGACCTTTGTAATGCAGGTAGGTCACCGCATCGTCCCCACCATCCGCGCAATCCGTTCCGCCAACGCCTTCCCCTTCGGCGACAGCCTGATCTCCGCCAGTCGTCGATCCATTGGATTTTGTCGCGACGTTAGGAGACCGTATCCGGCTATGCCCTTACGCCTGGTCTCGCAAAGATCGTTCAGGCGTTTCGACATCGGCGCAGAGCCTGATCCGCAGACGCGCGCATAATAGTCTACCGTCTCTCCCTCATGCCGGGCGACGGCGAGGAACGCTTTCGCGTAAGAGACTGGCATTGCATCGAACAGGGCAAGCGCACTATAGAGGCCAGATAACACAGCGCGTGTGCTATTTGCTATCGAATATGTAGCGGTAGTAAACATGGCAAACCTATAGCGGTGAGAGGAAGTATCAGGTTGAAATTTCAGTGGGGTTTTGCTTTTGAAAATCCCCAGCAAGAGGAGAGGTGACGTAAACACCAATCCTTCTCGCCGGGGTTCATTCCGCCAAAGCGTGTACATCCGACGCTTGGCCAGAATTCGGTTAGTGCATCAAGCTGCAATTGGCTCGCGTAGCCTGGCCGTGGCTTGCGGCACCAATTCAGTCGCCAGCAGCAACATCTCCGCGGTCGTGATCGGCGCGCCGGATAAGGTTTCCCTCTCGCACATGACTTTGAATTGATGCGCCAGATCTCCCGCTCGGGGCTGCTCGTTCTTCTCCGATGCAATATCCCGCATGGCTTGAAGCCTTCGTGCGATGACATGCGCCAAGCCTTGCAGGCTTCCGGCGTGTTGATCTTTGCTGCTACTCATGTCGTGGTCGCCTTCTTCTTCACAACGTTCGCGATGATCATCGCTTTGATCGGCTTGACCTTCATCGGTGGCGGACCGCGATGTTTGTGATTGAGAATCGCAATATGTCGTCGTTCCTTACCTGCCATTTTCGATCCTTCTTGGTGGGTTTAAAGTAATGCCGTGTGGGCTGGTTGGCAGCACCACGTTCGAATTGGTGCAACAGCCGTTGTTCGACAGGCCCGGCGGCATCCGCAAAAGCATCCTTGGATTATGAAGCTGCTGGCGAAGAAGCCGGCCAAGCTTGTCGCCGTTGCGGTGGCTAACAAAATGGCGCGCATCGCTTGGGCGATCATGGCCAAAGGAGGACACTATCGAGCGCCACAACTTGCTGCAGCCACCTGAAGAAGCTTGGCAATGGGAGCATGAGGCGACGGCGGAGCAAGACAATCGAATTGCGAGGGTGACAATGGCGTGATGCGAAACGGTCGAGCCGTCGATTGGGACAACCCGCTTCTGGGTCATGGGCGTCAAAGCCCGGGCGATTGATTGGGACCTGATCCGCGAACTACATCAGGGCCAGCGGTCATGGTGCCGCGCAAACAGGCCGGACACATGACTTGCACCCGACCGCAAGCCGAACGTCAAAATCTCCTTGCAATGCGGGCGTCGTCCACACATGACCCGAATGAGACATTGGCCGGTGCCATTTGTTCCTCGTTGTTCAGTTGCAGTGTGCTAGGCTTTGGCTATTGCGCAGTGCGGCGGCTTCCGATTGGGGACAGCATGAGGCGGCGGGATTTCATCACCATTGTCGGCGGCGCGGCAGTAACGCGAGTGATTAGACCACGTATGGTGCGTGCCGGAACTTCCTCCAAGCTTCCGGTTATTGCCATTGCGGCGTTCGTTCCGGCGTCGAAAGAGGTCGAACCGTACGTGGGCTTCTTAGGCCAGTTTCCTCAAGGTCTGCAGAAGCTTGGTTACGTCTTAGGCCATGACCTCGACCTGCAGTTTCACATTGGCGACGGTAAACCGGATCATTGGCCTGCGGCAGTGGAGGAAATCGTTCAACTCAAGCCTAACGTCGTTCTAGCGGTAGCCACCTTCGAAGCAGTTACTCTCAGGAAGGCGACCTCGACGATCCCGATCGTCTGCCCGGCTCTCGGCGACGCGGTTCACCTCGGCCTGATTGCAAGCGAGGCGCGGCCGGGAGGCAACGTCACCGGGATAGAACCCTATATCGCTGGATTGCCAGCGAAACAAATCGAACTCGCACGAGAAATTGTGCCGCACGCCAGCACCATCGGGCTGCTTACAAATTCGAACGATCCTAAGGGAGCAGCGCAGGTCCCGGAGCTAGAGGCTGCAAGTCAGGCCGTCGGTCTGAAGGTCGTGGCGGCGGATGCGAATCGGCCAGAAGATATTGAAGGCGCATTGCGCGAATTGGGAAACGCACACGCCGATGTGGTGATCGTGCTTCAGACCAGCCTTCTTCTGCTCAACTGTCCGCAAATTGCCGCGTCGGCGTTAGCGATGCGGCTACCGACGGTTTACGGGTATCGCGAACATGTGATGGCGGGGGGATTGGTCAGCTACGGCGTCGATTTGCGCTGGTGCTATCACCGTGCGGCGTATTTCGTCGACAGGGCGACCTGCCGATCGAATTCCCGGTTCAATTCCCATTATCGATCAATCTAAAAACAGCAAGAGAGCTGGGCCTCACCGTGTCGCCTTCGTTGCTCTCCCGTGCAGACGAGGCGATCGAGTAGGTCTTCCGCTTTTGGCACATCGTGTCATTCGCTGCGATGCGGAATTTTGTATCCGGGGCATAGCGGACATCGATCATATAGCCCCGACGACCGCGACGACGCCCGCGCAAGGAAACAAGCGCCGCCGCGATCCATACGCCAATCTTAAAAGATTCCATCTTATTGTTCTTTCATTATGAGAATTGGAATCGCCGCGGTTGACGCACAGGAGAACACGTCAAGCCGCGGCGACCCATCGACGGCACGCGAGGTCGAAGCACCCGACACGCCGGATTTGTTTGAAAGTTGTAATCTTTAATTTGCATCGTTAAAATCGAGCCGCGCTTCGAACGGAGCGGGCTATGATTAGGAACGGCCTTTACTTCTACAGCTCGAAAGCACTGGACGGCGTCGTTGGTGGCGCGGACGGCGTCATGGTGTTGCGCGACGGGAAGATGTCAGGCGGCACTCAGTTCTTTTATTTCGATGGCGAGTACAGTTGTTCCGGCGGAAGATGGAAAGGCGAATTGACCGACCAAGAACACACGCCGGCTCCGGCTGCGGGCTACCCTACTGCTGGAATGGGACCGGTCACCTTCGGCTTCAACGGAACATATACCAACCACGGCGCTCAATTTTATGCCACTGCGCTCGTTGGCAAGCAGAGCCTCCAATACCATGCAACTTTCCGGCTGCTGGTGCCGGACTAATAACGAGCGAGAGACACGACCGTTGCAGATTGGTGGTCCAGGCTCTACACTCTCTACGTGCGCCACCCGATTGACATCGCCATCATGTTCTCTGCTCTTTGGCTGTTAGGGTCGATGGTGATCGACTATCTGACCCCCAAGGAATTGACGGTTTACATGATCGCGGCGGCGATCGCGCCGGCCGTTATCGGCACAGCACTTTCCTATTATTTGCGCTTCCCCACGATCGATTTCGTATTGATATTGGCTACGCTTTGGCTGGTCGCGGCGTTGACAATTGTTTGGATTTCGCCGGTGTCGCTACCGGGTTATTTGATCGGCGCTGCAGTGGCACCTGCACTTATAGTCGGAGCAATCTTGATTTGGCACCGCTACCGCTCGAGCGACCAACACGTTGTTAAGTTAAAGAGAAAGCGCACGCGCGATTAATCCTAAGCAAGCGCGATCGACCAATGCGCCAAGGGTTCAGGTCAACTTGACTGACCTATGCAAGCAATTGAAGCGGTGTCAGCCATTATTTCAGTTGTAATCAAAATATCAAAATGTACCTTTATTAACTCCATCACCGGCCTTCTCAATCGGCTGGATCATGAAAGCGGTTTTCCCAAACTCGCGCTGATTTTACAGCGACGACCCAACCCAAATTGGAGAACATCGCCATGCACTTTTGTTTGACAGGACAATACACACCGAAAGCTCTCAGCAATATCATGGAAAATCCAACAACCAATCGCTACGAGGCGGTCAAGAAGCTGGCTGAAGCCGCCGGTGGCAAATTGATCTCAATGTACAGCACTGGGACCGATGGTCCCGGCGTGTTGGTGATCGTCGATGTGCCTGATCCTAACGCGGCACCGGCGATCAGCGGCATTGCGGTGGAAAGCGGCACTCTCCATCATGTAAAGCTCACGCGCCTGTGGACGCAGGACGAAATTAAGAAAGTGAGGCAAACGGCAAGTGAACTTCGCGGGGCATTCAAGCCGCCCGGCAAATAAGTGTAGCCGACGCTCGTCCATTTTTTGGAAACGCTGCAAGGAAGACGACCGGGCGCGCATGCGACAACACGCCCGGTCGATCGAGTGCGACAGTCGAACCTGGCGGGTTAGCCGGCAATGCGTGCGGCGCTCGAAAGTTTCACATTTACTTATGGCTGCCTTCCGAGGCTGTCCGGAACACGCAATATGAAATTGAAGCGCCGGCCGAAAGCAAAAAAGGATCGCGGTTAATTTTTCGCCGACAGGCGATCAATCACTCACCCCTGCTGTTTGTTGCGGACATCACCATTGACGGTGTACGGCCCCATACTCATCGGGCCCGCTTGCTGAGTTTGTTGAGATTGACTGCTTCCGAGTGCTCGCCACCGTTCCGCTTCGCCGAGCCACTTCCAGCTCTGTGCGGGATCATTCTTCGCTCGTTGCAAGCACCATAATTGCATTTTGCGGCAATCCGAAATGTTCATTGGATTCTCCCGTGCTTGGGTTCTGTTATCTGCCGCAACAACGTGAAGAAAAAGACAACCCTACTGACCTTGTGGATAGCGGGCAATTCAACTTGACAGGTTGTTAGAGGCGGTTCCGGGAGGCGCTCAGGATTGGCTAGACGTTGAGGTCGTGGCCAGGGATGGTAAAGTAAAATCCCCACCCGTGGGTTACGCCTTCTTGGGTTCGCGGCTCTCTATACGTCGGTATTCCTTGGGGGCAACGATACCGCATGGATGAAATGCTATCCGCGCCGATCGAATAGCCTCAAGTTAAATGTTGTCCATACCCATTTCCAAGATTGACCATTGTAACACGCAAAAGCCGCCAAGGTTTCCCTCGACGGCTTGTGCCGTTGCGCTGCGTTTGCGAGGCAGCTCGCGGCGTCGACGAACCGAACATCCGTGCCTGCGTTCGCTCTTGGGCGCTTAAGCGGCTTCCTGGGGCGCGATAAGCGGTACCAATTTGTCGGGTCAACGTCCCGATCGGGCAAATCTTTCACCAACAGCGATGCCGATCAAGCCAGCGGTACTGACCCAATCAAAAAATAAAGCGCAGTGCAGGGCCAGCCGACCAATGCCAGATTGTCATTTCGCTCACGTCCAAAGCCTCGGCGATCCAGCGTCGAGCGCTTCATCGCGCCCGCGATAGCAACTCGTTCTTCAACGCAAACACCGCTGTCGTGACCCTGTCGATCGGGTTGCTGCTGCAATAATTATCAATCCAGATATAAAAGCTCGCGCCGTTGTCGTTGGGCGTATCTGCAAGAAAGTCAGGACCAGTGGACGCAAGATTGTAGCCAGACAGAAATCCATCGATCCATGCCTCCGCCTGAACCCTGATTGCGAGGTCTCTTTTGCCATTGGCCACAGGAGACCGCACCAGCGCCATAGATCGTGGCACCGCCTTCTTCAGCGAACGCAGGTGCGACCAAAACAAGCCCAAGCAACAGCAGCGAGCGAACAATAATCATATGCCTTGAATAGCATACGCCCAGATCGCTGGCCCGTGGTCTTCATTCCTTTTGGCATCACTATCGTGGTTAAGGTTACGACGCCACGCGGCGGGTTTCGCGTTGCGCTGACCTTCGCGAGATCGGGCGATCCGATGATCGGTCCCTTGAAAAAGAAAGCCCCGCCCGTTGGGGGTCCAGCGGGCGGGGCTCTTTAGGTTGTCGGCGTCCTCTTGTGGGGGAGAACACCGCGAAGGGAATGCTATCTGCGTCGATCGAATAGGCTCAAGTTAAAACCCTCGAAAGACATTAGTTGTGCACAACAAAGCCGCCGAGAGGTTTCCCTCGACGGCTTGTGCCGTTGCTTTGTGTTTTGCGAGGCGGCTTACTGCGTCGAGCGGCGGTCGAACGTAGCCGTGCCGGTCATCGCCTCTGGGCGCACAGCGGCCTCTTAGAGGGGGCGCGATCGTGCGTTGCCAGTTTGTCGGGTCAACGATCTCCGGTACCGCAAATTTGTCACCGGCGACGACGCTGATCAAGACAGCTGTGCTGTCCTATCTGAAATGAGGTCAGGCGTCTAAAACTCAGCAGAACGTCGACTTGCTACTTCAGCGTAGGAAGAAGTCCCGCTGATGCGGTCGGATGCAGCCGGCCATCCCGCTCACTGAGCACGAAGAATTCCCCATGCTGTTCTACAATCGCATCTTGAATTGTCTCGACCGTAATTGCCTTTGCTATTGCCGTCGCAAACTTCAGATCGTTGGCCTTCATGCACATGTCGAGAACGCAGTGTAAGGCGGAATCGCGATAGAACGCGTCCTTTAGTAAGATAGCTATTTTCAAAGCTTCCTTGCGAGCTTTTTCATATCGGTTTAGATCGTGTTGGCCCATTTCGTCATCCGCTGAGAAATCACTCGAACCGACGTTCTTCGCGCTGCCTCCGTACATTTGGCAAAGCATTGTCACCCGTTCAGAAAGAGCGTTCTCTTCCTGCAGCCATTCCTCTTCAGACATGCTTACTTCCCGGCCCGGTTCAGCGTGCACGGTTCGGATCAACGGCACACACGCCAATCCTACGCTTTACTGACTATTCGAGACAGCAAGAAAGATCGAACCGCGCACGACGGCTCGGTGACCGCCATCGCGCTGGTTTTACCATGGGTGAGGCAACAGATTTTCGTGGATAACTGTTCCGTTGCCGGACTGCCGCCATGCCTAGCATGATGAATGTAAGGGGCGCTATTCCTTACGCAGGGGGATAAGATAAATGAGCGACATTGCCAGCGAGTTCGAACGTTTGTTAGGTCACGCGATTCTTGAGCTTTGGCCGGATCTGCCTCGGGACGTGCAGGAACGACTATTCGAAACCGCGGTTCCCGTAAATCCAACCATTCGGAACAGTCTGGCGATATTCCTTCACGAGCGTCATCCTCGAACCGCGCATCCGCCTAAGCCAACACGGTTGGCGTAATGGTTGGTGCAAGGGCATCAGCAGCGCCACACATTCCACGATCGATATGCTGATTCTCAACGAAGGTAAGATTAAAGCATCGAACGAAATACAAACTGTTTACCAAGCCTTTGAACGCCCTACAAACCACCTTTGCTCACTGGCTCGAAACAAATCAGAGGTACCCTCGTTCAAACAAACAAAAGAGGCAGCAATGTCCACAATCATTCGAATCTTGATCGTCTTGGTGTGCGCTTATGCCGGTTCAGTAGTGGCGGGCGCTCAATTTTCAGAGATTTCCGAGTTCTTATCAAGCTGCGCAGAAGTGACGTGACGAGCTAATGAAATCAAAATCAACAGGTAACCCCTGGTGAACCGAAAAGCTTTTATCAGCGGTATCGGATCGGTTCGTGTCCCAAAAGGGTGGCTTTCCCATCTGACGCGCGAGCAATCTCAGTAGATCACAGCGAAACTTTAGCCGCGTAAACGCCGCAATGGGGACGGAACGGCTTCCTTTTGTTGCCACAAACATCGTTCACGAAGGCGTGACCAGCGCAAGGGGACAACCATGCGAGCACGGAGAGAGTGGAAGCCATTTAGGAACAGCGCGGAAATCGAGCGCCTTCATCTTGAGCTAGCTTCATTCAACGATCAAATCGCCGAACTTGAGAAATTGCATCCCGAAAGTTGGAAGATCGAAGCATTGAAGACGAGTGCACTCTTATTGTCGCGGCAGATTGACGAACTTCGCTGTTCGAGCGACGACTTGACCAGTTTGCTCGCGAAGTAACTGTCCGACAAGTCCGCTCCGCCTCTCGTTTGGATATGAGGCAGTAAGAGCTTCGGACGATTTGGAGGTTTTGACCTCATCGGTTTTGGTGTTGGCAGCAGCGGACCTTCGTCGCTCGGCATCGTCCTCAAACCATCGTCTGCTAACTGTCAGCGAGTTCGGCGATACTGCTTTGCTGACTAAGGAGTGGCCTCTGGATCGCCCACTACCCTGACCGCGGGATGGGTTACGTCTCTTCACACACCAGTGAGATGTGAGATCCGTCACATTCAGGAATGCTGCCCAGCGCTAGTAGACAGGCACCGGTGCTCTTAACCAGGAGGTTCCGATGCCCACGACACTTGGCAACAAGAAGCAGGCCAATCAAGATGGCGAAGAGTTTCGGATGATTTGGATCTTTGCCCTCACAACGGTCTTCGTGCTGGCTGTAGCTGCCTTCGTCGGCATCATCTTCTAACGAAAATCGACTGGGGTGCTGCATGTCTGCTTCGTCCGGTTCGCCTGTTCGACCAACTGTCGAAGATTGTCGCGAATTACCGCGATGCGGTCTTGAGTTCGGGTAGCGTGAGCGAAACGTCGTTGCTCATATTCTTTCCTTCTGAACTGGACGGATTACATTTCATGACATTCGAATGGCGTACTCATTGCCTTATTGGAGCAAGAGCTGATTTCAATTGCGACCGACGCCAGGTCGTTTTTGACCGAATTCGGAGATGGCCTCGACGTATCGGATGTCGGTCGGCTCCATCCTCGCTAACTTGCCGCAATTGTCCTGCGTTTCCTCATTTGCCTTGCTTGAGCATCGCTCCAAGTTCGTCTTCGAGCGATCGCGGCGAAATGCCGAGCACGCGAAACCCCGGCAAGTTGTTTGAGGCTGTGGTGTCGATCTGCATAAGCTCGACCTGATTGCGCGTGAGGGGTGGGTGCGGTAGCGTTTCGGCGACGCCGGCAAGTGCATTCCACATGGCAAACGGCATCCGCATCAGCATCGGCCGCAAGCCTGCGTTACGGGCAATGGTCCGCAACAACTCCTCGTATGAATAGACGCGCGGGCCGGCCAGTTCATAGATAGGATACGGCCTTTTGCTTTGCCGCAGAACTTCTGCAATCGCCGCAGCAACGTCATCCGCGTACGCCGGCTGGAGCCTCGTCCGGCCATCGCCGAATATTGGATAGGCCGGGAGGGCCCGAAGCAGGCTGAGAATTGTCGTGAGAAAGCTGTCGTCCGACGCAAACATCACCGCGGGGCGGATGATGACTGCGCCAGGGAATGCGGTCTGCGCGGCCGCCTCGCCTTCGCCGCGACTGCGAATATACGGTGAAGGTGAGGCCGCATCGGCGCCGATTCCTGATAAGTGAACTAGCCGTTTGGCCCCTACGCGCTGCGCTACGCTCGCGATCCTGGCGGCCGCTTCGACGTGCACCGCATGAAATGTATCGCGTCCGTGCTCCACGTACAGGCTAATGGCGTTGACCACGCTGTCGGCGCCCGCTACGGCATTCTCGATGGAACGGTCGTCACGTGCATCAGCAGCAATCTGTGTGACGTGGTCGTCCCCAGCCTGCCCAGCTTGCGAAAGATGCCGCGATGCAACGCGCACCGTGGCACCGGCCTCGGACAAATAGCGCACGATGCGCCGGCCAATAAAGCCGGTTCCTCCAAACACGGTTACGCAGCTCGTTTTGAGATCGATCGGAGGATCCTGGGCGACGCTCTTGATCGAACCGTCAAGCGCCGTGCGGACTGCTTCTGCGGCCTCTGCCGGCGAGCACCTTTGTTGACATGATGTTCGATAACATCGATCAAAATCTGCATCGCGGGCCCCACAGTCTGCAACTCTTTCATTGCTTCATCGATCAGTGGCTCAGCTTCAACGTACAGCTTTTGCGCCTGGTCGATCATCGGCTCGCTCTCTTGAGCAGATCGATCAAAGCCTTGTTCGCCGGCAACGATTTCTCAATTTGTCTAATTGTGCATCGCTGAGGCCAGAAACGTGACCAATGAGGTCAAAGAGCCAGTGCTTCAACATAGCTTACCTTGCTGTTGCTTTTACGGCCGGCCAATTATCCGTTTTGAACGTATCGATGGCCCGCCCCCCTTGTCGGTTTACATCAAAATGCCCAACAACGATGCTATTGAGCATGAAAGGAAGCACAGCGGCGCGTAATTTCAGGGGCGAAGTAGAAAACATATGCTCGTACAGAGCTTTTCCGGTTTTTGACCCATCTAAATTTGAGCAGGACCGGACCTCTGGTCCCCGCTTCGCTGCTTTTTTTCAACATAGCGTCCCGCTCTTCACCAGCTTATCGAGTTGCTCTTGCTGCTGCGATGCGCTCGGATGTCCGCTCTTCATCTTGCGCGCCCGAAGATGCGGCAGCTTGTTCGACCAACTGTCGAAGATTGTCGAAATACCGCGATGCGGTCGTTGAGTTCTAGAAAGCGAATTGTCGTTGGTCATGTTGTTTCCTTGGGTTGGACGAGTTCACATTGCATAACATCCGATCGTCGACCTTCACGTCCGATGTTGAGGTAAGAGCTGACCTTGTTGCGGTGACTGGCTAGAAGAGCGCGGCCTGATCTTCGGCGACGAGCAGCGCCGTTACCGGGAGGGGCTGTCGATGCTACTACCGTGGCGCAAATAGTGCGCCGAATTTAGTCGACGAGGACAGGGAACCAATGTCGGCGAATGGCAGTGCGGAGCAGCGATATGTCCGAAGCTCAAAGTAGACCGAAGTAGACAACGCAAGGTCAAGCCGAACTCGATTGACCCATCCGGACAAGGCCGGTGCTTCTTTGATCTGCCTATGCGTCCGAGCGGACCCTTACGTAGGATCCCGGCGCGTCTTCGATGACCGACAAGCCCTCGCCGGGCGTCCGGGGCGCGACTTGTCCCCCTGAGAACGTCGTCACCCACTCGTTCCAGTGCGGCCACCACGAACTCGGACACTCGGTCGCAGTTTTGAACCATTCGTCGGCCGTCGCTGGATTCGACGAATTTGTCCAATGGCCATATTTTGAACCGGGCGCACTAATCACTCCGGCCATGTGGCCAGACGCTGATACCAAATCTCAGGAATAGTGACTCGTTGACGATTGAACGAAGCCGCTGTCGCGGCGTGCGTGGCGAGGTGGCGTAGATCGCCTCCTGGCTGAGAGGATGTGGGTGTTGGAGCCCACCCCCTCAGACAGGAGTATTGAGATGGCCGATTTGAGCCCTCTTCGCCGCCGCATGATCGAGGACATGACAGTCCGCAATCTGTCGCCGGCGACGCAGCGATCCTACATCAGCGCGGTTTCGAAGTTGAGCCGATATTTTGGCCGATCGCCTGACCGATTAGAGCTGGAAGACGTCCGGGCCTTCCAGGTGCATCTGGTCTCGACCGGCATCTCATGGCCGGCACTGAACCAGATCGTCTGTGCACTACGGTTTTTCTACGGCGTCACGCTCGGCGAGGCGCTGATCCCGGAGCGCATTCCCTATGCGCGGCAGCCCCTCAAGCTACCGGTCGTACTGAGCGCGGATGAAGTCGTGCAGTTCCTCGAGGCGGTGTCGAGCCTGAAGAGCCGCGCCGCGCTCACCACCGCCTATGCGGCCGGGCTCAGGGCCTCGGAGGTTGCGGGACTGCGGATCGAAGACATCGACAGCGCCCGCGGTGTCATCCAGGTGCGCCACGGCAAAGGCGCGAAGGATCGCAACGTGATGCTGTCGCCCCAACTGCTCGGCATCCTGCGCACCTACTGGCGGCTCGCCCGGCCGCGGGTTTATCTGTTCCCTGGTCGTGACGAAGATCATCCGATCGATCAGACCGTGTTGCATGCCGCCTGCCGGTCGGCGGTGAAGGCTGCGGGCCTGACCAAGCGCGTCACGCTGCACACGCTGCGCCACAGCTTCGCGACACATCTTCTGGAGAACGGAACCGACATCCGGATCATCCAGGTTCTGCTCGGGCACAATAATCTGTCGTCGACGGCGCGCTACACGCAGGTCGCCACCCATACGATCCGGGCGACGCAGAGCCCGCTCGACCGCCTGTCGCTGGAGGTGACGCCACCGGCATGACAACGCGTCCGGGATGCGGGTTATGACCCGCCCCGACGTCCGCCCGCACAGACCCGCCATCGAGATTGCCGATATCTTGCGCCGGCATGGCGACGCCTATCGTCGTGACCATGCCGGTCATCTCGGTCGCGTCGAGCGGCGGGTGATGAGCGCCATTGTTGCGTGCCGAACCGAGGCGCTCGGCGGCCACGTCGAGGCCTGCAATGACTGCGGCATGACGCGGATCGCCTATAATTCCTGCCGGAATCGGCATTGTCCGAAGTGTCAGGGGCGAGCCCGAGCCGCGTGGCTTGCCGCGCGAGAAGCCGACCTGCTGCCGGTTCCCTATTTCCACGTCGTCTTTACGCTTCCTGCACCGATCGCCGCGATCGCTTTCCAGAACAAGGCCGTCGTCTATGCCATCCTGTTTAAGGCCGCCGCTGAGGCGATGACGACGCTTGCTGCCAATCCGCGCCGGCTCGGCGCGGAGATCGGCGGCGTCGCGGTCCTGCACACCTGGGGACAAGCGCTAACGCATCATCCCCACATTCACTGTGTCGTGCCGGGCGGCGGCCTGTCACCTGATGGAACACGCTGGATCGCCAGCCGACCGAACTTCTTCCTGGCCGTCAAACCGCTGTCCCGGCTCTTTCGCTGGCTTTTTCTCAAACGCCTGATCGCGGCCTTCAACGCCGGCGCCTTGCGCTTCTTCGGCGATCTTGCTTCTCTTGCCGAACTCGACGCTTTCGCTGGTCGCATCAAAGCCATGCAACGCGTCAACTGGGTTGTTTACGCCAAGCGGCCCTTCGGCGGACCCGCACAGGTCCTGGCCTATCTCGGCCGCTACACCCATCGCGTCGCGATCGCCAACAGCCGGCTCGTCGCACTCGACGACGATCATGTCGCCTTCTCATGGAAGGACTATCGCCAAAACAGCGCGACAAAGATCATGAAGCTCAAGCCCGACGAGTTCATTCGCCGCTTCCTGCTTCATACGCTGCCCGACGGTTTCCACCGCATCCGCCACTTCGGCTTCATGGCCAACCGCCATCGCGCCGCCAAGCTCGCCCTTTGCCGCGAACTTCTCGATCATGAGCGGACAGCCCCAAACGATGGCCAGCCGCCGCCTGTGGATTCGGAAGCTCAAACCTGGGCCGAGGTTCCTGCCTGTCCCGATTGTGGTGGCGTCATGCGCATCATTGAGCGCTTTCGACACAGCTTCAGACGCGCCAGCCCTCGAACATCACCGTTCCGATGCGACACATCGTGAGCCAAGTCATGCCGTGCACGACGATCATCATTCGTCATTTCGCTCCCAGCGTCTCGATCATCGCGGACGATGTCGAATCCGTGCTGTCACACTGCGCGACAACAACCGTCCGATGCAGCAAAAAGCCTATCGCGATCTCCGGCGAAGCGCGTCTGATCTCAACTCTTCCCCGATGCGCACATCTCGTGTCTCTGCCTCACGCGCCGAGCCAGCAGATCGGGCCTTGCGATCTCGAACAATCCCCATAGCTGCAAAACCGCGCATAGCCTCCCGCGCCTTCGTTCAATCCGGCTTCAATGAGGTCGCGTCACAAGCGCCTGCCGCGCCCTCGCGTGAGCGCGACCTCACAGAACCCTCCAGATTGAACGAAGCCGCTATCGCGGCGTGAATGGTGAGGTGGCGTAGATGCGCCTCCTGCCTGAGAGGATGTGGGTGTTGCAGCCCACCCCCTCAGACAGGAGTATTGAGATGGCCGATTTGAGCCCTCTTCGCCGCCGCATGATCGAGGACATGACAGTCCGCAATCTGTCGCCGGCGACGCAGCGATCCTACATCAGCGCGGTTTCGAAGTTGAGCCGCTATTTCGGCAGATCTCCGGATCGGTTGGAGCTGGAAGACGTCCGCGCCTTCCAGGTGCATCTGGTCTCGACCGGCATCTCATGGCCGGCGCTGAACCAGATCGTCTGTGCGCTACGGTTTTTCTACGGCGTCACGCTCGGCGAGGCCCTGATCCCGGAGCGCATTCCCTATGCGCGGCAGCCCCTCAAGCTACCGGTCGTGCTGAGCGCGGATGAAGTCGTGCAGTTCCTCGAGGCGGTGTCGAGCCTGAAGAGCCGCGCCGCGCTCACCACCGCCTATGCGGCCGGGCTCAGGGCCTCGGAGGTTGCGGGACTGCGGATCGAAGACATTGACAGCGCCCGCGGTGTCATCCAGGTGCGCCACGGCAAAGGCGCGAAGGATCGCAACGTGATGCTGTCGCCCCAACTGCTCGGCATCCTGCGCACCTATTGGCGGCTCGCCCGACCGCGGGTTTATCTGTTCCCTGGTCGCGACGAAGGTCATCCGATCGATCAGGCCGTGTTGCACGCCGCCTGCCGGTCGGCGGTGAAGGCTGCGGGCCTGACCAAGCGCGTCACGCTGCACACGCTGCGCCACAGCTTCGCGACACATCTTCTGGAGAACGGAACCGACATCCGGATCATCCAGGTTCTGCTCGGGCACAATAGTCTGTCGTCGACGGCGCGCTACACGCAGGTCGCCACCCATACGATCCGGGCGACGCAGAGCCCGCTCGACCGCCTGTCGCTGGAGGTGACGTCACCGGCATGACAACGGGGCCGGGATGCGGCTTATGACCCGCCCGACGTCCGCCCGCACAGACCGCCATGGAGATTGCCGATATTTTGCGCCGGCATGGCGACGCCTATCGTCGTGATCATGCCGGTCACCTCGGTCGGGTCCAGCGGCGGGTGATGAGTGCCATTGTTGCGTGCCGAACCAGGCGCTCGGCGGCCACGTCGAGGCCTGCAATAATTGCGGCATGACGCGGATCGCCTATAATTCCTGCCGGAATCGGCATTGTCCGAAGTGTCAGGGGAAAGCCCGAGCCGCGTGGCTCGCCGCGCGAGAAGCCGACCTGCTGGCGGTTCCCTATTTCCATGTCGTCTTTACGCTTCCTGCACCGATTGCCGCGATCGCTTTCCAGAACAAGGCCGTTGTCTATGCCATCCTTTTTAAGGCCGCCGCTGAGGCGATGACGACGTTTGCTGCCAATCCGCGCCGGCTCGGCGCGGAAATCGGCGGCGTCGCGGTCCTGCACACCTGGGGACAAGCGCTGACGCATCATCCCCACCTTCACTGTGTCGTGCCGGGCGGTGGCCTGTCACCTGACGGAATACGCTGGATCGCCAGCCGACCGAACTTCTTCCTGGCCGTCAAACCGCTGTCCCGGCTCTTTCGCTGGCTTTTTCTCAAACGCCTGATCGCGGCCTTCAACGCCGGCGCCTTGCGCTTCTTCGGCGATCTTGCTTCTCTTGCGGAACTCGACGCTTTCGCTGGTCGCATCAAAGCCATGCAACGCGTCAACTGGGTTGTTTACGCCAAGCGGCCCTTCGGCGGACCCGCACAGGTCCTGGCCTATCTCGGCCGCTACACCCATCGCGTCGCGATCGCCAACAGCCGGCTCGTCGCACTCGACGACGATCATGTCGCCTTCTCATGGAAGGACTATCGCCAAAACAGCGCGACAAAGATCATGAAGCTCACGCCCGACGAGTTCATTCGCCGCTTCCTGCTTCATACGCTGCCCGACGGTTTCCACCGCATCCGCCACTTCGGCTTTATGGCCAACCGTCATCGCGCTGCCAAGCTCGCCCGTTGCCGCGAACTTCTCGATCATGAGCGGGCGGCCCCACACGATGGCCAGCCACCGCCTGTGGATTCGGAAGCTCAAACCTGGGCCGAGGTTCCTGCCTGTCCCGATTGTGGTGGCGTCATGCGCATCATTGAGCGCTTTCGACACAGCTTCAGCGGCGGCGGTCCTCAAGCCTCTCCGTTCCGGTGCGATACATCGTGAGCCAGATCATGCCGTGTACGACGATCATCATGCGCCATTCCACACAAATCGTCTCAATCATCGCGGACGATGTCGAATCCGTGCTGTCACACTGCGCGACAACAACCCTCCGATGCAGAAAAAAACTTATCGCGATCTCCGGCGAAGCGCGTCTGATCTCAACTCTTCCCCGATGCGCACATCTCGTGTCTCTGCCTCACGCGCCGAGCTAGCAGATCGGGCCTTGCGATCTCGAACAATCCCCATAGCTGCAAAACCGCGCATAGCCTCCCGCGCCTTCGTTCAATCCGGCTTCAATGAGGTCGCGTCATAAGCGCCTGCCGCGCCCTCGCGTGAGCGCGACCTCACAGAACCCTCCAGATTGAACGAAGCCGCTACCGCGGCGTGAACGGTGAGGTGGCGTAGAGCACCTCCTGCCTGAGAGGATGTGGGTGTTGCAGCCCACCCCCTCAGACAGGAGTATTGAGATGGCCGATTTGAGCCCTCTTCGCCGCCGCATGATCGAGGACATGACAGTCCGCAATCTGTCGCCGGCGACGCAGCGATCCTACATCAGCGCGGTTTCGAAGTTGAGCCGCTATTTCGGCAAATCTCCGGATCGGTTGGAGCTGGAAGACGTCCGCGCCTTCCAGGTGCATCTGGTCTCGACCGGCATCTCATGGCCGGCGCTGAACCAGATCGTCTGTGCGCTACGGTTTTTCTACGGCGTCACGCTCGGCGAGGCCCTGATCCCGGAGCGCATTCCCTATGCGCGGCAGCCCCTCAAGCTACCGGTCGTGCTGAGCGCGGATGAAGTCGTGCAGTTCCTCGAGGCGGTGTCGAGCCTGAAGAGCCGCGCCGCGCTCACCACCGCCTATGCGGCCGGGCTCAGGGCCTCGGAGGTTGCGGGACTGCGGATCGAAGACATTGACAGCGCCCGCGGTGTCATCCAGGTGCGCCACGGCAAAGGCGCGAAGGATCGCAACGTGATGCTGTCGCCCCAACTGCTCGGCATCCTGCGCACCTATTGGCGGCTCGCCCGACCGCGGGTTTATCTGTTCCCTGGTCGCGACGAAGGTCATCCGATCGATCAGGCCGTGTTGCACGCCGCCTGCCGGTCGGCGGTGAAGGCTGCGGGCCTGACCAAGCGCGTCACGCTGCACACGCTGCGCCACAGCTTCGCGACACATCTTCTGGAGAACGGAACCGACATCCGGATCATCCAGGTTCTGCTCGGGCACAATAATCTGTCGTCGACGGCGCGCTACACGCAGGTCGCCACCCATACGATCCGGGCGACGCAGAGCCCGCTCGACCGCCTGTCGCTGGAGGTGACGCCACCGGCATGACAACGGGGCCGGGATGCGGCTTATGACCCGCCCCGACGTCCGCCCGCACAGACCCGCCATTGAGATTGCCGATATCTTGCGCCGGCATGGCGACGCCTATCGTCGTGATCATGCCGGTCACCTCGGTCGGGTCCAGCGGCGGGTGATGAGTGCCATTGTTGCGTGCCGAACCGAGGCGCTCGGCGGCCACGTCGAGGCCTGCAATAACTGCGGCATGACGCAGATCGCCTATAATTCCTGCCGGAATCGGCATTGTCCGAAGTGTCAGGGGAAAGCCCGAGCCGCGTGGCTCGCCGCGCGAGAAGCCGACCTGCTGGCGGTTCCCTATTTCCACGTCGTCTTTACGCTTCCTGCACCGATTGCCGCGATCGCTTTCCAGAACAAGGCCGTCGTCTATGCCATCCTGTTTTAAGGCCGCCGCTGAGGCGATGACGACGCTTGCTGCCAATCCGCGCCGGCTCGGCGCGGAGATCGGCGGCGTCGCGGTCCTGCACACCTGGGGACAAGCGCTAACGCATCATCCCCACCTTCACTGTGTCGTGCCGGGCGGTGGCCTGTCACCTGACGGAATACGCTGGATCGCCAGCCGACCGAACTTCTTCCTGGCCGTCAAACCGCTGTCCCGGCTCTTTCGCTGGCTTTTTCTCAAACGCCTGATCGCGGCCTTCAACGCCGGCGCCTTGCGCTTCTTCGGCGATCTTGCTTCTCTTGCGGAACTCGACGCTTTCGCTGGTCGCATCAAAGCCATGCAACGCGTCAACTGGGTTGTTTACGCCAAGCGGCCCTTCGGCGGACCCGCACAGGTCCTGGCCTATCTCGGCCGCTACACCCATCGCGTCGCGATCGCCAACAGCCGGCTCGTCGCACTCGACGACGATCATGTCGCCTTCTCATGGAAGGACTATCGCCAAAACAGCGCGACAAAGATCATGAAGCTCACGCCCGACGAGTTCATTCGCCGCTTCCTGCTTCATACGCTGCCCGACGGTTTCCACCGCATCCGCCACTTCGGCTTTATGGCCAACCGTCATCGCGCTGCCAAGCTCGCCCGTTGCCGCGAACTTCTCGATCATGAGCGGGCGGCCCCACACGATGGCCAGCCACCGCCTGTGGATTCGGAAGCTCAAACCTGGGCCGAGGTTCCTGCCTGTCCCGATTGTGGTGGCGTCATGCGCATCATTGAGCGCTTTCGACACAGCTTCAGCGGCGGCGGTCCTCAAGCCTCTCCGTTCCGGTGCGATACATCGTGAGCCAGATCATGCCGTGTACGACGATCATCATGCGCCATTCCACACAAATCGTCTCAATCATCGCGGACGATGTCAAATCCGTGCTGTCACACTGCGCGACAACAACCCTCCGATGCAGAAAAAAACTTATCGCGATCTCCGGCGAAGCGCGTCTGATCTCAACTCTTCCCCGATGCGCACATCTCGTGTCTCTGCCTCACGCGCCGAGCTAGCAGATCGGGCCTTGCGATCTCGAACAATCCCCATAGCTGCAAAACCGCGCATAGCCTCCCGCGCCTTCGTTCAATCCGGCTTCAATGAGGTCGCGTCATAAGCGCCTGCCGCGCCCTCGCGTGAGCGCGACCTCACAGAACCCTCCAGATTCCCAAATCAGTTTTGCTCTGATTCATTGATGGCGAACAATGGAGGTTCGTCATGGCTATTCCAGTATCATTGCGCCGGGACTTCAAGGCGTCCCAGCTGCGCGCTCTTGCGAGGAAGACGAAGGATGGCCCGCAGGCACGGCGACTTTTGACGCTGGCAGCCATTTATGATGGGGCGACCCGCACCGAGGCGGCGAAGATTGGCGGCGTAACGCTGCAGATCATCCGGGACTGGGTGATGCGGTTTAACGCGCGGGGCGCCTCCGGCCTGCTTGACGGCAAATCGCCAGGTCAACCTACCAGGCTCAATGATGTGCAACGCCAGGCGATTGTGCGGATGATCGAGAGCGGCCCGATCCCGGCGATCCACGGGGTCGTGCGCTGGCGGCTGATCGATCTTTCGCAATGGGTATACGAGGAGTTCCGCATCACGGTCGCCAAGCAGACGTTGAGCCGGGAGCTTCGCGCGATGGGTTACCGCAAGCTCTCGGCACGACCCCGCCACCATGCGCAAGCCGAGGGAGCCATCGAGGATTTTAAAAAAAGTTCCCAGCGCACCTGGGTGAAGTCGCGCGCGAAAAGGCGATCGACGTCGGCAAGATAGAAATTTGGTTCCAGGACGAGGCTCGTATCGGCCAGAAGAACAAGATCACCCGCAGGTGGGCAAAGCGCGGCACTCGCCCGAGCGCTCCGCGGGATCAGCGAACCGCATCGACCTATATCTTCGGCGCCATCTGCCCGAAACGGGGCACAGGCGTGGCTCTGATCCTGCCCGCCTGCAATACCGAGGCAATGAACCTGCACCTCGCGGAAATCGCCAAGGCAGTCGCACCAGGAGCCCATGCCGTCCTCCTCGTCGATCAGGCCGGATGGCATCTGTCAGCAAGATTGCTCATTCCCGCCAACATCACCGTTCTCGCCCTACCGCCGAAGTGCCCTGAACTCAATCCCGTTGAAAACATCTGGCAGTACATGCGCGACAACTGGCTCTCGAACCGCGTCTTCAAATCCTACGACGATATAGTCGATCACTGCTGCTACGCCTGGAATACGCTCGTCTACCGCCCTTGGAAAATCATGTCAATTGGATTACGCCAGTGGGCACACGGGTTCTGATCAATGAGACATGGTATGACAGCACAAATTCAACCGGACCATCGTAGAAGTTGTGTTGCCCGATAAGCTGATTTCCAAGGTGCGATATGATCTTCTTTTGTACCCAGAATAAAGGTCGGTGACGTAATTTTCCGCAGATCGATAGGCGTGTCGTCGAGAGTGATGCCTCCAGGCTTGGCCAGATTGTTCTCCTGATACATGTTGCGAAGGTAGAACGAGTGCATGGCTGCAGGCATTCGCGTCGCATCTGAATTCCAGTACAAAAGATCAAATGGAACCGGCTCCTTGCCGAGCAGGTAGTTGCCTACGACGAACGACCAGATTAGATCATTCGCACGCAACATGTTGAACGAGGTCGCCATATCCTGCGCATCAAGGTAGCCCTTCTCGTTCATGCGCGCTTCGAGCGCCGCAAGTTGCTCGGTGTCGATGAAGACCGACATGTCGCCAGATTCCACGAAATCGACGAGCGTGACGAAATAGGTTGCGCTCTTGACGCGATCGTCGCCTTTCGCTGCCAGATAAGCGAGCGTCGATGCGAGAAGCGTTCCGCCAAGACAATATCCGACGCAATTCACTGCACGCTCGCCGGTGGCTTTTTCGACTGCCGCCATCGCCGCGATAGCGCCCTCGAGCATGTAGTGCTCGAAGCTCTTGTCTCGCAGACGTGCGTCCGGATTTATCCAGGAAATTACGAAGACCGTGTGCCCCTGTTCGACACACCAGCGGATGAACGAATTCTTCGGCTGGAGATCGAGGACGTAGAATTTGTTGATCCACGGCGGAATGATCAACAGAGGCGTTTTACGTACCTGCTCTGTCATCGGCGTGTACTGGATGAGTTGGATCATCTCGTTCTGAAAAACGACCTTGCCCGGCGTCGTCGCAATATTTTCGCCGAGCCGGAACGCATCCATATCCGTCATGGTAACGCTGAGGCGGCCCTTTCCGCGCTGCAGATCGTTGAGCAAATTCGTCAGGCCGCTGAGCAAGTTCTCGCCACCGGTCTCAATCGTCTTTGATAACACTTCAGGGTTTGTCGCAGCGACCGCAACGATGCTATCGGGATCGCCCGCATCATGCAGACGGGTTGGTTCAAGGAAGTGCATGTCAAGGATATCGACAGCCACTCGGTCAGGGCGCTACTGGCCAGCCGGGCGTTGCTGGTCAAGATCAAGCGCGATCTCGAGAACCATGTTCGTGGCCTTCTCAAGAACCTCGGTCTCGTCATCGGTCGTGCCAAGTTCAATGTCTTCGCCGTGCGAGCTGAGGAGTTGATCGAGGGCCGTCCTGAGCTGATAGCTGCGATCAGACCGTTGCTCGAAGCGCGCAGTGCCATCGAGCAGCAGGTCAGTGAGCTTGACCGCAAAGTTATGAAGCTGGTGCGCCGTGATGCCCAGGTCCGCCGGTTCATGACCGTGCCTGGGGTCGGTCCGATCACCGCGCTCGCCTTCAAGGCAACGATTGACGATCCAGCACGGTTTGCGCGGTCGAGAAGCGTAGGTGCTTACGTCGGGCTAACCAGCAGACGCCATGCTTCTGGAGAGGTCGATTGGACCGGTCGCATCTCGAAGTGCGGCGACGCGATGCTGCGAAGTTATCTGTTTGAAGCAGCCGGGGTTCTGCTGACGCGCGTGCCAAAATGGTCCGCCGTGAAGGCTTGGGGGGTAAGGCTCGCCAAGCGCAACGGGCTCCGCAAGGCCAAGGTTGCGGTCGCCCGTAAGCTCGCTGTCATTCTGCATCGCATGTGGATCGATGGAACAGAGTTCAACTGGTCGACGAAGGAGATTGCTGCCTAGCGAGGGCATTACCGAGTTCCTGCCCACGGCAGGCAAAGACGTCCCAGCCGGGACGATGGCGATGGTGAGTTCGACCGATTTTTTGCGCGCGTCTGAAAGGGCGACCGCGATTGCAACATTGAACCGCCAGCGTCACCTTACGCCATCATGCGGAGGGTTCACCCCTACCGCGGAGAGACAGTGGGCCCGGCAAGGATGATCGTTGGAGAGCTTGACACCCAGACCCGGAATTAGAGAACAAAATCGGCACGAAACCGACATGGCCGGCCCGGTCGGCGTTGTCCGGTCCTGAGGGTACATAGGAAGTGGGGTTTCAAGGGCGGAAGGTCAGGCTTTCTACTACCCAGCGCAGAAAGGATGCTATGCAAGTTTTTTTCTGCTACAGTGATACCAACGGGCTGGTGCCCGCGACAATTAAAGCCGCGTATGCCCATATCCAGCCGTTTTGTTCTGGCTCGGCGAAAACGCGCAGCGATACGTCGACGAGGCCGCCCAAGTACGAGACAGCCGGATATCGGCTGTCGAACTGCGCAGCGCATTACAAAGCGCTGAGTCCAAC
>CAVUTV010000003.1:0-13645 GCA_963744525.1 uncultured Solirubrobacterales bacterium | reverse complement strand
GATCATTTGACAGAGGGTTTTTGACTCTCACGGCATCCGCAGCCGGGAGCCTCAGCCGCGCTTCGGCGGCCGGGCCGGTGAAACTCCAGCCGACGACTTCGTGCAGCCCCAGGGCGGTGAGCGCGTCGGTCGCCCGCCGGGCCAGTATCTGACGCTCGGTCAGCGCGCCGAACGACTCACGCCGTGCCGGTAGCGTGGCCGGGAGCTTGTCCAGCCCGTGGATCCGGGCCACCTCCTCGATCACATCCGCTTCGCGGGTGACGTCGTTGCGGCGGAAGGCGGGCGGGGTGACCTCGAGCCCGTCCTGGGCCCAGGCGGTGTGGAAGCCGAGCGCCTTGAGGATCTCGCTGGCCCGCTCGTTGGGGATCTCCATGCCCAGCAGCGCGGTCATGCGGGCTTGCCTGAGGGCGATCGCGGCCGGCTTGGGGCCGGGGCCGCCGAGGTCGATGGTGCCGGGACGGAGGGTGGCCCCGCACAGGTCGATCATCAGCTGCGCGGCCACGGCCTGGGCCCACATCGCCTGCTCGGGCTGCAGCTGCTTCTCGAAACGGCCGGAGGCCTCGCTGCGCAGGCCGAGCTCGAGGCTCGTGCGGTGGATGTTGGGGCCATCCCAGGTGGCGGCCTCCATCAGCACGGTGCTGGTGCTCTCGTGGACCTCCGAGCGGGCGCCGCCCATCACGCCGGCGATCGACGTCGGTCCGTCGGCGTCCTCGATCACCACCATGTCCGGGTTCAGCGTGCGCGTCTGGCCGTCCAGCGTCTCGATCTGCTCGCCCTCGCGGGCGCGGCGGACGGTGAGCTTTTGCCCGGCCACCCGGTCCAGATCGAAGGCGTGCAACGGCTGGCCGGTCAGCAGCATCACGTAGTTGGTGATGTCGACGACGTTGGAGATCGGGCGCTGGCCCGCCGCCATCAGCCGGGCCTTGAGCCAGGCCGGGCTGGGCTTGATCTCGACGTCGTCGAAGATCCGGGCGGTGAAGCGAGGGCACAGGTCGGGGCCGGCGTCGTTGACGATCTCGACGCCTTCGAGGTCTCCTTGGGCGCCCGGGTCGGCTTTGGCGCCCGGGTCGGCTTCCCAGGGCGCCGGCTTCAGGGGAGCGCCGGTGGCGGCGTGGACCTCTCGGGCGATCCCGTAGATGCTCAGGCAATCCGGGCGGTTGGGGGTGATCTCCAGGACCAGCACCTCGGTGGAGATCGGCAGCACGCGGTGCAGCGGAGTGCCGGGTTCGATGGCCTCCGGGAGGACCATGATCCCGTCGTGGTCGGTGCCGATCGCCACCTCGTCCTCGGCCAGGATCATTCCGTCCGAGGTCTGGCCGCGGAGCTTGGCCTTCTGGAGCTTCCCGCCCCCGGGCATGACCGCGCCGGGGCGAGCCACGGCGACCGTCTGGCCGGCCTGGACGTTGGGTGCGCCGCACACGATCTGGCTCGGGGTGCTGCGCCCGACGTCGACCATGCACACGCTCAGACGGTCGGCGTCCGGGTGCTTGCGGCGCTCCAGCACGTGGCCGACCACGAAGTACTCCAGCTCCTGGACGCCGTGGTGCTCCACGCGCTCGACCTCGGTGCCGGTCAGGGCCAGGCGGTTGCCCAGCTCGTGAGCGTCGAGCTCAGGGGCGCAGTACTCGTGGAGCCATTCGATCGGCACCCTCACGTGAACTGCTCCAGAAAGCGGATGTCGTTGTCGTACAGGAGGCGGAGGTCCGGCACCCCGTGCTTGAGCATCGCGATCCGCTCAATCCCCATCCCGAACGCGAATCCCTGGACCTTCTCGGGGTCATAGCCGTTGTCCTGAACGTGGCTGAGCACGTTGGGGTCGACCATCCCGGCCCCCAGGATCTCGATCCACGCCGTGCCCTTGCACAGCGGGCAGCGCTCCCCGTCCGCGGTCACCCCGTCGGTGCAGTTGAAGCAGGACACGTCGACCTCGACGCTGGGCTCGGTGAAGGGGAAGAAGTGCGGGCGCAGGCGGACCTCGCGATCGGGCCCGAAGATCGCCCGGGCGAAGGTCAGCAGCGTGCCCTTGAGGTCGGCCAGGGTGATGTCCTCGTCGATCGCCAGTCCCTCAATCTGGTGGAACTGAGGGGTGTGGGTGGCGTCGTTGTCGGGCCGGTACACGCGGCCGGGCACGATCAGGTAGATCGGCGGCGGCTGGGTCTGCATCGCCCTGATCTGGACGGGCGAGGTGTGCACGCGGAGCAGCAGCGACTGCGGATCGAAGATGTCGTCGGCCGGCTCGATGTAGAACGTGTCCGTCATCAACCGGCTGGGGTGTGTCGGCGACACGTTGAGCGCGTCGAAGTTGTAGTAGACCCGCTCCACCTCGGGCCCTTCGGCCACCCGGAAGCCCAGGCCGATGAACACGTCCTCGATCTCCCGGCGCGTTCTCGTGATCAGGTGCAGATGGCCGATCTGGGGCAGCGGATCGGCCGGGAGGGTCACGTCTATGCGGTCCTGCTTCAAGCGCTCCTCGAGCTCCCGGGCGGCGAGCTCGGCCTGCTTGCGCTCGATCGCGGCCTCCAGCTGCTGGCGGGCCTGGTTGGCTGCCTTGCCCACGGCCCCCCGCTGCTCGGGGGGAAGCTCGGACACGCCGCGCAGGAGATTCGGCAGCTCGGCCTTGCGCCCCAGGTACTTGACCCGGACGTCCTCCAGCTGGGCGGTCCTGGTGGCCTCCTCGACGGCGGCCAGCCCTTCGCCCTTGAGCTCTTCGATGCGGTCGATCATGAGTCTGAGCGGGGGATCCTACGAAGTTCGTACAGCGCGACCGTGGCCGCCATCGCCGCGTTGAGGGAATGGTTGGAGATCGGGATCCGGGCGGTGCGGTCGGCCTGAGCCAGGATCTGCTCCGGAAGGCCGGTGCGCTCGGCTCCGACCAGCAGGGTTATCTCCCCCTGCACCTCCCCCGCCACCGCTGCCAGTTCCTGCTCGGCGCCCGCATCCAGGGCGATCTTGGTCCCGGGCAGCCCGGCGATGGCCCCCGCCCGTGCTCCCACGCCCCCCGCCCGCGCGACCGGCACGGTGAAGATCGCCCCCATGCTCGCCCTGACCGCCTTGGGGCTGTAGGGGTCGGCCGTGTCCGGCCCCAGGACCACGCTCGAGGCATTGAACGCCTCGGCGGAGCGGAGGATCGTCCCGACGTTGCCGGGATCGCTCAGGCCGTGGAGGTACACGGCCAGAGGTCCACGTGGATTTGGGAGCCAGCGCTCCTCGTAGACGGCCAGGGTCCGGGTCCCGGAGGCCAGCTCGGCCACCGAGGCGAGGATCTCCGGGTCGACCTCGGTGCCGGGCAGGCCGCTGCCCTCGGCGGCATAGCGCTCGACCGGGGTCCAGCCGGCGGCGTCCGCCGCTTCGAGCAGATCCTCACCCTCGGCCACGAACCGACCGGCGCTGTCCCGCGCCTTGCGGCGCTGGTTGAGCTTGCGGACCTCTTTGAGTTTCTGGTTCTGGTGGCTGGTGATCGTCATCGGCTCGTCGGTCGGGGCACAAAAAAAGCGCCGTCCTTGCGGATCGGCGCCCGAGTGGCGGTGCTGGTGTCGGCGGTGCTCAGCCGGCGGCCAGCGCCTCACGGGCGCGCTCGGCAAAGCGTCGGAAGGTGTCGGCGTCGCGCACGGCCATGTCAGCCAGGATCTTGCGATCCAGCTCCACGCCGGCGATCTGCAGGCCGTGCATGAACTGCGAGTAGGACATCCCGTTCTGGCGGGCCGCCGCATTGATCCGGGTGATCCACAGCCGGCGGAAATCCCGCTTGCGGTTGCGCCGGTCCCGGTAGCGGTACTGGTCGGCCTTGAGCACGGCCTCCTTGGCCGTCCGGTAATGCCGGCTGGCGTCGCCCCGGAAGCCCTTGGCCATCTCCAGCGTGGCGCGGCGCTTCTTACGGGCGTGAACTGAACGTTTGACGCGACTCATGACCTACGGCTTCTTGTGCCCCAGCAGGACCTTGATCCGCTTGGCATCGGGCTCGGACATGATCGTCGGCTGGCCCAGATGACGCTTCCGCTTGGGCGACTTCTTCTCCAGGATGTGGCTGGTGAAAGAGTGCCGGCCGCGCACCTTGCCGGAGGCGGTCAGCTTGAAGCGCTTCTTCGTGCCTGAATGGGTCTTCATCTTGGGCATTGCGGGGATTCAGTAAAGCAGAAGGGGGGCGATGCTCACGCGTGGCCGAGCCCAACAGCCAAAAGTGCACTCGGATCGTCGTCCGGGGAGGGGTTGGTGCAGTTGTGGCTCTATAAGCACCACAACTTCCCTAGCCCCCTGGATTGGGAGGGGGTGAGTGAACTTATGGTTGTCCGGATAGGTCCGGAGGCCCGATCCGCCCGTGCTGCCGGCCGGCGGGCTACTCGGTGGTGGCGGGGGTGGGTTCCGGAGCGCTGGGCTCGGAACCCTCAGCCGCGGCTGTGGTGCCGTTCTGCTCCGCCACCGGGACCTCGGCCTCAGTGGCCTGCTCGGCGCCGGCGGTCTGCTCGGCCTCGGTGGCCTGCTCGGCGCCGGCGGTCTGCTCGGCCTCAGCCGCCACTTCCGCCTCAGCGGGCGGTTCGACCTCGGCGGGCGGCTTGGCCTTGGCGGCCCGCTTGGCCTTGGGCTTCCCGTTGTCGCTCTGCTCCGCCTCGGCCTCCGCTTCGGCGATGCGCTGCTCACGACGGGGGCGCTTTGTGCTCTCAGTGGGCTCGGCGTGCTCGTCCTCGGTGGCCAGGATGGCCTTGGACGGGGACAGCATCATCGTCATGTTGCGCCCGTCCTGGATCGGCGACTGGTCCACGACCGCAACCTCAGAGAGCTCCCCGGCCAGCTTGTCCAGCAGAGCGACGCCACGCTCGGGGTGGGTCACCTCGCGGCCACGGAACATGATCGTGACCTTGACCTTGTCCTTGTTCAGCAGGAAGCGCTGGACATGGCCCTTCTTGGTGTCGTAATCGTTCTGAGCGATCTTCGGCCGGAACTTGATCTCCCGGATCGTGATCTGCTGCTGGTGCTTGCGGGCGGCCTTCTGCTTCTGGGCCTGCTCGTACTTGTATTTGGAGTAGTCCAGGGCCCGGCACACCGGCGGACGCGCTTCCGGGGCCACCTCGACCAGGTCGAGATCGCGCTGCTGCGCGTAGGCCAAAGCGTCCGGGGTCTTCAGAACACCGATCTGCTTGCCGTCTTCGCCAACCAGGCGAACTTCGGGCACGCGAATCCGGTCGTTGATCCGGGTCGTGTCCCGCTCAGGCGGGCGCCGGTCAAACCTGCGAGGGACCGGCACTACTCGGAGAGGCGAAGAAAGCTCAAGCGGCTTCCGGCCGTGGGTGGCTAAGCGTTTGGATCAACACAGCGAGTATAGCGTCGGGTTCCTACCCGAGGGCGCGGGTTTTGATCACCTGCATCAACCGCTGCTCAAACTCATCCACGCTGCTCGATCCGGCGTCTCCGGCCCGGTGCTCCCGCACGCCGACCGTGCCCGACTCCTGCTCGCGATCGCCCACCACCAGCATGAATGGCACCTTGCGCAGCTCGGCATCCCGGATCTTGCGGGCGATCGACTCCGGCCGGTAGTCCAGCTCGGCCCGGATCCCGGCCCCGGTGAGCCGACCCAGAACCTCCTCCCCGTAGGCCAGGTGCCGGTCGGAGATCGGCAGCACTATCGCCTGACGAGGGGCCAGCCAGACCGGTAGCTCGCCGGCGAAATGCTCGAGCAGGATCCCGATGAAGCGCTCGTAGGAGCCCATCAGCGCCCGGTGGATCATCACCGGGGTGTGCTCGGCGTTGTCGGCGCCCGTATAGGTCAGCCCAAAGCGCTGGGGCATGGAGTAGTCCAGCTGGCAGGTGCCCAGCTGCCAGGAGCGACCCAGGGAATCGGTCATGTGCATGTCGATCTTCGGCCCGTAGAAGGCGCCGTCGCCCGGATTGAGCTCGTAGTCCAGGCCCTGGCTGTTCAGGGCGTTGATCAGCGCCTGCTCACTGTGATCCCACAGCTCGTCCGAGCCGATCCGCTGCTCGGGACGGGTGGAAAGCTCCAGGCGCACCTCCAACCCGAACACCCGGTAGGTGGCGAAGGCGAACTCGAGCACGTTGGCCACCTCCTCCTGGATCTGGTCCTCGGCCAGGTAGATGTGGGAATCGTCCTGCGCGAAGTGGCGGACGCGGAGCAGGCCGTGCAGGGTGCCGCTGGGCTCCCGGCGGTGCAGCAGGCCCGGTTCCCACATGCGCAGGGGCAGGTCACGGTGGGAGTGGCGATCCATCGAGAACAGCTGACAGTGGCCGGGGCAGTTCATCGGCTTGACCGCCATCGAACGCTCCTCGTACTCGGTGAGGAACATGTTGTCCCGGTACTTCTCCCAGTGACCGGACGTCTTCCAGAGCGAGGTGTCGTAGATCTGCGGGGTCTTGACCTCGACGTATCCGCGCTCGCGGCCCATCTCGCGGCTCAGCTCTACCAGCTCGTTGTAGACCTCGGTGCCTGAAGGGGTCCAGAACGCCGCACCGGGCGAGACCGGGAGAAGTGAAACAGCCCCAGCTGTGCGCCAAGCCGACGATGGTCATTGGCGCGAGCCCGCTCCAGGCGCTCCAGGTACTCCTCCAGATCTTTGTTGGAGAAGAACGCGGTCCCATACACGCGCGTGAGCATCTGCCGGCTGGAGTCCCCGCGCCAGTAGGCGCCGGCCACGGACTGCAGCTTGAACGACTTGATCCGCTTGGTGCTGGGCGCGTGGGGCCCGCGGCACAGGTCGGTGAAGGGACCGTTGGTGTACAGGGACACCGTCTCCAGCGGGTGGGCAGGATCGGCGTTCTTGACCAGGTCCTCGATCAGCTCCACCTTGTAATCCTGATGCTGCTCACGGAAGCGCTCGAGCGCAGCCTCCACCGGGATGTCCTCCCGCGTGAACGGCTCGTCGGCCGAGACGTGCTCCCGCATCCGCGCCTCGATCGTGGGGAAGTCGTCCTCGTTGAGGGTGACGCCCTCAGGGAACTCAAAGTCGTAGTAGAAGCCGTTCTCGATCGGCGGCCCGATCGAGATCTTCACCCCGGGATACAGCTCCAGCACCGCTTCGGCCAGCACGTGGGCGGCGTCGTGGCGGATCAGCTGCAGCGCCTCCTCCCCACTGCGGTCGGTGACGATCTCCAACCGCCGCTCGCCGTCGGTGGGCAGCGGCCGGCTCAGGTCCCGCTCCTGACCGTCCACCTTGACCGCCAGCGCGGCCCGGGCCAGGCCGGCACCGATCGCTGCGGCGGCATCCGCACCGGTGGCGCAGTCAGGCAGATCTAGGCTCCGGCCGTCTGGAAGCACGTATTCCATGGGCAGCGGATGCTAGCCGGGCAAGCGCGCTCCGCGAGCGCGCTACTCCGGCTTTGGCGCGTGGCGAGGAATCAGTACATTTAGCCCTCCCAGGGCGATTAGCTCAGCTGGGAGAGCGCTGCCTCGACAAGGCAGAGGTCACTGGTTCGAGCCCAGTATCGCCCACTCCGCAAACACTGAGGATTCCGCCCCTCCGGCCACTAGCGATTTGAGGCTTGGCCACTCTGGGGCCACATCTCGCGGAAGATGGGCAACATTGAGCAGCTCGATCGCCGCCGTAGGCACCCAAGCCTGGCTGGCCGTAGCTCACGACCATCGTTGAGACGTTGATGATCGATCCGCCGCCGCGGGCGGCGATTTTCGGGGCGAGCCCGGCGACCAGGAAGAACGGCGCCTTGACGTCGATATGGAACAGACCCTCGACGCCGCCTCGTCGGTGTCAGCCGTCGTTGCCATGGCGGCAACGACGGCACAGTTGACCAGGACATCAATCTCGCCTGCCGCAGCGGCGACGCGCCCCACCCATGAGCCGCCCGGAGAGGTCCGTAAGGAGCTTGCCGGTAGTGAAGTTACAAGTTTGCAAGGTACGGCCCGGTCACCAAACCCTGTACCCGAGTTCCCGCACGAGCGCCTGATCGACATATTGCCTGACAAAAGCCGCCGACTCGTTATCGAATTCTTCGAGAGTGCCGCCGTCGACATACCGTGCCAGGTCAAGCGGGTGCCGCGGCCGGGGAGTAGTCCAGACATCGACACGGTCGAAAACATTCGAGTAGTTAGCAGCACCTCTCTGGAGGCCAAAGCGCCGTTCAATCGATCCCAGGCTCTCCTCGAAACGAGTGAGCAAGCCCTCATAAGGAAGCACAAGCACATCGGCCGTCTGGCGCTGGGTCATCCAGTGTCCATACGCGCGGTTCCAAGCATCGAGGGGGTGCGTTGCGCTCCATGTCGATCGCAGAGCTGGGTGGGAAACCGGCGCAGTGAGGAAGTCGATCATGCGCTGCGCGTGCGAGCGGCTGTGAATCTCTTCCCAGGCGCGGAATGAAACTAGCCAGCTATACGGATCTTTGGTGAGCACGATATAGGCGACGCCCGCCGCGCCCTGGATTGGCCCGTGCTTCCAGCCCCCTTCTTCCGATTCGTATACGGTGACTGCAAAATTCTCCCGGAGCAGGCGCGAGAGATAGTTCGTGCCGCACCGAACCTGTCCGTGGGGCTTGATCACCCGACGGGCGCACCTTCTACTCCTCTTCATTCACGCAGGTTATGACGCGATCGGTGTTTTGGTAGCCACACGGCAAGACGGTCACCTGCGCGCTCAAGCGGTGGTGGTGGTGGTCGTGAAGGAGCAGCGGCTGGACGTTGTCTGCCAAGCTTCGTTCGTGTAGCGGAACCTGCTGGAACGCCACATCCGCCTCGACAAGGCGGTGTCACTGGTTCACCCGATCGGGATGATGCTCGAACGTGCTGGCCGACTCAGGGTTCGGTGACGCGATCCGCCGAGCCGATGAGTACCGCAGCGCATCCTGATGCCAAGCGCCGAAATGGCGCTCGCGGCGCTGTACGCGGTCACGCGACGCTGGAGTCCGGCGAATCGCCTGAGCGGGGCCGTGCGGCTCGGGCGACGTCACCCCGGTCGGCCCACGGCGAGTGGGCGCCGGCGCCCGACCGGCCCGATCCCGTCGAGGTGCTCACGACCCAAGCTGCCTCACGCCACCCGGAGCTTGTCCCGATCCGGTACGGGCGAATGCTGATCTCGCCATTCACGTTCTATCGCGGCGGGGCGGCAGTGATGGCGGCCGACCTGGCGGCGACAGCCGGATTCCGGGATCGTCGTGCAGGCCTGCGGCGATGCCCACATCTCCAACTTCGGCGGGTTCGCGGCCCAGGACCGCAGGCTCCTGTTCGGCCCCAACGACTTCGACGAGACGTTGCCCGGACCGTGGGAGTGGGACGTCAAGCGGATGGCGGCGAGCGCCGAGATCGCTGGTCGCGACGTGGGGCTCCCGGAGGAGCGCCGGCAGCGGATCGTGATCGCCTGCGTGCGGGAGTACCGGAACGGGATGCGCGGCTTCGCGAAGGAGAGCCATCTCGACGTTTGGTACGACCGCCTGAATGCAAGCGAGATCGTCGATCGGTTCGGCGGGAAGCTGGGCAAGAACGGTCGGATCCTGTTCGCGAAGCCATTCGCCAAGGCTCGACGCAAGACGAGCCTGCGCGCGGTTGAGAAGCTCACCGAGCGCGTCCACGGCGAGCTCCGCTTCCGTAGCGTCCCGCCGCTGCTGGTCCCACTCCGAGAGTCGCTCGTTCCGGCCGGACCCGTCGAGCAGACGGAGTACATGCGGGACGTGCTGGATGAATATGCCACCGGCCTCGAAGAGGACCGGCGTTATCTCTTTGGGAGCTACGAGTTCGTCGACATGGCCCGCAAGGTCGTGGGAGTGGGCAGCGTCGGCACTGGTGCCTGGATCTTCCTGTTCGTCGGCCGCGATGGCCAGGACCCGCTCGTACTACAGGCGAAAGAGGCACAGGCGTCCGTGCTCGAGGCGTATCTGGGCGCAAGCGAGTTCGAGAACCATGGCGAACGGGTCGTCAGAGGCCAGCGGATGTCGCAAGCAGCGATCGACCTGTTTCTCAGCTGGCAGCGAATCAAGGGGCTCGACGGAGAGCAGCGCGATGTCTACATACGTCAGCTCTGGGATTGGAAGGCATCGATTGACCTGTCGACGATGACCGAATCGGGCCTCCACGCGTACACGCGCGCCTGCGGATGGTCTCTGGCCCGGGCCCACGCCCGCTCCGGGGATCGGCTCGCGATCGCGGCGTACCTGGGCGCCGGCTCAAACTTCGATCGAGCGATCGCCCGCTTTGCCACCGCGTACGCCGATCAGAACGAGCTCGATCATCGGCGACTGGCCGAAGCAGTGGCCACCGGCGAGGTCACCGCCGAGTTCGGGGTGTGACCACCTACTTCTCGTAGGTCACGAGGGTGCCGTTCACCTGCGTGTTGTCGAAATCAATCGTCTGGGTGGCATCCCAGCCGCCATCCTCGTCCAGGTAAACGGCGGAGACCGGATCGCTGCCGTACACCTGATCGGCGTGCGCGACGGTGTCGTAATAGGTGCCGCCTGGGAGCTGGTCGTCGTCGATGTACTCGGCCGGAGCAGCGAGGTTGCCGGAGCTCGCCCACACCCCGAGGGCGCAGCCCGTGTAGTCAGGGGGAGGTCCGATGTAGAAGAAGACCTTGTCATGGCCGCTGGGGCTGGATGTGTCGGGAATCCACGCCTCGAAGCGCGGCGAGCCGCCCCAGCAGCTCCCCAGGACAAACCGGTATTCGGTCTCGAGGGTGGTTATCTGACCAAACTGCAGGGTCGACGGGATGACGACGTCTACCGCTCCCCACGTCGCCAGCCCGCCGGAGCCGTCGCCCGTCGTGGTGATCTGAGCTGCGGTGTGGGACTTGTACCCGGGATGGACGAGCACCGTTGCTCCCGGCGATCCGGTGAACGTGTAGTTGGATGAAGCCGGTGCCGGCTTCGCGGCGGCTGTCGCAGCCGGAGCCAGTAGCCAGGCCGAGGCGAACACAAGCAGAAGGCAGAAGCGCCGCATTTGACACCCCCAACGTGGTCGGCAGATGGGACTGCTCTGAGAAGGCTAACCCGGCGCGCGGCGGAAGCGGCTAAACCTACGGACCCAAGACGAAGGTTTCCCCCCTGTCAGGGCGATTTGGTTCCCAGAGTGGGCGCTCCGGGTGCGATTCGCGACCTGAGACGAACGTCGCGGGGCGAGCGCGCTCGAGACCCGGGCGTGCTGCCAAAAGACCAGGGAGAGGCCGGAATTACCCCGCGACGGGGGACTGTGTCTGGTCCAATAGGACCGTGGTCTCTCGGCCTCGAATCGAGCGGCTGTTTGGGAGCGCCTGGGACCGGCGGGTGACGCTGGTCGTGGCGGGAGCGGGGTACGGCAAGACCACCGCGCTGCGCCAGCTTGCCACCGGAGAGAAGTCGCGGTGGCTGGGCCTCAAGGCGGCTCATCGGGAGATCGAGACGCTGTCGGCGGGCGTGGCAGAGGCGCTTGGTGTCGGATCACACCCCGGCGTGGCGATCCCGACGGCGGCGATCGGCGCTTCCGATCGCCGGAGCCTGGCCGAGGGGCAGGCGACGGTCATCTGCGAGAGCCTCGATGCGGGGATCGGAGATCTGTTGCTGGTACTCGACGACGTCGATCAGCTCGAGGACGAGGGTCTGGGCAGCCAGTTCCTGAGCACGCTCTGCCTCCAGGCGCCGTCCCGCCTGCACGTGGTCCTCAGTGGCCGCGAGCTCCCTCGGCTCGGGCTGGGCGACCTGCGCGGGCGTGGAGAGCTGATGGAGCTCAATGCGCCCGACCTGGCGTTCACGCCGGATGAGACCGCCGCCGTGCTTGAGAGCGCCTGGGGCCGGCGGCGAGCTCGCTCGCCGAGGCGTGCTGGTCGCTCACGGCCGGTTGGGTGGCGGCCCTGCAGCTGGTGGTGGACCGGCTCGAGCGGCTCGATCCGGCGCGGTGGGACCAGATGCTGAAGCAGCTGGCGGTTCGCCACGGCTCGCCGTGGCGCGAGTTCGCTGCGGACCTGTACAGGCGGGAGCAACCCTCCGCTGACAGATCCTGACGATGGCAAGCGTGACCCCGAGCGTCGACCCAGACCTGCTGGAAGGCCTGGACATCGCGGCGCCCGACGCGGAGCTGGACAGCCTGCAGAGCCGAGGACTGCTGGTCGAATCGGGCGAGCGCGGTGGGCTGGCGCTCTCCCCCGTACTGGCCGAGGCCGTCGCCGAGCAGCTCCCGCAGCCGAAGCCGAAGCGCTCCGCCGGCGAACGGTGGCCTGGCTGGAAGGGGCCGACCGGCTCGAGGAGGCGCTGGAATGCGCCGCAGCGGGTCCCCGATCCCAGACCGTCTCGCTACTCCAGCGCTGCGGCGAGCGTCTGGTCGCCTCCGGCAATGGCCGGCCGTCGCCGAGGTCCTCCGAGACCTTTGCACCGGGGGCGACGCGGTGCTGGACACGGTCCTGGCTCAGGCGCTCGTGGCGATCGGCGACTGGGATGGCGCGATCGAGATGTTCGAAGCCATCCGTCGCCGGGCTCAGGGCGCGCCGCTCCCGGTCGGGATCGCTTGGCGGTTCGGCGCGCTGCTCTACCTCCGCTCGGAAACCAACGCTGCCGAGCACGTTCTGCTCGCCGCCGTTGAGGCCGAACAAATCGTCGATTTCCTCGTCCTTGGAAGTGAGGAAAATCACCGGCAGATCGGATTTCTGCCGCAGCCGCCGCAACGTCTCCATGCCGTCCATGCGCGGCATCTTGATGTCGAGGATCGCAAGGTCCGGCGGACTGGTGCAGAAGCCGTCGAGCGCGAGGACGCGCCATCGGTGTAGGTCATGATGCGATAGCCCTCGGCTTCGAGCGCGATCGAGACGGATGTGAGAATGTTGCGGTCGTCGTCGACCAAAGCGATTGTAGGCATGGGCCTGCTTTCCGAAACGGAGTGGCTGAAACGGCGAGCAATCCAGCGATGCGCCGCATTAATGGGCTTCGAACGGGGTCAACGAGCAATGCAAGCTGGGCTGAAGTGTGACCGAGTTCCCCGAAACGCCTAGAGGTACCCTAAGGGTTCCAGCCTGTCTGGACATTAGTTTAGCCGAAAAAAGGCTAATTTTGCAATGAGATACTGGAATATGTTCGATGCAGCCCACGCCCGATTTTGACGCTGCCAGGCTGGCTCGGTCGCTGTTGCGGCGCAGCCGGCAGGGCGCATTGGCCTCCCTGATGCCTAGCAGCGGCGATCCCTACTGCTCGCTGGTCAATGTCGCAAGCCATCCCGACGGCTCGCCGATCCTGCTGATTTCACGCCTTGCACTTCACACCAGGAACCTGCTCGGCGATGCCAGGATTTCGCTGATGCTGGACGAGCGGGCCGAAGGCGACCCGCTCGAGATATCGCGGATCATGTTGGCGGGGCGGGCGGAGCAGGCCGATGGAGAGGACGTAAGCAATTTTGCGCCGCCGTTACCTCAACGCCCATCCGTCTTCGGAAGTCTTTGTAAATTTTAAGGATTTTTCCTTCTTTAGTATCAGGCCGACGAGGAGCACATTTGGTGGCCGGATTCGGCCGCTGATCGTCGACCTCAAGCCAGCACAGTTTTTGACCGATATTTCCGATGCCACACCGTTGCTGGAAGCCGAGCAGGGCGCCGTCGACCACATGAACGCGGATCATCGCGAGGCGATGAACCTCTATGCAACAAAGCTGCTGGGTGCCAAATCCGCCGATTGGCGCTGCACCGGCTGCGATCCCGATGGCATTGACATGGAGGCCGGGGCGACGGTGCTGCGGCTGGATTTCCCG
>CAVUTV010000002.1:0-357197 GCA_963744525.1 uncultured Solirubrobacterales bacterium | reverse complement strand
TCTCCCAGCTGCGCACGAGCCTGCTCGGCTCCCTCTCGACATCGCCCAGCGCAACCGGGCCCACGGCGCCGATGGGATCCGGGTGTTCGAGACGGGCGCGGTCTACCTGGGCACCACGGACGGCGAGCCCCCCGGGAGCCTCAGCGCCTGGCCGCGCTCCTGACCGGACCGGTGCGCGCCCCGACGTGGCGCGAGCCCGCGCCCCGCCAGGCGGATTTCTACGCGGGCAAGGGCGTCCTGAGCGCTCTGCTGAGCGCGCTGGGGCTCGGCTGGAGCATTCGGTCCGAGCCGTTGCCGTTCCTTCATCCGGGCCGCTCGGCCGTGATCCGGATCGAGGGAACCGACGCCGGCTGGCTGGGCGAGCTCCATCCCACCCTGGCCGCCGAACGTGATCTGGCGGGGACGCTAGTGGTGTTCGAGATCGACCTCGATGTGCTCCCGACTCCGGCCCCCGTCCCGTATGACGACGTGACCAGCTTCCCCGAGGTGCGAGAGGACCTGGCGGTCGTGGTCGACGAGCAGATCTCCGCCGCTCGCGTGCTGGTCGAGATCCAAGCCGCCGGCACGCCGCTGCTGGCCAGTGCCGAGGTGTTCGATGTCTACCGTGACCCTGAGAAGCTGGGGGAGGGCAAGGTGTCGCTGGCCGTCCGCCTGGTGTTCCGCGCCTCCGACCGGACCCTGACCGACGAGGAAACCGCCCGTCAGCGCCAGACGATCACCACCGCCCTGGAGGAGAACCTGGGCGGGAGGATCCGTGACAACTGACGGCGCGACGGTCGCGGTGTTCGGCGCCGCCGGGTACACCGGCGCGCTGGCCGCTCGCCTCCTGCACCGCCACCCGTACTTCCAGCTCACCGCCCTCACCGCTCGCTCGGACGTCGGTCGCCGGCTGGACGATCTGTACCCCCATCACCGCGTCCCGCTGGAGCTTCAGGCCCTCGACCTCGACGCCCAGGCCGCCGATCTGGACGCCGCGATCGTCGCCTATCCGCACGGAGCAGCGGCCGAGCTGGTGGCCGAGCTCAGGGCCCGCAAGGTACGCGTGGTCGACCTCAGCGCCGACTTCCGCCTCCGGGACGTGGCCACCTACGAGGAGTGGTACCGCCCGCACCCCACCCCGGAACTCATCGAAACCGCCATCTACGGCCTGCCCGAGCTCTACCGCGACCAGATCGCCACCGCCGACCTCGTGGCCAACCCGGGCTGCTACCCGACCGCCACGATCCTCGCCCTCGCTCCGCTGGCCAGCGCCGGCCTGATCGACGACGTCGTGGTCGACGCCAAATCCGGTGTGTCGGGCGCCGGGCGCAGCGCCACCGACAAGACCCACTTCGTCGCCGTCGATGAGAACGTCAACGCCTACGGGGTCCCGCGCCACCGCCACACGCCGGAGATAGAGCAGGAGCTGGCCGCGCTGGGGGCCCCGACGACGATCACGTTCACGCCCCACCTGCTCCCGCTCGACCAGGGCGAACTCGTCTCCTGCTACGTGAAGACCACCCGCCATCCCGAGGATCTCCAAGGCCTGTACGAAGACTTCTACGCACACGAACCCTTTATTGAGGTCACCCCAAACCCCCCCGGCGTCCGCGATGTCCGCGAGACGAACATCTGCCGCATCTCCGCCCACAGCGACGAGCGCACCGGTCGCACGATCGTGTTCGGCGCAATCGACAACCTGTGGAAGGGCTCCTCCTCCGAAGCCGTCCAGAACCTCAACCTGATGTTCCGCCGCCCCGAGCCCGAGGGGATCACATGAGCGCAAGCAGCTTCTTCCGCTCCCGCTGGGTCGACGCCCCCGCGCACGTGGCCGAGCTGCCACCCACGACGCTGCCGGCCGGGTTCCGCGCCGTCGGCGTGGAGGCGGGGCTGAAGCCCGAGGGCCTCGACCTCGGCGTGCTGGTCTCGGATGCGCCGGCCACCGTGTCGGCCGCCCGCTTCACCACCAGCGCCCGCGTCGGCGCCCCGGTGATCGTGTCCAGAGAGGCGGCCAAGGACCGGCTCCGCGCGGTCGTCGCCAACTCCGGCGGCTCCAACACCGGGGACGGGGAGCGGGGCATCGAGACGGCGAGAGCCTCGCAGCAGAAGGCCGCCGAGCTGCTGCAGATCGAGCCGCAGCAGGTCGGCGTCGCCTCCACCGGTGTGATCGGAGTCAGGCTTCCCAGGGACATCCTGCTCGAGGGCATCGCCCACGCGATCCCGCGCCTGCAATCAGACAGCGACACGTTCGCCAAAGCGATCCTGACCAGCGACATCGGCCCCAAGCAGGCCAGCCTGGAGGTCACGCTGGACTCCGGGACCGTCCGCCTGTCAGCCCAGGCCAAGGGCGCGGGGATGATCTCGCCCCGCTTCGCGACGATGTTCTGCTTCGTGCAGACCGACGCCGCCATGGACGCGGCGACGCTCGACCTGCTGACCAGCGTGTGCGTCAAGCGCTCGTTTGACCGGATCAGCGTGGACGGCCAGCTGTCGACCAGCGACACGGTGTTCACGATGGCCGGCGGTGCGAGCGGCATCCAGATCCAGCCCGAGACGGCCGACGAGCTCAAATTCGGGGAGGCCTTGGATGCGCTGATGCGCCAGCTGGCCCTGGAGATCGTCCACGATGGCGAGGGAGCCCACCGGGTCGGTCGGATCGTCGTCCGGGGCGACGCCGAGCGGATCGGACCGGTCGCCCGGTCGATCGCCAACTCCCCGCTGGTCAAGACCGCCCTGCACGGCGGCGACCCCAACTTCGGGCGGATCCTCCAGGCCGCCGGCCAGGCGCTGCCTCCGACAGAGCCGTTCCTGCCCGACCTCGAGATAGAGGGCCACCAGGTCGTCTCCGCCGGGGAGTCGCTGATCACCGACCTCGACGGGCTGGCCGAGCTGGCCCGGCTGGTGGAGAAGCCAGAGGTGGAGTACGTGCTCACTCTCCCGGGCTCCGGCGGCGAGACCGAGGTGTTCTTCAGCGACCTCTCGCCCGAGTACGTGCGCTTCAACGCGGAGTACACGTCATGAGGGATGTCGCCACCCTCCTCGAGGCGCTCCCCTACATCCGTGAATTCCACGGCGAGACCGTCGTCATCAAGTACGGCGGCGCGGCGATGATCGACCCGGCGCTCAAGGAGGAGTTCGCCCGCGACGTGGTGCTGCTCAAGTACGTCGGGATCAACCCGGTGATCGTCCACGGCGGCGGCCCGGAGATCACCTCCTACATGGAGCGCCTCGACCTCCCGGTGCAGTTCGTGGAGGGCCTGCGGGTGTCCGACGCCGCCACCGTCGAGGTGGCCAAGATGGTGCTCGTGGGCAAGGTCAACAGCGACATCGTGCTGCTGATCAACCGCCACGGGCGGCCTGCGGTCGGGCTCTCCGGCGACGACGGGCTGCTGTTCCGCTGCGCCCGGCAGACGGCGCCGAGCGGCGAGGACATCGGCTTCGTGGGCCGGATCGAGGAGGTCGACACCGGCGTGCTGCTCCACGTGGCCCAGGACTACATCCCGGTCGTGGCCAGCGTCGGCGCCGACGCCGAGGGCAACTCCTACAACATCAACGCGGACGCCGCCGCGGCCGCCGTGGCCGCCGCCCTGGGGGCCCACAAGGCGATGTTCCTGACCGACGTGCCCGGCTGGCTGCGGGACCCGGCCGACCCCGGCAGCGTGATCGCTGAATCCACCGCCGCCGAACTGCGGGCCGCGCTCCCCGCCGTGACCGGCGGCATGCGGCCCAAGCTCGAAGCCTGCCTCCACGCGGTGGAGGGGGGAGTTCCCACCGCCGTGATCGTCGACGGGCGGGAGCCCCATTCGCTGCTGCTGGAGCTGTTCACCGACGCCGGCCAGGGCACCATGATCCGCGCATGAATCTTCAGGAGCTGCAGGAGCTGGAGCGCCGCTACGCGATCCCCACCTATGTCCGCAACCCGGTCCAGTTCGTGCGCGGCGAGGGCTGCCGGCTGTGGGACGACGACGGCCACGAGTATCTGGACTTCCTGGCCGGGATCTCGGTGCTCAACGTCGGGCACTGCCACCCGCGCGTGGTGGCGGCCGTCCAGGAGCAGGCGGCGCAGCTCACGCACGTGACCAACCTGTACTACACCGAGCCGGCCATGCGGCTGTCGGAGGCCCTGTCGGAGAGCTCGCTGGGCGGCAAGGTGTTCCTGTGCAACTCCGGCGCCGAGGCCAACGAGGCCGCGATCAAGCTGGCCCGCCGCGCCAAGCCCCGCGGCGACATCGTCGTGCTGCGAGACGGCTTCCACGGGCGCACCTACGGCGCCCTGTCGGCCACGCCGCAGGAATCAAAGCAGGCGCCGTTTGCGCCGCTGGTACCCGGCTTCACCGTGTGCGAGAAGGACCCGGAGGCGATCACCGCCGCGGTCGGCGAGACCACGGCGGCCGTGCTCCTGGAGGTGATCCAGGGCGAGTCCGGCGTGCTGATCGTGCCCCCCGAGGTGCTCCGGGCCGCCCGCGAGGCCTGCGACCGCACCGGCGCGGCGCTGATCTTCGACGAGGTCCAGACCGGCATGGGGCGGACCGGGAGCCTGTGGGCCTACGAGCAGACCGGCGTGGTCCCGGACGCGCTGACGAGCGCCAAGGGACTGGGCGGCGGCCTGCCGATCGGCGCGCTCGTCACCGGCCCGCGCCTGGCCGACGCCCTGCAGCCGGGCGATCACGGCTCGACCTTCGCCGGCGGACCGGTGGCCTGCCGCGCCGCTCTGGTCGCCCACGAGCTGTGCTCTGACCCGGAGCTACTGGGATCAGTTGGGTCGCTCGGCGAGCGGCTTGTGGGCTCGCTCGCCGAACTCCCGGGGGTCGCCGCTGTCCGCGGTCGGGGGCTGATGGTGGCGTTTGATTTGGCCGGGGACGCGCCCGCCGGCGCCCCGGAGCTGGCCCGCCGTGCGCTGCTGGAACAGCGGCTCGTGGTCAACGCCACCGGCCCGGCCACGATCCGTCTGGAGCCACCGCTGATCGTCAGCGAAGCCGAGATTGACGAAGCCGTCTGGCGGCTGAGTACTCTCGTGCCGTGAGCGACGGACCCACCGAGCTGATCGCCAGCCAGCCCGCCACGCTCGACTCGATCGACCGGGCCCTCGACGGCGTCTTTCGCGTCGAGCGGCTGGACACCTGGGAGAGCGACCACGTGCTGCTGGACACGTTTGACCGGCTGCTGCGCAGCGAGGGCTGGACGCTGGCCCACGAGCACGGACGCCTGGCCCTGAGCGACCGGGAGATGCTGACACCGATCGAGGCCGGGCCGCCGTCCGATCCTCCGACCGGGCCGCTGTTCAGCGACGACCTGGGCCCGGGCGCGCTCAAGGAGATGGTCACCGACACGATCGAGGTCCGGGCGCTGCTGCCGCTGGGGCGTCTTCACATTCGCACCGAGGCCTACCGGATCCTGGATGACCTGCAGAAGACGGTCGTGCGCCTGCACGTGCTGGTGCCCCAGCTGGTCTCACCCCGGGGCTCCTCCACCCCGCTCAGCACCCGCCTGCGCGTGGAGGAGGTGCGGGGCTACGGTGACGAGCGCGACGAGGTGATCCAGACCCTGAGCGCGGCGCTGGGGGTGTCTGACCCCGCACAGAGCCTGCCCGACGAGGCCGTCATCGCCACCGGGTCCCCGGCCGAGGGGGTGAGCACCAAGGTGGAGGTCGCACTCTCGCCCGACGAGCCCTCGGGCCCGGCGGTGGCCAAGGTGCTGCGCGCGCTGCTGGAGGTGATCGAGGCCAACCTGCCGGGCACGCTGGCCAACACGGACTCCGAGTTCCTGCACGACTACCGGGTGTCGGTCCGCCGCACCCGGGCGGTGCAGCGGGAGTTCAAGCACGTGTTCGACCCCGAGGCGCTGGCCCAGGCCCGAGCCGACTTCAAGTGGCTCCAGCAATCCACCGGTGAGGCCCGGGACCTCGACGTGTATGTGCTGGATTTCGAGGCGCTGCGCGAGCTGCTGCCGGAAGACTTCACGCGCGGACCTGGAGCCGCTGCTGGTGGCGCTCAGGCGCCGGCGCACGGTGGCCCACGGGGCGCTCGCCCGCAGCCTGCGCTCTGACCGGGCGCGGGAGCTGATCGACAACTGGCGCCGGATGCTGGATGGCCTGGACCACGGTCCGGACACCGATCGGCGCTCGCCGTCTCGAAACCTCGGCACGCATCTGGCGGCGGCGGATCTGCGCGATGCGTCGTCCTCGGACCCTCGAAATAGCGCTGCTATTCCTTCGGGTCCTGCGTCCTCGCCTCCCTTGATCCGGCGCTCGCCAGCTACGCGCCGAGGCTTCGAGCCTGGCTCGCATACCGCGAGGCCGATCGGTGAGTATGCCTCCAGGCGAATCCGGAGGGTGTACCGCAAGATGCTGGCGATGGGAGAGGCGATCGGGCCCGACAGCCCCCCGGACCAGTTCCACGAGTTGCGCAAGAAGGGCAAGGAGCTGCGCTACCTGCTCGAGCTATTCGGGCAGCCGCTCCACGACTCAAGCGTGGTCAAGCCGATGATCAAGACGCTCAAGAGCCTGCAGGACGTGCTCGGCCAGCACCAGGACCGGGAGGTGCAGATCGCGATGCTCAGGGCGCTCGCCGACGACGTCGGGGTGCTGCCCGGAGGCTCGCGGGCGCTGATGGCGATGGGGGCGCTGAGCTGGCGCCTGGAGGAGGACGCGGCCGAGCTGCGGGCCGAGTTCGCCGGCGTGTTCAAGGCGTTTGCCGCCAAGGATCAGCGCAAGCTGGTCAAGGACACGTTCGCTTGAGTGCTCGCGTCCTAGCCACGTACAACATCAAGGGCGGGGTGGGGAAGACCTCGGCGGCGGTCAACCTGGCCTACCTGGCCGCGCGCGACGGTCACTCGACGCTGCTGTGGGACCTGGACCCGCAGGCCGCCAGCACCTACCTGTTCCGGATCCGGCCCCGGATCAAGGGCGGCGCCCGGGAGCTGGTCGCGCTGCGCTCGCCGGTGGGGGACCTGATCAAGGGCACCGACCACGAGCGCCTGGACCTGCTCCCGGCCGACTTCTCCTACCGCCACCTGGACCTGGATCTGGATGCGTTCAAGCGCCCGGCACTGCGTCTGGCCAAGGTGATCGAGCCGCTGCGGGCCGAGTACGACTTCATCTTCCTGGACTGCGCGCCGAGCATCTCGCTGGTCTCCGAGAGCGTGTTCGAAGCCGCCGATGCGCTGCTCGTGCCGGTGATCCCGGCCACCCTGTCGTCCCGGACGTTCGAGCAGCTGGAGCAGCTCGCCGGGCCCCGGGCCGACGATCGTGTCGGGGTCCAGGTGCTGGCCTTCTTCTCGATGGTCGAGGTGGGGCGCCCGATGCACCGCCGGGTGATGGCGCAGCTGCGCGGCAACCACCAGGTGACGATGCTGGGGGCCGGGATTCCGGACTCCGAGGACGTGGAGCGGATGGGGGAGGAGCGCGATCCTGTGGGCGCCTTCGCCCCGGCCAGCCCGGCGGCGATGGCCTATGAGGCACTGTGGTTCGACATCAAGCGCCGTCTGCGGACAGCGGGCGGCTGAGCCCCGTACCCTTTCGCTCCGATGTCCGCTCGAGACGCCGAGGTAATCACCGCCACCTACCAGGCCGCCAAGGGGGACGTGCATCGGGTGCTGCTCCTGTACAGCGGCGGTCTGGACACCAGCGTGATGCTCAAGTGGATCCAGGACGAGTACGGGGCCGAGGTCGTGGCCCTGACCGTCAACCTGGGCCAGCCGGGCGAGGACTACGAGGTGGTAAAGGGCAAGGCGCTGCAGATCGGGGCGGTGAGTGTCATGTGGTCGACGCCCGGGAGGAGTTTGCCCGTGAGTACGTGGTCCCGGCGATCAAGGCCAACGCGATCTACGGCCTCGGCTATCCGCTGTTCACCGCGCTGGGACGCCCGCTGATCGCCAAGCTGGCGGTCGAGTACGCCAGGCGCACCGGCTGCGACACGATCGCCCACGGCTGCACCGGCAAGGGCAACGACCAGGTGCGGATCGAGGCCACGGTGGCCACGCTGGCCCCGGAGCTGAAGGTGATCGCGCCCGTGCGCGGCTGGCAGATGGGCCGCGAGGAGGAGATCGTCTACGCCCGTGAGAACGGCATCCCGGTCAAGGGCGGGACCGAGGCGGCCCCGTACTCGATCGACGACAACCTGTGGGGACGCTCCAGCGAGGGGAAGTGGATCGAGGAGCTGGGCACGCCGCCCCAGGACGACGTCTTCCAGCTCGTCACCCGGCCCGAGCTCGCCCCCGACGAGGCTGTGCTGGTCCAGATCGGCTTCGAGCAGGGCGTGCCGGTGTCGATCGACGGTTCGCGTTTGGAGCTGGTCCCGCTGCTGGAGCAGGTGGCGGCGCTGGGCGCCCGTCACGGCGTCGGGATCGTCGACCACATCGAGGACCGGGTGGTGGGGTTGAAGGTGCGCGACATCTACGAGGTCCCCGCCGCCGCGATCCTGCTCCCCGCCCATGCCGAGCTGGAGCGCCTGGTCGGCACGATCCACCAGAACCAGATGAAGTCCGTGCTGGACCAGAAGTGGGCCTACCTGGTCTACGCCGGGCTGTGGTGGGAGCCGCTGCGCGAGGATCTGGACGCCTACATGAACTCGGTCAACCAGCACGTCACCGGGACGATCGGGGTGCGGCTGTACAAGGGCACCGCGCGCGTTGTCACACGCGAGTCCCCGCACGCCATCTACGACGCTTCGCTGGCCACCTTCTCTGAGTCCGGGCGGGCTGTTCTCGCAGGCCGCGGCTCCCGGGTTCATCGAGCTGTGGTCGCTGCAGTCACGCATGGCCTGGCGGGTGCGCCACGGTGACGACTGATCGTGGCCATCCCGGCAGGGTTGACGTCCGTCCGGGGGGCGAGCGGTGGTGAGCGATGGATCAAAGTGTCGCTATAGGGGCATTCTGATCCACCGATCCCGGATGCCCGAGCGGTAGTCCGGATGACTGCGGAGGAGTTTCTCGCTGAACGCAGGTTGCGCGCCGCCGAGCTGGCGCTGGAGTCGGCCCGGCGCCGGGTGACCGAGGCAGACGACGAGATCATGGCCCTGCGCCGGCAGGTGGCCGCGCTGGAGGACAAGGTCCTGCAGGCCGAGGCCAGGGGTCTGGCCGAACCCGCCCGTTTGCACGCCGAGCTGGACGCCGAGCGGATGGTGCGCCGGCTGGCCGAGCAATCGCTGTGGGCCGAGCGCGAGCGCGCCCGGGGGCTGGAGGAGGAGTTGCGCCACCGCGTCGATCAGGCGGCCAGCCCGGCGGCCGAACGGCGGCTGGCCGAGGCCGAGCGCCGCGCCCGGGAACTGCACGCCGAGCTCGAGCTGGTGCGCCACCGGGCGGCGGAGTTCGAGCAGCAGGTCCGCCTCGCCGTCGACGCCGCCTGGCGGTGGCTGGGGGAGACCGGAGAGCGCGTGTCCAGCTCGCTGGGCGAGCTGGAGCTTCTGCGCCAGCGGCAGCTGCCCGAGGCGTTGGCACCGTCGGAGCCCTGGACGCCGGGGTTCTCGGAGTCGTTGCCGGCCCCCCGGCCTTCGGACGACGTGATCCCGGGTCGCTTCGACGAGGCCCTCACCCGGCTGCGCTCCCAGGTCCAGCCGGACCCGGAAACCCCCGCCTGAGGAGCTCCGGCCAGCGCGCTCCTGTGAGCAGTCTCGGCAACGCACTCTGGGAAGGTTTCCCGCGTGTGGCGCGGGTTTCTTTCCCAGAGTCGGGGATCGGAGCTAGCTCAGCCCGCGGAGGGTCGCTTCGATGTCCGAGGTGAGCAGGTACAGGTCGAGCTGATCCGGGTCGTCGGGGTCGAACGGATCGAAGCCGAGCCTGCGCCACCACGACCGCGCCCTGGGGTTGAGCGCGCTGACGACGACCGCTCGACAGGCTGCCTTCTGGTTCAGCTCTGCAGCCGTGGCCAGCACGTGCGCGACGAGTGCGGTTCCAACGCCCAGGCTTGCGTACCGGCGGTCGACTGCCAGGCGCCCGAGCAGCAGCGCCGGCACGGGATCGGGCGCGCGCTCGGCCATCAGGGCCGGAGCAGCGGACCGGTCGATCCCGGTCATTGCCACGCTGGCGTACGCCACGACGACGTCCTGGGCATCGACAATCACCCAGGTGGCGGCGGTGTCGCGTCGCCGATTCTGGCCCGCGTACCGCCGCAGCCACTCGTCTAGCGCCGCTTCTCCGCTGTCGAACTGCGCGCGATCGTGGTGGGCCGGATCGAGCAGCGCCGGGCGGCGCAGCTCAGTCAAGCCAGCTGAACCGGCGCGGGCGCCGGAGCACCTGGGCCAGCCGGTCGTTGACCTCCTGGGGTCGCTCCAGCGCCTGGCTGAAGGCTGTCGCTGCCTCAGCGGAGAGTCGAACGCTTGAGCGCTCGGCGAGGATCTCCTCGGCTTTCAAGGCCGCCGCATGCACGACGAACGCAGACACATTGAGGTGCGCCGCGGCCGCGGCGCGCTCGAGCAGCAGTTTGTCCTCCGGACCAACGCGAATCTGGAGGCGTTCATCTTTGGTGGAAGTCATGTACTCACGATGGCAGTACAGAATCGGCGTGTCAAGGCCTGGGCTTGGAAACGCGAGCAGAACATCCAAGAGCGATTCCGCCGTAGGTAGGCTGATTATCGTGAGTAAGCGCGGCGTCCTCCGGATCCTGGCCGTGTTGGCGGCGGCCTTCGGGTTCGGCGTGATCGTGTCCCTGTTCAAGGGCAACTACGCCGGGCTGCGCGGCGGGATCGGCAATCTGGCCGCCCCGTGGGTGCTGCTGCCGATGGCCTTCGCGGCGCGGGCGGCGCGAGATCGGCCGTGGCGGGGGGCGGTGATCGGGCTGGGGACGACGCTGGTGGCGCTGAGCGGCTTCTACCTGACCAACCTGTTCGTCCTGCAGATCAGCCCGCACGGGAGCCTGCATGACGTCGCGCACACGCTCGCCGTCAACGCCGTCTGGTTCAAGGTCGGCGTGGTCAGCGGCCCGATCGTGGGCGCGCTGGGGGTGTGGGCGATCCGGCGGGGGCGCTTCACCGTGGCGGCTATCGGCGCGGCCGTCGTCCTGTTCGAGCCGCTGGCCGTCTACCTGTACCTGCACCTGCGGCTGGGCGGAGTGTTCGCGCCCGGCAACAGCGACTGGAAGGCCGCCTACGCGTTCGAGGCGGTGGTGGGAGTGGCGGCCGCGGCGCTCCTGTGGAAGGTCCACGGACGCTGGTGGTTGGCGCTGCGGCGGTGGCATCCGGTGCGTCCGGATCGCGCTCGGTAACGGCGCGCGAAAGCGCTTCCCGCAATTTGCTGGGGAGCCGCGGCACGGGCCGCCAATCGTCCGAGGCGGCACCTAATCTAAGCCGTCCAGCCGATGAGCCACGCCTGCGCCCACCTTCACGTCCATTCCGAGTATTCGCTGCTCGACGGAGCGGCCCAGGTGGACAGGCTGGCGGAGCGCGCGGCGTCGTTCGGGCAGCCCGCCCTGGCCCTGACCGACCACGGCGTGATGAACGGCTCGGTGGAGCTGTACAAGGCCTGCCGGAAGCACGGGATCAAGCCGATCCAGGGCTGCGAGGTGTACGTGGTTGACGACCACACCCAGCGGGTCCAGGGGCGCATGCGCTACTACCACCTGACCCTCCTGGCCGCGACGCCGACCGGCTATCGCAACCTGGTCAAGCTGTCCTCGGCCGGGTTCCTGGACGGGCTGCAGCGGGGTAAGCCGCTGGTCGATGCCGGGCTGATGGCGCGCTACTCGGAGGGCGTGATAGCGCTGACGGGGTGCCTGGCGTCGCGCTTCTGCCAGTCCCTGCTCGGCGACCGGCCCGCCGACGCCCGGGCCGCGGCCGACGAGCTGATGGGGATCTACGGACCTGAGAGCGTGTACTTCGAGGTCCAGAAGAACGGGCTGGCGGAGCAGGAGAAGGTCAACGAGGGGATCGTCCGGATCGCCCGCGAGGTGGGCCGTCCGCTGGTCGGCACGGGCGATGTCCACTACCTGGGGCGGGAGGACTTCAACCACCACAAGGCATTGCTGTGCGTGCAGACCAAGTCGACGCTGGCGGCGCCGAAGATGACCTTCGACACCAACGAGTTCTACCTTCGCTCCAGCGACGAGATGGCCGACAAGTTCTCGGCCTGGCCGGAGGCGCTTGCCTCCACCGTGGAGATCGCCGAGCGCTGCAACGTGGAGATCGAGCTCGGACGCCAGCTGATCCCGCGCTTCGAGTGCCCGGATGGGATGGCCGAGCGGGACTACGTGCGCCAGCTCGTGTTCCAGGGCCTGGCCTGGCGCTACGGTGATCCGATCCCGGCCGCGGCGGTGGAGCGGGCCGAGTACGAGCTGGGCGTGATCGAGAAGATGGGCTACTCGGGCTACTTCCTGATCGTGTGGGACTTCATCAAGTACGCCCGGGACCAGCGGATCCCGGTAGGCCCGGGCCGTGGCTCGGCCGCGGGCTCGATCGTCGCCTACTCCCTGCGGATCACCGATCTCGACCCGCTGCGCTACGACCTGCTGTTCGAGCGCTTCCTCAACCCCGAGCGCGTGTCGATGCCCGATATCGACGTCGACTTCTCGGTCCGGGGACGGGAGCAGGTGATCCGCTACGTGACCGACAAGTACGGCAAGGAGTCGGTGGCCCAGATCGTCACCTTCGGCAAGATGTTCCCCCGGGCGGCCACCCGGGACGCCGCCCGCGTGCTCGGCTTTCCGTACGCGCTGGGCGACAAGCTGGCCAAGCTGATCCCCGACCCCGAGCAGGGGCGCTCGCCCAAGTTCGAGGATTGCCTGAAGCCGGGCCAGCCACTGCAGGCCGAGATTGAGCGAGACCCGGAGGCCGCCCAGGTGGTGGAGGTGGCGCGTGGCCTGGAGGGGATCGTGCGCAACTCCTCGATCCATGCCGCCGCGGTGGTGATCGCCGACCGGCCGCTGACCGACATCGTCCCGCTGCAGCTGGCCGACGCCAACAAGACCGACGAGAGCGGCGAGCGCCTGTACCGGACGGTCACGCAGTTCTCGATGAAGCCCGTGGAGGAGCTGGGCCTGCTGAAGATGGACTTCCTGGGGCTGCGCAACCTCGACGTGATCGAGGACGCCCTGGAGATCATCGAGCGCTCGACCGGCGAGCGGATCGACATGACGACACTGCCGCTGGACGACGCCAAGACTTACGAGATGCTGGCCCGGGGCGAGGCGATCGGGGTGTTCCAGTTCGAGTCCGAGGGGATGCGAGAGGCGCTGAAAAAGGTGCGCCCCACCGAGTTCGACGACCTGGTCGCGCTCGGTGCCCTGTACCGCCCGGGGGCGATGGACCAGATCCCCACCTACGCCCGCGGCAAGCACGATCCGGACTCGATCTCCTACCCCGACGACCGCCTGCGCTCGATCCTGGAGTCCACCAAAGGCGTGATCCTCTACCAGGAGCAGGCGATGCTGATCTCCAAGGAGATGGCCGGCTTCAGCGGCGCCCGCGCCGATGACCTGCGCAAGGCGATCGGCAAGAAGAACCGCGAGGCGATGGCCAAGCTCAAGCCGGAGTTCGTGGAAGGTGCGCGGAAGTCGGGAACGAGCGAGGCGACGATCGAGTTCTTGTGGGCCACCAACGAGAAATCCGCTGACTACTCGTTTAACAAAAGCCATGCGGCGTGTTACGCGCTGATCTCCTACCGGACCGCGTGGCTGAAGGCCAACTACCCGGCGGAGTACATGGCGGCGCTGATCTCCTCGGTGATGGACACCAAGGACAAGGTGCCGTTCTTCGTGGCCCAGGCCGAGCAGATGGGGATCCAGATCCTGCCGCCCGACGTGAACCTCTCAGATCACCGGTTCGTCGTGGTGGACGGAAACATCCGCTTCGGGCTGGATGCCGTCAAGGGGGTCGGGTTCGCCGCCGTGGAAGCGATCAAGGCCGCCCGTGGCGACGACGATTCCCCCGGCCCAAGGCGGCCGAGCCGTTCACCGATCTGTGGGACTTCTGTGCCCGCATCGACAACCGCTGCGTGAACAAGAAGGCGATCGAGGCGCTGATCAAGTGCGGCGCCTTCGGGTCGACCGGGGCCACCCGCAAGGGCATGCTGGCGGTGCTGGAGCAGGCCCAGCAGGCCGGCCAGAAGGCCCAGCAGGATGCCCAGATCGGGCAGGGGTCGATCTTCGACGGGCTCGGCCTCGACGATGGTGGGGCCGCTGGCGGGTCAGGCGCCGGAGGGCCGGCGTTCGCGCGGCCCAGCCACGCCGCGATCCCCACCGTTGAGTTCGAGCGGACTGAGCTGCTGGCTCTGGAGAAGGAGTCGGTCGGCCTGTTCATCTCCGCCCATCCTCTCAAGGAGGTGTCGGTGGCCATGAACGGCAAGGTCGATTGCTCGCTGCTGGCGCTCGCGGACTGCCGCGACGGTGACCGCGTGACCGTTGGCGGGATCATCTCCCAGACCAAGCGCCTGCGGACCAAGAAGGGCGACCCGATGATGTTCGCCAGCCTGGATGACCTGGAGGGCTCGGTCGAGATGGTGATCTTCGGCCAGACCCTGGAGGAGTGTGGCGCGGCCATCGAGCAGGACGCGATCGTGCTGGTCAAGGGCCGGGTCGACCACAAGGACAAGACCCGCACGTGCGTGGTGGTGCAGTCGGTGGAGCGCTTCGAGCCGACCCAGGAGGAGCTCGACAAGGCCGAAGCCAAGGCTCAGGCGGAAGCGGCCAAGGGTCCGGCCACGGCTCTGCGGCTACGTCTCGACGCCACCGTCCTGCCGGCCACCGCGATCGACGAGCTGCGAGACCTCCTGATCAGCTTCCCCGGTGAGTCGGAGGTGATGGTCGAGCTGAGCACGCGCGCGGGCCGCCGGCTGCTGCGGCTGGGGCCGGACTACCGCGTCGAGCGTGGTTCCGGCCTGAACTCCGAGCTGGAGGACCTGCTCGGATCGGCGATCCTCGCTCCGGCCGGGGGAGCTGACGGGCTGGTCGCAGGCGCAGCCGCGTAGCCCCTGGGGTTGGCCTCGCGCTTGAGGGCCGCGGCCGCTCAGGTGTGCTTGAACCTGAACTTGCTGGCCTTGTTCGGCGCGCTCCGTCCGGGATTGAAGACGATCACGTGCACGACCCCGGCGTGATGGCTCGGCGTCACGGCCTTGATCCGGGTGTCAGAAACCACCTTGAATGACTTGGCCTTTTTGGATCCGAACATCACGGCCTTTGTGCCGTCGAAGTTCTTGCCCTTGATCGTGAGCTTCTTCCCGCCCCGCGTCGAGCCGGAGTGCCGGCTCAGGCCCGTCACCGTGGGCAGCGGCTGCACAATGGCGTTGAAGCCAACCTCCGTATCGGGCGCACTCCCAAGGGCGGTCGCGGTTGAGCCATCGGCCACCGGCGGCTCGAACAGGGAAGCAGCTGAGCCCGGCGTCGAGTGCGTGATGCCGATCTCGTCGCTGTCATTTGCATTGGCGAGACCGATTGTCTGGCCGGCCTTGATCGGCAAAGCGCTGGTGAAGGTCTGGGTGCTCGTGCTGGTCGGCACGGCAGCTGCGCTCATCCGCACTCCCGTGAACGTCGCGCCGCCGTCGGGGGTCAGCACGCTCAGGTAGAACGGGCCCCCGGATGCCTGCGTTATGTGCCAGCGGACCACGATGCCTGTCACCGGGGAGGCGAAGTGAGCTCCAGTCTCGCCCAGTGCGCTGTTCACGAGCGTCGACATCGAGTCCTCCGCCGTCTCGGTGAACGCAGCCGTGAGGGGGCTCCCGACCGTGATCGGCGCCGCGCCCGCGCTTCCCACGCCAACGAACGCACACACCACGGCTCCGAGCGCCACCCCGATCGGCACTCGCCGGGCCGGCCCATATCCGCTCGAGCCCAAACCGCCCCTGTCCGTTCGGCCCAGCATCGCCCCACCTTCCCTCGGTTTCTCCGGTCTGGGCGAGCCTATCCGCCGCACGCCGACGCATGGCGAAGCCTCCGCGGGTCCGGGGGGAGGAGCTGCTCAGGTCAGGAGATTTCCAGTCGGCTCAGGTGTGCTTGAACCTGAACTTGCTGGGCTTGCTCGCCGCGCTCCGTCCCGGGTTGAGGACGATCACGTGCACGACCCCGGCATGATGGCTCGGTGCCACGGCCTTGATTCGGGTGTCAGAGATCACCTTGAATGACGTTGCCTTCTTGGATCCGAACTTCACGGCCTTCGTGCCGTCGAAGTTCTTGCCCCTGATCGTGACCTTCTTCCCGCCCCGGGTCGAACCCGCGTGCCGGCTGAGGCCGGTTACCTTGGGCAGCGGCTGCACCACGGCGTTGAAGCCAATCTCATGATTGATCAGACTCCCAGGCGAGGTCTCAGTCTGGCCATTGGCGATCTGCGGGACGAAGACGGAAAACGCAGAGCCTGGCGCACCCGCCTCGCCGATCGTGTCGCTGCCGTTCGAATTGTTGATAGCGATGGTCTGGCCGAACTTGATCGGCAGGTCGGTGGTGAACGTCTGGGTGGCGGTGCTGGCAGGTACCCCGGCTCCACTCGTTGCTGCTCCCTTGTACTTCGAGCCGCCTTCTGGGGTCAGCACGCTCAGAAAGAACGGTCCCCCGGTGGCCAGGGTGATGTGCCAGTGGACGACCGTCCCGGTCACGGGGGAGATGACGTGAGCCCCAGCCTCTTCCAGCGCACTGTTCACGATCGTCTCGGACTCGCTGAACATCGAGCTGACGAACGATGCCGTGAGCGGACTTCCGACCGTGATTGGCGCTGCGCTGGCGCTTCCCGCGCCAACCAGCGCACACACCATGGCTCCGAGCACCGATGCAACCAGTGCCCGCCGTACTGGCCTGTATCCGTCCAAGCCCGAAGCGTCCCTGTCCGTTCGCCCCAACATCGCCCCGCCTTCCGTCGTGTCTCCGTCCAGGTGAGCCTAGTCGGTGCCCGCAGACGCATGGGAAAGCCTCCGCGTGCCACTCAGAGCGTGGCCTTGCCTCCGTGCTTGAGCGCCGCTCAGCTGTGAATGAACCTGAACTTGCTGGCCTTACTCGCCGGGTTCCATGCCGAGTTGTTGACAAATACGTGCACGACCGCGGCACGATGGCGCGGCACCACAGCCTTGATCCGCGTGTCAGAGACCACCTTGAACGACTTGGCCTGGGTTTTGCGTCCAAAATACACAAGCACGGTGCCGTCGAAGTTCTTGCCCCTAATCGTGATCTTCTTCCCGCCCCGAGTCGAGCCGGAGTGTCGGCTGAGGCCGGTGATCTCGGGCAGCGGCTGCACCACCGCGTTGAAGCCAACCTCCTCATTGCCAGACGTCTCAAAGGGGGTGGCGGTGGTGCCATCGGCCAGCTGCGGCGTGAAGATGGACCACGCTGATCCCGTTACGAAACCCGTGACGCCAATCGCATCGTTGCTGTCCTCAAGGTTGAGAGCGATGCTCTGACCTTTCTTGATCGCGAGGAAGTCGTGGAACGTTTGCTTGGCGGTACTGGCAGGGGTTTCCTCTGGGGTGCTTGCCCCTTGCGTGTACTCCGAGCCGCCTTTCGGAGTCAGCACGCTCAAGGAGAAGGTCGGGCCCGAAGCCTCGATTACATGCCAGGCGACTATCGTGCCGGTAACCGGCGATGTGACGTGAGCTCCAGTCTCTCCCAGCGCGGTGTTAGCGACCGTATGGGTGTCACCGAGGGCGCCGCTATTGACAAATGAAGCCGTGAGGGGGCTCCCGACGATGATCGGTGCCGCGCCCGCGCTTCCCACGCCAACGAAGGCACACACCACGGCTCCGAGCACCGTTGTGACTATTGCGCGTCGCGCAGTCCGGTAGCCGCCCCAACCCGCGGCGTCCATGTCTGATCGCCCACGCATCGCCCCGCCTTCCATCGATTCTCCGGTCCCGTGAGCCTATTCGTTGCGCCCAGACGCATGGGAAAGCCTCCGCGTGTTCGCCCTGCCGGGTAGCGTTGGGTCATGACCGACGACGACGCCGAGCTTCCCTTCACCGTGTTCGTGGCCGCCGCCCAGCTGCTCGTGGGCATCGGCCTGATCGCCTTCGCCACCTCCTCGGCGGTGCGGATCATCGGGGTGGTCGTGATCGCGTTCGCGCTGCTGACCGGTGGCAGCGCCTGGTATCACGCCCGGCGACGGGGCCAGCACCTGTTCAGGTGGGTGGGCGAAGTTGGGGGAGAGGAGCTGGGGGGAGAGGACTTGGAGGCAGAGGACCTGGGGGAAGCTTTGGGCGCGCCGGAGCCGGTTGATCAGTCCAGCCAGGGTCCGCGCCAGCCCCCGAACCCTGAGGTCAGACGCAGCGCTCCCTCCGGCCCCCAGGAACCGGGGGCGTAGGGCTCCGGCGGCGAGGGCTCGTCCAGCAGCGGTCCGATGATCCGCCAGCTCTCCTCGACAGCGTCCTGGCGGGTGAACATGGCGGCGTTGCCGCAGATAGCCGCGTGGAGCAGCACCTCGTAGGGCGTTTCGCCCTCGCCGCCCTCGTCCGCGAAGTTCATATCCAGGTTGATCTCCTGGCGGTCCGGTGCTGCCGGCGCGCTGGGCGTCGAGGAGTATCCGGATCCCGGTTTCTGGATCGATCTTCACGACGATCTGGCTGGGCTGCGGGCGGCGGCCGGCCTGGGGGATGAAGCCGAGCCGCGGCGGGTGCTTGAACACCAGACGAACCTCGGTCAGCTTGGTCGGCATGCAGCTTGCCGGTGCGGATGAAGAACGGCACCCCGGACCAGCGCCAGTTGTCGACCTCGAGCCGCAGGGCCGCGAAGGTCTCGGTGTCTGAGTTGGGCGTCGACGCCGTCGATCTGGCGGTAGCCCTCGTACTGGCCGCGGACGTAATGCGCGGGCTCGGCCGGCGGCATCGAGCGGAACACCGCCACCTTGGCGTCCTTGATGGCTGTCCGGATCTCCGGCTGGCGGGCGGCTCCATGGCCACGGCGGCCAGCACCTGCAGCAGGTGGTTGACGACGACGTCGCGTAGGGCGCCGACCGGGTCGTAGAAGTGGCCACGATCCTCGACGCCGAACGACTCTCGGCCATCGTGATCTGCACGGAGCTGACGTAGTTGCGGTTCCACACCGGCTCGAGCATCGTGTTGGCGAAGCGCAGGTAGAGGATCTCCTCCAGGCCCATCTTGCCCAGGAAGTGGTCGATCCGGTAGAGCTGAGACTCGTCGACGTACTTGTGCAGCTCGGCCGCCAGCGCCCGGGCCGAGGCCAGGTCGTGGCCGAACGGCTTCTCCACGACGACGCGCTGCTCGCCGCGCGGACCAGCTTGGCCTCGGACAGGCCAGCGATCACGCGTGCCGAACAGCGACGGCGGGATCTCCAGGTAGAAGACCGGGTTGCTGGCAGTCCCCGAGCGCCTGCGCCGACGCGCTCGTAGGTCCGGCGTCGCCGAAGTCGCCGCTGACGTAGTGCAGGCGCTCGGCGAAGCGCTCGAACACGGCCTCGTCGAGCTGCTCGCCGGACTCGCTCGATCGCCTCGCGCGCGTGCTCGCGCAGCTGCTCGTCGGTCCAGTCGTCGACCGCCACCCCGATCACCGGGCACGTCGAGCAGCTCGCGGCGCTCCAGCCGGTACAGCGAGCGGAACGTCATCTTGCGTGGCGAGGTCGCCGGTGATCCCGAAGACCACCAGCGCGTCGGCCGGGCGGCGTCAGGTTGCTCATCGGCGGCACGCTACCCTGGCGCTTGCTGGCCGCGCGCGGCGTCCCGCGCTTGCGCGACGCCTTGCCGCGCTTGCGCAGCTTGAGGCAGAGCTCGACCTCCTCGGCCGGCCCTGCCGTCGGGCCCCGGTCTCGAGCACGCACGGCAGCTCCTCGAAGCGCGGCTCGGACAGGAACGCCGCGCAGCCGCGTCTCGCCGAGCTCGCCCTCGCCGAGTATCGGCGTGCCGGTCGCGGTTGGAGCCCAGCGGCGTCAGCGAGTCGTTGAGGTGCAGCGAGCGCGAGCCGTCCAGCCCGACGACCTCGTCGAACTCGTCGAGCGTCTCGGTCAGCCCCTCGGCGGTGCGGATGTCGTAGCCGGAGGCGAGCAGGTGGCAGGAGTCCAGGCACACGCCCAGCCGCTGTGCCGCCGCCGGCGGCCTCGATCAGCGCCGCCAGCTCCTCGAACGAGCGCCCGAGCGTGCCGCCGGCGCCGGCGGTGTCCTCGAGGTGCAGCGCGCAGCCGCTCGGTCTCGGCCAGCGCCTCGCTCGATCACCTTGCCGGCGCGCTTGATCGCCTCGCCGACGTCGCCCTGCTTGGCCGAGCCGGGGTGCAGGACGACGCCGGCGGCGCCGATCCCGTCGCCGACGCGCAGCGACTGGATCAGCGAGGCGCAGCGACTTGTCGCGGATCTCCGGGTCCTCCGAGGCGCAGTTGAGCAGGTAGACGGCGTGGATCAGGACCGCCTTGATCGGGCTGGCCTGCATCGCCTCGCGGAACGCGGCGAAGTCGTCCTCGCCGTAGGCGGTCGGCCGCCACATCCGCGGCGACTGGTTGAAGATCTGGATCGCCTCGGCAGCCGCGCTCGGTGCCGCGCTCGACCGCCTTGGACAGACCGCCCGCCGGTGATACGTGGGCGCCGATTAGCATGCGGTGACCGATGATCGTCATGCGAGTTCGCTTTGCTCCATCCCCGACCGGCGCGCTGCACATCGGCGGCGCCCGCACCGCGCTGTACAACTGGCTGCTGGCCCGCGGCCCGGGAGCGGACGGACGCCGGGCCGGACGCTCGTGCTGCGGATCGAAGATACCGACCGCGAGCGCTCGACGCCGGAGAACGTCGAGCAGATCCTCGACGCGCTGCGCTGGCTGGACCTCGACTGGGACGAGGGGCCGATCTTCCAGACCGCAGCGCGCCGAGCGCCACGCCGAGGCGCTGGCGCAGCTGCTGGACGCGCGGTCACGCCTACCACTCCACCGCGACCGCCGAGGACGTCGCGCGCCTACAAGGAGCGCGCACGGCGCCGACCGCGGCTTCCGCGGCGAGCCGGAGGACGCCGGCGCGGTGCGCCTGCGCGTGCCCGACGACGGCGAGACGGTCGTCGACGACGTGATCCGCGGCGAGACGCGGTTTCCCGAACGCGCAGCATGGACGACCCGGTGATCGCCCGCGCCGACGGCTCGGCGCTCTACAACTTCGCGGTCGCGGTCGACGACCTCGACGCCGGGATCACCCACGTCGTGCGCGGCGAGGACCACCTCTCCAACACGCCCAAGCAGCTGCTGGTGTTCGAGGCGCTCGGCGCGCCAGCCGCCGCGCTACGCGCACCTGCCGCTGCTGCACGGGCCCGACGGCAAGAAGCTGTCCAAGCGCCACGGCGCCGCCTCGGTGCAGGAGCTGCGCGACGCCGGCTACCTGCCCGAGGCGGTCGACAACTACATCGCGCTGCTCGGCGCGGGGTTCGCCGCCGACGAGGAGTTCTTCACGCCTGGCCGAGCTGGCCGAGCGCTTCCGGCTCGAGCGGGTCTCCAAGAACCCGGCCGTGTTCGACGAGCGCAAGCTGCGCCACATCAACGGCCGCCATCTGCGCGAGCTCGGCACTCGACGAGCTGACCCGGCGGCTGGAGGAGTTCACCGGCCGCACGGGGCTGCGCGGCGCGGTCGAGATCTCGGCGCGAGAAGATCCAGACGCTGGCCGACTTCTGGCCGCTGGTCGGCGTTCCTGTTCGACGGCCCGGTCGACGATCCCGAGGCGCTTCGCAGAAGACGATCGGCTCGGCGACGGGGGCGTCGAGCGCTGGCGCGCGGCGCGCGAGGCGCTGGCCGAGGTCGAGCCGTTCGACGCGGCGACGGTCGAGGCGGCGCTGCGCGGCGTGGTCGAGGCCGCGGCGGTGAAGCCCGGCAAGGTGTTCCAGCCGGTCCGGGTGGCGATCGCCGGGACGACCGTCTCGCCGGGATCTTCGAGAGCGTCGCCCTGCTCGGGCGCGAGGAGACGCTGCGCGGATCGACCGCGCGCTCGACCGCGCGCGTAGCAGCCGGCTGGCTCGAGTAGCTTTCGTGAGCGGCCTAAACCGCGGCTCGCAGCTATCTGCCGATAGACCGGCGCCGAACATGGCCGGGGATACCGAGCTGCAAGCAGTCTGCGCCGCCCGTCAACGCCGGCCGATGAGACGAGTGAGCCGCCGGTGGCACAGCTGTCAGCTGTGAAGACCGACCCGACCGACCCGTACGCCGCCCGCGAGCGCCACCACAACGAGGGCCACGGCCGGCGGCTGACGGCCGCCTTCGAGGCGCTGGAGGCCTTCCCGGTGCTGGCCGAGTCCCGCAACCGCGTCGCTGCGGCTGTTCGAGGACGGCGAGCCGTCGACCGCGCGACGTCGTGGCGGCCGTCGAGGCCGACGTCGCCCTGGCGGTCACCGTGCTGCGGCTGGCCAACCAGGTCGACGGGCCGATGCCGCGGCCGCGTCGACAGCGCGGTCAGGGCGTCGAGGTGCTCTCGCCCCAGACCGTCCACGCGATCGCCAGCCGCGCCCGCACCTTTGACTTCTTTGAGCGGACCGCCGTCTGGCAGGGGATCCCGGAGCGCTTCCGTCTGCACGCGCGTCGCCACCCAGCGCGCCGCCGACCGGCTGGCCGCGCGAGATCGGCTACGAGTGCGCGCGACCGGCTGATGGTCACCTCGCTGCTGCACGACATCGGCAAGCTCGTCCTCGTTCACGCCTACCCCGGCTATCCCGCGCCAGGTCCACGGCGACGCCCGCACGCCCGGAGGAGCGCCTGCAGCGCGAGCGCCGCGAGCTCGGCGTCGACCACGCGCTGGTCGGCGGCGTGCTGGCCCGGCGCTGGGGGCTGCCCAAGTCCGTGGCCAGCGTGATCGAGCGCCACCACGCCGACGACTGCGACGGCGAGACCGCGATCGTCCGCCTGGCCGACATGCTCGCCCACTACGTCCTGGGCGGCACGATCACTCCGGCCGAGATGCTCGCCGTCGGCCGCGCTGGTCGGCCTCAGCCCGGCCCAGCTGCGCACGGTCATGTACGACCTGCCGCTGCCCTCCAGCGGCGCCCGGCCCGCGCCAGGTCGATCCCGTGCCCGATGTCGACCCGCGAGGTCGACGTTCTGCGCCGGCTGGCCAAGGGCATGGTCTACAAGCAGATCGCCGGCGAGCTCGGACTGTCGACCAGCACGGTCCGCACCCACCTGCACAACGTGTACGGCAAGCTCGGCGCCATGGACCGCGCCCAGGCCGTCCTGATCGCCACCGAGCGCGGCTGGATCTAGCCGCCCGGGTCTCGTCGCCCCGCTGACCCGAATAAACCTCCGCGGATAGGATCGGGGGCGTGCTCTCGATCACCACGCAAGTCGCCCTATGCCGCTGCGGGCGCTGGTCGAGCTGCACCGGCTGACGGCGACTCTGGCCCCGTGCCGATCGCCGAGCTGGCGCCGCCGGGGCGAGATCCCGGTCCAGTTCCTGGAGCAGCTGTTCGCCACGCTGCGCCGCGCCGGCCTGCTGCGCTCCCAGCGCGGCGTCAAGGGCGGCTACAGCTTCGCCCGCCCGGCCGCCGAGATCACCGTGCTGGAAGTCGTCGAGCTGCTCGACGGCCCGCTGGGTCAGGACGCCACCGGCGTCTTCGCGGCGGCCGCCCAGGCCGCCCGGGCCGTCCTGGCCGAGTCGACGATCGCCGACGTGGCCGAAGCCGAGGCACGGGCCGCCGGCGCCGCCGATGTACCACATCTGAGCCGCAGTGAATGCGACCGAGGCCGGCGCTAACGTCGGACGAGGTCGCCATGCCGATGACTCAGAAGCAATGGATCAAGCTCCTGGAGAAGGCTGGCTGGAGGCGAGAGACTGGGGGGAAGCACCAGGTCAAAATGACCAAGCAAGGACAGCGTCCAATCACGCTTCCGGAGCACAAGCGCCGGGCCTACTCCAAGGGCTTCGAAGCGGAGTTACGTCGCCAAGCAGGGCTATAGGACCGCATGAGTTGACCCGACAACTACGATGAGACCGATGCCGGAGCCACAGCAGCTGCATGTGAACGTGCGTTTTGAGGACGACGCCTTCTGGGCGACGGTTGATGAGTTCCCTGGCGTGTTCGCGACGGGTGACAATCTCGACGAGTTGCGCGGGAGCCTCGAGGAGGGAATCGCGCTTGTCCTGGCGACTCCCGGCACTACAGCACCCGCGGTCAGGATTGCTCCGCTCCGCCATGAACCAGTTGCCGCTGCGGCGCGCTCCGAGCTGACATACGCCTGACCGCAGCGGAGGATCAGACCGCGCGACGCTGGTCCGACGGCTTGGCCTTCCGCCCGGATGATCGCTGCCGCTGCACGCTCGTGCACGCGATGGGTCTCGCGGATCTCGACGTCGCTGAGCCCGGCGGCTCCAAGAGCACCCCGGAACTCGGCCTCGGTCAGCGCCCCGGCGATACACCCGGTCCAAGCCGCGATGTCCAGGCGAGTGGCCTGATCCCGGTCCGGGTCGGCGATCACGTCGGAGACCGCGAAGCGACCTCCCGGCCTGAGCACTCGGGCCGCTTCGGCCAGCACGCGGGGCTTGTCGCCGGATAGGTTGATGACGCAGTTGGAGATGACCACGTCGACGCTCTCGTCGGGGAGCGGCAGCTGCTCCAGGTAGCCCTTCCTGAACTCGACGTTGGTGATCCCAGCCTCGGCCGCGTTGGCCCGGGCCAGCTCCAGCATCTCGTCGGTCATGTCGATCCCGATCACCTTCCCGCCCAGGCCCACCCGGCGGGCTGAGATGAGGACATCCGCCCCGGCACCGGAGCCTAGATCGAGAACCGTCTCACCTTCATGGAGGTCGGCGACGGCGGTGGGGACTCCGCAGCCCAGCGAGGCCGACAGCGCCCCCTCGGGGGCCGCCTCGCCACTGGTGGAGTACAGGGAGGACCCGAACGCGCCGGTGTGATCGGCCGGCGAGCAGCAGGTCGGCTCCGAGCCGCCTGCGGCAGTGACTGCGGCCGCCGCATACTTCTCACGCACCGCCTCTCGGATGTCGGCGGTAGCCGTCTCGCGGCTCCCCTCAGCGCAGCCACAGCCCTCACCGTGGCCAGGCCCGCAGCATCCCGCCTTGTCCTCTGGCTCACAACACGTCGCCTGGGTGGCGGGCGAGCAGCAGCCGGTGTCTAGTTCAGCCATGCGGACAGCTCCTTCAGGGCGTCGGGGACGACGAAGTAGTAGGCCCACAGCCCGACTCGCTCTGACCCCACGATGCCGGCATCACGCAGCACCTTGAGGTGGTGGGAGACGGTGGGTTGGGAGAGATCGAACAGCGGAACCAGCTCACACACGCACACCTTCCCAGCGTGGCTGCGCAGCACGTCCACGAGCTGGAGGCGCACCGGGTCTCCGAGCGCCTTGGCCACCCGTGCCATACGCAGCGCCTGCTCGCGCTGGACGTCGGGATACACAACCGGTTCGCAGCACCGCTCACCCGCCGGGCGCTTGTGCTTGAGCGTCAGTTCCAGATCGACAGCCATCGATACACAAATACCGATTGAAGTGATGTTTGTCAATCTTTAGACTTACCCGCCATGCACCAAGCCCCGCTGAGCCGACGCGCACTGGCCGAGTTTCTCGGATCGGCGCTCCTGGCCGCCGTCGTCATCGGCTCGGGCATCGCCGCACAGACGCTCTCGCCCCACGACACCGGACTCGAGTTGCTGGAGAACGCGGCCGCCACCGCCGCGGGTCTGTACGTGATCATCCTCATGTTCGGCCCGGTCTCCGGCGGGCACTTCAACCCGGCTGTGTCGATCGCCGACGTCGTATTCGGGGGACTCAAGCGCAGGGCCCTCGCCGGTTACCTGCCCGCGCAGTTCGCCGGCTGCGCTTTCGGCGCGGTCCTCGCCAACGCCATGTTCGCCCGGTCGGCGATCAGCATCTCGACCCACCACCGGGCCAGCCCGGCGCATCTGCTGGCCGAGGTGGTGGCCACCGGCGGGCTGGTACTGCTGATCTTCTCCCTGGCCCGCACCGGCCGCACCCGCTCAGCTGCCGCCGCCGTGGGCGCGTACATCGGCGCGGCCTACTTCTTCACCAGCTCCACCAGCTTTGCCAACCCGGCGATCTCCTTCGGGCGCATGTTCTCCAACACCTTTGCCGGGATCGCACCGGCCTCGGTGCCCGGATTCATCGTCGCCCAGCTGATCGGCATGGCACTGGCGATCGTGCTGATCCGTGTCCTCTATCCGGACATCCAGCCGGCCGATGCGGCCGACGCCGTGATCCCCCGCGCCCAATGACCACGGTCCTGTTCGTCTGCCTGCACAACGCCGGGCGCTCACAGATGAGCCAGGCCCTGTTCGAGCACGCGGCCGCCGGGCGGCACACGGCACTGTCGGCCGGCACGACTCCGGCTGAGCACGTCCACCCGGAGGTGGTTGAGGTGATGCGGGAGATAGGCCTGGACCTGACGGGCCGGACGCCCAGGCTGCTCACGCGGGCGCTGGCGGAGCAGGCCGACATCGTGGTCACCATGGGGTGTGGCGACGAGTGTCCGTACTTCCCGGGCAAGCGCTACATCGACTGGGAGCTTCCGGATCCCAAAGGCCGCCCACTTGACGAGGTTCGCGCGATCCGGGATGACATCGCCCGGCGGATCGAGCTGCTCATCGCCGAGCTGGACCGTTAAGGCGCGATCGAGAGCGCTGCGCGCTACCTACCGGCCGGCGCCGGCTCCCCACTGGCGGTGGCGATCAGCCGGCGGCTCTCTCGAAGCATGAACGCGGCGATCAGCAGCGCAGCCACCCCGTCTGCCCACCACCACCCGGCGGCGCGGTCCAGGATCTGGCTCACCAGGGTGATCGCGGCCAGCGACGCGCCGGCCAGGCTGAGCACGCCGTCGCCCCGCAGCCCGGCGCTGCCCAACAAGACGGCCAGCCGCAGCTTCCTGGCGGCGAACCACGGCAGCACCAGCATCGAGGCGCCGGCCAGGATCAGGCCGGCCGTCGAGCCGTCCGGCGCAGCATCGCCCGCCAGCGACACCACCGCGTCGACCGCGACGTAGGCGCCGAGCAACAGGAGCACGGCGCCGACCGCCCGGGCCGCCTGGCGCTCCATGCGCTCGACCTGCCGCGCGCCGGCGCGCTCCTGCCAGAAGCGCCACACCATTACGGCCGACGCCACCCCGTCCACGATCGAGTCCGCGCCGAACCCGACCAGCGCCACCACACCGCCGCTCAGCCCGGTCAGCAGCGCCGCCACGCCGATGCTGGCGGCCCATGCCACCGAAGCTCCGCACCACCGGATGGCCGATCGCAGATCACGGTCACGTCGATCCATCCTGGGGATCTTCGCGCCGATCCCGGCCGGCGGCATCACCGCCGGCCGGGTCAAAGCCGTCCTTAGCCGGTGAACACCGGCGCGGCTGGGGTGATGTGGACCGTGGCCGTCGCGGACACGTAGCCGTGCTTGGTCGCCCGAGCGGTGTGGTTGCCCTTGGTCAGCGACAGGCACAGCTTGGCCTTGCCACCGGAGTTTGAGGTCGTGCTGTGCCCGCCCAGGGTCACCGTCGACTGGTTGATCGGATGGCCCTTGGATGTCACGGTCAACGCGTAGCAGATGGTCTTGCCCGCCGTGGCGCTCCCAGGAGAGACCTTCAGATGCAGCCTCTTGACAGCCGAGGCGATCTTGACCGAGTGCTTGGCCGGCTTGCCCGGGGTGCAGTAGGCGGTCTGGCCGGTGAATACCAGCGCGTCCGCGCACCCGGAGTTGTCGGTCACGGTCAGCGTAACCTTGTACTTGCCCGCCTTCTTGTACGTATGGGAGGCGGTCGCCTTGGTCGTGGTCAGGCTGTGCCCGTCACCGAAGCTCCAGTGATAGCTGACCACCTTGCCGTCCGGAGCAGAGGACTTCTTGGCGTCGAACTTCGTGGCGTGGCCGGCCTTTCCGGCCTTGGCCGAGAACTCGGCCAAGGGTCCCTGATCCGGCGGAATCGTGATCGCCCAGATATCCGCCTCAGTCGGGGCCTGGTAAAAGGCGGGAGTTTTAGGCGTGAGGGCGCCACTCGACGCGACGTTGTACTGGTAGAGGTACTGACCGTCGGAGGGGGCATAGAAGCTGCTGCCGTCGGGCGTCATCCAGGACATACCGCAGCCATCCGGTACCGATGCAGGAGTCAGTGTCGTCAACTCGCCGTCGCTGGCGATGCTGTACTGATCGATGCCGTCATCGCCGGAGCAACTGGTGGCATACAGGTTGTGACCGTTCGGGCTGACCACCAGCGAGTAGACCTCGGGATCGCTGCCCACGACGGGCACGGTGAGCGCCGCGAGCTGGCCCCCGCTGCCCACGCTGAACTGATAGATGTTTCCGTCCGAATCGGCCTCGTAAAGGAACTTGCCGTTGGGCGTCATGATGAGTTCGCCCTGACTCCCGCGGTCAGTCGCGGGGATGCTCGGGGTTGCCTTGGCGGTCAGGGCTCCGTCGCTAGCCCGGTTGTACTCGTAGATCTTGCCGGCCTCGGTGTCTGCCACGTAGACGCTGCTCCCGTTTGGGCTGACGGCGACCGAGTAGGCCTCGTCGAAACCGGTGACCGTGCTGGCGACCGTCAGTCGGCCGTCGCTGGCGATGTTGAGGACCGTCACAGTCCCTGAATCCGAGTTCGCTACATAGGCATTACGCCCATCGGGGCTGACGGCGACCGACCAGGGCTCGCTCCCCACTGTCACGGTGGCCGGAGACAGGGCAGTCAGGGTCCCGCTGGAGGTGATGGCGTACTGGCTGACTGTGTCCGTGTCGGAGTTCACCACATACAGGTTCTTGCCATTTGGAGTGACGGCCTGCAACCTCGGACCTTCGCCCGAGGCAACCCCCGACCCGTTCGGCGAAAGCGTGTCGCCGCTGCCCAGCGTGAACGGCAGCATCATCTGCTGGCCGAACTCGCCGACAAATGCGTCCTTGGGGAGCGCGCTTGCCGCGGCCGGCAAGGCGATCAGGATTCCGACGGTCAAGCCGGCAACCGCCGCGGTACGCGGGTGGCGCAGGAAGAAGCCTGCGGTCCTCAGCTTGGAAAGCATTCCCGGTCCTATCCGTAGAGATTGAACGCGTACCCGCCCCCAGGGCTTCGCCGCCTAGCCAACCTAACGGCCCGACACGCCGGTATGTAAGAAAAACCATAAGAAGGCCTGCCGCCCCCCCCCCCCCCCCCGCTCGGGCCTGGACCTGCCGGAAGTCGGCCGGTCCGGGTACCGTTGGCCACGGATATGCAGGCGGTCTCCAGGAACATCGCCCAGCAGGTGGGGCGGACCCCGGTGGTCCAGCTCACTCGGATCACCGGTGATCTGCCGGTCGAGCTGTTCGGCAAGCTTGAGTCCTTCAACCCCGGTGGCAGCGTCAAGGACCGCATCGGCGTGGCCATGATCGACGCCGCCGAGCAGGAGGGTCTGATCGAACCCGGCCGCACGACGATCGTCGAGGCGACCAGCGGCAACACCGGCATCGCCCTGGCCTTCGTGTGCGCCGCCCGCGGCTATGACCTGGTGCTGACGCTGCCCCAGGGGATGAGCCGGGAGCGCGAGCGGCTCCTGCGCCCTGTACGGCGCGAGCTTCAACATCACCGAGTCGCTGGGCGGCATGAACGAAGCCGTCGACGCCGCCCGCGAGATGGCCAATCGGGACAACGTTTTCCTCCCGGATCAGTTCTCCAACCCGGCCAATCCCGCCATCCATCGGACCACCACGGGCCCCGAGCTGTGGGACGCCCTGGACGGGCGCATCGATGCCTTCGTGGCCGGGGTGGGGACCGGCGGAACGATCACCGGGGTGGGGGAGTACCTCAAGCAGCGCAACCCCAGCTGCCACGTCGTGGCGGTCGAGCCTGCCACCTCGGCCGTGCTCTCAGGCCGCTCGCCCGGTCCCCACCGGATCCAGGGGATCGGCGCCGGTTTCGTCCCTCAGGTGCTCAACCGCGAGGTGATCGACGAGGTCATCCCTGTCAGCGACGAGGACGCGATCGCCCGCGCCCACCTGCTGGCGCGGCGCGAAGGGGTGCTGGCCGGCATCTCCTGCGGTGCCGCCGTCCACGGCGCCCTGACCCTGGCCGCCCGCCCGGACTTCTCGGGCGCGCGCATCGCCACGGTGCTGCCGGACTCCGGCGAGCGCTACGTCTCGCTCAACTGGTTCGCGCCCTGAGTTACGACTTCAGCTTGCTCAGGGCCGCGTCTTGACCTTGTGCGAGACGCGAGCCGCCGGCGTGCCGTGGCAGAACGCCGTCTGGCCGGTGAACACCAGCGTGAGCGAACACCCGGAGTCATCGGTGACGGCCAGACTGACCTTGTGCTTCCCGGGGTGCTTGTAGACGTGCTTCACCCTTGCCTTCGTGGTGGTCAGCCGGTGGCCGTCCCCGAAGCTCCAGTGATAGGAGGCCACCTTCCCGTCTGAATCAGAGGACCGGGAGGCGTTGAACCTGGTCGCCTTCCCAACCCTGCCGCGCCTGACCGTGAACTTCGCCACCGGACCCTGGTCGGGCGGGATCACGATCGCGTAAAGGCTGCCGGCGCCTTCATGGGTGACCCTTGCCGGGGACTTCGGCGTGAGCGCGCCGGAGGACGACACTTTGAATTGGTAGACCGACTTGAGGCCGTCCGGGGCGTAGAGGCTGCGGCCGCTGGCCGTCATCCACGGCACGCCACAACCGTCCGTGGAAACGCTGGCGGGAGTCATCGGCCCCAGTTCGCCACCGCTCCCCACCCTGAATTGCCGGACGTCGTTGGGGGTGCAGTCGCTGGAGTACACGTTCCGGCTGTTCGGGCTGACCACCAGTCCCTGGGACCCCGTGACCGCGATGCTGGGAACCGGCAGCGGGCTCAGATCGCCGCCGCTTCCCACTTTGTACTCGTCGATCTTCCCGTCGCCGCCCGACACGTACAGGTACTTTCCGTTCGGGGTGAAGCCGGGGTCAGGCACGTATCCGGCTGAGTAGGCAACCGTGGCCGGAGACTTGGGCGTCAGCGTTCCGCCGCTGGCGCGGTTGTACTCAAAGATCACACTGGCCTCTGCGTCCACGACGTAGACACTCGAGCCGTTGCGGCTGACCGCGACCCCTTCCGGAAACATGTACCCAGAGCTGAGGGTTCCGATCGAGTGCAGGCTGCCGTTGCTGGCGATTGAGTACTCGGTCACCGTCGCGGCGGCGTAGCTGGCTACATAGGCGTTCTTTCCGTCCGGGCTCACGGCCACTTGGACCGGCCCGAAGCCGGTGGGGACCGAGGCTGGTGAGAGGGGGGTCAGCGAACCCTCTGAGTTGATGCGGTACTGGTCCACCGTGGTGCCGTCGCCATCGCCGCCTAGGCCGTCGACGGTTGAGTACAGATATTTGCCGTTGGGCGTGACTGCCACGTAGGCCGGACCGCTGTCCGAGCTCGCCGAGCCGTTGAACGACAGCGTCAGGTTGGTTCCGATCGTGAACTGATCGATCTGCGTACCGTTCAGATCCGTGACGTAGGCGCCCTTCGGGTGAGCTGACGCCACCGCCGGGGCGGCCACCGATACAGCGACCGCGGCAACCGCCGCAACGATGTGGCGCGGTTTGCACAGAAACCACGATGTGCGTCTTGTATCCGACGGCATCCTCATAACCCCCCGGTTAGATGAGAGAAGCCCGTCACTCGGGACGGGCCCCGACCCTATCCCGGCCGATGCGGCCACGTCAAGGGTGCGTACCTGCACCAAGCGAGCCGCTAGCTGACCACCCCTCACTACGTCGCTACGCTTTGAAGCTGTGCTCGGTCGAGGCGTAATCGTCCGCACCGCCGCCGAGATCAAGCGTGATGTCGCCTCGGCGCATACGCGTGATCCCGCCGCCACGGGCGTCGGCTGGCTGGAGATCCTCGCCACCTGGCCCGGCGTGCAGGCGCTGCTGGCCCACCGCGTGGCCAACGCCCTCTACCGGTCCGGCGTCCCTCTGGTTCCGCGGGTGATCGCCGCTGTCGCCCGGGCCGTGACCGGAATCGAGATTCATCCCGCGGCTGAGATCGGCCCCGGTCTGTTCATCGACCACGGCATGGGCGTCGTCATCGGCGAGACGGCCGAGCTGGGGGCCAATGTGACGATCTACCAGGGCGTGACTCTGGGCGGAACAGGCTTTGTCACCGGCAAGCGCCACCCGACCGTGGAGGACAACGTCACGATCGGCTCCGGCGCCAAGCTGCTGGGGCCGATCCGGGTCGGCCACGGCTCCAAGATCGGCGCCAACACCGTGGTCATTCACGACGTCCCGCCCAACTGCACGGTCGTCGGCAACCCCGGCCATCCGGTCCGGGTCGAGGGGCGCCGGCTGGAAGGTCCCGACGCCGACTGGGTGCACCTGCCTGACCCGATCGCCGACGCGATCAAGGGCCTGTCCCGCCGCATCGCGGTACTTGAGCAGGATGTCGATGCGGACCAGCTCCCGCATCACAACGGGGCCACCCCCCAAGGCCAGCCCCAGCCCGACCAGCCTGACCAGCCGGACGTCAACCGCGCCGTCGGTCCCAACCCGGCCGGCGGCTAGCGCACCGCAGCCAGACGCGAATCGACGGCCCGATCTCAGGCGGAGGCCAGCTTGCGGTACAGGGTCTCGTACCGGCGAGCCATCTCGTCCGGACTGAACGCCAGCGCCCGTAAGCGCCCGCGCGCGCCGAACGATTCACGCAGGTCCGGGGCGTTGATCAGGGTGAGCAGCGCGTTGACAAGCCCGGGGAGGTCGTTGGGTTCCACTAGTAGCCCGCTCTCGCCATCGGCGACCACCTCAGGAATGCCGCCGACCCGGCAGGCAACCACGGGAAGCCCGGCGAGACCCGCTTCAAGTAGCACGAGCGAGAACGATTCGAGGCGCGAGGGGAGCGCGAACACATCGAATGAGGTGAGATAGTCGCGCGCACGAGCGTGAGGGAGCCAGCCCACGAAGTGGACCCGGTCACCCACACCGAGCTCGCTGGCCAGCTCCTCGAGCGCCCGGCGCTCCGGGCCGTCGCCCACGAGGACCAGCACAACGCCCGGAAGCTCCGCGACAGCCCGGATCAGGAGATCGAAGCGCTTTTCAGCCTGGAGGCGCCCAATGCTGCCGACGATGACCCCGCCGGCGACCCGTGGCACCGATCGCAGCCTCACGTCGGGGACCCCGTTGGGGATCGTTCGGACTGAGCCCGCGGCGAGGCCGGCGATTGTCTCGACCGCTGCCGCCGTCGCCCGGCTCGGCGCGATGTGCGCGGACAGACGCCCCGCGGTGAACGCACGGATTCGGCGCTGCACGCCGTTGTGGACATCGCTGGCCGCGTGATCGACGACCACTGTGCGGACACCGGGCAGCAACGTCGCAATCAGAAGGGCGTGCTGTCCGGCGCCCCCACCACCCGAATTGAGCTGGAAGATCCGCGGTCGCAGCTCTGCGATCGCGCGCGTCAAGCTCGCCCAGCCGCGAACATCACTCTTCCCGGCGATCCGCGGCACGACGGCGGTTGGAGCGGCTGGCCGGGCGGCGGCGATCCGACCGACGACCTCTGGGTCGCTGCCGGCGATGACTATCGGAAGGGCCGGGTCGAGGGCACCGACCAGGGTCGCGGTGGCGATCTCGGTTCCGCCGATGATGCTTGAGCCGCAGAACTGGACGATCGTCTTGCCCACCGGAAGCGGATTATGAGCTGACCTGGCCCTAGTCGATCTCCACCGTTCCCACCAACCAACCCCCGAGGAGGTCGGATGTTCCACCTACCGAGGACGCCAGAGCCGCCCGTTACAGCCGCTCGCCCCGCGACCCCGCCCCGTGCTCGGGCGGCGTCACTGGCGTCGACACCGGCCCGGCTGAGGTCACCGAAGCCGGCACCCGCCGCGGCTCGGACAACTGCCCCGCCCCTGAGTCCTCCGGCCCGAAGTTCCGCCTGGCCCGAACCAGATACAGCGGTCTGCCTTTGACCTCGTCGTAGATCCGGCCCACGTACTCACCGATGATCCCGATCGTGATCAGCTGGATTCCCCCCAGCAGCAGGATCGTGATCGTGATCGAACCGAACCCGGGCAGGTAGGAGCCGAGGATCTTCAAAATGATCACCACCGGGATGGCCACGAAGGCCAAGCCGGAGAACAGGAAGCCGAGCGCGGTGGCCAGCTGCAGCGGACGGTGCGAGAACGACACGATCGCGTCCAGCGAGAAGCGCAGCATCTTCGGCAGCGTGTACTTGGTCTCCCCGGCGTAGCGGGCATCGCGGCGGTAGGAGACGGCGGTCTGGCGGAACCCGACCCACACGGTCATCCCGCGTAGGAACCGGTCGCGCTCCCGCATCGACTGCAGCGCGTCCAGCGCGCGGCGGTCCAGCAGGCGGAAGTCGCCCGAGTTGTGCTGCAGCTGGACCTGGGTCATCCAGTCGAAGATCCGGTAGAACCACGACGCGGTGGCCAGCTTGAAGCGCGACTCGCCTTCCCGGTGCTCGCGTACCGCGTAGACCACGTCGATCCCGGCGCGCCAGTGATCCAGCATCTGGACGATCAGCTCCGGGGGATCCTGCAGGTCGGCGTCGAGCATCACCACGGCGTCGCCGGTCGCGTGATCAAGCCCGGCGGTCAGCGCCGTCTGATGCCCGAAGTTCCGGGACAGGACGACCAGGTGAACCCGCGGGTCGTGCTCGGCCAGCCGCTCCAGCGTGGCCAGGCTGCCGTCGCTTGACCCGTCGTCGACCAGGACCAGTTCGAACGGGATCCCATCCAGCGCGCTGCACACGCGCTCGTAGAAGACCTGTATCAGCCCTTCCTCGTTGTACACCGGCGCCACCACGCTGAGCAGCTCCAGGCGGCGGCCGGTCACATCGCCCGCGATCGGCTGGTCCTCGGGAGCGACAGAATCGCCTGGCTGAGGGGTCTGGTCCATCCCGGCTCAGGTGCCTAAGGCACGATCGGGACGCCGAGGAACGTATCGCCGGTCGGCAGGTAGCTCAGCATCGTGGTGGCAAGAAGCACTCCGGAGATGATCAGCGACCACCGCCACAGGCGGCGGTCGGTGCACAGGGCCACGACCGGAAGCAGCCAGGCCACGTACCAGGGCAGGACCGCACTGGCCGTGACCAGCATGATCAGCGTGGCCCACCCGACCCCGTCGAGCCAGTCCATCTCCTTGCGCCACACCTTGCGCAGCAGCTTGAAGAACGCGTAGATGAACACGAGCCCGAGCAGGAGCCCGACGATCTGCCCGACCACATGCCCGAGCGCTCCGCTGACGAATCCGGGCACGCTGTGCCAGTCGCCCTCGGTCTGGACCAGGTGAAGCGTCGGGATCAGGTTGAAGATCCCGAGCCCGAACAGGGCAAAGGACAGCGCCGCGATCGCCGCGGCCGCCACGCCGGCTCCCGTCAGCAGCGAGCGCCGGCGCTTGGCCGCTCCGAGCTCGGGTCCGGCAGCCATTGCGAACGGGAGCGCCAGCAGCGCCGTCAGCTTGACCGCGGCCGCGATCATGAACATCCCGCCGCTGGTCCGCTCCCGGTGGGCCAGGAGCGCCCAGATCGCCGCCGTGCTGCCGACCAGCATCAGCAGGTCGTTGTGGCCGCCGCCGACTCCGTAGATGGCGATCAGCGGGTTCAGGCCGAACAGCGCCACGCCGCGCCTCGGATCCAGCCCGCGCAGGCGCGAGGCACTCCAGATCAGCGCCACCGTGACCAGGCTCGAGACCCCGGCGATGAGCTTGTAGGCCAGGACGCTGGTGGCGATCGAGACGTGGGCGAGCAGCCCGCTGGCCGCCGTGAACAGCGGTCCGTAGACGGTGGGGGTCTGGATCCACTTGGCCCCGATGTACGGGTAGAGCGGGTCCATCTCCATGATGTGCGGGCCGTTGAGGTACGGGTTGGTCCCGTAGGTCAGCCACTCACGCGCGTAGCCCTGGTAGCTGAAGATGTCGGTGGAGAACAGCGGCGGGCCGAGCAGCACCACCGCGTTGAGCGCGACGATCGCGATCAGCACCGAGCGGGCCGACAGCCGCTCCGCGGTGTTGACCGCGATCACGTAGCTGGCGAACATCAGCGCCAGCGTCGCCAGCACGCCGCCCAGCGGCAGGTGCAGGCCGATGCTCCCGAACGGCCCCTCCATGGAGCGGTCCAGGAACTCCGGCAGAAACGCCGTCGTATGGGCGGCGGAGATACAGATCAGCAGCCCCAGCAGCACGACCCCTGCGAGGCTGGCCTGACCCAGGCGAGAGACCGCGGCGGGTGTCGTCTGGGCGGCGCCGGTGCGCCGCGGCTGGGCAGGGGTTCTGAGCTCGAACCCGCTGGACGGTGCGGTAGCTCCAAGCGGGCCGTTGATACTCATTGGTGACAGGATGCCCTGTTCACTGTCTGCGGCCATTTGTCAGATGATTATGGTCGGGTTAGAGCGCGTCCCGAGCCGGCTCTACGAAGCCGGGGAACGGCCCACATGGCTTCCAGCGCGATGCGAGACGACATCTTGCTGGTACCCACTGTGCGATCTCTGAAGACTATCGGCACTTCGACCACCCGAAAACCCATGCGGACGGCGCGGTAGGTCACCTCGATCTGGAAGACATAGCCCTCGGCGCGCACGGTCGGCAGGTCGATCGACTCCAGCACCGACCGCCGGATGCATTTGAACCCTCCAGTGAGGTCGCGGATGTCGACGCCGAGGATCGTGCGCGCGTACAGCCCTCCGCCGCGGCTGATCATCCGCCGCAGCAGCCCCCAGTCGCGCGTCCCGCCCCCCTTCACATACCGCGAGCCCAGCACCACGTCCGCCTGCTCGGCGGCGGCCAGGAGCTCCGGCAGGTACCGGGGGTCATGGGAGAAGTCGGCGTCCATCTCCATGATCAGCTCGGCCCCGGCCTCCAGGGCCACGCCGAACCCGGCCACGTAGGCCTGGCCCAAGCCGTTCTTCCCGGGACGGTGCAGCACCTCGACGACGCCCAGCTCGGAAGCCAGCTCGTCGGCCAGCCGGCCGGTGCCGTCGGGCGAGTTGTCGTCGACCACCAGGATGCGGAAGTCCCCGGGCACGGTCTGCTCCAGCTGCTGGGCAGCGGCGCGGACGATCGGACCGACGTTCTCGGCCTCGTTGTAGGTGGGGATGACGAGCCAGACTCGGGCAGGCATGAACGCGCCAGCGTATAGATCGGCCCGGAGCGCTCGCCTAGAGAAGTGGCACGGCGACTGCCCCACACGCGCTGCTGGCGCGCAGGGCCCGAAGGGCTACCGGCGCACGTAGGCGACCCGGCCCCAGCTGGGCTCGGGGGCCAGCTCGATCGGCTCGCCGCCGCGGTCAGGCTGGATGTACACGAACGCGCTGGTGTCCTCGTCGAACAGGATGTCCAGCTCGCCCTCCTTGACCCGCTGGTCCAGCCAGGCGCTGCGGAAGATGAGCCGGCGCAGCCAGTGCACGAGCGACCGGTCCGAGGGCCCCACCAGTTCAGGCCAGCAGTCGTTGACGTGCTCGCCCAGCGCCGAGGCGGGGTCGGTGACCTCGCCGTTGACGACCAGGTTGACCAGGTCCTCGGACTCATCCTCCTCCACCACGGCGGCGATGAAGCCGAGCCGGTGGGCGGCCTGCTCGCAGCGTTCGCGGAAGTCTCGCTCGTTGAAGGTGAAGCGCAGGTCCCCGTACTCCAGGACGAAGTCGTCACCTGAGCTGTAGTTGCCTCGCCGGTACATCGCGTCGGCATCTTATTTGGGATTCCTCCGTGCCCGCAGCACCTGAACGCGATGTTGCAGGTCCGTCCGGAAATTGCGGGCTTCTGGCCCAGCAGGTGGGGAGGGCGCCCGCCGGCCCGCGCCTCGACCCGATGTGCCCGAGTCAAACCGCCACCGTCCTGGTCGTCGAGGACGACCCGATCTCGCGCAGCTTCCTGCGTGACAACCTCCTCGCCGACGGCTATGACGTGATCGAGGCCAGCACCGTGGCCGGCGCCCGGCGCGTCCTGGCCGAGTCGTTCATCGACCTCACCGTGCTGGACCTGGGGCTGCCCGGGGAGGACGGCCTGGCCCTTCTGGCCACCGTCCGCCGCGGCGCCAAGGTCGCCGCCCGGATCGACCCCGAGGTGCCGATCATCGTCCTCACCGGCCGCGGCGCCGAGACCGATCGCTTGCGCGGCTTCCGGATGGGCGCGGACGACTATCTGTGCAAGCCGTTCAGCTACGCCGAGCTACACGCGCGCGTGGGCGCCCTGCTGCGGCGCAGCGCCCGGCGCGCCAGGGGCTCGCGCATCCGGATCGGACCCCTGGAGATCGACACGCTGGCCCATCGGGTGTGGCTCGACGGCGAGCCCGTGCCGATGCCGGGCAAGGAGTTCAGCCTGCTCGTGGCCCTGGCCGCCGAACCCATGCACGTGCACACGCGTGAGCAGCTGCTGCGCCAGGTGTGGGGCTTTCAGGAGCTCGGCAAGACCCGGACCCTGGACACCCACGCCTGCCGGCTGCGGCACCGGCTCAGCCGCGGCGGGTGCGGGTTCGTGGTCAACGTGTGGGGGGTGGGTTACCGGCTGATCGACGGGCCGCCTGCGTGACCTGCCTGACCTGGGTGACAGCCGTGGCCCGGACGAGTGGCCCGGCCGGGGTGAGCGCCCCGGCCTGGATGTGGGCCGGGTGGTGTGCGACCGGCGCCGGTCTGATCTGCGTGGCGGCGGGCTGGGGGCACCGCCGCCACGGCGCCGCGCGACTCGCCCGGTGCGTCCATGAGCTGCGTGGAGCGCTGGGAGCGATCCGCCTGGGGCTGGACCTCGCCCTGGCCCGCGGCGGCCTCCCGCCTGATCGCGTGCGCGCCCTTGACCTGCAGCTCACGCGCGCGACGATCGCGCTCCAGGACCTGGACCGGTCAGGTGGGCCGGTCCGGGCTGGCGGCGCTGCCGGGACAGTGGACGGGGACGCTGCCGGGGCAAGGGATGGGAATGCCGCCGGGGCCGTGGATATACGCGCGCTCGCGCGTGAGACGGTTGCCGCGCTTGCCCCGCTGGCCTCCCGGAGCGGCATCGAGCTCCTCGCGGATCGGGTACCGGACGTGAGTGTGCCGGGCTCCCGGGCGAGGCTGGCCCAGGCCCTTGGCAACCTCATCCAGAACGCGATCGAGCACGGCGCCGGTCCGGTCCTCGTCGGCGGCCGGGTGGGGGAGGGGTGGGTGCGCCTCGAGGTGGCAGATCACGGCGCCGGCCTGTCCCGACCGCTCCGGCGGCTGTGCCGGACGGGGCGGATCCCGGGGTGGGCGGCGACCACCGGCCGTCACGGTCACGGTCTCCCACTCGCCGCCGCGGTGGCCGCCGCCCACGGCGGGCGCCTGCTCAGCGCCCCCGCAGCGCAGGGCGCCCGACTCGTCCTGGAACTGCCGGCGCCCCGCCGTCCGAGGGTCGACTCGGCTGACTCTCGGACCGGGTGACCCCACAGGCGTCCGGCTGAGAAGCGGCGCCTGAGAGGGCGCCGCCCCGCGCCGGCGCGGCGCTCTCGGCAGAGCGCAGCCATACACACCCCCCGGACGGATTCCTCCCTTATCCGCAAGCCGCCGTGCAGTTCGCCCGGCTGCAACCGCAGCTGCAGGATGCCGGGGCGGCCGCCCGTCCGGGCGACCGCCCCGGATCCCCCGCCCCACCTGCGAATCCGCCTCCCGGGGGCCGCCGGTGAGGCGTTGTGGGAGATTGGTTGCGAGTTGGGTTGCAAAGTGGGAGACAGTGGGTTATTGTGGCGGCCGCATGCAGGAACCCGGGTGGCAGGGCTCCTCCCACCCAGCCACCCGGGTCTCCGCTTCTCGGCCAGACAAATGAGCTCTCTTGATCTTCCGCGGCACCTTCGAACACTCCCTAGACGCGAAGCACCGGCTGACCGTACCCGCCAAGTACCGGGACCAGCTGAAGGCCGGACTGGTGCTGACGATCTCCCCGGAGACCGCGCCCGGGACGCCGCGCTCGCTGGCCATCTGGACCGTGCCCGAGCACGACACCTACACGAAGGCGGCGCTGGCCGGCCTCAACCCGCTCTCACCTCAGGCCCGCGAGCTCAAGCGGACCCTGTTCGCCTGGTCGCAGGAGACCGAGCTGGACTCCGCCAACCGGGTGATGATCCCCAACCACCTCCTGGACTACGCCGGCCTGGACAAGGACCTGACGCTGATCGGGGCGGGGGAGTGCCTGGAGATCTGGGATCGCGAGGCCTACGCCTCCTACAACGAGGGCCTGCTGGCCCGGTTCCCCGAGATTGCAGCCAGCTTTGACCACACTGATTGACATGACCACCACGCATGTGCCGGTTCTGGCGGGAGAGCTGATCGAGCTTCTTGACCCCCAGCCCGGCGAGGTAGCCGTCGACTGCACCTTCGGAGGTGGCGGGCACGCCCGGCTGATCGCCGAGCGGATCGGGCCGACGGGAACGCTGGTGGCGATCGACCGTGATCCGCAGGCCGCCGAGCGCTTCGCTGACCTCGAGGATGAGCTGCCCTGCCACACGCGCTTCATCCGGGCTGACTTCGTCTCCGGTTTGGCGCAACTGCAGGGAGATTTCCGTCCGCCGGAGCTTATTTACTTGGACCTCGGAATGTCCTCCATGCAGGTGGACACTTGGGCGCGAGGCTTCTCATACGCCTACGACGCGCCGCTCGACATGCGGATGGACCCGCACCAAGAGCTGACCGCGGCGGATTTGGTCGCCGAGTGGGATGAACGACGGCTGGCCCGCCTGTTCCGTGAATACGGAGAGGAGCGCTACTCCTCCCAGATCGCGCGGGCCATCGTGCGCCAGCGCCGGCGTTCGCCGCTGACCTCGACCCAGGACCTGGTCGACGTGATCAAGTCCGCGGTGCCGGTTCCGGCCCAGTTCGCCGGCGGCCATCCGGCCCGCCGCGTCTTCCAGGCCCTGCGCCTGGCCGTGAACGACGAGCTCACGCAGCTGGATTCGGCGCTGCCTCTGGCCTGGGATCTCCTGGCCCCGGGTGGGCGTCTGGCCGCGATCTCCTTCCACTCGCTGGAGGACCGGCGCGTCAAGCGGTTCCTCGCCGGGCTCGCGCGTGGGTGCATCTGCCCGCCGGAGATCCCGATCTGTGTCTGTGGTCACGAGCCCGAAGCCGAGCTCCTGACCCGCCGAGCCGTCGCGCCCACTCCGGGGGAGGTCGCGGCGAACCCACGATCCAAGTCGGCGCACCTGCGCGCGGCGAGAAAGCTGAAGGTGAACAACGGATGACGCCAGCAGCAGCCACCGTGGCGGGGCGCGCCACGGAGCCACCGGCTCGGAGCTACGCCAGAACCGCCGGCGGCCTGGCCGATCCGCCGCGCACTGCCGCCCGCACCACCGAGCGCACCCACCGTCGCCCCCTTCGCCCCACCACCCCCAGCCCCAGGCGCCCGCGTCGGGTCTCCGGACCGGCCGCGGGCGCCGTGGCGCTTCCGGGGCGCGTCACGGCACCGGCCAAGCCGGCGCCGCGCCGCGCCCCGTCCCGTCCCCGCACCAAGACTCCTCCCGCCTCATCCCGCCCGCTCGCCGCCCGGATCGCGGCCTACATCCAGGCCCTCCCAGACCACCGCCTGCTTGACCGGCTGGTTCGCGGCCGCGCCTGGATCCCGCTTCTGGGGGTCCTGCTGGTCGGCATCGTCGCGATCCAGGTGGAGGTCCTGAAGCTCGGTACCAGCATCGGCCGCTCGCTCAATCTCGCCACCCAGCTGCAGAGCCGCAACGAGCTGCTGCGAGCCAGCGTGTCCGGGCTGAGCGATGACCAGCGGATCATGCGCTCGGCCGCCCGGCTCGGGATGGTGATGCCGGGTCCGACCGAGACGAGCTTCATCCCCGCCCACCGCAACCGAGCGCTGGCCAAGGCGATCGCCGGGATCCGCGCCCCCAACGCGCAGGCATTCCTGGCCGCGCTGGCCATGCAGGAGAGCCACGATGGGGTCGCCAACCCGACTCTCGGCTCCACCGGAAGCCCGATTCCCCCCAACTCTCCCGCTGCAGCGGCTGCAGCTGCCTCCTCCGGCACCACTGCAACCGCCACTGGCACCGCGGCGACCACCACCGCGTCCACGACCACGGTGGCTGGCGCCACTTCCACGGTCGCCGGCACCACATCCACGGTGGCCCCGACCGGCGTGACCGTGGTTCCGACCACCTCCAGTACCGGCGGCACCCCGGCCGGCTGAGCGACGTGGCGATCATCGACCGCCGCATCGGGTTGCTGTTCGGCGGGTTCATCCTGCTCCTGCTCGTGGCGCTCGGTCGCGCCACATATCTGGGCCTGTTCCAGGCCGACTCGCTCCAGCAGGCGGCGGTCCAGCAGCAGGTGAGCCGGCAGACGATCCCGGCCGCCCGCGGGACGATCACCGATCGCAACGGCACCGTGCTCGCCCTGAGCGAAGCGGCGGATGAGGTGATCGCCGACCCCTACCTGATCCGCAAGGGCAACCCGATCAAGACCGCCCAGCGCATGGCCCCGCTGCTCGGTCTACCCGAGGCGACGGTCCTGGCCCGGCTGACCAAGTCCGGCACCGGCTACTGGCCCGTCGCCTACCAGGTGCCGGCCGCCGCTGCCACCCAGATCATGAACCTGCGCATCAACGGGATCAGCGAGAAGCCGGTCGAGAAGCGCGAATATCCGCGTTCCTACATGGCCTCCCAGGTGCTCGGCTGGGTCGGCTCGAGCGGTAACGGCCTCGGCGGTCTGGAGTGGCTCTACAACCGTCAGCTCCAGGGAATCAACGGTGTCCGCCGGGTCGTCAACGACGCCGTCGGAGAGCCGATTTCGGTCACCCCGCTGCGGACGACGCAGCCGGGCAAGACGATCGCCCTGACGATCGACGCCCCATTGCAGCAGGAGGTGGAGCAGGTGATGGCCGGCGTCGGGGCCACCTACCAGCCCAGGTCGGCTACCGCGATCGTGATGAACCCTGACAACGGCCAGATCCTCGCCCTGGCCAACTGGCCGCGCGTGAACTCCAACCACATCGGCGGCAAATCGCTGGCCGACACCGCCGATCAGGCCGTCGGCTTCTCCTACGAGCCGGGATCCACGTTCAAGGCGATCACGGTGGCGGGCGCCCTCCAGGACGGCCTGGTCACGCCCACCACCAACATCGCCGTCCCGCCGGACCTGAATGTCGACGGCTACCACATCACCGACGCCGAATCCCACGGCTACGAGACCCTCTCGGTGGCCAAGATTCTCCAGATCTCCAGCAACATCGGCGCCGACGAGATCGCCCAGAAGATGGGCCCGCGCAACTTCGACACCTGGGTGCACCGGTTCGGCTTCGGCCGGCTGACCGGAGTGGATCTCCCGGGCGAGCAGCAGGGAGAGGTCCTGCACTGGTGGCACTACTCGCCGGTTTCGATGTTCAACCTCCCCTTCGGTCAGGGCGAGTCCGTCACCCCGATCCAGATGGCCACCGCCTACAGCGCCATCGCCAACGGCGGCATCCTGCGCTCGCCCCGGATCGTGCAGTCGATCGGCGGCGTGGCGACCAAGACGCCTGTGGGGCAGAGGATCATCTCCGCCACCTCCGCCTACGAGCTGCGGAACATGCTCCGCGGCGTCCTGGGGGAGGGGGGCACCGCCTCCGGCGCTGCGATCAACGGCTATGACCTGGCCGGCAAGACCGGTACCGCCCAGGTTGTGATCAACGGCAAGTACTCCAGCAGCCTGTTCGACTCCTCGTTCATCGGCATGGTCCCGGCCAGCCACCCCAAGCTCGTGGTGGCCATCGTTGTCGACCAGACGCAGCCAGTACGGCGGCTCGATCGCCGCGCCGGCCTTCCAGAAGATCGTCGGCTGGGCAGTCCCGTACTTCGGGATCAACCCGTGCCCCAGCCCCTGCCCGGCCTCGGCCTATTCGGCCGCCGGCACTGCGACCTCCGCCGGGACCGCCGCCGGGTAGTTCCGCACATCCGCGCTTCAGGCTTCCCGAGCATGATGGTGGGCCGTGGCCGGATTCGTCGACATCCACTCCCACCTGCTCCCCGGCATCGACGACGGGCCGGACGACATGGCCGGGACGCTGGAGATGGCCCGTAGCGCCGTGGAGGCCGGCATCACCCGCCTGGCCGCCACGCCGCACCTCCGCTCTGACTTCCCCGGCGTCGATGTCGGCCAGATCGCCGAGCAGGTGGCGGAGGTCCAGCGTGAACTCGACGCCGCCGGGATCGCCCTGCGGGTGACCAGTGGGTCCGAGGCTTCGCTTCTGTGGGCCCTCGAGGCCTCTGAGGAAGAGCTGCGGCTGGCCAGCTACGGCCAGCGTGGCCGGGATCTGCTGGTCGAGACTCCCGAGGACGTGTCGATGATCGAACAGCTCCTCTACGCGATCCGCGTCCGCGGGCCGCGGCTCACGCTGGCCCACCCGGAGCGCAGCGCCGTCCTCAGGCAGGACCCGGCCCGCCTTGAGCGCCTCGTCGAGCAGGGAGTGCTGCTCCAGGTCAATGCCGAGACGCTGCTGGCGCCCCCGCGCTCCGCCGGGCGCCGCATCGCTGAGCGCCTGTGCCGGGACGGCCTCGCGCACGTCGTGGCCTCAGACGGGCACCGGGGGCGAGATTGGCGGTCCATAGATCGTCTGTCTCCGGCTGTCGATGCCCTCAGCAAGCTGGTCGGGAGTGAGCGCGCTCGGTGGATGACAGTCGAGGCGCCCAGCGCCGTTCTCGACGGGACGCCGCTTCGTTTGTCTGCCCCGATTCAAGCCCGCCGTCGCTTTCGGTCTGGCTGGGGTCGATGAGGTCGGCGGCTCCCCGCACCTAGACTGGCCGCGCGTGAAGCTTCCGCGTTGATCATCACGGCGCTGCTACTGGTCCTGGCCCTGACGAGCTTCGTGTTCGTGCGCGTCGAGGCCGGAAAGGGCGGCACCTTCGTGGTCGCCCAGCGAAGCGCCCTGCGTCTGACCGCAGCCGGGGTCGACCGCGTCGTCCGTACCGCCCCGGAGCGCTCCGGTGGCCAGCGCGGCCGCCAGGCCGTCTGCATGGCTGAGGGCCAGGTGGGCCTGAAGCAACCCGTGGCGCTGCTCTATCAGTTATTCCGACGGCTCCGCGTCACGTACACGGTCCAGATCCGCCTGAACGGTTCGTACGAGGGCACTGACCCCGTCATCTACCGCATCGGCCAAGTCAGTCCGGGGGAGCGCCCAGATCTCGGGCTGTTGCATCGTCGTGCCCTGATTTCAGCCGAGCAGTCAGGAATCGGCCTACTGGTTCGTATAAGTGGGCATGAAGGAACCATCGGATCAGGAATTTCCCTCCGAGTTGGAGGCAATCGCAGCCCGCCTGCAGGAGGAACGGACGGTCGCCGATCCGCTCGTGATGGATCAGATCAAAGGGCGCGTCATCCGCCGCGCACACTCACAACGAGCAGGGAGTTCAATGAAGGCCCGTTTGGCAACGATCTTCACGCTGCTGGCGCTCGTCGGCGGCACCGGGGGTGCGCTGGCCATTGCCAGCAGCGGCGGCTCGGGCCAGGTGCACAGCGCCGCCGTCAGCCAGTACAAGCCGCCGCCGCCGAAGCATCACCACTGCACGATCAACGGCCACTACTACAAGAACTGCCCGAAGAAGTATCCGCATCACTTCCACTGCTACTTCAAGGGCCACTACTACAACAAGTGCCCGTATGGGCGGCACGTCAAGGGCGTCCATGCCGTCCGCCACAAGAGACATCACACCAAGCCTGCCTTCACCGGCTGAGGCGCAGTCTCTTTGAGGGTTTGAGAGAGGCGGGGCAAGTTGCCCCGCCTCTTTCGTTTCTACTCCAACTGCTCGCGCAGCTTGCGTAGCGCCCGGTAGATCCGTCCCTCGATCGTGGTCAGCTTCTCACGCTTGAGGGACGCGATCTCCGGTGCGGTCATATCGCTGCCGAAGCGCAGCGCGATCGTCTCTCGTTCCTCTTCGCTCAGAGTGGCGAGGGCGCTTTGCAGTTCGACGCGTTGCTCGATCTGGTCGAATTCTCGGGTGTGCCGGGGATGCAGGTGTCCCGCGGCGACTCGATCGGTTGCCCGGGCACCCGCGGATTGCCGCCGGCCGTGATCGCGCAGCAGGTTGAGCGCGATTGTGTACACCCAGGTCTTCTCCGAGGCACGCCGCCGATCGAAGCCTCGCCGGGCGGTCAGGACGCGCTCGAACGTGTCGGCCACCAGGTCCTCGGAGAGGGTTTGGTCGCCTGTCCGATAAACGAGGAAGGCCAGCAGCGGCCCGGCATGCTCGCCGTACAAGCGCTCGAACTGCTCTTGACGCATCATCCGCCTACGCCTAGCCAGCCGGGTGGGTTGCGCTGCTCAAATACCGCCAAAACCATTCGCCATCGCCTGCGCGTCTTTAGGCCACTGCTTGGGCGGCGCGCTCCTGAACGTCGCCCACGCGGCCTGGGCCAGCGGTTCCTTAGGGTTCAGGGTGAGCGCCCGTCGGGCCTCCGGGCGCGGGTCGAGCCCTCCATCGGCCTCCATTAACGCCAGGCCGTAGGCGTAGCTCCAGTTGTTACGGTCAAGCGAGACCGCCTTGCGCATCGCCTTGATGGCCAGCCCGGGCATGTCCCGCTCCAGGTCGCTGTAGGCGATCAGCTCATAGGCTTCCGGTCGAATCCCGAGGATGCTGGCAGAGGCGAGCGCGTCATCCGTGGCCGCTCGGTAGTCCTCGTTGCCGAAGGCCACATCGGCCTGGTTGAGCTTCCGCTGCGAGAGCCACACATAGGCAGGCGCTATGGCCAGGAGGAGGCACACGATGGCGAGCGCAGTTCTGAGTGGGGGGGACAGGAACCGTGATGGGAGATCCGCGGGCTTTTCACCAGCGGGGACGGGCCCTCGGGCGAGCATGAAGCCGCCAAGAGCAAACACGATCAGTGTCACGACGGGCATCTGCCAGTCCCAGTCGACTCCGCTTTCGATCGCCCACGCCAGGATCAACGCAAAGACCGCGGCATACATCGACCGGTCGGGTCCCCGGGCTCGCAACGCAGTGCGGACCAGCATGCTCACGATCGCGACGAGCAGCAGCACCAGGCCGACGATTCCGAGTTCGTCCAGCATCTCCACGTAGAGGGAGTGGGCATTCACCACGAACTGACTTGTCGTGCGGTGCTGGAGGAACGCGTCTTGGAACGTTCCTGCGCCCTGTCCCAGGATCGGCTTCGCTTCGAACTGGTGCCAGGCGATCCTCCAGAGCTCCACGCGGCCGTCGTTGCTGAGATCCGTTAGTCGCGCGCGAAGATCGGCCTCGGCAGTTGGTCGAGGCTTGAGGAACTGGTGGTACTCGTGGCTGATCGTGCCACTAGAAGCAACAACAGCGATGACCGCCGCCAGTGTCAGCGCGGTCCAGCCAGTGCGCCTGATGTATTTGGCGAGGCGGGCCTCCAGCCGGATGCGTCCTAGGGGTCGATCCAAGACGACTCCTAGCACGGCTCTGAGCACGCCGGCGGCGACCGCGCAGGCAGCGACGACAGCGGCGACGTGATGGCCCTGGTTGATGGCGCCGAGCGTTGTAGGGGTCGGAGTAGCGAGGAGGCTGGCGTTGTAGTCGACTTTGAGTGCGATCGCGGTTGCCGGGAGCGCTGACAAAAGCGCGCTCGGCAAGCCGCGTGGCCTTGCAATCAGCACGTAGACCACCAGGCCGATCACGCAGACGCCGATGGAGCCTCGTGAAAACGTGAAGAAGAGCGTGCTGGCCAGCACTGGCAGAGCCGCCGCTCCCGCGGTGCGGCTGATCAATGGTTCATCCGCTGAGCAGGCGAAGTTGGTGCACAGGAGAATCCCGAAGACCGCCAGCAGCCCGAGGACGTTCCAGTACGTGACCGGGAAGCTGAGCCGATTGTTAGCGACGTTCGGTGAGGTCGGCCACACGTGGGGGAGGACCCGCGTGATCAACGAGATCCCGCAGATGACAACGATGGCAACCGCCAGAACTCGGAGCAGCCAGACCAGCCGCAGGCGGGTGTGGCCAATCGACCCGGTCAGCAGCATCGTTAGGGCGTAGACGAGGATCAGGTCGAAGGCGAGCAAGGCTAGCTCTGGTGTGTGGGACCACGTTTCGGACAGGAGTGTGAGGAGGGCCAACAGCGCGGTGGCGCCGGCGCCTACCGCTAGCCAGACATTCCAGCCCTCGAAGGGAGTGGCGCTTCCAGCCACCCGGAGCGCGAGCACTACGGCCAAAAGCATCGCCACGTACGCCGCGGCGGTTGGGAAGTATCCGCCGGCGTTGAAAGCGAGGTACGCCACAAGCCCGGCCGGGAGCAGCAGCAGCGCGACCCCTGAGACGCGCCTGTCGAGCATCGGGAGCATGATAGGCCGGACTGGTGAGGGCGTTCTTGTCTGCGCAAACCTCCAAATGACGAGGTGGCGCGACAGTGCGGCCGCTGTCTGGGTAGCCTCAAGACATAGCGACCAGCATTGGTCATAGCGCTGACGCGGACCCCCTCCGTCTTGTTGTACGCTCGGGGGGGTCAGCGCGCCAAGCTGGCAGACCTGACGACCGACCACAGGGGCGGTGATCCGTAATCAGGCGGCTAGGGTTAGGGCCTGCACAAACCGAAAAGCTGTTTTGGGGAGCAATGCATGTTTGACGGGGAGCGTCTGTTGGTAGGTGCTTCCACGCATCAGAGAGCCGCGCTGCTGGAATGGACCGCCAGCGACCCGGGTTCTGCGACCACCGGTGGCGCGCCGGATGGCGCATCAGGGCCGGTCATCGATTTGATGCGTCGTGAGCAGCGTTACCGGGTGCTTTTGGCGCTGGCCGACGCGATGGCCGTCATGATCGCCCTTGCGCTGGTGCCGGTCGTGGTGGGGATCGAGCCGAACAACCTTGCGTTTGCTGGACCGATCCTGATCGTTCTGGTGTCCAAGGTTCAGGGCTTGTATGACCGGGACGATCGCGTGGTACGCAAGTCCACGTTGAACGAGTGGCGCACGATCTTCGCGGCATCGGCCATCGTCTCGATAGCGATCGCCGTGACGTGGCGCCTTACGACCGCTCACCGTTATCACGGGGGGCTCTGGCTGTTCCTGGCTCTAACGGCCGTGACGACGGTGAGCATGGTGGTCGGGCGCACGATCGCGCGCAGGATCGCGGGGGCGATAAGCCCAGATGACCGGTGCCTGATCATGGGTAGCGTGGACGGATCTGGTGAGCTGCTGGCTGCGCTCTCCGGGCTCAGAGGAATCGCAGTCGTAGGTGGGCTACCGATGCTCCGCGACGGCTGGTCGCGCTCTGACCTGGAGCACCTGATTGCCCAGTATCAGGTTCATCGGCTGATTCTGGTTCCCGATTCCGACTCATTCGGAACCAGCCTGGTCGAGACAATCAGAAGCGGAAAAGAAATCGGGGTTCGAATAAGCATCTTCCCCACGGTCCTCGCGTCGCTCGGTCGGTCGACGACTTTCGACGAGGTGAACGGATTGCCGCTGCTGGGCGTGGCCCCGTTTGGGCTGTCGCGCTCATCCCGCGTCCTGAAGCGGGCCTTCGATCTACTGATAGCCACGATCCTGTTGATGTTGCTGGCGCCGCTCATGGCTTTGATCGCGCTATGGGTTCGGGTTGACAGCCCTGGCCCGGCACTCTTCCGTCAACAGAGGATCGGCCGCGATGGCAAGTCTTTCCGGATGTTTAAGTTCCGCTCGATGGTCATGGATGCCGAGAGCCTGAAACGGGACCTGTTGCCACGGAATGAGGCAGCCCAGGGTCTCTTCAAGATCTCGCTCGACCCCCGTTTGACCGATGCTGGGCGCTGCATCCGAAAGGCCCACATGGATGAGCTGCCCCAACTATTCAACGTCTTGCGGGGCGAGATGAGCCTTGTGGGTCCTCGGCCGCTTATCGAGGAAGAGGACGCCCTGTTCTGTGGCGGGGACCGATTGCGGCTGCGGTTGACTCCGGGCATGACGGGACCGTGGCAGATACGCGGTCCGATGGCCGCGCCCCTGTCCGAAATGGCCAGGCTTGACTACTTGTACATTTCCAACTGGAGCCTGTGGCGTGACGTCGACATTCTTGCGAAGACAGTCGCACACGTCCTGACGCGAGAAGGCCTTTGACCGTAACGAGTGGGCGGTGTCCCACTTTTGCTCCCCGCCGTACTGGGCAGGTTATTCGGCTCTTCCGCTACCGAGTCCCCCTCGTCGCGCAGGGTCAGATGGTTGGCCCGTCCCTCGGAATCAAACAGGACCGCGCTCCTGCGCAGCAGGACTCAGCTGAAACCGGAATCTCCGAATTGCCTATCAACCCCACAGAGGGCCAGATCAGCAACGACGATGCGTATTCAGATTTGGTCGTATAACTACGATCCTGAGCCGCAGGGGATCGCCCCGCTGAGCACGAGTCTCGCTCGGGGGTTGGCCGACCGCGGCCACCACGTCCTCGTGGTCGCCGCGCACCCTCACTATCCCGCGCCCGCGTGGGGCATGAGACTGCGTCCGTATCGTGAACTGCGGGATGGGATCCCGGTCCTGCGCCTGCCGCTGTGGCCGGGCCGCGGGTCGGGGCTGGCCCGGATCCGGCAGGAACTCTCGTTTTTGGGTTCGCTCAGCGCCGTCTCGCCTATTTTGCCTGGCGCCGACGTAATGATCGCGGTCACCCCCTCCTTTCCGGCGCTGGGGACTGCTATCGCCTACTCGCGCCTACGCCGTATGCCGTGGGTCATGTGGCTTCAGGACATCGTCACGGACGGCGCCACGACGACTGGGCAGCTCCGTGACGGAAGGCTCCTTCGCGCGGCGCGACGATTTGAGCGCGCCAGCTACGCCGCGGCGGACCGAATTGTTGTGATCTCGGAGGCATTCCGTCAGAACCTGGCTGGCAAAGGAGTGCCCCATAGCAAGGTCGAGCGGATCTTCAACCCGGTCACTCGGGAGACGGAAGCCGGGAACGACCTCAAGGCACTCGCGGGCGGTCCGCCTCAGATCCTCGCTATGGGGAATATCGGTCATACCCAGGGCCTCGACCGCATCGTCGATGCCTTCCAAAGCAGCGATGAGCTCGCGCAGCTTGAAGCGCAGCTGGTGCTCGCGGGAGGCGGTGTCGCAGCCGAGGAAGTTCGCGCCCGCATTATCGATGGCCGGGTCCAAATGCCCGGCGTTCTTTACGGCGACGAACTGCGCCCTGTGCTGCGTTCCTCCTCGATCGGCCTGGTCAGCCAGAGGCATGACATCCTGGAATTCAACCTTCCCTCCAAGCTGATGAACTACATGGCGTACGGAATCCCGGTGATCGCGTCCGTCAATCCGGCGTCAGAGACAGCACGGATCGTGCGTGAATCTGGCGCCGGCTGGGTCACCGACGCTGCCGAACCCGGTCAGTTCGCGCTTAAGGCGGCTGAGGTGCTGGCCGACCGCTCGGAGCTTGCCCGCGCAGGCCAGGCCGGCTTTGGCTACGCTCGGGAGCACTTCTCGTCTGCGCGGGTCGCTGAGAAGTTTGAGGCCGTACTGCTTGAGCTACGCGAGCGCGGCCGCTCCCCGTCCTTAGGTCCGCTTCTTGATCCCGCGGTGGGTGACAGACGAGGTAAAGAGCGGACGTCGTCGCCTTGGAGAAGTTGACACATCGGGCCCGTCAGCTCGGTATGTCTTCATCACACCCTCTGGCTACACTCCAGGTGTCACATACCCACGCGATCGAGCAGACGGCGCCAGATATCCCTGCGCCGCTTGGCTCGAGACTCGACGGCGCTGCCGGTTTCATGGATCCATACGAAAGGAGTCACTATTTCAGTCGCGGTCATCACAGGCTCTGGTGGGCTGATCGGATCCGAATCGGTCCGTTACTTTGTGGAGCAAGGCTTCGATGTGATCGGCATCGAGAACGACATGAGGGCCTTTTTCTTCGGTGCCGACGCCTCGACGGCTCAGGTCACCGCCCGGCTGGAAGCGGACTACGAGGCATTTCACACTGTCGCTATCGACATCCGTGACGAGACCGCGATCCAGTCGCTCTTCGAACGTCATCGCCGCGACATCGAGCTCATCATCCATGCTGCAGCACAGCCTTCCCACGACTGGGCCGCATCCGACCCTCAGACCGATTTCACGATCAATGCAAACGGCACGCTCAACCTGCTGCAGGCCGCACGTGATTTCACCCCCGCCGCGACGTTCATCTTCATGTCAACGAACAAGGTTTACGGGGACCGGCCTAACTCTTTGCCCTTGGTAGAAAACGCTACGCGCCTCGAGCTTCCAACCGAGCACGAGTATCACCAAGGCATACCGACGACGATGTCGCTTGATAGGTGCACGCATTCGTTGTTCGGAGTCAGCAAGTCCGCTGCGGATCTTCTTGTCCAAGAGTATGGACGCTACTTCGATATGCCCACTGTGTGCCTCCGCGGTGGCTGCTTGACCGGCCCTCAGCACGCCGGTGCACAGCTCCACGGCTTTCTGGCATACCTCATGAAGTGCACTGTGACCGGGCAGCCATATACGGTCTTTGGTTACTCGGGCAAGCAGGTAAGGGATAACATTCACGCTCACGACGTCGTGCGGGCCTTTTCCGCCTTTCACGCGAATCCCCGCGCGGCCGCTGTCTACAACTTGGGTGGCGGCCGTGAGTCGAACATATCGATGATCGAGGCGATCCAGGCGTGCCAGCGAATTGCAGGCCGTCCGCTCGACTGGTCATTGAGCAATCAGGCTCGCGTCGGCGATCACCGCTGGTGGATTTCCGACATGACTGAATTCAGGCGAGACTATCCCGACTGGAGACTTTCGTTCGGGATGGAGGATGTCCTAGCCGACATCTACAACGCGAATGTGGACCGCTGGACTGCCTCGGGTACACGTGTCGTTTAGCCATATGCGCGTGTTATCCGTCATTCACTATCCAAATTTCGGTGGGCCACACAACCGCAACGCCTCTCTTACGCCAGTCCTCGCGGCGCGTGGAGTCCAAGTGACTGTCCTGATACCAACGGAAATCGGTAACGCGGCTGAGATTCTGCGAGCGCGCGGAGTTGCGACGGTCTCGATCCCGCTCAGCAGACTCGCCGGTGCAGCCGCACCACTGTCAAACCTTCACGTTGCCCGTACGTTCGGCAAGGACGTTGGTCGGCTGCGACAAGTCATCCGGGCCGAACGCATCGACGCCGTGATTGTCAACGGCGTTGCCAACCCACACGCAGCGGTCGCTGGCCATCTTGAGGGCGTCCCAGTCGTCTGGCAGATTCTGGATACCTTCACGCCGTCGGCGCTGCGTCGTGTCATGCACCCCCTGATGGAACGCATGGCGGATGCCGTGATGAGCACGGGCGGCCTCGTGGCGCGGGAGCATCACGTGGCCGGCGCCCTGGCCGATCGCCTTGTTACGTTTTTTCCGATCGTCGATCCGGTTCGTTTTCGCCCGGATGCGTCCACAAGAGAAGCGGCGCGGCGTAGGCTTGGACTACGCTCGGACGCGCTTGTAGTCGGGAACATTGGGAATCTCAACCCGATGAAAGGACATGTGACGTTCCTCAAGGCAGCCGCGGAGTTCCGCCGCGCTCGGCCGGCCACCCAGTTCGTTATCTTGGGAGGTCGTTCCCCACGCCATACCGCATACGCGGATAGCCTGCTCGGCACCGCGGCGGCACTAGGACTCCGCGTCGGCCGGGACATCTTCATCGTGGATCCAGGGCCTGACGTGTCCTTCTCCGCGCAAGCCCTCGACGTGTTCTGGTTGACCTCGGAGCCTCGGTCGGAGGGTATTCCTACTGTTGTAGGCGAGGCGATGGCCTTGCAGCTACCGGTTGTCGCCACCCGCGTCGGCTCGGTCGAAGAGGCCGTCGACGAGGGAGTGACGGGTCGACTTGTGCAGCCTCGCGATTCAACTGCCATCGCGGCAGCAACCCTGCCTTTCGCTGACGATCCTGACCTTCGTCGTAGGGCTGGGGAGGCGGCGCGCATTCGGGCGCTGGCCAGCTTCTCGCCAGAGCGATGCGCCAGCCGCCATGAACTTGCGCTCCGAGTTGCCTCACGACACCGGATGCTGCGACTGTCAAGTCAGGCCGGCCGCAAAGGCTCTTCTTCCTGCTCAGTCACCACGCTTGGCAATGACCAGCGCTGATTTCTTCGAGGATCTCACGTGTCGGATCCGATCGACCGTGCCGTCCGACCAGTTTGCCGCGACGGTCGTCATCGTGACAAGAAATCGACGCGAGGACGCTCTTCGAGCGGCCGAGTCGGCCCTTTCGCAAACCGTCCCAACCGAGGTCCTCGTGATTACGGATGGCACGGAAGATGACACGTGCGAGCGCCTGGTGCATAACTTTGGTGATGCGCTCACCGTATATCACTCCGATCGGTCGCGCGGGTACATCGCTCGGCGAAACCAGGCCGCCCGGCTCGCTCGGTCAGCGCTGATCGTGTCAATCGACGATGACAGTATGTTCAGCGACCCAGCCACGCTCGCAACGGTGCTGCCCATTTTTTGCGACCCACGCGTCGCCGCGGTGGCCATGCCGTACATAAACATCCTCCGCGAGCGTTGCGTTCGTCAGCTGGCGGAGGGAGGCAGCCTCATGGTAGTGGACCGTTACATCGGAACGGCACATATGATCCGACGTGACGCGTTTCTTGCCGCTGGTGGCTATCGCGAGCAGTACTTCCACCAGGGAGAGGAGAGGGACCTTTGTCTTCGTCTCCTCAATGAGGCGCAGTTCACTGTCCTGGGAACGACCTCGCCGATTTATCATTTCGAGTCTCCGCGACGCAACGCGGGACGAATGATGTACTACGGGAGACAGAATGATGTCCTGTTTGCCATGTGGAACGTCCCGATGCCGTACGTGTTGTTCCATCTGCCCTACACGACCGTCCGCGGTTTGATCTTCGCCCTTCGGCGTCGGCCACTCAGAGAGGCGCTTGCCGGACTTTTTCGCGGATACGCTGTTGGCGTGCGGTATTGGAAGCTTCGCACGCCCGTCACCTCACGCACCTATCGGCTCGCCCGGCGCCTGCGGAAGTGCGGCCCACTGCCTCTCGAGCGCTTGGTATCCGGCGGTTAGAGGCAGATCAACGCGTCTGACTGAATCGACACCGGCAATCTTATGGGCTATGAGCTTCCAGGCAGCACCTTTCTACCTACCGTGGCCGGCATCGCCGCGCTTGCCCCGTCGTCGAAGGCCCGTCTGAAGGTCTGGGCAACTGCGGTGGCACTCCGCCTGAAGCGTGCTGCAGATCGACACGGGGATCGCTGCTTTCACTTAACGCTTCGCGCTTGCGGCAAGATCGTCTCACTTCATATGAGCGAATTTGCCGACCTATATGTAGTGCGAGAGATATTTGTCGATCGCGAATATGAGATACCAGACGATGTCACGCCGAGTAGAATTCTCGATCTTGGTGCAAATATCGGCGTTGCCACCGTGTACTTTCGTGCTCGCTACCCAGACGCGATAGTTCATGCTGTCGAGCCTGATTCCCGTGCGCTTCGGGTGTTGCGCCGCAACGTGGGGGATGATCCGAAGGTAACGATTCATGATGCGGCAATTGCTGGGCGTAGCGGTCTACGACAATTTACTTACGCTAAGGACACGTGGATGTCCGCGCTTTCCCGCGGTGGATCCGAAGGGCAGGAGGTAACGGCTTTATCCATCGCGTCCCTTCTGGAACGGGCAGAATGGACTGGCGCGGACCTGATCAAGATCGACATCGAGGGCGGTGAATGGGAAGTCCTTGCGTCTGGGGATCTGACTCGGCTAGCCGATCTCGTGGTCGGGGAGCTACATGACCTTACGCCCGCGCGCCGCCATCTCCTGGGTGCCGCCTTCGTTGACTTCACTTTGCGGCTCGGTCCGACAGGCCACTTCCAGGCACGGCGAGTCCCACGTCTCGCCTGACAGGGCGAGTTTGACGCCAGCTTTGCCTAGCCAGTCGAATATGCCACCGTGCTTGCTGACGGTGGGTCACATCATTTTTGGCTCTCGCTGCATAAATGGCACTACGCTGTGACGAATTCTTGCTGGGAGCCGGCAGGTTTTGCGAGTGGTGGCCCGGCCATCGCGTGGACCACCGCGAAACCCGCGCCAGCTAGGAGTACTTGACGCGTGGTCGCACGCCGACGCATCAGTTCCGATGTCGCGGTCCAGATCTTCGGCAAGGCCATCCTTGTGTTGATCAGTGTCGCGGTCACCGCCGTTCTGGTCCGCTCACTCGGCCAGCGCCGCTACGGACAGTGGGCAACACTTCTGGCGCTAATGCAGATCATTGGGAACTTCGGCCAACTCGGGCTGCAGGAGACGGCCGTTCGCCGCATTATGCGCCAGCCGGAGGACGGGCCTGCTGTGCTCGGAACCGTTCTCGTCGTGGCGTGTCTCGTATCGCTTCCACTGGCCGGAGTGTGCGCCGGGCTTTCGTGGCTCCTTGCGTCCTCGGCCTCTATGCGCATTGCCGGTCTTTTGATCGCCGCGACTCTCGTTGGCCTCGCACCTTCGATCGTTTCTCTCATTTTTCAGGTCAAGATTCGCAACGACCTCACGGTGCTCGCGAGTTTCATCAATACGTGCCTGTGGAGCATCCTCGTCGTCCTGGTCGCCGCCGGAGGAGGCTCCCTTGTCGTTTATGGCATCTGCTACCTGGCGGCGTACACCATCCCGTCGCTTTTGCAGGTCGTCTTTGCACGGCACCTGTCGTCGTTCAGCTTTGCTCGCATTCGCGAACTAAGCAGGCCGATGTTGCGAGCAGGCCTACCTCTCGGGGTCTCGGTCCTCTTGACCTTCGCGTACGCACGACTGGACCAAGTGCTGGTATTCGGCTTCTTGGGCAACCGTCCGGCGAGTCTCTACGGAGCCGTCTATCGGATCTTCGATCAGGCTCAGTTCATACCGCTCTCGCTAATGACGACCTTGCTGCCGCTGTTCGTAGTACACACAGAGGATCACCAAAGGCTGTCGCGCTTGGTGCAACGAGCGAGCGACTACCTCCTCATGATTGCAGCCCCAGCGTGTGCATTCGCTGCCGTGGCGGGTGACGCAGTTGCGGCGTTCTTATTTGGACGTGGCTTCGCGCAAGCCGGGACGGCGCTCGCTTTGCTTATGGTGACGTATGGCCTACTTTGCTACGGCTATCTTTACTCGCAGCTACTCGTCGCATTTGGGCTCCAACGCGCTCTGCTTCGCATTACGCTCGTCGGTCTCGTGGTTAACGTCGGCATGAATGTCGCTTTGCTGTCCAGATTTGGATACACGGCCGCAGCCGGTTCCGCTATGGTCACACAGGGTGTCGTTACGGTTCTAGCTTTTCGCGTTACCCCCAGGCACGGCCGGGCCTTTCCGCGGAGACGAGTAGCCGCAGGTGTGTCCGTCGCGACATGTCTCATGGTAGGCGTAGTCCTCATCCTGCGTCAGCTTGGCTCGCCTACTGTGGCGCTGTTTGCGGCAGCTCCAATTGTGTATTGCGCTGGTCTTGCGATGTGCCGCGTCGTAACTCTTAGCGAGATCGCAGGCCTCGGGTCTGGGCCGATGACATAGCTTGAGCGCCATCTGACCCTCGTTTCTCACGCAGGTCCTACGGGTTCGCCGCCTTCGGCTTTCGCAAATTGCCTCAAGCCTCGCGCCTCAGAAGGATTACCGGCCACAATGGCGTTGCTGTCAACTTCTTTGGTCACGACTGCGCCCAGTGCGACGATTGCGTTCTTCCCGACTACGACTCCTGGTCCCACAGTCGCGTGTGCCCCGATCCACGCGCCATCTCCGACATGAATTGGCCGCGCGAAAAGTGGCATCGCGGGAGACGACCAGTCGTGGTTACCGGTACACAGGTACGCACCCTGTGAGACACAGCAATTGGCTCCAATGTTGACGGAGGCAAGGTTATCGATCCAAGCGCGTTCCCCGATCCACGAATTGTCTCCGATCACTAGCCTCCACGGATGTTTGATGTGGACGCCAGGCTTGATCAGAACGTGTCGACCGATACGAGCCCCGAAGGCTCGCAAAACCATTCGTTTGATCACATAAGAGGTAAGAAATGGATTTTGAAAGACGGCCGCGTCAACTAACACCCATAACGCACGAAGAGCAAGGGGGCGACCATGCGTGTACTCGCCGAGGTGACTTCGGGAGAGGTCGACTGGGGTCTCGGTCACGTCTCTACCTCGGCGTTCTGCCATAGAGGGGCTAGGGAGATGAACTCCCGAAAGTTGTGCTCCGGCACGCCGCACTGGGCAAGCCCCGCATCCCCAAGTGGGTCAACGATACGACCGAAGGCGATTCGGTCCCGATGGATCTCGATAGGTATGCTTCGCACACGGTCGAGCCACTCGGGCTGACCTGTGAGAATCGGCTCCTCCGTGCCCTCGGCATAGCTCTTAAGGCTCCCGATCTTCGTTTTGACGGGCAGGCCTGACAGCGCAGTGGGCGTCGATGACCTCGGTACGGCGACGCCGTTAGGAGCGATTCGCCGGAGGGCCGAGCCCTTCAGTTTTGCGATGGTCGTCTTGCCATCTGTGCTACCGCCAGCAGCATTGACCGCGACCGCCCGATACCGCGCGAAGAGGAGAGAGACTCTCACAGGCGCTGCAAATCGGCCCCGGCTAACTCCGTAGGTGATCCGGAGGGCTGGTCGCACGCGAATGGTGCGTATTCTGTTGCTTACCTGTATGGGCAGGGTGTTCGATTTGGCTAATAGGATGTCAGGGCACCATCGCGACGGTAAGCGAGAAGAAGGCGGAAGCGTGGTGGAACGCGTAGGCGACACGACGCGCATAAGTAGTTAGTGTGGCATCGCCAACCCGCACCTGGATAAGATTATCGACGTCGCGTTTGCGCCGATGGCACACTCACATGACTACCGGGGAGAAGGTCGCGTTAGCTCGACTCGGCCAAATCGCCAGCCCGCGATGTGGCCACGGCCAGCAAAACGCCGCAGTGCATCTCGGCGACCATGGCGAGTCCTCCGAGGCCGCTGCGGCAACGGGGCGCAGGAGCCTGAAGCGGGTAGGGTTGGGATAGTTGCCGACTCCGATCTCCATTAACCTTTCCTGCTTGCTCGCACGTGATGGCTAGCGGGCTTCCCGCGTCCGTTTCTGCGAATCCATCGCCCGGCTTCGTAGTTGCTGACTGCGGCGCTCGCCCGGACATCCGCTACGCAGCGGCAGGGCTCGCTCGGAGCGGCTTGCTCCATCGATATGTCACTGATGTGGCGTTCGGTCCGGATTCGCCTACGCTACAACTTCTCTGCGAGCTGCCGCCCCGCTACGCGGACCCGGTGCTGAAACGACTCAGCCTCCGACTACTACCTCCCGATGTGCGCACAGATCAGCTTGTGCGCGCTGCCAGCGTTCTAGGCTGGAGCACGTTTGTCAGTCGGTTTGCGCGGCTCAAGCCACAGGCAGCCCGCAGAATTGTCGTAATGCGGGATCGCGAGTTCGATCGACAGGTGGCGAAAATGTTGACCGGCTCCGAGTTTGGACTTCTGGCGCCGTTCTTTGCGGCAGCGCATATGCTCCGCAGAGCGCGGGACCTCGCTGTCCCATCAGTCCTTCAGTATCCGATTGCTCACCACGCATTTGCTCGTCGCGTCCTCGCAGAGGAGGCGGAGCTTCAACCTGAATACGCGTCGACGCTTCAATTCGTCGGAGCGAGCTCAGCCGAGGAGGCACGTCTTGAGGAGGAGTGCGACCTTGCGAACAAGATCCTGACGTTCTGTCCAGCGCACACGGAGTCGTTCCTCTCAGTGGGTTACCCGCGCGACAAGTTCGTAGAGGTCCCCCCAGGCGTGGATCTGGAGTTGTTTCGGCCATCGTCTCCCAACATCCGGCAACCCCGCGATGGAGTGTTTCGGGTGGTATTCGCCGGTCAATTAACTCAGCGCAAAGGCCTGTCGTACCTCATCGATGGTTTTCGCGAGGCTGCCATTCCGAACAGCGAGCTGCTCCTCGTGGGCGAGATCCGCGGTGGCTCTGCCCCTTGGACCAACGTTCGTGGGGTGCGTCATCTCCGAGCGCAGCCACGGAGCTTGCTGCCACCCATCTACGAATCCGCACATGTGTTTGCAATGCCGTCCCTCATAGAAGGCTTTGGATTGACCCCCCTGGAGGCGATGGCAACTGGCGTGCCGGTGATCGTCACGCCTCCCGTGTGCGAGACAGTTGTGCGCGACGGGATAGACGGGTGGATCGTCCCGTTTCGCGACAGCCACGCGATCGCATCTCGACTCGTTCAGATGTACGAGGAGCCAGAGTTACGCTGCGAGATGGGCGCAAATGCGCATCGGCGGGCTCAGGATTACTCGTGGTTGAAATACGGCGACAAGGTAGCGCGCGCCTTCGAGCTTGAGTTTTCCGGGCGCTCGTGACCTTGCGAGGCTGGACCGTTTGCTCAAGTCCAGCCGTCCAGCAGGCAGGTGCGAAGTCAGTGAGGACTCCTTGGCTAAGCTGCCGTTTAGATGCGTGTCTGTCTAATTTGGCGCAAGTATGGCCCCTACCATCGTGCGCGTCTTCGTGCCGCGCACGAGTTCTTTGCGTCGCGAGGTGGCTCCGTTGTTGGGCTCCAAGTCGGGGCCACCGGAGGACTCCACAACTGGGCTGCGGACTCAGACGGTCTTGATGTTGCGGTTTCAACGCTGTTTCCCGACCGCTCGCTCGACGACATCTCTCCGCGAGAAATCTGGAGGGCCGTCCCCGCATCCCTGGCTAGGATCTGTCCTGATGCCGTTGCGCTCCCGGCTTACTCAGCTCCGGAGGCACTCGCGGGACTAAGGTGGGCAAGACGCGCCGGCCGTGTTGCGGTGGTCATGTCCGAAAGCAAAGGGGATGATGTACGACGCCTTCGCAGCCGCGAGCGCTACAAGCGTCTGATCGTCAGTCAGTTTCACGCCGCGCTCGCCGGTGGGACGCCTCAGGCTGCTTACATTCAGCAGCTGGGGATTCCTCGAGAGCGCACCTTCGTTCCATACGACGTTGTCGACAACAACTATTTTCAGGAGACGACTGCTCGGATCCGTGCGCAGCAACAAGGCTCCCACGGCCTTCCAGGCCTCCAGCAGGAACCTCCGTTCTTCCTGGCTTCCGGCCGTTTCATAGCTCGCAAGAACTTTCCTCGGCTCGTTAAGGCCTACGCCAATTACCGCTTAGCGATCGGTTCCAGGCGGCCTTGGAACCTCGTCATTGTTGGCGACGGACCCGAGTACGCGCACGTCTGTCAACTGTCCGCCGAACTCTGTCCCCCTGGGAGCGTCTCGTTACCCGGCTACTGTCAGCTGGGCGAGATCGCCGCCTACTACGCCTTTGCTGGTGCGTTCGTTCATCCGGCGGTGACTGAGCAGTGGGGCTTAGTGATTAACGAGGCTATGGCTGCCGGCCTGCCTATCGTCTGCTCACAAACGGTTGGCGCAGCCCAGGACCTAGTCCACGTCGGCCGAAACGGCCTCCAATTCGATCCGACCGACACATCCGCGATGACGGCCGCACTCATCCGAATATCTGCTCCCCACACCCCTCGCGACGAGATGGGCCGTTACTCGCAGGAACGAATCGCCGAATGGTCACCGGGCCGCTTCGCCGCTGCGCTCTGGGACTCCATCGACAGCGCTAGGATGCTGTCGCCGCGTCCCCTCTCTCCCCTCGTAGTCGGACTGCTTGCGGCGAAGGTCGCCGCCCCGCGGCGGTTGCTCGAGTTCCGCTCGGTCCAGCCTTAAGCTGGGCGTTGCTTCCCAAGGCCACCGACGTAGCACGATTCCGATAGCACACAAACGGAAGCCGATGGTCTGGGTCGATGGGATCATCATGACCGGACCCTGGCCATCGGTCGATCCAATGTAAGTGAGCTGACTCCGCTTGAAGTGGGACCTTGGTAGGACAACTGGCCGCTCGACCTAGGCGGCGGATCCGATAGCCACCGTGAACAGTTGACAGGTCCGGCTGCCGAGCCCGGCCGCTACAATTTCGACCCCGGCAGCATTTGCACAAGGAGCGCTGGGCCGCGGGCCTCGCCCGTCTCATACAACAGAAAGCGAGGGCGGAAACGTATCCGATGGCGACCGTTATTAACCAGTTTTCCATCAGAGCACAGTTCTGCGCCACCCTCAGGGTTTTGGAGCGCGTTCCGCCGACGCTGGTGGATTCTGCTTGCCTGCATCGTAGCTACGTGCGGTGCCACGATTGTTATCTCCCTTGCGCAGCGCAAAGAATATACGGCGACTGCTTCTGTTCTGTTTACAAGTTCCGACGTCGCACAGCAAGCTGCTGGTCTCACATCGGCCAGCCAGGGGAACACGCAAAGCCAGATCGATACCGATCTGACGCTGATTCAGCAGGACTACGGTGCAGCTCGCAAAACGGCGCGTGTCGTGGGTAGAGGCCTAACAGCTAATGGTGTCGCATCCGCCCTGACCGCGAGCCCTGTCGGTGCCTCAAACGTTGTGTCGCTGTCCGCCACTGCTGCCACGCCGCAGCTGGCGGCTGCCATTGCCAATACCTATGCTGAAACCTTTGTAAAGCAACAGCAACGTGACAGCCGCGGGCAGGTAGAGAGTGCGATCAAGCTAGTGCAGCAGCAATTCGACGCACTCGCGAATCGACAGCGGTTGACACCGCAAGGACAGTCGTTGGTCGACCATCTGGAATCCCTCAAGATTCTCAAGTCTCTGCAGAACCCCGCGCAAGTTGTAATCGCAGCACAGATCCCGTCCGCGCCTTCCTCTCCCAATGTTGTCCGGAATATCCTCATTGCGCTGCTGTTGGGTCTTTTGGTTGGAACCGGGGCGATGATCTTGGTTGACAGACTCGACCGGACGCTGCGCACTGTCGAAGAGATCGAGGCTGCATATGGTTTTCGCTCGCTGGCGGTTATTCCGCATCTTCAGGGACGTCACCGAGGCCTCGTTGACAAATCCTCAGATGCGGAGCCCTTTCGACTGGCGCGTGCCCAGCTTCGATACTTCAACGTTGATCGCCAACTAACGATTCTGCTCACAACCTCGGCGCTGCCTGGCGAAGGGAAGACGCTTATTTCCCTGAATCTCGCTGCAGCATCGGCGGCGGTCGGAGCGAGAACACTTCTCCTTGAGGCCGATTTGCGCCGGCCGAGTCTTGCTCAGGTACTAGGCCTCGAGAGAACGTCGGGCTTGAGTGGTGTGCTTGTGGGTGCGGGAACGCTGGAAGATTCCATCTGTTCCGTCGCCTTGGACGGGCAGCAGATGCCGCGTGCCGAGCCGCGGCACCTGCACGTTCTTCAGGCCGGCACCGTGCCGCCTAACCCGGCGGAATTGCTCGAGAGCCACGCTATGAAGCAACTGCTCGAATGGGTGCGCGCGACCTATGACTTTGTTGTTGTCGATACCGCACCTGTCGCAGCAGTCGGTGACACTGTTCCGTTACTCGAGGCTGCGGATGGTGTAGTGATCGTAGGTCGAGCGACGGTGAGCAAGCGCGACAGCGCGGCACGGCTCCGACGGCAACTCGAGCAGATAGGTGTGACACCTCTCGGCACTATTATTGAACGACATTCCCCGAGGGCGCGTCGGACAGTACGGATACGAATATGGATATGCCGACCCCGATGTCACGCAGTCGTCAGCTACGCCACAACAGCAGCCTGTGCGCAATCTCGACATCTAAGGTACCTATGACTGGGGTTTCCTCCTGAGCCGAGGGCGCTTCCTCGTGTTCCGCTGCGCCCCTAGCAGTGTCTTGATCACTGCTGTGGCCCTGATGACCGTTTGTGTTTGCGCCGCCGCATTCGCGACAGCTAAGGGCGCGGCCGCAAATGCGATCCTTGCGGCGGGGACGGCGGCGGTGGCGCTCGCGGCGATGGTCTTCACGCTGCGTAAACGAACCGTGGTGGGTCTTGTAGCCTGCGGTGGATTTGTTGCCTTCGGAGCCGCGGCGGCTGCGCTGTACCAGCCAACTGAGGCCGCTTATTATGGAAGTGCGCCATACGTGGCTGAGTTCGCGGCGCACACGCCTAGCTACCAGTATTTGCTGTTTTTCCTGTTCGTTGCGTGCGCCTTGTGGATCGGCTTTCTGATTGCTGCTCCGAGGCCGGCGGGCCGCCAGACGCTCTTAGAGTTAGTGACGTCAGAAATTGAGCACCGCGGCCTTGTTATACCCGCCTCTCTCGCGTTGCTGGTCGCTCTGTTGCCTCTCGTTCTCGATGTCTACGGGACAGGCTTTCATACCGTCTTCCACGCCGCTGCCTATCTTGAGCGAACGGGGCCGCCCGTGGCGTTCAAAGTCGGAAGGAACCTCGGTCCGGTCGGTCTGATGGTCCTCGGTTACCTGTTTTTTGCGGATCGGCGAGTTGGAGTTCGCGCTGCTGCTGCGGTCATCGCGACGGCCTACGCTGCTTTGTACCTCGGAACCGCCACCCGCAATCTCGCGTTGGTACTCCCAATGATGTATGTGGGAGGGCTGTTGAGCGGCGAGATGTCCGTGGCTCAGCGCCGACTATGGGCCGTTGTCGCCATAGCGGGTGGAGTGATAATGCTGGAAGTGCCTCTCGCACTTCGGGCGCTCCCACTCCACGGTCTCGCTCCAGCCGTAAACTATCTAATCCGTCAGCCCGGCACGCTACTGGCAAATCCGGTGCAAAACGCGCTTAACGGCGCGCCGCTATCCCTGTACGTGGGGCAGAGGGTATCCTGGCTGCCGACACATGATTTGGTGACGTCACTTAATCCGCTCCCGTCCAGTCTGACCGACTGGGCCAAGATCGGGCCCAGTCTGGGACTTAACGAGTACGAGCCGTATTCCGCTGTCGGCGAGCTAGCGAATTACGGCTGGCTCCCACTGTTTGGTGTCATGATGAGCTTCGGTATAGCCCTCGGCCTCTTGGAACGTCTCGTACTCCGATCTATTGCGCCGCGACTTGGCGTATTAGCACTCACCGCCGTGAGTGGATTGATAGTTATTCGGAGCACCGAGTACAACCTACGGTCGGTGGCGCGCTTGATCTACTATGTGGCTGCAGCGGTTGGAGTTCTGTACTTGATGACACAGTATGCCAGCGATCGACGTCGACGCTCACATGAGGGTGGCGGTGGACTCACTGATAGCTGACAGTGCTGAGCGGTAAACCTGGGGTCGTCGCGACGTTAAGCGAGGGACTGCGTCAACTTCTCTGCTGAGTGACGAATCTGTCAACGGCAGCTTTCGCGCGACCGAGCCGAATCGGGGGACCGTCCGGAAAGCAGCAGGCCTTGTGACAGACGAACGCTGTATCGCGTGATAACGGGGGCGCGTGACCGCACGGCAGTGCGCTTCAGGCTGAGTCGCGACGATGCTTGTCCCATCTCTACGCCGAACGTCGCTCACGAAATGCAGTCAGCCGCTGGCCATCGTGCAGGCGGGTGTAGAGACCGCCATCTGCGATTAGTTGGTCGTGGGTGCCGCGCTCGACGACCTTACCCTGATCGAGGACAAGGATTTGATCGGCTGAGATGACGGTCGACAAGCGGTGGGCGATCACCAACGAGGTGCGGCCGACGAACAGTCGCTCGAGCGCGGCCTGGATCAGCCGCTCCGAGATGTTGTCCAGGTGGGCGGTGGCCTCGTCTAGCAACAGTATCCGCGGGTCTTTGAGCAAGACGCGGGCGATTGCTACGCGCTGCTTTTCCCCGCCGCTCAGGCGGTGCCCTCGCTCGCCGACAAGCGTGTCGAGGCCGTCGGGTAACGATTTTATGAGCGGCTCGAGGTTCGCATCGCGAGCGGCGTTGGCGATGTCGTCGTCGCTGGCATTCGGGCGTCCGTAGCGCAGATTCTCCCGAAGTGAGGTGTGAAATAGGAACGTGTCCTGAAACACAATGCCGACCGCTCGATGAATCGAGCTGAGCGTCAGGTCGCGCAGATCGCTCCCGTCGATCTTGACCGTGCCCTGCTGCGGGTCGATGAAGCGCGCCACCAGGGCGCTGAAGGTGCTTTTACCCGCGCCGCTCGGTCCGACCAGCGCAGTGAGCTGGCCAGGGGCCAGCAGGGCGCTCACGTCTTGTAGCGCCGGGTGCGGCGCTTTCGGGTACGAGAATGTAACGCGCTCGAGGTGTACCTCGCCCCTTATTTCGCTGAGCTCCCTCGGATCGCTGCGGTCGACGATTTCGGGCTGGCTGTCGAGGAGGCCAAACACGCGCTGCCACATGGCCAGCGAACCCACTGTCGCGATCGCTGCCGAGCCCAAATTCTGGATGCTTAGTCCGAATTGGCCGACGATCACCGTCGCGAAAGCGAGAACTGTCCCCAAGCCGGAGGACCCCTGCGTGATCAGCAGGCCGCCAAACAGCAGCAGGATAATCGGCGCTGCCGCCTGAAGTACGGTGAGCACCAAACCGAACCAGCGTGCGGCCATCGTGGCGCGCACCTGGCGGCCACGAAGCTCTTCGCTGAGGTCCGCGAAGCGTCGGCGCTCAAGGCCAGCTCGGGCAAATGCCTTGACCAGCATCATTCCCGACAGCCCAAGCGTCTCCTGCAGATAGGAGGTCACCTCGGTCAGCTGCTCCTGGACAGCCATCTCGAGCGGAACGTCGCTCGCCCAGCGATCCGGAACGGGATCACCAATGTCGGCACCACCACGATCGTCATGATCGCGAGCCGCCAATCCATGAACAGCATGACCGCGATCATGGACACGAACAGGCACGTCGAGCCGAGCAGGTTCAACAGCGACTGCGAGAGCACGGTCTCAATCCCGTCGACGTCATTGATCAGGTGCGAGAGAATGTCCCCACTGCGCCGGCGTGTGAAATAGCCGACCGAGTGTTCGAGCATATGGTCGAACAGTTGCAGTCGGAGGTCGTAGACGATGCGTTCGCTGATCTGGGCCGCCAGGTAATTGGCGGCGATCGAGATCAAGCCCGCGGCGAGCACCAATGCCAGTCCGAGGCCCACCACCTCGACCACCTGCGAGAACTCCGGGTGGGGCTTTGTCAAGTCGTCTACCAGGGTGCGGAAGATCAGCGCTGGCGCCGCCTGCAGCACTGAACATACGATGACGCAGAGCGCCGCCAGGGCGGCCCGGCCCTTATAGGGTTTCAGGTAACTAGCTGCTCGTCGGCCGAGTGCCAGCTGCCGGCGTCGCGCGTTGCGGCGCATTTGTCGAGGATCAACCCACGGACTGACCGCCCAGCGCCGTGCTGAGCACCGGGCCAACGTACGGAGCGCTCGCTTCCCGTCCGAGATCGGCGTGGCTGCCAGGTACATCGACGATCTCGAGCCGGTCGCCGAGGACCGGGCCCCAGCCGCGGTCTGGGCTGCGGCCTGCACCGCCGGCGCGCAGGAGCGCGACGCGATCGGGATACGGAGGAAGCGGCTGGTAGCCGAACGTCATCATGCCGTACACGTGCCGGACGTAGCCGATGCGGTTGGCCGGCGCGACAGGCTGACCGGTGCGGATCGACTCCTCGACGAGCAACGCTTCTCGCGTTGCGGCCGACACTCCGCCCCTCACACGGCGTCCCACCACACGGCGCACCAGCGCGGACGCGTGACGGACGCGCTGCGTGGCGTTCATCTCGTACATCCGGCGCGCATGTGCTGCCAGCCGCGGATCCCGGAGCCGGCGAACGATCCGCGGCAAATCGCTTGCTAGTCCGGTGTCGCCCATGGCAACGATGGGAACGTCATGGCCGGCTTTGAGGAGCTGGCGGCCCATCTCAATCGCAAGCAGCCCGCCAAGGGATACGCCGTAGAGGAAGTACGGCCCACTTGGGTACAGGGTCTGAATCTTCGTGACGTAGCTTCCTGCGAGCTCCGGGATCGACGATGCGTCCGGGGGGCGACCACTCAGTCCCTCACATCGGACACCATAGATCGGCTGGTCCGGTCCCAACTCAGACGGCAAACCACGCGCATTCAGTAGGCTGCCCTCGCCATCGTGGATCACGAACAACGGGGGTCGGTCACCTTCCGTCCTGAAGGCCAGCAACGAGTCCCAGCCAGAGTCCGTCTCACTGAGCATCAGCGCCAGCGATGCGAGCGTTGGAGCCTCAGCGAGTAGCGAAACTGGTCGATCGATCCCAAGCCGGCGTTCGATTTCCACGAACATGCGTGCGGCACGCATCGAGTCTCCACCGAGCTCGAAGAAGTCGTCGGTGCGATCGACATCGTCGAGCTGCAGGATCTCCCGCCAGATGTCGGCGAGCGACTGTTCGATGCGTCCAATCGCTTGTGTCGGGCGGTGGGCTGGAGGCTGAGTCTCGCCCAGTCTCGCGACTTCGCCCCGGTCTACCTTCCCGCCCGGGAGCTGCGGGATTGTGTCAACTACGGCGATCCGGTCGGGAACCATGTAACCGGCCAACCCGCGGGCGAGCGCGGCCCGCACAGTCCTCGGATCAACCTGCGCCCCACGCGCCGGCACGACGCAGGCGGCAAGTCGCGTGCTTCCGATCGAGTCGGTATATGGAGCCGCCGCCGCGGTGTCGATCGTGTCGAGCTGCGACAGCGCATGCTCCACCTCAGCCAGTTCCACGCGGTTGCCTGAAACCTTCACCAGGTGGTCGAGCCGGCCGAGATGCTCAAGTGTTCCGTCTGCGAGAAGCCTCCCTCCGTCCCCGGTGCGCACCTGGCGTCGCCCGTCCTCAAGCTCAAGATAGGTCGCACGAGTGAGATCGGGACGCCGCCAGTATCCAAGCGACAGCGTCGCGGAGCGAACCACGATCTCACCCGGGTCGCCGTGCGGCACGGGCCGGCCGTTGGGATCTAGGATCTCGACCTCGATGTCGGGGAGGAACCTGCCAGCGGAGACCGGGCCTATCCCTAGGGGCATATCACTAGGGATCTCGAACCGGGAAATGCCGGATGTCTCCGTCAGGCCGAAGCTGTTGACTATCGTCGCCTCTGGCGGGAGATGACGTCGCAGGCCGGCGACGTCCTGCCAGGTGAGCGTCTCGCCACTCAGCGTGACTGTTCGAACCGACGGAAACCGCTGGTCGGGCCCCAATGTCATCAGAAGGTGTCGAAGGACGGTTGGGACGATTGCGAAGGCCGTGATCCGTGAACTCTCCAGCCAGCTACCGAGACCCGTGAGCCCGTGGCGGCGTATCTCGATAAGCGACCAGCGTCGCGCGGAGATGCAGTGTGCAAATGATCAACTGCTCAATGAAGCTCACGGTACCCGCCAGCAACCCCCCGACCCGACTGTCGGACACCCCCCCGTAGTCGGGCAGGTGGGCGAGGAGTGACTCCATCTGCTCGCGGCCGAGCATGATCCCCTTCGGCACTCCGGTGGACCCAGACGTGTAGACGATCGAAACGAGCTCGCCGCGACCCCGATCGACGGGATCTGGTGGCATCTGCGCTCCAAAGGTGAGCGGGTGCGCGACCGTCATCGGGAGCCCTAGCGTCGGGTCCGTGTCGACATCGCTCAACATCAAGGCTGGCTCAACGTCGGCGACTATCGCCTGCAGGCGCTCTGTCGGAGCCGTCGGATCAACGGTTACCGCGACCGCTCCCGCTCGGTGAATCGCTAAATATCCCACCGCTAGTTCGATGGTCCCGTGGGCACGCAGCGCCACCCTCGGTTCAGCGTCGTCAAGCTCGGCGACCAAGCGCTGTGCCAGCCGGTCGGCCTGGCCGTTGAGCTCGGCATAGCTCATCTGACGCCCATCAATCTCGACCGCCGCCCTGTCTGGGTCCTGTGCGGCGACCTCGCGCAAGCTCAAGGACGCAGTGCTCAGCTGGGTCTCAGCCACACTCATAAAAGCCCCTCCAGAATGCCCTGGGTTCATCAAGCAACGCCGTATGGTAAACGACACTGCGCGGTCGAGTGAGTCCGGTCTAGTTCGCCTCGGGTCGAGCCATGCCGACACTGACTTCGCGTGCCCGGGCTGCCTGCTGGTGGTGTATCGATCTAAGCTCTCGGCTGCTCTGATCCCTTGTTGTCAACGCTTCTCATGAGATTTCGTCGGCCAGCAGTGGTCCGCGTCGACGTGAGCCTTATTCGGGACGGGGGTCTCGAGCCTGCGGAGACCGCCGACGGCGTTCTTCGGCTGTTGGTGGCGCGGCGCGTGGGGATCGAGGCGGAAGCCATAGAGATTGGGCGGGACGCGCGCGGCAGACCTGTCGTCCACTGGCCTGCGACCGGTTTGCACGTGACGATCTCCCACAGCGCCGGATACATCGCTTGCGCGGTCGCCGAAAGAGAGCTTGGGATCGACATCGAGCGTGACGACCGAGTCGAGGCCGACGCGCCGCTCGCCGACCGCATCTGCACACGAACCGAGCGCGACCAGCTGGATCGGACGCCTCCGGCCCAGCGGCGCAGGTCGCTGGTGCGGCTCTGGACACGCAAGGAGGCATTGGTCAAGGCACTCGGGGTGGGGCTGGTGCTGGACTTTGCGGCGATCGACGTGAGTTCCGACACGCCGATACTCTCGGGTGCTGTCCAGGCTGGATGGACGCTGCGGGACCTCCCGGCTCCAAGCGAATACTGCATGACTCTTGCTGCTCGAGCCCGGCAAGTCCGGGTCGACTTTCAGACGCGAGATTGCCTGTAGATGCGTCCGGCATGTGCGATGCAGATCACCAAGCTGTCCCGTGTGACCCCAAGGTTCGGCTTTGGGTGGGTGGGGCGAATCGAAATCGTGTGACGTGGAGCCGACGGCGGATGCAATAAACAGCAGAACGCAGGACCGGAGCCGGCCCAGCCCGCGCTCGGTACCACATGGACGCGTGACTCCGATGCAGAAGGTCTCTGACCTCTGCGCAGCATCGCTGGCTGGCAGAGGTTGATCTACGACTCGGTCAGCGGGACCGCCAAGCTGCTCACCTCTCTTCCTCGGCAGCAGTCGTGACTAGCACCAGCGCCAGCGTGGAGACGGTGGTGCGCAACCCGAGCGGCGGTCCCTATCGATCACGGTCGTTGTCAAATGCGGATATTCCCCGTGACGTGCACACTCACCTCAACGACATCAGCAAGTAGCCGACACGAACAAAGGCGCGTAGAACACAGTTGTCGACGGTGGCACCCTCGCGCATGTGCTCAACTACCGGTAGCTCTTGCAAATGCGCTCGCTGCAGTGCCAGAGGGCGGCCATTTTGTAGCTATCTCTCCGATGGACGGACGGTCGCGCGACCGCTTCTACCAGTTGAGCCCGAGTTGTTCCACCGCGTCCGCGCTGTGGCTGGGTTTCGCATATTGCGGATGTTGCTTCAACCTGGGTACCGGGCTCCCGCTGGCGCCGGGTACCGGATCCCGCCAGCGTCGGCGTGTTGTGTTCGCTAGCCGATGGCCAACATTGCTGTACGTCGTCCCGCAGGAGCAGGCTGGCCCATCACCGAGACGCCGATCTTCCAGAGCGACTCTCAATACGTGGGAGACGCCCACCATTCCGCAGGTCGCGGAGGGGCAGCCGGCGACAGTGATCATCAACGCTTAGGTCGCGGCTGCCAGCTGGCCGCGGTTTGGTTGCGGCCGGAATGTGGTCCGCGGTTTTCGTCCGCGCGAACACCGAAGCCGATCCGGAAGAGCTGCCCAGCCACACCGGTCGATTCCGTCAACACCACGCTGCTCCTGTACCAGAACGGGGTAGAGGCGTGGGCCTATCGCGCAGCAGTTCGCCAGACCCGCCGCGCGACGGTGGTTACGACCAGCCGGGAGCGTCACGTCTCGAGCGGCGGTCGGCAGCCTGGCAGCTCCCGAATATGATTCGCACCCCCGGCATGAGGTCCCGCTCGAATGAACCTGGCCCGAAACACCAGCCTTCTCTGAGGTCCCGGTGAACCTTGGCGAGCTGTTTCTTGGCCAGGCGAACCACTGGGCAGACCGAGAGGTGGAGGAACTCATCTACGACCATCGGCTAGTCAGGCGAGGAAGTCTGTTTTTCTGCGTTCCGGGCTTTACGCGAGACGGCCATGAGTTCGCCGGGAACGCTGTCAAGAGTGGAGCGACGGCCCTGGTGGTGGAGCATCACCTGGATCTCGACGTTCCCCAAATCGCGGTCCCGAGCGTCCGCGCGGCCATGCCCCGTGTAGCAGCCCGGTTCTACGGGGATCCGACCGCAAGCCTGAAGGTCGCCGGCATCACGGGTACGAACGGCAAGACCACGACTGCCTACCTCATGCGGATCCTGCTGGAGGCTGACGCGCTCCAGACGGGCCTTCTCGGCACCGTAACGAGCATCGTCGGCCGGATCGAACGCGGCCGTTGAGCGAACAACGCCAGAAGGCATTGACCTCCAGCGGACGTTCCGCTTGATGCTCGACGGGGGCGACGAGGCCTGTGTCATGGAGGTGTCCTCGCACGCGCTGGAGCTCCACCGGGCCGACGCCATCCATTTTGATGTGGCGGTTTTTACGAACCTCACACAGGACCACCTGGACTTCCATCCCACCATGGAGGACTACTTCCAGGCCAAGCGGAAGCTGTTCACGGAGCTGAAACCGCAGGCGTCGGTGATCAACCTCGATGACAGCTATGGCCGCCGGCTCGCTGCGGAGCTGGAGGGGGCGATCACTTTTGGCATCGACTCGGCGGAGGCCGACTACCGAGCGACAGAGATCGAGACCAGCTTGAACGGCACGCGCTTCAACCTCCACACGCCTGAGGGCTCGAGTCCCGTCAGCTCGCCCCTGCGGGGGCGCTTCAACGTGCTCAACGTGCTCGGCGCGGTGGCGGCGTCCGGGCCATGGGTGTGCCGCTTGAGACCGTTTTGGGCGGCATCGAGTCGGCCGGGCAGGTGCCGGGTCGCTTTCAGCCGGTGGACGAAGGGCAGCCGTTCGCGGTGCTCGTCGATTACTCCCACACGCCTGATTCGCTTGAGAACGTTCTGCGCGCCGCCCGTCCGCTGACCGAGGGCACCCTTCACGTCGTGTTCGGCTGCGGAGGCGATCGCGACCGTGGTAAGAGGCCCCTGATGGGTGAGATCGCAGCTCGCCTGGCGGACGACGTGATCGTCACCTCCGACAACCCCCGCTCCGAGGACCCCGAGGCGATCATCGAGGAGATCCTGGCCGGCATCGACCGGCCGGTTCAGCATGATCCCGACCGGCGGCGGGCGATTGAGCAGGCGATCGGATCGGCTGGCCCGGGAGACGTGGTCGTCATAGCTGGCAAGGGTCACGAGCAGGGGCAAGAGTTTGAGAACGGACGCAAGGTTCCGTTCGACGACGTGGCCGTCGCCCGTGACGCGCTCCGCAGCCTGGCCGCCGGCACCTAGCAGTTCGGTATCGCTGCGCGATCCAGTCTGGTTGCTTGCAGCGATACATATATGTATCGTCTAGACATACATGCCTATCAACCCGTTCGTGTGGTCTCGCCCGCTCGAGGACCCTTCGAAGATCGTCGGAATGGACGCCTTCGCTCGGGACGTGGCGCTGGTCCTCAAGGGGAGGACGAACGTGGCGATCTTTGGGCCGCGGGACACCGGCAAGACCACTTTCACGACCCAGCTCGCCAGCGAGCTGGAGCTGAACCACGGGCCTGACGCTCCACCGCACGCCGTCATCCGGATCAACCTCCAGCGCGCCTTCAGCATCCCGGCCTTCAACGCCTGCGTGCATGACGCGCTGCTCAATCACCCGAGTAAGCGGATCCGGCGCGAGGCGCGGCGCCAGCTCCTGGTTCTGGAGAAGGAGATCGGCTTCGACATCAAGGTCATCAAGGGTGCCGTCCGCCGGTCGGGGGTGACTCCCGAACAGGACGCCGAGGCTCTGCACGCCCAGCTGGCCAGCATCCCCCGGCTCGCCGAGCAGGTGGTCGTCGTCTTCGATGAGTTCCAGCGGCTCAACCGCTGTCCGGACGAGCCGCTCTCCCTGATCCGCTCCGCGTTGATGAGCACCGGCTCGGGCAACGTCTCGCTGCTGTTGACCGGCAGCATTCGGGAGGCGCTCAAGATGATGCTGGAGCGCAGCGACGAGCCGATCTTCGACGAGGCGCACCAGATGGACCTGCCGCGCATCAACCACGTCGAGTTCGCTGAATATCTCGAGTACAACTTCGAGGCGAGTGGCAAGCCGGCTCACGAGGAGGCAATCGACCATCTGCTGCACCTCACCGGCTGCCACCCGAAACGGACGCAGCAGCTGGCCTGGACGACCTGGCGGATGGCGCGACCGTCTGACCGACCGATTCCGATCGACGTCGTCGAGTCCGCCCACGACGAGATGCTGGGCGGGCAGGATGCGGGCGAGTTTGCCGCCACCGTGAGCCTCCTGGCTGCCGGTGGGGAGTCGGAGACGAACGAGGAACGGGCGCTGTTTCTCCTGGCCGAGCGAGGCGGCGGGAGCCCGACCAGCCGAGAACACGTGGGCCTTTATGGCTTCACGAACCACACGATGATCGTTCCCGCGCTGGAGCGCCTGCGCCGGCGCGGCCTGGTCGAGCAGCGCGATCGTGTCTGGTCGATCGTCGATCCTCTGTTCGCCGCCTGGTTGCGTCGGAACTCGCCGTTCGGGTCTGACGATCCCCCGGCATGATTCCTCATCGGTCGGCCGTGACCGGGCCGGCTTGTATCGACGGTAGATCCAGAACTGTATTGATCAGTCATACAATATCTTGAGAGACTGGAGCCCCGAGAACATCGCTCAGGCTGCCGGGGCGCGGCTCCTTGGGTCTGACGCCTTCGGCGAAAGCACACGAGGCACGCTCCGGCCCTGAACGCTGGGTCATCGACTCCCGGGCGGCCGCACCAGGGGCGCTGTTCGTCGGTCTGCCCGGAGCCCGCGTCCACGGCGGCCGCTTCGCGGTGCAGGCGCTGCAGGGTGGCGCCTACGGTGTGCTGACCAGCCCGGAGTACGCGGAGGCCGCCGTGGCGGCGGCGGCCGGCGGACAGGTTGTCCTGGCTGCTGCCGATCCGCTCGCTGCCCTGCAGCGACTGGCCACAGCCTGGCGGACCCATCTCGGCGCCGACGTCATCGGCGTAACCGGCTCCACCGGCAAGACCTCAACCAAGGACCTGATGCTGGCGCGTCATCTCGCCCCACCGGCGCACGGTCGCCTCCCGGGCCAACTTCAACACGGAGATCGGCCTGCCGCTGGAGATCCTGGCCACGCCGGCGGGAACCGAGGTTCTGATTCTGGAGATGGGAATGCGCGGCCCGGGCCAGATCGCCGAGCTGGGCGCGATCGCCAAGCCCGACGTAGCAGTGATCGTGAGCATCGGACCCGTCCATCTGGAGCTGCTGGGCAGCATCGAGGCCATCGCTGCCGCCAAGGCCGAACTGATCACCGCGCTTTCCCCCGGGGGCACCGCGATCGTCCCGGCCGGCGAGGGGCTGCTCGACCCACACCTCCGCGACGACGTCACGACGGTGACCTTCGGGCCCGGCGGGGACGTGCACTTGCGGAGTGAGCGGCCCGGCGAAGTGGAGATCGACGCCGCAGGCCGCACGGTCCGGCTCCAGATCGACTTCGAACAGGCTCATCTGCGGCGTAATCTGCTCGCTGCGGTGGCCGCGGCGCTGGCCGTGGGGGTGGCGCCGGACGGTCGGATCGAGCTGACGCTTTCGCCCGGTCGGGGCCAGCAGACCACGACCACCGGCGGCGTGGTTCTCATCGACGACTGCTACAACGCCAACCCGATGTCGATGCGCGCCGCCCTTGACGACCTGACACGGGTCGCTGCCTCGACCGACGCGCGGAGGGTGGCGGTGCTGGGCGACATGCTCGAACTCGGGCCGGAGGCGGAGCGCTTTCATCGTGAAATCGGCGCCTATGCCGCCGAACGCGCGGACGTGCTGATCACCGTCGGACCACTGGCCCGGGTGATGGGAGAGACGTTCGGCGGTCTCCACCACCATGCCGAGGACTCGTCACAGGCCTCCGCACTCGTCCCGGGTCTGCTCAAAACGGGGGATGCGGTCCTCGTCAAGGGATCCCGTGGTGTAGCCCTGGAGCAGGTATGTCAGGCCGTCGAGGCGGGTACGGTGAGGCCATGACCGGCTCGGTCTCAGGGCGCGTCCTGATCTCCAGCTCTGCGGCGCTGCTGCTGTGCGTGTTCCTCAGCCCCAAGTTCATCGAGTTTCTGCGCCGGCGCTCATTCGGCCAGAACATCCGCGAGGAGGGTCCGGCCGGCCACCAGGTCAAGGCCGGCACGCCGACGATGGGCGGGATCATCATCGTGCTTGCCTTCACGATCCCGTTCCTGGCCCTATCGACTCGGAACTGGCCTTCGATGGGCGTATTTGGCGTGACCCTCGCCTGCGCGTTTCTCGGTTTCGCCGACGATTACACAAAGATCATCCGTCGCCGATCGCTAGGCCTGCGAGCACGGACCAAGCTGATCGTCACGATCGTCATCTCGCTTGGCTTGTGGTGGGTGGCGACCCAGGAGGCGCACCTGGCGCCCACAGTGAAGTTATGGGTGGTGGACGTGAACCTCGACCTCGGTCCCTTCTTCCCGGTGTTCATCTACCTCGTGGTGGCGGGCACGACGAGCGCGGTGAACCTCACGGACGGCCTCGACGGGCTGGCCGCCGGCTGCACGGCGATCGCCCTGCTGGCCTTCATCGGAATCACCTTCATCACGCCTGGCGACCACGATCTGGAACTGATCGCCGGGTGCCTGACTGGGGCGTGCATCGGCTTCCTGTGGTTCAACAGTTTCCCCGCCGCCGTTTTCATGGGGGATACGGGCTCACTGGCTCTGGGTGGTGCGATCGCCGCGCTGGCAGTGATGACCCAGACCGAGGTGCTGCTGCTGGTGATCGGCGGGATCTTCGTGCTGGAAGCGCTGTCCGTGGTGATCCAGGTGTTCTCGTTTCAGGTATTCCGCAAGCGGGTCTTCAAGATGGCCCCGATCCACCACCACTTCGAGCTCGAAGCCTGGTCGGAGACCAAGATCATGCTGCGCTTCTGGATCGTGGCCGCTGCCTGCGGAGCGATCGGGTTCACGCTTTACCAGCTGGGTATTCGCGGCTGAGCGCAGGCGAGCTCGGCGTCCTCCGCCGGCTCGGATGAGCCAGGCCAGGCCGTCCACGGTCGTTCCTACCATTGCGGCCGTGATCGACCGGTGAAGCCGCGTCCGCCGCTGCCCCCTGGACCGTTCCTGATCCTCGGCCTGGCTCGGTCGGGTGTCGCGGCGGCACTGGCCCTGGCTGCGCGCGGAGAACGCGTATTCGGGGCCGACGCCGGCTCGTCCGATCGCCCTGAGCTGGCCGACGCCGCGGGGAGGCTTGAGCGGGCAGGTGTCGAAGTACATCTGGATGCGTCAGGAGACGCGCTTGCCGCCACAGCAGGAACAGTCATCAAGAGTCCCGGTGTACCTCAGAACGCCTCGGCCGTGCTCGCGGCTAAAGCTGCTGGCGTGCCCGTGCTCGGGGAGCTGGAGCTGGCTTGGCGGTTGCTCCCCAACGACTTTCTCGCGGTGACCGGGACCAACGGCAAGACCACGACCACCGAGTGGATCGGGCACATCCATCGGACCGCCGGTGAGCCGGTGGCGGTGGCCGGCAACGTCGGCACCGCGCTTTCCTCGCTGATCGGCACCATTTCGCCGGAGACGACGATCGTCTGCGAGGCATCCTCGTTTCAGCTCGAGGACACCGAGGCGTTCGCGCCCGAAGCGGGGGTGCTGCTCAACCTGAGTCCAGATCACCTGGACCGCCATGGCACCTACGAGAAGTACGTCGACGCCAAGCTACGGGTGTTCGCCAACCAGGATGCCTCCGATGTGGCGGTGCTACCGGACGAGCTCGACCTGCCGATCCCCGGAGAGGCAAGGCAAGAGCGCTTCGGTGAGACCGAGGCGGCATCCCTGCGGCTGTCCGGCGACGAGCTGATCTGGCATCGGACGCCAGTTCTCAGGACCGACGAGATCCGGCTGCCCGGGTCGCACAACCTGCAGAACGCGATGGCTGCCGCCACGGTCTGCCTGGCCCGTGGCATCGAGCCGGCTGCGGTGAGGGAGGGTCTTGGCAGCTTCCCCGGGGTCGCCCACCGCCTGGAGCTCGTGGCGACGCTCGACGATGTCAGGTACGTCAACGACTCCAAGGCCACCAACGTCGCTTCGACGCTCGTAGCGCTGCGCTCCTACGACCACGGAGTTCATCTGATCGCCGGGGGCCTCGGGAAGTCCCAGGACTTCTCACCGCTCGCTCCCGTCGTCGCCGAGCGCTGTACCGCCGTCTACCTGATCGGACAGGACGCTCCCGTCATCGAAGCAGCGCTTGCCGCTGCCGGTTCGGGAGTGACCATCAACCGCAGTGGCGATCTGAGCACGGCGGTCAGCCAAGCCCACGAACAGGCTCGCCCCGGGGACGTGGTCCTCCTCTCGCCCGCCTGCGCCAGCTTCGATCAGTACCCGAATTTCGAGGCGCGCGGCGAGCACTTCCGCAATCTGGTCCTGGCCACGGCCGCCCCAAGCGACAAGGGCGCCTGATGGCTGTTCGTGCAGCTACGGGCCGCCGGCGCGCCAGGGCGGAGACCGTCCCGACGGGGCGCTCCTCACGCCGGCCGGCCCCGCCACTGGAACACCGAATTCTCACCACCGCGACCTTGTGCCTGCTCGCCTTTGGTGCCGTGATGGTCTACAGCGCATCGTCCCCTCTGGGTGTGATCAACGCCGGCCAGCACGGACTGGGGACCGGCGAATTCGTCATGTATCTGGTGGCCGCCGCACTCGGGCTAATCGCAATGCGGGTGGGGGAGCGCCACGGATTAGCGTTGCTGACTCCGAAGGTCGTCACCACGCTGCTGCTCGTCTCCTTCGCGCTGCTCCTGGCCGTTCTCGTCGTCGGTGCCGACATCGGCGGAGCTCGACGCTGGATCGGCGCCGGAGGCCTGCAGTTCCAGCCCTCAGAGGTGATGAAGCTCGCGCTGGTCCTCTACGTGGCCCGCTACCTGGCCGATAACCCCAAGCGCATGCGCCGCGGGCTCCGGCAGACGATCGCCCCGATCGCACTCGTCGCCGGTCCTGCCTGCGCCCTGATCTATGCCGAGCCCGATCTGGGGACGATGCTCGTCGTCTGCATGACCCTGGCCACGCTGCTGATCGCAGCCGGCATGCCGGGGCGAGATCTGGCGCTCCTCTTCGGACTGGCGATCGCCGCCGTCGGGATCCTGGTTCTGAGCTCGGCCTACCAGCGAGCGCGGCTCACCTCCTTTCTGCATCCCTGGTCGGTCAAATCGACCGCCGGCTTCCAGGCTGTCCAGGGCCAGATCGCGCTCGGCTCAGGAGGGATCTTCGGCGTCGGGCTGGGCAAATCCGTCCAGAAGGTGCTGTACCTGCCGGAAGCTCAGACCGACTTCATCCTGGCCGTGATCGGCGAGGAGCTGGGGATCATGGGAATCCTCGGCGTTGCGCTGCTTTACGGAATGATCGCCTACGCTGGCCTGCGCACCGCACGCAAGGCAGCCACCCGCTACGGAAAGCTCCTGGCGACGGGCCTCACCTCGCTCATCCTTTGTCAGGGCACCCTCAACATCTTCGTCGTGCTCGGCCTCGCACCGCTGACCGGGGTGCCGCTGCCCTTCATCTCCTACGCGCCCAGCAGTCTGTGCATCCTGCTGGCCTCGGTGGGGCTGTTGCTCAATATCGCCCGTCCGCCGGCTCGGTCGCTGAGGGCGGTTGATGGCGGTGAGGAGCGAGGTCGATCCGACCGTGGTGCCAAGCGGTCCCAGGATCGTGATCGGGGCCGGCGGAACGGCCGGTCACGTGGTACCGGCTCTGGCGGTCGCCGACGCGCTGCGGGCTGAGGGCGCCGAGGTCCATTTCGTAGGCGGCGAGCGAGCCGAGGCGGCGCTGGTACCGCAGGCCGGCTATCCGTTTCATCCCCTCCGGATGGTTCCGCTGCCGCGGCGCAAGCCGCTGGCGGCCGCCAAGGCCGCCGGCGTCGATGCGCGCGCAGTGGGCGCCGCGGTCCGGCTCCTGCGCACGATCAAGCCCGCCGCGGTTCTCGGCGCCGGCGGATACGTGGCCGGACCGGTCTCCCTGGCCGCGGTCCTGCGGCGCACTCCGTTGGTCCTGGCCGAGGCCGACAGTCATCTAGGCCTAACGAACAGACTGCTGGCGCCGATGGCGCAGAGGGTGTGCCTGGCCTTCCCGTTGGAAGGCCGGACTGGTGATCGCTATCTGGTTACCGGCCGGCCGGTGCCACAGCCGTTCACTGACCGCGACGCGGCTCGCCGAAGCTTCGGGATCGGTGCGGAGGAGACCTGCGTGCTGGTCTTTGGCGGCTCCCAGGGCGCCCGCTCCATCAACCGGGCTGCCTTGGAGGCGTTCGCCGGCGCGGACTTTCGCGTTCTCCACGCCGCCGGCGAGCGAGACCTGCCTGATCTGCGCTCACCCGGGCCTCACTACGACCTCCGCGGATACATAGAGCCCTTCGGAGAGGCGCTGGCAGCCAGCGACCTGGTCGTGGCCAGGTCCGGCGGGTCGATCTTCGAGATCGCCGCGGCGGGTCGGCCCTGCGTACTCGTTCCATATCCACATGCTACGGCCGACCATCAGATGGCGAACGCCAGGTTCATGGCCGATGCCGGCGCCGCTGTGATCATCTCGGATAGTGAACTGAGCCCCTCCCGGCTGGCTCAGGAGGTGGGTCGATTGCTGGCCGACCCGGGGCGGCTGGCGTCAATGGGCGGAGCCGCGAGTCAGATCGCGAAGCCTCAAGCTGCGGCGAAGATCGCATCGGAAGTACTGAAAGCGGCAGGTTTGTCAGCTCACAACGCTTAGGAGGAAGCCTCGCGGTCTCACAATGCACCCACATATGGGCGGAATCGTTGTCGTGACTGCGCGTCAACAGGTGCCCTTGGGTGTACATCGAAGTCGCGGCCTTCGCTCCTTGCATCGGCGGGTGTCAACTCGGCCCTACCGCCTCGACTCGTTGAGTTCGGAGACCTGTCGGTATATCGGGCTAAATCCAGACGATGACCAACTCGGACGTGGCGACGACGGCGAGAGGATCGTGGCGGGCGCCGAGGACCAGATCCCAATGCTGGCAGGCCATGTGGACCTGATCCTCAGCAGGGACACACTCGAGCATGTTCCGGATATGGCCGCCGCGTTGTCAACTTTTACAGCCTGTTGCGCCCCGGCGGGATGCTCCTTGCTCGAGTGCGCACGCGTCTTCTGGTCGTCTCTGATCGGACGCGCTGAGGTGGACCATTTCCCAATTCACTACGACCGTTGCACAATGCGGCAGATTTGACGAAATGCTCAACACGTGGAGCTCACTTGACATTGTTCCGTATTACAGGGGCGCAGCTACTTCGCCTTCGCGCGTCCCCTGCAACGAGCATATGTGGTCTTCGAGGACCGAGTCGCTTATGCGCTGCTCCGAGTCGCCAACGCACTACCACGTTCGGGCAGCGAAGGAGGTCGCACGTCGCTAACCGCGGAGTGGATGGCGCCGCTAGCCGCAGATTGCGTCGGACGCCGAAACATTCAGAACCAGGCTCACCGATATCCAACACGTCGGCTGTCGCGTCGGCCTCGATGTACCGACCCCGCGCGTCTTCATACGCACAAGCGGCTACGTCGGCACCCTCCCCAGGTGCCGACGACCAGTGTCCAATATCGAGCTGGTAAGCGACCGCAACCTCGTCCGCTCCCCTGATCGCCAATCTCGCCGGCGATCCGCAACCGTGCGACTGAATCCTCGGGTGTGCCGGCATGGTCACAGGTCTGTCCTTGGACGGATCGAGTCTCGGTCCGCAACCTGCCGCCGGCACCTCCCCGGATCCGTCGCTGTAAGCAACCTCGCGATAGTGTCCGAAGGAGTACGGCATAGAATGGAGATATGGTGGCCGCGACTCGGCCGCGAGCCTGGGTGAGGGTCAAACGGCAAGGTCAATGCGGCCAGTACGTGCGCTGTGGGGTCAACACGAGGTGACCCACGAACGCCATTGGGCCGCGCTGGCCATGATCCTGCGACGCAACTTGCGAACGACCTTCCGGGGCGTCATCCGGCGGATGACCGCTTGGACCGATCGGTCTACGGCCGCACCGTAGACGCGTGGATGCACAAGATCCAGTGGGCCTGGCACAGTGGGGCTTCGAAGGTAGAGCAAGGTGTTCTGTGCGTACCACGCATCGACGACGGTACTTTCCCAAACCTTTGGCCGAATCAGGTCGTGCGGATAAAACCCATGCGAGCGAAACCGTTCTGCCCAGTAGCTCTGCCATTGTTCGTTTCGATGGTGTTCGCCACCCTGTCCGGGGATTGCCGCCGAGAACAGGATGGCGTCGGCTAGCTTGACCAGGTCCATTACGAAACCGTCGGCTCGCTCCGGCGAAAGATGCTCAGCAACCTCCATCGAGATTGCGAGATCGAACCGGCGGTCCATTAATAGGGGTTGTTCAAGGTTGCGCGGCTGAAACCAAGAGCCGCGTGTCTCCATGGGGACCCACTCGCCATCAATCCCTACAACGTCGTCCGTATGACGGGCAAGGACCTCGACCCAGGTCCCAGTGGCACATCCGACATCGATCGCGGACTCGACATGAATCAGATCGAACACGATTGGCAAGATGGTCTCGGCTGACGCACGCGAACCTTCGTCTCGGGCGTCATAGAAACTCTCTGTATACCGCTCACCAACTGTCACGCTGATACCTTAGAGTCGACGTAGCACGAGAGGTTAACGCCCGTTGCGAGATCCACGCCGTCGGCTCCGACGTCTTCGGTTCCGGTCACCCTTACCTGCTCGTTCTCCGAGGCTCTAGAATCTACGTGTAGGAAACGTTCTCGCGGATGATCTTCGCAGGGCTCCCTGCCACGAGGGCTCTCGCCGGGACGTCCTTGGTGACCAGTGAGTTAGCCCCAACGATCGCTCCGTCGCCGATCGTAACGCCCTTCAAGACTGTGGCGCCGAAACAGATCATTGCTCCAGGGCCGATCTTGATCGGGGCAAACTCGGGTTGGCCATCAATGGAATGAAAGTCCGAGTCCATCACCGTTACTCCCCAGGCGAGGCGGGCACCGTCGGCGATCTCGATCCGATTCGTGCAGATGATGCGCGTGTCGCCGTCGAACGCGACGCGATGACCGAGCTGGAGGGTTCCGCCTTCGCCAACCAGTAGTCGCGTCCCGTCCGGTAGCCCCACTTCACCATCGACGACTAATGTGGCATCGCGGCCGATTTCGATGCTGGCTCCGAGCCCGCGGCAGATGTAGCCAACATCTGTGGTTCTGTCGCCCATGTGGACTCTTCGCTTGACGATCAGTTTGCCCGAAGGCGCCCGCCTGATTCGCGCGCTGAAGTTGCCAACGACAGGGAGCCTCCATGGCTGTGAGGTGTGGCGTGAGAGCCAGATCCCGACCATCACTTTTCTGATTAGACGCGGATAGTAAGAGATGGGTTCGCGCCGCACCGGCTCAGCATAATGCAGTTGGCTGAACACCCCGTCTGGCGTCTGCGTACGCCAGACGAAGGAGCAAACGCCTTCGTCGCGTGGACACGGCGGCGGTGCGTGGCACGCCAAGACCCACACCTCCGTATGCGTCGGGAGCCTTATCCGAGGCTTGACACACGTGGACTGAGGCCGGCTCGCTCAAAGCGAGCCGGCCCTCAAGGACGAATCAGTAGCGCAGCGTGGCGTAACGCGGCCCGGGACCGAGCTTGCCCTGGGCCCGCTGGGCCAGGCCGATCGCTCGGGCCGGCCAGAAAACGCCGCCGGACGGGCCGCCGCCGCAGTGGCCGCTGCTGTTACCGGGGACGATTGCCCACAGGAAGGCGTCGACGCGGGGGAAGCCGGGGTCCGTATTGGGCCTGGGGCCGAGCCCGCGACCGGGCGCGTTGCACAGATCCTCCACGCCCTGGGTGGTGGGGTGGCGGTTGAGCTTCGGGCCGCGCCCGTTCTGGGAGGTGCTGACGATGAAGTGGGCGCCGTGGGTCATGCGGGAGATCTTGTTGGCCCAGTGGATCTCGTTCGTCGTCCATTGCAGGTGGGTGTCGTTGGTGTAGAAGCCCTGCGTGCGAAAGATGTCGCTGCGATTCAGCGCCCTGGCGGTGTAGCCGGGGCGGTTGGAGTCCGAGTAGCCGGCCTCGATGTAGGTGACCGCGTGGGGGAGGGAGGCGAGCTTCTTCACCTCGAAGCGCATCAGCGACTCCCACCCGGGCAGCGAGCCGTGGTTACGGATGCAGCCGGAGGAGCCCAGGTAGTCAAGCTCCAGCAGCCACACCACCGGCCGGCGGCCGACGGCGCGGGCGATCGAGTCGATCTGGGCCTTGAACTTGGGCCGGTAGCGATTGATCATCCCCGGGGTCGGGCAGCCGTGGAGCGTGCCGTGCAGGAAGTAGGTGTTGATGATCGGGATTCCGGTGGGATCGGCGGTGAAGTTGTGGCAGAACAGCTTCACGGTCTGGCCGTAGATGCCCCGCGGGCTGCCGCCCTCGGAATAGGCGCTGATCCGCTGGGTCTCAGGCTCCGAGGCGATCTTCTCCAGATCCCGGATCTTGCTCTGGACGCCGGCGCTGTAGTGGGGCAGGCGTCGCGCCACCTCCTGTGAGAAGGTGGCCCAGGACTCGCTGTCGGTGAAGCTCGGCAGCGGATGTCCGATCCCTGTGTGGGTGTCGATCCCCATCAGGTGGGCGATCGCGCCGGCGGCTGAGCCGTGGCGAGGACCGTCGATGAAGAACTGGGCGCCGCGCAGCGGATCTCCGGGGGGCGGAGTCGTCGCCAGCATCAGCGGGTTCTGGGGGTTACGGGCGGCCGGATAGGGATCCGAGCACTTCCAGGCGGTCTTGGCCTGAGCGCGGTAGGTGCCGGCCGTGGCGCTCGTTGCGGCAACGCCGCCGACGGTCAGGGCGCTCAGCGCAATGAGAAGGACGGGGAACTTACGGAGAGGTGACAATTGGCTTCGCAGATGTTGTTTGGCAGGGAACACGTTGATCGCTACATCGGCAAAGACGGCGCCGAGGCTTACCCCTGGCGCCACGGGGCGACGATGTTCGATCCATGACGACCGGTCGAAGCTCCGGCCAGCCCGATTCATACCAAATCCTGCGGCTCCACTCCGGGGGCCCGACGCGTCCGTGAACGGCGAGGACTGGAGCGGACGGCAGCTGCACTTCGTGGGGATCGGCGGCGCCGGGATGAGCGGCCTGGCCCGGATCGCGGCAGCGCTCGGAGCCACGGTGACCGGCTCTGACCGATCCGAGTCCACCTATTCCGAGCATCTTCGCCAGGCCGGGATCATTCCGGTGATCGGACACGCCGCGGAGAACCTGCCCGCGGGGGCCGAGCTCGTCTACTCGACCGCGATCATTGCCGAGAACCCGGAGCGCCAGGCGGCCGAGGCTGCCGGCACCCGCCAGCTCCATCGGGCGGAGCTGCTGGCCGAGATGGCAGCGCTGAGGCGCTGCCTGGCAGTCACCGGGACCCACGGCAAGACGACCACGACCGCGATGATCGTCCACGCCCTCCAAGGCTGCGGACTGGATCCGGCCTACGTGGTCGGCGGCGAGCTGCGCTCGACCGGCACCAACGCCGGCTGGGGGACGGGGGAGTGGATCGTGATCGAGGCCGACGAGTCCGATCGCTCGCTGCTCCGCTTCCACCCCGAGATCGCGCTGCTCACCAACGCCGAGCTCGACCATCACGCCACATACTCGTCCCAGCTCGACTTGGAGAGCACCTTCCGGGAGTTCATGGGCAGGGCTCGGGCCGATGTCGTCTGGGACCGCCCCGCGCTCGTTGAGCTGTGCTCGGCAGAGACCGTGGTGCCTTACGACGCGCAGGACGCCGTGTTGAGCCCGCAGGGCGCCAGCTTTGGCTGGGAGGGGATCACGGTGGAGCTGAGCGTCCCCGGCCTGCACAACGCCGTCAACGCCGCTGGGGCGCTTACGGCGTGCAGACTGGCCGGCGCCGATCCAGCCGCGGCCGCCGCCGCCCTGAAGAGCTTCCGAGGGGCGAGGCGGCGGCTGGAGCGACTTGGCGAGACTGCGGCGGGGGTGGCGGTGTACGACGACTACGCCCACCACCCCACCGAGGTGGCGGCGGCGATCGCCGCCGCCCGGACGCTCGCGGCGGACCGGCTGGTGGTCGCTTTTCAGCCCCATCTGTACTCGCGCACGAGGGCCCTGGGGCATCAGTTCGGGGCCGCCCTGGCGGCTGCGGACGTGAGCGTTGTCCTCGACGTTTATCCGGCCCGGGAACAGGCGGAGGACTTCCCGGGCATCGACGGGCGGCTGGTGGCGGCGGCCGCCGCCGACGCGGGTGGCGGGCGCCCGGTGGCCTGGATGCCCGGGTTTCCCGACGCGGAGGCATACCTGCGCTCGACCCTGCGTCCCGGCGACCTCTGCCTGGTCATGGGCGCGGGCAATATCGACGCCCTGGGGCGGGCGCTGATAAGCCAGCCGGGCCCCGTTCTACCCTGACGGCCATGCCCGAGCCCCCTTCCGGCGTGCAGCGGGACTACCCGCTGGCGCGGTTGACCACGGTTCGAACAGGCGGCTCGGCCGAGTACTTCATCCGGGCCGGCACCGTCGATCAGCTGCAGCGGGCGTTGGCCTGGGCGGCTGAAGAAGGTCTGGAGGTAGGGGTCGTCGGCTCGGGGTCGAACCTCCTGGTGGCGGACCAAGGCGTCCGCGGTCTGGTGGTGAAGCTAGATGGAGAACTGAGCAAGATCGAGGTGGACCAGGAAAGCGAGACGATTCGGTGCGGCGGCGGCGCGCGCCTGCCTGCCGTGGCCGCGGCGGCGGCCCGGGCCGGGCTGAGCGGGGTCGAGTTCGGGGTCAATATCCCCGGCACCGTCGGCGGAGCCGTGCGGATGAACGCCAACGCCTACGGCGGCGTCCTGGCCTCGGTGCTCGACTGGGTGGAGGTGGTGGACGCCGAGGGAGCCGAGCGGCGGGTGCCGGAGAGCCTGGGCTTCGCCTACCGGCGCTCCAACCTGCGCGCCGGCCAGGTGGTGGCCAACGCCTCGTTCAAGCTGTCCCCGGCGCCGAGCGAGCAGGTCCGCGGGACCCTGGCCGGCATGCGCGGCCGGCGCAAGGAGGCCCAGCCCTCCGGGATCAAGACATTCGGCTCGACCTTCAAGAACCCCGACGACCCCCGGGCCGAGGGCCGCACCGCCGGCCAGCTGCTCGACCTGGCCGGGTGCCGTGGTCTGCGGGTGGGCGGCGCCGGCTTCTCTGAGAAGCACGCCAACTTCGTGGAGAACTACGGCGAGGCCACCACCGCCGACGTGGTCAGGCTGATCGGAGAGGGGCGACGCCGGGTCAAGGAGAAATTCGACATCGACCTCGAGCTGGAGGTCCAGGCGCTGGGTCCGGTGGAGATTCCGCCAGAGTGGAGGGGCGCGTGAGCGCCACCCGCGAGCGAGGCGTCCGTCTGGCCGACGCCTGGTCCAGGATTACGCGCGAGCTGGGAGCTCGCCGCCCGACCGCCTGGACTCCACACGCGCCGGTCGGCCGCGCCGGTCCCGCGGCCACGCGGGCCCGTCAGGGGCTGCACCGCGGGGTGGCGGCATCACGCCGCTCCGGGCGGCGCCACCCCAAAGCGGCGCTGGCCGCCCTCCTGGCCGGGTTGGTAATGATCCTCGGCTGCGTCTGGCTGTGGTTCCGGGACTCCTCGTTCGTATCGGTCACGCAGGTCAAGATCGTGGGCCTCAGCGGCCCGCAGGTGCCCCGGATCGAAGGGGCGCTGCGCGACGCGGCGCTGACGATGACCACGCTCGACGTGAACATGACACAGCTGCGCACCGCGGTCGCTCCCTACCGCGACGTGCGGACGCTGACCGTCCAGACCCAGTTCCCGCACGGGCTGGTGATCCAGGTCGGCGAGCAGGTGCCGATCGCCCGGGTCAACGTCAACGGCCGCACCCTGGCGATCTCCGGCGATGGCACGCTGCTCCCGCCCCGGGCGGGCGACACGCACCTGCCGCTGCTTCCGATCGGCCCCATGAGCGGCGGCAGCACCGTCAACCAGGCTGGCCCGCGCGCCGCCTTGACCGTGCTCGCCGCGGCGCCCTACGGACTTCTCAGTCACATCCAGAGTGCGCTGCGCTCGAGCCAGAGCGGGGTGGTGGTGCAACTGCGCCGCGGCCCGCAGCTGCGCTTCGGGACGCCCACGCAGCTTCACGACAAGTGGGCGGTGGCCCTGGCCGTGCTCGGCAACGCCAGCTCTCAGGGAGCGCAGTACATCGATGTCAGCGACCCGGGGCGGCCCGCGGCCGGCGCCTCCACCGGAGCCTCCACCACCGCCTCGACCTCGGCTTCCGCCTCCACCGGATCGACCGGGACGACCACCACGACACCGGCCGGAGCCGCCTCTACGGCGGGCACCGCCGCGTCCACCACGGGCCCGACGCCCGTGTACTCGCCGACCACCACTGCGACAACTCCACCTGCAGCAGGTTAACCCTCAACCATAGAGTGAGGGTGCTTCGGTCGGCTACTCTCGGGTGCAAATCGAGAGTTAGCTGATATGCAAGGTTCGTTGCGAACTTGGCGGGGCGTTGACTTCCCGCCGTTGCTGCTCGTAACGTGCGAAACTCCCGCAAGACGCGAGTGAGCGCTTAAACGTTCAACGCTAGATCGAGGGTCGGACGGTATCCACATGGAAAGCGGCAGTTACCTAGCAGTCATCAAGGTCGTCGGTGTCGGCGGCGGCGGTACCAATGCGGTCAACCGTATGGTCGACGCTGGCCTGCGCGGCGTGGAGTTCATCGCCTGCAACACCGACGCCCAGGCGCTCGCCATGTGCGACGCCGACATCAAGCTGAACATCGGCCACGAGCTCACCAAGGGCCTTGGCGCCGGAGCCAATCCGGACGTCGGACAGGGCGCCGCGGCGGAGTCTCGCGACGAGATCAAGGAGGCGCTCAAGGGCGCCGACATGGTGTTCGTCACGGCCGGCGAGGGAGGCGGTACCGGTACCGGTGCCGCGCCCGTGATCGCCGACATCGCCAAGAACGAGATCGGCGCGCTGACGGTTGGCGTGGTCACGCGGCCGTTCGTCTTCGAGGGCACCCAGCGCGCCCGCCAGGCTCAGGACGGCATCGCCAAGCTGCGTGAGTTCGTGGACACGCTGATCGTGATCCCGAACGAGAAGCTGCTGGCGATCGTCGAACGCCGCACCACGATCCTCGACGCCTTCCGCGAAGCCGACAACGTGCTGCGCCAGGGCGTCCAGGGCATCACCGACCTGATCACGATCCCCGGTCTGATCAACCTGGACTTCGCCGACGTGCGCACGATCATGCACGACGCCGGCACCGCCCTGATGGGCATCGGTACCGCCGGCGGCGAGAACCGGGCGGCCGAGGCGGCCAAAGTGGCGATCTCCTCGCCGCTCTTGGAGGAGTCGGTGGAGGGCGCGATGGGCATCCTCCTGAACATCACCGGCGGCCACGACCTCGGCCTGTTCGAGGTCAACGAGGCGGCGGAGATCGTTCAGAGCGCCGCGGACTCCAACTCCAACATCATCTTCGGCGCGGTGATCGACGACAGCATGCAGGACGAGGTGCGGGTGACGGTGATCGCCACCGGCTTCGATCACCGCGGCTCGCTACCGGGCGATTCGATGCGCGCCGGAGTGCCTGCGCCCCGCTCCCGCCGGGACCGCGGCGACGTGTCGATGGACGACCGCCAGCGCTCCTCGCTGGAGATCGGCGACGACGAGATCGACATCCCGTCGTTCCTCAAGGATCGTTAGCGCGGATTAAGGCGCTCCGCCACCCGCAACTTCGATCGCCGCGTTCGGTTCTAGTCGCTGTCAAACAGCCCGTTAGACATTCTGAGCAGGGCAGCGGGCGGCGGTGGGTCGGCGGTCGCCTCGGGGGTGTGGCGCTGGCATTGGGCGCTGCGCTGGTCTTGACCTGCCCGGGTGTCTCGGCGGCTTCGACGGCCACCGGCCCCAAGGCGGCTCCTCCGCGCACGGTCGCCGGCCCCGGCAGCCAGGTCACCAAGCTCTCCGGCCTGTCGATCGCCCGCGACGGCACCGGTGGCCTCGTCTACCTGGGCCAGTCCGGCGGGGTCGAGCACGTGTTCGTCTCTCGCCTCACCCGCGGCGTCTTTCAGCCTCCCGAGCAGGTCGACGCCGGCCTATCCGGCGCCTCCAGCCAGCCGGCGCTGGCCGCCGGCAACACCGGCGTCCTGGTGGTCGCCTTCACCAACTCCGGGAATCTGTACTCGACCCAGGTGACCGGCTCGAGCTCCGCCTGGAGCGCGCCGCGCGTGATGCACACCGGCGCTCAATACCCATCGCTGCAGATGACCAACTACGGCAAGGCCTACCTGGCCTTCACCGCGACGGCCGCGAGCGGTCACGACGTGATGGCGGCGTACTGGCAGAACGGCGTGTGGGAAGCGGCCACCGGCCCGTTCAACGTGAACCCCGGCGATGACGCCGGCACGGGCAGCGGCCGTCCCGTGGTCGCCGCCGCCACCGACGGCGTGGGCATCGTCGCGTGGGGTGAGAACGGCCACGTCTACGCCAGACGGATGTGGGCAACGTCCCCGAGCGTCGCGGACGAACAGCTCGATCCCTCCAGCTTCGGCGGCGCCACCGAGTCCAGCGCCGGCGACCCGGTGATCTCGGTGGGAGGCGACTCCTCCTACCCGGATATCGCCTTCGAGGAGAAGCTGACTTCGACGGCAGGCACCTGGAACCGGGTGCTGATGACGCGTCTGGTCGCAGAGGACGTGGGCTCCACGGTGGCGATCGACGGCCTCAGCAGCAGCACGCCCGGCAACGCCGGGTATCCAGCCGTGGCCCAGGGCGAGTACGGAGTCGGCTGGGCGGTGGCCAGCGACCTGTCGAGCGGCCAGCTGATCGGAACGCCGCTGGCCCAGCCTGGATTACCTGGCTCGCCGCGGGCCATCAGCTCTGGCTCCAGCACCGGAGCGCTGCTGGGGGCGCCCGCCGTGGCCGCCACCAAATCCACCCTGATCGCCTGGGAGCAGAGCCCGATGCCCGGGCAGCCGGAGGTATTCCTGCGCTACGGCTCGGGTGGCACCACTCTCGGCTCCACCCAGACGCTGTCGAGCCCAGGAGCCCAACTGCAGGCCGCAGACGGGCTGATGGCGGCCGGCGATCACGGCGGTGACGCGGCGGTGGCCTGGATCCAGGGGCAGTCTGGATCGCTCAGCCTCGAGGCCGCCCAGCTCTACCAGCCGCCGCCGGCGCCCGAGCTTGCCCACCGCTTCGGTTACCAGCGGACCGCTCGGCCCCGCCTCAGGTGGAGCGCTTCCAAAACGGCGTGGGGCCTCAGCTTCCAGGTCACGCTCGACGGCCGCTCGATCGCCCGGACCTCGCACACGTCGATCCGCGTAGGTGACCCCGTGAGGAACGGTCCCCACCGCTGGAAGGTCACCGCCGTCAATCCGGCGGCCCAGCGCGCCAGCGGTCCCACCGCGACCGTGTTCGTGGACACGGTCGCGCCGAAGGTGAGCTTCACCGTCAGCGGCCGGCTGAGGCGAGGGCGGCCGGTCAGCCTGCACATCCGGGCTGTGGACCAGCCAGCGGCTCAGCACGGCGCCAAGGCGTCTGGCCTGGCCTCGGTCCGGGTCACCTGGGGCGATGGCTCGGGCGCCCTTCACGCGCAAGACATCTCTGACGCCCGCCACAGCTACAGCCGCAAAGGCGTTTTCCGGATCGCCGTCCGGGCCACCGACCGGGCCGGCAACACGACCACCGTCGCGCGCAACGTGAGGATCGGCAAGTGAGGCGCAGGCTCGCCCGGACCTGGCCCCTGGGCGCCACCCTGCTGGCTGGAGCGGCTGCGCTGATCACGCCCGCGGCGGCCGGAGCGCAGCCCGCCTATCAGGCCACCCCGCCCACCAAGGGCGCGCTGATGAGCGACGGCCCGGCCGGGCGCTACCTGCTGGGCGGCAGCTGGCTGTTTCGCCCCGACGTTGGCAACGTCGGGCTGAGCGAAGGCTGGTGGCGGAACACCGCTTCCACCGAAGGCTGGAACCCCGTGACGATGCCCAACTCCTACAACGCCGGGCAGCTCACCTCGGCGAGCATGACCGGCTGGGTCGGCTGGTACCGGCGGGACTTCACGCTGCCAGCCAAAGCTTTCAACGGACACGTCCCGGCGGCCGACCGGCGCTGGCTGATCGAGTTCGAGTCAGTCAACTACAGCGCCACCGTATGGATCAATGGCCACCGGCTGGGCCAGCATCAGATCGCCCAGCTGCCGTTCGGGTTCCTCCTCAGTCACCTGCAGGCCGGAGTGAACCGCCTCGTCGTGCGGGTCGATGACCAGCGCACTGCGGCCGACTTCCCCCAGGGGCCCAGCGGCGGCTGGTGGAACTTCGGTGGCATCCTGGACGCGGTCTACCTGCGTCCGGTGCAGCGAGCCGATCTCGAGAACGTGCTGATCCGGCCCGAGCTGCCCTGTCCCGGGTGCACCGCCACGATCTACGAGCAGGCCACGGTGCACAACTTCACCGGGCGTCCGCAGCGCGTGGCGCTGAACGGCCGCTACGGGGCTCACTCGCTGTCCTTCGGGCACACGGTCCTGAAGCCGGGCGCGGTGTGGACGCCGAGCGCCGTCGTGAGGATCACCCACCCGCGGCTGTGGAGCCTGTTCAAGCCTCAGCTGTACAAGGCGACGGTCACGCTGAGCGATCGGGCCGGCCGGTCGCTGGGCGGCTATGACTTCCAGAGCGGCATCCGCTCGATCCACCTGACCAGATCTGGCCGGCTCGAGCTGAACGGGCGCCCGCTCAGCCTGCGTGGGTACAGCATCCACGAGCAGACCGCCCAGACCGGATCGGCCCTCGATCTGAGCCAGATGCAGCAACTGATCGGCTGGGCCAAGGAACTGGGTGCCGGGATCATCCGGGCCCACTATCCGCTCTCCCCCGAGATGGAACAGATGGCCGACCAGGACGGGATCCTCCTGTGGTCCGAGGTGCCCGTCTACCACTCGAAGAACACGTACCTGCGCAACGCCGCCTGGCGCAAACGCGCCTTGAGGATGCTGCGAGACAGCATCGAGGCAAATCAGGACCACCCGGCGATCCTGCTGTGGAGCATCGGCAACGAGCTGCCGATCCCGCCCAGCAGCGGACAGTCCACCTACATTCGCAAGGCGGCGGCCGAGGCGCATCGGCTCGACCCCACCCGCCCAGTCGGCATGGCCACGCTGAGCTGGCCCCGCATCCCCTGCGAACGGGCCTACAGACCGCTGCAGGTGATCGGCTTCAACGAGTACTTCGGGTGGTTTGACGCCGGAGACGGTGCCAACGAGGACCGTGACCAGCTGAGCCCCTACCTGAACGCGCTGCGCGCGTGCTATCGCCACCAGGCGGTGGTCATCAGCGAGTGGGGCTTCGGCGGCGACCGCACCGGCCCCGTGGAGGACCGGGGCACCTACGCCTACCAGGTCAACGAGATGAAGTTCGCACTGGGCGTGTTTGCCAGCAAGTCATGGCTGACCGGAGCGATCTACTTCCCGATGCAGGACTTTGCCGCCAGGCCCGGCTTCGACGGAGCCGACCCCCTCGGCCACCCGCCGATCGTGGACAAGGGGGTGCTCGACCGGTTCGGCAATCCCAAGCCGTCGTTTGCCGTGATGCAGTCGATCTACCGATCGACCAAGCAGATCGCCGCTCACCCCTAGGCGGGACCACTCAGCGAAGCCGGGCGCTCAGACGCGAATGACTTCGATCTCGCCAAAGGCCGTGAAGTCCTGATCCTGCGTCAATACTGCGGCGCCGTGCCGCAGCGCGGTGGCAGCGATCCAGGTGTCGTGGCGCCGGGGCTTTCGCCCGGCGCGGAGTTGCTGGTCGGCCAGGCGGGCAAAGCAGGAGGCGGTGGTCTCATCGATCGGCAGCATTGGGTAGGTGGCCCGGACGCGCGCCAGCGTGGCGGTCCGGATCGCCCGTACAGCTGGATCTTCGGCCCTGAGGACACCCAGCTCGAGCTCAGCGCCGGTGACCACGGAGACCGCGATCTCATCGGGCAGTTCGCCCAACGGCCGGCCCGCCTCACGGGCGATGAACACAGAGGTGTCGGCGATCGCGCGGGTCACTCACCCTCGATCAGCTCTCCGCGGACCGCCGTGAGGTCGTTGATCAGTCCGGGATCGGCCCCAGCATCGGCCACGACCGTGCGCAGGAGGTGCCCCGGGATCCATGGGCTCCGGGACGGGGCGTGAGGGACGATGTCGGCCACCGGCTCACGGTTGACCGTGAGCGCCAGACGCTCGCCGGCGCGAACGGCGGCCACCACCTCGCTGGTGTGATTTCGCAGCTGACGGACTGACACCTTGCGGGCCACGCAGACCAGTGTAGCACCCATGTGCTACGGCGATGCGACACTTGTGACAGGGTCCGGAAATCGAGCTCCGGTGGAGCGGCTGCGCCGCGTTGTAGCCTCAGAGACGTGACCACGCAGCCGGCCCAGGAGCTTCGCCACACCCCGCTGTTTGAGGCACACCGCACCGCTGGGGCCAAGCTCGTCCCGTTCGCCGGCTGGGAGATGCCGATCCAGTACGTCGGCATCCGTCAGGAGCACATGGCGGTCCGCAGCGCCGTCGGCGTGTTCGACGTCTCCCACATGGGCCAGATCGAGACCCGCGGCCCGCAGGCGCTCGAGCTGCTGCAGCGGCTGCTGTCAAACGACGTGCGGCGGATCCCGGTGGGGGGTGCTCAGTACAGCGTCCTGTGCCAGGAGGACGGCGGCGTGATCGACGACCTGTTCACCTACCGCATGGCCGAGTGCGAGTTCCTGACGGTCACCAATGCCGCCAACCACGAGCGCGACCTGGAGTGGTTCCGCCGCCACCTCGAGGGGTTCGACGCCGACGTGTTGGACAAGCGCGAGGACTTCGCGATGCTGGCCGTCCAGGGGCCGCGCGCCCGGGCCTTGGTGCAGGGCCTGTGCGACGGGCCTCTGCCTCCGCGCTTCCGTATCACCGAGCGGACGCTGGCGGATTGCGCCTCGGCCACCGTATGCGGCACCGGCTACACGGGTGAGGACGGGGTGGAGCTGCTGGTCGATCCCTCTGACGCCGTGGTCGTCTGGGATGCCCTGCTGGCGGCCGGCGCCCAGCCTGTGGGGCTGGGCGCCCGGGACACGCTGCGACTGGAGGCCTGCTTTCACCTTTACGGCAACGACCTGAGCGACGACCGTGACCCGATCGGCGCCGGCCTGGGCTGGTGCTGCAAGGAGGCCACCGGTTTCATCGGAAGCGAGGCGATCGCCGCCGTGCGAGCCGCCGGACCGGCCGAGAAGCTGGTTCCGTTCGAGATCGACGGTCCCGGCATCGCCCGCCAGGGCAACCCCGTGGTGGGGGGCGGCGTCGTCACCAGCGGGTCGTTCTCCCCCTCGCTGGAGCGCGGGATCGGGATGGCCTACCTCCCGGCCGCTCAGACTGACCCAGGCACGCGATTTGAGATCGACGTTCGCGGCACCCGGCGGCAGGCCGGGGTGGCGCGCAAGCCCCTGTACAGAAAGGACGACTGACGATGGCCGACGCCAGCTATCCCGATGATCTGAGATACCACCCGGAGCACGATTGGGCTCGGATCGAGGGTGAGGAGGCGACCTTCGGGATCACCTGGTACGCCCAGGACGCGCTGGGCGAGGTGGTGTTCTTCGAGGCGCCTACGGTGGGCAGCTCGCTGGCCAAGGACCAGTCCTACGCCGAGGTCGAGTCGGTCAAGGCGGTGTCCGACGTGGTGGCGCCGCTGTCAGGCGAGGTGATCGCCGTCAACGAGGCGCTCAGCGACACCCCCGAGGCGATCAACGAGGACCCCTACGGCGAGGGCTGGCTGGTGAAGGTCAAGCTGTCCGATCCCAGCGAGCTCGACAGCCTGCTGGAAGCTGCGGCCTACGAGGCATCCCTTGACTAGGTACACGTCGGTCACCGAGCAGGACCTGGGCGAGATGCTGGACGCGATCGGCGTCGAGTCGGTGGAGGAGCTGTTCGCCGACATCCCCGCCGGACTCCGGCTGCAGCGTCCGCTGGCCCTCGACGATGGGCTCTCCGAGCAGGAGGTCTACGCCGAGCTGCGCTCGCTGGCCGAGCGCAACGTCTCGACCGAGGACGAGATCTCGTTCCTGGGCGGGGGGATGTATGACCACTATGTCCCCGCCCTGATCGACTCGATCATCTCGCGCTCGGAGTTCCTCACCCCCTACACGCCCTATCAGCCCGAGATCTCGCAGGGCGGCCTGCAGGCGATGTTCGAGTACCAGACGGCGATCTGCGAGCTCACCGGCCTGCCGGTGTCAAACGCCTCGGTGTACGAGGGGCCGAGCGCGGTGGCCGCCGCCGGCTACGTGGCCAAGCTGACCAACGGCCGGAGCCGGTTCATCGTCTCTCGCGGCGTTCATCCCCACGCCCGTGAGGCGCTGGCCACGCTGGCCCACGCCTGGGGGATGACGGTGGAGCTGGCCGACCTCGTCGACGGCGCCACCGAGCTGCCGGCCCTGGACGAAGACGTCAGCGCGGTGATCCTGGCCCAACCCAACTTCCTGGGCGCCGTCGAGCGCCTGGACGGGCTGGTGGACGCCGCCCACGCGGTGGGTGCGCTGGCGATCTGCTCCTGTGACCCGATCCCGCTCGGTCTGCTGCGCCCGCCCGGCGAGCAGGGCGTCGACATTGTCGTGGGGGAGGGCCAAACGCTCGGCAACCGGCTGGACTTCGGCGGTCCGTCGTTCGGGTTCTTCGCGGTCACCCAGGAGCTGGTGCGCCGGCTCCCGGGCGGCTGGCCGGTGAGACCCGGGACCTCGACGGCCGCCGCGGCTTCGTGCTGACGCTGCAGACGCGGGAGCAGCACATCCGCCGCGAGCGGGCCACGTCCAACATCTGTACGGCTCAGGCTCTGAACGCGCTGGCCGGCGTGATCTACCTGAGCTGGCTGGGACGGCAGGGGATCGTCGAGCTGGCCGAGCTGCTGGTTCAGCGCACTGCGTATGCCCGCTCTGCCCTGCACGAGCTGGACGGGGTCGAGCCGCTGCACCGCCAGCCGGTGGTGCGGGAATTCGCCGTCCGCCTCGACGCCCCGGTCGAGCCGGTGATCGCCCGCTGCCGCGCCGAGGGCGTCAACCCCGGCTACGCGCTCGAGCACGACGACCCGGACCTGCACGGCGGACTGCTGGTGGCGATCACCGAGCAACGCTCCCGCCAGGACATCGACCGGCTGGCCGAAGTGCTGGGGGCGGCGGTGGCCGCCGAACGGCAGGGCGCGACCGCGGGGGTGGCCGGATGAGTGCCACCACCGACCGGGATCAGGCCAAGCCGGCGGCCCGCTGGTTCACCCAGGCCGCCGATGATGAGAAGACCATCTATGAGCGCTCCCAGTCGGGACGGCGGGCGTTCGTGGCGCCGCCCAGCGGCGTGCCCGAACAGCCGCTGGACGAGCTGATCCCAGCCGAGCTGCGCCGCGCCCAGCCACCGCGGCTCCCGGAGATCTCAGAGCCCGAGATCGTGCGCCACTACAACCGGCTGTCCAAGCGAAACTTCGATCTGGACACCGGCTTCTATCCGCTGGGCTCATGCACGATGAAGTACAACCCCAAGCTGCACGAGCGAGTGGCGGCGCTGCCCGGCCACGCCAGGCTGCACCCCCTGACACCGGACGACGGCGCCCAGGGTGCACTGGAGCTGATGTGGCGGCTGCAGAACGCGCTCGGTGAGATCGCCGGGCTGCCGCATGTGTCGCTGCAGCCGAGCGCCGGCTCCCACGGTGAGCTGGCCGGCGTGCTGTTGACCCGCGCCTACCACGAGGACCGGGGCGAGCACCGGACCAAGGTGCTGACGCCCGACACCGCCCACGGCACCAACCCGGCCACCGTCACGATGGCCGGCTACGACGTGGTCAAGGTCGGCACCGACGCGCGCGGCAACGTGGACCTCGATGACCTGCGGGCCAAAGCCGACGAGGACGTGGCCTGTCTGATGCTGACCAATCCCTCGACGATCGGGCTGTTCGAGTCCGGCATCGAGGAGATCGCCGAGATCATGCACGGAGTCGGCGCCACCCTGTACTACGACGGCGCCAACCTGAACGCGATCATGGGCATCTCCCGCCCGGGCGACATGGGCTTCGACATCGTGCACTTCAACCTGCACAAGACGTTCACGCAGCCCCACGGCGGCGGCGGACCGGGCGCGGGCCCCATCGCCGTCTCCGATCGGATCGAGCCCTACCTGCCCCGCCCGCAGGTCGTGCGCCGGTCGCTGGCAGAAGGCCAGTCCGGCAACGGATCGGGCGACTCAGGCGGGTACCGGTTCGAGCTCGACCACGACCGGCCCAAGTCGATCGGGCGCCTGCGCGGCTTCCAGGGCAACTACGGCGTGTTCGTGCGTTCCTACGCCTACATCCGCTCGCTGGGCGCTCCCGGGCTGCGCGAGGCGTCAGAGGTGGCGGTGCTGAACGCCAACTACCTGCTGGCCCGCCTGCGCCGGGCCGGGGTGGCCGAGTACCTTCCCGCCGCCTACGACCGCGTGTGCATGCACGAGTTCGTGCTGTCCGGAGCGCCGATGAAACGGGACCTGAAGATCCGCACGCTCGACCTGGCCAAGCGCCTGCTCGACCACGGCGTGCATCCGCCGACGGTGTACTTCCCGCTGGTCGTCGACGAGGCGCTGATGGTGGAACCGACCGAGACCGAGACGCGCGAGACGCTGGACCGCTTCGCCGACACCGTGGCCGCGGTGCTGGAGGAAGCCCGAGAGGATCCCGAGATCGCGCGACACGCGCCTTACACCACGCCGGTGCGGCGCCTCGACGAAGCGGCTGCCGCCCGACGCCCGGTCGTGCGCCAGCCGCTGGACTGAGCGCTCGTCAGGATGGATCCGTTCATCGCCGAGCGGGCGGCGCCGCTGGCCGCCCACGCCCTGCACGAGCTGGATGCCCTGGTGGCTGTGTCCTCGCCCTCCGGCGACCTGCCCGGCGCCGAGGCCGCTGTCGCTCTGTGCGTGGCGTTCCTGCCCGACGGGACCGCGATCGAGCGGGTGCCCTGCTCAACCGAGGCCTTCGCGCCCGACCTGATCGGCCGGATCCGCGGCACTGGGGAGCGGCGCCTGCTGCTGCTCGGGCATCTGGACACGGTCATCAAGCACGACGCGCACTCGCCGCTCAGTCACCGGGACGGAAAGCTCTATGGACCGGGGACGGTCGACATGAAGGGCGGGGTGGCGCTGTCGCTGGCGGTGGCCCGCGCCCTGGCCGAGCACCCCGAGCGATTTGCCGAGCTGAGTGTGCTGCTGGTCTGCGACGAGGAGTGGCGCACCGCTCCGTTTGCCCACATCGAGCGGTTTGCCGGGTATGACGCCTGTCTGTGCTTCGAGGCCGGCGAGCGCACGCGGGCGGGTGAGGACGGCGTGATCGTCCGCCGCAAGGGTGCGGGCACGCTGCGCGTCCGCGCCACCGGCCGTCCCGCCCACTCCGGCAGCGCGCCCCAGGACGGGCGCAATGCGCTTCTGGCCCTTTCCCAGGTGGCCGTCCAGATCGCCGCCCAGGCCGACCCGACCGGCCCGGACAAGCTCACGATCGTCCCCACCATCGTCCGCTCCGGTGATGCCTTCAACGTCGTCCCGGCCGAGGGCGAGCTGGTGTTCGACATCCGCTCCTCGGACACCGCGGCCTTCCATCGCGTCCTGGAGGGCGTCCCGCGGGAACTCGACGACGTGCAGCTCAGCGCCGGCCTTGAACGCGTCTGGCCCGCGATGGACACCGAGCAGGAGACAGCCGGCCTGCTGCAGGCGGCCGGCCGGCGGCTGGAGCGGCCCGTCGTCGCCCGGGCCCGCGGCGGCGCCAGCGACGCCAGCCACTTCGCGGGCACGATCCCGCTGACCCTGGACGGCCTCGGCCCAAGAGGCGGGGGCGCGCACACGCCGGGAGAATTCGCGCACGAGAGCTCGCTGCGCGAGCGCCTCGAGGTGGCGCTGGCCGTGGCCCTGAGCGCCCTGGACTCCTAGGCCGGGCGCCGGTGTCGTTCGTCGAGGGGATCGACCATGTCCAGCTCGCGGCGCCACCCGGTTGTGAGCCGGCGGCGCGGCGGTTCTTCGGCGAGCTGCTCGGGCTGACCGAGGTCGAGAAGCCGGTCGCACTCAAGGGCCGTGGAGGCGTCTGGTTCCAGGCCGGGTCTCAGCAGCTCCACGTCGGCATCGAGGACCCGTTCTCAGCCGCCCGCAAGGCCCATCCGGCGCTTCGGGTGGGGGCGGACCACCTGGATGCCCTGGCCCGCCGGCTGGAGGCGGCGGGCGCGAAGGTCGTGTGGGACGAGGCGCTGGGCGATGTGAGGCGCTTCTTCACCGAGGACCCGTGGGGGAACCGCATCGAGCTGGTGGCGTCCGACACCAAGCGCTAGGCCGCGTGCGCGCGGCCGGATCCGCGGTCTGATGGGCGTCGCAACCACAATAAGGTCACTCACCCCCGGCCCTCAGAGGGGGTTGGTGAAGATATGGCCCTCTGTCCGCCATAAGTTCCATCGCCCCCGGCGCGCCCCGGGGTGATGGGGTTTTTTGTCTTAGAGGCTCGCCCCCTTTGTTGCCTTCATTTCCGATGTCGCCGGGTAGACGCAGGCCGCCGGGAGCCGGCCGAGCACACCCGGCGTTGGAGGCCTGGTGATTGCGCGCGGGAGCGTCAGCAGGCAGGGCGGCCTGGGCGGCAGCTCTGGGCACCGTCCGGCAGCTGTGCCGGGGTGCGCAGCCTGTACAGCGCGATGACGTAGCGGGCGGTCCCATCGCGGGAGCAGTCACGGCGTACTCCCGATCCAGCGACGGGCATCCGAGCCCGTCCCCGGATCGGGAGTGTTCAAGCCCCGGGACGACGCCCCACAGATCAACAATGTCCTTCTATACCGCTCTATAGCCGGACCAGCTATAGAGACCTATTGACCGGACGGCAGATATCCGCGGTCAGTTCATCGCGTACTTGATGTGAGTGACGCCCGAGGTCACGGGTGCGTGCAGTTCTGCCTGGCCCAGTTCGCGACGTTCTGTGCGGCCGTTCGGAGCTTCGACTGGGTGAACACGTGGGCGGCTGACTCCAGCGCCACAACCTGCGAGGCTGTCGGCGTCTTGCCCAGGGTGTAGCCAGTCTTAGCGAGCGCGGCGGCGAACGTCGAGAAGGCCTGTGAGATCGTCTGGACATCGGGTTGGATGGCCGAAGGTGCTGCACTGGCAAGATTCTGGTACGCCTTCACAGCGGCCTGAAGATCCAGCTTGCCGTTGCCGGTGGCGGCTTGCATCGCCTGGGCGAACCTGGAGCCGACGCCCGCGAGCTGGAGACAGTTCTGAGAACTGGCGAACGAGGGGGCGGCCGTTGAGGACGCACTCGAAGACGGCGCCGACCCGGGAGTGGTGGTTGACGATGTCGACGGACTGTTGGAGCTGCCGCAACCTGCGAGGAGCACGACGGCGGCCAGCGTCGCTGAGAAGGTCCCGATTCTCATGGACTGAGCCTTTCCCGTTCGAGAAAGTGTGCGGCTCACACCCTAGACCCGTCGGATGTCCGGCTGAGATTTTTTCTCGCCGAGCCTCGGCAGGGCGTAGGGTGGAGGTGAGCCACTAAAGGAGGGCGAAGTGAGCGTCGAGAAACGTATCCAGAGACGACTGGATCCTTGGTGGCGTCGGGCTGCTGCTGGCCATAGATCTGCTGTTCCTACCATGGTTCAGCATCTCGATCGGCCCCATCTCGGTGACGTCCACCGCGACCGGAGCGCCCGACGGATGGCTGGGCTTGCTCGCGGTTCTGGCCGTGATCGCCGTCATCGCCGATCTGGCGATCGAGCGCCTGTCACCACAGACCCATCTTCCGGCGATCAGCGGCAGCCGGACCCAGACTCGCTTCGTCCTGGCCTGCATCGCCGCCGGGTTCGTAGCGCTCAAATTCCTACTTCACATCCATTTCAGCCTGTTCGGGTTCGGTTTCTGGGCCGCGGTCGTCCTGACAGTGGCATTTGTCTACCTCGCGGTGCGGGCTCACCACGGACCCGTGACGACAGCGGCCGGAGTCGCCTGATCACGCCCAGAGCAGTAGCCCCTAGCTCACCGCGTACTTGATGTGAGTGACGCCCGGGCCCTCGACTGACCGGATCTGCTGCAGCGACAGGCGGCCGGGCTCGGTCCCCAGGAAGAGACGCTCGCCCGCGCCGAGGAAGACCGGGGCGATCGAGATGTCGAGCTCGTCGACGAGGCCGGCGGCCAGGTACTGGTTGACGGTCGAGGCGCCGCCGCCCAGCGAGACGTCGGCCCCGGCGGCCGCCTCCTTGGCCTGGGCCAGCGCCGACTCGATCCCGTCGCTGACGAAGATGAAGGTGGTGCCGCCCTCCATCTCGAGGGGTTCCCGGGGGTGATGGGTGAGCACAAAGGTGGCGTGGTGGAAGGGAGGGTTCTCGCCCCACCAGCCACGCCAGGACTCATCCGCCCACGGTCCTCGCGTCGGGCTGAACATGTTGCGGCCCATGATCGTGGCGCCGACGTTCGCCACCCGCTCGGCGACGACCGGCGAGCTGGCGTTGGTCTCGCCGCCCTGCTCGCCGTGCATCTCGCGGAACTCCTTGAGCGGAAAGAACCAGTTGTGAACCGCTGTGCCGCCGATCCCGAGCGGGTTCTCCTCGCTCTGGTCGGGACCGGCGACGAAGCCATCCAGCGACATCGAGATGCTGACCCGCAATCTGCTCATGTTGACTCCCGGTTGGTTGTCCAGTTCTCAGGCATTAGAGACTCAGCGGCCGGGCCAAAATAAGCGCCCGCACCGGCATCGTTGACGGAACGTGTGGCGGCTGAGAGGCTGCCACAGGATGAACTGGGTGGCCGAGTCCGCCGATGTCGCTCGCGCCGAACCGCCCGCCGGGCTGATCGCGATGCTGTTCACCGACGTCGAGGGATCGACGCGCCTCGCGGCCACACTGGGCGAGCAGTGGGACGGCGTCCTCGAGGATTACCACGAGATCGTCGGCGGAACGGTCGAGCTGTTCGGCGGTTGGGTTGACGAGACGGCCGGCGACGGGTTCTTCGTGACATTCCGAGACGTGACCCGGGCCGGTCGAGCCGCGGTGGAGATGCAGCAGCGCCTGGGTGCACACCCGTGGCCGGCGGCGGTGGGGGAACTGAAGGTGCGGATGGGACTTCACGTCGGCCAGGTCGAGCGGCGAGGACACGGCTACATCGGACTGGAGATTCACCGGGCGGCACGGATCGGCGCGGCCGCGCACGGAGGCCAGCTGCTGATGAGCGGGGCGGCGGCAGAGCTGCTTCGAGATGTGGTCCCCAGCCAGCCGCTCGGCGCCCACCGGCTGAAGGATTTCCCGGCGCCCACCGCCTTGTACTGCGCGGTCATCGACGGGCGCGGCGCGAGTGACTTCGCGCCGCCGCGCACACTCGAGCTGCGACTTGGCAACGTGCCGCTGCCGCCGCTCACGCTGATCGGGCGCGACTCCGATCGCGATCGGATCAAGGTCGCGCTGCAGCGGGACGGGGAGCGCCTGCTCACGATCCTCGGGCGGGGCGGCATGGGGAAGACGAGCCTGGCGATGGTCGCGGCCAACGATCTCTTCGAGGACTACCCCGGGGGCGTCTGGTGGGTGGACGGCGCCCAGGAGCGGGACGCTGCCGGCCTGCGCGCCGCCATCGCCCGCGGGTGCCGGGTCGGTGCCGAGGATTCGAGTCTGGAGACGCTGGTCAGCGACTTGGGATCCCGAGGCTCACTCCTGCTGGTGACCGACAACCTCGAGACCATTCCCGACGCGGCAGAGGTGCTGGATTCGCTGCTGGACCGACTCCCTGAGCTTCAGGTGCTCGCCACCTCCCAGCTGCCGATCCACTCCACGCGAGAGCGGAGGCTGCCGCTCGACAGGCTGGGAGAGGCCGACGCGCTGGCGCTGCTGGAGCGGGTGGCGGAACGCCTGGGCGCCCGCCTCGAGGATCGAGCTGCCTGCGCAGAGCTGGTCGCTCTGCTCGATGGCCTCCCGCTCGCGATCGAGCTGGCGGCGGGACGTCTGCGCCTGTTCGGACCCGCCGAGCTGCTGAGGCGACTGCGTCAGTCGACCGCGATCCTGGAGGACCGCACCCGCTCCGAGCGCCACCGCTCGCTCACCGCGGCGCTGACCTGGACGCTCGGGCTGCTGGATCCGGACGCGCGTGAGCTGTTCGCCCGGATGGGGGTGTTCGCCGGCGCGGTCCAGCTCGAGGACGTGGAGTTGGTGGTCGGAGAGGGCCTCGATGTCCTGGCCGCCACGGAGAGCCTCCTCGACGCGGCCCTGCTGCACGGGTCGAATCAGGTGACGGGCGGGTGCGCTTCGGCTTTCCGGAAGCGATCCGCCAAGAGGCCGCTCGAGCTCTGGGGGGCGCCGAAGCGGATAGGTGGCGCCGGGCGCATGCGGAGTGGCAGCGGGATCTCGTGTGGCCGCTGCGTATCTACGAAATCGCCGAGGCCGACGCGGTGGAGCGAGCACATGGGGCGGCAGCGGAGACGCAGGCGGCCTTCGGCTGGGCGTGGGAGCACGACCGGCCGATCGCCCGCCAGATCGCCCTCGGGCGATACTCGCTGGCCAGCCGGGCCGGTGCGATCACCGAGGCCAGAGAGCTGATCGAGAGGCTTCTGGACGACCCGGGGGACGACCCGCAGGTGGTCGAACTGGTCCGCGAGCATGCCCTGGTATTCCATAGCTCGCAGTCACTCCCGGATAGAGGGGAGGAGCTGATCTCGCTGTTCTCAGAGCTGCACGACCGCTATGCGGTGTTCCTGTGTGGGATGAACATCGCCATCGTGCTGACCTGGGAACGCAGGTACGACGAAGCTCTGGCTTGGGCCGGCCAGACGTTGGAGCTGGCGCGGGACATCGGCCCGCTGGCCGAGGCGAGCATCCTGGGAATCACGGCCGACACGCTGCTGGAGGCGGGGCGCGTGGGCGAGGCGGAGGCTGCGATCCGCGAATCGGATGCGGCCACGGGCGGACGGCGGTCTGGAACACCTGAGATGCGAACGATCCTGCGGGCAGTTGTGGCCAGCCACGGTGGGTTGCACGACGAAGCGCTCGACAATCTCGCCCGCGTGCTGACGGCAGCGGAGTCCAGTGGCGATACCGCGACGATTCTTGTGGCACTCGCGGCGCTCGTCCAGGCATTCGCTCGGGCGGGCCGCGACCGGGAGACCCTGGAGTCGGCGGGCATCACGCAGGCGCTAGTGGCCGAGCGAGATCTCATGAACGAGATCGACTTCGCCCTCCCGGCGGCCGTCGTGGCGGGAGCCCTGGCGCGCATGGACCCGGGCGGCGAGACGATCCTCGAAGCCGGCCGGGCCGTCGAGCCCGCCCACCGGGTGAAGCGAGCCTGCGCGCTGGTCTACGGTGGCGGATGACGCCGGCTGCCATGCTTTGTCGATGACCACCACCGTCGGCTCCCGGCGCGCCGCGCCCACCGCGGCTCAGCGAGGCCAGACCCGCGCCAGTGGCTTTGCGCTCCTGTTCGGGCTTCTGTCGCTGATGTGGCTGGTGGAGATCATCAACACGCTGGACAACAACCAGCTGGACTACGACGGGCTGTACGCGCGCAACGTCGGCCGGCTGTGGGGGATCCTCACCTCGCCGTTCATCCACGGCAGCTTCAGCCACCTGTTCGACAACATGATCCCGTTTCTGTTCCTGGGCGCGATCATCGCGCTGCACGGCGCGGCACGGCTCGCCACGATCACCGCGTTCGTGATCGTGGTGGGAGGCGTGGGCACCTGGCTGATCTCGCCGGCCGGGACCCCGACGATCGGCGCCAGCGGGTTAGTGTTCGGCTACGCCACCTACCTGCTGGCTCGGGGGTTCTTCGACCGCAAGCTGTGGGAGCTGGCGATCGGTGGGCTGGTGGCCGTGATCTGGGGGGTGGCGCTGATCTCGAGCCTCGTACCCCACGCCCACATCTCCTGGCAGGCGCATCTGTGCGGGGGGATCGCCGGCATCCTGATCGCGTGGATCCTGAGCCGGCGGGACCGGGAAGCACCTCAAGGCCGCCGTGCTCAAAAGCCGGCGGCCGCGCAGCAGACGTTCTGAGCGCCTCGCTAGCCTGAGCGCCTATGCGGATCTTCTCCGGGATTCAGCCCACGGGCAACAAGCACCTGGGCAATTACATCGGCGCGATCGTTCCCTACTTGGAGGGCCAGGAACGTGGCGAGGCGATCTACTGCATCGTCGACCTGCACGCCACGACCGTCGCCTACGATCCCGCCGAGCTGCGCCATGGCACCTACGAGCTGGCGGCGACGCTGCTCGCCGCGGGACTCGACCCCGAGCGCTGCATCCTCTTCCGCCAGAGCGACGTGCTGGAGCACACGGAGCTGGCCTGGATGCTGGCCAGCGTCACCGCCTACGGAGATCTCCAGCGCATGCACCAGTTCAAGGACAAGTCCGCCCAGCAGCGGGAGCTGACCTCGGCCGGGCTGTTCACCTACCCGGTGCTGATGGCGGCCGACGTGCTGGCCTACCGCACCGACGAAGTGCCTGTGGGGGACGACCAGCGCCAGCACGTGGAGCTGATGCGCGACATCGCTCAGCGCTTCAACAACCGCTTTGGCGAGGTGCTGGTGGTGCCCGAGGGTCGGTACCGGAAGGTGGGTGCGCGGATCATGGACCTGCAGTTCCCCGAGCGAAAGATGTCGACGACCGGCGAGAGCACGCAGGGCACCGTCTACGTGCTGGACGAGCCCAAGACGATCCTGAAGAAGTTCCGCTCGGCGGTGACCGATTCCGGCAGCGAGGTGCGCCGGAACCCGGACAAGGCGGGGATCAGCAACCTGATCGAGATCCTGGCCGCGGTGCGGGGGGTGAGCATGGATGAGATCGAGCGGGAGTTCGACGGCTCGGGCTACGGGGCGTTCAAGACCGCTGTGGCCGAGTCCGTGATCGACTACCTGGCCCCCGTGCGCGAGCGCTTCGGCGAGCTGCGCCGGGACGAGGCCGGGCTGGAGCGAATCCTGGTCGAAGGCGGCGAGAAGGCCCGCGCAATCGCATCGGACACGCTCCACGATGTGCGGCAGGTGATGGGACTGGGACCGGTCCGCAGCTCCGGGTAGCCTCTGGCAGCGTGAATCGCGCTGGGTCTCGGCAACCACTTCGTCTCGTCGATCTGGAGCTCGATCTCGACGTCTTCGTCGGGCCCTTCGACCTGTTGCTGACGCTGATCCTGCGGGAAGAGGTCGATCTGCTGGAGGTCGACCTGGCCGAGATCGTGATCGCCTACATCGATCACCTGGATGCCCGCGGCGAGCTCGACCTGGAGGCCGCCACCGAGTTCCTGGTCCTGATCGCGGCGCTGCTGGAGCTGAAATCCCGCCTGATGCTGCCCGGGGAGGAGCTCGACGAGCTCGACCTCGAGCCCGGTGAGGCGGCCGCCGAGCTGCTGGAACGGCTGCTGGCCGCCCACCGCTACCGCGCCGCGGCCACCCACCTGCGGGAGCAGCTTCACTCCGAGTCGGGGTACCGCTCCCGCTCGGCCCCGCTGCCCCCGCAGCTGCGCCGCGCCTCGCTGCCCGCGGCCACCGCCGTGTATGACCCGACACGTCTGGGGCGGGCGATCGGGGAGCTGCTCCAGCCTCCGCCCGAGGTGGACATCAAGCATCTGCCCGTCTTCAAGGTGACCGTCGCCGAGCGCCTGGCCCACCTGCGCGCGCTGCTGCGCCAGGGCGCCTTCTCGTTCGACGAGGCGGTGGCGCAGGCCGACCGGGTGACCGTGGCGGTGACCCTGTTCGCGCTGCTGGAGCTGTACAAGCAGGGCGAGCTGACCTGGGACCAGGACGAGCCCTTCGGGGACATCCAGGTGCAGGCACAGCGCGGGGCGATGCCGCTGGCGCGGGCGCCCCTGGCCGCGGCCTCGCCGGTGAGGCAGTCGGCGTGAGCGTGGCCACTCCGACGGGCACCGAGCTGCAGCGGACGGTCGAGGCGCTGCTGTTCCTCTCGCCCGACCCGGTCAGCGCCGAGGCCCTGGCCGACGCGGCCGAAGTGGAGCTGCACGAGGTGGTCACGGCGCTGGAGCGCCTGCGCGAGCACCTGGAGTTCGAGCAGCGGGGGCTGGTCGTCCGGGAGCTGGCCGGGGGCTGGTCGCTCAGCTCCCACCCCGATGCCGAACCGGCCGCGCGGCGCCTGCTGGCCCGCCCGCGCACCCCGCCGCTGACGCCCGCCCAGGCCGAGACGCTGGCGATCATCGCCTACCTGCAGCCGGTGTCGCGCCCGGAGATCGCCCGGATCCGGGGCGTCAACGCCGAATCGGCGGCGGCGCTGCTGCTGGAGCGGGGGATGATCGAGGAGGCCGGGCGCTCGCAGTTCGGCGCCGTCCTGTACCGCACCACCGACCTGTTCCTGCGCCTGTTCGGGCTGAGCTCTTTGGACGGGCTGCCCGACGTCAGCGCGTTCGATCCCTCGCCGGAGATCGAGGAGGAGCTGCGCGACCGGCTGCTGCGGGCGGGGGAGGCCAGGGGTGGCCTGGCCCGTGAGGATGAGGTCGCTGGGGCTGAAGGGCGGCGGGCGGAAGGTCTGCCGGACGAAGCTTCAGACCCGGACGACTCGGAGTAGAACTGGGGTCGGCTCGTCGATCCGGGCGCAGGTCGCCGGCGCGCCGCTCACCTGCACCCAGGGTTCGAGTTCAGCGAGGGTGACCACGGAAATGGGCCGCCTCGTCCGGAAGCTGTCCCGCCCTGCCCCAAATACGTAGCTTTCCCGCCAAAATACGCATTTCCGACGCGAGACTACGCATTTCGAAATGCGTACTAACTCCTCCATAATACGCATTTAGAGCTCGATAGTACGCATTTCGCGTTGAGTGCCCCTAGGCGTACCTCGCGCGAGGGCGCCGCGCGGAGCGGGAGTTTTTCGCGGTCATGGGCGGAGATGTCACGAGCCGACGAATCGGCCGGTGATTTCCTCACGCGTGCAGCCGAGCGCGAGCCTCCAGATAAGCCCAGCGAAATTCGCGACAAACTCCGGATAGCGGCTCGGGACTGACTTAAAGCCCCGGAGCTACAGGGCTTGGAATATGAAATCGCTCCCTACGGCGCGTGGAGGTCGTCCGAGGCGGTGACCCCCGGCCCTCGTCGCTCAGACTTGCCGGTGAAGGGGAGGGGATTCGGGGCGCGCGCGTGCTCTGCTGAGCATGTCCAGGCCCCGGATCCCCGGAAATGGCCGTCAGCTAGCTAGTCGCGCAGGCCGGACAGCGCCCTGGCGCCCAGGGCGATGCCGGCGCTGGCCACGGCGCCGACGAGCACCTGGCCGCGCAGCGGCACCCGGCGTCCGGCGGCCAGGGTGGCGGTCAGGTCGGCCAGGTCTCCGGCGATGCCTGCGGCCAGCCAGCGCTGCTGATCTCGGCCCGAGGAGGCGAGCGTGCCGAGGCCCAGCACCAGGTCCCGGCCACCGAGGCCGCGCACGGCCACCTGCGTGCCGGCGCCGAGGGCGTCGCTTCCGATCCAGGGTTCGCTCAGGCGCTGGGGGCGGGCGAGGAGGGCGACGCCGAAAGCGGCGCGGGCCAGGCCGATCGAGCGGGCGAGCTTGACGGCGTTCATGCCGGCGATGATAAGGCGCCGGCGGCCAGCTGACCGCAGGCGGCGTCGATCTCGCGCCCGCGGGTGAGCCGGACGGTGGCGTCGAGGCCGTGGCGCTCGAGTTCCTCCCGGAAAGCCTGGATCGCCTTGGGACTCGAGCCCTGGTACGGGGAGTCGGTGGGGTTGTAGGGGATCAGGTTGACCTTGAACAGCTTCGGGTCCAGCACGTCGGCCAGCTGCCGGGCCTGGACGTGGGAGTCGTTGACGCCGGCCAGCATCACGTACTCGATGAACACCTTGCGGTGCTTGCGCTCGTAGAAAGCGCGGCAGGCGGCCAGCACGTCCCGGAGCGGATAGCGGTCGTTGACCGGCATCAGCTCGCTGCGCAGCGCCTCGTCGGCGGCGTGCAGCGACAGGGCCAGGCGGATCGGGGTGGGCTCGGCGGCGAGCCGGTCGATCCCGGGGATCCAGCCCACCGTCGAGATCGCCGTGCGGCGCGGAGTGATCCCCACGTCGGACAACCGCGAGCAGGCGGACAGGACGTTGTCGAGGTTCATCAGCGGCTCGCCCATGCCCATGAACACCGCGTGGTCGACCGCGGTCATGCGGCGGAAGTGCAGAGCCTGGTCCAGGATCTCCGAGGCGGTCAGGTTGCGACCGAACTTCATGCTCCCGGTGGCGCAGAACTTGCAGGTCAGCGGGCAGCCTGACTGGGAGGACAGGCACAGCGAGCGCCGCCCGTCCCGGTAGCGCATCAGCACCGCCTCCAGCGGACGTTCGTCGACGGTCCGGAACAGCACCTTGACGGTGCCGTCAGACGCTGTGCTCTCACGCTCGACCGTGAGCGTGGAGAACGGGGTCGTCTCGCTCAGCGCGTCGCGCAGCGAGCGGGGCAGATTCGTCATCTCGCCGTAGCCGGTGGCGCCCTGGGCGGTCCATCGCCACACCTGGCCGAGGCGGTAGGCGGGCTCGCCGAGGTCGGACAGCGTAGTGGCCACGCGATCGAGATCCATGCGCCTATGGTGGCAGGCCCCTTGGAACAGCTCGTTTTCACCCTGCGAGGGACGACCGGGCGGCGTGGGGCGGCACGTTTTGTGCGTTAGGCCCGTGTTAGCCAGGGACCCGGGCGGCTAGTATCACCCCATGCTGCCTGACGAGGCTCCAGATCGCGACGCCCTGCCCGCGACGCGAACCGGCCCGGCCAGCAAGTGGGCTCGCGAGCAGTCCCGGATCGTCGCCCACCTGTCCCAGCACCGCGTGTGGCAGTGGCTGACGAGGACGCCGTTCGCGGCGCGCTTCACGAAATACGCCCTGGGCTCGGTGATCGCGTTCGTCTCGGGCAACATCGCCTTCATGGTCTTCTACGTGATGGCCGCGTCCACCACCGTGTGCTCGGTGGCGGGGTTCATCGCGGCAGCGATCCCGAACTGGATCCTGAACCGCCGCTGGGCCTGGCAGATGGAGGGGCGGCCACCGGCCCGACAGTGGATCGGGTACATCGCGATCTCGATTGTGGTGCTGATCACGACCTCGGCCGTGACCGGGTGGACCAACGCCCAGGTGCAGTCGCTCCCCAACCACCACGGGATCCGGCTGCTGGTCGTCACGGCCTCCTACGTCGCCGTGACGGTGATCCTGTTCTTCGCGAAGTTCGTGATCTACGAGTACTGGGTGTTCTCGGACCGCAGCCGGGTACGAGCGGCCTTCCGCTCCCTGCGCCAGGTGCCGAGGATCGCCCGCGCGAACCGCATGCCGTAGAGCAGGTTCGGGCCCTTCTTGGTGCCCGTCGCGCCCTCCGGGCGATCCCGCATCGTGGTGGGGGCTTCGATCACGCGGAAGCCGTTCATGGCGGTGGCGATCAGGACCTCGGAGGTCTGATACTGCGTCTGCTCGAGCTTGATCGTGGCGGGGACGGTCGAGCGCATCGCGCGGATCCCGCAGGCGGGGTCGGTGATCTTCTGCCTGATCAGCAGGCTCATCAGCCCACCGAAGAAGACGACGCCGGCGTGACGCACGGGGTCGCTCGTGAGCTCGGTGCCGAGCCGCCGTGAGCCATTGACGAAGTCGGCCCGCCCGGCGACGATCGGCTCGACCAGCCGCTCGAGCTCGAGCGGCTCGTACTGGCCGTCGGCATCGATCGTGGCGATCACCTCGAGCGCCCCGCGCCCGCGCCAGCCAGTAGCCGAGCATGAACACCAGGCCCTGGCCCCGGTTGACCGGGACATCGCAGACGAGCGCTCCGGCTGAAGCGGCCTGCGCTGCGGTGGCATCGGTGGCGCCGTCGACGACCACGATCACCTCGGCGGGAAGACCGGCGATCTCCCGCGGATCTCGTTGACGACGTCGGCCACCGTCGGCTCCTCGTTGTAGGCCGGGATCACGACCGCGACGGGAGCGCCGGCACCGGCGGGGTGGGCAGCCAGGAACGCTGCGGCCGGCGCGCGCTCCTCGACCGGAAGGCGCGCGAGCTCCTCGTTGAAATCAGTCAAGGGGGTATCCGATGCAGACAGCGACAATGTTTCTCCCAGAGGTGTTTCCCGGTGGCGCTTGAGCAGGCTGTAGCCCCCGGGTTCGGCGAGCGCGCTGAGGATAGCGCAGCCGGGCTCAGCGCCAGTGCAGACAGGCGCGGGGTTTAATCGTCGTGTGCGCCTGGCCAAGTTCCTCGCCTCCGCCGGTGTGGCCTCCCGCCGTGCCGCCGAGGAGATCATCCGGGCCGGGCGCGTGAGCGTCGACGGCACCGTCGTGGAGGACCCGGCACGCGATGTCGAGCCGGGCGTTCATCAGGTCACGCGTCGACGGTGAGCTGATCACGGGCGAGCCCGAGCGGGTCGTTTACCTGGTCCACAAGCCGGTGGGCGTCGTGTCGACGGCCAGCGATCCCCAGCGCCGCCAGACGATCGTCTCGCTGGTCGACGACACCCGCCGGCTGTATCCGGTCGGCCGCCTGGACATCGACGCCAGCGGACTGATCCTGCTCACCAACGACGGGCCGCTGGCCCACCGGCTGACGCACCCGAGCTTCGAGGTGGACAAGACCTACCGGCGCGCGTGGCCGGCCCACCGGTCCGGGAGTCCGCGCTGCGGGCGCTGCGGGCCGGGGTCGAGCTCGACGACGGGCGCACGTCGCCGGCCCGGGTCACCCGGGTGGGGGAGGACCGGCTGGAGATCACGATCCACGAGGGCCGCAAGCGTCAGGTCAAGCGCATGTGCGAGCACGTCGGCCATCCGGTCCGGGAGCTGGAGCGGGTTCGCTACGGGCCGCTGCGCCTGGGCGATCTGGCCCCCGGCGCCTACCGCCGGCTGTCGGTGCAGAGGTGGACCTGCTCAGGAACGCTGGACGAGCAGGCCGTCGTGACGCAGCTCGGTCGCCTGCAGGGCCCGGGACACCGCCGCAGCGGTGAGCGTCACAGGACGATCGGGCACCAGGCGCAGGATCGTGAACTGCTCCACCTGACGGCGCCCCGCAACGTGGAAGCCGGGGATCGCGTAGCTGGCCTGAAGTTGTGAGGGGATCAGGTTGCAGGCCGCTCCCCACCAGCACAGCGGCTGCTGGGGCGAGCGGATCGCGATCACGTCGAGCTCGGTGACGCGGTGGGCGGCCACGCCGGCACCGCGCATGAACGCCAGGTGGGGCATGTACAGCGACAGCGGCAGCAGCGTGCGGTAGTGCTGGATCAGCAGCACCCGGTCGTGCCCGGCGGCGGGGGCCGGCCCCAGGGCGTGGGCCACCGGGCGCCAGTCCGGCCGCTGCAGGTTGTAGTCGGCGTCGACCCCGATCGCGGCGGCCAGGCCGATGGCGCACAGCCCGGCGGCCAGCGCGCTCCCGAGCCAGCGCGGGGCTACGGCCAGCGCCCCGGCCACGGCGATCGCGGCCGGCAGCCACAGGACGATCACGTTGCGGGTGATGAGGAAATCGCTGCCCGCCGCGGCGAGCACCAGGGTGATGAGGAAGCCCGACAGGGCCAGGCCGCCGGCCAGCCACGCTCCACGGCGCTCACGCTCGCGGCCGGGCAGCGCCAGCAGCCCGAGCGAGACCGCCGCCAGCGCGATCGCCACGAACTTGAGTACCTGCCGGGCCGGCGCGCCGGTGCCGATCAGCAGCTGGGGGATCACCTGGGCCAGCCGCAGGCCGAACGGCGAGCGGGCGATCCAGCTGTCGCGGCCGGTGGAGTTCTGTGACAGCGCCAGCGGGATCAGCGCCGCCCCGCAGGCCAGCGCCAGGACCGACGCCCACCTGCACCCGGCGCAGCCGGCGGTGCTCCCACAGGAGCCAGACGGCCTCCGGGACCACCAGCATCGCGGCGTAGTAATGGGTGAGCAGCGACACCGCGCAGGCGATCACCCAGAGGGCCAGGGCGCGGGGTGTCGGGTTGGCCCGGGCGCGGGCGAACGCCCACAGCGCAACCGCGCTGAACAGCACCAGCAGCGCGTAGGAGCGACCCTCCTGCGAGTACCAGATCAGGAACGGGTTGCAGGCGGTGAGCGCAGCGGTGATCAGCCCGGCCCGCGCGCGAGACGAGCTCGGAGCGCGGCGCCGTAGGCGACCGGCACCGAGCACTCCGCCCAGGCCGAGAGCGAGCGCAATCCGGCCTCGGTGTCCCCGAAGATCCGCACCCACACCCACGCGACCAGTAGTAGAGCGGCGGGGTGGACTCGGTCTGGGGGATGAGCCCCAGCATCTCGCCCGGCGGGCGGCTGACCAGCAGAGCGGTGTTGCCCTCGTCGAACCAGAACCCCTGGTGACCGATGTGGTAGAAGCGGATCACCGCGGCCAGGACGGTCAGAGCCGGCACCGATCACAGCCGGTCGAGGTGCGGATGCGCGGCAGCCGGGTGGCCGATCCGAGCGGCCGCGCCGCGGGCGCGCGATCGTGGACGGCGCTCACGCACGCTCAGGATGCCAGGCGCGGCGGAGGTGAGGCGGGATGGAGCGGCTTTCCTGCTCACGGGTATCTTATCTTGGTTATCTCCTAACACATCGCACGGCGTATCCCAAAGCAGACTCTCTGCCGGGCACTATTCGGACGATGCGCCAGACGGACAGCCCCGATCGATCGTCAACTCCCGCCTCCGCTTACGGAGGTCGGTCGCGCTGCACGCCCGCCGGGCGCCGTCAGCTCGCTGCCCGGCGGCTGCGCTGTGCGCAGCCGCTCGCCAGCTGCGCGAGGGCCGCGCTCAGCGCCGTGGGGCCGGCTCGCCTGGCGCTGCTGGTGCCGGAGTCGCTGCGTGGTCGTCGCCTTCTCGACTCGGCCGGCGGTTCGGTCGCTCGTCCCACGAGCACCCGGCCTTCCCGGGGTGGGAGGCCGGGCCGCTGGACTGGCTGTTCGGCGACCTCCCGGGACGACTCGTCGCACATGCTCGCGCTACTGCGGTCTGCTGCTCGTGATGGCGATCGTCGGCCTACGCGCTCGTGCTGCTGGCGGCCCGGTCGCTGTCGCTGCGCACGATCGTGATCGCGGTCGTGGCGATCAACGTGATCCTGTTGATGGGACCGCCGCTGCAGCTCACCGACGTCTTCAACTACCTCGGCTACGCCCGGCTGGGGGGGCTCCACGGACTGAACCCGTACACGCACGTGATCACCGGCGAGCGCTATCGACCCGGTGTTCCGCTTCTCCAGCTGGCACAACCTGCCAGCCCCTACGGCCCGCTGTTCACGGCAATCACCTACCCGCTGGCGTTCCTGCCGCTGCCGGTGGCCTACTGGGTGCTCAAGGCGGTCATGGTCGCGGCCAGCCTCGGCTTCCTGTGGTGCCTGTACCGCTGCGCCCAGCTGCTGGACATCGATCCCCGGCCGGTGCTGGTGCTGGTGGTGGCCAACCCGGTCTACGTGTTCTTCGGGCTGGGCGGCTTCCACAACGACTTCCTGATGCTGCTTCCGTTCACCGGGGCGATCGCCCTGCTGCTGGCCCGGCGCGACCGCTCCGCCGGGGCGGTGCTGATGCTGGCCGTGGCGATCAAGTTCACGGCGATCATCCTGCTGCCGTTCCTGCTGATGGCGGCGCGTCCACCCGAGCGGCGCCTGCGCGTGCTGGCCGGGGTGGTGATGGCGACGGTGCCGCTGGTGCTGATGAGCCTGGCGCTGTTCGGCACGAGCCTGCCCAACCTGTCCGAGCAGAGCTCCGTCGTGACCGGTTACAGCATCCCCAACCTGATCGGGCTGGTGGCCGGGCTGGGTGGGCGCACGCCGATGCTGATGCGGGTGATCGACGTGGTGCTGGTGCTGGTCGTGCTGTGGCAGCTGCGGAATCGCAACTGGCTGGCCGGAGCCGGCTGGGCCACGCTCGCCCTGATCGCCAGCACCTCATGGCTGATGCCCTGGTATGCCCTGTGGGTGCTGCCGTTCGCGGCGCTGGCCGGCAGCCGGTGGCTGCGCAGGACGGCAATCGTGCTGAGCCTGTTCGTGACCCTGGTCTTCATCCCCGAGTTCCCCATCGTCATGACCAACTTGGGGTTCCACCCGATGGGCAGCCCCAGCGACAAGGCCGCTCTGGCCTACCAGAAGAAGCTCGCGCGCTGAGGCCGTATGCCGGTCCGCGTGGCCGCCCCGGGCGTGGTGGCGCCGGCTGGGGCCCTGCTAGTTTTCTCGCCCATGCGTCGCGTACCACCTGAGCGGCGCCGTCGATGCGGGGGCCGGCGTGATCGCGTCTGAAGCCGCCGCTCCGGCCCGCTCGCGGAACGCGGCGCCCAGCCGCGCCACCTTCCTCCGCCTCGACCTCGGCGAGTGGGTGCTGCTGATCCTGTTCTCGCTGGTGTCGGTCTGGCTGCTGGCCCTCGACCTCTACCAGGTGATCGCCCACGGACTGGTGTGGCTGGGCGTCGACGGCCCGTATCCCACCGACCAGTTCCAGTACCTGGCCTGGATCCGCTCGTCCTCCGAGCACCTGCTGGCGGCCAACCTGTTCGTGATCCACGGCACCCCCGCCGACTACTTCCAGCCGGCGGTGGTGGTCTCCGCGCTGCTGGTGAAGGCCGGCATGGCCCCGATGGCTGTCGCTGATGATCTGGCAGCCGGTGGCCGTGATCGGGACGTTCATCGCCGTGCGGGCGTTCGCCCGGCGGGCGCTGCCCGACGCCGGTCCGGGGCCGTGGCTGGCGGTGATCGCCCTGACGCTGTTCTACGGCTCGTTCACCACCGTGTTCGGAAGCTTCGGGGTGCTGGGAGACCTGTGGCCCGGCTTCTGGGCCTGGGACTACTCCTACGGCCTGATGGCCCTGGCCGCGATCGTCGGCGCCCTGGTCATCTACGCCTCGGCCCGCCGGGAGGGGCGGATGTCCTGGTGGCCGGGAGTGCTGGGTGCCCTGGCCAGCATCCTGCACCCGTGGCAGGGCGAGCTGATGGTGGTCACGCTGATCCTGCTGGAGGTGTTCTCGGCCGAGACCCGGGAGGACCTGCGCGAGGTGCGCTCGCTCCGGGCGTTGGGGGAAAAGCTGGTGTCGCCGCGCATCCGGCTGGCCTTCGTCTCGATCCTGCTGACCGCGATCCCGCTGCTCTACTACGTCGCCCTGGACAAGCTCGACAGCTCCTGGGGAGCCGGCACCCACGCCCTCAAGCACAGTCTCTCGCCGCTCTCGATCCTGCTGGTCGTGCTGCCCCTGGGGCTGTTTGCGCTGACCGGATACCGCGGCAAGGCGGGCAACTTCCTGATCCGCACCTGCCGCCTGTGGCCGGTGGCCACGATCGTCATCTACCTGGCCTCGGGTGCCTCGGCCGGTGGGGCCCCGCTGCACACCTTCCTGGGGATCAGCCTGCCCCTGTCGGTCCTGGCCGTCGACGGCTGCCTGCGCCTGGGCTGGCGGCGGTTGCCGTTCGCCACGGCGCTGGCGGTCCTGCTGGTGTTGCTGGGCACCATCCCCAACTCCTACTGGGAGCTCAAGGACGGCAAGTACAACACGAACCCGGCGCTGAACAACACCGACTTCATCACGCACGGCGAGCAGAGCGCCCTGAACTACCTGGCCCGCGATCCGACGCCAGGTGGCGTTCTGGCCCGTCTGCATCTGGGCAAGGTCGTGCCCGAGCTCACCAGCCGGCACACCTACGTGGGCGATTGCGTGTGGTCACTCCCCAACTGCCCCGTGCGCTCGGCGATGGCGGCCCAGCTGATCCACGCCCGCATGACCCCGGCGCAGAGCAAGCGCTTCGTGCTCTCCACGCAGGCCCGGTTCGTGCTCATCGACTGCGGGGTGCACATCAAGAACCATCTGATCGAGCGGTTGAGGCCGCTGATCGAATCGGTCCGCCAGTTCGGCTGCGCCAGCGTCTACCAGATCAAGTAGGCCCCGCCCAAGCCTCGGACGCCGGCCGGCCTCTGCCACAATCGGCCCGCAATGCAGCGATTGTTCGCGCTCCGAGGCGCCAACAGCGTCGAGCGCAACGACGCCGACTCGATCCTCTCCGCCACCGACGAGCTGATGCGCGAGCTGATGGCTCGCAACCAGCTGGAGGCGGAGGCGATGGTCAGCTGCATCTTCACCCTGACCCACGACCTGGACGCGGAGTTCCCCGCCGTCGCCGCCCGCCGGCTCGGCCTCGACCGGGTGCCGCTGCTGTGCGCCCGGGAGGTCCCCGTCCCCGGCTCGCTGCCCCAGGTGATCCGGGTGCTGGTGCACTACTACGCCGCCGAGGACCACATCCCCCGCCACGTGTACCTGGGTGGGGCCCGCGTGCTGCGGGCCGACCTGGAGTCGGCCCAGTAGCCTGAGGATCGCGATGGCGATCGAGTACGCAGCGCGGATCCGGCGCATCCCGGTGTATCCGGTCGCGGGGGGCTACAACCTCGGTGCCGACGTGGCGATGCTGGCCTCCAACGAGTCCCAGTTCCCCCCGGCCGCCGAGGTGGTGAAGGCCGCGGCGGCCGCCCTGTACGGCGCCAACCGCTACCCGGACCCCGGGTACGCGCCCCTGCGTGAAGCGCTGTCGGCCCGCTACGGCATCCCCGACTCCCGGATCGCGCTGGGCAATGGCTCCTGCGACATCCTGCTGGCCGCCGGTGAGGCGCTGCTGGAGCCGGGCGCCGAGGTGATCTACGCGTGGCCGGCGTTCTGGTCTATCCCCACCTGGCCGCCGCCTCCGGCGCCCGGGGGATCCAGGTCCCGCTCGACGCCCAGGACCGCCACGACCTGGAGGCGATGGCCGAAGAGGTGACCGTGGCCACCCGCCTGGTGCTGATCTGCAACCCCAACAACCCCACCTCGACCGCCGTCGGGCTGGAGCAGGTGGAGGAGTTCCTGCGCCGGATCCCGCCACACGTGGCGGTGGTCCTCGACGAGGCCTACTGCGAGTACTCGCTGACCCTGGGGGACCCCTACGCGTCGGTGGAGCTCCTGGCCCGCCACCCCAACCTGGTGCTGCTGCGGACCTTCTCCAAGGTCTACGGCCTGGCCGGGCTGCGGGTCGGTTACGCGCTGTGCGGCACCGACACGTTCCGCACCGCCGTCGATCAGGTACGCCAGCCGTTCTTCCTGGGCCTCGCCGCCCAGGCGGCGGCGGTGGCGGCGCTGGGCCACCAGGACGAGGTCGAGCGCCGCGTGGTGGCCACCGTCGCGGCCCGCTCGACGCTCATCACCGAGACTCAGCGGCTGGGGCTCTGGGTGGCCGACTCGGATGCCAACTTCGTGTGGATCCGCCTGGCCCGGCCGACGAGGACGGCGCGGGGGACCGCGAGGACCTGGTCGTGCGCGGGCTGCGCGAGCGCGGCGTACTGGTCCGGGCGGGGACCTCGCTCGGGCGCACCGGCTGCCTGCGGGTCACGGTCGGTACCGAGGCGGAGAACCAGCGGTTCCTGGAAGGGCTGGGACAGCTGTAGCCTCAGCGTTGATGGCGAGGGGCAGAGCTATCGGGCTGGATCTGGCGAAACTTCTGGTAGCGGTCGAGAACGCACCACCAGTCGCCGCGGCCGATGTGCTCGGGGAGTGGCTCGGGGAGGCCGTTGGGGCGTTCGACGTCTCATTTCTCGTAGTTGACTTCAGCGGCAGGGCGCTGATCCGGCTCGGTCATTCCGGAATCCGCACGGCCGCCCGTGCGCAGGGGCGGGAGACCGCGGAGCGGGTACCGCTGGAGGGAAGTGCGCACGGACGGGTGCTGCGCGACCAGACCGTCCACGTCGAAGTGCTGGCGGACGAGGCTCGGCTGATCGCGCCCGTGACCAACCGCGGAGAGGCGATCGGCGTGCTCGAATTGAGACTCCCGGAAGCACCAGATGACGAGACGGTGGCCGGTGTTGGCCTCGCCGCGCATGCCCTCGCCTACGTGATCATCGCCAACCGCCGGTTCACTGACTTGTTTGAGTGGGGCCAGCGCTCGGTCCGGCTGTCGCTGGCGGCTGAGATTCAGCACCGTCTGCTGCCGGGAACGTTCACCTGTGAAGGGGGCCAGTTCACCTTGGCGGCCTGGCTGGAGCCGGCGGGGGAAATCGCCGGAGACAGCTTTGACTTCGCGCTGGACCGAGACACATTGCATCTTTCGATAACCGATGCCATGGGCCACGACGTTCAGGCCGCGATGCTGGCGACGCTGGTGGTCAGCGCGCTGCGCAACGCCCGCCGGGCCGGGGCCGGCCTCGCGGAGCAGGCGCACAACGCAGCCGTAAGCCTCGACCGTTACGCCAGTAAAGGTGGCTATGTGACGGGGCAGGTCGCAAGCATCAACCTGCAGACGGGAACCGCGACGATCGTCAACGCTGGCCATCCCCACCCTCTGCGGCTGCGCGATGGCCGCGTCGAGTCGATCGAACTGGTCGCCGATCCCCCGCTCGGGCTGTATCCCGGTGATGAGTATCGGGTGCAGCAGTTGCCGCTGGAGGCGGGCGACCGGCTGATGTTCATCACCGACGGCTTGTTGGAACGAAACGCTTCCAGCCTCAATCTCGAGGCGCTCATGATCGAGGGGGCCGAGATGCATCCGCGAGAAGCCGTGCAGCACGTGGTCCTGGCAGTCCTTCAAGCAACTGAAGGGCGACTCAAGGACGACGCCACCGCACTGTGCGTCGACTGGCGCGGGTGACCTCCGCGCGTACGGAGCACCGACTCGGGGGCAAACGACTGACCGGTATCGCCGGCCAGGGCGGCGCCCACATCTTTGATCCGCGGATACAGGCTCTGGTAGCGTTCGCACGCGAATGCGCATGAACGACCTCGCCCGCACCCACACGACCGGCTGGTCCTTCTACGCGCGCTACTACGCCTGGCGATTTAGCTAGGCGCTCGCCCGACACCCCTCGCCGGCCGCCCTGGCGCCCGGACCGGCCATCCCCAGGGGGCGAGCGCCCGAGTCTCGATTCGCGCCGCTTCCCTACAGTTTCGTAGCAGCGAGAGGACCAATCGCCGATGATTCCACCAGTCGAATTGACTTCCAGATCCACCAGCCGGCAGGTACGCGATCAGCGCATTCGAGCGGCTGGTGGCGCTGGCCACCCCGCAGGCGCTGTTCGATGAGCTGCCGCTCGACGAGCCGCGCACCGAGACGCTGCTCGACGGCCGGGCCGCCGCGCACGCGATCCTGACCGGCGAGGATGACCGGCTGCTGGTCGTCGTCGGCCCGTGCAGCGTCCACGACGTCCGAGGCCACCCGGGACTACGCCGCGCCGCCTGGCCGAAGCGGCGGCCGAGCGCTCGGATGACCTGCTGATCGCGATGCGGGTGTACTTCGAGAAGCCGCGCACCACGATCGGCTGGAAGGGGCTGATCAACGACCCCCACCTCGACGGGTCAGGCGACGTCAACACCGGGCTGCGCTGGCGCGCGCGAGCTGCTGCTGGACGTGCTCGGCCTCGGACTGCCGGTCGGCTGCGAGTTCCTCGACCCGATCACGCCGCAGTACATCTCCGACGCTGGTCTGCTGGGGCGCGATCGGCGCCCGCACGACCGAGAGCCAGATCCACCGCCAGCTCGGCTCGGGGCTGTCGATGCCGGTCGGCTTCAAGAACCGCACCGACGGCAACGTGCAGGTCGCGGTCGACGCCGTCCGCGCCGCCGCCGTGCCGCCACGCGTTCGCCGGGATCGACATCGAGGGCCGCCCGGCGATCCTGCTACACCCGCGGCAACCACGACTGCCACATCATCCTGCGCGGCGGGCAGGAGCGGCCCAACTACGGCGCCGAGGCCGTCGCCGGCGCCGTCGCGCTGCTGCGCGCGGCCGGGCTGCCGCGAGCGGCTGATGATCGACTCTCGCCACGACAACAGCGGCAAGGACCCCGAGCGCCAGCCCGAGGTCGCCGCCGCGGTGGCCGCGCAGATCGCCGGCCGGCAACCGCGCGATCGTCGGGCGTGATGCTCGAGTCGTTCCTCGTCGCCGGGCGCCAGGAATGCCTCGACGGCGCCGCGCCAACAGCTCATCTACGGCCAGTCGATCACCGACGGCTGCCTCGACTGGGACACGACGGTCGAGGTCCTCGACGGGCTGGCCGGGGCGGTCCGGCGCGCGCCGAGCCGTCGCTGAAGTGCGGATCGCGGTCATCGGCGTCGGGCTGATCGGCGGCTCGATCGCGCTGGCCGCCCGCGAGCGCCTGGGGGCCGAGGTGACCGGCTTGGGACGCCGACCCTGACGCGCTCGCCGCAGGCGGTCGAGCCGCGGCGCGGTCGACCGGGCCGCGACGTCGGTCGCCGACGCCGTCGACGGGGCCGAGGCGGTCTTCGTCGCCGTGCCGGTCGGTGCGCTGCCCAGCGACTCTGTCGCGAGGCGCTCGAGCGCGCGCCCGAGCGAGTGCGTGGTCACCGACGTGGGCTCCACCAAGCGGGCGATCGTCGCCGGCCACGACGATCAGCGCTTCGTCGGCGGCCATCCGCTGGCCGGCGCCGAGACCGCCGGCGTCGCCCACGCCCGGCCGACCTGTTCGAGGGCGCGACCTGGTACCTGACCCCCGACAGCCCGGACCTCGGGGCTGCTCTATGAGCGACTGCACCGGCTGCTGCGCGGCGCTCGGCGCCCGCCCGAGGCGATCGACGCCGACTCCCACGACGCGATCCTGGCGCTCGTCTCGCACCTGCCCCACGTGCTCGCCAACGTGCTGGTGGCCCAGGCGGCGCGGAGCGCTCGACGCCGGCTCGGCGAGCGGCTCCCGGCCACCGGCCCGAGCTTCCGCGACGCCACCCGCGTGGCCGGCGCGCCCTCGAGCGCGATCTGGACCGACATCTACCTGTGCAACCGCGACGCCCTGATCGCCCAGCTCGACAGCGCGATCGGGCGCCTGAGCCAGGTCCGCGAGCTGCTGGACGCCGGCGACGCCGAGGCGATCACCGCGTGGAACGAAGCGGCGGCCGGGCGACCGGCGCCGGCTGCTGGAGAGCCAGCTGGCCGGCGGCGAGCTGTCCGAGCTGCGCGTGGCGGTGCCCAACCGCCCCGGGGTCGTCGCCGAGCTGGCGCTGGAGCTGGGCGCGCGCGGGCGTCAACATCGCCGACCTGGCGCTGTACCCGGCGCCGGACATGAGCGAGGGCGTCGTCGCGCTGTGGCTGCGCCGGCGACGGCGACGGCCGATCAGGCCCAGAGCGATCATCGAGGCGCTCGGCCATCCGTGTTCCGGCCGTGAACGCCCGCTTCGAGCCCTCGGCGCCGCTGCACGGGCACCGTCCGCGCTGCCCGGCCGACAAGTCGATCTCCCACCGGGCCGCGATCATCGGCGCGATGGCCTCCGAGCCGGTGCGGATCACGCGGCTACCTGGACGCCGCCGACACCCGCTCGACGCTCGCCGCCGTGCGGGCGCTGGGCGCGATCGTCGGAGCGCCGCGATCGACGAGCTCGTCGACTGCGCGGGGTCGGGCTGCGCTCGGCCCAGAGCCCGGCCGGGCCGATCGACGTCGGCAACGCCGGGCACGCTGATGCGGCTGCTGCCCGGCTGGCTGGCCGGCCAGCGCGGCGAGACGTTCACGCTGGACGGCGATCGACTCGATCCGGCGCCGGCCGGTCGACCGGATCGCCGAGCCCGCTGCGCCAGATGGGCGCGCGGATCGAGGCCACGCGAAGGGCGCTTCCCGCCGTTCACGGATCACCGGCGCGGCGCTCTCGCGGCATCGACTACGAGCTGCCGGTGGCCAGCGCCCAGGTCAAGTCCTGCGTGCTGCTGGCCGGGCTGATGACCGCCGGCCACGACCGTGATCGAGCCGGTCCCCAGCCGCGACCACACCGAGCGGATGCTGCTGCTGGCCGGGGCGCCGATCGCGCGCGCGAGGTCAACGCCGACGGCGGCTGGCGGACCACCGTCGGCGGCGCCGACGAGCTGGAGCTCGAGCGACATCCGACGTGCCCGGCGACCTCTCCTCGGCCGCGTTCCTGATCGCCGCCGGCGTGCTGGTCAAGGGCTCGCGACTGGTGCTGGAGGGCGTCGGCCTGAACTGGACCCGCACCGGCTTCCTGCGGATCATGGAGCGGATGGGGGCGATCGTCCTCGGCGACCTGCGAGCCGCTACGGCGCCTTCTCGGCCGAGGAGCCGGTGGGCGACCTCGACGTCAGCCACGGCCCGATCGAGGGCACGGTGGTCGAGGCCGACGAGGTGCCGCTGGCGATCGACGAGCTGCCGCTGGTCGCGCTGCTGGGCTGCTTCGCCGAGGGCGAGACGATCGTCCGCGGCGCGGAGGAGCTGCGGGTCAAGGAGTCTGACCGGATCGCCACCGTCGTCGAGGGGCTGCGCGGACTGGGGGCCGACATCGAGGCGGCTCCGGACGGCTTTCGCGTGCAGGGCACCGGAGGACTGCGCGGCGGGCGGATCGACTCCCACGGCGACCACCGGCTGGCGCTGCTGGGCGCGGTCGCCGGGCTGGCCTCGCGGGAGGGCGTCGAAGTGGTCGGTATGGAGGCGGCCGAGGTTTCCTACCCGAGCTTCGCCGCAGGACCTCGGGAGCCTCAGCGCAATGACCGTGGTGGCGATCGACGGCCCCGCCGGGGCCGGCAAATCGAGCGTGGCGCGGGCCGTGGCCGCGCGCCTGGGCTACACCTACCTGGACAGCGGCGCGATGTACCGCAGCGTCGCGCTGGCCGCGCTGCGAGCGCGGTGCCGAGCCGGCTGCCGTGGCCGCCGGGCTCGCGGATCGAGCTGGCGACCGGGTGTGGCTCGACGGCGAGGACGTGACCGAGGCGATCCGCACGCCCGAGGTCTCCGAGGCAGCCTCGCGAGCCGCCGCCGACCCGGCCGTGCGCCGGGCGATGGTCGACGCAGCAGCGCCGGCTGCTCGCCCAGGGCGACTGGGTGGCCGAGGGCCGGGACATCGGCACGGTCGTCGCGCCCGGACGCCGAGGTCAAGGTGTTCCTGACCGCCGATCCGGCGGAGCGCGCCCGCCGCCGCGCCGCCGAGCTGGGCGCCGACCCGGCGCCGGTCCTGGCCGAGCAGACGATCCGGGACGAGCGCGACGCCACCCGGGAGCACTCGCCGCTGCAGGCCGCGCCCGACGCCGTCGCGCTCGACACCACCGGTCTGAGCCTGGAGCAGGTCGTCGACCGGGTGGTGGACCTGGTCCACGACGCGGAGCGGGGGCAGGCCCCAAAGGCCCGCCCCCGCTGAACTGCGTCCCTCTAGCTACAGAGTGCCGGGCGCGCTGGGCAGGTCGGTGCCCGCTCCGGCGCAGTAACCCGCGCCGCCGGCCGCGTCGTTTGACCACAGCGACTGGACCGCGAAGGTCCCGCCGCCGTTGCCCTTGACGTCGCCCATCGCGCCTGGAATCGGAAGCACCGGCTCGGTGGCGGTGAGCGGGGTTCTCGCCCACCCACGCGCACTTGTCGCCGTTCTCGTCGGCGTCGATCGTGTCGTACCAGCCGCCCAGGTACTTGACGCTGGTGCCGCTGCCCGACACGTCCTCGGCGCCCGGATCGGTGGCCGTCTCCATGATCTCGTGGCCCTCGGCGATCGAGAAGCCGTCGAGGTTGCCCTGCGGGGCCGGGTTGACCGCGTCCTTACCGCACACGTTGACGCCACCTGAGTTGATGGCCAGCAGATCCGGCAGGTTCGTATACGCGAAGCCCTGCTCGCCGCTGGTGTACTTGGGGTCGTAGATGTCTGACTCGAAGCCCTTGGCCACCCAGTCGTGGAACGCGCAGTACCCGGTCGAGATGGCGTTCGGGTCGCTGTAGTTCTGCGGCTGGAAGACGACGATGTTCGAGTCGGCCAGCTGGCTGGCGCTGAGCTGATGCTTGGCCTCGAAGTACTTCACCGCCCGCCCGGCCTCGGCGGCCAGGTCGGTGTAGGTGTTGGTCTTGCCGGCCGGATTGCTGCCCAGCGTCTTGGGCAGCCCCGTGATGCTGTTGGTGTCGTCCACCCACATGCCCTTGAGCCAGTGCGGATCACTGGTGTCGATGTACTGGTGGGCGGTTCCGCCGTTGACGGTGGCCGTCTGGTAGTACTGGTTCTGGGTGCCCGCCCATTGGGTGTCCCCCATCTGGTAGTCCCAATTGGCCACGTACTTGCCCGCGCCCTGGGGGTCGCAGGGAAGGTTGGCCTTGAGGGTGCCCTCGGTGATCGTCTCCGCCTTGCACTTGTCGGTGCTCGGCCAGGCGCCCTTCTCACCCCAGCCCCAGTAGACGACGTACACGCGCGGGTGCACGTCGACGTGGCCGCCGTAGTAGGCCATGTTGCCCATCATCGGCAGCCCGGTGGCGGGGAGCTCGGTGACGCCGCACGGTCCGGTCACCGGCGTGGAGGGCAGGTCGCCGTTCTCCGGACACGGCACGGCCGGCGGAGTCAGGCTGGCCGGCTCGTGTGCACGGAAGTAACTCGTCTGGTTGTTGTACTGCTTGGTGAGGGTCGGCAGCAGGATGCGCTGGGCCAGCGCGGTCCCGGCGCTCAGCCCAAGGACCGCAGCGACCGTCAGGGCGGTGACGATGCCGGTTCTGACAGAGAGTCGTTTGAACATTGAAAGGCTTCCCTTTCCCTCCCCTCCAGGGAGGCTCCGAGTTTGGACGAGCGGGGCAATCCATCCCCGCCTTATGACCCTGGAAACGACGCGCGCGAGGGGAACTTGCGCAAACCCGCGCGAATCGGCGCAAACTCCTGGTGTGCCCTTGTCCGACGTTGCTCTCAGCTCGACTACGCTCATCGCGCCGTATGAAGGTCGCGATCGTTGGATACCCCAATGTGGGCAAGTCGTCGTTGGTCAACCGGCTCAGCGAGTCGCGGGAGGCGGTCGTCCACGAGCAGTCCGGGGTCACGCGCGATCGCAAGGAGGTCCAGACCGACTGGAACGGGCGCTCGCTGACGCTGATCGACACCGGCGGCGTGGACCTGGACGAGCGCGACGACCTGGCCCGGCAGATCCAGCTCCAGTCCCGCGCCGCGGTCAGCGACGCCGACGTGGCCGTGCTGGTGGTCGATGCCCGGGCCGGGGTCCGCCCCGGCGACCAGGACATGGCCGAGCTGCTGCGTCACGTCAGCATCCCGGTGATCGTCGCCGCCAACAAGATCGACACGGTCAAGGACCTGTCGCTGACCGCCGAGTTCCACGGTCTCGGACTGGGGGATCCGGTCGCCGTGTCGGCGGCGCAGGGGCTCGGCACGGGGGACCTGCTGGACCGGATCGTCGAGGCGGTTCCGGTCGAGCCGGTGCGGGAGGAGATCGAGGATCCGGTGCGCCTGGCTGTGATCGGGCGCCCCAACGTCGGCAAGTCCTCGCTGGTCAACCGCATCCTCGGGGCCGAGCGGGTGATCGTCTCCGACATCGCCGGCACCACCCGGGACGCGATCGACCTGCCGATGCAGTTCCAGGGCCGGCCGCTGGTGCTGGTCGACACCGCCGGGCTGCGCCATCAGAGCAAGGTGGGGGAGTCGGTCGAGTACTACACCTCGCTGCGCTCGCGCCGGGCCGCCGAGCGGGCCGACGTCGCGCTGGTCGTGTGCGACGCCACCGAAGGTGTTACCGCCCAGGACCTGCGGGTAGCCGAGATGGCGATGAAGTCCGGCTGCGCCACCGCGCTGGTGCTGAACAAATGGGACCTGGTGGCCGACGGCGAAGCGGTGATCGGGCCAGATCAGCTCGACGACGAGCGCGCCAGGGTCAACCGCAAGCTGCGGCTGCGCCCGCGAGTGCTGACCGTCTCGGCCAAGACCGGGCGTCACCTGGAAAGGCTGCTGGCCGAGGCGATGGGCCTGGCCGACCGCAGCCGGGGCCGGATCCCCACCCCGCAGCTCAACCGCTTCCTGTCTGACCTGGTGGCGACGCGCCAGCCTCCCGGCGGCCCGCGGGCCCCGCGGACAACAGAACCGCCTGAAGATGCTGTTCATGACCCAGACCGCCGAGCGGCCGCCCCGCTTCTCGATCCAGGTCAACTCGCACGCGATGGTCACCCGGGACTACGCCTACTTCCTGGAGAACCGCCTGCGCCAGCGCTACCGCCTGGAGGGGATCCCGCTGATCATCGACTTCGTCGAGCGCAGCGAGCGCCGCGAACGCCGGGGGCACCGCGGATGACCGCCACGACTGCGCCCCCCGCCCAGCCCGTCGGCAGGCGCGCTGGCCCGCCGTCATGGTCAGACCTGGAGCCCCGGCGTCAGGCTGTGCTGGCCGCCGCCACTGTGGCATTGGTGGCGCTGATCATCGGGCTCGGGTTCGGACTGAGCTCCGGCTCCCCGGCGCCACCGGACACGGCCGCCGCCCGGCTCGTCCCGGCCGGAGCGCTCGGCTATCTGAACGTCTCGCTCGACCGCCACCGTCCGGGGGTGGGACAGGCGTTGGCCTTGGCCTCACGGTTGCCTGGGTTCGCTGCGGTCCGGGTGGCGCTGGAGGCGCGGGTGGCGGCGCTGACCGGAGGTTTCGCCGCCAATGCTGCGGGCGCGGCGCCTCGGCCCTGGCTGGGTGACGAAGCGGCGCTGGCCGTGCTACCCACCGGCGGCTCAGGCGCGCAGGCCGGGTCGCTGCTGCTGCTGGCGGTGCGCAGCGAGTCGGCGGCCCGCCGGTACGTGGCAGGTCTTCCGGCCGCGAGCGCCGTGTACTACCGCGGCACGGCGATCCGCAAGTTGTCGGGCGGCTCCTACCTCGCCCTCGTCGGGGGCTACGTCGTGGCCGGCCAGCTGGCCAGCGTCGAGGCGGCCATCGGCGTCGAGCACGGGGCGCCGTCACTGGCCGGCACCGCCGCCTACCAGCGGGCCGTGAGCGGCGAGCCACCCGCACGCGTGCTCGACCTGTACGCACCGGCCGCCGGTGTGAGCGCCCTCCTGGGCGCCCGCGGCGGCGTTCTGGGCGCGGTTCGCACGTTGCTGGCGCAGCCCGGCCTCACCGCGGTCAGCGCCTCCCTGTCGGCCGCCCCGGGCGGCCTGCGCCTCCAGGTGCACAGCGTGTTCGCGTCCGGCCAGGGTCGGAGCTCCGGGAGCGCGTTCGATCCCTCGGTGCTGCGTCAGACCCCGGCCGGCTCGGCCTTTGCGCTTGATCTCTCCAACCTCCCCGCTGCCGCCCCCCGGTTGCTCGCCGCCGCTTCGCAGCTGGGGGTGGCCAGCCAGATCGGGCCGCTGCTGGCGCGCCTCGGAGTGGCCCTGCACGCCGAGCGCTACAACGTCAAGCCGCTGCTCAGCCTGTTCCGCCACCAGACGGTGGTGTCCGTGCTGGACCGCTCCGGGCGACCCGACCTGCTCGTGGTCACGCGCACGCCCTACCCGCCGGGGGCCCGGATCGTGCTGGCCAGCCTCGCCCCGCCGCTGGCCTCGCTGTTCTCCTCGTCCTCGACCGGGCCGGGCGTGACGCCGCTGTTCACCGGCCGCCGAATCGACGGGATGATCATCCACCAGCTGGGTCTGGGTCCCGGGCTGCAGCTCGACTACACCGTCTATCACCACCTCGTGGGCCTCTCCACCAGCGTCTCGGCGCTGACCTCACTGGCCAAGGGCGCCCGGTCCCTGGGCGCCAGCTCGCCCTACCAAACCGCGTTCGGGCCATCGGGCTCGAGCGCCGGGTCGCTAGTCTTTGCCGATCTCAAGGTGCTGATCCGCCTCGGCGAGCAGACCGGACTGCTTCACGGTGCAGCGTTTGCCCGCCTCGCGCCTGACCTGGACCGGATCTCGGTCGTCGGGTTGCGGACCAGGAGCGACAAGACTGAATCGACCTCGGAGCTGTACTTCCACATTCCATGACCCCGCTTTCAGACAACGAATACCTGTTCACCTCGGAATCGGTGACCGAAGGCCATCCAGACAAGGTGGCCGACCAGATCTCCGACGGCGTCCTCGACGCCGTGATGCGAGACGATCCCGAGGGCCGGGTGGCCTGCGAGACGCTCGTCAACACGGGCCTCGTGGTGGTCTCTGGAGAGATCACGACCAAGACCTACGTCGATATCCAGGAGATCGCGCGCCAGACCGATCAAGCGGATCGGCTACACCGACGCCGCCTACGGGTTCGACTACAACACCTGCGCGGTGATCAACGCGATCGACAAGCAGTCGCCCGACATCGCCCAGGGCGTCGACAAGGCGTACGAGTCGCGCACCGACCCGGGTGACGAGGACGAGCTGGACATCGCCGGCGCCGGCGACCAGGGCATGATGTTCGGCTACGCCTCCAATGAGACCGATGAGCTGATGCCGCTCCCGATCTCGCTGGCCCACAAGCTGGCCAAGCGGCTCGCCGACGTGCGCAAGGCCGAGATCGTTCCCTACCTGCGCCCGGACGGCAAGACCCAGGTCACCGTCCGCTACGTCGACGGCAAGCCGGTCGAGATCGAGAAGCTGCTGATCTCCACCCAGCACCGCGAGGGCGCCGAAGCGCTTTTCGAAGGAGGACCTGTGGGAGCACGTGGTGGAGCCGGTGCTGTCCGGGCAGCCCTACGACGCGCGCAAGCTGCACCGCAACTTCCTGGTCAACCCGACCGGGCGGTTCGTGATCGGCGGCCCGATGGGCGACGCCGGCCTGACCGGACGCAAGATCATCGTCGACACCTACGGCGGCATGGCCCGCCACGGCGGCGGCGCGTTCTCCGGCAAGGACCCCTCGAAGGTCGACCGCTGTGCCGCCTACGCGGCGCGGTACGTGGCCAAGAACCTGGTCGAGGCGGGGCTGGCCGAGCGCGCCGAGGTCCAGGTGGCCTACGCGATCGGCGTGGCCCACCCGGTGTCGGTGATGGTCGAGACGTTCGGCACCGAGAAGATCGGCCGCGGCCGGATCCTGGAGCTGATCGACGAGCACTTCGACCTGCGCCCGGGCGCGTTTCGCCAGTACCTGAAGCTGCACCGCCCGATCTACCAGAAGACCGCCGCCTACGGCCACTTCGGCCGCGAGGACGCGGACTTCACCTGGGAGCGCACCGACAAGGCGCCGGCCCTGCGCGAAGCCGCCGGCCTGAACACGTCGGTTCGCGCCTAGCTAGAGCACGGCCAGGACGATTCCCAGCCCGGTGAGGGCGATGGCGGTGATCGCCACCGCCTTGCCGGGCTGCTCGTGATTCACGACCTCGGGCGAGCCGATCAGCAGGCTCGCCCAGGTCTTGGCGCTGAGCGTGCCGACCACGCGGGCGGCGGCGTCGAGCACCAGCCCCAGCCCGAGCACCACGTCACCGTGGTCGATGGCCAGGACGACCAGGCCCAGATACGCCTCGAGCAGGACCAGCAGGATCAGCGTCAGCCCCATCCCGAAGCCGGCCGTGGTGGTCTGCTCCGGGGTGGCGGGGGTGGTCGTGCGCACCGGCGTCCACTGACCCGGTTTGGCTTCCCGGGCCGCTGCCGGCGGGGATACCGCCGCGACCGGACGTGATACCGGTCGCGGCGACCAACCGTTGTCCTCCAACTGCTTTCTGACGACGGCCTGGGCGGCGATCGGATCGTCCGGGAGCTCGTCGGGGTCGATCGTGAGCAGATACAGGCCCTGCTGGGGGACGAGCTGGTCGTAAAGCCGCCGGTCCTGGGCGTCGTCGCCGCAGTACACCACCAGCTTGTTGGCCGGGTAGTAGCCGTCGACGACCAGCCACTCGTCGCCGGGGGCGTCGGGGTCGCGCAGCCACGAGAAGCGGTGCTGCCGGCGCCCGATCTCCTTCAGCAGGCCGTCGCAAACGGCGAGAACGCGCGCCGTTCCGGTGGGCGGACTGGACGGACCGGCCGTCATCCTGAAGCCACTCTACCCTCGACCGGTCCCATGTATCGACGCTTCGAACCCCGTCTGTGATCGCCCGGGTCCTGCCCCTGACGCGGACGCGAGCGGTGCGCGGGCTGTGGGATTACCGGATCCCTGCCGGCGCCTCGGAGGACGAGGTGGGCGTTGGCTCGCTTCTGCGCGTGTCCTTCAACGGCCGCCCAGCTGGTGTGCGTGGTGGCCGGGCTCGCCGCGTCGTCCGAGGTGCCCGAAGATCGGCTGCGGGAGGCCGAGTCGGTGCTGCCCGCCCGGCTCCCCGCCGACCTGGTGGAGCTGTCGCTGTGGATGGCGGGGGAGTACTGCTCGACCCCGGCCCGGGCGCTGTCGGTGATCCTGCCCGTCGGCGCCGAGCGGGGGATGCGGGACAAGCAGGTGCTGGTCGCCTCGCTGACCTCGGTGGGGGGCCGTGCCCTGGGTGACGGCTCGGTGCTGAGCGACGGCCAGCGCACCGCACTCCTGGCTCTCGCCGAGACCAGCCCCCAGCCGGCCACCCCGCTCGGAACGCAGCTGCTCCGCCGCCTGGAGCGCCGGGGTCTGGTCTCCCTGCACCACGAGACCGCCTTCCGGCGACCGAACCGCCACGCCGTCTCCAGCGTCTCGGCGGTCGCGCCCGCGTTGACGGCTGAGCAGGCCGAGGCGCTGGCGGCGGTGGAGGGACGGACGGGTCAGTTCCTGCTCCATGGTGTGACCGGTTCGGGCAAGACCGAGGTTTACCTGCGTGCCGCCGAAGCGGTGCTGGCTGCCGGGCGCTCGGTCGTGATCCTGGTCCCGGAGATCGGTCTCACGCCGCAGGCGCTGGCGCGCTTCGAGGCCCGGTTCGGCGACGTCGTGGCGGTGATGCACTCGGGGATGAGCGACGGCGCCCGCCACGACGAGTGGCAGCGGCTGGCCCGCGGCGAGGCGCGGGTCTGTGTCGGCCCCCGGTCGGCGGTGTTCGCGCCGCTGCGAGACATCGGGCTGATCGTGGTCGACGAGGAGCACGAGAGCTCCTACAAGCACGAGGGCGACCCCCGCTACGACGCCCGCACCGTGGCCGAGGAGCGCGCCCGCGTCCACGACGCGCTGCTCCTCGTGGGCAGCGCCACCCCGCGCCCGGAGAGCGTGCACCGGTTCCGGGACCTGCGCCTGTCCCGGCGCGTCGACGGGCGACCGCTGCCTCCGGTCGACATCCTGGACATGCGCGGCCTGCACCACCCGCTGCACCCGAGAACTCGGCTTGCGTTGGCCGACGTCCGGCGGGCGGAGGGCAAGGCCGTGATCCTGCTCAACCGCCGCGGCTGGTCGAACTTCCTCTCCTGCGGTGACTGCGGGTACGTGTTCATGTGCCCCAACTGCGAGGTGTGCCTGGTGCTCCACCGCCGCGACGGGATCGTGTCCTGCCACCACTGCGGCCACCGCCAGCGGGTCCCGCGCAGCTGCCCGTCCTGTGGCTCCGTATCGCTGGCCCGCCACGGCGCCGGCACCGAGCGCCTGGAGCACGAGCTGCTCTCGGCTCTGGGCGGCGACGGCTTCCCGGTACTGCGCCTCGACGCCGACTCGGTCGGCCTCGACGCCCGGGCCCAGCTGCTGGAGCGCTTCGCCGCGGCCCCGTCCGGGGTGCTGGTCGGCACCCAGATGGTGGCCAAGGGCCACGACTTCGCCGACGTCGGCCTCGGCGTCGTGATCGACGCCGACCAGACCCTCCGCTTCCCGGACTTCCGCGCCGAAGAGCGCACCTTCTCCCTGATCACCCAGCTCGCCGGCCGGGCGGGACGCGGGGGAGAGGGCCGGGTCCTCGTCCAGACAATGGCCCCCGAAGCCCGCTCGATCCAGCTCGCCGCACGTCACGACTCGAACACCTTCGTCGCCGGCGAGCTGACCCGCCGCCGCGCCCTCGGCTACCCGCCCTTCGCCACCCTGATCCGAATCGTCTGCTCCTCGCCTGAGGCTTCCGCGGCCCTGACCACCGCCGAAGCCCTCCGGGATCTGATCGACCCTCCGGGGGCCGCGGTGCTAGGCCCGGCCCCCCTGTTCGCGTTGCGCGGCCGAGCCCGGTCCCAGCTCGTGGTCAAAGCCGCCGACCGAGCGGCCGCCGTGGCCGCCTGCGGGGCCGCGGTGGATGCGGTTTCCGGGCTTCGGGAGCACCGGGGGGTGGCGATTTCCGTCGACGTGGACCCTCAATAGAGAGGTAAACGGCCGCGATGAAGGAGTAGAGATGACGCCCACGCCCCACTCTGGGAAACAAAATGGTCATAGCGGCCAGAAACCTTCCCAGAGTGAGCCGGTGGACGCCAAGGTCGCCCGGATCGCGGGTCGTCAACTCGGGGTCATCACCCTCTCGCAGCTCCGCGCCCTGGGACTGACGTACACGGAAGTGCGCCGGCGGGTCCTCAAGGGCAGGCTCTTTCCCCTTCATCGCGGTGTTTTTGCCGTTGGCCTACCGGATCTGACACCCAGAGGCCACCTCAAGGCCGCGCTCTTGACCCTGGGCGACACCGCCTTCCTCAGCCACCGCTCATCCTTCGCCGCCCAGGGCCTGCGCCCGATCGACACCCGGAACATCGAGGTCACCGTCGTCGCCGACCACACGCCCAAGCGCCCGGGCCTGATCGTCCACCGCACCGCCACGGCCCCGCACAGACAGGAGGTCCGCAGCCGCTTCGGCCTGCGCTACAGCAGCTTTGCCCGCGCGCTGCTTGAGGTAACCCCGGAGGAGTCGCCGGATGAGATCCGGCGCCTGGTCACCGAGGGCCTGCGCCGGGGCATCGCCGACGTGAAAGCGATCGACACGACGCTGGCCCGCCATCCGCGGGCGCCGCACGTCGGCCAGCTCCAGCGCGGGCTGAGCCGATATCTGGACCCGACCGACCGCAAGTCCGAGCTGGAGCGCTCCTTCGACGCGGTCATCGGGCAGGATCCCCGGTTCCCGCCCTACGAGAAGAACATCCACATGGGGCCATACGAGCTCGACTGCCTGTTCCGGGAGCAGAGCCTCGTCGTCGAGCTGGACGGGCGCCCCTACCACGTCACCGTGGTCGACATGGACCGGGACCGGGCCAAGGACACCTGGCTGCAGCGACGGGGACTGCGGATCATGCGGATCACCGACTTCATGTGGGGCTACGCCCGCGGCCAGGCGGTGGAGGACCTGCTGGCGCTGCTGACCCTGGGCGGATGGGGAACGCCGCGAGCCGCATAAACTTTTGGCTGTGTCAGAAGCAGTCGATCAGCTGGAAGAGACCGAGCCCGAAGCCGACGACGGGCCCGTAGAGCCCCCTGAGCTATCTCCCGAGGCCAGGGCGCGCCGCGATGCGGCGCTGATCCACGTGCGCAAATTCGGCGACCCAGTGCTGAAGACCAAGGCTCGCCCGGTCGAGCGCTTCGACGACGCGCTGCGCGAGGAGGTGGAGCGCATGGGGCACCTGATGAACGACGCCCTGGGCATCGGGTTGGCGGCCACGCAGGTCGGGGTTCTCCACCGCGTGCTGGTCTACCGCGTGCAATCAGACGCGGCCGTCTCGGCGCTCGTCAACCCGGAGCTGCAGTGGTCAAGCTCGGAGGAGGAGATCTCCGAGGAGGGTTGCCTGAGCCTGCCGCTTGTCCACGTGGACGTGGAGCGTCCGGTGCACATCCGCGTGAAGGCCCAGGACGAGCACGGCGACCCGCTGCTGATCGAGGCATCGGGCCTGGAGGCCCGGGTGATCCAGCATGAGATGGACCACCTGGACGGGGTGCTGATCCTGAGCCGGACCACGCGTGATCAGCGCAAGGAAGCCATGCGGCTGCTGCGTGAATTGCAGCAGCCCTCGTGAGGACCGTCTACCTCGGAACCTCGCGCTTCGCCGCCGCGGTTCTGGGCGAGCTCTACGGCTCACCACACCGCCCCGCGCTCGTTGTCACCCGGCCTGACCGCCCCGGGGGGAGGGGACGCAAGCTGCAATCCCCGCCCGTGGCGATCGCCGCCCAGGAGCTGGAGCTGGAGCTCTACCAGCCGGACTCGGTCAACTCCGACGAGGCGCGGGCGCGGATCGCCACCGTCCAGCCCGAGGCGGTCATTGTGTGTGCGTTCGGCGCCCTGATCAAGGAACCGCTGCTGTCCGAGTACCTGATGCTCAACGTCCATCCCTCGCTGTTGCCCCGCTGGCGGGGGGCGGCGCCGATCGAGCGGGCGATCATGGCCGGGGACGAGCAGACCGGCGTGTCGATCATGGTCCTCACCGAGGGGCTCGACAGCGGCCCGGTGTGCCGCCAGGCCGAGGAGCCGATCCGGTCCAACGACGACTACGGCAGCCTGTCCACCCGGCTGCAGACCCTCGGCGGGGAACTGCTGATCCAGACCCTGGACGAGGTCGAGGCCCAGGGACGGCCTGACTGCGCCGAGCAGGACGACCTGCTGGCCACCTACGCCGAGAAGATCGGGCCCGAGGACCGGCGCCTTGACCCGAGCCGCCCGGCCGAGGAGCTGGCGCGGCAGATACGGGCGCTGACACCCCACATCGGCGCCTTCGTGGAGATTCCGGGTGGTGAGCGGCTGGGGGTGCTCGAGGCGCGGGTGATCTTCGGCGCCGAGCTGGAGCCCGGCGAGCTGCGCCTGGAGCCGCCGGTCCCGGTCCTGGGCTGTGCCGCCGGGGCGCTCGAGCTGACCGTGGTGCAGCCGCCCGGGCGCCGGGCGATGGCGGGCGAGGACTATCTGCGTGGCCGGCGCGGCTGAGCGCCGCCGCCGCACCTCTCCGGCGCGCGAGTGCGCCTACCGGGTCGTGCGCAGGGTGTTCGAGCAGGGCGCCTACGCCGACCGCGCCCTGCACGCCGAGGCCGGGGAGCTCGACCCCCGCGACCGGGCGCTGGCCATGCAGCTGGCCTACGGGACGGTGCAGCGCAAGCGCAGCCTGGACCACATCCTGACCCGGCTGTCCTCACGGCCACCGGAGCGGCTCGATCCGCCGGTGCTGGCCGCGCTGCGGCTGGGGCTGTTCCAGCTCGCCTACCTGGACCGCGTGGCCGAGCACGCCGCCGTGCACGAGTCGGTGGAGCTGGTCAAGCGGCACGCACACGGGGGAGAGGGGCTTGTCAACGCCGTCCTGCGCCGGGCCGTCCGCGAGCGAGCCACGCTGCTCGATGGTCTGAGCGACGAAACCCCACAGCAGGCGGCCGTCCTTCATTCCGTCCCTGACTGGATGGCCGAGATGTGGTGGCAGGAACTCGGCCCGGAGGAGACCAGAGCGCTTCTGCACGCCGTCAACCAGCCGCCCGAGTCGGCACTGCGGATCAACACGCTGAAGGGCGAGGACGTGGAGCTTCCCGTGCCGTCGCGGACTGTGCCGGGGCTACCGGAGGGCCGGATCCTGGAAGCGCCGTTCGACGTGTTCGGCTCCCCGCTCTGGGACCAGGGGCGGGTCATGCCCCAGTCCCGGGCCTCGATGCGTGTGGCGCGCTCACTGGCCTCAAAGGCCGGTGAGCGCGTACTGGACGTGTGCGCCGCACCCGGCGCCAAGACCACCCATCTCGCCGCGCTGATGGAGAATCAGGGGGAGATCACCGCTGTCGAGGTCCATCCCGGGCGGGCCGAGGCGCTGCGGGCGACCTGTGCCCGCATGGGTGCCGGCTGCGTGCGCGTCGTGACCGCCGACGCGCGCCAGCTCTCCGAGGACGGTTTTGACCGGATCCTGGTCGACCCGCCGTGCAGCGGCCTCGGCACGCTGCAATCCCGGCCTGATCTGCGCTGGCAGGAGCGCCGCTCGGAGATCGAGGCGCTGGCCGACAGGCAACTGCAGCTGCTCCGTGCCGGGGCGGAGAAGCTGAACCCGGGCGGCACGCTGGTGTACTCGGTGTGCACGATCAGCCGGCGGGAGGGCGAGGGCGTGGTCAACCGGTTCCTCGACGGCGACTCTGAAGGGTTTGCGCTCGAACACTCCGAGCAGTTGCTGCCCCACCGCGACGGGACCGATGGGTTCTTCATCGCGCGGCTCCAGCGGGCCGGAGCGTTACGCTAGACCGGGTGGAGGAAAGACCGGTCAACCTCGGACCCGAATGTCCAGTCTGCGGCGAGCCGTGGCTGCGCCCGACCGCGGTGCCGGGCCGCTACCGGTGCGTCAACTGCATGCACCGCTTCGAGCTGGTCTCGGTCTGCCCCAACTGCGGTGAGCACTCGACGATCGTGCGGATGTCCAGCACCGCGATCGTGATCTGCAACCACTGCAAGAGCAGCATGCTGCGGGCGCTGTGATGCCCGACACGCCGAGAGGTCCTGACCAGCCCGTCCGTGGCCCCGTCGATCCTGTCGGCCGACTTCGCCAAGCTCGGCTCCCAGGTTTCCGACGTCCTGAGCGCCGGCGCGCGGGTGATCCACGTCGACGTGATGGACGGCCACTTCGTGCCGCCGATCTCGTTCGGGGCGGTGGCCGTGCAGGCGATCGCCGACCAGGTCCACGAGGCGGGGGGCAAGATCGACGTGCACCTGATGATCGAGCGGCCCGAGCGCACGGTCGCCGAGTACGCCAAGGCCGGCGCCGACAGCATCACCGTCCACGCCGAGGCCACTCCGCACCTGAACTACGCGCTCGGCGCGGTGCGCGAAACCGGGTGCACCGCCGGCGCGGCGATCTGCCCGGCCACGCCGGCCAGCGCGTTGCGTGAAGTGGCCGAGGACGCGGTCGACCTGGTGCTGTGCATGAGCGTCAACCCCGGTTGGGGCAACCAGAGTCTGATCCCCGCCTCCTACGACAAGCTCAGACGCTTGCGGGCGGCGCTGCCCGAGCGCGTGGCCCTGGAGGTCGACGGCGGTGTGCACACCGACACCGCGGGGCTGTGCGCCCAGGCCGGGGCCAATCTGCTGGTGGCCGGCGCCGCCGTGTTCGGCTCCGGGGATCCCGGGGAGGCCTACGCGGCGCTGGTCGCGGCGGCCTGGCCCGAGGCCCGGTAGAGCACCGCCAGCAGCAGCGCCAGCAGCCCGGCGGCTCCGCAGTAGCCCACCTCCACCCGGGTCACCTCGTTGGAGATCGCGCCGGAGGCCACGAAGGCGACGAACACGGCGGCCGAGATGAGCCAGGCCGCGGCGGCGAACGGCGCCCGGTTGCGGGCCAGCAGCGCCTGGTTGAGCGTGCCCGCGACCAGGTGGAAGCCCATTCCGATGCCGACCACGCACAGGCCCCAGCGGCCGTAGGTGCCGTAGTCGTTGGGCAGGAGCGTCTTCATCACGAACGGACCGATGAGCAGCAGGCCGAGCGCCACGACGGCGGCAAACGCGGCGATCGCGATGATCGTCAGGCGGATGGCGCGCCTGAACTCCTCGTTGGAGCCGGTGGCCTCCATCCCGGCCAGGTGGGGCAGGATCGAGGTCTGGATGGCCTGGAACAGCTGCAGCGGGGCGCGCACGATCAGCAGCACGTTGAACACGAAGCCGGCCAGGCCGGAGGTGATGGATCCGCCGGAAGAGGCCGCCACGATCAGCACGCCGGCGTTCATCAGCGTCTGCTCGGAGAACATGATCGCCACCACGGCGATCGCAAAGCCGCTCCCGCGCCGCAGCGACAGGTCGGTGGCCGCCTCCTCCAGCTGGCCGTGGACGGGGCCCTCACGGGCGGCGTCGGCGAACTCGATCCCCGACCCGATCCGCCGGCCCCGGAAGCTGTTGCCGCGGACCCGGGAGAAGGCGAACGGAATCACGCACAGCGACACGAACGGCGCCGCGGCCATGCCCAGGCCGACGGTGGTCTGGGCGGTGCCGATCCCCAGCGCGGCGGCCACGGCGAACAGGAAGCGGCTGGTCGACTCCAGGAACACCAGCGCGCCGTACAGGGCGAAGCGCTTGTGGCCGGCCAGCCAGCCGCGCGCGAAGTAGCTGGCCGCGTAGGCCATTACCCCCACGACCAGGATCCAGTAGAGCGCGCTGGAGCCGCCGAACAGGTTGTCCTCGATCGTGGGGCGGAGGACCAGCGCCACCACCAGGAACAGCAGGGCGAACGAGGTCTGGATCAGGGCGGGGACGCGAAGGATGTGGCCGCTGAGGCCTCGGGCCTGGCGGTCGGCGATCGTCCGGGTGAGCAGCTGCTCGATCGGCCGGTAGATGACCGACAGGATCACGAACATGATCGCCCAGCAGATCGAGATCCGGCTGTAGGAGCTCTTGTCCAGGACATGGCTGGCCACGGCCAGGTAGGCGAACGTGAACAGCCCGGTGGAGGCGATCCCGACCGACAGGATGCGGGCGCCGGATGCGAACTCGTCGGCGGACGGCGCCTCGCGCTCGACGGTCTGGGCCATCAGGCGATCTGGGCCATTAGTGAACGCGCACCAGCAGCATCGTCCACGGGAACGGCGAGCGGACCACGGTCACCTCGCCGTGTTCCGCGAGCAGGCTCACGAACCCTCGGCGCGTCCAGTGGTTGATGTGCCCCGGCGTATTGCCGAGCTGGGGCAGATAGGCGCCACGGGCGACGTTGAGGATCCGCCACAGCGGCTCGTGCGGGACCGAGACGATCAGGTGCCGGGCGGCCACCCGGGCCATCTCGGCCACGACGCGCTCGGGGCTCGGGTACGTGCTCCAGCACCTCGGTGGCGCATACCAGCTCGAATTCGCCCTCGGCGTAAGGGAGGCCGGCGGTGACGTCGAGGGCGCGGAACCCCAGGTTGGGGCGGTTCCGGGTCTGCCATTCGCCCGCCAGCTTGGGATCCTCCAGGTCGAGGCCGACCACCCGGCCGTCGCCCAGACGGGCGGCCCACTGCGCGGTGAGCACCCCCTCGCCGCAGCCGATGTCCAGGATCGACCGTGCCGCCGCCAGCGTGAACAGCTCATCCAGATTGCGCTCGAAGCCGGCCATCAGCCGGCGCACGACCGGGTTCGTCGAGCCGTACTTGTCGAAGGTGTTGCCGGTCGGGACGGTCGCGGTCATCGCCGGCGGAGGCTATCGCCGCAAGGGGGGAGCGGCACTCATACCTCGAGCGTGTGCCGGTCCTCGGTGTCCTGGCCGGAGTCCTGGCCGGAGGAGCCCCCGGCTTGCCCGGCTTGCCCGGCTCGTAGTGGGAGGGCTCGACGCCCAGCTGGAGCTCGATCCGCCTGACCCGCTCGAAGGTCCGCTGCGTCAGCGTGCGCTGGGCGGCGAGCAGGTCGCCGATCACGCCGAGCGCGCCCATCAGCATCGCTGCGTTGAACAGCACCGCGCCGAGCGATCAGCGACTGGATGTGGCCGGCGCGGCCGTGGTGGATCGACGAACGACGACCAGGAAGTGGACGAACATCACGAGCGCGGCCGAACCCGAGCAGCATCGCCGCGCCCCAGAACACCTTGAGCGGCTCGTACTGGGAGTAGACGCGGAAGATCGCCAGCGCGTTGCGCCGCACGTAGGCGCTCATCGACGGGAACAGCCGCGACTCGCGGGTCCTGGGGTTGGTGCGGATCGGGACGTGGTCGATCGCGACGAGTCAGCTTGCCCGCCTGGATGATCGTCTCCAGCGTGTAGGTGAACTTCGACACCACCTGCACCTGCAGGGCCGCCTCGCGGTTGTAGGCGCGGAAGCCTGAGGTCGCGTCCGGCACCTCGGTGGAGGAGGCCTGCCGCACGACCCAGGAGCCCAGTCGCTGAAGGCGCTTCTTGACCGCGGAGAAATGCGCGATCGTGTTGACCTGGCGATCGCCGACGACCATGTCGGCGTGGCCGGCGAGGATCGGCGCACCAGCTTGGGCACGTCGGCGCCCGTCGTACTGGTTGTCGGCGTCGGTGTTGACGATCGACGTCGGCGCCGAGCTTCAGACACGGCGTCCATACCCGCCTGGAAGGCTGCCGCCAGGCCCTTGTTGTTCGTCAGCCGGACGATGTGGTCGACCCCGTTGTCGCGCGCCACCTGCGATCGTCTGGTCGGTCGATCCGTCGTCGACGATCAGCCACTCGACGGAGTCGAATCCGGCTACCTCACGAGGCAGCCCGGCCAGCGTCGTGGGCGAGTTGCTCCTCCTCGTTGAAGCAGGGAATCTGGATGATCAGTTTCATGGCGCTGTGCAGGCGGTTGACCGCTGAGCACACGGTAGCGGGCCGGCGCCCCTCAGCGGCAGGCAGCGGGGGCGAGTTGGGACCAGCTCTCACTGACTGTTTAACAGGTGGGCATATGCTTCCAGGCGTGCCCATCACGAGCGATCTCGACGCTCGCCACCTCGCGCGGGCCGTCGAGCTCGCCGAGCGCGGCTGGCCCGATGTGAGCCCCAATCCACTGGTGGGCGCGGTCATCGCGAGCGGCGAGGAAACCCTCGGGGAGGGCTTCACCGGGCGGCGGGGGACCCGCACGCCGAGGTGGAGGCGATCCGCGCGGCGCCGGGCGTGACCTCGCCGAGGCCGACGCTCTATGTCTCGCTCGAGCCGTGCTGCCACCACGGGCGCACGCCGCCTTGCACCGATGCGATCCAGGCGGCAGGCATCCGGCGGGTGGTCGTCGCCTCCGACGATCCCTCCGAGCACGCCTCCGGGCGCGGCCTGGGGATCCTGCGCGACGAGGGCGTGGAGGTCGTGGTCCTCAGCCGACGGGGAGCTCGCCGCCAGGGCCCGCCTCCTCAACCAGCCGTTCCGCAAGCACGCGCGCACCGGGCGTCCCTGGGTGCTGTTCAAGTCGGCGATGTCGCTCGACGGCAAGGTGGCCACCCGCAGCGGCGACTCGCACTGGATCTCCGGCGAGGAGAGCCGCCGGCGCGTGCACGCGTGGCGCGCCTCGACTCGACGCCGTGGTGGTCGGGATCGGCACCGCTGCTCGCCGACGACCCGCTGCTGACCGCGCGGATGGCGGGCGTGGCGAACCTGCGCCAGCCGCGCCGCGTCGTGTTCGATTCGCTGGGGCGACTGCCGCTCGGCTCGCGCCTGGTCGGCCGACGCCCGACGGGTGCCGCTGACGGTGGTCGTCTCGCGTGCGGCCACCCGGGCCGCCACCGACGCGTCTGGAGACCCACGGGGTCGATGTGATCGTGGCCACCGGCGAGAACGAGCCGGCTCGGGTCGTCTCGGCGCTGGAGCAGCTCGGGGTCGGCCGGGATCACCTCAATCCTGCTCGAGGGCGGCCCGCGCCTGGCCGGGTCGTTCCTCGATGCCGGCGAGATCGACGAGGTCCGGCTGTTCCTCGCCCCGCTGGTGCTCGGCGGCCGCAACGCCCGGGATCCGCTCGAGAGCGAGGGCGTCGAGCTATCGCCGACGCGCTGCGCGCGCTGACGCTCGACTGCGAGCGGGTCGGAGAGGACCTGCTGATCACGTCGCGGGTCAAGGAGTGGTGATGTCCGAGGCGCGGCTCACGGGCGGACTGATGTTCACCGGGCTCGTGGCCGATCTGGGCGAGGTGATCGAGGTCGAGCCGACCGGCGACGGCGCGCGGCTGACCGTCGCACCCAGCTGGCCGCCGAGCTGGCCGAGGGCGATTCGGTCGCCGTCAACGGCGTCTGCCTGACCGCGACCGCGATCGACGCGACGGCGCGTTTCGCGCCGACGTGATGAACGAGACGCTGCGGCGCACCTCGCTGGCGGAGCTCGACCCGGGGGCCCCGGTCAACCTGGAGCTGGCCGCTGCGCGCCGACTGACCGCCTCGGCGGTCACGTCGTCCAGGGCCACGTCGACGGCGTCGGGACGGTCTCGCGGTGAGCGAGGACGGTTCGCCCGCCGCGTCGAGATCGAGGCCCCGCCGAGCTGCTGCGCTACGTCGTCGACAAGGGCTCGATCACCGTCGACGGCGTCTCGCTCACGGTCGCCGGAGCTCGAGGACCGATCCTTTACCGTGTCTCTGATCCCCGAGACGCTCGAGCGGACCAACCTGGCGCCGCGGCGCCGGGACACGTCGTGAACCTGGAGGTCGACGTGCTGGCCAAGTACGTCGAGAGGCTGGTGCGGCGATGACCGCCGACGAGACCCGCATTCGCCACCGATCGAGGAGGCGCTCGAGGACATCGCCGCCGGGCAAGATGGTCGTCGTCGTCGACGACGAGGACCGCGAGAACGAGGGCGACCTGGTGATGGCCGCGCAGTTCGTCACGCCCGACGCGATCAACTTCATGACCCGCCAGGCCGGCGGCTGGATCTGCCTGGCGCTGACGCCCGAGCGCTGCGACGAGCTCGGCCTGGAGCTGATGACGCTCAAGAACGAGAGCGCGCCACCGAGACCGCCGTTCACGGTGACGATCGAGGCCCGGGAGGGCGTGACCACCGGGATCAGCGTCCACGACCAGGCCCACACGATGCAGGTCGCGGTCGACCCGACCAAGGGCGCCGGAGACATCGTCAAGCCCGGGCACGTCCGTCCCGCTCAAGGCCAAGGCCGGCGGCGTGCTGGAGCGCACCGGGCACACCGAGGCGTCGGTCGATCTGGCCCGGCTGGCCGGGCTCAACCCGGCCGGCGTGATCTGCGAGATCCAGAACGAGGACGGCTCGATGGCCCGCGGCGAGGACCTCGCGCTCGTACTGCGTCAAGCACGGGCTGAAGATGATCACGATCGCCGACCTGATCGCCTATCGCCGCCGGAACGAGAAGCTGGTCGAGCGGGTCGTCGCGACCAGGCTGCCGACCGCGTTCGGCGACTTCGTCGCGGTCGGCTACCGCTCGCTGGTCGACAACAAGCACCACGTCGCGCTGGTCAAGGGCGAGGTCGCGGGCCGGACGACGTGCTCGTGCGCGTCCACTCCGAGTGCCTGACCGGCGACGTCTTCCACTCGCTGCGCTGCGACTGCGGCGAGCAGCTCGAGTCGGCGCTGGCGATGATCGAGGCCGAGGGCCGGGGCGTGCTGCTGTACCTCAGCCAGGAGGGCCGCGGGATCGGCCTGCTCAACAAGCTGCGGGCCTACAAGCTCCAGGAGGAGGGGCTCGACACGGTCGAGGCCAACCTCCAGCTCGGGCCTGCCCGCCGACCTGCGCGACTACGGCATCGGCGCCCAGATCCTCTCCGACCTCGGCCTGACCAGCATCCGGATCCTCACCAACAACCCGAAGAAGATCTCCGGCCTGGCCGGCTACGGGCTGTCGGTCACCGACCAGATCCCGATCCAGCACGTCGCCCAACCCCCACAACGAGGCCTACCTGCGGGCCAAGCGCGACAAGCTCGGCCACATCCTGCACCACCAGGGCCTGGCGCTCGACGAGGAGATGCTGGCGGCGGAGAACCGACACGAGAGCGACTCGGCGACGGACGCCGGAATGAGCGATCGAGGGTCGCGTGGCGCTGTGCGTGGCCGCGCTTCTACGAGGAGCTGGCCGACGCGCTCGAGGAGGGTGCGCGGGACGCGCTGTCCGAGGCGGGCATCGAGCGACATCGACGTCCACTTCGACGTCCCCGGCGCCTTCGAGCTGCCGCTGACCGCCAAGTACGCCGCCGAGAGCGGGCGCTACGCCGCCGTCGTGTGCCTCGGGGCGGTGATCCGCGGCGAGACCGACCACTACGACTATGTCTGCGCCGAGGCGGCCCGGGGCATCTCAGCAGGTGCAGCTGCTGACCGGCGTCCCGTGTCGGCTTCGGCGTGCTCACCGTCGACACCATGGAGCAGGCCCGCGACCGGGTCAAGGGCGGCGCCAAGCGCGACACCGGCCGCGCACGCGGTCGAGGCGGTGCTCGCGTCGCTGGCGATCAAGCAGGAGCTGGCCGAGCCCCCGCGCCGCGCCGGCTTCGGGTATGAGCTACGGCCGGATCCGGGCCTGGCGCACCGGCCGGACCCGGCCGCGACGCTTCCGCCGTTCTATACTCGCCCTGCATGCCGAAGATCTGTCACGTCTGCGCCAAGGGTCCCTCGTTCGGCAACAGCCGAAGCCACTCGATGGTGGCCACCAAGCGCCGCTTCGATCCCAACCTGCAGAGGGTCCGGATCGACGATGCCGGCACCCCCCGCCGCGTCTACGTGTGCACCCGCTGCCTCAAGGCGGGCAAGGTCACGAAGGCCCGCTGACCGTCCCGGCCTTGGTACGGCCCGGGAAGGCAAGACGTTGACCGATCCAGCGATTCTCCGGTTCCGGCTGTTGGTGGAAGCCGGCCTGGCCGCACTCGAAGAGCGCCGCGAGGAGGTCAACGACCTCAACGTCTTCCCCGTAGCCGACGGTGACACCGGCGACAACATGGTCCTCACCCTGCGCTCCGTGCTGCAGGAGCTCGACCGGCTGATCGCCGCCTCCGAGGACCGGACGATCGACGACATCGGCCGGGACGAGATCGTCGCCTCCGTGGCCCGCGCCGCGCTGCTCGGTGCGCGGGGCAACTCCGGCGTGATCCTCTCTCAGCTGATCCGCGGCGCCGCCGAGGAGCTGGCCAGCCGCCCGGGCGAGCTGGTCGATCCGGTGCTGATCGGAGCCGCGCTGGCCCGCGCCGCCGACCAGGCCTACGGGTCGGTGCGCGAGCCGGCCGAGGGCACGATCCTCACCGTCGTGCGCGAGATGGCGGTCCGGGTCGCCCGGGAGCTGGCGCACATGGAGGAACGCCCGCCTCGGTCCCGACGCCACCGCCGACGAGCAGGACGCGCGGATCGCCGCGTGATCGAGCGGGCGCTCGAATCCGGCGAGCAATCGGTCAAGCGCGGGCCTGACCTGCTGCCGATCCTGCGCGAGGCCGGCGTCGTCGACGCCGGCGGCTACGGGCTGGTCGTGCTGCTGGCCGGGATCGTCGGCGCGCTGCGTGGCTCCGAGGCACTGGCGCTGGAGCATCAGACGGTCAGCGGCGGCGCCGGATCACCCATCCCCAGCACGCGTCGGCCACCTACCGGTACTGCACCAACTTCGCCGTCACCGGCACCGGCCTGAGCCAGCGCGAGTTCGTCCACGAGCTTGAGAAGCTCGGCGACTCGGTGCTGGTCGTCGGCGACGCGACCACGCTCAAGGTCCACGTGCACACCGACGACCCCGACGCCGCCACCGGCCTGTTCGAGTCGGCCGGCACCGTCTCGCACATCGACATCGCCGACATGCGTGAGCAGGTGCGTGAGCGCGACGCCCGCCTCACCGCCGCGCCCGTCCCCGGCGCCGTGTGCGGAGCGCTGGCCGTGGTCACGGGCGACGGCTTCAAGCAGCTGTTCCAGGGACTGGGCGTGACCGTGCTGGACGGCGGCCCGACGCTGAACCCCTCCACCTACGACCTGCTCGCCGCCATCCACGGGATCCCGGCCGAGGAGATCGTCGTGCTGCCCAACAGCCCCAACGTGGTGATGGCCTCCGAGCGCGCCGCCGAGCTCTCGGACAAGAACGTCCACGTCGTCCCGGCAAAATCGATGCAGGCCGGTCTGGCCGCCGCCGTCGGCCTCGACCCTGCCCGCCCGGCCGCCGACAATGCCACCGCGATGCTCGCCACTCTGGAGCAGATCCGGACCGGCGCCGTCGCCCCGGCCGCCCGCGACGACGTTCAGGGCCGCTTCCGGGAAGGCGAGGCGGTCGGCTTCGTCGATGACCAGATCGTTTCCTGGGGCGAGCCGCTCCAGACCCTCCAGGACGTTCTGGCCAACCTGGCCCAGGGCGCTGAGCTGATCACCTGCCTGCGCGGGGCCGACCCGCCCCTGGACGACGCCGCGGTGCAGGGACTCCTCGACGGCGGCGTCGAGCTGGAGCTCTCGGTCGGCGGCCAGGAGAGCTACTGGTGGCTGCTGTCGGCCGAGTAGTCGCCGGGCTCTGACAGAGCGTCGTCGACTTCCTCGGAACCGCCGGCAAATTCCCCGGCCGGCACGCCGGAGACGTGCTCGATCGCCTGGGTGAGGCGCTCGAGCGGCTCGACCAGGTCATCCCGGTCGGCTTTCTGCTCCAGCATCAACCGCAGTCCGGCCAGCTCGCGACCGAGGAACTCGGTCTCGGCCAGCGCCCGGGCGTTGGTCTCCCGGTCACGCTCGACCTCGTCCTTGTCCCGGTCGGCCTGCCGGTTCTGCGCCAGCAGGATCAGCGGTGCGGCGTAGGCGGCCTGGGTCGAGAACACGAGGTTGAGGAGGATGAACGGAAATGGGTCCCACTTGCCGATGATCCCGATGACGTTCAGGGCGATCCACACGAGCACGACCACCGTCTGGCCGGCCAGGTACCGGCCGGTGCCCAGGAACCGCGCCACCTTCTCCGCGAACCGCGCGAACGCGTCGGAGTCATAGCCGGAGCGGACCGAGCCGCCGCGGGGAACGCTCAGATTGTCCTTGCGTGCCATCTCATGACCTCGTGTGGGTCAGGCGCCACCCTGCCGGCAGCACCCTGTCCAGGACGTCATCGATCGTAACCGCTCCGACCAGCCTTCCGGCCTCGTCGGTCACCGGCATCGCCACCACGTCGTAGGCGGCCAGCCGGCCCGCCACCTCGCGGTCGGTGGCATCGGCCGGAACGGCCTCCCATTCCTTGTCGATGCAGCGCCCGAGCGGCTTGGAGGTGGCTTCGCGCAGCAGCCGCTGGAACCCCACCACGCCGATGAAGCGCCCGGTCGGAGTCTCCAGCGGAGGCAGGCACACGAACACCTGCGCCGCGATCGGCACCGGCAGGTCCGAATCGCGCACCCGCGCCAGCGCCTCGGCCACAGTCGCGCTGGTGCCCAGGATGATCGGCTCCGGGGTCATCAGGCCGCCGGCGGTGTCGGGCTCGTAGCCGAGCAGCCGGCGTACCGGCTCGGCCTCGTCGGGATCCATCCGGGCCAGCAGCTCGGCCCTTTCGTCGGCCGACATCTCGCCCAGCAGGTCGGCGGCGTCGTCGGCCTCCATCTCGTCCAGCACCCGGCCCACCCGGACCGAATCGAAACCCTCGAGCAGGCGGACCTGCTCGTCCTCGGGGAGCTCCTCCAGCAGGTCGGCCAGCCGGTCGTCCTCCAATGCCTCGGCCAGAAGCCGCCGGCGGCTCAGGGGCAGGCTGCGGATCGCCGAGGCCATCTCGGCCGGGTGCAGACCGCCCAGGGTGGCGGCCTGGCGGTCGACTGGGCGCTCCTCGGCAAACAGCTCGCCGGCCTCGCTCCAGTCGAGCACCTCAGGCGTGCGCTTCAGCCCCGGCATCCCCCGGCTGGCGAGCGCGACCGTCGCCACCTCCCACTCGAACGGGTCGGGCGCCGGCCGCAGCCCGATGTCGACCACGCGGCGGCCGTTCACGCGCTTGCCCACGATCTCTCCCATCACCAGCCGCTCGCCCGGGCGCAGCTCGAACTGCCTGAGGTTGATGCTGCCTCGGCGCAGGCGCAACCCGCGCGTATCGATCTCGCTGATCCGGGTCACGGCCACGAACACCCGGCGGCGCTGCACGCCGCCGACCACGAACCCGACCACCCGGGCGGCCGGCCGCCCAGGTCGAGCACCACGTCGACCACATGGCCCACGTCGGAGCCGTCCGACCCCACCAGGGGCAGACGCACGATCCGGGAGACGTAGACGATCCGTTCGGTCATACAACAATCGTAAGGGTGATACCCGCCTGTGACTGGGAACCGTCGCCCGCGGCGGCGGGTAACCAGCCAACCTGACCGCCCCGTCGGTCAAGCTTCGACGAGTGCCGCCGACCGCTTTTGCCGAAACCACCCCCCTGCAGCCGCCGGAGCTGATCTCCGCCCCGGTCCGCTACCCCGCCCCGGCCACGCTGCGCAAGCCTCTGCGCCTGGACGGCCCCAAGGCGGAGAAGGCGGCCGAGACGCTCGGCCTGGCGACGGTCGCCGACCTGCTGGAGCATCTTCCCCGTGACCGGCGGGAAGCCCGTGCCGTGGCCGAGCTCCAGCCCGGCGAGAACGCCACCGTCGTCGTCGAGGTCCGCGCGATCGTCGCCCGCCCCGTGCGCCGCCGCGGCATGCGTCCCCGTGTCGAGGCCACCGTCGCCGACGCCAGCGGAGCCACCCGCATCAGCTTCTTCCAGCAGCCCTGGCTGGTCAACAAGTACCCGGTCGGAACCCGGCTGATGCTGCACGTGCGGGTCGACGAGCGCGGTCGGATCAGCGTCCAGGGCCACGCGCCGACGGGCGAGGCGGCCACCGGGTCAGACGCGGTGGCCCACTACCCGGCCACGGAGGGGTTGTCGTCCACTCAGATCCTCGCGCTCGTCCGCCGCCACGCCGGCGCCTTCGGCGACGTGCTGGAGCCGTTGCCCTCCGCCGTTCTCAACCAGGAGCACCTCCCCGATCGCCCGGCGGCGCTGGAAGCGACCCACTTCCCCCACGCGGACGCCGACCCGGAGATCGGGCGCCGGCGTCTGGCCTTCGAGGAGCTGCTGCTGGCGCAGATCGCCCTGCAGCAGCGCCGGCGCCGCCGAAGTCACAACGCGGCGGCGCCGCGAATCGACGAGCCGCCCGAGCTGACCAGAAGATGGCTGGAGCACGACCTGCCGTTCCCCGCTGACCGGTGATCAGCAGGCGGCGCTCAAGGCGATCGACGAGGATCTGGCCCGGGCCGAGCCGATGCAGCGGCTGCTGATGGGGGAGGTCGGCTCGGGCAAGACCGTGGTCGCGCTCTACGCGATGCTGCGCGCGGTCGAGCACGACCTCCAGGCCTGCCTGATGGCTCCCACCGAGACGCTGGCCGAGCAGCACTTCGCCACGCTGCAGTTGCTGCTCGGCTCGGAGCCGGTGCGCGCCGGGCTGCTGATGGGCTCGACCCCGGCCGCGCGTCGCAAAGACCTCCTCGGGAAGCTCCACACCGGCGAGCTGTCGATCATCGTCGGCACCCACGCCCTGATCGAGGAGGCCGTCCAGTTCGAGCACCTGGGGGTGGTCGTCGTCGACGAGCAGCACCGCTTCGGGGTGAGCCAGCGCGCCGCGCTGGACGCCAAGGGCCGGGGCGAGGAATCCCCGCACGTCCTGCACATGACCGCCACCCCGATCCCCCGCACCCTGGCCCTGAGCCACTACGGCGACCTCGATTTCACGCTCCTGCGCGAGCTCCCCCGCGGTCGCCGGCCGATCCGCACCCACGTGTGCTCGACCGACGCCGAGCGCGAGCGGGCCTACGCGCGGATCAAGGAGGAGCTGAACGCCGGCCGGCAGGCGTTCGTCGTCTGCCCGCTGGTGGAGGAGTCAGAGGCGCTGCAGGCCCGCGCCGCCACCGCCGAGTTCGAACGCCTGCGCACCGGCGCCGTTCGCCGAGTTCGAGGTCGTGCTCCTGCACGGGCAGATGCGCCCGGGGGCCAAGGCCGAGGCGATGGCGCGGTTCTCCACCGGCGGCGCCGACGTGCTGGTCGCGACTTCGGTGATCGAGGTGGGGATCGATGTCCCCAACGCCACGGTGATGCTGGTCGAGGACGCCGACCGCTACGGGATCTCCCAGCTGCACCAGCTGCGCGGGAGGATCGGCCGGGGCGAGCATGACTCGCTGTGCCTGCTGTTCGGGCGCAAGGACTCGGCGCGGCTGCAGGCGCTGGCCGCGCAGTCGGATGGGTTCGAGCTGGCCGAGGTCGACCTGCGCCTGCGCGGCGAGGGCGAGCTGGTCGGCACCCGCCAGAGCGGCCTGGCCCAGTACCGCTTCGCCGAGCTGCCCGCGGGACGCCGAGCTGCTGGAGCGGGCCCGGCGCTGGAGCCGGGAGCTGATGGACGCCGACCCTGACCTCGCCGAGCCCCAGAACGCGCTGCTGGCGATCGCCCTGCGCGAGCGCTTCGGCGAGGAGGCCCTGGCGCCGATCCGGGCCTGACCCGGGGTCGACGGCATGCGCGTGATCTCCGGTTCCCGGCGCGGCGCCACCCTGCGCGCGCCGCGCGGCCTGGACGTGCGTCCCACCTCAGACCGGGTGCGTGAAGCGCTGTTCTCGGTTCTGGCCGACGTCACCGGGGCGCGGGTGCTGGACCTGTTCGCGGGGTCCGGGGCACTGGGCATCGAGGCGCTCTCCCGAGGGGCCGCCGACGCCGTGTTCGTGGACCGCTTTCCGGCCTCGCTGGCTGCCGTGCGGGCCAACCTCAGCGCCCTGCACCTGGCCGGCGAAGTCCACGCCGGCGATGCGCTCCGGTTCCTGACCACCGCACGGGAGGGCGGGCGTCAATACGATCTCGTCTTCATCGACCCCCCATACCGGCAGGCCCGGGCGCTCGGGCCGGAGCTTTCCGCCTCCTTGCCCTCCGTGCTCAGTGCCGAGGCCCGAGTGGTGGTGGAGAGCGATCGACGCACGCCGCTTGAACTTGAACTGCCGCTCGGCTTCGAGCGGCGCTACGGAGACACGCTGATCAGAATCCATGGCCCCCGATAACCGCATCGCCATCTGTCCGGGCTCGTATGACCCGGTCACCAACGGCCACCTGGACATCATCTCCCGCGCCTCGGCCATGTTCGAGAAGGTGATCGTCGCCGTCGTCAACCTCCCGGTCCGCAAGGGGGAGACGCTGTTCACCTCCGAGGAGCGAGTGGGGTTCGTCACCCGCGCCACCGCGGCAATGGGGAACGTCGAGGTGGAGACCTTCAGCATCCTCGTGGTGGAGTTCGCGCGCCAGCGCGGAGCCCACGCGATCGTCAAGGGATTGCGCGCGATTTCCGATTTCGAGTACGAGCTGGAGATGAACCAGCTCAACCGCCGCCAGGCTCCGGACATCGAGTCCGTTTACCTGATGGCCTCGCCCAAGTACAGTTTCATCCGATCCAGTGGGGTCAAGGAGCTGGCCACTTTCGGCGGGACCATCGATGACATGGTCCCGGACGAGGTGGCCGCGGCTTTGAAGGAACGGCTCGGCCGTTAGCGAAACAGAGGTTGCCAAATGGACGTCCTGGTTCTCATAGACAAGCTGGATGACCTGGTCCACAACGCCAAGTCGGTTCCCATGACCGACCAGGTGCGCGTGGACAAGGAGGAGATCTACGACATCCTCGATCAGATGCGCGCCACGATCCCCGAGGAGATCAAGCAGGCACGCTGGATCGTCAAGGAACGCCAGGAGATGCTGGCCGAGGCCAAGCGTGAGGCCGAGCGGGTCGTCAAGGAGGCCCGCGAGCGCCAGGACCGCCTGATCTCCCAGGAGGAGATCACCAAGCAGGCCGAGCGCGCCGCCGAGGACATCATCGAGGACGCGCGGGCCCGCGAGCGGGAGATCCGCCTGGGCGCCGAGGACTACGCCGACGAGATCCTCAACACGCTGGAGATCAACCTCTCGAAGTTCATTGCGGCCGTCCAGCGCGGCCGGGATCGCCTGGCCGGCAAGGACGAGCCGGCCGAAGTCGGCTGAGCTTTCTGTCTGGGAGCGCGGCTAGGGTGCCGCGCAGTGTCCGCGATCGACCGCCTAGCGGTTGAGTTATCAGAGCCGGTGGCTCGCCTGGGTGGGAGCGGCTGGGATGTGGACCGTCTGCGCGCACTGCTGGGACGGGCAGAGCTCCGCGCCTGGAGGATCGAGACTTCGGACGCGCCCGGCTTTTGGCACGGGCGCTGCCCACTCGGGTCCGGCCAGGCCCTGATCGGGTGGACCCGCCCGCCCGTTGGCGTGCCGGAGCCCGGCGCCCTGCTCGTCGCCCGGTCGCTTCCGGTCGGCCCCGAGCGCTATCTCCTGCTCGGCCGAGCCGCCGTGGTGGCCGTGGAGCGCGCCAGCGGCTTCGAGCGCCTGGTCCGGTCGCTGCGCGCCCCGCGAGGAGAGTTCTGGCGCGTGCACGGGGCCGTGATCGCCCGCGCCGCCCGGGCCGGGGTTGATCCGCCGGCCGCGCTCGCTGCCTAGCTGCTGTCTGAACGGCCGCGATGAAAGCATCCCGCCTGGGAACGTGTTCCAGCGCGCAATCAACACCCTGAGCCCGTTGATTGCGCGCCTGAGCACGAAAAACGTGTTCCAGCGCGCAATCAAGCCCCGGAGCCGGATGCTTGCGCGCTGGAACACCATGCGGGCGGGCAAAGACCCGCCCGGAACCTGGTCCAGCGCGCAAATCAGACCCTCAGCCGGAGCATTGCGCGCCACACCATGAACGACATGGTCCCACGCGCAAATCACCAACTGCTGACCCGCTTTGCGCGCTGGACCAGGTCCGAAGGCCCGAGAACCGGCCCGTCCACCCTTCATCGCGGCAGTTCATCCAATCTCAAACGCACCGAGCCCCTGAACCGAGCCCTCACTCACGTCGACACGCTCCACCACAGCCAGCTCCGGCCCCCGGTGAGCGAACTCCACAACCCGTTCCACACCCTCGGGCGGTCCCTCCAGATGCGCCTCGACCGTCCCCTCACCACTGTTGTTCGCCCAACCGCTCACGCCCGCATCCACCGCCACGCGCCGCAGCGTGTCCCGGAAGAACACCCCCTGTACGCGCCCGTGGATCACCAGATCCCGAGCCACTGAGCCTTCCGTCATGCACGGATCGTTGCAAAGGGCCGGTTCCGTCCGAGCGCGGTCGCATCATCGGAGGCCATGCAAGCGATCTGGCTGCTAATCGGGTTGGTCATCGGTGCGGGACTGGTGCTGGCGCTGGTGCGCGGACGCCTGCGTGCCCTGACGGCGGAGGTCGCCCGGGCCGGTGATCTGGAGCGGCAGCTGCTCAAAGCGGAGTCGCAGCTCGAACACGAGCGCACTCTGGCCGAGGAGCGGCTGGCCACGCTGCAGGATGCACAGGAGCGGTTGTCCAACTCGTTCAAGGCGCTCAGCGCCGAGGCGCTCCAGGCCAGCATGAAGCAGCTGACCGAACTGGCTCGCAGCCAGTTGCAGGCGGCTCAGACCGAGGTCAAGGGCGACATGGACAAGCGACATCAGGCGGTGGAGCAGCTGGTGGCTCCGCTCAAGGAGCAGCTCGGCCGTATGGACACGCAGCTCGTCGCGCTCGATCGGGACCGCCGGGAGTCACGCGGGCGATTGGAGTCACAGCTGCGCACGCTCAACGAGACGGGCGAGAAGCTCCGCTCTGAGACCGGGGCGCTGGTCACCGCGCTGCGCAAGCCCAACACGCGCGGGCAGTGGGGGCAGATGCAACTTCGCAAAGTGGTCGAGCTGGCCGGGATGGTGCGTCACTGCGATTTCGCCGAACAGGCATCGCTGGGTGGAGACGACGCGCCGCTCCGGCCCGACCTCGTCGTCAACCTGCCGGGTGACAAGCACGTGGTGGTGGACGCCAAGGCCCCGCTGCAGGGAGTCCTGGACGCCTACGAGGCGCCCGACGAGGAGACTAGGGAGCGGCATCTGCGAGATCACGCCCGGCTGCTGCGCAAGCACGTCAAGCAGCTGTGCGACAAGGCCTACTGGGCCGGGCTTGACTCGGCGCCCGATTTTGTCGTGCTGTTCCTGCCTGGCGAGCACCTGTACAGCGCCGCGCTGGAGGTCGACCCGACGCTGATCGAGGACGCCATGGCCAAGCGAGTGCTGATCGCCACGCCGACGACGCTGCTGGCGATCCTGCGGGCGGTGTCCTATGGCTGGCAGCAGGAGCGGGTGGCCGAGTCCGCCCAGGCGATCTCGGAGCTCGGCCGCGAGCTGCACGGCCGGCTGGTCAAGCTCTCCACGCTGATGGCCGGTCTGGGCAAGCGCCTGAACAGCACGGTGCAGGCCTACAACGACACGGTGGGCTCCTACGAAGCCCGAGTGCTGCCCAGCGCGCGGCGGTTCGCCGACCACGGAGCGGTTTCCGAGGAGAGCGAGCTGCCGGAGCTGGAGCCGGTCACGGTCAGCGCCCGCAGCGTGCAGGTGGCCGCCGTCGAGGATGACGAGGACACGGGCCGCCGCCGGCCGGCCTCCCCGCGTCCGGCGGCGCTGTTCGAGGACCTGCCGCCCCGGCGGCTGCGCGCCGCCGACTGAATGCCGGTCAGCCCGAGGCGCGGCCCGCGCCGCCGCGGCTGCGCCACCACAGCTCCAGGTCCTCACGCTGGTGGGGGAGCGGATCGGCGGAGGGCTTGCGGGCCTGGATCTGAAGCAGGGCCTCCTCCAGATCGATCTGCTGGCGCGTGGCCATGACCGCCGCGGCCACGGCGGCGGAACGCTGCCATCCGGCCCGGCAGTGGAGGTAGACGAGCTGGCCCTCGTCGAGCCATGCGCTGACGATTTCGACCGCGGCATCGAACACCGGCGCCGGGAGGTTGCCGTAGTCCGGCGTCGAGAGCCGCTCTTCGACGATCCCCGCCTGGTCCAGGGCGGCGGTCACGATCTCGCGGGCGCCCTCCGGATATTCGTCGTCCTGCACCAGGTTGAGGATGCGCCCGGTGTGAAGCTGGGCCAGCCTCGCCACATCGTCCTGATCCAGCGGGTAGGCGCCCACCAATAGGCCGGCCGCCACCTCCGCGAACCCGTAGCTCTGGAACCACCGCGACATCGGGAACCCAGTGTGCCAGCACTAATCTGAGAGGCGATGACTCAGCGAACCGACAGCTTCGATCTGGGAGGTCTGCGGCTGACCTCGGGCGAGGGGCGCAGGCTCGATCTGGCCGTGGCACTGGGGGACGTGGAGATGAGCGGCGAGCGCTATTCGGTCACTCCGGCGGTGGTTCCGGTGCAGCTCGACATCTCGCGCACCACCGGCGAGGGCTACGCGCTGCGGCTGCGCTTCAGCGCCGGGGTGGAGGGACCGTGCATGCGCTGCCTGGAGCCGGCCAACCCTACGTTCGAGATCGATGCGCGCGAGATCTCCCAACCGGGCGAGGAGGACGAGGAGCTGGTCTCGCCCTACGTGGCCGGCGGACTCCTGGACCTGGCCGGCTGGGCACACGATGCCCTGGTCCTGGCCCTGCCCGCGACGCTGCTGTGCCGGCCCGACTGCGCCGGGCTGTGCCCGATCTGCGGCGAGAATCTCAACCACGCCGGGCCCGATCACCAGCACGAGCCCGAGCCCGATCCGCGCTGGGCCAAGCTGTCCGAGATCAAGTTCGATCCTCCGGCTGTCGGGTGATCCCGAGCTCAGGGCGACGGGTGGCTCCTGCTAGCCTCTCTCACCGCCATGGCCGTCCCCAAGCAGAAGCAATCTCACTCACGCACCACCAAGCGCCGTTCGACGCACAAACTGACTGCGCCGTCGATCAACGCGTGTCCTCAGTGCCACAGCCCCCGGCTGCCACATCGGGTATGCCCGGTGTGCGGGCACTACAAGGGTCGCGAAGTGATCGCGACCGACCAGACGCTCGGCTAGTTCCGGCGCATGGTCACGGTCGCCGTTGACGGCAACGGGGCCGATCTCGGCCCCGCCGAAGTTGCTGCGGGAGCGGCTCTCGCCGTGGCGGGCGGCGTGCGCGTGCTGCTGTTCGCCGACGCACGCGAGGTCGGCTCGGTGCCCGACGGCGTGGAGCTGATCGACGCCCCCGTGTCGATCGCCAAGGCCACCGACCCGGCCTACGCCGTGCGTTCCACCCCGGAGGCGTCGATCGTTCAGGCCGCCAAGGCCGTGGCCGCCGGGGAGGCCCAGGCGCTCGTGTCCGGCGGTTCGACCGGGTCCGCTCTGGCTGCCGGCCTGTTCAACCTCAAGCGCGACCGTGGGATCTACCGCCCCGCGCTCGCCCTGCCGATCCCGCGCCCCTATGACCGCCCGGTGCTGCTGCTGGACGTCGGGGCGAACGTCAGCTGCCGGCCGGAGCATCTGGTCCAGTTCGCCCACATGGGCTCGGCCTTCGCCCAGGCGGTGCTCGACTTCTCAGCGCCGCGCGTGGCGCTGCTGTCCAACGGCGAGGAGCCCGCCAAGGGCACGCCGGAGCTCAAGGAGGTCCACGAGCGGCTGTCTGGCGACGCCGGTGTGGGCCTGCGGTTCGTGGGCAACATCGAGGGCACCCAGGTGATGGACGACGTCGCCGACGTCGTCGTGATGGACGGCTTCGTCGGCAACATCACCCTCAAGCTGATCGAAGGCGTGTCGGGACGGACGATGCGTGCCGTGCGCGATGCCGCGATGCGCTCGCTACGGGCGAAAGTGGGTGGCTTCCTGCTGGCCCCGTCGGTCCGCGGGCTGGTGGACGAGATCGACCCCGAGACCACCGGGGGCGCGTACATGCTCGGTCTGCGCCAGACTGGGGTGGTCGCCCACGGCCGCTTCACACGTCGTGGGTTTGCCCGGGCGATCGAGGTGGCGGTACGCGGAGTGGAGGAGGACGTGATCGGACAGACCAGACTGGCGCTGGAGCACGCGGGCGCATTGCGCACGACCCCCGAGGGCAACGGCGAGAGCCCGTCCGAGCCCACGGCTACGGTGTCGAGCTGAGCCCACTGGGGGAACCGGGGGTGCGTCCTTCGCTATGTAGGCTGAGGTCGCGATGCGTCCTGGCTGCCCTGGGTTTTCGCAGCCGAGACAGACGGTCCTTGAAAGGGCGCCGATGACTCGCGGGCAGATCTTCGAAGTGATCCGTGCGCACCTGGCTGATGAGCTGGAGATCGATCCGGACTCGATCAGCGAGGGCACGCGGTTCCGAGAGGACCTGGAGGCGGACTCGCTCGACCTTTACACCCTGGTGCAGGAGCTGGAAGACACCTACGGCGTGAGGATCTCGGACGAGGAAGCAGCCAGGATCCTCACCGTCGGACAGGCGGTGGACTTCGTACTCGCGAGCGGCATCGAACAGATGCCTTCCTCGGCGAGCGCGGGTCCAGGGCCCTCCGGCCGTGTCGACTGAGGCGGCATCCCGTCAGGCCGAAGCTCCCCTGCGGGAGCTGCTGGATGCCCTGCCCCCGGAGCTGGCCCGGAATGTGTTCACGCACGCGTCGTGGACGAGCAAGCGCTCGGAGTCCTACGAGCGTCTGGCCTTCCTGGGCGACAGCGTGCTGTCGCTGGCGGTGACCTCCCATCTGTATCCGAGCCTCGAGGCCGAGCAGTTCGGGGCCGGCCAGCTGACCAAGATCCGGGCCCAGGCCGTGTCCGGCCGGGCCTGCCGGGCTGTGGCAGAGCGACTCGGGGTGCCGGAGCGGATGCCGGACGCCGCTCCTCCCGAGGCGGCCGCCAGTGTGCCCGCGCTGATCTCCACCGAGCGCGTGCTGGCCTCGGTGATCGAGGCCGTGATCGGGGCCTGCTACCTGACCTTCGGCTACGAGCGCACGGCGGACGCCGTGGTGGAGGCGTTCGCCAGCGAGATCGACGATGCCCTGGAGCGCCCCGTCGACTTCAAGTCCGCCCTACAGGAGCGGCTGGCCCGCCGCGGCGCGGTCGTCACCTACGAGGTGATCGGCGAGGAAGGGCCGCCGCACGACCGCACGTTCACGATCATCGCCTGCCTGGAGGGTGAGGAGATCGGGCGGGGGACCGGGCGGAGCAAGAAGGACGCCGAGCAGCTGGCGGCCCATACGGCGCTCGAGGCGATGACCGGCCGTCCGGCCAACTGACTGGGGAGGATTGAGGCCGGCGTGTACCTGAAGAGCATCACGATGAAGGGGTTCAAGTCCTTCCCGGACCGCACCCGCATGGAGTTCGGCCCCGGCACCAGCGTGATCGTCGGGCCCAACGGGTCAGGCAAGTCCAACGTCACCGACGCCGTGCTGTGGGCGCTGGGGGAGCAGTCGCCGATCGCCGTACGCGGTCAGTCGATGCAGGACGTGATCTTCGGCGGCGTACCCGGCCGCCAGGCGGCTCAGGGCGCCAGCGTGGAGCTGATCCTGGATGACAGCGAGCAGACCCTCGGTCTCGGACCCGAGGTGTCGGTGATGCGGCGGCTGGACCGCAACGGCGAGGGGGAATACCGGCTGGCCGGGGCGCGCTGCCGGCTGATCGACGTGATCGAGATGCTGTCGGACACCGGGATGGGGAAGGAGATGCACTCGGTCATCTCCCAGGGCCGGGTCGAGGCGATCGTCACCTCAAAGCCTAAGGACCGGCGCCTTCTGATCGAGGAGGCCGCCGGCCTGGGCAAGCACCGCAAGCGGCGCCGGCGGGCCCACCTCAAGCTCATCCACACCCAGGACAACCTGGATCGCGCACTCGACGTGGAGCGCGAGGCCCGCTCGCGGCTGCGGCCGCTCAAGCGCCAGGCCGAAGCGGCCGAGCTCCACGCCCGGCTGCACCGCCAGATGCTGGAGATCCGCTGGGAGCTCGCCCGCGAGGACCTGCGCGTCCGCCAGACCGAGGTCACGAGCACCCGCGCCGAGGCCGCCCGGGCCCGGGAGGTGCGCGAGGAGCTGGAGGCCGAGCTCGAGCAGGTGGCGTCGCGCCGGCGAGCCGCGGAGGAGGCGCTGGCGGAGCGCTCCAGCCAGCGTGAGCAGCTGTCGCGACGGAGCTTTGCCGCTCAATCGGCCGCTGACCGCATCGACTACCGGACCGACTCGGTCCGATCGGCGGCCCGGACGGTCGAGGCCAGGTCCAAGCGGGCCGAGGCCGGGCTCGAGACGCTGCGAGCGCAGGCTGCTGCCGATCAGCCCGACGACGGAGCGGCCGAGCGGATGGCGGCGCTGGAACGCGAGCTGGAGGCGCTCGAGCGCGACCGCGAGGCAGAGCTGACCCGGCAGCTGAACGAGCTGGAGGGCCAGCGGGAGGCCGCCGAGCAGACCGAAGCGAGCTGTGCCGCCGACGTGCAGCGTGCCGAGGCGGAGCGGGAGAGATCCGAAGCAGCCCACGAAGAGACCCGCCAGGCGCTGCGTGAAGCCGAGCGCCAGGTGGAGGCTGCCCGCCGGGAGAGTGCGCGGGTCGGCGGCGAGCTGGCCGCGGTCAACCAGTTTCTGCGCAGCCATCAGAGCGCCCCCGGCGGTGCCCGCTCCCTGGCCGATGCCCTGTCGGTGGCCTCCGGTTACGAGCTGGCGGTGGCCGCGGCGCTCGATGGCCGTCTCGGAGCGGCCCTGGTGGAGGACCGCGCGGCGGCGGCCCGGACACTGGAGCGAGCCGGCCGGGACGGTGGTCGCGTGCTGCTCGCCTCCGCCTCCGAGCCAGATACCGAGACTCCGCCGGCCCCCCGCCGGCCCCGGGCGCGGAGCGCCTGGCCGAGCGCGTGGCCGGGGATGACCCGGCCGCCCGGCTGGCCCGGCGGCTGCTGGCCGACGTGTGGGTGGTGGAGGAGCTGGAGTCGCTGCCGGATGACTTCTCCGGGATCGCCGCGACGCGTCAGGGGCGCGTGTTCTGGCCCGCGGCACGGGAGCTGCGCCAGGCGGCCAGCGTCGGCGATGAGCGGATCCTGGCCGAGCGCAACCGGCGAGAGGAGCTGGTGGCCGCCAGCGAGCGGGCCGTGCAGGCCGAGCACGCGGCGCGCCAGGCGCTGGAACAGCGCGCCCAGGCGACCGCGGCCCAGGATGCAGAGAGGGAGGAGGCGATCGGCGCGCACCGGTCGGCGATTCGCCGCCGGGACGAGGCCGCTGAGGAGCAGCGGCGGCTGGTGGCCACGATTCAGCGCCGCCGGGCCGCTCCCGACGATGGGCCGGGCGCGGCGCGCCGGGCCCAGTTGCAGGCCGAGCTGGGCAGTCTCCGCGGAACGCTCGAGCGAGCCGACCGAGAGCGGGCACAGCGCGCGGCCCAGATCGAACGCCTGGAGGCGGCCACGCGCCGCGACACCGAGCTTGCGCCACTGCTGGCCGCCGTGATCACCGAGCTGGAGCAGGTCACCCAGGCGATCACCGTGCGCCGGGCCGAGTTCGAGTCCGCCCTGGCCGCCGACCGGGAGGCCGGGGAGCACGTCGCCGCCGAGCTGCGCGAGTGCGCCCAGCAGGAGGCCGGCCTGCAGAACCGGCTGCACGCCGCCAGCGAGTCGCTGACCTCGCTGGAGGTCCGGGCCCAGCGCGCCGCCGACCAGGCCGAGGACGCGCGCGACCGCGCTGACGCAGGTGGCAGGCGAGCTGGAGCTCGAGGCCACCCCGGCCGATGAGCCCCTCGACCCGGCCGAGCGCGAGAACCTGCAGACCCGACTGGAGCGGCTCGTGCGCCGCCGGGAGCAACTCGGCCCGGTGAACCCGCTGGCCGAGGACGAGTACGCCGAGGCGCTGGCTCATGTGGAGGAGCTCGAGCGTCAGCGGGCCGACCTGGAGACGGCGCTGCGCGAGCTGGAGAAGCTGATCCGCGACACCGACCGCCAGATCCGGGAGACGTTCGAGGAGACCTTCAACGCGGCGGCCAAGAACTTTGAGGAGCTGGCTGCCCAGCTGTTCCCAGGCGGCCGCGGCCGGCTGCGGCTGGTCAGCGAGCACCAGGGCCACGAGCCGGTGCTGGGCGGACTGAAGGACGTAACGGCCGGGCAGAACGGCGACGGCCCGGCTAGCGGGGAGCCCACATCAGACGCCGGCGAGGACGCCGAGGACGCCGAGGGAATCGAGGCAGAGGGCCAGGAGGACGTGCTGGGGGTCGAGATCGAGATCACTCCAGCCGGAAAGGCCACCCGGCAGCTGACGCTGCTCTCCGGCGGGGAGAAGTCGATGACCGCGCTGGCCTTCCTGTTCTCGGTGTTCCTGGCCCGGCCTTGCCCGTTCTACATCCTCGACGAGGTCGAAGCCGCGCTGGATGACCTCAATATCGATCGCTTCCTGAATCTGCTGGACACCTACTCGAGCCGGGCCCAGTTCATCGTCGTCACCCACCAGAAGCGCACGATGGAGGCCGCCGACGCCCTGTATGGGGTGTCGATGGGCGGAGACGGCATCTCCAAGGTGATCTCGCGCCGGCTCCCGGCCCGCGAAGCCGCCTGACTCCACCCCGGCTCCCATCTGAGCGGTGGATGGAAATTGACCTATAGGGCCATTTCCATCCACCGATGGCCGCCGCTGCTACGGTCGGCCCGCACATGGCCCGAGAATGGTCTGACCTCTTCATTGCCAACGGCGCCACCGCTCCGACCGAAGCCCCGGCAGAGATGGAGGAGAAGCGCGTCGGCCGCTTCCGCCGCCTGCGGGAAAACCTGCGCAAGACCCGCCAGGCGCTCGGGGCCGAGATCCAGGCGACGCTGTTCGAGGACCTCAGCGACGAGACCTGGGAGCGCCTGGAGGAGGCGCTGATCTACGCCGACGTGGGCGCCCGCACGACCGCCCAGGTGGTCGAGCAGCTGGAGCGCGAGGCGACCGAGGGCGGGATCACGGGCGGCGAGGCGCTGACCAACCGGCTGGTCGAGCTGCTGGCCGAGATCGCCAGGACGGGTGATGACCGGATCGACCTGCGGGCCAAGCCGACCGTGATCCTGATGGCCGGGGTCAACGGAACCGGGAAGACGACGACCACCGGCAAGCTGGCCCACCACCTCAGCCGCGAGCTCGGACACCGGGTGGTGCTGGTCGCCGCCGACACGTTCCGGGCTGCCGCCGTGGAGCAGCTGGAGATGTGGGCGGAGCGGGCCGGGGCGGCGTTCGTCCGCGGGCCGGACCGCAGCGACCCCGGGGTCGGTGGCCTTTGAGGGGGTGGCCACGGGCATGCGCGAGGGCGCCGACGTCGTGATCGTCGATACCGCCGGGCGACTGCACACCCAGGACGACCTGATGGGCGAGCTGTCGAAGATCCGCCGCGTGATCGGCAAGCAGATTCCCGAGGCGCCGCACGAGACGCTGCTCACCGTCGACGCCACCACCGGCCAGAACGGCCTGCGCCAGGCGCAGCTGTTCTCGGAGGCCGATCGACGTCAACGGGCTGGTCCTGACCAAGCTGGACGGAACCGCCAAGGGCGGAATCGCTCTGGCCATCGCCGGGGAGCTGGGGATCCCGGTCAAGCTGATCGGGACGGGCGAAAAGCTGGAGGACCTGCGGCCGTTCGACGCCGGCGAGTTCGCCCGCGCGCTGGTCAGCTGACCACCACCTGCAGGCGCAATCTCGCCTGCAAACGCCCCGCAACAGACTAAGCTCGATGGACCATGTCAGGATGGGTTCTGTGGGCGCTCGTAGCGTGCGCCTTCGCGGTAGGAGAGGTGATGACCACCAGCTTCTTTCTCGCGCCGTTCGCGGTCGGCGGGGCGCTGGCGGCGGGGGTGGATGCGGCCGGTGCCGGAGACGTGGTGGCGCTGGCTCGTATTCGTGCTCGTGTCCGTGATGACGCTGGCGATCGTGCGTCCGCTGGTTCGCACACGTCTGCTCAGCTCACCGACCACCCGCACGGGCGCGGCGGCGCTGATCGGCAAACGCGCGATGGTGGTCGAGCGGATCGACAACCACGAGGGCGTAGGTTGCGTCAAGATCGACGGCGAGGTGTGGACGCGCTCGCTCACTGGACGACGAGCACGACATCGCCCCGGGCACGCACGTCGAGGTGATTGACATCAAGGGCGCCACGGCGCTGGTCATGGAGTAGAGGGAGGCGGGGATGGTCGAAGCAATCGTTGCTGCAGTGGTGGTGGTGCTTCCTGGTGATCGTGTTCGCGCGCACGATCCGGATCGTGCCGCAGGCCAGGGCCGGGATCGTGGAGCGGCTCGGCCGCTACCACAAGACGCTCAACCCGGGGATGACCCTGCTGATGCCATTCGTGGACCGGCTGAAGCCGCTGATCGACCTGCGCGAGCAGGTCGTGACATTCCCGCCGCAGCCGGTGATCACCGAGGACAACCTCGTCGTGGGGATCGACACCGTCCTGTACTTCACGGTCAACGACGCCAAATCGGTGAGCTATGAGGTCGCCAACCCGCTGCAGGCGATCGAGCAGATCACCGTCACCACGCTGCGCAACGTGATCGGCTCGCTGACGCTGGAGCAGGCGCTGACCAGTCGCGACCACATCAACGCCCAGCTGCGCACGGTGCTCGACGAGGCGACCGGCAAGTGGGGGATCCGGATCAACCGGGTCGAGATCAAGTCGATCGACCCGCCCGGCTCGATCCAGGAAGCGATGGAGAAGCAGATGCGCGCCGAGCGCGATCGCCGCGCGGCGATCCTCACCGCCGAGGGCGTCAAGCAGTCCCAGATCCTCACCGCCGAGGGCCAGAAGCAGGCGGCCGTCCTGACCGCCGAGGGTGCAGCGGCAGGCGGCGATCCTCAAGCCGAGGGCGAGGCCAAGGCGATCGCGACGGTGTTCGACGCGATCCACAAGGGCAACCCCGACCCGCAGCTGCTCAGCTACCAGTACCTGCAGATGCTGCCGCAGCTGGCGCAGGGCGACGCCAACAAGGTGTTCGTGATCCCATCCGAGTTCTCCGACAGCGTTCGGCGGCCTCGGCAAGGCCCTCGCCGGCAACGCCGGCTTCGACGGTGAGACAGCCCGAAGCCGGCCGAGCCGGCGAAGCCGCCGCGGCTGCCGAGCGACCAGCGGCGAGGATCCGGCATCCAGCTGACGCCGGTCGCCGCCGGCAGCATCACGGCTGCCGGCGGCAGTGATACCGCTAGCTCTACCTCGAGTGTTCGACTCCCTCGCCGACAAGCTCCAGGCCACGCTCGTCCGATGTCCGCGGCCACGGCACGCTGACCGAGGCCGACATCAACTCGGCGATGCGCGAGATCCGTCTGGCGCTGCTCGAGGCCGACGTCAACTTCAAGGTGGTCAAGAGCTTCACCAGCGCGGTCAAGGAGCGCGCGCTCGGGGCCGACGTGATCGGCCAGCTCAACCCCGGCCAGCAGGTGGTCAAGATCGTCTCCGACGAGCTCACCGCGCTGATGGGCGGGGAGGCGCGAGGAGCTGCAGTTCCGCCGCGGCCGCCGACCGTGATCCTGATGGCCGGCCTCCAGGGCTCGGGCAAGACGACCGCCACGGGAAGCTCGCCCGCTACCTGCATGAGCAGTACGGCTCATCGGTCGCGGTCGCCGCCTGCGACGTGTACCGCCCCGCCGCGGTCGAGCAGCTGGTCAAGGTCGGCGCGCAGGCCGGCGCGGCCGTCTACGAGCAGGGCACCGATCGCGATCCGGTCAAGATCGCCGCCTGGGCGCGGGACCGCGCGACAGTCCGAGGGCAAGGACGTGCTGATCGTCGACACCAGCGGCCGCCTGCATATCGACAGCGAGCTGATGCAGGAGCTGGCCAACATCAAGAAGGCGGTGCGACCCGGACGGGTGCTGCTCGTCGTCGACGCGATGACCGGCCAGGACGCCGTGCACGTCGCCGAGCAGTTCGGCGAGGTCGTCGACTTCGACGGCGTGATCATGACCAAGCTCGACGGCGACGCCCGCGGTGGCGCCGCGCTGTCGGTCAAGGCGATCACCGGCAAGCCGATCATGTTCGCCTCCACGGGCGAGAAGCTCGACCAGTTCGAGCGCTTCCACCCGGACCGGATGGCCCAGCGGATCCTCGGCATGGGCGACGTCATGACCCTGATCGAGAAGGCCCAGGACGCCTACGACGAGGACCAGGCGGCTGAGCTCGAGCGCAAGTTCCGCAAGCAGGAGTTCGGCCTCGACGACTTCCTCGAGCAGATGAAGCAGATCCGGCGCCTGGGGCCGCTGCAGAACCTGCTCGGGATGATCCCGGGATGGGCAAGGAGCTGCGGGGCGTCAAGATCGACGAGCGCGAATTCGACCGGATCCAGGCGATCATCCTGTCGATGACCCCCCAGGAGCGCCGCCATCCGGAGCTGATCAAGGGGTCCCGGCGGCTGCGGATCGCCCGGGGCTCGGGCACCAACGTGCAGGCGGTCAAGGCGCTGATCAAGCAGTTCGACCAGATGCGCAAGCTGATGCGCCAGGTCTCCTCGGGCAAGATGCCCGACCTCGGCGCGCTTATGCGCCAATCCCGCTAGCTCGGCGTCCAGCCGTCGCCACTCCGCGGGGCGCATGTCATCCGGCTGTCAAGGGCGTTAGGCCGCGAACCCGCTACTCTCAGTGCCCGTATGGCAGTCCGACTGGACTCACGCGCGTCGGTGGACGCAAGAACCCGATCTGGCGGGTCGTCGTCGCCGATCAGCGCTCCAAGCGCGACGGTCGGGTGATCGAGACCGTTGGGCACTACAACGCCCAGACCAACCGTCGACGATCGTCCTCGACGAAGAGCGGATCAAGGACTGGCTGGCCCGCGGCGCCCAGCCCACCGACACCGTCCGCAAGCTCCTGCGCACGCAGGACATCCTAGCGCTAAGCCGGCCGCCGGTGAGCGACGACTCGCCACGCCCGCGATCTTCTCGAGTACCTGGCTCGGGGGCTGGTCGACGAGCCCGACGAGGTCAGCGTCGAGGAGGTACGCGACGACGACGGCACCGTCGTGCTCGAGCTGTCGGTCGCTCAGGACGACTACGGCAACGTGATCGGACGGGGCGGCCGGACCGCGGGGCCCTGCGCACGGTCGTGAAGGCAGCCGCCGGCCGCCACAGCGAGCGCGTGTTCGTCGACATCGTCGACACCTGCGATCGGGGACGCCGTGGGCGCCGACGCTCGCCGGCTTGGTTGCGGGCCGGCCGGGTCGGCCGCCCCCACGGCCTGGACGGCAGCTTCCATGTCTCCAGGCCGAACCCGCTGCTGCTGGAGGCTCGGGAGTGGTCGTGCGCGTCGGACGGTGAGGCAGCGCCTGATCGACGCGCCGGGCCGGTCACGACGCGCGCGTGATCCTGCGCCTGGAGGGGTGCATCGACCGAGCGGCGGCCGAGGCGCTCCGCGGGCGCGGAGCTGATGGTCAGCCGCGCCGTCGCCCCCGCGCTCGGCCCGACGAATGGTGGGCCGAGGAGCTGGAGGGATGCCTCGTGCGCGACGGCGAGCGCGAGGTGGGGCGGGTGCTCCGGCTGCTGGCGCTGCCCTCGTGCGAGGTGCTGGAGGTGGAGCGCGCCGAGGCGCAGGACGCGCTGCTGGTGCCGCTGGTCAGCGACGCCGTCCGCTCGGTCGACATGGAGCGGCGGGAGATCGACATCGACCTGGACTTCCTGGGGGAGGCGTGATGGAGATCGACGTCTTCACCCTGTTCCCGGATGCGTTCAGCTGGTTTCAGTCCCAGCGCCATGTGGTCAACGCGCTCGGTCAGGGCCACCGGCTGGGCTACGTCAACTACCGGGACCACACGCCGCTGAGCGCAGGCCAGGTCGACGACACCCCGTTCGGCGGAGGGGCCGGGATGGTGCTCCGGGTCGACGTGGTGGAGGCGGCGCTCAGCGCCCGCTACGGGGTCGATCCGGCGTCGCTGGCGCAAGAGCGCCGGGTCATCGCACTGACGCCGTGCGGGCGGCTGCTCGACGACGCACTGGTCGAGGAGCTGGCCGCCGAACCCGCGCTGACATTGCTGTGCGGCCGCTATGAGGGGTTCGACGAGCGGATCATCGAGCACTTCGCCAGCGACCAGGTGTCGATCGGCCGCTACGTGCTGGCCGGCGGCGAGCTGGCGGCGATGGTGGTCTGCGACACGGTTCTGCGCAAGCTTCCGGGCGCACTCGGGCACGAGGACTCCGCCGTGGAGGAGTCCTTCAGCCGGGCTCTGGAGGGCGCCCCCGAATATCCGCATTACACCCGGCCGGCGGACTACCGCGGCTGGCAGGTGCCTGACGTGCTCCTCTCCGGCCATCACGCCAACATCCGTCAGTGGCGCCTGGAGCAGGCCCGAGCGCGCGCCAGCCCGCGTTCGCTACCATAGGCCGCCGTGCCGGGCGCGAGCGCGATCCCGGCGACCTCTTCCGAGCCCCGTCTGCTTCGTTGACTCGGGCGATCTGACTTCCATGAGCACCGTCATCGAATACCTGGAGCGCGCCCAGCTCCGCCGTGTTCCGGCCTTCGACGCCGGCGACCGGCTGCGCGTCCACTTCCAGGTGATCGAGGGTTCACGGCGACGGACCCAGGTGTTTGAGGGCGTGGTGATCAAGCGCCAGGGACACGGAGCCCGTGAGACCTTCACCGTGCGCAAGCAGTCCTTCGGCGTCGGGGTGGAGCGGACATTCCCGCTGCATTCGCCGAAGATCGAGCGCATCGAGGTGGCCGCCCGAGGCGACGTCCGCCGGGCCAAGCTCTACTACCTGCGAGACCGGGTCGGCAAGCGGGCCCGCGTACGCGAGCGCCGCTCCGCCGGACCCGAGGTGGCCGTCGAGCGCGAGTTGCTGTACGGCGCCGCGTTTGCCGAGGAGGAGGGCGCGATGCCCACTCCCGAGCAGGAGGCGGCGGTCCTGGCTGCGGCCGAGGCCGAGGCTGAAGTTGCGGTGGAGCCACGGCCGAGCCCGAGGCTGAAGCTGCGGTGGAGCCCACGGCCGAGCCCGAGGCTGAAGCTGCGGTGGAGCCCACGGCCGACGCACCTGTCGAGAGCGAACCGGCCGACAGCCCGAGGTCCCCGCCGGCGAGAGCGCCGACTCGGAACCCACGAACGACGCCTAGGGTTTGACCAAGCCCAGGAAGTCGGTGGTGGGCTCGGCAGCTGAGCTCCTGCTGATCATCCTGCTGGCGTTCGGTGTGGCCCTCGGAATCCAGGCCTTTCTGGTCAAGCCCTACAGGATCCCCAGCGCATCGATGGAGCCGACGCTCCACATCAACCAGCGGATCCTCGTCGACCGCCTGGCGGACAGCCTTGGCTCGCCGAGCATCGGCGAGATCATGGTCTTCCATCCGCCCAAGAACTACGGCGTTTGCGCCGATCCCGATCAGGGCGGTGACGCGGTCGGGCAGTCAGCTGCGCAGGCCTGCGACGTGGCTCAGCGACAGCCCGCGAGCGTCACCTTCGTCAAGCGCGTGGTCGGGTTGCCCGGGGATCGACTCTCGATTCGGAACGGGCGGGTGTATCCGGAACGGTAAGCCGGAGGCCAGCAGCTTCACGATCCCGTGCGACGGCAGTGTCTCCTGCAATTTCCCTCGCACGATCGTCGTCCCCAAGGGCGACTATTACATGATGGGCGACAACCGTCCCGACTCCGATGACAGCCGCTTCTGGGGGCCAGTGCGCCACTCCTGGTTGATCGGGCAGGTGTTCTTCAGCTACTGGCCGCCGGACCGGATCGGCACGCTCTAGTGGCCCCTCTCGCAAATGGGACGGACCACAGTGGCTCGGTCAACCAAGCGCAAGCCGAAGAGCGCTGCCGCCAACGTCATCGAGCTGATCGTCACGGTCGTCGTGGCGATCGGGCTGGCACTCCTGATGCAGGCGTTCATCGTCAAGCCCTACAAGATTCCGAGCGGTTCGATGGATCCCGACGCTCGACATCGGCCAGCGGATCCTGACCAACCGGCTCGACACTTCGCCGAGCCTGGGCGACGTCGTCGTCTTCCATCCCCCGGCCGGCGCCGATCCCGAGGAGTGCGCGGACCGGACCGAGGGCCTCAACTCCCAGACGGCCTGCGATGTCGCCGACCGCGAGGACTCCTCCCAGACGTTCGTCAAGCGCGTGGTCGGCCTGCCCGGTGACCACATCTCGATCACAACGGCTACGTGTTCCGCAACGGCCAGCAGGAGAAAGCCCACTACGCATTGCCCTGCGGTACGAGCAGTGTCTGCAATTTCCCCAAAACGATCGTGATTCCGCCCGGGCAATACTTCATGATGGGCGACAACCGTGGTGGGTCCGACGACAGCCGATTCTGGGGCCCCGTGCCGCAGTCCAGTGGATCATCGGAGTGGCCTTCTTCAGCTACTGGCCGCCGGACCGCATCGGCTTCCTCTGATCCTCGGCCGTGGTTGGCTGGGGATAGCGGTGTCGTGCGCCTCGGGGGGCGTCCGTGAAACGCCACCCGCCCGGGCCCAAGCTGTTTCGCCACGACCGCTCCCTCGGCGCCCGGTTCGTGGCCGGGGCCGACGAGGCCGGACGCGGCTGTCTGGCGGGACCGCTCGTCGCCGCAGCGGTGCTGTTCGATAGCGAACGCCTCCGGCCGGCTGACATCCGGGCGCTGTCGGCGCTCAACGACTCCAAGCGGCAGACGCCCGCCGGCCGCGCCGAGCTGTACCCGGTGATCCTGCGGCTGGCCACCAAGGTGGCGGTGGTCTCCCGCTGCGCTCCCGGCATCGACGGCGCGGGCTGCACGTCACCAATCTCGCCGCCCTGCGCGACGCGCTCCGGCGGTCGCCCGGGAGGGCTGCATCTGCCTGAGCGACGGTTTCTCGCTGGGGGGCATCGGCTACGCGCACCGCGCGGTGGTCGGCGGCGATTCCACCAGCGCCGCGATCGCGGCCGCGTCGGTGATCGCCAAGGAGACCCGCGACCGGTACATGCGGCGCGTGGACAGCGTGCACCCCGGCTGGGAGTTCGCCCAGCACGTCGGCTACGCCACGCCGGAGCACCGGCAGGCGATCGAGCGGCTGGGCATCACGCCACTGCACCGGCTCTCCTTCCAGTCGGCGGCGTACACGCAGCTTTCGTTCGGCAGCTGAAGCGGGGTGATCAAACCGGCGGGTCTCCGCTTGGCGACACTAGAACGCTGCCTCCAGGTGGTCGAGCCGGACCAGCTGATCCCGCGCGTCCAGCGTCACCCCGATCACGTCGAAACGCAGCTCCTCGGCCCGCGGGCGCTCCCGGCGCTCGACCAGCCAGCGGGCGGCCATCCGCCGCACCTGGGCTCGCTTGCGGCGGCCGCACCCCCTCCAGCGGATCGACCGCGGCCAGGCGTCCGGTGGCGCGCCGGCACTTGACCTCGCAGAACACCAGCGTCCGGCCGTCGAACGCGACGATGTCCAGCTCGCCCCAGCGCGTGCGGAAGTTGCGCTCCACGATGTCGAAGCCGCGGCGCAGCAGGTGCTCGGCGGCCAGCTGCTCTCCGGCTGAGCCGGTGTGCCGGTGCGCGGATCTGCCATGCCCGCAACCTACGAGCCGCCGGTCACGCGCAGGTCACGCCAGTGTGACCGATCTGTGCCAATTCTCGCGCCGAGTCCGCGATTGGCACAGTTTCGACACGGCACGTGACCCCGGCGTGACAGACCGGCCGTAGCGTGGCGGCAGTGCTCGTCCCGGGTCGCCACTTTCGCCATCGACGGAGTCGACCCGCGCCAGGTCACCGTCGAGGTCGACATCCGCCCCGGACTGCCCGCGTTCACGATCGTCGGCCTGGGCGACGCGGCCGTGCGGGAGTCCCGTGAGCGCATCCGCGCGGCGATCCTCAACTCCGGCTTCGAGTTCCCGCAGCGGCGGATCACCGCCAACCTCGCTCCGGCGTCCCTGCGCAAGGCGGGCCCGGGGTTCGACGCCGCGCTGGCGCTGGCGGTGCTCGCCGCCAGCGAACAGATCCCGGCCGCTCCGCTCAGCCGAGTGCCGTGTTCGGCGAGCTGTCGCTGAGCGGCGAGCTGCGGGACGCGCCCGGGGTGCTGGCCGTCGCCGAGGGCGCCCGGCGGGCCGGGCTCGCGCGGCTGATCGTCCCGCGCGAGCGGGCGCGCGAGGCGGCGCTGGTCGAGGGGCTCGAGGTCGCCGGGGTCGGAAGCGCTGCGCGAGGCCGTCGACGTGCTCAGCGGCGCGCCGCCTGCCGCCGCTCCCGGCCTCGCGCCGGTGCCCGGCCGGCGCCGCGCGCCGACCGGACCTGGCCGACGTCCGCGGGCACGAGGCGCCGCTGCTCGCGCTCGAGATCGCTGCCGCCGGCGGTCACAACCTGCTGCTCGAGGGGCCGCCCGGGACGGGCAAGACGATGCTCGCCCGCCGGCTGCCGTCGATCCTGCCGCCGCTGACGCCGCGCCGAGGCGCTCGAGGTGACGCGGATCCACAGCGTCGCCGGGCTCCATGCCGACGGGCTGATCGGCGCGCGCGGCCGTTCCGGGCGCCCCACCACACGATCTCCGCCGGCCGGCCTGGTCGGGCGGCGGGACCCCGCCGCGGCCGGGCGAGGCCAGCCTGGCGCACCACGGCGTCCTGTTTCTGGACGAGCTCTCGGAGTTCCAGCGGCCGGCGCTGGAGGCGCTGCGCCAGCCGCTGGAGGACGGCCGGGTGACGATCGTCCGCGGCCAGCGAGCCCTGATCTTCCCCACCCGGTTCATGCTCGTGGCGGCCACCAACCCGTGCCCGTGCGGCTTCGCCGGCGTCGGCGACCGATGCTCGCTGCGGCGAGGCCGACCTGCGCCGTCACCGGCGACGGCTGAGCGGGCCGCTGCTCGACCGCATGGATCTGCTCGTGACGTGTCGAGCGGCCGTCCGAGACGCGAGCTCCGCGCGACCGCCGTGACCGACTCGGCGCGCGGCCCAGGCGCGGGTCAGACGCGCGCCAGCGAGCGCCAGGAGCACCGGCTCAGGGAACCGGCCGCGCTGCAACGGCGCAGCTCGACCCGCCGGTCGCTCGCCGCCATGGGCCGGCTCGATCGACGCGCCGACCAGGTCGCTGGCCCGCGCGTACGACAGCGGCATCGCTGTCGGCCCGCGGGCGCCACCGGGTGCTCCGCGTGGCGCGCACGATCGCCGATCTCGACGGGCGCGACCGACGTGCAGCGCCGACGACGTGCTCCTGGCGCTCAGCCTGCGCCAGCGCGGCAGCGGAGCGGCATGCCAGCAGCGTGGCGACCACTTGTCGCGGCGTGACCCGAGCGCTGCCCGGCGCACTGTCCGCAGCTGGCTGCTGGCCGCGGCTGGCCGGCCACCTCGAGTCGGCCGCGCGGCCATCGATCGCAGCTTCTCGCGCTCGAGCGACGATGAGCTGATCGCGGCCGGGGGAAGCGCCCGGCGTGACGCGTTCGAGCGTGAGCGCGCGGCTTCGACGCGGCCGACGCGGCCAGCGCCGCGCGGCGCGCGGCGCGGGACTCGAGCTGCTGTGCCGCTGCGACGTTGGACTACCCGTCGCGCCTGCGCGAGCTGCCGGCCCCGCCGGCGGTGCTGCACGTCGCCGGCGGGCTCGAACAGCTTCTGCGCTGAGCCGGGAGGAGCCGGTGGCGATCGTCGGCACGCGCCGGGCGTCCGGCTACGGCCTGGAGGTCGCGCGCTCGCTCGGCCGGGGTCTGGCCGCCGCCGGGTCGACCGTCGTCAGTGGCATGGCCCGCGGGATCGACTCGGCGGCTCATCTGGGCGCGCTCGAGGCCGGCGGGCCGACGATCGCCGTGCTGCCCGGCCGGCGCCGAGCGGGCGTATCCGGCCTCGCGCAGCGGGCGCTTCACCGCGCGATCATGGGCGGCGGGAGCGGCGGTCTCGCGAGCTGCCGCCCGGACACCGAGCGCGCGGCGGTGGATGTTCCCTGGCCCGCAACCGGTTGATCGCGGCACTGGCGGCGATGACGGTCGTCGTCGAGGCGCGGCGAGCGGTCAGGTGCGCTGCTGACGGCCGACGGCCGCCGCGGCTCTGGGCCGCGCGGTCGGCGCCGTTCCCGGGCCGGGTCACGTCGCCGCAGGCGGCCGGCCCCAACGGGCTGCTGGCCGCCGGCGCGCGCCTGATCCGCGAGCGCCCAGGACGTGCTCGACGCGCTGTTCGGCGCCGGTGTGCGCGCGGCCCTGCCGAGCGATCAGCCGGCCGCCCCGCCGAGCTGCGCAGGCGTGCTCGGAGGCGATCGCGCGCCGGGCAGCGACACGCCGGAGCGCTGCGCCGCGCCGGGATCCCGCGCCGAGCGCGGGCTGGCGGTCGCTCTCCGCGCTCGAGCTCGCCGGCTACGATCCGGCGGGAGCCAGGAGGAAGCGTTCATCCCCTGGTGCTAACCTCCCGCGACGCCCGCCGGTCGCCTAACCTCACCTCCAATGCCCACGCCGGCGCATCCCGCGCGTCCTCTCGATCGCCGGCTCGGACTCCGGCGGCGGCGCCGGCATCCAGGCCGACCTGAAGGCGTTCGCCGCCTGCGGTGTCCACGGGATGACCGCGATCACCGCGATCACCGCGCAGAACACCGTCGGCGTCCCCGCCGTCCACCACGTGCCGCCGGAGATGATCCTCGCTCAGATCAGGGCCGTCGAGCGACGACATCGGCATCGACGCCGTGAAGATCGGGATGCTCGGAGACCGAGGCGACGATCGAGGCCGTCGCCGACGGCGCTCGACGACTGATGGCTCCCGCCGATGCCCGTGGTCATCGACCCGGTGATGGTGGCCGAGTCCGGTGCCGACCTGCTGGAGCCCGCTGCGCGGCGCGCGCTGGTCGACCGCCTGTTTCCCGCGCGCCACGGTGGTCACCCCGAACCTGCCGGAGGCGCGGGCGATCGTTGCTCTCGCACCTCCGGGCGGCGGCGATGGCGACGGCCCGGCGCCACGCCCCGAGCAGGCCGCCCGAGCAGCTGGCCCAGGCAATCCACGCACTCGGCCCGCGCCGTCGTCGTCGTCACCGGAGGCCACCGCGAGCAGGCCGTCGACCTGTTCTTCGACGGCAGCACCCACGCGGCGACATCGCCGCGGCGAACGCCATCCCGACGGCGCAGCGCACGGTTCCGGCTGCACCCATTCAGCGTGCTGGCCGCTCGCCTGGCCTGGGGCGATGACCCGCTGACGGCGGCCCGGACGGCCAAGCAGATGGCATCCCGGGCCATCGCCGGCGGACTGAGGGAGATCGGCGCGGGCGCGGGCCCGGTCAACGTATCTCGACGGCCGCGGATAGCCGACGCGGCGGCCGGCCGCCGCCAACACCCAGGTCAGCACTCGCAGCCAGGATCCGCGCATCCGGCGGCAGCGGTCTGACATAATCCGGCGAGTGCGATTTCTGCGCATGAAGCCGGGCCATGGCGAGGTTCTCATCGCGGAAGGTGACGTCGCGCTGGCGGAGGAGGAGGAGCGGCTGGTCGAAGAGTTTCGCCGCCAGCTCGACGGTGGTCTGTGGGCCGCCGTTCCCGTGGCCCACGCCACGGCCGGCGCGAAGCGCGCATGGTTCGGGCTTCGACGACATTCCTAGGGACGCCGAGCGCGTGATCTTCTTCCCACGCGCCGCAGGCGGGATCTGAGCGTAGGTCGCCGGTGCTCCTGGCGCTTGCGGCGCACCGCTCTGGTCGCCGTGGCGCTGCTCTCCGACCTGATCTCCCCCCGCATCCTCGGAGCGGTGGCCGCGCCGCCAGGCCCGCCGACAGCGGGCGCCGCAGCTGGACTTCGATCCCGGCCGCGAGCGGCGCGCCGAGCAGCGCGCCCGGGAGCTGCTGCGCTCCTGCGTGAAAGACGAGGAGTGGGCGATGTACCGGGAGCTCGGCTTCATCCGCGTGTGGGAACCCATGCCGGCCAGCGCTCACGGCGCACGCGGCGCGCGCGAGTACGCCTACCTGATCTATCCCCACCGGCCGATCATCGCTTACATGGCCAAGACGCGCCGCCTGCTGGGCGAGTACTGCGTGACCTTCCCGGACGAGAGCCGTCCCTACGGCAGCGGCCGCCTGCCTGACTCCGACGACGTGCTGGCCAAGTGGATGGCGCTGACCGGCGACGAGCACGCGGCCGATCTCCATCGCCAACATGCACCTGCCGGGCCGCCAGGTGACCCGTCCCAGGTGCATCCGCGACCTGTGGCGCCTGGCGCAGTGGGAGCGCGCCAGCATGCGCGACACCCCCACGCGGGAGACCGGCACCCCGCGGACACCCTCGCCTGAGCCACTGTCTCGCACCCGAGCCAGGCTCTAAGTCCCCTGTCGCTACAGTCCCCCGGCCATGGAACCGACGCCAACGTCGATCTCAAGCACCGCAGCCGCGCGCTCACCGAGGGACCCGAGCGCGCCGCCGCCCGCGCGTACCTGAAGGGCATCGGCTACGACGACGAGGCGCTCGCCGAAGCCGCTCGTCGCGGTCGCCAACACGTGGATCGAGACGATGCCGTGCAACTTCCACCTGCGGGCGCTGGCGGCGAAGGTCAAGGAGGGCATCCGCGCCGCCGGTGGGACCCCGATGGAGCTGAACACGATCGCGATCTCGGACGGGATCACGATGGGCACCCCCGGGATGCGGGCGTCGCTGCCGAGCCGCGAGGTGATCGCCGACTCGATCGAGCTCGTCGTGCGACGCCCACCATGTTCGACGCGGTGGTGGCGATCAGCGGCTGCGACAAGACGATTCCCGGCACGGTCATGGCCCTGTGCCGGCTGGACGTGCCGAGCCTGATGCTCTACGGCGGCTCGATCATGCCCGGGCACTTCCACGGCGAGCGGGTGACGATCCAGGAGGTCTTCGAGGCGGTCGGCGCCCACGCCGCGGGCACGGATCAACGACGACGAGCTGGCCGAGCTCGAGGCGGCCGCCTCGCCGGGCGCCGGCGCGTGCGGCGGTCAGTTCACCGCCAACACGATGGCGATGGCCTTCGAGGTGCTGGGGATCTCGCCCACCGGGTTCTCGATGGTCCCGGCCGACCGACCGCGCGCAAGCCGAGGTGGCGCCGAGGCCGGGCGAGCTGGTGCATGGACGTTCTGCGCCCGCGGCCTGCGCCCGAGCGACATCATCACCCGCGAGCGCTCGAGAACGCGATCGCCGCGATCGCCATGAGCGGCGGCTCGACCAACGGCGTGCTGCACCTGCTGGCCGTCGCCAAGGAGATGGGCGTCCCGCTGGACATCGACGACTTCGACCGGATCAGCGCCCGGACGCCGCTGCTCTGCGACCTCAAGCCGGGCGGCCAGTACGTCGCCCCTGACCTGTACGAGGCCGGCGGCGTGCCACTCGTGCTCAAGCGGCTCAAGGAAGCCGGCCTGCTCCACGACGAGCGCGCCGACCGTCACCGGCCGGACGGTGGGGAGCTCGCCGACAGCGCCGACGAGACCGAGGGCCAGAAGGTCGTCCGCCCGCTCGATGACCCCATCAAGCCGACGGGCGGGCTCGCCATCCTGCGCGGCAACCTCGCGCCCGAGGGCTGCGTGGTGAAGCTGGCCGGCCACGAGCGGCGCCTGCAGCAGCGGGCCCGCCGCGCGTATTCGAGGGCGAGGAGGACGCGATGGCCGCCGTCACCGCGCGGCGAGATCAACGCCGGCGACGTCGTCGTGATCCGCAACGAGGGCCCGGCCGGAGGGCCCGGCATGCGTGAGATGCTCGGCCGTCACCGCCGCGCTCGTCGGCGCAGGGTCTCGGCGAGGACGTGGCGCTGATCACCGACGGGCGCTTCTCCGGCGCCACGCACGGCCTGATGGCCGGCCACGTCGCGCCCGAGGCGGTCCACGGCGGCCCGATCGCGCCTCCACAACGGCGATCAGATCACGATCGACGTGGCCGCGCGGCGCCTCGACGTCGCGCTCTCCGACGAGGAGATCAAGGACCGCCTGGCCACCTATGAGCCGCCGCGCAAGCCCTCGCCGGGTGTGGCCCTGAGCAAGTACGCCAAGCTCGTGTCGAGCGCCTCGCTCGGCGCGATCGCCCACTGAGCCGACCGCCCGCCAGCCGACCCGACCGCCCACCAGCCGACCCGACCGTCGCGCCTGCCGAACGCTCGGCCGCACCCTGCGAGAATCGGACGCCGTGCCCGACGCAGCCCGCCCCGACACCTCAGAGCTGGCCCGCCGTGACCAGCTGCCAGGCCTCGAGCCCGATCGCCAGATCACCGACTGGGGGCGCTCGGAGCGCGTCGACGCGAGTCCTCGACGCCACGCTGGGTCACTTCCTCTACCACTACTGGCTGCGGGTCGAGGTCGAGGGGATCGAGAACGTCCCGGCCGGCGGCGGCGCGCTGCTGGTGGCCAATCGCGCCGGACAGCTGCGGCTCGACGCAGGGATGGTGGGAAAGGCGCTGCGCGAGGAGCACCGCGTTCCGCGTCCCCTGCACGTGGCCGGCCCGGCCGCCCTCAGCGACATTCCCGGCATCGGGATGCTGGCCACCAAGCTCGGCCTCGTCACCGACCATCCGGCCAACCTCCACCGGCTGCTGAGCGACGAGGGTCAGCTCGTGCTGGTGTTTCCGGAGACCGACCAGCAGCGGGTCAAATCGCTCAGCTCTCGCTATCGCCTGCGTAACTTCGATCGGCTGGAGTTCGTGCGGATCGCCGCCAAAGCGCAGGTTCCGATCGTCCCGGTGGCCGTGCTCGGCTCCGAGGAGGCCACTCCGCTGATCAGCGGGCTCGGACCCCTCCGTCGCCTATCGCCGCTGCGCCTGGGTGTGGGGGTGCCGCTCCCCGCCCGGTTCCGCCTGCGCTTCCTCCAGCCGGTCCGGACCGATCGCCTGAGCGACACCGATACCGGCGGCCCGACCGACTCCGAAGGCCCCACCGCGCCGTGGTCAGGCCTCACGGGCCTGGCCGACGACATCCGGGCGCTGATCCAGCACAACCTGTACGAGATGGTGGCTGCCCGGCGCAGCGTGTGGCTCGGCTAGCAGGAGTGGATCGACCTCAGCACCCGATGACGCGTTCGCGCCGCATCCTGATCACCGGTCTGGCCTCGGAGTGGGGAGGACGCCTGGCCCAGGCGCTGGAACGCGATCCCGACGTCGAGACGATCGTCGGCCTGGATCTGGCCGATCCGAGACATGCGCTGGAGCGCACCGAGTTCGTGCGCACCGAGACCGAGCCCGGCCTGGTGGCCCGGATCGCCCGGGCCGCCGAGATCGACACGATCGTCTACGTCAACCTCGTCCCGGACACGATCACACCCGCGCCGAGCCCCGCCTCAGGACAAGGGCTGGCCGGTCTGCGCAATGTGCTCGCAGCGGCCGCGGCGACCCCGGTGCGCAAGCTCATCGTCAAGTCCTCGGCCGAGTACTACGGTGCCGGCCGCGACGCGCCGGCGTTCTTCCTCGAAGATATGCCGGGCACGGACAGGCCGCGGACGGCGACCCAGCGCGTGCTCGTCGAGGCCGAGCGCCTGATGGAGGAGTTCACGCGCCACCAGCCCGAGCTCACGGTCACCTCCCTGCGCGGTGCGCTGCCGGTCGGCCCCGGGCTCAGCACCCCGCATCTGAGGCTGCTCGGACTCCCGGCCGTACCCGCGATCCTCGGCTTCGATCCCCGCTGGCAGTTCGTGCACGAGGATGACGTGACGGGCGCGCTGGTCCACGCCGTCACGCACGATCTGCCGGGCGCCTACAACCTCGCCGGCGACGGCGTCCTGGCCCTGTCGGAGGTGGCCGGCCTGCTCGGAAAGCCGCTGCTACCGGTCCTGCCTCCGTGGGGGACGCTGTTCGCCGCCACCCAGGCCCGGCGTCTGGGGCTGCCGGTTCCCGTCGGCGTGTTGCGAGAGCTTCGCTACGGCCGCGGCCTGGACAACCGCCGGCTCAAGGCCAGCGGCTACACGCTGCGCTACACGAGCCGGGAGGCGATCCTGAAGCTGCAGGCCCAGCAACGCCTGCGACCGCTGCTGGAGCGCGGGGAGGACAGCTACCGGTACGAGCCCGAGGTGGAGGATTTCCTGCGCCGGAGCCCGAGCGTGCAGCAGCGCCGCGGAGGGCAGGATCCCACTGAATCCGAGGCGGTGCTGCCGGGTGGGCCGGCTTTTGGGCACGGCCCACCCGGGACGGATGGCTACTCCTCTCTGACCCAGGGCGAGCTGCTGGAGGTGATCCCGTCGCTGGAGACCGAGGCCATGGTCAGGCTGCGCCGGCATGAGGAGGCCGGCCCGGGGCGGGCGGCCGTCCTGGATGAGATCGACCATCAGCTGGAGCTCAGAGGAAGCCTCGGCACTGGATGAGAGGTTTCTTGCAAACCGGCGGTTTGCGGGAGAATGCGCGTTGTAGCGCCGCGGGCAGTCGCTACCCTTTTAGCTGAGGGCCAGGCGCATCGCATACCGCGACCGTCTCGTCCTATTGATTTCTCCACCATGAGCTCGGCGATTCCCTGGAGCGCGGCAGGCTCCGCGCGCCGACGACGGCGCGGTGGCTACCTCCTGCTCGCGATCCCCGTGATCGTGCTGGGAGCGCTGGCTGCGGTGGCGGTGCTGGCTGTCAGCTCGAGCGCCGCGGTGACGACCGATTCGGTCGCTCTGGCCCGGGTGAGCATGCCCTTCGGCGGCGGCACGGTGCAGCGGCTGAGCGTCCTGGCGGGACGGGACCAGAGACTGATCGCCACCCGGGTCACCGGTGACCAGATCTGGCCAAACGTGCATCTGCGGCCGGGTGAGCGCGTCACCGTCGACGTCGTCGTCAAGCGGCCCGGTTGGCTGTCGTGGCTGACCGGGAGCACCGAGCAGGTCCGCTACGTGTTCGCGGCGCCCACGAGCACGCTGCGCTCCGACTACCTCACGGTGCGCTCCGGCCGGGCGATGAAGCTCGCCTTCCGCCAGCCCGTCCGGGTGGTGGCTTTCGGAAACAATCCGGCCCATCTCTCGCGGCATGTTCTGGCCACGCCACAGAGCTCGTTCAGCCTCAAGCCGACCGGAGCGGCCGGCACGCTCGAGGTCGCCGCGGCACCCCGGACCTGGGAGAACCCGCGGCCGACGCTCATCAGCTGGTTCCCGCCCGGTTCGAAGGCCACCGCCGTGGCCCGCCCCACGCCCGGCAGCCGGATCAAGCCGGACAGCCGCATCACGCTGACCTTCTCCAAGCCGGTCAGCCAGGCGCTTGGCTCCCATCTGCCGGCGGTCTCCCCGACCACGGCCGGCACCTGGCATCAGCTCAACAGCCACACGATCAGCTTCGAGCCGAGCGGCTACGGCTACGGGCTGGGCGCCTCGGTGTCGATCCCGCTGCCCTCCGGCATCAACTTGATCGGAGGTCAGGCGCACGGCAGCGACCCGATCGGCCACTGGTCGGTGCCGGCCGGCTCCACCCTGCGCCTGCAGCAGATCCTGGCCAACCTGGGCTATCTGCCGGTGCGGTTCCGCCCGTCCGGAGCGCCGGTGAAGGGGACCCTGTCGGCAGAGGTCAAAGCGGCCGTCAGCCCGCCCTCGGGGACGTTCCCCTGGCGCTACCGCAACACCCCGGCGCCGCTGCGCAATGCCTGGGGTGCCGGAAGTGACGGTGTGATCACGCGGGGCGCGGTGATGGCGTTCGAGGACGACCACGGCATGGTCACCGACGGTGTCGCCGGCGCCGCTGTGTGGAAGGCCCTGATCCAGGCGGACATCAAGCATCAGAGCTCGAGCTTTGGCTACACGTACGTGATGGTCAGCGAGGGCAGTCCCGAGACGATCCACGTCTGGCACGACGGGGGCACCGTCGTCTCGGGTCCGGTCAATACCGGCGTCCCGGCCGCACCCACCGCCACCGGCGTGTACCCCGTGTTCGAGCATCTCCCGGTGACGACGATGACCGGGCGCAATCCCGACGGGAGTCACTACTCCGACCCCGGCATCCCCTGGGTGAGCTACTTCAACGGCGGGGATGCCCTGCACGGCTTCATCCGCGCCGGCTACGGCTACCCGCAGAGTGACGGGTGCGTGGAGATGCCGTACTCCCAGGCGCACCAGGTGTATCCCTATACGCCGATCGGCACGCTGGTCGACGTCTCCTGATCGTCTCGGGGCCGGGCTGAGCGGGGCGCAGGGAGCCGCGGGTCGGCGGCGAATCTCCGTCTTGCCGTGACCGCCCCTGCATCAGCCGACCAGATTCCGGCCCTGTCCGCCGCATGGCAGCGCGTGCTGTCGGCGCTGGAAGACGACCTGCGTCGCCGCGCGGTGGCCAACAACACGGCGCACGCCTACCGTCTGGACGGCCTCCAGCTCGCCCGTTGGGCCACGGCAGCCGGAATCGAACCGGGGGAGGTGCAGGTGCGCTCGCTCCGCCGGTATCTGGCCTCGCTCTCCGAGCAGGGACAGGCCCCCACCACGGTGGCACGCAAGCTGGCGGCGATCCGGGCCCTGTTCCGGGTCCAGGTCTCGCTGGGGGAGCGGGAGGAGAACCCGGCCGATCTGCTGAGCGCGCCCAAGCGCCCCCAGCGCCTGCCACACGTGCTCAAGCAGAAGGAGGTGGCGACGCTGCTCGACCGCATCCCGGCCACCACGCCATTGGAGCAGCGCGACCGGGCGCTGTTCGAGCTGGCCTACGCTGCCGGGCTGCGCGCCGAGGAGCTCGTCTCGCTGGACGTCGGGTCGGTCGACTTCGACGCCGAGTGCGTCCGCGTGGAGGGCAAGGGTGGCAAGACCCGGCTGGTACCGGTCGGCGAGCACGCGCTGGCTCAGCTCGCCCGCTACCTGGAGCGCGCCCGGCCGGCCCTGCGCTCCGAGCACATCGACGACCGTTCGCAGACCGCTCTGTTCATCTCGAAATCCGGTCGGCGGCTCGGCACCTCCGACGTGCGCCGCCGTCTGCGCGCCTGGGCCAGGGCCGCCGCCGGCCACGCTCCCGGTCTGGCCGGCACCCATCCGCATGCCCTGCGTCACTCGTTCGCCACCCACCTGCTGGAGGGTGGAGCGGATCTCCGCTCGATCCAGGAGCTGCTGGGTCACTCCACAATCTCGACTACTCAGGTCTACACTCGGGTAGAGTCGGCGCGCCTCCGATCCGCCTATTCGCGCGCTCATCCCAGGGCTTAGGCGGGCAGTCAGGGGAATCCGTGGAGACCAACGTAAAAGCGATCGAGCTCAGAGATCTGTGGAGGCGCTACAAGACCTCCGGCGATGAGCGTGCGCGCGAACGGCTGGTCGTCGCCTATTCGCCGCTGGTCAAGTACGTGGCCGGCCGCATGAGTTCGGGACTGCCCGCCCACGTGGAGGAGGCGGACCTGATCTCCTATGGCCTGACGGGGTTGATCTCGGCGATCGAGCGCTTCGATCTCAGCCGCGAGATCAAGTTCGAGACCTACGCCATCACCCGGATTCGCGGTGCGATCATCGATGAGCTGCGCACGCTGGACTGGGTACCTCGTTCGGTCCGATCCCGGGCGCGGGACATCGAGCGGGCCAACATGAAGCTGGAGGCCAAGTTCCAGCGCGCTCCCACAGACGAGGAGATGGCCGCCGAGTTGGAGATGAACACCACGGAGTTCCATGACGCGCTGCTGCAGATCTCGCACTCCACGATCGTCGCGCTGGACGAGTTGTGGAACGTGTCGGACTCAAGCGGAGATCAGGTCTCGCTGCTGGACACCCTGCCTGACCGCGACGCCCCAGACCCGCAGGCGCTGGTCGACCAGGGCGAGCTACGCGACCGGATCGCGGACGCGATCGCCGCGCTGCCGGAGCGAGAGAAGCTGGTGATCGCTCTGTACTACTACGAGAACCTGACCCTGCGGGAGATCGGCGAGGTGCTCGGCGTGACCGAGTCCCGCGTCTCGCAGCTGCACACCAAGGCTGTGCTGCGGTTGCGCTCCAAGCTCGGCCCTGAGCTCGACTGACCTCGACCCCGCCCCGATGACCGGGCCATCAACCACGCCTCCGATCGGCGTAGTGGCCCTGCTGTTCACCGACATCGAGGGGTCGACCTCGCTGGCCGCGCGCCTCGGCTCGCAATGGCCCAGGGTCCTGAGCGAGCACCACCAGATCGTCTCGGCGGCGATCGCCGCCGAGGGTGGCTATGTGGACGGCACCGAGGGCGACGCGTTCTTTGCCACCTTCGGTGATCCGGTGGCGGCCGCTCGCGCCGCTGTGGCCGCCCAGCGAGAGCTGCGCGCACATGCCTGGCCCGAGTCGGTGGGGGAGCTCCGCGTCCGGATGGGGCTGCATGTCGGGTTCGTTGAGCGCGGGCCGATCGGGTACGTGGGTCTCGAGGTCCACCGGGCCGCCCGCGTTGGCGCGGCCGCCCACGGCGGACAGCTGCTCGTCACCGGCGCCGCCCGGGAGATGCTGGGGGATGCTCTGACGGCCGATTACCTGGGCTCATTCCGTCTCAAGGACTTCCCGGCGCCGGTCCAGCTCTACAGCGCCGTGATCGATGGTCGAGGCTCTGCCGCCTTCCCGCCGCCCCGGACCTTCGACGCCAGACCGACCAACCTGCCGGCCGGACTGCCGTCATTGGTGGGCCGTGACGAGGACCTGGAGGAGATCCGCCAGGCGTTGCTGCAGGGAGGCGATCGCGTCGTCTGCCTGACCGGTCGCGGCGGTTCGGGCAAGACCAGCCTGGCGCTGGTGGCCGGCGGCCGGCTCCTGGACGACTACGCGGGGGGCGTGTGGTGGATCGATTTGACCCAGGTGACCGACCCAGGACGGGTGCTGGATGCGGTGGCGAGGACGGTCGGGGCGGACCGCGAGGTCCAGGCGAGTTCGGCCGAGGCAGTGACCGGGCGCCTCAGTGGCAGCGGCCGGGTGCTGCTGATCCTGGACAACATGGAGCATCTCAGCGCGGCCGGCCCTGACGTGGCCGGCCTGCTGCGAGCCCTCCCGGAATTGCAGGTACTGGCCACCTCGCAGGTGCCCCTCCGGCTGCCCGGCGAGCGGGTGATCGCCTTGGATGCGCTGGATGCGGAGTCAGCGCTGGTGCTGATCGAAGAGGTGGTGAGCCGGCGCGGTGTCGCCTTCTCACCCAACCAGGAGGAGCGTGAGGCGCTGGGCGACGTGGTGGCGCTCCTGGATGGCCTGCCTCTGGCGCTCGAGCTGGCGGCCGCCCGTTTGTCGCTACTCAGCCCCAGGCAGCTGCGTGATCGCTTGCGCTCATCCTCTGATTTGCTCAAGGACTCCACCCGGCCCGAGCGGCAGCGATCGCTGGGCGCCACCGTTGACTGGACCCTGGGCCTGCTCGACGACGCCCCCCGGCAGCTGTTCATCCGCATGGCGGTGTTCGCCGGGCCGGTGGAGCTGGAGGAGGTCGAGTTGGTGACCGGAGGCGACGGTCTCGACGTGCTGGAGGCGCTGTCCACCCTGCTCGACGTCGCGCTCGTGCGCCGGGTGGAGCGCGGGGACGGAAAGATCCGCTTCGCCCTCACAGAGGCGTTGAGGCAGATCGCCGCCGCTCACCTCGACGGGACTCCAGATGCGGAACGATGGCGGGTGGCCCACGCGGAGCGCCAGCTCGACCTGTTGGGCGCCTCAGTGACCAGCACGATGGTCGCGGAGGAAAGGGCAAAAGCAGCGCTGCCGGAAGGGCGCGGTGCGCTGCGCTGGGCCCAGCAGGTGCGCCACCCGCTACTCGATGAGCTCAGAGTCACGGTCGGGACCGGGTTGTCGCTGTCCGGGCACCTACGCGAAGCGGCCGAGGTGCTCGCGCCGCTGGCCGACTCGCCTCCGGCCACCGCCCGCCTGCGCTCGAAGTCCTATCGCGCGCGGGGCCATCTGGCTTCCGTGCTCGGCGATCAGGACGGGGCCGTGCGGCTACTCGATCTCGCCCTGGCCAACGCCGACGACGACGTCGCGGTCCTGGAAGCCACGCTTCTCCGCGGCCTCGCCCAGCTGTTCGCGGGACGGCTCGAGCCTGGCCTGGCCGACCACCGGGAGGCCACCCGACTGGCGCGAAAGCTCGACCCGGTGGCGCTGGGGACGATGCTCGTGTTCGAGGCGCAGGCCATGATCGCGGTCGGCGACCTCGCGGCCGCAGCGTCGCTGCTGGACGAGGGCCGGCGCGTCGGTGAACCGGTTCAGTCGCTCGGGATGAGAGGGATCGACACGATGGAGGGCGACCTGGCCATGGCGGCCGGCCGCCCCGCTGATGCGCTCGAGCCCTACGCCCGCTCGCTCGAAGGCGCCCAGGAGAGCAATGATCCCCTCCAGATCCTGTTCGACCTGCGCGGGATGGCGAACGCCCTGGGCGCGCTCGAACGCGACGAGGAGTGCCTGGAGGTTCTGGGATTGGCGGATATGCAGGCCCAGGAAGTCGGCGGGAAGACCGATATGGGCGAGCATCTCCAGGGTGACGCGCCGGTGCGCGAGGCGCTCGAACGCATGGGTCCCGAGCGGACTGAGGCGGCGCGGCTGCGGGGACAGGCGGTGGTGCCCGGACGCCGGGTGGCGCGGGCCTGCGAGCTGGGCCGCGCCGTCGTCCGGGTCTGATCGGCCGGACAGGTCAGGGCGCCGGCCGGGCCGGCAGCGTCTCGGCTCCCCTCGTTCGCAGGCTGGACTGAAGCGGTAAGGTCGGCCTTTGCCGTCGAGTGCTCCTCGCACTCTGTCCGGGGAGCGCTCACCCGAGTGAGAGGAGCAAGCATGCACAAGGCCGCGGATCGCATCCGGAACGTGGCGCTCGTAGGCCACCGCGGAAGCGGTAAGACCTCGCTGCACGAGGCGCTGTTGTTCGAGGCCGGCGCCGTCAACCGGCTCGGTTCGGTTCCGGACGGAACCACCGTGTCCGACGCCGACGCGGACGAGAAGTCCCGGCAGATGTCGATCTCGGCCACGCTGACCTCCTTCGAGTGGCAGGACCGTCGCGTCAACCTGCTGGACACGCCCGGGGACCCGAGCTTCATCGCCGACGCGCTGGGCGCGCTGCGCGTGTGCGAGTCCGCCGTGTTCGTGGTCAACGCGGTGATGGGCGTGGAGGTGCAGACCACGCGGCTGTGGAAGCGCGCCGCCGAGCTCGATCTGGCCCGGCTGGTGTTCGTCAACATGCTCGACCGCGAGCGGGCTGACTTCTTCCGGGCGCTCGAGTCCCTCAAGCAAGCCTTCGGACCGCACGTCGTGGCCACCGAGATCCCGATCGGCTCCGAACACGAGGTCAGCGGAGTTATTGACCTCGTCGACATGAAGGCCTACCAGTACGAGGACGCCAGCCGCGAGAACTGCCGGGAGATCCCGATCCCGGACGAGCTCCAGGCGCAGGCCGAGGAGTACCGGGAGAAGCTGATGGATGAGGTGGCCGAGGCCTCTGACGAGCTGATGGAGCGCTACCTGGAAGGGGACGAGATCAGCCACGAGGAGATCGTCACCGCGCTCAAGAACGGCACCAACCACGGCGCCATGTTCCCGGTGACCTGCGGCGTGGCCACCCGGAATCTGGCCACCAACCGGCTGCTCGACGCGATCGTCGAGGACCTGCCCTCGCCGGTCAAGCACGGCGGCCTGGAGGCGGGCGAAATGACGCTCGAGGCCGACGAGGACAAGGAGCTCTTCGCCTACGTGTTCAAGACCCGGGCCGACCCGTTCGCCGGGCGCATCAACCTGTTCCGCGTCTACCAGGGCGTGCTGGGCCAGGACTCCCAGGTGCTCAACACCCGCACGCACACCAAGGAGCGGGTGGGGCAGCTGCTCACCTTCGACGGCAGCCAGACCGTCCACGTGACCGACTTCGGCCCGGGTGACATCGGGGCGGTGGCCAAGCTCAAGGAGACCAAGGCCGGCGACTGGCTGGCCTCCCGGGATGAACCGATCCAGATGCCCAGCATCAAGCTGCCGGCGCCGGTCATGGCGTTCGCGGTCGAGCCCAAGAGCAAGGGCGACGAGGACAAGGTGTTCACAGCGCTGCGCCGCCTCCAGGAGGAGGACCCGACGATCGACCTGCACCGCGATCCCCAGACCGGGGAGCAGATCGTGGCCGGCCTCTCGCAGGTCCACGTGGAGGTGATCGTCGACCGCCTGAAGTCCCGGTTCGGGGCCGAGGTCACGCTCAAGCCGCCGCGCGTGCCCTACCAGGAGACGATCCGCAAGCCGGCCAAGGCCCACGGCCGGCACAAGAAGCAGACCGGCGGCCGGGGCCAGTTCGGCGACTGCCACATCGCGATCGAGCCGCTCGAGGACGATCCGGCTCACCCCGGATTCGAGTTCGTGAACGCAATCAAGGGCGGCGTGATCCCAGGCTCGTTCATCCCCGCGGTGGAGAAGGGCGTGCTGGAGACGATGCAGGAGGGGGTGGTGGCCGGCTACCCGGTGAAGGGCGTCCGGGTCCGCCTGTACGACGGTTCCTTCCACTCGGTCGACTCTTCCGAGATGGCGTTCAAGCTGGCCGGCTCCATGGCCATGAGGCAGGCGCTCGAGGAAGCCGGATCGGTGCTGCTGGAGCCGATCATGACCGTCACCGTGAGCGTGCCCGAGGACTCCGTGGGCGACGTGATCGGCGATCTCAACTCCCGCCGCGGCCGTCCGCTCGGCATGGAGCCCAGCGGCGCCGGCATGACCGACGTCAAGGCCGAGGTGCCGATGGCCGAGATGCTGTCCTACGCGCCTGACCTGCGTTCGATCACCGGAGGCCAGGGCGAGTTCACGATGGAGTTCCTGCGCTACGAGGAGGTGCCGGCCCACCTCGCCGGCAAGGTCGCCTCGGAGGCGAGGGCGGAAACCGTGAAGGCGTGATTTGCAGGCGCAAAACGGGGAGTAGCGGAGCAGCCAGGCGAAAAATGTGAAAGCCTGATTGCAAGAGCGTTTTATGAGGACGAGCGGCTCAGCGTCGCTCGTCCGGTCCGCTACGGTAGGACGGGAGGCCACCGACGGACCGCTTTTCGCCCGGCCATCAAGGGACCGTTGCAACGATGACCACGAAGGACATCCGCACCTCTCATGCCCACACCGTCTGCGACGTGTGCGGCCGGACCCTGCTGCGCGGCGAGCGCTCCGAGGTCTATGTGAGCGGCGCCAACCGCCGCTCCGTGTGCGAGCTGTGCAAACCGCGCGCGGTCCACGAAGGCTGGGTCCGCGAAGGCACGCTGCCCGACTACAACCAGGCCAACTCAGGGTCCGATCGCCGCCGCTCGCTGTTCGGCCGGCGTCGCAAGAGCCGGAACGGCCGATCCTCCGGGCGCCCCAGCCTGGACGACGAGCTCGACGGACGCGCGTGGCAGCCGCCCGCAGCTCCGCCGTCCGCGGCCTCGCCTCCGTCAGCGCGACCGCCCGTGGCACACACGCCCTCCGAGCAGGAGCCACTTGACCCGGATGTCCCCGAAGAAGAAGATTCCGGCTACTGGGAGGGCTACGACGACGATCACACCCAGGCCTACACCGTCCCAGACCAGCTCGACGAGGCAGAGTACGAGGACGGCTTCGAGCCGGCCGGCCCCGCCCCGGAGCCCGAGGACGCCCGGCCGCCGAGCCGGCGCCCCTGGAGCCGGCGCCCACGTTCGCTTGACGGCGCCGATGATGCCCCCGCCGTCCCGCAGCCTCGCCCGGGCCGCCGATCCCGCAGCGGCGAACGGCCGTCTCGCCGCACCCCGCCCCCTCCAGTTGCCGCGGTAGGCCAGGATCGGCGCGCGGGTCCCCGGGAGCCGCGCCACGTCCGGGCCGTCCCCAGCGGCCCTGAGCAGAAGATGGCTGCCGCTGTCAACGCCTTCAACCAGTCAGACCACCGGCGCACCGTGGCCGGAGTGGCCCGCTCCCTGGGGGGTGCCAGCGTCGGAGTGCTGCCCGCCGACGAGCCGCACAGCCTGGTCCATATCGTCGTCTGCTGGGAGCTCTGCTGGTACCGCTACGCGGTCGATCTCTCCGATGAGGTTCCCTCGGTCCGGCTCGACGGCCAGGGTTACGAGCTGACCGAGCTGGACGAGCACGAGCTGGTTCAGAACGCCGTCGCCGATGAGACCGGACAGCTGATCCTGCGTTGAGGGTCGTCTCAGGCCGTCGCTTGGAATAGCATCAGCGCCCGTGATCTATTGCGTCGTACCCGAGGCCCTGGCCGGTGAGCTGTTCGACAAGCTCACCGACTACTACGCCGCTGACCCAAACGTGACCGTGATCATCGAGCGGCGGAAGAGCTCGCGGCGCACTCCGGTGCCCGCCAGCCCCTCCAGCGAGGCGCGCGTCGTCCGGGATCGCCGCCGTCCCCGCGTGGTGGGTGAGCTCCCGGACGTACCGCCCGGCGGCTGAACCCCAAGTCGGGACACCAGGTGAGCGACGCCAAGCCGGCCGGGTCCGAGCTGATCCTGCACGTCGACGGAGGCGCTCGGGGAAACCCGGGGCCGGCCGCCATCGGTGTGGTGATCTCGCGTCCGGACGGCGCCGTCGTGGAGGAGCTGGCCGAGACGATCGGGGTGGCCACCAACAACGTGGCCGAGTACCGGGCGCTCCTGCGCGGGCTGGAGCGGGCCGCCGCCTTGGGGGCCCGGGAGGTCCGGATCGTCAACGACTCCGAGCTCGTGGCCCGGCAGGTCAGCGGCGCCTACAAGGTCAAGCACGCGGCGATGAAGCCGCTGCACGCGGAGGCGATGACCCGGCTGCGTGACTTCGAGCGCTGGCGGATCGAGTCGGTGCCCCGGGCCCGCAACGCGGACGCGGATGCGCTGGTCAACCGCGCCCTTGACGGAGGCGCCTGATCCCGCCCCCGGGGCGCCCTCAAAGGGCGCCCAAAACCACTCCGCTCATCGAACCTTCGGCGCCCCGAACATCTCGGCCAGCCGCGCCGCCACCCCCAGATCCCCGCTGACCGCCGCCCGTCCGGCCAGCACCGGCTCGACCGGGTCGATCACGCCGCCGGCGATGCGCAGGAAGTCGGCCACCGGCACGCGTGCGCTCAGCGCCGCGCCCTCCTTGCCCGCCCGGCCGGCCCGCGCGCTGGCCCGCTTCTCGTCGACGGACACGGTCCACCAGGAGCTCTCGCCGCCGCTCACCGGCCGCGTGAGCTCGAACTCGATCTCGCCTTCGAACCCGTCGGCGGCCGCGGGGTCGTAGCCGCGCGCCATGCCCGCCACCACCAGGCGCTCCACCACCGGCAGCCCCACCCGCTTCTCCAGATCGCGATCGCCCACGTGCCGGATCACCTCTCCCAGCGCTCGCGGGGCCAGCCAGTAGGCCGCGCCGAGCCGCGCCACCTGCCGCCATGTGGGGGTTGGAATCCTCACCTCGCGTCAGTCTAAGAAGCCGGATCCGTCAAAGACTCCAGTGGGCAGGTAATCTTCACAATGTGACCGACGCCCTACAGGAGCTTCGCTCGCGGTTGCACGAGGCGGCGCACGACCTGCGGACGGGTGTGTTCGAGCCCGACGCGACGTTGGCGCTGATCGAGGATTGCGCCCGGCTCGCCGGCGAGGCGGCCTCGCAGGTGGACGAACACGTCAGGGCAGCACTGGAGCCGCTTCCGGACTTGCCCGGGCAGCTTCCGCTGTCACCGGCGTGAGCGTTCGCGCAGCGTCCCCCTCAGTGGTACCAGCCGCCCCGAGCTACCCCGAGCATCTCCGCGCCACGGTAGACGCCTACCTGACCACGCTCCGGTTCACGACCGAGCCGGACACGGCCGGGCTGGAGGAGGCGATGCTGTATTCGTTGCTGGCCGGGGGCAAGCGGATCCGGCCGGTGCTGGCGCTGGCCACCAGCCAGGCGATCGGGCGGGACACCGAGGACATGCTGCCGCTGGCCGCGGCACTCGAGCTGATCCACACCTACTCGCTGATCCACGACGACCTGCCGGCGATGGACGATGACGAGCTGCGGCGCGGCCGTCCCACCTGTCACGTCGCCTACGGGGAGGACGTCGCGATCCTGGCCGGAGACGGCCTGTACGCCGAAGCATTCCGCCATCTGCTCACCCGTCAGGACGGCGAACCGGCCAACCTGCTCAAGGCCGCCGCCGAACTGGCCGCCGCCACCGGTGTGGATGGGATGGTCGGCGGGCAGTATCTGGATGTGGCCGGTCGAGCGCCGGCCGGCCCCGACGGTCTGCGCCGCCTGCACGGGCTCAAGACCGGCCGCCTGATCCGCGCCAGCATCGAGTGCGTTCTGCTAATAGACGGAAAACAACGACCTGCCACAATGGCCTCTTTCGCCACCTACGCGAGCGAACTGGGCGTCCTCTTCCAGATCGTCGATGACATCCTCGATGTGACCGGATCTCAGGAGGCGCTGGGCAAGCCGCACGGAAGTGACGAGCGCCACGGCAAGCGCACCTACGTCACCGAGTTCGGCCTCGAGGGAGCCCGCGAATTGGCAGAGACCTGCCACCGTCGCGCCGTGCACGCCCTCCACGAAGCGGCCCCAGGCGACCCCGAGCAGCTCCAGCAGATCACAGACTTCATCGCCCACCGCAGCTACTGAAACGGCCTAATGCCCCACGAACTTCTGGACCGCATCAACCAGCCGCAGGATCTCCACGACCTGAGCGACGAGGACCTCCAGACACTCGCTCAGGAGGTTCGTGAGCACATCATCGACACGGTTGGTGAGATCGGCGGCCACTTCGGCGCCAACCTGGGCGCCTGCGAGATCGCGGTGGCGATCCACTCGCTGCTCGACTCGCCGAAGGACAAGATCCTGTGGGACGTCGGCCATCAGGCCTATCCCCACAAGGTCCTGACCGGCCGGCGCGATCAGCTCCAGACGATCCGCCGCTACGAGGGCCTGGCCCCGTTCTGCTCGATCGCCGAGTCAAAGCACGACATCATGGGCGCCGGCCATGCCTCCACCGCGATCGGCTACGGCGTCGGCCTGAAGGAGGCCATGCGCCGGGGTCACGGCGAGGACGGCAAGGTGGTGGCCGTCGTCGGTGACGGCGCGATGACCGGCGGGGTCGCGTTCGAAGCCGTCCACCAGGCCGGTGGGCTGGGCACGCCGCTGGTCGTGCTGCTCAACGACAACGGCATGTCGATCGCCCCCAACGTCGGCGCGCTGTCGACCTACTTCAACCGCGTTCGCCTCAACCCGAAGCTGTGGCACTTCCGCGAGGACGTGGAGGAGGGCCTGACCAAGCTCCCGGCCGGGATCGGCGCGGCCTTCGAGCGGCTCGGCCCGCACTTCAAGGAGACGATCAAGTCCTTCTGGGCTCCCGACATGTGGTGGGAGGAGCTCGACTGGGCCTACATCGGCGTGATCGACGGCCATAACGTCCGCGCCCTGCGCCGCGCGCTGCGGGAGGCGTTGGAGGCCGAGCGGCCGGTGGTCATCCACGCTGCCACGGTCAAGGGCAAGGGGTTCGCGCCGGCCGAGGAGGGCGGTCTGGAGGGCATGGAGAAGTGGCATGCCGCCAAGCCCAAGTCGATCGCCAACGGTGCCGCCGTGACCGCCGCTCCGAAGCCCAGCAACGGTAAGAAGGCCGCCCCGCAGTACACCCAGGTGTTCGGCGAGGCGCTGGTGGCGGAGTGCCGCCGCGACGACCGCGTGCTCGGCATCACCGCCGCGATGAACTCCGGCACCGGCCTCAACATCCTCCAGCGCGAGCTCCCCGGCCGGTACTTCGACGTCGGCATCGCCGAGCAGCAGGCGATCCTCCTGGCCTCCGGGCTGGCCCTGCAGGGTTGCAAGCCGGTCGCCGCGATCTACTCCACCTTCCTGCAGCGCGCTTACGACCAGATCGTCCACGACGTCTGCCTGCAGAAACTGAACGTCACCTTCGCCATGGACCGGGCCGGCCTGGTCGGCGACGACGGCCCGACCCACCACGGTGCCTTCGACATCGCCTACCTGCGCTGCCTGCCCAACATCGTGCTGATGGCCCCGCGAGACGAGGCGATGCTGGTGAACATGCTGCGCACGGCGCTGAAGTACGACGACGGGCCGGTGGCGCTGCGCTACCCGCGCGGCGAGGCGGTGGGCACGCCGCTGCCCGAGCACCCGGTCGAGATCCCGATCGGGACCGGCGAGATCCTCCGCGAGGGCGACCACGTGGCCCTGCTCGGTTACGGCTCCGGCGTGCAGAAGTCCCTGCAGGCGGCGGCCCTGCTCGAGGAGCACGGCATCAACGCCACCGTCGCCGACGCCCGCTTCGCCAAGCCGATCGACACCGGACTGGCCGCCCAGCTGGCCGCCGAGCACGAGCTCCTGGTCACGGTCGAGGAGGGCGTCCTGGCCGGCGGCTTCGGGTCCGGCGTGTGGGAGACGCTGAACGATGCAGGCATCAACGTCCCGCGGATCCTGCGCGTCGGGCTGCCCGACCGCTACGTCACCCACGGTGCCCCCCCGCTGCTGCACGCCGAGGTCGGCTACACGCCGGAGCGCATCGCTGAGCGCATCCTGGCTGCGGTGTCGGACCGCTCCGGCGTCGCCTGAGCGGCCCCTCCGGCAAAGATTCTTCACACGCGCGTCTCGCCGGGCTTTAGCGTTGCCCGACCAACTAGGGCTGCACATCGGCTCCGACCGTCTCTGGGGGCGGCGCCCGCGTAGCGAAGGGAGCAGGGGGCAATATGAGAAGGCTTCACAAGCCATCACCGGCACTGGTCATATCGCTGGTGGCGCTGTTCGTCGCGCTGGGCGGAACCAGCTACGCGATCAGCAGCATTCCTAACAACAGCGTGGGGACCAAGCAGCTGAAGAGGAGCGCGGTCACCACACAGAAGATCCATAAACACGCTGTCACGGCGAGCAAGATCAACACGGCTGGATTGACCGCGCCCCACGCCGGCACCGCCAGGATCGGGGACAGTCCAGCAGCTTGGGCGGAGGTCAGTAAGACGGGGAAGATCCTCGCCAGTCGCGGCGTGTCCGCCTCGAACATCACCGTGAAGTTCGGCAACACCTACTGCTTCTCCGGGCTGTCGGTCCGGGTCAAGTCAGCCACCGTGACGCCGGACTTCGGACCGAAACTCGGGCCCGGTTACGGCGCCGAACTGGCCGTCCCAGCTTCGTCAGATTGTCCCGGGGCCCAGGCGGAGGTAGCACCCTGGAAGGGCAAAATCGACGTCGCGGCCTCGTTCTTCATCCAGTTCTTCAGTTGAGAACCGGCGGGCGGCCGCTCTCGCCGCCCGCCCCTCATAGGCCTTAAGCCGGCTCTAAGGCCACTGGAAGGCCCTCCTCCGAGAGTGCGGGTGCACCGTCACTCTATGAAGGAGGGCCAGATGACCCTGGAGCAGGACAACCGCACCGACGGCGGCGGCTGGCGACGACGCCTCCGCCTGCCCTCGCCGGCGCTGGCCATATCGCTGGTGGCGCTGTTCGTCGCGCTGGGCGGGACCAGCTACGCGCTGAGCAGCCTGCCCGCCAACAGCGTGGGCTCGAAGCAGCTGAAGAAGAACGCCGTCACCACCAAGAAGATCAAGAACGGGGGAGTGACCGCCGCAAAGATCAATCCGGCGGGATTGACCGTACCCAAGGCCGCGCTCGCCGGGGGGCCGGTCGCCTGGGCGGCCGTTGGGGACGCTGGGGGTGTCCTGGCCGGTCGTCGTGTCTCAACGTCCAACGTCACCAGGCATACCGCCTTCTACTGCTTCAAGGGGTTGTCGTTCCCGTTCAAGTCGGCCACGGTGACGCCTGATTACGGGATCGATGAGGCTCCGGGGATCGGAGCGGGCGTGTCTGCTCCGGTCACAACGGGCGATTGTGGCTCGGGCTACCAGGCCGAGGTGGCCACGTGGAATGGCAGCATTCTCCAGCCGGCGGCGTTCGTCATCCAGTTCTGGAACTGACTCCCCCTTAAGCGCGTCTGACCCGCCACGGGGGCGGGTCAGACGCAGGGAGGAGAGATGATGCACGTTGATCTTTGCCGCATGAGAACCTGTTCTATGTGAGGTGGGTCACTTGAGGCGGGTGCGGCTGGATGCGCTGCTCTCGGAGCGGGGCCTGTTCGAGTCGCGCACGCGGGCCGCCGCCTCGGTGCTGGCCGGCGACGTGCTGATCCTGCCGGAGCGTCGCCGGGCCGAGAAGCCGGGTCAGCTGGTCCGCGAGGACGTCGAACTGGAGGTGGTCCGGGCGCCTCAGTACGTCTCCCGCGGCGGGGTCAAGCTGGCCAACGCCCTGGACCGATTCGGGCTCGATGTGGCCGGCCGGAACGCTCTCGACGTCGGCGCCTCCACCGGCGGCTTCACCGACTGCCTGCTCCAGCGCGGTGCCGCCCATGTGGTCGCCGTCGATGTCGCCTACGGGGAGCTCAACTGGGGGCTGCGCCAGGATCCGCGGGTGACCGTGATCGAGCGGCGCAACGCCCGGGCGCTGAAAGCGGTCGACCTCCCGTACGCTCCCGAGCTGATCGTGATCGACGTCTCGTTCATCTCGCTGAGCAAGGTGCTCCCGGCGGTGCTCGCCTGCGCCGCGCCCCGCTACGACTGCCTGGCCATGGTCAAGCCGCAGTTCGAGGTCGGTCGCGGCCGCGTGGGCAAAGGGGGCGTGGTACGCGATCCTGCGGCCCGGCGGGACGCGATCGTGTCAGTCGGTCGCGCCGGCTTTGGGCTCGGCGCGACCGTCGCGGGCTTCGCCAGCTCTGAACTGCCCGGGCCCAAGGGGAACCGGGAGACGTTCGTGTGGTTCACGGAGGGCGGGCGGGGGACGGGTGTGGAGGATCTGGAGGCTGCGGTGCAGGAGGTGGAGGTTTGAGCCGGGTGGCGCGGGTCCTCACGCACCGGCGCGTGGCCGAGACACGTCCGGCCATCGAGGAGCTCCTCCGGGAGGCCCGGGAACTGGGCGTCGTCCTGCGCTTCGACTCCGAGGAGACGCGCAAGCACGGGCTCGTGGCGGCCGAAGGCCTCGAGGTCAACGCCGACGGTGACGAGGGCGTCGATCTCTGCGTCGTGCTGGGCGGCGATGGCACGATCCTCACCGGGCTGCGGCGGTATGCCGGCAAGGGGGTGCCGGTGTTCGCGGTGAACTTCGGCGAGGTCGGGTTCCTGGCCACCGTCGACCGGGACTGCGGGTCGGTCGGCTTCCGCCGGGCGCTGAAGGCCGAGTTCGAGGTCATGGAGCTGCCCGGTATCGAGCTGCGCAACGACGGCCAGCGCTGGATGGCCATCAACGACGTCGCGATCCACCGCAAGCCAGGCAATCGCGTGGCTGAGCTGGCGTATTCGGTCGGTGGCGACGAGGTCGGGAGGGTGCGCTGCGACGGACTCGTGGTGGCCACCCCGGCTGGATCCACGGGGTACAACCTGGCCAACGGCGGGCCGATCATGGCCTGGGGGGTGGAGGGCTTCGTGGTCTCGTTCATCGCGCCGCATACTCTGACCGCCCGGGCGCTGGTGGTGGCGCCGGGGGATGTCCTGACGGTCCACAACCTCTCGCGCGAGGAGCCGGTGGAGGCAGCGGTGGACGGCCGGCCCTCGACCGAGATCCCCGCCGGAGGCACCCTCGACGTGTCGTTCATGGCGTGCAAGGCCTGCCTGGCCCAGCTGCCGGGGGCCAGCTTCTACGGGCGGCTGGCCCACCGCTTCGGGCGGCTGACCGCCGCGCGCTGATTTCTGTCGGGGCCGGCTGGTAGACCGTGGCGCGTGCTGTATGAGCTTCGAGTAGAGAATCTGCTCCTGATGGAGCGAGCCGAGCTGCGCCTCGGAGCCGGGTTGAACGTGTTGACCGGCGAGACGGGGGCGGGGAAGACCTTGCTCGCTCACGCGCTGGACCTGCTGCTGGGCGGCCGGGCGCGGTCGGGGGTGGTGCGCGAGGGGGCGGCCGAGGCGTACGTGGAGGGGGTTTTCGAGCTGCCTGCCTGGTTGGCTGAGTCCGATGAGCGCATTCCTTCCGGCGCGGATGAACTGGTCCTGGCCCGGCGGGTGTGGCCCGATGGGCGGACGCGCGCATACGTGTGCGGGCGCTCGGCCACGGTGGCGGACCTGCGCGAGCTGGGCAGCCGCTTGATCGCCTTCTACGGCCAGCACGAGCATCGCAAGCTGATGCTGACCACCGCCCAGCTGGAGGCCCTGGACGCCTTCTGCGGCCCAGAGCAATCCAGCCGCCGCCTCCAGGCCCTGGGGGCTCACGAGCGCGTCAGGACGCTGACGGCGCGCGTCGAGGAGCTGCGGGCGCTCGCGGGGGCGCGCGACCGCGAGCTCGATCTGGTCGCCTTCGAGCTGGATGAGATCGAATCGGTGGGTCCGAGCGAGGAGGAGGAGCGCGAGCTGGTAGCCGAGCGCGACCGCCTGCGCCATCTGGAGACGCTGCGGGGCGCAGCCTCGGCCGGTGCCGAGGCCGTGACGCCCGAGGAGGGGGAGGGCGCGGGAGCCCGGCTCGCCGCAGCCGCTGCCGCTCTCGAGGCGGCTGCTCCATACGACGGTTCTCTCGCTCCATTCGCCGAGCGCATGAACGCCTTGCGCTACGAGGCTGAGGACCTGGCGGGCGAGCTGCGCTTGTACCTGACCAACCTGGACGGTTCCGAAGGCTCCGCTCGCAGCCTCGACGAAATAGAAGAGCGGCTCGCGCAATTCGCCCGCCTATCGCGCAAGCACGGGGGCAGCATCGCCTCAGTCCTGTCCCATGCGGACAACTGCCGCGCTCGTAAGGCCGAACTGGATGGCTCCAGTGAGGCACTCGAGTGTGCCGAACAGAACCTAGTTACGGCGGCCAGCGAGCAAGCGTCGGTCGCCTCGGAACTCCGGGCCGCACGGGTCGGAGCCGCCCCCCGGCTGGCCGCGGCGGTGCGTGAGCGCCTGGCCGAGCTGGCCATGCCCGACGCCCGCTTCGAGGTATCGGTGAGCGACCGCGACGACGGGTACGGCCCGCGCGGAGGCGATGTCGTCGAGTTCATGATCGCCACCGGGGCCGGGCTGCCGGCCGGCCCGCTCCGCGAGGTGGCCTCGGGCGGCGAGCTCTCCCGGGTGATGCTGGCCCTTCTGGGAGTCGCCCACAGCAGCTCCGGCGAACTCATCGTTTTCGACGAGATCGACGCCGGTGTCGGCGGCCGCACGGCCCGGGCGGTCGGCGAGCAGCTGCGCGCGCTGGCCGAAGGCCGGCAGATCCTCTGCATCACCCACCTGCCCCAGGTCGCCGCCCTGGCTGCCCAGCACTTCACGATCGTCAAGGACGGCTCGGTGACCCCGCCGCTGACGACGGTGACACCGCTGGCGGGCGATGCAGTCGTCGGTGAGCTCGTGCGGATGCTGGGCGCGGAGGACGGCGACCGCGCCGCCCGCGGCCACGCCCGGGAGCTGCTCAAGGCCGCCTGACGGGTGCACTCTGGGAAGGTTTCTGGTCATTACGGCCAGTTTCGTTCCCAGAGTGAGTGGCGCGCGGCCAGTTCTTGCCGGGTAGTGTGCCGCTCGGGATGCGCCGCTTGGGTTTCGCGGTACTGCTGTTGGCTGTCAGCCTCATTGCCGCCGGGGTCGCTGTCGCACGGCCTCATCACGCCCGGCACCGGGCTTCGCCGCTGAAGGCCACGATCATCCGCACCCGTTACGGCGTGCCCCACATCACCGCCCGTAACTGGGAAGGCCTGGGGCTCGGCGTCGGGTACGCGTTCGCCGCCGATGACCTGTGCACGATCGCCCAGAGCTACGTCACCGTCGAGGCCCAGCGCTCGCGCTACTTCGGCCCCAACGCCACGTGGGACTTCCAGGGCAACGGGACCGTCAACAACAACCTCGACTCGGACCTCTTCTACGGCTCGATCAACAACTCGAAGGTCATCCAGCGGATGATCCGTGCACGCCCGCCCGCCGGGCCGCTGCCCCAGGTCAAGCAGATCGTCAACGGGTACGTGAAGGGCTACAACCGGTATCTGCGGCGTACCGGGGTGCGGCACCTGCCCGATCCGACGCTGCCGCGGCGCCGCCTGGGTCCGCCCGATCACGGCGCTCGACGTCTACCGCCTCTTCGACCAGCTGGGCAGCCTCGCCAGCGCAGGAGTGGCGATCGACGGGATCGGCGGCGCCGCCCCCACGGCGAGTCCCACGGCGGGGGCAGCGGCCCAGGCTCGGTCGCATGCCGCGCTGGCTGCGCTGGCCGCCGGCAAGCGAAACCTGACTCCGTTCCCCCTCACTGCCGGTTCCAACGGCGTCGCGCTGGGTTCGCAGGCCACCGCCAACCGGATGGGCATGGTGCTGGGCAACCCCCACTTCCCCTGGGTCGGCGGGGAGCGCCTCTACCAGATGCAGCTCCAGATCCCGGGCAAGCTCGACGTGTCCGGGGCGGGCCTGTACGGGGTGCCGCTCGTGCTGATTGGGCAGACCAAAGGCCTGGCCTGGACCCACACAGTGGCCAGCGCCTGGCGCTTCACCCCGTACGAGCTCACTCTGGCGCCGAGCAACCCGCACGCCTACATGTTGGACGGCAAGCAGATCGCGATGCACGGCACCAAGGTCACGGTCACGGAACGCGGATCCTCCGGCGCGCTGACGCGGGTCACGAGGACCCTGTACAGCAGCCGGTTCGGGCCGATGCTGACGTCGATCGAGGGCATCCCACTGCCGTGGACGAGCTCGGTCGCCTGGTCGCTGGGTGACGTGAACGCCGGCAACTTCCGCTTCCTCAACCACTTCCTGCTCAATGACGAGGCCCAGAGCGTCGCCCGGTACAACTGGATCGAGCGTCACTACGAGGGCATCCCGTGGGTCAACAGCATCGCCGCCGACCGTTCCGGACACGCCTACTACACGATGGACGGCGCAATTCCGTACGTGACCGACGCCGAGGCTCAGTCGTGCTCCGCCGGGGGCGCCACGGTCGCCGTCTACAAGGAGACCGGCATCCCGTTCCTGGACGGCTCGAGATCAGCCTGCAAGTGGCAGAGCTCGCCCAAGGCCGCAGCGCCCGGGATCTTCCCGCCGTCGCTGATCCCGACGCTCGAGCGCCGCGACTACGTGGAGAACTCGAACGACAGCCAGTGGATGACCAACCCGGCGCACCCGCTGAGCGGCTTTGCCCGGGTGATCGGCGATTCGGGCACGGAGCGCTCGATGCGCACGCGGCTGGGGCTGGCGATGATCAGGGAGCGGCTGGCCGGGACCGACGGCCTGCCGGGCAGGCGGTTCACGATGGCCGACCTCGCCCGCCTGGACACCTCCAACCAGACCTATCTCGCCCAGCTGTGGCGCGGCGCGCTGGTCAGTTTCTGCCGTACAGATCCGGTGATGGTTGGGTCGAGCGGGCCGGTGAACGTGTCCGCCGCCTGTCCGGTGCTGGCCGCCTGGGGCGGGCGCTACGGCCTTCGTTCCCCTGGGGCGCTGCTGTTCCGCCGTTTCACCGAGCGCCTGTACGCGAACACGACAGCGGTCCCGTCGGGCGTTTCCAGCGCGCAGTACGAAGGCTCCGACAGCTTCTTCACCGAGCCGTTCAGCACCTCGAACCCGATCACCACGCCAAGCGGTCTGAACACGGCCAATCCCCTGGTGGAGCGGGCGTTCGCCGACGCGGTTCAGGACCTGCGCAGCTCCGGCATTCCGCTGAACGCTCAGCTCGGCACGTACCAGTACGTGGTCCGCCGCGGCAAGCGGATCCCGCTCGGTGGCGGCCCCGGCGACCCCTACGGCGTGTTTGACGCGATCAACAACTCGTGGGTGGCGGGGAAGGGTTATCCGGGTGTGCCGGACGGCTCCAGCTTCATCGCGGTGATGGGCTTCCAGCGCCACGGCTGCCCGGTCCGGCAGTGGACGTTCGTGACCTACGGCGAGTCCGAGAACCCAGACTCGATCCACAACTCCGACTACACGAAGGCGTTCTCCCGGGGCCAGTGGGCGGTCGAACCGTTCTGCGCCGCGCAGGTGCGGCGCGCCGCGCTGAGCAAGCGCACGATCTCGGCCCCCCGCTGACCCGCACATGCCCTGCGGACTCTGGGAAGGTTTTCCGCGCCCAGCGCGGGTTTCTCTCCCAGAGTGCGGCAAGCGTGGCCACTGACGTCCGCCCGCGCGGGTAGTTTCGAGCCCCAGCGTAAACTCGGTTAAGAAGGACGCTGATCTATGACCCAGGGCGAAACCAAGTTCATCTTCATCACAGGCGGCGTCGTTTCGTCGCTGGGGAAGGGGATCGCCGCGGCCTCGATCGGGCGCCTGCTCCGCGCCCGCGGGCTTGACGTGCAGATCCAGAAGTTCGACCCGTACATCAACGTCGATCCGGGCACCATGTCTCCGTACCAGCACGGCGAGGTGTTCGTCACCGAGGACGGGGCCGAGACCGACCTGGACCTCGGTCACTACGAACGCTTCACCGACGCCAACACCTCCCGGGCGTCGAACGTCACCGCCGGGGGGATCTACAACACCGTGATCCGCCGTGAGCGGCGAGGCGACTATCTGGGCGCCACCGTGCAGGTGGTCCCGCACATCACAGACGAGATCAAGCAGCGGATCCGGTTGATGGCCGACTCCAGTGACGTCGATTTCGTGATCACGGAGATCGGCGGCACCGTCGGCGACATCGAGTCGCTCCCGTTCCTGGAGGCGATCCGGCAGTTCCCCGTCGACGTCGGCCGGCGCCGGTGCATGTTCATCCACCTCACGCTGGTGCCCTACATCGGCCACGCCGGGGAGCTGAAGACCAAGCCCACGCAGCACTCTGTCAACGAGCTGCGGCGCATCGGTATCGCCCCCGACATGGTCATGTGCCGCTCCGAGGCCGTGCTCTCGTCAGACATCCGGCGCAAGATCGCACTGTTCGCCAGCCTGCCCATCGAGGCGGTGGTCTCCGCCTACGACGTCAAGGACATCTACAGCGTCCCGCTGGCCTTCCACGAGGAGGGCGTCGATAACTTCATCCTGGACGAGCACTTCGGCGTGTCCGTGGCAGATCCGGACCTGTCGGGCTGGCAGGCGATCATCGACCGCAACCGGGAGGCCAGGGAAGAGGTCAGGATCGCCCTGGTCGGGAAGTACGTGCAGCTGGAGGACGCCTATCTGTCGGTGGTCGAGGCGCTGCGCCACGGCGGTGTAGAGCACGGCTGCAAGGTCAAGATCGAGTGGATCGACTCGGAGTCGGTGGGCGAGCCCGCCGTCGATGCCCAGCTGCGAGCCGTGGACGGGATCCTCATCCCGGGCGGGTTCGGTGGGCGCGGCTTCGAGGGCAAGATCGCAGCGGCCAGGATCGCCCGGGAGGAGCGGATCCCGTACCTCGGGGTGTGCTTGGGCATGCACGTCGCCGTCAGCGAGTTCGCCCGCCACGTGGCCGAAATGCCTGGTGCCAACTCCACCGAGATGGATCCCGAGACGCCGTTCCCGGTCATCGACCTGCTCCCTGAGCAGAAGGAGATCGCCGATATGGGCGGCACGATGCGGCTGGGCGCCGACCCGATCAAGCTCCACGACGGCACCCTGGTCCGCGAGCTCTACGAAGAGGCGGTCGTGTACGAGCGCCACCGCCACCGCTATGAGGTCAACAACCATCTCCGCAAGCGCCTGGAGGCGGCCGGCATGGTCTTCTCCGGCACCTCGCCGGATGAGCGCCTGGTGGAGGTGACCGAGCTGCCTCGGGACGTCCACCCGTTCTACGTCGCCTCTCAGTACCACCCGGAGTTCAAGTCCCGTCCGGATCGTCCCGCTCCGCTGTTCCGGGAGTTCGTGGGCGCCTCGTTGGATCGCTCCCGCCAGGACGGTCACGGGACACCGCCGGCCGGCTCCGCGGACCAGCCTGCCGCGCCGATCAGCCGGTCGTGAACGCGGCGCTCAGCGAGCTGGAGCGCCACCGCCTCGCCGCCACCTTCGAAACGCTCTGCCGCCTCGAATCCCCGACCGGGCACGAGCGGGAGGTGGCTGACTGGCTGACCCGTGAGCTGACCGGGATGGGCCTGGAGGTGGAGGAGGACGGTGCCGGCGCCGAGGCCGGCTCAGATGCGGGCAACCTGCTCGTGCGCATCCCCGGGCGCAGCGACCGCTCGCTGATGCTGTGCGCGCACATGGACACGGTGCCGCTCACCGCGCCGGTCGAGCCCGTACTGCGAGCAGGCGGATGGGAGAACGCCGGCGACGGGATTCTGGGGGCCGACAACAAGTCCGCCGTGGCCGCACTGGTGGAGGCCGCTCGCCGGCTGACGCTCGGACCGCCGCCCGACGTTGGCGTCGAGCTGGTGTTCACCGTGTGCGAGGAGACGGGCCTGCGTGGCGCCAAGGCCTTCGACGTCTCCCGGCTGCAAAGTCAGTTCGGCTACGTGTTCGATCACGCCACCCCGTTGGGAGAAATCGTGTCGGCGGCGCCGACGCACATGAAGATCACGGCCGACATCCGCGGCCGGGCCGCCCACGCCGGCATCCGGCCAGAGGACGGAGCCAACGCGATCGTCGCGGCAGCCCGGGCGATCGCACAGATGCCGCAGGGCCGGCTTGATCCGGAGACCACGGTGAACGTCGGGACGATCGCCGGCGGTACAGCCACAAACGTCGTGGCGGAGCGATGCCGGGTGGAGATCGAGGTCCGGGCCATCGACCCGGCCCGCGTGGAGCAGCTGGTGACCTCGCTGGTCGACAACCTCCAGGACGAGGTGGACGCTGCGGCCTGTGATCTCGACGTGATCGTGGAGAAGCTGTTCACCGGCTTCCGCTTGCGCCCGGCGGAGCCCGTGATCCAGCTGGCCCAGCGAGCGCTTCAGGCGATCGGGTACGCGCCGGAAATGATCACCACCGGCGGTGGCTCCGACGTCAACGCGTTTGTGGCCGCCGGCTTTCCCTGCGCCAACCTGGCCAACGGCACCGAGCGAAACCATGAGCCGACCGAGCGCGTCAGCGTGGCCGCGCTGGAGGGCGGGCTGGAGCTGGTCCTGGCCCTCCTTGAGCGGGCGGGCGAGCCGTTGCTCGAGGCGGCGTGATGAACGAGCTTGACGGGTTCGAGCTGACCGGAGCGCGGGTCGCTTGGGAGGGGAACATCATCCGCGCCGGAACCGAGCGCTTCCGGCACGCCGACGGCGAGGAGGTCACTCGGGACAAGGTCTGGCATCCGGGCGCGGCGGGGATTCTGGCGGTCGACGACACGCACGTCTGGCTGACCCGCCAGCCGCGTGAGGCGGCCGGTGCCCGTGCGTCCCTCGAGGTGCCCGCCGGCAAGCTGGACGTCCCGGGCGAGTCGCCGCTGGAGATGGCCCAGCGGGAGTTGAGCGAGGAGATCCGCAAGCAGGCCACGCACTGGCGTGAGCTGTTCAGCTTCTTCACCAGTCCGGGGTTCAGCGACGAGCGCGTGTGGCTGTACCTGGCCACCGGGCTGAGCGATGCCACCGACGGTGCCGAGGCCGATGAAGACGAGCGCATCGAGATCATCCCCTGGCCGCTGGAGGAGCTCGATGCCGCGGTGGCGGAGTGCGAGGACAGCAAGTCGTTGATCGCGCTGCTCTGGCTCGCGTCCCGGCGGGCGGCGGGGGAGCCGTCCGGTAGGCAACGCGGCGTGCGAGGGCAGGAGCGCGGCGGGGCGGCGCGAAGTAGCCGCTCATGGCCACCACCGAGCTCGCGCCGCACAGCATCTGACCGAGCTCACGCTCGACTTTCTGGCCTATCTTGAGCTGGAACGCGGCCTGTCTCGCAACACGCTCGAGGCCTACCGATCCGACCTTCAGCAGCTGGGTGAGTTCCTCTCCCGCCGAGGCGTCGACCCGCTGGCCGCCGGCGGCGTCGATCTGGCTGACTTCCTCACGGAGCTGGCGCAGGGCGCCGATGGACGCCGCCCCGCGGCGCCGGCCACCCTGCAGCGAAAGGTGGCCTGCCTGCGGTCGTTCTACCGGCACCTGCGCCGCGAGGGCATCCTCGATGGCGACCCCACCCGGGAGCTGCGCCCGCCGCGCCCCGCGGGCGACTGCCCAAGGTGCTGAGCCGCGACGAGGTCAACCGTCTGCTCTCGCAGCCTGCGGGCAACAACCCGGCCGCACTGCGTGACCGAGCCCTGCTGGAGACGATGTATGCCTGTGGCCTGCGTGCCTCGGAGGCGATCGGGCTGACCCTCTCAGAGCTCGACCTGGAGGCCGGAGTGTTGCTGGCTCGGGGCAAGGGGTCCAAGGAGCGGCTCGTCCCCATCGGCAGCAAGGCGACCGAGACGCTGGAGCGGTATCTGCGCTCATCCCGACCCCGGCTGGTCGGCCAGCGAGACGAGGCTCACGTATTCGTCAACCAGCGGGGAGGGCCGCTGTCCCGCCAGGGGCTCTACAAGATCGTCCAGCGCCACGCCCGCACCGCCGGTCTGGAGCGCATGAGTCCGCACACGCTGCGACATACCTTCGCCACTCACCTGCTGGCCGGCGGCTGTGACCTGCGCTCGCTCCAGGAGATGCTGGGCCACGCTGATATCGCCACCACCCAGATCTACACCCACCTTTCGGCCGAGCGGCTGCGGGACGTGTACTTCGACGCCCACCCCCGGGCGCACCTGGAAGCGACGGCCGGCTGAGACTGGGCCGGGGGGCATGGTCGGCGGTCCGGCGCGAGTCGGGTTCGCCGACCGACCCTGGGCTGCCAGAATCCCAGCGTGGACCACGGAGCCGTACCCCGCCTCCCGGCGTGAGGCGCGCGTTCGTTGTCGTGCTCGACGCCTGCGGCGTCGGGGCCTGCCGGACGCCGCCGACCTACGGCGACGAGGGTGCCAACACGCTTGGCCACGTCGCCTCCCGGACCGATCTGGAGCTGCCGACGCTCGGGGCTCTGGGGCTGGGATCGATCCTGCCGTTGACCGGGGTGCCGCCGGCCCAGCATCCGGTTTTGCACGGCCGCCTCGCCGCCGCGGGCTACGGCAAGGACTCCACGGCCGGCCACTGGGAGCTGATGGGGGCGCCCTGCTCCTCGCCCGCTCCCACCTACCCGCAGGGTTTCCCGCTCGAAGTGATGAGCGTGGTCAGTGGGGCCAGCGGGCGCCAGATCGTGTGCAACCAGCCCTACAACGGGATCGGGGCGATCGAGGACTTCGGCGAGGAGCACCTGCGCACCGGCTCGCTGATCGTCTACACGAGCCAGGACTCGGTGTTGCAGATCGCCGCCCATGTCGACTGCGTCCCAGCTGACGAGCTGTACGCCATCTGCGCCCGCGTGCGGAGCGAGCTACCGGTCCGGCATGCGGTCGGGCGTGTGATCGCCCGACCTTTCCGCGGGGCTCCCGGCTCGTTCGAGCGCACCGATGGGCGGCGGGATCTGGCCCTACCCCCACCCGGACGCTCCTACCTGGACGAGCTGCACGACCGCAACGTCCCGGTGCACACGGTCGGAAAGGTGGGGCAGCTGTTCGCCGGCCGGGGCATCGACGAGCAGCATCCTGGCGCCACCAACACGCTGGCTCTGGCCGAGACGGGCCGGCTGATCGAGTCGTTCTCGGGGGGGCTCGTATTCACCAACCTGATCGAGACCGACCAGGTGTACGGGCACCGCCACGATGCCACCGGATTTGGCCACGCGCTGGCGGAGATCGATCGCGCGGTCGCCGGATGGCTGGACGGGCTCGGGGAGGATGATCTGCTGGTGCTGACTGCAGACCACGGCTGCGATCCCGCCGCTGCGCACACTGACCACACGCGAGAGCACGTACCGCTCCTGGCCGCCTTCAAGGGACACGGCTCGCGCCGCCACGACGGCCCGATGGCCGATGTGGGGGCGAGCGTGATGATCTGGTTGACCGGACAGGAGGCGGACGGACTGCCCGGCAGCTCGTTCGTGTGAGGGTGCATGCCTGAGCTTCCCGAGGTCGAGACGATCCGCCGCCAGCTGGCACCGCATCTAGAGGGCCGCACGCTGGAGACGGTGGAGATCCTCGACGCCCGCTGGACCCGGCCGGTGGCGCCGGAGATCGTGGCCGCCGAGTTGACCGGAGCCCAGGTGCAGCGGCTGAGCCGGGCCGGCAAGTATCTGATCTGGGAGCTCTCGGGCGAGCGCTCCCTGCTGATCCACCTCCGCATGACCGGAGCGCTGCTGTGGGACCCGGTGGGGGAGCCCCTCCATACCCGGGTCCGGTTCGGACTGGATGGGGGGGACCGCCTCATCTACATCGACCCGCGGCGATTCGGCACCGGTCACCTGGTGCACGGGGCCGAGGCGCGTGACGCTGTACCTCGGCGAGCGTTTGGGGGTGGAGCCGTTTACCCCGCAGTTCACCGCTGAGCATCTCCACACGCTGGCCAAGGGACGGGTCGCTCCGGTCAAGTCCTTCCTGCTGGACCAGCGTCGCGTGGCCGGGGTGGGCAACATCTACGCCGACGAGGCGCTGTTCCGCGCCCGGGTGCATCCTCTGCGCCCGGCCGGCCGGCTCACCCGGTCACAGTGGGAGAAGGTGCGTATAGGCGTCGAGGAGGCGCTGAGTGCAGGCATCGACGCCAAAGGGGCGTCGATCGATGACTTCCGCCACGTCGATGGTGCCCGAGGGAGCTTTCAGGACCGGTTTCTCGTACACCGCAGGGAGGGGCTTCCCTGTCCGGTGTGTGGCACCCCGATCCGCAAGTTCGTGGTGGGCGGGCGTGGGACCTACGCGTGCGAGCACTGCCAGCCGAGACCCAGGGCGCGGCGTCCGCGGCCGGCTGGCAAGACCTAGCTGCCGCTCGCGATGAGCCAGGCGGTCCGGGCCGAAGCCCTAGGCCGCGAGCAGCTCGCTCAGGCGCCCGGCCCTGTCGGCCGCCAGCAGCTCCTGGAAGCCGCCGATGGGGACGCCGTCGATCACGATCTGCGGAAACGTGATCATGCCGGTCAACTCTGCCAGTTCCTGCCGGCTGTCCGGATCGCGTGTCAAATTGATCTCTTCGTACGAGATCCCCCGGCGATCCAGGAGCGCTTTGGCACTCCTGCAGTAGGGACACGTGTTAGTGGTGTAAAACTTGACCGACTTCATTACTTCATAAAGTATAGCATGGGCGTCGCGCTGAAGACCGAGGCAATCGTGCTGCGCTCCATCCGATATGGGGAAGCTGACCGCATCCTCCATCTGTATACCCCGGAGAAGGGTCGTCTGAGCGCAATCGCCAAAGGGGCGCGGCGAGCCCGCAGCCGCTTCGGCGCCAGGCTGGAGCCCTTCTTCCAGATCGCGGTGATGCTGCACGAGGGTCGGGGCGACCTGTACACGGTGACCGGCGTTGACACGATCGATAGCCACGCTCGCCTACGGGAAAGTGCCCCCGCACTCGATGCGGCCGCACGTGCCTGCGATGCCGTGGCGCGGCTGTTCGAGACCGGTGACCCGCATCCGGAGGTATTCACACTGCTCGGCAGGGAGCTCTCGCTGCTGGAGGCTGGAGGGTCGGTTTGTGGTCCCGCCAACGCCCTGGCCTTCCGGCTCAAGCTGCTTCTGGCTGCCGGGATCCTTCCCCAGCTGGGCTCGTGCGCGGACTGCGGGGAGCGTGAGCATCTGACCGGCTTCTCCGCCGCCGCCGGCGGTGTGGTCTGCAGCTCGTGTGAGTCCTCGTCCTTCGCCCTGGGGGAGGAGGCCTATTCGTTCCTGGTCGGCGCGATCGGGCGGACGCTGTCCGATCCACCGCCGGCCGGCGAGCGAGCATTGCAACAGGCCGAGCGCGCGATCCGCGAGATGGCTGAGCACCACGCCCAGGTGCGCTTGCGACCGGTGGCTCAGGCGGCCCAACGTTCGCCTGTCGCGCTGCCACAATCGGTTATGTGAACCGACCCGCGCCCACTCCGACCGACGCTCACCCTGCGGGCAGCGTGGCCGAAGCCTTCGCCGCTCGCATCCAGGCCAGGGAGGAGTCGGAGCTATCGCCCCTGGCGGCGCGCTCCTACCCGGCCGTCCGGGAGCGGCCCGAGCCGGACTGTGGCCTGCGTACGCCTTTCCAGCGCGACCGGGATCGGATCGTGCACTCCAAGTCGTTCCGCCGGCTGAAGCACAAGACCCAGGTGTTCGTGCTGCCCCACGGGCGACCACTACCGGACGCGCCTGACCCACACGCTCGAGGTCACGCAGGTGTCACGGACGGTGGCGCGTGCCCTCTCGCTCAACGAGGATCTGGTGGAGGCGATCGGCCTCGGCCATGACCTCGGCCATCCGCCCTTCGGCCACATCGGCGAGGAGGCGCTGGACAACTGCCTGACCAAGCGGTTCGGCGCCTCGCTTCTGGCATAACGAGCACTCGGTTCGGGTCGTCGACGTGCTCGAGCGCGACGGCGGCGGCCTGAACCTGACCGCGCCGGTTCGCGACGGCATCCGCGGCCACTCCGGACGGGCGGTGGCGCCCGGCACGCTGGAGGGCAAGATCGTGCGGCTGGTCGACCGGATCGCCTACATCAACCATGACATCGATGACGCCGTCCGCGCCGGCGTGATCACGGCGGCCGACCTGCCGGCCGATCCGATCGCGATCCTCGGGGACGCGGGCTCGCGCCGGATCGACACGCTCGTCCACGACCTCGTCGAGCAGTCCGCTGTGGCCGGGCGACATCGTCCAGGGCGAGGAGATCGGCGGTGCCATGAGCGGCGCTGCGCACGTTCATGTTCGAGCGCGTCTATCTCGGACCCGAGGCGACCCGGGAACATGCCAAGATCGACCTCGTGGTCCGCACCCTGTTCGACCACTTCTGCGCCACCCCGAGGAGATCCCGGACTCGATCCCCGACGGGCGAGCTGGCGCGCCGCGTCACCGACTACGTCGCCGGTATGACCGACCGGTTCTGCATTCGCGCAGTTCGAGGCGCTGACGGTGCCGGTCGCGTTCGCGCCGTGAGTCGCTACACCGCCGACTCGCGCGACCGCGTGCGGGACGCGGTCGACATGGTGGCGCTCGTCTCGGCCCGAGCTCGAGCTGCGGCGCGCCGGCGTCAACAGCTACTTCGGCTGCTGCCCGTTCCACGACGAGCGCACGGCGTCCTTCCACGTCAGCCCGGACGAGAAGCTCTACCACTGCTTCGGCTGCTCGGAGTCGGGCGACCCGTTCGACTTCGTCATGCAGACCGAGGGACTCGACTTCAAGGGCGCGCTGGAGTCGCTCGCCGACCGCTTCGGCGTGACGCTCGCAGACCGAGGAGGAGGACCCGGCGGCCGCGGCCGCCGCGCGGGCCGCCGTGAGCGCCTGTACGCGCTGCTGACCCGGCCGCCGACCTACTACTCGCGCTACCTGTGGGAGGCCGCGGGAGGCCGTCCCGGCCCGCGACTACCTGCTCGGGCGCGGCTTCACCGAGGAGACCCTGCGCGAGTTCCGGGTCGGCTACGCGCCCGAGCGCCTGGGACCGGATCCTGCGTCGCCTCGCGGCAGGCCGGCTACACCGACGAGGAGCTGCTGGCGGCCGGGCTGGCTCCAGCGCTCCGCGCGCCGGCCCGGCAGCTTTCGACCTCTTCCGAGCGCAAGATCATGTTCCCGACCGCCGACGCCCGCGGCCGCGTCCGCGGCTTCGGCGGGCGCACGATGGGGCGAGGCCGAGGGGCCGAAGTACGTCAACACCCCCGACGGCGACGCTCTACCACAAGCGCGAGGTCCTCTACGGGATCGACCTGGCGCGCGCGCCGGCGGCCGCCAAGGCCGGGCGGATGGTTCTGGTCGAGGGCTACACCGACGTGATCGCGCTGCACCAGGCCGGGATCCGCAACGCCGTCGGGATCATGGGCACGTCGCTGACCAAGGAGCAGGTGCGCGAGCTGGTCCGGCTGGTGGACGTGCTGGAGCTGTGCCTCGATGCCGACGGGCCGGCCAGGACGCGATGGTCCGGGCCGCCCGGCTGTGCGCCGACTCGGAGCTCGAGCTCCGGGTCGTGCCGCTGCCGCCGGGCGGCGACCCCGGTGACCTGATCGCGCAGGAGGGAGCGGACGGCCTGCGCGAGCGGGTCGCGACCTCGGTGCCGTATGTCGTCTTCGAGGTGCGAGCGGATCCTCGACCAGGCCGAGCTGGGCAGCGCCGAGGGCAAGGACCGCGCGATCGCGGCGCTGCGCCCGTCGCTGGCGCCGCTGCCGGCGAGCGTGCTGCGCGACGAGCTGGTCCGCCGGGTGGCCGGCGCGCTGGAGCTGACCGAAGCGCGCGTCTGGTCACCCTGCTGGGGCCCGAGCGCGGCTCGGGGCCGGGTCGGGCCGCGACCGCGGGCGGGCCGGCACGGCGCCTCCACTTCGCCGGAGCGTCTCGCGGTGACGGCGGGGCAGATGGGGAGGGGCGAGCGTCCCGTGGATCAGGCCGTACGGGCCGAGCGCGCGTTTCTGGCCATGTGCCTGGCCGCACCCGCGGCCGGCGCGCCGCGCTGGCCGCGATCGAGCCTGACGAGTTGTTCACCAGTGAGCTGCTCCGCCGCGTGGCCCGGCACCTCGTCGGCCGCACCGAGTCGCCGCTGGCCGATCTGCCCGCCGACGATGACGAGCTCGCGCGCGCGGTCGCCGACCTGGTCAACCGGGCCGGCCGTGGCCGTGAGGTCACCGCCGACCAGCTGGAGCACTCGCGGCTGCTGCTGGAGCTCGCTCGCCTCGACCGAGCGATCGTCCGTGCCCGGGCGGAGGGCCAGCCGGGGATCCACGAGCTGGCCCGGCGTCGGCAGGAGGTACGTGAGGCCATCGGTGCCGTCGTGTCCAAGATCGAGAAGCCCACCTGAGCTCTCACACCGCGCCTTGACCTCGCCCGACCGGGCGCCTCGGCTGTTGGCGTTCGAATCAGCTGTCGAACCCGAGGCCGAGCCGGTCCAGTGTCCCCAGCCACAGTCCGCGCCGGCCATCGCGTCGGTCGGCCGCCGCGAGCCGGTTGCGGGTCAGTTGGATGACAGCCGTGCGCAGCGGTTCCGGGGGAAACGGGACCGGCTTGGTGCGCACGTAGCGGGTCGCTGTGGCCTCGGTCTGCCGTCCGTCCAGGAGGTCAAGCGCGACCCTGGCTCCCCACCTGGTGGCGGCCACGCCCAGTCCCGTATAGCCGGCGGCGTACGCGACCCGGCCCGCGCGGGCAGTGCCGAAGAACACCGAGAAGCGGCTGCACGTGTCGATCGCCCCGCCCCAGCGATGGCTGAAGCGGATCCCATCCAGCTGGGGGAACGTGGTCAGGAAGTTCTGAGCCAGGCGCCCGAACGTGCGGTCATCCTCATCCAGCTGCGGGCCGACGGGTCCTCCGAATCGGTACACCGCTTCGAAGCCTCCCCACAGGATCCGGTCATCCGCGGTGAGCCGGTAGTAATGGAACTGATTGCCGGCGTCGCCGACGCCCTGCCGGCGGCGCCACCCGAGTGACCCGAGTTGAGCGGCGGTGAGCGGCTCGCTCACGAGCGCGTAGTCGTAGATCGGGACGATGTACCGCCGGATCGCCCGCAGCAGCGGCGGGAAGGCGTTGGTGGCGAGCAGCGCTCTCCGGGCGGTGATGGTGACGCCGGCGGCGGTCTCGATGCTCACCCCACCGGCGGGTGTGTCTCCGAACGCCGTGGCTCGGGTTGATTCATGCACCCGCACCCCGGCTTCCCGCGCGGCTCCGAGCAGGCCGAGTGCAAGCTTGGCGGGATCGAGCACGCCGCCCGCGTCCTTGACCCACAGGGCCGCCTCGTAAAGGGGCGAGGCGATCTCGGCTTGTATCGATCCCGCATCGGGGAAAAACTCGGTGGCGTAGCCGTAGCGCTCGTGCAGCGTACGGCTCTCCTCTAGCTCGGCGACCTGGTAGGCGGCAACCGCCGGCGTGAGCTCCCCTGTCAGCTCGAGGTCGCAGGCAATCCCGTGACGTTCGAGGTCACCGATCAGCTCAGACATGTTCTCCCGACCAAAGCGCTCGAGCAGGGGCAGCTCATCGGCGAAACGCGCCAGACCGTTCTCCAGCCCGTGCGTGAGTGAGCCGATGCAGAAACCCCCGTTGCGCCCGCTGGCGGCTCCGCCGATCTCGTCCGCCTCGATCAGGAGCACATCGCGCTCCGGGTCGTCGGCCTTGGCGTGCAGAGCGGCCCACAGCCCGGTGAAGCCTCCTCCGATGATGCACAGATCAGCCTCAGTTGACTCTGTGAGAGGACGCTCCCGCTGCCGCGGCGGGAGCTGATCCAACCAGAACGAGCGCGGCTCGGCATCGGCGTAGGTGGCCCTGTCCCGTGCCGTCGGGGGAGTGGTGGGCCAGGGCATCGACATCGGGCGCGACCCTTGCCTTCAGCCGAGATTCTGATGCGCGTTCATCTGGCAACACCGTATTGCAGCGAGCCACCGCCCACGAGGGCGACCAAGCGCGCGCCACCGTCGTCTTTCCGTCCGAGCGAAATGCGAACATACGTTCGTGCTAGTAGGTGGAACAGGACAAACTGACCGGCAAGGAAGCGGTCGTGGACTTCCACGCCAAGACCTCGAAAGGTTGATCACTGAGGGCTTGACGATCCGAGAGATCGCCATGGAGCTGGGACGTTGCCAGGCGACCGTGAAGAAGTGGATTGACCGGTACGGTCTGAGGACCGCGAGGGCAACGCGGTCTCGCGTGGGAGCGATGGAGGAGGGGGCGACGCCAGCGGCTACCTTGAGGTTCTGTCGCCTCCATGGCGAGACTGAGTTTGTCCTCAGCCGTGATGGCTATTACCGATGCCGACGCTGTCGCGTCGAATCCGTAGTCCGCCGGGCGGAGGCGCATCAAAGAGGTGCTTGCCGCGGAGGCGGGAGGGAGGTGTGCGATCTGTGGTTATGACCGCTACCTGGGCGCACTGCAGTTTCATCACCTGGATCCGAACGAGAAGCGGATCGGCCTGTCGCGAGCGGGCGTGACGCTCGCGATCGACGTCCTCCGCGTCGAAGCCGAGAAGTGTGTGCTGCTGTGTTCCAACTGCCACGCTGAGGTCGAGGCCGGGCTGACGGCGCTGCCGATACAGTAGGGGTCGGCACAGTGCTGATGGCCTCAATCGGCTGCTGCGCCCCGATTTACTGGGGAGTAGCTCAATGGCAGAGCGAACGGCTGTTAACCGTTAGGTTGTGGGTTCGAGTCCCACCTCCCCAGCTTTCATGGATGACCTCGCGCCACGTCCCACGGTCACCGCCCAGGATCTCGATCGCTGGGAGGCGAACGGCGCCACGTGGAGACTGTTCAGCGCCGATGAGGACAGGATCCTCATCGAGCTGTGCACATGCACGGGTGAGCCGGTCGATGTGGTCGCGGCGGCGCCGGATCTGGTTCGAAAGCTGGGCGACGACTGAGCGGCTCCGAGCGCGCGGAATCATCCGCCGGGCTCGAACGTCTGAGCATCCGTCCGTCAGCAGCCGCTCGGTCAGGCGTCCGCCAGCTTCTCAATCAGCTCCGCGGCCCGGGTCGGCCCGTCATTGGCCTGCGCCCAGGCGGCGAACTCGCGCGCCCTGGCGGTGTAACCCCCGGACGGATCGAGCGCCCGCTCCACGGCCAGCCGCAGCGTCCGCGGACCCAGCAGCCGCCATGGCAGCCGCACCCCCGCGCCTGACCACGACAGCCGCGCGGCGTTCTCGCCCATGTCCCCGCTGTGGGGCACCGCCAGCACCGGAACCCCGCAGGCCAGCGCCCGGACGAGGGTCCCGTGACCGGCGTGGCAGACGACCAGCGAGGCGTGGGGGATCGTGCGCGAGTACGACAGCCAGTTGACCAGCGACCAGTCCGCGGCCGGGGGCCTGCCAGACCGGCCTCTCCGGTCCCCGGAGGGGAAGGACCTCACAGCTGCCGGCGCCGGCAGAGGCCGGTGGTTCGTGGTGGCCAGCACCCGCACCGCGCCACCCGCGAGGCCCTCCAGCGCCGCCCGCAGCAGCTCCTGCGCCGGGTCCTGCGCCGTCGAGGGTGCGACCAGCACCAGCGGCTCGGGTCCGGCCGGGATCTCGACGTCCCCGAACGGGGGCTCCCACATCACCGGACCGACCACGTGCACGTGGTCCGGCCAATCGCGCGGGTACTCGAGTCCCGGAAACGTGCCCACCAGCACCAGACGGGGACTCAGGCCTCCGTGCAGGCGCTCGACCGCCGGGAGGTCCAGCTGGCGCCGCGTCTCGTTCAGCTCACGACGGCCCTGGCGCAGCCCGGACTCGACCATTCCCTGTGTCAAGGCCCACAGGCGCCGCCCCACTTGGGTTCGCGGGATCTGCGCTCCGATCGAGTAGGGCGGGACCCCGGGATCGCCGACGGGGTAGACGTGGGGGATGAGCGTGGCCACCGGCACTGCCTCCAGTTCCCGGCCAGCGCGGGTCCCAGGGTGAGGATGTCGTGCACAACGACGTCGGGCCGCCGGGCGGCGATCGCCTGGCGGGTCACCGAGGCGGCGTGTACGACCGACGCGTAGGGCTTGACCGGTTGCTCCGGGGTGGGGAACACGTGGTACTCGGGCGCCGGCAGGAACTCCATGCCTGCGGCCTCGACGTGCTCGCGCCAGCGCTCCCAGGTCTCGTAGGTCACCTCGTGGCCGCGTTGCACCAGCCGTGTCCCCAGCGCCAGCATCGGAAACGCGTGTCCCGGCTGCCCGAACGCACCCAGGAACAGCCTGAGTCGGCGGCTCAAGCTGCCAGCTCGGCCAGCGTGCGCAGCTGCGCCACCTGATCCTCTGCCGTGAACGCCATCGGCGAGACGATCAGTGTGTCGACCCCCGCCTCCCGGTACGCCGCCAGTCGCTCGGTCACTCGCTCCCGCGGGCCGCACAGCGAGACCAGGTCGATGAGCTCGTCCGGGAGGGCGCGGCAGGCCTCCTCCTTGCGCCCGGACAGGTACAGCTCCTGCACCTCCTCGGCGGCCGCCTCGAACCCGTATCGCCGCACCAGGGCGTTGTAGAAGTTCTGACGGCGTGAGCCCATCCCGCCCACGTACAGGGCCAGGCCGGGACGCATCAGGTTGCGCGCCATCTCCAGGTCATCCGATACGTGCATGTTGACGGTGGGGGCGATGGCCAGATCCGCCAGCGAGCGTCTGGAGCGGGCGGCTCCCTCGCTGAGATGCTCGCGGAACAGACCCACGTGCTCGGGCGAGAAGAACGTGGGGATCCAGCCGTCGGCTATCTCCCCGGCCAGCGCCGTGTTCCGGGGGCCGATCGCCGCGAGGTAAATCGGGATCCGCTCCTGCTGGGGCGAGATCGTCAGCTTGAGCGCCTTGCCGGGGCCGTCGGGCAGGGGCAGGTCCAGCGTCTCGCCGTGGTACTCGAGGCGCTCCCGGGCCAGTGCGATCCGCACCACCTCCACGTACTCCCGGGTGCGCTGGAGCTGGCGGGCAAAGCGCTGCCCGTGCCAGCCTTCCGCCACCTGGGGTCCCGAGGACCCGAGGCCGAGGATCATCCTCCCGCCTGAGAGCTGGTCCAGGGTCGCGGCGGTCATCGCCGTCATCGCCGGAGTGCGGCCGGGCATCTGGAGCACCGCGGCCCCGAGCTTGATCGTGCTCGTCTGGGCCGCCAGCCAGGCCAGAATCGTGGCGGCGTCCGACCCGTACGCCTCCGCTGTCCAGACGGAGTCAAACCCCAATGCCTCGGCCTCACGGGCCGAGGCCAATTGCTCAGCCGGGCCCATGGTCAGTCCCCAGTAGCCGACGTGCAGTCCGAGTTTCATGTGCAAGTTTCCGTTCGTGGCCAGGAGATCAGTTGAGCGTCCCGACGGCCACCGTTAGATTGGCGCCGGCCGGGACCGGTGGGCGAACGTTATGCGAGATAGACGTGCCACGACACTGAGGGACCTGCGCGAGGCGGTGGACTGCCTGCCTCGCGCGACGCGGCTGGCCATGCTCGACGGGATCAGACGCAGCCCGATCATCGCCGGCGCCTACACGGACAATGCCGGGATCTGCCCGATGCTGGCCGCGCACCGCGGCGGCGGGCGAACGAGCTTCATCGGTTTCGCCCGTGCCTGGGACGGCTTCGCGTTCCGTGGCGCCCGTAGCCGGCGTGCCCGGCGGGCCACCGAGCGCGAGCTGCTCGTGCTGCGCACCTATCTCGAGGCGAGCCTCCTCCAGGATGACTGCCCGGAGGCCGATCTGGCTCAGGCCGCCCGGGAGCACCTGGAGCTCCTGGCTCGCCGCCGGCCATCCCAGATCCCGGACGCAGAGCAAGCCGCCTCCCCGGACACAGAGCCCGCCTCCCCGGTCATCACCGGTCGGCCTGGAGATCCCGACCGCAGCGCTGAGCTCCGCAGCCGGCCCGGGTGGCGGTGGATGCGCGTCGTGCGTAGCCTCGACGACTACGAGCGGGCGCTGATCGCTCTGGAGGAGCAAGCCGCCGAGGTTGCCCCAGCGCCCCTGGCCAGCCGCTACCCGTAGGCTTACCGGCATGAGCCGAGTCGTCGTCACCGGAGCCACCGGCCTGATCGGCCGCGCCCTGGTGACGGAACTGCAGGCCCGCGGCGACCAGGTGGTCGCGCTGAGCCGGGATGAGCAGCGGGCTCGCAGTCAGCTGGGCGGCGCCGTCGAGGCCTTCGCGTGGCCAGACCCGCTGACCGGGCCGCCGCCCGAATCGGCGCTGGCCGGCGCCGACGGTGTCATTCACCTCCTCGGGGAGCCAATTTCCCAGCGCTGGTCCGACGATGTCAAACGCAAGATCCGCGAATCCCGCGTGCTCGGTACCCGCAACCTGGTGGCCGGGCTGCTGGAGGTGCCTGAGCCTCAGCGCCCCCGGGTCCTGGTCTCCCAGTCTGCCGTCGGCTACTACGGCCCCCGCGGCGATGAGGAGCTGACCGAGTCCGCGTCACCCGGCACCGGGTTTCTGGCCGAAGTCGTGGAAGCCTGGGAGGCTGAGGCGCTGGCGGCCGAGGATCTGGGCCTCCGGGTCGTGCTGACCCGCACCGGGGTCGTCCTGGACGCCGGCGGCGGGGCCTTGGCGAAGATGCTGCCCCCGTTCAAGGCGGGCATCGGGGGGCCGGTCGGATCCGGCCGCCAGTACCTGCCCTGGATCCACGTGGACGACGTCGTCGGCGCCCTTCTGTTCTGCCTGGATCACGACACGGCCAACGGCCCGGTCAACCTATCCGCGCCGACTCCGGTCACCAACCGGGACTTCTCCAAGGCGCTCGGCCGGGCTCTGCATCGACCGGCGGTGATGCCGGTGCCCGCAATCGCCTTGAAGCTCCTGTACGGCGAGATGGCGGAGATCGTGCTCGAAGGGCAGCGGGCGGTGCCGCGCCGCCTCCAGGAGCTGGCCTATCCGTTCCGTCACCCGGATCTCGACGCTGCGCTGCGCGACGCGCTGAACGGCTGATTGGGGCCATGAGCATCCAGTACGGCTACAAGGCCTCGGCCGAGCAGTTCCCGCCTCGCCAGCTCCTGAACTTCTCCGTGTCCGCCGAGCGCCATGGCCTGGACAACGTGGCTGTGTCGGATCACTTCCAGCCCTGGCGCCACCACGGCGGCCATGCGCCCAACTCGCTGGTCTGGCTGGGGGCCACCGGCGAGCGGACCGAGCGGGTGTCGCTCGGCACCAGCGTGCTGACGCCCACGCTGCGCTACCAGCCGCCGGTGATCGCCCACGCCTTCGCCACCCTGGCCTGCCTCAACCCCGGCCGGGTGTGGCTCGGGATCGGCAGCGGTGAAGCGATGAACGAGACGCCGGCGATCGGCACCGAGTGGCCCAAGTTCCGCGAGCGCTCGGATCGGCTGGCCGAAGCCGTCGATCTGATCAGACAGCTCTGGACGGGCGAGCGGGTGACCTTCGAGGGCAAGTACTACCGCACCGTCCAGGCCACGATCTACGACCGGCCCGAGCAGCCGATCCCGATCTATATCGCCGCCGGCGGACCCAAAGCCGCGCACCTGGTCGGCCGCATCGGTGATGGCTTCATCTGCACCAGCGGCAAGGGCGAGGACCTGTATCGCACGCTGCTCGATGCGGTCGGCGAGGGAGCCACTGAGGTGGGTCGCGATCCCGCCTCCGTCCGGCGGATGATCGAGGTGAAGCTGTCCTACGATCACGACGTCAACGACGCGCGTGAGGCATGCCGGCCCTGGGCGGCGCTGGCGCTGACCGGGGAGGAAAAGGGGGGGACCGAGGATCCGCCTCGAGATGGAGCGGCTGGCCGAGGGCGCCGCTGATCGCGCGCACACCCGCTTCATCGTCTCCGATGACCCCGACGAGGTCGTCGAGAAGGTCGGCTTCTACGTGGACCTGGGCTTCGAAGAGCTGGTGTTCCACTTCCCGGGCGATGACCAGGAACGGGCGCTCACCCAGTTCGCCGAGGACGTGCTGCCGCGGATGCGCTCCCGCTGGAGCTGACGGGCGCGCCCGCTTCGGGGACTAGTCCAGGAAGATGTCCGGCTGAAGGTCTGCGCCGTCCCCATATTGATATGGGGAGAGATCGTTGATGCCCGCCTCGGCCAGCACCTCGTCGTCGATCAGCTCCTGGCCGGTCCGCTCAGCGGGCGGGCGTGACAGCACGACGTGTGCGGCGTCACCCATGATCTCCGGCTTTCGGGACCTGGCCATGGCCTCGTCTCCACCCAACAGGTTCTGCACGGCGGCAGTGGCGATGATCGTCCTCGGCCACAGCGTGTTGGAGGCGATCCCGTCCTTGGCCAGCTCCGCGGCGAAGCCCAAAGCAGCCAGGGTCATGCCGTATTTGGCCAGCATGTAGCCGACGCTGGCGCCGAGCCACTTCTGGCTCAGGTTGAGCGGAGGCGACAGCGTGAGGATGTGCGCGTGGTCCGAGCGGCGCAGGTGCTCGATCGCCGTGCGCGTGAACAGGAACGTGCCGCGCACCTCGATCTGCTGCATCAGATCGAACCGTTTCGTGGCCAGGTCGGTGGAGGGGGAGAGGTCGATCGCCGAGGCGTTATTGACGACGATGTCGATTCCCCCGAAGCGCTCGGCTGTCTGCGCCACAGCCTGGATGATGGAGTTCTCGTCGCGGATATCACCGACGATCGGGAGTGCCTGGCCGCCGGCCTGCTCGATCTCCTCGGCGGCCGTGTAGATCGTCCCCTCCAGTCGCGGATGGGGCTCGGCCGTCTTGGCCACCAGCGCCACGTTGGCTCCGTCGCGTGCCGCCCGTACGGCGATCGCCAGTCCGATGCCCCGGCTGCCGCCGGACATCAGGATGGTGCGGCCTCGTAACGGGGCGGTTTCGGAATCGGTGGGGGCCATCGGCAGTGCTTCCTCCTGTTCGGCGGGTGAGGTGCACGACGATAACCGGACCGCGGCTCAGCTGACCTCAGCGTCCGTCTAATGGAACAATGTGGCGGTGCCGGAGCGAAAGGGTCCCGTTCTAGACGAATTGGAGACGCGCAAGGACACGGCCCAGGTCATCGTCGAGGGTGCCTTCCACCACGTGGGACGGATCGCCGGGATCGTCGCCGGAGCCGGTCGTGACATCACCCGCGAGCTGGGCGAGTGGGCCACCGACGTGTTCGAGATGCGCGAGGCCGCAAGGCGAGCCCGGGCCGACCGGGACGGGCCGAGCGGCTGAGCAGCCGGCGGCCGGGGTCACACCAAGCGGCCGGGACGACGGCGGCCCGGTCACACGGCGAAGTCGATGGCCTGCTTCCGGTCCTCGAAGGTCACGGCCCGGACCAGCCGGTCGCCGTCGAACTGGCAGACAGTCCACAGCTCAGCGGGAACGCCGGCGGCGGTGGGGATCTCGAGCTGGACCAGCACGTCGCCGCCGACGAGTGCGAAATCGATCGGTCGAGCCGGGCTGGTACGCCCGGACCAGAACTCGCGCATCTCGCGGCTTCCGTGAAGCACCTGTCCGCGCGCACTGGCCGGCTCCCATTCCACCTGGTCGGGCACCAACTCGGCCATCGCTGCGGCGCCTCCGGTGGCAAATGCTTCCCACAGCCTGCGGACGTAAGCCACCTTCTGCGGCACCGCCTGAAGCAGAAATCGTTGGTCGAGTCCAGTCAGCTCCAGCACTCGAAGGGCGGCAACCGAAGGCAGCCGTAGCACGAGCCGCTCTCCCATCATCCGCTGGGCGTCGAGCAGGCTCCGCAACCCGGCAGCGTCCACGAAGTGCAGGCGCGAGAGGTCTAGGAACAGCTGGCCCTTGGTGCGCGTCGCTGCCTGAGAGAACTCGCTCCAGAACGGCTCTCGCGAATTGAGGTCGAGCTCTCCGGCGAGGAACATCGCCGTATCCGGTCCCTCCACCACGACGTCGATCTCCAGCGGACAGACCTCGTCGAAGTGGTACATGGGACGGGCAGGCTAGAGACTCGGGTTCACGCGCACAACTCGGAAACATCTCTCAGGACCTGACTGCGGAAAACCCGCAATCAATGTAGGGAAAACCCGCACACGTAGGCCCAGGCGTTGATGGCCGGCCATCGGGGTGGAAGGATCCGGCCATGGAAGTCCAACCCCAGCGGCGCGCCGCTCGTACGGAGGCCCTGTTCCGGGAGACCAACGAGGCCATCGAGCGTGGGCTGTGGCCCGGCGACCAAGGCGACGCGGTTCGCTTCCGGTGCGAGTGCTCGCAGATGGAATGCCACACGATCATCCGGCTCACGCTTTCTGAGTACGAGTACGCACGAGACCATCCCAGGCGATTCGTGATCGCCAAGGGCCATGAGACGCCCGGCGCAGAGGTCGTGGTCGAGACTCACGACGACTACGTCCTGGTCGAGAAGCGCGGCGCCAGCGGCGCCGAAGCCGAGCGGCTAGACCCGCGCTCCTGATCAAGCCGGCTCACGCAGGCTCGAAGCGAGCCCGCTTAGCTACCGGCGATGAGCGCGATTGGCCCGGCTGGACGCCGCAGCGCCACAGGGACGCCGCGAGCTTTGGCTCCGAGCCCGCGCTTTCAGCTCAAAGCAGATCTGCAGCTCTGTGCCGCCGCCGGAACGCTCGGTGATCATGAAGTTGTCAGCGGCATCGGCGATCAACGCCAGCCCCCATCCCAGGCCCGGGGTGTCAGGCACGGTCTGATGGCCTCGTCCGTCATCGGCGACGAGCAGCCAGAGTTCATCGTCCGCGACCGCCAGTGTGACCTGTACCTCGCCCGGGGCCTCGGGGTAGGCGTGCATGACCACATTGGTGACCGCCTCGGAGATCGCCAGCCGGACCTCGTCAACCGTGCGGACGTCGGCTCCCAGGGCGCAAGCGAGATCGGCCGCCCAGCGTCGGGCGCGGGTGACGGACTCTGCCGTCGCCGGATAGACCTGGCTGACTGTGTTCCTTGCAGCAACCATCATCACGGTTCCTCTGCCAACTACCGCCCTTCTGAGCCTGGAAACTGCGGATATCCAGGATCTCTCAGCGCCTCACCGCTAGCGAGAGATCATCGTGCGGGCCATAGCTACCCCGGGGCCGCAGGATCGACACATGTGCGGTCCAGCTCGTCTGCGGGGCGCGCCCGGCCCTCGCTAGACTCGCCCTCCCGCCGGAGTAGCTCAGTCGGTTAGAGCAGCGGAATCATAATCCGCGTGTCGGGGGTTCGAGTCCCTCCTCCGGCATACGTCGTTTGCAGGAATTCCCTTTGTTTCGTGGGCTTTCGCGGATTCGGTGGGGCGCGGTTCGCGACCGCTACGGGCCACCTGACACCGCTCGCCGGTGGTCTATTCCTCAACGATGAATGCGCACGTGGAGGGCCACCGTATGACGTGTCGCGTGGAGGATGTGCGTGTCAGTGTTCGTCGAGCCAGTGTGCGACAAGGGCGAGGTCTTCGACCAGCGCGTCCATCGCCTGATCGCGCTCGCGCCGCCCGCGCATCCGGAGGATCGAGGACGGGTGCGCTGTGACGGTCACCAGTGGGGCCAGATCGGAGTCGAGCGGCCGCCCGCGATCGTGCCCGATCCGGGCCTGTGGGCCGAGCAGTCCCTGCGCCGCGACGGCGCCGAGACAGACGATCGCCTCGGGGGCGATGAGCTTGAGCTCGGCGTTCAGCCAAGGCAGACATGCCGTGACGTGCCAGCGATCGGGCGTTTGATGGATCCGTCGCTTCCCCCGTTGCTTGTAGCGAAAATGCTTGACCGCGTTCGTCACGTAGGCCTCCTCGCGCGGGAGCCCGGCGCGCGCGAGCGCCTGGCCGAGCACTCGTCCGGCTGGCCCCACGAACGGACGGCCCTCGACATCCTCGCGGTCACCCGGCTGCTCGCCGACGAGCACGACGCGAGCGGCGCGTCGGCCCTCGCCGAGCACAGCCTGTGTCGCCGGTTCCCAGAGATCGCATGCACGGCACCGATCGATCGCTTCGCGGAGGTTGCGTGCGCTTGGCCGCTGCGGGACCGAGGCCGGTGGGTACCGATCCGGTGCGGTTGCCATCGAGTCCGACCTTTACCCCATCGATGACGGCGGTACGCACCGGCTGTTCCGGCCGGAACTGCGACGCTTGGGAGGGAGGCTCTATCCGAGCGAGCACCCGGACCGTTACCTGGCCGCCTCAGGCCGGTTCGATCCTTTTGCAGCCGGCGTCGGCGGCTATCGTCTCGCAAGGATCGTGTCGAGCACTGAACAGCCGGAAGATTGCGAGCGCCCGCGTCGCGAACCTTCGCATCACGACCAGCCGGACGGCAGTCGCGATGAGACTCGTGACGAGCGGCTTGATCGCAACGCAGCTGAGATGGTGCAGGAGCTGCGCGTAGGCGCAGTCGGGATTCAGGTTCTGTTCGCGTTCCTGCTCGTCGTCCCGTTCAACGCCGGTTGGAAGCAGACGACAAGCTTCCAGCATGCGGTCTACTACTTGACGCTCATTTGTATTGCGGTGGCGACAGTGCTGCTAATCGCGCCCTCTGTTCACCACCGCGTGCTGTTCCGCGAGCACGAAAAGCAGTGGGTAGTAATGGCTGGCACCCGGCTGATGATCACCGGGATGGTGTTCGTCGCCGGCGGGATGACCGGAATCTTCGTGCTGATCTCGGACTTCCTGTTCGGAGAACCGGCGGGAGCGCTGGCCGGAGGCGTGGCCGCGCTCGTGGCTGTCGGCGTCTGGTTTGGGCTACCGCTCCGACACCGCTCGCATCGGGGGACGGGGTGACCGCCGATACCCAGGACGCGCCGGGCTTCGAATCGTGGCCCCTGAGCCGCTCGCTGCGCGCTCAGACACGGGAGCCTGTCGGCCTGTAAAACGCTTGGGCGTTGAGGGAGCCGGGTAGGCACGCCCGTGCCGGACGACGCACAAAAGGAGAGCCATGGCAGCGAGAAGCAGTTCCCGCGGGATCCTCGCGGAGGACAACTCCAAGCATCGCGAGGACATCATTTCGATGCTGACGAAGGCGTACTGGATGGAGATCGAGACAGTCGTGAGCTATCTCGCCAACTCGATCAACCCCGATGGAGTCCGCGCTCAAGAGATCATTGAGTCCCTCAAGGCCGATATCGAAGAGGAGCTGGGCCACGCCCGCCAGTTTGGTGAGCGAATCAAAGAGCTCTACGGCGTGGTCCCCGGCTCGGCGGGCTTCACCGCCGAGCAGACCTTTCTCCAGCCGCCCGAACACCAGACCGACATCGTTCACGTGATTAAGGGTGTGATCGAGGCCGAGAGCGGCGCCATCGATTACTACAACGAGATCATCGAGCGCACCGAGGAGGTCGATCCGGTCACCAATGACATGGTGATCGCGATCCTCCACGATGAGGAAGGGCACCGCCGCCTGTTCGAGGGCTTCCTGCGCGAGTACGAGGCGGAGGGCCGCGTCTGACGCAGGCGGAGGGCCGCGTCTGACGCCGACGGCGTGGAGAGCCCGTCACCACGCTCAGACATCCTTCACCGTGCGCCCGCTCATCACCGACTCCGGCTGCGCGCTCACCGGGTTGCGACGTGCGTCGGCGCCCTCGTCCTGGCGCTTGATCAGGAGCCACTGCGGTTTCTCGCCGCCACGGGTCCGCTGGAGCGTCCACCCGCCACGAAGCTTCTCGCCCTCGAGCCAGAACGACAGGTGACCGTTCTCGATCGCCTCGCCCACCGGGCCGTCCGTAATTGGATCGTAGGTGCCGCGATCCCACACGATCACCCGCCCGGCTCCATAACCGGATTCGATTCTCCCCTCGAAATCGCCGTAATCGAGCCGGTGATCCTCTACCTGTACCGCCAGCCGCTTCTCCCGCGGATCGGTTGACGGACCCTTAGGCACCGCCCATGACTTGAGCACGCCATCCACCTCGAGGCGGAAGTCGTAATGCAGCGTGCTCGCATCGTGCTCCTGGACGACGAACCACATCGCGGCCACAGATACCCGGATCGTCTTCCGAGCGAACGGGTAGCCGAGCCACATGAACCCAAATACCGATCGCGGCTACGCAATCACCCACCCTGACGACGTCGCCGACAGCTACGCCGACTCCGACGTGCCCGGTGAATTCCGCCGACTGACTGACTCGCTCGACTGCGACCAACTCGCCGTCACCCTGATCCGGATCCCGGCCCACTCCGACTTCGAGCAAGGAACCGGTCACCACCACGAAGAGATCGAGGAGGTCTACCTCATCACGCGTGGGACGTTGACGATGCGCTTCGGCGAGGAAATCGAGACGGTCAGCGCGCCTGCAGCCGTGCGTGTCGCGCCAGGCACCACCCGGTCACACCGCAACGAGACAGACGAAGACGTCGAGATGTGGGCTATCTCCAGACAGATTGGCCGGTCCGATTCGACGAAGATCGACGACTTCTGGGAGGCCTCGCCGACCGCGCTCCAGACGCGGGGTTGACGTTGGCGCCAGAAATCGGACCCAGCGTGTAGGCCAGCACGAGCAGCACCGAGCGGGTCACGCTGCCTCGGCTGCCTTGCGCGCCGGCGCGATCCACTGCTCCACCCAGCCACCGGTGATCTGCCGGCTGGCGGCGTTGATGCGATTCCAGGCGTTGATCCCCGCTATCGCCACCACCAGACCAGCCAGACCGGCCTCGTCGTAATGCTGCGCCGCCGTCTCCCAGACCTCGTCGGGGATCGCGTCGGAGCGGTCGGCCAGCCGGGTGACGGCCTCGGTCAGGGCCAGCGCAGCACGCTCCGCCTCGCTGAAGTACGGGGCCTCGCGCCAGGCGCCCACCATGAAGATGCGCTCGTCCGGCTCGCCGGCAGCCTTGAGTTCGCGTGAATGCATGTCCAGGCACACGCTGCACCCGTTGATCTGACTGGCTCGGACCTCGATCAGATACAGAGTGGTGGCAGGGACTCCGGCGTTCCGGGCCGCCGCACCCAGCTTCTGCAGCGCCTCCATCGCGCCCGGGACGGTCATCGCGGGGTTGTCGATGCGTGGTTTCATGGTGGTCCTCCAGTCGTGCGAAGCAGGAAGCAGGAAGCAGGGCCGCAGTCACATCAGCGAGCTCCCGCGGGTCTATCTACTTGACACGCGAAGACGGAGGAACGTGACATGACCGATCAACAGTGGCTGGCCGATCGCTTCGAGGAGAACCGTTCCCGCCTCCGGGCCGTGGCCTACCGGATGCTCGGTTCGCTCAGCGAAGCGGATGACGCGGTTCAGGAGGCGTGGCTCCGCGTCAGCCGGGCTGAGACCGACCAGATCGAGAACCTGGGGGCGTGGCTGACGACGATTGTCGCCCGCGTCTCACTGAACATCCTGCGTTCGCGCAAGACCCGCGGCGAACAGTCCCTGGAGGCCCACCTCCCCGACCCGATCGTGGACCCGGCAGATGGAACCAACCCTGAGCACGAGGCGTTGCTGGCCGACTCGGTCGGGCTGGCGATGCTGGTGGTCCTGGAGACCTTGAAGCCGGCGGAGCGGCTCGCGTTCGTGCTGCATGACATGTTCGGTGTGCCGTTCGAGGAGATCGCGCCGATCGTCGAGCGCTCATCCGAGGCCACGCGGCAGCTGGCCAGCCGGGCTCGCCGGCGCGTCCGCGGCAGTGCACCGGTCTCCAACGCTCCGCTCAGCGAGCAGTGGAAGGTCGTGGATGCCTTCGTGGCGGCGGCCCGTGATGGCGACTTCGAGGCGCTGGTCGCGGTCCTCGACCCCGACGTAGTTCTCAGAGCCGATGCCGGCATGAGCCCGCTCTCGCGCCGTGTCGTAGGGGCGGAGGCGGTCGCCGGCCAGGCGACCATGTGGTCGCGAGCCGGCCTCGACCTCAGGCGAGCGCTCGTGAATGGCGCAGCCGGAATGGTGTCGGTGCGCGACGGCCAGCCGTTCTCGGTGGGCGCGTTCACGATCAGAGACGGACGGATCGTCGAGTGCGATTTCCTCGTCGATCCCGAGCGCGTCGCTCGCCTCGATCTCCAGCTCCTCCACAAGTGACCGCCCGAAGTTCGAGCGATCAGGCCTCCGGAGTGGCGGTCGTTCGCTCCACGTCACCCTCGGCGATCGCCGTGGGCACCGGCACGGGTTCAGTCGGAACGAAGTACCGGTAGCAGAGCGCCGCGATCGCGCCGCCCACGAGCGGAGCGACGATGAACAGCCAAACCTGGGACAGGGCCTTGCCTCCGAGGATCAGCGCCGGCCCCAGGCTGCGGGCTGGATTGACCGACGTGCCCGTGAGTGGAATGCCGATCAGATGCACGATCGTGAGTGCGATGCCGATCGCCAGCCCCGCGAATCCCGGCGAGCCGACGCGGCTCGTGGCGACGAGTACAGCCAGCACGAAGATGAAGGTCAGCAGCACCTCCACGGTGAAGGCTCCGCCGAGGCCGATTCCGATCATCGACACCTTGGGGCCCCAGCCGTTGGCGCCCAGCCCAACCGTGGCCTTTGAGTAGGTGGGTGAGCCCGAGAAGATCCCCCACAGAACAAGTGCGCCCGCAATCCCCCCGATGAACTGCGCGCCCCAGTACCCGCAAGCCTCGGTGAGCGACATCCGGCCTGAGAACAGGAAGCCGAGGGTGACCGCAGGGTTGACGTTGGCGCCGGAAATCGGACCCAGCGTGTAGGCCAGCACGAGCAGCACGAGGCCGAAGGCCAGCGCAGTCGCCACGATTCCGGCGGAGGTGGAAGCGCCTTCGAGGTGGAATCCGAAGCTCAGGGTGGCCACCCCGACTCCCACAATGACGAGCAGGGCAGTCCCGAGAGCTTCGGCAACCAGCTTGCGCAGCGTCATGATCGACCTCCCTGTAACCGATTCCGCATAGGGCCGGCGCCCTCTCCGCTCGTCATGTGACGCTATGAGCGGCCCGTCGCCGTCGCAAGGGTGCGCACATGAGCCTGGTCAGGTGGTCTGCCAGAACGAGCCCACGCAGCTGCTGGGGGCGGAGCCGACGGCGATGTCGTTGACGGGCTGGCCGAAGTCAGCCGCCGGCCACGCGCTCAGCTGATCGAGTCGATCCGCAGCTCGCGGACGCCGCCCGGCGTCGTGACCTTGACCACCTCGTCGGGCGTGTGCCCCAGTAGCGCCTGGGCCACGGGAGAGGTGGCGGACAGCAGTCCCTGGGCCGGCTGGGCATCGTTGGGAGAGACGATCTTCACTTCGCGCGTGCGCTCGGACCCCAGATCGGTGACCGTCACCGTGCTGCCGTGCCGGACCTCGCCTGAGGTCGTGGCTTCCTCCACGACCACCGCCGAGCGCAACTGGTCGCGCAACCGCAGGATCCGTGTCTCCAGGTGGGCCTGCGCCTCCTTGGCGGCGTGATATTCGCCGTTCTCCTTCAGATCGCCCCATTCCCGAGCCGTCTTGATCCGCGACGCGATCTCCGCGCGGCCACTCGTTTCAAGCTCGCCCAGCTCCTCCCGGAGGCTGCGCAGCTCCTGCTCGGTCATCGTGATGCCTTCCATAAACCCTCTCCTGCCGGTCGTGGACCAGGCAGCTACGTTAGCGGCGACCCCGCCGACAGCCCGTCCGGCCGGACCTATCCTTCGCTGTAGCGATGGCCGCCGGCACACCTGACATCGAGACCCGCGAGGACTGCGAACGGCTGGTCCGCGACTTCTATTCCCGCGCGCTGGCCGACCCTGTGATCGGCTTCCTGTTCACCGACGTGGCCCACCTCGACCTCGAGGCCCACGTGCCCCGCATCACCACATTCTGGGAGACGATCCTGCTCGGCGCGCAGACCTACAGCGGCGGTGCGTTCGCTCCCCACGCCGCGCTCAACGCCAAGGTCCCGCTGAGGAAGGGCCACTTCGACCGCTGGGTCTGGCTGTGGGAGCACACCGTGGACGAGCTGTTCGCCGGCGAACGGGCCGAGCTGGCCAAGCGTCACGCTCAGCGCGTGGCGGCGGCGTTCCACGCCCGGCTCTCCGGACAGCCGGACGCGCCGCCTCCCGAGAACGGACTTGTCATCCGGCTCTCCGCCGATACCATCTCCAAGCTCACCTAACCGTGCCGGTGGGGCCGTCCGGCGCACGACGTCTGGAGACATGATGCACCGAGCTTTTCGATCGGTGGCGCTCAGCCTGGGGCTTCTGGCTGGGCTGTTGATGCTGCCGGGTAGCGCCTTGGCGCTCCCGCACAGCCACGCCACGGGGCTCACGAGCCGGCACGTCTGCGCCCGCCCCTCCGCCGGGGCCGCCGGCTGTAACTCATTGCAGGTGGTTCACGCCAACAACGGGAAGGCGTTCAACGCCAAGCCGCAGGCGACCTCGACCGTCGCCGGCTATCACCCCGCCGACCTGCAGAGCGCATACAACCTGGCCGCCGCCAGTGCCAGTAACGGCAGCGGCCAGACGGTCGCGATCGTCGATGCCTACAACGATCCCTACGCCGCCTCCGACGTCGGCACCTACCGGAGCAACTTCGGCCTGCCGGCACTCGCCACCTGTTCGGTGACCAGCGGCAAGGTGGTCAGCCCTGGCGGTCCCTGCATCGCCAAGGTCGGGCAGACCGGCAGCACCACCAGCGTGCCCAGGAGCAACGGCAGCTGGTCCCAGGAGATCTCGCTGGACCTGGACATGGTCTCGGCGGTTTGCCCCAAGTGCAACATCCTGCTCGTCGAGGCGACCACGCCGAGCCTGACCAACCTCGGCAGTGCCGTCAATGAGGCGGCCAAGCTGGGGGCGAACGAGATCTCCAACAGCTACGGGGGCGGCGAGTCCGCCAGCGACCCCAGCTACGACGCTTCGTACTACAACCACCCCGGCATCGCGATCACGGCCAGCTCCGGGGACAACGGCTACGGCGTCGAGTACCCGGCCGCCTCGCAGTACGTGACGGCGGTGGGGGGGACCTCTCTGAGCAAGGCGTCCAACGCGCGCGGCTGGAGCGAAACCGCCTGGTCGGGCGCGGGCAGCGGCTGCTCGGCCGACGACGCCCAGCCGTCCTGGCAGAAGAGTGCCTTGGCCGGCCTCTGCTCGCGGCGCGGAGTCGCGGACGTCTCGGCCGTGGCCGATCCCAACACCGGGGTGTCGGTCTACGACAGCTACTCCTACCAGGGCTACCGCGGCTGGATGGTGTTCGGGGGCACGAGTGTGGCCTCGCCGATCACCGCCAGCGTCTACGCCCTGGCCGGGAACGCGGCGACCGTCACCTACGGCAGCTATCCCTACAGCCACGCGAGTTCGCTCAACGACGTGACCTCGGGCAGCAACGGGAGCTGCGGCACGGCCCTGTGCACCGCCGGTACCGGGTGGGACGGACCCACCGGCCTGGGTACTCCGAACACGACGGCCGGCTTCTAAAGCCAGCGGGAGCTCACGGGGGCTGGCCTTTGAGGCCGGCCCCCGTGCCTCGCCTGGGTCCAGGCTCGGCGGGAGAACCGACGGTCAGGCGCCCGCGTAGGTGACGATCAGGTCGGTGCCGATCCCCACCAGGAACCCGAGCGCCAGCAGGTACAGCCCGAGGGTGCGGTAGCCGTAGCGGCGCATCCCCACCCAGATCTCGCCGATCACGTACAGGATCGCGCCGGCGGCCAGGCCGTAGAACAGGAGCTCCAGCGAGCCCGAGTTGACCTGGTAGCCGACGAGGCTGCCCACAAAGGTCGGACCGCCGGCGATCAGACCGGCCAGCCCGAGCCAGCGCCAGGATGGACGCGTGCCGGCCAGCGGCCCCACGATCCCGAATCCCTCGGTCGCGTTGTGCAACCCGAACCCGATCACCAGCACCGTCGCCAACCCGATCGCCCCGGACCGCGCCGAGACACCGATCGCCAGCCCTTCGGCGAAGTTGTGCAGGCCGATGGCCGCCGCGATCGTCATGCCCGTCTGCAGAGCCCGGCGCTGTGCCCGCTCCACCTCCTCGGACGGCGGCACCGCAGGCACGGCGGCGGGGGGTGCCTCGGCGGGGGATCCGCCGGCGATCGGGGGGAGTTCCCGCACCCGCGTCTGCAACCAGCGCTGTGCCGAGGCGATGCCTCCGGTACCGGCCGTGAACGCGATGGCCATCAGCAGGAACAGCCAGATGACGTGGCCGAGCGAGGTGTGGTGGTGCTTGTAGGCGCTCAGCGAAGCGCTGATGATGGCTTCGCCGTGCGATCCGACGTCCATGAAGATGAAGGCCAGGATCCCCACCGAGAACATCGCCAGGCCGACCCGGGTGCGCTCGTCCACGCGCCGGACTCGGCCCAGGGGGAGACCGAGGTAGATGGTGAACCCGGCCAGGGCGCCGAGAAGAGCGGTTTCGGAGAAGCTCATGGGCAGAGAGTTGGTTTCCCGGGACCTGCTGTTAGGTATACCTAACTACCCACAATCGGGGGGTAAATCCCGGGCTAATTTATCGTTGGGCTTAGGTAGCGAGCCGGCAGGCGCCGTTCAACGACGCTGCCGTCCCCACGGGGCTCCACCCGGTAGGCACAGGCCGACGGCCGTGAGGACACCACCTCTTCTAGTTCTTCGCCCTGGAACACGAGCGCCGCTCCGTCGTCTGCCGCCCAGCCGGGTTCGAGCTCACCGGCTCCCACGAACTGCTGGTAGACGGGCCGGCGCTGGCTCTCCCCGTCGTAGTGGGGACACGCGCTGGCGGGGATCAAGCCCAGTCCGTCGTCCAGCGCCGTCAGCTGGTGCGAGCTGAATGAGTCGGTCACCGATTGCCGGAACCAGCAGTTCATCCCGGCGCTGATGCCGCACAGCACGATGCCCTGCTGCCAGGCCTCACGGAGGATCCGGTCCAGTCCGTGGGTGTGCCAGACGGCGAGCAGGTTGGCGGTGCTGCCGCCGCCGACGTAGATCACATCCTGAGACAGCGCGAAGGTCTCCAGGTCTTCGATCTCCCGCTGGAACAGCTGCAGATCGCTGGGCCGGCAGTCGAGCTCTGAGAACGCCCGGTAGAAGCGCATCGTGTAATCGGCCGAGTCCGCGCTGGCCGTCGGGACGAAACACACGCGAGGCCGCTGCGAGCGCGCCAGCGAGATGATGTGACGATCCAGCGAGAGGTTCTCCGGCTCCATCGAGAACCCGCCTCCGCCCAGGGCCACCACTCGCCGCCGCTCCATTGGCTGCGCCTACGCCACCAGCCGGAACAGCACGTGGGGGGAGCCGTGGACGAACTCGCGGCCGCGGTCCTCAAACCCGAGCTTGCGCAGCACCCCGGCGGAGGCCGCGTTCTCGGGCCTGACCAGTGCCTCGAGCTGGACCAGTTTCAGGCTCTCGAAGGCCTGCTCCACGCACACCGCGGCCGCTTCGGTGCCGTAGCCCTTGCCCCAGTGCTCCTGGCCGAGCGTGTATCCGAGCTCGATCTGGTCCGCCCGCGTGTACAGGCCGGCGTCACCGATCAGTTCTCGGCTGTCGCGCTCCAGCACCGCCCAGAAGCTGAACCCGTACCTGCGCTGATGCTCGATGTACCCGGCCAGCATCGCTTCGGTCTGCTGGGGACGCACCACGGGGCCGGTGCCGACCCAGCGCATCACGTGCTCGTCGCTGTAGACACGGTGCGCCGCAGGCGCATCGGCGGCCTCAAATGGCCTTAACAGCAGCCTGTCGCTGAGCAGCGGGAACTTCATGGTCCCACTGTACGGCGCGCTTACGGCCTCCCGGCGTGCGGGGCTGGTTGGTCCGGGGCGGCCAGGACCTGGCCGGTGGTCCCCGGCCCGTCGGACATCGCGGCCTCCATGCCGCGCCACCGCGCAGCGGCGATGAACAGCGTGCGTCCGTCCTCGCCCCCGAGCATGCAGGCAAAGCAGCCGCGGTCGACGCTCACGCGGTCGAGAATCGCACCGCCCTCCTGGACCCGGACGCAGCTCTCGCCTGGGACGCTCGCCACCCACACGGCTCCGGCCTCGTCAGCACAGATCCCGTCCGGCGCGTGCTCCAGCTCGGCCCACACCCGCCGATCCGCCAGCCGGCCGGCGCGGTCGACTCCGAAGGCGACGAGCTGGCAGGCGTGAGAGTCAGCCACCACCAGGGTGTTGCCGCCGTCGATCAGGGCCATTCCGTTGGGCCACTGCAGTCCGTCGGCTAACTGCTCCACGACCCGATCGGAAGCGACCCGCACGAGCAGCCCCGGGCCTCCGTTCACGTACGCGTTGCCTGAGGAGTCGACTACGAGCTCGTTGAACGGCGCTGGACCGAAGGAGGTGAGGTCGGCGAGCACCTCGAGCTCCCCGTCGGGCGTCTGGCAGCGCAGCAGCCGCTGCGGTCCGTCGACCACCAGCAGCCGGCCGTCGGGCAGCCAGTCGATGCTGAACGGGATCGTGGCCGGGGCGACGCGAGCCATCACCTCTCGCTCGCCGCTCTCCCTGACCGCCAGCACCTCGCCCGATCCCCAGTTGCAGAACCACAGCCGGCCGTCGTGCCACCGCGTCGACTCCGGAAATCCAAGCCCCTCCATGAGGATCTTCGGCTGGCTCGAGCCGGGGATCGACGCATACTGAATATCGGGCGCGCCCTCCTCGTTTCGGCTTCCGTCCGTGCGATCGATTTCCGTGAAGCCGTTGCGCTCGTAGAAGCGCTGAGCGCCCGTGTTGGAGACGAACGTCCACAGACGCAGGCCCTGCGGGCGCTCACGTTTTGCCACCTGGAGCAAGCGCGTCCCGATTCCGCGTCCGGTGAGGGCGGGATCGACGTAGAGCTGGTCGATCCACTCGCCATCGAGGACGAGCAGGCCTACCAATCCGTGCTCGGCTTCCTCTGCCAGCCAGACCTCCAGCGCTCCGATCACCGAGCGCCTCATCCAATCTCTGTCCTCCTCGTCCGAGTGGAAGGACGGCGGGATGCTGCCGGTCGCCGCGGCTGCCCGCCGAGCCCGGAGGTACAGCGTGGCCGCCGGGCCCGCATCTGATCCAGCCGCTCGCCTGATCCGGACCGGCACGGGCCGAGCCTTTCACACCTTGGCGTCGAACGGCCCTGCGGTCACAGTTCAAGCCGTCCTCGGTTCGCGTCGATATCGCGTGGGTGAGGCTGCCGAGAACAGACGCAGTGGCGTCGTGCCGGTGTCGCCGGGCTTGAGGGTAAGGGGCCGCTCAGCCTGGGTTTTGCTGGCCAGCGCGATCTCGACGATCGCGCTGAGTGCCTGTGGCGGCCAGGGATCGTCGACGGCCGGTTCCTCGCCCGCGCAGCTGCTGCACACGGCGCTGAGTGACGCGGGTGCGAGCGGATCGGTGCACGAAACCGAGTCGGTGAAGCTGTCTGCGGGCAGGGAGAAGTTCTCGGACGATGTCGCCGTTCACGAGGGACGTCAGGCGATCACGGTCCATCCCGGGGAGGTCGCCCATGTGCTCGTCGTCCATGGCCAGGCCTACATATCGGGCAAGAAGAGCGTGTTGACCGCGTTTTTTGGCTTCTCGAAGCTGGCGGCGCGGGCGATCGGCAGTCGCTGGCTCAGCATCCCGTCCACCAGCCGCGGCTATTCCACGGTGGCGTACGACGCGACGCTCGCCACGGCGCTGGACGGACTGTTCCTTCGGGGGCCGCTCACTGAGACGGCGCCGGCCACGATCGATGGCACTTCGGTCGTCGGCATCCAAGGCGACGTCACGTTGCCCGGAACCCCGGGCTCGGTTGCCACCACCGTATACGTGTCGCGTGCGAGCAAGCCGTTGCCCGTGGGCGCGACCTACAGCTTCAGCACCGGCGCCAGCGGCCGGATTGCCTTCAGCCACTGGGGCGAGCCTCTCTCCCTCCGGCCGCCGGCCCGGGTCATCGCGCAGGGTGCGCTCCAGCCGGTTCCGAGCCGCTCCGGCCCTTCGCCCTCGCGGCCGGCGACCCTCACCCGCAGGCAGATCAGAGCTCAGAACGCCGCCTGGGAGGGCTACTGGCTAGCGACGGGCCGGGTCTTTCAAGCTCACGATTCAGCCGCCCAGGTACCCGGGGAGGTCATCCGGCGGCTGTGGCGGATAGCTCGGCGGTGTGCTGGCCTGCGCTGCTCCCTCGAGCTCGAGCGGGAGGTCGCAGGACCGACAGCGAACACGCTTGGCGTTCCGCTTATCGCGCCGCTGATCGGCGCCAGCGATGGCTGGCGCGCGAGCTTCACCGAACCCGGGGTGGTGTGCCAGGGCGCGAGTGCCGTCACGGCCGGCGTCGAGGACTCCCGCTGGCGGATCACGCAACCCACCGCCGGCACGATCTTGGCGCTCGAGACGACGCGGACGACGGGTCCTGATTGCAAGACCGGCACGTCAAAGATTCTCTGGACCGCCCGTCGCGTCTCGCTCCATCCGTCTGATTCGGCATAGGCAGCCGGACCGAGCATGCGCTCGGGCCATCCGCCGGTGAGCTCGTACGACTGACGCCTTCGTCATGATCGTTGGGTGCCGGCTTCCCTCATCGCACCCGTCTCGGAGGTCCCGCGAATTCCCGCTTCGGCTGGATCGCTGATCCTCGATCACGCGGGCCGCTTGCTGATCTTGAAGCCGAACTACAAGAAGGGTTGGACGGTGCCGGGCGGCCAGCTCAATCCGGACGGCGAGTCGCCTTGGGAGGGGTGTAAGCGAGAAACCCTGGAAGAATCCGGCCTTCGGGTGGAGCAGGGCCGGCTTGTCTGCGTCGACTTCCTCCATCCCAAACCGAACCGACCGGGCGGCGTGAGGTTCCTGTTTCACTGCGGCACCTTCAGTCAGGAGCGGCTGTCGGCGATCCGGCTTCAGGCCGAGGAGATCGACGACTACCGGCTCGCGCCCGTGGCGGAGGCCAAGGAGCTGCTCAGTGGTCCGCTTCGCCGTCGCGTCTCCGCGTCGCTCGATTCCAGCCACTGCGTCTACCTCGAGGATGGGCGCCCGGTTCCCGGCGTCGGAAGCTGAGGATGCGCGGGTCAGAGACACGGCTCGACGGGCTCGTGTGGGTCTGTGAGACCTGCGGCGTGGAGCACGCGGAAGCCTCCGGGGTATGCGTCATCTGCACCGATGAGCGCCAGTGGGTGCCAGCGGGCGGTCAGAAATGGGCGACTCTCAGCCAGCTGGCACAAGCCGGACGTGGGGTCGAGGTAGTCGAACTCGAGCCTGACCTGTTCGGGATCACCGCTGAGCCGAAGGTGGGAATCGGCCAGCACACCCATCTCGTGCGCACGCCGGGCGGGAACCTCCTGTGGGATCCGATCGGATACGTCGACGAGGAGGCTGTGGCCCGGGTGCGTGAGCTCGGGGAGGTGACCGCGATCGTCGCCAGCCATCCCCACATGTTCGGCGCCCAGGTGGAGTGGAGCAGGGCCCTCGGCGGGGCCTCCGTGCTCGTTTCGGAGGCCGATATCGGCTGGGTCCAGCGGCGCGATCCGGCGATCAAGACGTGGAGCGGGCGCTATCGAGGTCGCACCCGGGCTGACGCTGCATCAGGTTGGCGGGCACTTTCCCGGAAGCTCGGTCGCCCACTGGGCTGCCGGCGCGGACGGCAGAGGCGTGCTCCTCGTCTCGGACACGATCCACGCCAATCCGGATCGGGCGACGGTCACCTTCCTGCGCAGCTACCCGAACCGAATCCCGCTCTCGCCGGCCGTCGTGGAGCGCATCACGCGGCTGGTTACCGAGCTGCCGTTCGACCGGCTGTATGACAACTTCGGCCGGAGCATTGAGGCCGGTGCCGCCAGGGCCGTCCGCCGCTCGGCCGATCGCTACCTCGGGTGGGTACGCGGCGACTTCGATCGGCTGACCTGAACCGCTCCCGCCTGGACTCTCAGCGCCGAGGCGGGGGCGAGAGGGCTGCGGTCGCCGCGTCCGTTACGGGACTCTCGCTGTCCAGGAGCTGGCGGAACTGGTCGTAGATCTCGCGAGCGAAGCCCTGGGCCGGATCGACCTCGCCGCCGGACGCCAAAAGGCCGAATGGCGCTGGCTGATCGAGCTCGTCAAGGAAGGCTTTGACGACGACCGGGTCGAATTGGTGCCCGGCTTCTCGCTGCAGCTCCAGCCGGGCCTCGGCGTCGGTGCGGGCGGCTCGATAGGAGCGCGACATGGTAATCGCGTCATACGCATCGCACACGGCAATGATTCGCGCGGCCAGGGGGATGTCCTCACCGGTCAGGTGGTCCGGGTAGCCCCGCCCGTCCCAGCGCTCGTGGCTGGCCCGAACGATCTCGGCGATGGGGCGTAGAGCAGGCGCTGCGCTGAGTATCCGCTCGCCGATGATGGTGTGCTGATGGATGAACTCCCACTCGTGGGGGTCGAGCGGAGCCGGCTTATCGAGAATCGCGTCTGGAATCCCGACCTTGCCGATGTCGTGCAGCTCGGCTGCGCGCCCGAGCTCATCCAGCTGCTCGGGCTCCATCCCCAGCCGGCGTCCGATCGCAATCGCACGGCGGGCAACGCCGGTGGAATGGTCCGGGAGGCCTGGTTGCTTTGCGTGCATGATCCGTACGAGGATCTCGCGGGTCTGCTCCCTCATCGGAGATGTGCGACCGAGCTTCCGCGCGTACATGCGCTCGTCGGCCAGTTGAAGGGCGTAGTCGGCGGTCGTGGCTTCGTGGGGAAGGAGCACCGCTCCGCAAGAAGCCGTCAGCGCGAACGTCTCGCCGTGTTCGCTGAGCGCGGCTGCCGCCGCCGCCACACGCGCCTCGACCTCCAGGTCGTCCACCGCCAGCAGCGCACAGAACTCATCGCCTCCCAACCGGTATGCCGTTCCAGTCGGTGCGACAGCGTCGGCCAGCTTGTCGCCCAGGCGAGCGAGGAGGGCATCTCCCGCGAGATGCCCGAACGTGTCGTTGTAGGTCTTGAAGCCGTTTAGATCGAACAGCATCAGCAGGCGTGGCTCTGAACTGGCGGGATATCTCGTGAGCAGCTCGCCGAGGTCGGCTGTCAGCTTTCGCCGGTTACCAAGACCGGTCAGGTCATCCGTCACTGCCTGTTCGCGTACCTCCTCATTGGAGAGCATGTCCTCGACGGCCTCGCTGGCCCGGTCGAGGAGACCGCGCATCAGGTCCTCCTCGTCCGGCCGGAACCGACGGCCCGGGCGGGCGACCGCCAGGGTCCCCGTGCCGAGGTGCCGCCCGGCGCCGACCGTGAACGGGACCGCCAGTGCCCAGTCCCCGTCCCGCTCGCACTGCTCGGGGCGGCCAGAGCTCTGCGCAATGCCCGCGGCGTTTTCCAGCACAGCCGCAAACGCTGTCCCTCCCGTGGCCTGAACGGTGTGCGGTCGGCCGCTGACGGTCAGGGAAAGCTGGCCGGCGTTGGCGTCGAGGGCTTCGACCGAACCCTGCAGGACGATGGTGGTGAGCGCCAGCAGGTCCAGTTTGGCGGCGAACGCGTCACCGAGCCGGCGCACCGCTGCCTGCAGTCGCGTGCGCTCGCGACCGACCAGCGTGAGGCGCTCCCGGGCCTGCTTGATGCGTCCGGTTCGATCGTGGTCCAGGACCAGGAACACGGCAGCCAGGGGAAGAACCATCAGCAGCTGGGTGTGATCATGGCCGGCGGCGCGGGCCAGGAGCACTCCCAGCGGAGCCAGGAACGCGTCGACCAACCAGACGAAGGTCACCACGCGGAGTTGCAGGCGGGGCGCGATCCCCAGCGCCACAGCCTCGCGAATGCTGGACGTGATCAGGTCGATCAGGCAACCGGCGGCAAACGCCGCCAGGTAGACGCCGGTCAGCGTGGCTCCGTGCTGAACGCCGGCCACCCACAGAACGGCTGCGGGGCCCAAGGTGTGGAACGCATCCGGCACGGCGAAGATGACCTCTTCCGGCTTAGCCCGGCGGATCACAACGCGTGCGAAGGTGCCGAGAACCAGGCCTGCAGCGGCGAGCAGCGGGACCGTGTTCGGCGGCAGGAGCAACAGCATCGGTGCCAGCACGAGGTACGACGGCACCACGTAACCGGCGCCGATCGGAAACTTCACTCCCCGCGACACCAACGCGTAAAGCCCGACCAGCAGCAGGGTGAGGCTCAGATCAGGAGCATGGTGCACCAGTGTCGGCGCCGCGAGCGTCGCCGCCAAGCCAAGGAACAGAGCGGCGGCGGCCGCTTCTGAGATCAGCTCGCGGGTGCTGGCCCGCCGGGAGCGGGTGTCCCAGGAGTCTTCGAGCAGACGGGCGACCGGATCGCTCGCCTGCGCGTCCTCAACCGGAGTGTCCAGGGATTGTTCGCCCGAATTCATGTTGCTCGCGTGCAAAAAGGAAGGATCAGCGGCGCTCCAATCTGGAACGCCGCTGATCTCATGCCCTACCGGCTATACGGGTCTAGGTAGAGGTTGTAGAGCTGGAATTCGGTCCCGTGTCCATACGCGATGAACGCGAACCGAACCTCGTGCCAGCCCGTGAAGTCACCCGACAGAGTGGTGACCGGGTCGGAAAGGCTCCAGGAGCTGCCGGCGCTCATCTGCTGGAACGGCTCCATGGTCCCGCTGGTGAGGTCGCGTGAAATGAACCCCACGCCGCCGCCGTCATTGCCCACGTTCTGGATCATGGTCCGAGCCGACGTGTAGTTCGAGGCGGAGCACACCGGCGGACTCACCGCGATCGAGCCGCTCGGCAGGTCAAGTACCTGTCCCGTGCTGCCGTCGTTGAGCGTCGTTGTGACGATCTGCGCCCCGTGCATCAGCATCCAACCACCACCGTCGAAGTTGTCCGCGCTCTCGCCCGGCGTCAGCGTGTAGAGGTTGGAGTCGCCCCAGGCCTGAAATACCTGGGACAGGACCGGGCTCGTGCACGACATGCCGTCGGCCCGGGCGGCGGGAGCCCCAAGACCCACCGCAGTAACGACTAGAGCTAGGCACGCCGCCCCCAGCGAGACTGATCGCCTGATCGGACGTGCAATTGTGTAAGGCATCTATGGACCCCCCCATGTCTTACGTCTGGATGTGGAGGTCGGCAGCCGGGCTATCTCAGGGAGACCCCTTGCTTTGCGTCCCCGCCTCGCGGCGAGTTTGCCTTTTTCGACGAGGGTTCATCGGCATCCCGTTACTCCGCATTAGCGTCTGAGCGAGATTGGACGGATGTACGATCGTCGGCTTGGTGTGGGAGATTCGGTCCGAGCTAGCCTGACGAGGTGTCCGTAGAGACTCCCGAGCAGCTGGAAGCGCTCAAGGCGGCAGGGCGCGTCGTGGCCGAGGCGCTGAAGGCGATGCGCCGCGAGGTCCGTCCCGGAATCCGGACCTGTGAGCTGGATGACATCGGCGCCCGCGTCTTCCGGCGCGCCGGTGCCCGATCGGGCCCTCAGCTTGACTATGGCTTCCCGGGTGTCAACTGCATCAGTGTCAATGACGAGGCGGTGCACGGCATTCCAAGCAGACGCCGGCTGAAGGACGGCGATCTGGTCAAGCTCGATGTGACCGCTGAGTTAGACGGCTTCTACGCCGACGCTTGCACGACGGTTTCGGTCGGGCGCCCCACCGCCACAGCAGCGGGACTGAGGACGGCGGCGATCCGGGCCCTGGAGAAGGCGATTTTGACGGCCCGGGCGGGCGTTCAGCTGAACGCCATCGGCGCAGCGGTCGAAGACGAGGTGACCAGACGCGGCTTTTCTGTCTGCCACGAGCTCATGGGCCACGGCATCGGTCGCCGCATCCACGAGCCGCCGGAGGTGCCCAATCATTACCTGCCCGGACTCACCCGCCCACTCGACCCCGGCTTGGTGATCACGATCGAGCCGATCATCTCCGCAGGAGACGGCGCGGTCCTGAACAGCGAAGACGGCTGGACCGTCCGAACGGCTGACGCATCACTCGCCGCCCACGCTGAGCACACGATCGTCATCACCGACGACCTTCCCGTCGTCCTCACTCGCTGATCGAAGCTTGGCCCAGCCTTGGTCCGGCTCCTGGACCCGGAGCCGCGGCTCGCATCAGTGCCCGAAGAAGCCCCGTGCTTCGCGATCCGGAAGTTGAGCCACCGACACGCCGCTATCCCGCAGCGTCTGGCGCACGAGTTCGTCTCGGACCGAGCCGGTGGTGCAGAAGATCGCGCTGACGCCCGCATCGATCAGCGTCTGGGGAGCATCCGGGAACGGAAAGAAGCTGTCGCTGTAGGCGGCGGCGCCGTCGATGGCATGACCGGCAGCGCGGCCGCGGGTGACGGCGAGCGCGCAACTCCCGACCCGGTCCTGTTGGCCGGTTCCATTGCCGAGCAGCTGGCCGTCGCGCACGAGCGTGGTGGTATTCGAGTTGCTCGTCGAGCCGACCGCCCAGGCCAACAGCAGGTCGCGTTCTTGAGATGGGGTCAGAGTGCCGATGCGCTGCACGGCCGGATCGGCCAGATCCAGCACGAATGTGTAATTGGGCTGTTCCAACACACCTCCGCGCACCCTCCGACGCAGCAGCCCGGTATCGAGCGACGCACGGCCAAGCGAATCGAGCGCCGGATTGGCGAGAACCCGGCATTTGCCGTGCTTGCGGGCCAGGATCTCAACCGCCTCGTCACTGAACGATGCCGCCGCCACGAGATCAAGCAGCCGGCGTCCCTCGCTGGCATGACTCACCAAAGTTGTGGCCATCTCCTCATCCACACCAAACCCGAGCATCACGCAACCGCCGAAAATCGCCCGAACGTCGCCGGTCAGCATCAACTCAGCGGCCGCCACCGGCCTGTCCGCAACGCCGGCCCCGCAGGCGTTGCCATGTTTGGTGCCCACCGCGATCGACGGTACGCCGCCATGCAGGTCAAACGCCGCCGCGATATGAGTGATCGTCTGCAGCTGACGATCGAGCTCGATCAGGTTGTTGTAGCTCAGGGGCGAGCCCTCGAGCAGAGTGAAACGCCCGATCGCCAGCGGATCCTCGCTGGGCTCAGGCAAGAAGCGGGCAGGGACCTGCCACCCGTTCTCGCCATACGCGCATTCCCACGGATCCAGGCCCGAACTCACGAGCGAGGACACTATCGGCCCCGAAGACTCCCGGAATCGCCTTCAGTCCCGTCCCGGATGTCTGATCCGGCGGCCCGGCACATCGCGATCGTCCCGGGCTCGCCCTCATCGTCAGGGCCTTGACACGGCCCGACTCGTGGTGCCTCAGCCTCTGATCACGTGCCAGGTTCCGCCGAAGCTCCGGATTCCCTCGCCGACGGCGTGACTCCGCTGGCTGTCGCCCGCGTACCTATAGAGCGGGTGTCCAGCCAACGTGACCTGGAGGAACCCGTTTCGATGCCAGATGCCCAGGCTTCCCTTGACCCCCGGCCCCTTGGTCAGCTTGCTCCGCGAGGAGACCGTGACAGGTGGCCAGACGCCGAAGCATCGTTTGGCCTTGGTGCACTCCGGGTGGCGTTGGCTGTCTCCGCTCAATTCGTAGACGGCGAACCCTCGAGACGTCGCGACGATGTTTTCGGTCACGGTATGACCAGTCTGATTCGTCACCCTGGCGTTCTTTGCCACGTGCAGCGTGAACGTGGCCGCGAAGGCGACGCCCACCAATGCGGCGAGAGTGAAGCCCGCGGTGGCGATGACTATGACCGCTGCGAACTTCGGACGGCGAGTCCGGAACCGGCTCGGAACAAGTGGCATGGCGCTCCTCTGTAGAGAGTGTGGTTGAGCTGAATGACGCCACCGGTTGGTGAAACCTTCCCGAGATCAGGCCCTTCCTGATGGCCCGGGTGGGACTCGAACCCACGCGCGACGGATTGTGAGACGCGGCAATCGTGTGGGTCGTCTGTGTTGACGGAGTTGAAGCGGTCCTCTTCGGTCTCTCTGAGCCTCCGTCAAGACCAGGTCAGCTCACCGATTTTTTTTTGGCAGCCGCGCAAAGGGTTGGTATAGGGTCCCACACGTTGGCGAGGTAAAAGAGGGAGTTAGCGATGCGGCGACGTGGCGGTGTGTCCGTTCGGGTAACTGCAATCTCGGCCGGAGTGTTGCTCGGCTCGATGCTCTCCATGTCGGGCGCAACCGCGACGGCGGCCGCCTCGGTGTCGTCCTCGAAGACGCGTTCCGCAGGCCCGACTGTCGGCCATGTGACCCGTGCCGCCCAGACCCACGGGCCGTATTCCGCACCGTCCCGACTGCCCCTCGCCGTGAACCAGGCGGATGCGCCGAACCCCGGCAAGCCTGGAAGCAACAAGCACAACCCGCCGCCTCCTTCATCCAACGCGGCTATCCCCACGGTGAGCTGCGCCCCGGCCCTGGCCGGGTGCGACACCATCAGCTCTTCCGGTGGTGGTGCCACCACGAATGCACATGCCATGTCGGCGACCGACAACCAGCTGCTGTACGGCGAAGACATCGAGCCGCCCGACCAGGGCCTGTGTGCCGGGAACGGGTACGCGATGGAGGCGATAAACATCGGCGAGATCCAGGTGTTCGATCACTCCACGCTGAACCCCGTCTCGAGCGCGATGTCGCTTGACAGCCTGATGGGCCTCACGTCGCGCGGTTGGAGCAGCGGCGGCGACATCATGTGCCTGTACGACCCGGACCACGGCGGGCACTGGTTCATCACCGAGTTCGTGTCAACCAACAATGAGGCGAGCGGTGGAGCGTTCACCGGGTGCTTCGCCGGCACGCTCGACTCCTGCCGGGAGGGCATGGCAGTCAGCAGCGGAAGCAACCCGCTGACCAGCACGTGGAACGTCTACTTCTTCGATCCGAACACGCTGAGCCCGAGCGACCCTGGGGCGGGGTACCTCCTCAACGACTTTGCCAAGATCGGCAACACCGCCGACGCCCTCTTGCTCTTCTACGACGAGTTCAACCAGAGTTCCACGCTGCCGGCGTGCCCGTCGTATGGCTGCCAGGGCTTCAACGGGTCGCAGGAGGTGGCGCTGCAAAAGTCGGCTCTCGAGAGCGGGGCGGCGACGGTCAACCTGGTACATGAGAACATGGGGACCGATCCGACGATCCAGCCGCCGGACGGCAGCTGCGCCACGGGACCCACGGCAGGGGCCACGTGCTGGTACCAGAACATCCCGGCTCAATCGCCGTCGGATAGCGACTTCGACAACAACTTCGGCGGCACCGGCTTCATGGTCGGCTCGCTCGACTTCCTGGGCACCGGCGACAACCGAGTAGCCGTCTTCTACTGGAAGGGGTTGTCGAACCTCAACAGCAGCGGCTGCTCATCGTGCTCCGCCATCACCTTCGGACACCAACTGTTCACTGGCGTCAAGCCCTACATGAATGAGGGGGCGGATTGCCCGGCCAGCGAAGGGGGCGTGTGCGGGCTCGCCGCCCAGAGGGCCGGCACCCTGGACCTCGGCAGTTACTGCAAGAAGCTGGTGACCGGGGTCAAGACCCCGACGTGCCCGGAGAACGGGATTGCCACGAACGGTGACGGCACCACCCAGGCGTCGTACGTCGGAGGCCATCTCTACTTCGCGATCAGCACACTGCTCAACGAGGTGTTCGGAGGCAGGGGAGAGATCCACACGGGCGGCGCCTACTGGATAGTGAGTACCGCCCCGTTTACCGGCGCGACGCCGACCCTTGCGCTTACCAGCCAGGGCTATGTTGCGGCGGCCCATGAGGACATCGAGTTCCCGACTCTGGCTGGCGGAACTGCGGGCGCGCTGATGTCGTTCACCCTCTCGGGTAACGGCGGGCCCACGGCCGCCGACGGCGGCGGCTACTTCCCGAGCAGTGCCTACGGCAGGGTGACGAGCACTTCGGCTGGCCTGACCGGCAGCACGATCGACGTGACCGCTCTCGGCCAGGGCCCCCAGGATGGATTCAGCGAGTACGGGCCGGTGGGCGGCATTGCGCGGCCTCGTTGGGGCGACTACGGCGCGGCGGTCTTCGTCCCGGGAGCGGGTTTCTACTTCGCTTCGGAGTACATCCCCTATCCCACCTGCGCCCCGACGTACTTCTATAAGGTCGACTCGACCTGCGGCGGAACGCGGGATCAGAACGCCAACTTCGGAACATCCCTGAGCCACCTGCCGTAACCGCCGCCAGGTAGTAGGCGGTTGTCAACCCTCGTCTCGAGACGTGTCGGGGAGGTATTCCGGCTCAGACCTGTACGCGCCACCCGAAAACTGAGCCCTTCTGCTTGCCTCTCGGGATGGCCCGGGTGGGACTCGAACCCACGCGCGACGGATTATGAGTCCGCTGCTCTGACCACTGAGCTACCGGGCCGCAGGCACAGAACCTAACGGGTGGGGGAGCCAGATCGATCTGGGCGCTTGATCGATATGATCCGCGCCATGCACTTGGTCTTCGCGTCCGGCATTCTGGACCTGGGTCAATCGCCCAGCTCATTCGGACAGACCCTGGCCCTGCTGATCGTCTTCCTGGGGATCGGGGTCATCGTCAACGGAATCGTCATCTACATCGTGGCTCAGGTCATCGTGGAGCGGCGTCAGAACCAAGAGCGCCAACGCCACCCGCAGGCTCAGCCTCCGGGTAGCGTCGGCTAGCGGCGCGTCGGCCTTCTGTCGGCGACAGCTCGGCCCGACCCCGCGCCTCGAGGCGCTCTGAGTCGGCGGAATCGGACGAGTCGGCGATGGTTGAGAAGGAACGGCGGCCGAGGGTGTCGAAACAGATCGCTGCCCATGAAGCCAGCTACAAGCTCCACTGCGGCGCCCGAGGCGCCCCACGGCCACCAGGCCCTATCCGCCTACATCCGCGCACGGTTCGACGAGTTCTGTCGCTCTCAGAAGGATGTGGCGCAGTACATCGTCGACCACCTCGACGAGGCGGCCTTCCAGACCGCGGAGGAACTGGCCCGGCGGGCCAGCACCTCATCCAGCACCGTCGTCCGCTTCTCACAGGCCCTCGGATTCGAGGGTTTCCCTGAGCTCCAGCAGGCCGCCCGTGACGAATACCGTCGCCGGCCGGCCGGCGTGAGCGAACCGAGCGGGTCCAGCGCGGCCCCGTTGTTCTCCCTTGACCACACCGAGTTCGAATCGGCTCTGGCTTCGGACCATGTCAACGTCGAGGACACGGCCCACAAGCTGTCTCGCTCCGACGTCGAAGCCGCGATCGACGCGATCGTCTCCTCGGAGAAGGTCCTGATCGCCGGAACCGATCAGATGGCGTTCTTCGCCAGCTATCTGCGCCACCTGCTGATGCTCCTGGACCTCCGTGCCGAGATCGTCGCCAGCCCCTCGCAGGAGGCGCTCGGCAGGCTCAGCCGGATCGACGAATCGACGTTGGTCATCGGCCTGTCGGCCGGCCGGCCCCATCCACTGATCACGCGGACGATGAAGCTCGCCCGTCATCGCAAGGCGACGACGATGGCGATCACCGACGCCACACTCTCAGAGGTGGCCCGCCTGGCCCGGATCCGGCTCTACTACTCGTCCAACACCCCGGCATTCGTGCGTTCGCACACGGCGCTTCTGTCGATCATCCAGGCGCTGGCCTACGGCGTCTACAGCCGTGACGCCCAGTCCTACGACGTCCGGATCAAGGCTTTCCGCCTGAAGTAGGCACAGGCCCCTGCGGGTCGAATTCCGACCCCTGCTTGAAAAATTCGACCCACGCCCCGCCTCATCACCGGGGGGCCACGTACAAGCTCTGCAGAGAGCGCCCAACCCGGCCCTCAGCGTCGTACAGGACAGCCTCCGCCTGGCCGCACCCACCGCTCGCGACCCGCATCGAGGCATCCAGGCAGACCCACTCGCCGACCGGCTCACGCTCGATGTGGATGGTCAGGTCCGGGTTGATGAACACGCACTCGGCCCAGTCGAGCTCGGTGGCGATCCCGTTGGGAAAATCCGCCGCCGCCGCCAGGCGCTGGTAGCCGCGTCGGCTCCTCGCCCGCCACCAGCGGCACCCGGAGACGAAACCAGGCGGTCGACGGGCCGGGCTCGTAGAACTGCCCCCGCACGAAGCGGATCTCCATGCCGTCGGTGGGAAACATCCGCATGCCCCGCGCCTGGAAGTCGCTCGGCTCGCCCAGTCTCAGGACCAGGCGGGACAGGCGCCTCGGGACCAGTGCCAGGCGGAACATTCGCGCTGGCCCGCGCGACGAGCAGCGCCCGCGCCCGCACCACCTCGATCCCTTCGGGATCCGAGATCGAGCCCTCCAGCACCTGCACCCGCCGACCCGGCCTGAGCACCGAGGCCGACACATGCAGCTGCGCCCAGAGGGACCGGACGGAGAAGCTCGTAGGTCACCCGGGCGATCCCCAGCTCCGAGTCGCCACACCGCTCAAACGCCCGCATCAGCATCGCCGCGGGAGCCCCACCATGCTGTGCCCCCGGGTCCCACGGACCGCGCGATAGCTCGGTGGCGTACAGCGACCCGTCCCTCACTTCATACACCGCGTCCACGGCGACGGACCTTACTGCGCGGCTACACTCCGAATCCATGAGCAGCAACGGCGAAATTCCCCGCGACGAGGCCACCTTCACGGTCAAGGCCGGCCTGGCCGAGATGCTCAAAGGCGGCGTGATCATGGACGTCGTCGACGCCGAACAGGCCAAGATCGCCGAGGACGCCGGAGCCGCCGCGGTGATGGCGCTGGAGCGTGTTCCGGCCGATATCCGCCGGGACGGCGGCGTGGCCCGGATGTCCGACCCGGAGATGATCCAGGGCATCCAGAACGCGGTCAGCATTCCGGTGATGGCCAAGGCCCGCATCGGCCATTTCGCCGAAGCTCAGGTGCTGGAAGCCCTGGAGGTCGATTACATCGACGAGTCTGAAGTTCTGACTCCAGCGGACGAAGCCAACCACATCGACAAGTGGGCGTTCAAGGTCCCGTTCGTATGCGGGGCCACCAACCTCGGCGAGGCGCTGCGGCGAATCGGCGAGGGCGCCGCGATGATCCGCTCCAAGGGCGAGGCGGGGACTGGCGACATCGTCAACGCGGTCACGCACCTGCGCAAGATCCGCTCAGAGATCCGCCGCCTGACCACACTCGACGAGGAGGAGCTGGCCACCGCGGCCAAGGAGCTCCAGTCGCCGCTGCCGCTGGTCCGTCAGGTCGCTGCCGAGGGCCGCCTCCCGGTGGTGCTGTTCTGCGCCGGCGGCATCGCCACCCCCGCCGACGCCAGCCTGGTCATGCAGCTTGGCGCCGAGGGCGTGTTCGTCGGCTCAGGCATCTTCAAGTCCGAGAATCCCGAGCGCCGGGCCCGCGCGATCGTCGAGGCCACCACCCATTACGCCGACCCGGCCCGAGTGGCCGCCGCCTCCACCGGCCTCGGTCAGGCGATGGAGAGCCTCGAGACGTCCAAGCTCGAGACCGAGCAGCTGCTCTCCCCGCGCGGCTGGTGAGCCACCGGCCCCACGGTCGGGGTCCTCGCCCTCCAGGGCGGTTTCGAGGCCCACGCCAGGGTGCTCACCCGGGCTGGGCGCCGAGCCCAAAGAGGTCCGCGTCCCACACGACCTCGAGGGCCTCGACGCCCTGATCATCCCGGGCGGGGAGTCGACCGTGATGACGCTGGGGATCGAGCGGGAGGGGCTGGCTGAACCGATACAGCACCTCATCCGGGCGGGCAAGCCGGTGCTGGGCACCTGCGCCGGGATGATCATGCTCGACCGCAACCACCTCGGGCTTCTCGACGTCGTGGCCGAGCGCAACGCCTTCGGCCGCCAGACCCGCTCCTTCGAGGCCGACCTGGAGATCGCCGGAATCGACGGTCGACCCGTGCACGCGGTATTCATCCGCGCCCCGTGGATCGCCGAGCACGGCCCGAGGCTCGAGGTCCTGGCCGAGGTCGACGGTCATCCGGTGGCGGTCCGGCAGGACAACCTGATCGCGATCTCCTTTCACCCGGAGCTCTCCGGGCGAGACCCGCCTGCATCAGCTGCTGCTTAGCCTGATCAGCGACTGACGCACGGGTAGCGCTCGCCCCCGGCCGGCCCGCTCGGCGGCTCGAACGCGTCCCGAAGTCCGCTCCAGTCGAGCGGCGGCATGCCGTCCGGTCCGGGAGGCGGATGCTCGTGCTCCGGCGGGCTCGCTGCCGCCGGCCCGTCAGGCCCGTCTCCGCGGTCGGTGCCGCGGGAGAGCCATACGGCGATCGAGCAGACGACGATCCCCGAGGCGTAAAGGAACGCGGCGAGCGCCCGCGGTGGGGATCGACGCCGCCAGCCCCCGACCCCGTACAGCAGCAGGGCGCTCGAGCACCGAGCCGGCGCAGCTCCGAGCCGGTGATCGGCCGCCGCGGGCGCCCGGGCCAGATGCGCTGCCGAGGATGGCCATCAGCAGAGCGCGATCGTCGAGCACGAGCTTCAGCACCATCTGACATGCCAGCGAACATGCCCCACCAGATGATCAGCTCAACCGCGGCCTAATTCAAGCCGTACTTCCCGCCTGAGTTCAGATGGCCAGCCCGTGGCGCATCGTGTTCTCGCGACACGGCGCGGGGCTCGACGAACTGGAGCAGGTAGTCGGGACCGCCGGCCTTGGTGCCCGTCCCGGACAGGCGGTTGCCGCCGAACGGCTGGCGCCCGACGATCGCCCCGGTGATCCCGCGATTGACGTACAGATTGCCCACCGGGGTGCGGCCCGCGGACGTAACGGACGGTGCCCGGATCGCGCGCGAACAGCCCGCCGGTCAGCGCGAACGGCAGCTCGTCGACGCGGTCGCACGCCTCCTCCACGTCCGCACCGCCTCGATCGCTCAGCAGCGGGCCGAAGATCTCCTCGCGCAGAACCGGGGAGTCCGGCGGGCAGATCGGCGACGACCGTCGGGGCGGCAAACCACCCCTCCGAGGGAACGGCGCCGCGCGCGCGCCACGACCCGCCCCTGCTTCCGCGCCTGCTCGCCGTAGCGGCGCAGGCGGTCCTGGGCGTCGCGCTCGATCAGCGGGGGCACCTGGGTCGCCAGCCGGTCGGCCTGCCCGACGACGAGCACCGAGGCCGCGCCGGCCAGCCGCTCGGTCAGCGGGTCGGCGATCGCCTCGTGCCGCCAGCACACGGGCTGCCGCCGAGCACTTCTGACCGCCGTAGGCAAAGGCCGAGGCGACGATCGCCGGCACGGCCTCGTCGAGGTCGGCGTCGGCGGCGACGATCACGCAGTTCTTGCCGCCGAGCTCGGCGATCACCCGCTTGATGTGTCTCTGGCCGGGCGCCATCTCGGCGGCCGCGCGCACGATCTCCAGACCGACCGCCTAGGAGCCGGTGAAGGCGATCGTCTGCACGCCCGGGATGGCGGACGAGCGCAGCGCCGACATCGCCCTCGCCGGGCAGCAGCGACAGCGCCTCGGGCGGCACGCCACCGGCGTGCAACGCCTGGACGACGGCCAGCCCGCAACCCGGCGACTGCTCCGCCGGCTTCAAGATCGACCGCGTTGCCGGCCGCCAGCGCCGCCGCGGTCATCCCGCAGGCGATCGCGAGCGGGAAGTTCCAGGGGGAGATCACCGCGCACGACCCCGCGCGCCACGTAGCGCAGCTCGTTGCTGCTCGCCGGCCACCTGGATCAGCGCGCGGCGGCCGCTCCAGCTCGAGCGCGCCGCGGGCGTAGTACTCCAGGAAGTCGATCGCCTCGCAGACGTCGGCGTCGGCCTCGGGCCAGGGCTTGGCGCACTCGCGTACCGCCAGCGCCGCCAGCTCGAGCCGCCGCTCCCGCATCCACGCGGCCGCGCCCAGCAGCGCACCGGCCCGCTCGGCGGCCGGCCGGGCCGACCAGCTCCGAAACGCCGACGCGGCCACCGCCACCGCGCCGTCAACGTCCGCAGCAGTGCGCCACGGCAAAGCGCGCCACCACCCGCTCAGGCTGACCCGGGTCAGTCGAGAGAAGCTCGCCCGACCCTCGCCCGGCATCTCCACCGCACCAGCACCGGCACCCCCAGCGGCAGCTTCGCGTCCAGCGAGCTCAGCGCGGCGGCCAGGCCGTCGCGCACCGGCGCGCGGCGCAGCTCCAGGATCGGCTCGTTGCGAAAAGCGGGCAGGTCGGTCACGGCACTCACGGGGCGGCCAGCAGTTCGTCCAGGTCCGTCCCGCGGGCCTGGGCGTACAGGAACGAATCGTTGCTGGTGTTCTCGAGCAGCCGCCGGACGAGATAGGCCATCCCGGCCACCAGGTTGCCGATCGGGCAGTAGGCCCGGACCCGCAGCCCCAGCGTGGCCACCGCGTCGGCCAGCTCGTCGCCGAGGCCGCGCAGGATCTGGATCTCCAGGTCCTCGTCGGCACCGCCGACCGCGCGGTTGTACGCGACAGCGTGGGCCACCGAGCGCAGGTTGTGCGAAGCGACCGCCACCCGTACATCCGGGCGGGCGTCGAGCAGCCTGCGGGTCAGAGCCTCGAAGTTGCGGTCGCTATCGGCTTTGGACTCGAACACCGGCGTCTCCCAGCCGTGCTGGCGGGCCTCCACCAGCTCGTGATCCCAGTAGGCCCCCTTGACGAGGCGGATCTGCAGGGGCGGGCGCCGACCCCCGCGACGGGCGAAGTCCAAGACCTGATCCAGCAGCTCGCCGCTGTCGCGCAGGTAGGCCTGGATCACGAGTCCGGTCGACGGGCCGTCCACGAACGCTCGGTCCGACAGCAGCTCCAGGATCAGGCCGAGCACTGCCTCACGGGAGTCGAGCGACTCCATGTCGATATGCACGTGAGCGCCGAGCTCCCGTCCCAGTTCGAGCAGCGGGCGCAGCCGCCGCGCCGGCGTCCTGCGCTCCCAGCTCCGGCGCGTCCGGGCGCAGCAGCGGCGTCAGCGCCGAGACCTTGACCGAGACGTTGGCCCGGGGAAGAGGCCCGCTGGAATCTCGCTCCAGCACGGCTCGCTCGGGCCAGCCGGAGGTGATCGTTGACAGTTCTCGCAGGGTGGCGGCGCACCGTTCGGCGTACCGGTCGGCCTCCTCGGGGGTCACCGTCGCCTCGCCCAGCAGATCGACCGAGGAGGCGATGCCGCCGTCCCACAGGCGCCGCAGTGTGCGGGCCGGCATCGCGCAGCGACTCGCCCACGATGAAGCGGTGGGCCATGTGCCGGACGCCCCGGGCGGCCGCGGCGCCGAGGGCGGCCCGGCCGGGCCGGGTCTCCGCCATCCGCATCGCGGCCGAGACCGGCCGTGGCGTTTCGTCGAGCTCCTCCAGGAACCCGGTCAGGTGGCGGGCCATGTCGTCCCAGGAGCGGCAGGCCGGAGCGACGTCGACAAAGCGAAACAGCGCCGCCTTGAGCTCGGCGTCGGAGGAGGCCAGGTCCATCGCCCGGGCATCGACGCTGCGCAGCGGATGGCGCGCCGCCGAAGGGAAGGCGGAGGCCAGCTCGCGGCCGATGCGCTGGACCTCGGGCTCCAGATCGTTCACGGCGACTACCGTATAGGCCGGAAGGACCCGGGGGCCTGCACAGCGAACTCAACCGCGATGACCAAGTTCAGAACCCCGATCTCTCTCGCCGCCCTGCTCGCCGCCGGTGCCCTCGTCCTGGCCGGCTGCGGCGGTTCGAATACGGCCTCGACCAGTTCGAACAAGCCGGCCTCGACCGGTTCGGCGCCTCCTCAGACGGCGAGCACCACGACCGAGACGACCACCGCCACCGGCACGGCCACCACCCCGGCGACGACCACTTCCACCACCGGCACGTCGACCAGCAACTCCGGCGGCGTCGGGGTGGGCGGTTCCGCATCTGCCGGGACGGCCTGCACCGCGGCGGATCTGACGCCCTCCTTCCTCAACTCCAACGGCGCCACCGGTCATGTGGTGATCGCGTTCGTGCTGCGCAACTCGAGCTCCAGCAGCTGCCACAGCTACGGTTATCCGGGAGTCGTGTTCCTGTCCCGCTCCGGGGCCCAGATCGCCACCGATGCCACCCGGACGACGACCGACTTCGCCGGCCACGTACCGGAAACGGCGATCACTCTGCAGCCCGGCCAGGAGGCCAGCTTCCGGCTGGTCGTCTCCGACGTGGGCTCGAGTCAGAGCGCTTGCGTCACCGCCCACGGGCTGCAGATCATCGCCCCGGACGACACGGCCACGATGAAGGCCACGATGCCGTCGGGCATCTCGGTGTGCAACGGCAAGGCCACTGTGTCCCCGCTGGCCGCCGGCACCAGCGCCAGTAGCACCTGAAGCTCCCCGCGATCAGGCCACGCTGAAGCGCGAGCTGGACCCGTCGTCGTGCTCGACGACGGCCCCGCGAGAGGCCAGCACGTCAAGGTGCCCGAGCACCTCCGACAGCGTCAGAAAGGCCTGGCTGACCGCCACGTTGCCCCACATCTGCACGGCCAGCTCGTGGGCGCTCAGCGGACCATCGGCTTCCTCCAGCAGGCGCAGGATCTTGGCCGCCCGACGCTCGGTCATCCGCATCCGCTCGTCGATCAGCGCCACGTGGTCCCCGATCGGGTCCCCGTGCCCGGGAAGCGTGACCCGGGCCGGCATCTCCCGGGTCTCCCGCATCGAGGCCATGTAATCCAGCAGCGGGCGCGGGCGCTCATCAGGCGAGCCGCCGCCCAGCGGGCGGGCGATCAGGGGGTTGGACGAGATGTGGCCAAGCAGGTGGTCCCCGGCGATCAGCAGCGAGCGCTGCGCGTCCCAGAACACGGTGTCGGACGGGCTGTGGCCGGGGCGGTGGAAAACCTCCAGGCGGCGGTCGCCGAACTCCAGGCAGTCACCGGGCTCGAGCGGCCGGGTCACCTCCGCCACCGACCCGTAGGCGCGGAAGGCGGCGCTCATCGCCCCCAGCACGATCGACAGGTCCTCAGGGACGCCATGCCGGCGCATCACCGCCTGGGCGTACTGATCATCGGCGGTGGCCTGGGCTGAGTAGTCGGCCAGCCAGTCGCGCAGCGGCGCGAACGCGGCCACCTCAGCGCCGGAACGCCGGGAGATGATGTGCATCAGGCCGACGTGGTCCATGTGCTGATGGGTCAGGACGACGCGCTCCAGATCCTCCACCCGGACGTCGTGTGCGCCCAGAGCCTGCTCCAGCGAGTCAAGCGAGGTGCCCGAGTTCGGACCCGTGTCGACGAGGGTCAGCGGGCTGTCCAGGATCAGGTAGCAGTTGACCCGCCCGACCATGAACGGGGTGGGGATCGGCAGGCGGTGGATACCGGCGGCAGCGGCTTCAGCCAGCAGCTGCTCGGAGTCCGGAGGGCTCACGCCCGGATCAGCGCCAGAACCTCGTCACGGCGGCGCTCCATGTCCTCCCGTGACTTGACCGACTCCAGGCACAGCCGCAGCAGCGGCTCGGTGTTGGACGGCCGCACGTTGAAGTGCCAGTCCTCGTAATCGATCGAGATCCCGTCCAGCCGGCTCTGGCGGGCGTCGGAGTAGTGCGCGGCCAGCTCCTCGATCTTGGCCTGCGGGTCGCTCACCTCGGTGTTGATCTCGCCCGAGATGAAGTAGCGGGAGCGGAATGGCTCGAGCAGCTCGGACATCCGCGTTCCGGACCGGGAGAGCTGCTCCAGGATCAGCAGGGCCGGCAGCGTCCCCGAGTCGGCGCAGTAGAAGTCCCGGAAGTAGTAGTGGCCGGAGACCTCGCCGCCGAAGACGCCGTCCTCCTCGCGCATCCGGGTCTTGAAGAAGGCATGGCCGACCCGGTTGATCAGCGCCCTCCCGCCCAGCCGCTCCACCGTGTCAGGCACGGCCCGGCTGGCCCGCACGTCGTAGAGGATCGTCGCCCCGGGGTTCTTCTGGAGCATCGACTCCGACATCAGCGCGGTCAGGAAGTCCCCGTCGACGAAGGCGCCCGTGTCATCGATGAAGAAGCAGCGGTCGGCGTCGCCGTCCCAGGCGATCCCCAGGTCGGCCCCGACGCCGGACCACCTCACCCATGATGAACTCGCGGTTCTCGGGCAGCAGCGGGTTGGGTTCGTGGTCCGGGAACTCCCCGTTCGGGGTCCAGTACGCCTCCTCCAGCTGCAGGCCGAGCCGAGACAGCAGGGGGCCGACCATCGGTCCGGCCATCCCGTTGCCGCCGTCCACGACCACCTTCAGCGGCCGGATGACCGCAGGGGTCGATGAACCGCAGCGCCGCCGACTGGAACTCCGTCCTAGACATCCACCGGCTCGATCGAGCCACCGCCGGCCGGCTCCTCCTCCAGGCCACCCAGCACCAGGTCCCGGACCTCGCCGATCCCAGAGTCACCGGACAGCGCCAGCGCTCCGCGGCGGACCAGCTTGGCGCCGGTGTAGGCCTTGGGGTTGTGGGAGGCGGTGCACATCAGACCGCCGTCCAGGTCGCGGGAACCGACCAGGAAATACAGCACCTCCGTACCGACCATCCCGGCGTTGAGCACCGTCGCGCCCTCGTCGGACATGCCGCGCGCGTAGGCAGCGGCCATCTCCTCGGCGGTCAGGCGCATGTCGCGACCCAGGCCGAGCCGCAGCTCACCCACCGGCTTGCCCTCCAGATCGCCTATCACCCGGGCAAACGCTCGCCCGATCCGGTAGGCCGCCTCGGCATCGAGCTCCTCGCCGTACTTGCCGCGGATGTCATAGGCCTTGAAGACGCCTTCGCTCAGAGCACTCATCAGGGCCGGATGCTACCCCGCGAACTAAACTAGGTCCTGTGTCCGGACATTCGAAATGGGCCTCGATCAAGCACAAGAAGGCGGTCGTCGACGCCCGTCGCGGCCAGCACTTCACCAAGCTCACCCGGGCGATCACCGTCGCCGCCCGCGAGGGTGGGGGAGACCCCGAGGGAAATCCGTCGCTGGCCCTGGCCATCCAGAAGGCCCGGGACGCCTCGATGCCCAAGGACAACATCGAACGCGCGATCCAGAAGGGCACCGGTGAGGGCGTCGACGCCGACAGCTTCGAGTCCGTCCTCTATGAGGGCTACGGCCCCGGCGGCGTCGCCCTGCTGATCGAGGCGCTGACCGACAACCGCAACCGCACCGGCGCCGACATGCGCCACCTGCTGGGCAAGGGCGGCGGCAACCTGGGGGAGCCCGGCTCGGTCGCGTACCTGTTCGACAAGCAGGGCGTGATCGTGGTCGACGCCTCCCGTTACAGCGAGGATGACCTGATCGCCGCGATCGACGCCGGCGCCGAGGACATCGTGCAGGACGAGGACATGTTCGAGGTGATCACGGCTCCCAGCGACCTGACCAGGGTGCGTGAGGCCCTCCGAGGACGCCGGGGTGGAGCTGGAGAGCGTCGAGCTCACCCAGCGACCCAAATCCCGCGTGCCGCTGGATGAAGCAGACGCCACCAAGCTGCTCAAGCTGATCGACGCCCTCGAGGAGAACGACGACGTCTCGGCGGTCCACGCCAACTACGACGTCGACGCCGACGTCCTCGAGCGGATCGCGGGCTGAGCCCGGGCGGGCGCCCGGCGCTGCGGCCGAACCACAAGTCGGCCGCAGCAGGATCACCGCCCGCCTAAGCGCCGTTCTTAATCTCACCCGCTACCCTCCGCCGCGATGATCACCAAGCGACAGGGGTTGGCGGCCACAGCGGCTGCCGTGCTCGGACTCGGCGTGGCGGCCTGCGGAAGCTCCTCCACGACGCCCGGCGTCGTCACCGCCCCATCGGGCGGCGCGACCGTCGAAGCGGCCAGCGCCGTCACGACACCCACGACGGCCACCTCGACGACGACCGTCAAGACCCCGACCAGCGGGCCGCTGTCAAAGGCGCCCGTGATGCCCAAGACCAGCGGCAAACCCCCCAAGACCCTGGTCGTCAAGGACCTGATCAAGGGCACCGGCGCCACCGCCAAGAACGGTTCCGCCGTCACGGTCAACTACGTCGGGGCGCTCTACGCCAACGACAAGGTCTTCAACAACTCCTTCACGGCCGGCCAGACGTTCGGCCCGTTCACGCTCGGCACCGGCTCGGTGATCCCGGGCTGGGACAAGGGCATCGTCGGCATGCGCGTGGGCGGCCGCCGGGAGCTGATTATCCCGTCCAGCCTGGCCTACGGCAAGAAGGGGCAGGGCTCGACGATCCCGCCTAACGCTGCGCTCGTCTTCGTCGTCGACCTCCTTTCTTCGAAGGGCTGACCTCCTTGGCCTCCTCTCCGGGGGCCTCGGGCAGACGGGCGCGGTACAGCGGCTCCTGGTCGGCCAGTCCCTTGAACCGGAAGCGACCGGCGTAGGACCAGTCGAAGCGCTCGGGGGCCTGGTCGCGGACCGCCTGGGTGGCCAGCACGCTGTCCGGACGGGCCACGCCGGTGACGCGGCTGGCCAGATTGACCGACGGCCCGAAGTAGTCCCCGGCTCGCTGCACTGCCGGCCCCCAGGCGATCCCCGCGCGCAGACTGGGCAGATCCGCCTTCTGGGCGGCGTCGACCAGCTCCAGTGCCACCTCGACCAGCGCCTCGGACTCTGAGCTGACCAGCATCACCGCGTCGCCGATCGTCTTGACCAGGCGCACGGGGGACCGGGCCACCTCCGTGGCCACCTCGGCCAGCCGCCCGGCCACGTTGCCGAGCTCCTGCACCTCCAGCTCGCCGCCCAGCCGGGTGAAGCCGACCAGGTCGGCGAAGCACACGCCGAGCGTGGTCTGACCGGCCAGCTGCCCGCTCTCGCGCTCCTCCTGGAGCAGACGGGCGCGGTGCACGCTCTCGCGCAGGTGACCATTGAACGCCGCCACCATCACGGGGGTGAGCGCCGGCGTCAGCTGCTCGGCCAGCCGGTCCAGGCGGTCGGCCACCACGGCCTCGCTGTCCCCGGCCTCGAGCACCGTCTCGGCTGAGACGGCGGAAACCGCAGCGGCCAGCCGGGACATGCTCTCGCCCATCACTCGCGAGATCTCCGACAGCGTCTCCAAGCTGAAGCCCGCGTCGAGGAACTGCTTGATGGAGCGGGCCTGCTCGACATCCGCGTCACTGAACACGCGATCATCGGGCCCCGGCGGTGGGCAGCCCGGCCAAGCGGCGCATGCGCACCAGGACCTCGGCCGGCACGCCGGTGCTCTCCGCCAGCTCGTTCGCCGTGTGACGGCCTCCCAGGCGCCGCTCCACCAGCAGCAGCGATAGCCGGTCCTCGCGCACGGCGTCGATCAGCTCCTGATCGCTGGCGCCGTCCTCTTTGAGCCGATCCAGCAATTCCACCCGGGCCTCCCGATCGGATCCTTCGAGGCCGTCCAGCAGTCCCGCCTGTTCGTAGTCCATGCCCGGCATCCTCTCCCAAATCCGATGCGTCCGCTAGCATCGTCGGCCCTCGCGGGCGCCCGAACTGTAATGGCACCCGCCCCAGACGACACTGGCGAGCTCACACCTGAACATGCTGTCCATCCTGATGCCGATCTACAACGAGCGCGAACGCGTCGAGCGGGCGATCACGGAGGTCCTGGCCACCGAGCTGCCCAGCGATTTCGAGCTGGTGCTCGTCAACGACGGCTCCACCGACGGGACCACCGAGATCCTGCGGGGGCGCGACTGGGGGCCTCAGGTACGGCTGATCGAGCACGAGTCCAACCGGGGCAAGGGCGCCGCGATCCAGACCGCCCTGCGCGAGGCGAAAGGCGAATTCTCGGCCATCTTCGACGCCGACCTGGAGTACGACCCGGCCGATCTGGCCCTGCTGATGCCCGCGCTCCTGGACGGCCGCTGCAACGCCTCGTTCGGTGTCCGTGCGTTCGACGGGTACACCAGCCACTCGTTCCTGTTCGTGCTCGGCAACAAGGGCGTGACGCTCGCCTGCAACGTCCTCTTCAACGTGTACCTGCACGACATCATGACCTGCCACAAGATGATCCGCACCGATGTATTCCGCGACCTGCATCTGGAGTCGGCCGGGTTCGCGATCGAGCCGGAGATCACGGCGCGCCTGGTGCAGAAGGGCGAGCGGATCTTCGAGGTTCCCGTCCACTACCGCGCCCGCTCCAACGAGGAGGGCAAGAAGCTGACGGCGCTGGATGGGTTCAGGGTGCTGGCGACGCTGCTGCGCTGCCGGTTCTCGCGGGCCTGAGCCGCCCGTGGCGGTCTCCGGGACAGTGACGCCGGCTCCCCAGCGGGCCGCGCCCGAGCAGTCCTCATGGCTCTCACGCGTGGGCGGCTCTCCGCTGCTGCGCTGCTGGGCGATCGCGCTGGCGCTGGCGATCATCTCGGGGCTGGTGTGGCCGACGATTCCGTCCTACGACCCGTTCTCCTGGGTCGTGTGGGGGCACGAGGTCAGCGATCCCCACATCGGCTTCTTCGTCGGCGGCGGCCCGTCCTGGAAGCCGCTGCCGTTCCTGTTCACGACCGTGTACGGGCTGTTCGGTGGGGCCGCGCCCGCGCTCTGGGTGATCACCGAGCGGATGGGCGCGATCGCCGGCCTGATCGCCGCTTTCCGGCTCGCCGACCTGCTGTGCCTGCGAGCCGGGCTGCCCCGCTGGCTCGGCTGGGTGGGCGGAGCGGCGGCGGCAGCAGCTGTGGGGCTGACGACCGACTGGTCCTACTACTTCTTCCGTGGCGCCTCGGAGCCGGTGCTGATCGCCTGCGCGCTGTGGGCCGTCGACCGGCTGCTGGCCCGCCGCCACGGACAGGCCTGGTTCCTTCTGTGCTGCGAGGGGCTGATGCGCCCGGAGGCGTGGCCGTTCCTGCTGGTGTACGGGGTCTGGCTGCTGTGGCGCGAGCCGTCTATGCGATTTTGGGTCGTTCTCGGGTTGGTGGCTCAGCCGGTCGGCTGGTTCGTGCCGCCCTGGATCAGCACCGGACAGCCGTTCCTGGCCGCCACGCACGCGTCTGAATACAACGGGCACCTCGGCTCCAGCCCGTTCGTGACTGTGACGAAACGGGGTGAGTCGCTGCAACCACTGCCTGCTTTGGGCTTGGCAGTGGTTGCGGTCCTGCTGTCTGTCGTTGGTGCGTGGCGGGGTTTGGTGGACGGGCTGCGAACGGCGTGGCGGTCGCGGGGACGGTCGGGGCTGGAAGCAGTGCCCCTGGAGCTGTGGCTGGCCGTGGCGGTGATCGCCTGGTGGGTGGTGGTCGTGGGGATGACGCTCGACGGGTATCCCGGCCTGCAGCGGTTCTTCCTGCCCGCGGCGGCGCTGACGTGCGTGCTGGGTGGCGTCGGGCTTGCGCGCGTGGCCTTTCTGGTGGGCTCCCTGTTCAGGCGCTCGGCGGCCGTGTCCGCGGCTTGCGCCGCGGTCGTGGTGCTGGCGCTGCTGGCCGGCTCCTACCACTTCGTCTCGCCGCGGATCACGTTCCTCCGCGCCCAGGAGCCCCTGGCCTCGGCGGCCGTGCGGCGGATCGACGAGCTCGGCGTCGCGGTCCGGGTGCTGGGCGGAAAGCCGGGGATCCTGCCCTGCGGCTCGAGCGTGGTCACCGTCAACCACTCTTTGCAGACCGCCCTGGCCTGGAAGCTGGGTACGACCTTGGAACGCGTCCAGACGGTCCTGTTCGCGCCCGGGATCGCGTTCGTCGGCCCCCACGACTCGATCGATGGCGGCCCGCCCCCGATCGCCTTCAAGTACAAGGCTCAATTGTTGCGGAAGGTTGGCGCCTGGAAGATCTACACGGTGGCGCGGGCCGGGCAGCCGCCCGGGCGGTGCGTGGGCTCCTGATCGGTTGCGCTGTCTGAAACACCCGCGATGAAGGGTGGACGGGCGGCTTCTTGGTGTTCCAGCGCGCAATCAAAGTGCCGTCTCGCTTGATTGCGCGCCCAGACACGAAAAGCGTGTTCCAGCGCGCAATCAACCGCCTGGCGAGCTTGTTTGCGCGCTCAGAGACACGGACCGCTCGACGAGAGTGCCGCTCGGTTCGTGATCGGTTTCGCTGTCTGAAACACCCGCGATGAAGGGTGGACGGGCGGCTTCTTGGTGTTCCAGCGCGCAATCAAAGTCCCGTCCCGCTTGATTGCGCGCCCAGACACGAAAAGCGTGTTCCAGCGCGCAATCAACCGCCTGGCGAGCTTGTTTGCGCGCTCAGACACGTTTTGAAGCGATGACCCCGCCCAGACCGGCTGCCTTCACTGCCAAACCGACGCACGCCGCATCGATCACAGCCACCTCGTGCGGTCGAAGGGCAGGCGTCCGACCCCCAACGCAGAATGTCGAACGCATGATCGTCCTCGGCATCGACCCGGGCACCGCCAGCACGGGCTACGGCGTGGTGCGCAGTCTGGGCTCGCGCTTCCAGGCCCTCGAAGCCGGGGTCATCGAAACCCCTGCCGGCACCCCGCTGGAGCGGCGCCTGGCCGACATCCACGAGCAGGTCGGGGAGTTGCTGGACCGCTTTGAGGCTGAGGCGCTGGCCGTCGAGGAGCTGTTCTTCGGCGCCAACGTCCGCACCGCGTTCGCCGTCGGACAGGGCCGCGGCGTGGTGCTGCTGGCCGCCGGCCAGCGCGGCATCCCGGCCGCGTCCTACAACCCGCAGCAGGTCAAGGCGGCGGTGTGCGGCAGCGGGCGTGCCGACAAGGAGCAGGTCGGGCGGATGGTGGCCCGTCTGCTCGGTCTCGCCGGCGTGCCCCGGCCGGACCACGCCGCCGACGCGCTGGCCGTTGCCGTCTGCCACCTGAACCGGGCACCGCTGGCCGCCGCCGTGGGAGCAGCGCGGCGATGATCGCGCTCGTCTCCGGGACCGTCGCCGTTCGCCGCTCCGACCATGTGGTCGTCGATTGCGGCGGGGTCGGCTACCGCCTGGCCGTCTCCAGCGAGACGCTCCGCCACGTTCCGGCCGTCGGCAAGGCGACGGTGCTCCACACCCACCTGATCGTTCGCGACGACGCGCTGGCCCTGTACGGCTTTGCCACCGAGGAGGAACGCGAGCTGTTCCTGATGCTGCTGTCGGTCCAGAGCGTGGGGCCGAAGGTCGCCCTGGCCGTGCTTTCAGGCGGACCCCCGCGCGAGCTCCTGGCCGCGATCGCCTCCGGCGACACCGCCCGCTTCCAGGCCGTGCCCGGGATCGGCAAGCGCACGGCGGAGCGGATCATCGTCGAGCTGCGCGAGAAGGTCGGAGTCTCGCTCCCGGACCCGGCGATCCGGGTGACGCGCAGCGATGACCCGCGGGCGCTGGCTCGCGAGGGCCTGCTGGGGCTCGGCTACAGCGTCCAGGAAGCCGACGAGCTGCTCGATGGAGCCAGCGGCGAAGGCCCTGAGGAGCTGATCGCTGCGGCGTTGAGGGCGGCCCGGCGATGACCGACGGTGTGATCCGCGTGCAGTCCCCGATCGCGCTGCCCGAGGACGACCTCGACCGCTCGCTGCGGCCGCGCCGCCTGGAGGATTTCATCGGCCAGGAGGCGCTCAAGGACCAGCTGGCTGTCTCGGTCGCCGCGGCCGACAGCCGGGGGGAGGCACTCGACCATGTCCTGCTGGCCGGACCGCCCGGGCTGGGCAAGACCTCGCTGGCTCAGATCCTGGCCGCCGAGCTCGACGTGCCGTTCGTGCCCACGGCCGGGCCGGCGCTCGAGCGCAAGGGCGACATCGCCGCGTACCTGACCGCCCTGGAGCCTCGTTCGGTGTTCTTCGTGGACGAGATCCACCGGCTGCCCCGGGCCCTGGAGGAGACGTTCTATCCGGCCATGGAGGACCGCTGCCTGCCGATCACGGTCGGCCAGGGGGCGGGCGCCCGGGTGGTGACCATCGACCTGCCTCCGTTCACGCTGATCGGAGCCACCACACGCACCGGGCTGCTCTCGACGCCGCTGCGGGACCGGTTCGGGATCCAGCACCGCCTCGAGCACTACGGGACCGAGGACCTGGCCCGGATCGTGCGCCGCTCGGCCCGTCTCCTGGGCGTGACGATCGAGGATGACGGGGCGATCGCGATCGCTCTGCGCAGCCGCGGCACGCCGCGGGTGGCCAACCGGCTGCTCAAGCGGGTGCGCGACTACGCCGAGGTCCGTAGTGGGGGAGTGGTGACCGCCGAGGTGGCGGCTGCCGCCCTGGATCTGCTGGAGGTCGATCAGGAAGGCCTGGACCGGCTCGACCGGGAGATCCTCCGCACGATCTGCGACAAGTTCTCCGGTGGCCCGGTTGGCCTCTCGACCCTGGCCGTGTCGGTGGGGGAGGAGCAGGACACGATCGAGGACGTGTACGAGCCATACCTGCTGCAGCGCGGGCTGATCGAGCGGACACCGCGGGGCAGGGCCGCGACGCGGCGGGCGTTCGAGCACCTCGGCCTGGAACCGCCCGGCCCGCTGTCGCTGCTGTAGCCGCCCAGCCGGGGCCTTCCAGCTAGCCTCGGGGGAGGGCGCCGCGGGTTCATACGAACCTTTTAATTGCCTCTCTATCCTCACCCACCAATGGCCCACGAGCACTACTTCATCTGCCCTCACTGCGCCTACCGGTCGATGGGCACCGACCGCAACGCCGGCTTTCGCCGGGAGGCGCGGGGGTGCGCACGGTGTGGCTTCGCGTATCTGTTCGAGCTGCTGGACGACTACTACCCGGCGCCCAACTCGGCCTTCTTCGCCTGTGACAAGGCCGGGCGGATCGTCGACTGCGGGCGCGGCGCGTTCGAGCTCACCGGCCTGAAGACCGAGCTGGCGATCGGGCAGCCGATCATCGAGGCGCTCAATCTCACCTTCGAGGACGGCCAGGACCACGTGGCCACGGCGCTCGAGTGGGAGGTCCGGGTCACCGGCAAGCCGCTCGAGCTCGACGCTGGCCCCGAGCGCGCTGGAGCCGTGGCCGACATCTTTCCCGCCTACGATGATGAAGAGGGCGGGGTGCTGGTGGTGCTGACGCCCACCAACCACCACTGACGCGCCCTCCGGCAGCCCCGACGAGACCCTCTAGCATCCTGATGGCCTACTGATGACCGATCGCCAGCGCAACGGCCTCATCCTGCTCCTGGTGGCAGGGCTGATCGCCGCTTCGGCGGTGGTCATCGGCACCCACAAGACCCGCTTGGGTCTGGATCTGAAGGGCGGCGTCGAGCTCGTCTACGCGGGTGAGCCGACTCCCCAGACGCCGCGAGTCACCCAGGCGGCGCTGAACCGCGCTGTCGACGTGATGCGCAACCGGGTGGATCAGCTCGGCGTGTCCGAGCCGTCGATCCAGACCGTTCAGCCGAATCTGATCGACGTCCAGCTCCCCGACGTCAAGAACATCGGTCAGGCCGAGAGCGAGGTCGGCAACACGGCTCGTCTCGAGTTCTATGACTGGGAGGCCAACGCACTGGTCCCGACCGGCCCGCACGGCCAGGCCCAGACTGTGGCCGGCCAGCTCTCGACCGGCAATACCCAGGCCGGCAATGTGAGTCAGGGCTCGAGCGCCGGCGGCCCCGGAAGCAACAGCCCTCTGGCCGGGGCGATGGGCTTCTACCAGGCAGTCAAGTTCGCTTCCCAGCAGCCCTACGCACCCAGCAAGGACAACGCCCGGATCGGGCCGGAGTACGACCTGTTCGGAGCGCCGGGGAGCCAAGCCTGCGCCCATGCCGCCCAGACCAGCGGCATCAAGCCGGTGGCCGGGGCCCACTGCCTGCTGGCCGGCCCGCTCGATCCGGGTCCCTACGCCAGCCGGGCCAGCGCGATCCAGCAGCTCTACAGCGGCATTCCGGCAAACGTGGCGAAGATCTACAAGAAACAGGGGCAGCTGCTGGTGATCCCGCAGGGAACGGTCGTCCTGCAGGCCACGTCCAACAATTTCGCAAAGCGGCCGCCCTACGGCAGCCCCACCGCCGGCTACTACGTGCTGCGAGACCACGTCGCCCTGTTCGGCAGCGAGATCGCCAATCCGGTGGAGAGCAGCGATTCCACCGGCCAGCCCGACGTGCAGTTCGGCTTCCAGGGCAACGGCGCCAACGCGTTCCAGAGCGTGACCGGCACGATCGCCCGGCGTGGCGCGCTGGCCAGCATCGGCTCGACCAAGCTCTTCCAGCACTTCGCCACCGCGCTGGACAAGCAGCTGATCACGGTCCCGCAGATCGACTACACGCAGTATCCGGACGGGATCACCGGTGGTCAGGGGGCCGACATCACCGGGGGATTCACCGCCTCGAGCGCGACCTCGCTGGCCCAGGAGCTGCGTCTCGGCGCGCTGCCGATCCAGCTCAAGCAGATCTCCGAGTCGCAGGTGTCCTCCACGCTCGGTCAGCAGGCCTTGCATCAGGGATTGCTCGCCGGCCTGATCGGTCTGGCCGTGGTCGCCTTGTTCCTGCTGGCCTTCTACCGGCTGCTCGGGTTGATCGCGATCGGCGGTCTGATCGTCTACGGGATCTACTTCTACGGGCTGATCAAGCTGATCCCGATCACGATGAGCCTGGCCGGAATCGCCGGCCTGATCCTGACGATCGGCGTGGCCGCCGACGCCAACATCGTGATCTTCGAGCGCGTCAAGGAGGAGATCCGGGGCGGCAGATCGATCCGCCAGGGGATCGTCACCGGCTACCGGAAGGGCCTGACGGCGATCATCGACGCCAACGTCGTGACGATCATGACGGCGTTCATCCTGTTCGTGCTGGCCACCGCCGACGTCAAGGGGTTCGCGTTCACGCTGGGCATCGGCACGTTCGTGTCCCTGTTCACCGCGGTGATGGCCACCCAGGCGATCCTGATGACGATGGGCAACTCGCGCCTGCTGCACAGGCCCTCCGCGCTGGGCGCGGGCAAGCCCAAGCGCCACTGGACCTTCGATTTCATGGGCGCCAGCCGGTACTTCTTCTCGATGTCCGGGATGATCCTCCTGATCGGCGCCCTGGCGATCGGCGGAAAGGGACTGAACCTGGGCATCGACTTCACCTCGGGCACCCAGATCTCGGTCGGCCTGACCCGCCCGGCCACCACGGCTCAGATCAAGTCGGTGATGGCCTCGATCGGTGAAGGGGACGCCACCGATCCAGAAGGTCACGGCCAAGAAGAGTGGAGCACTCGGCCCGTATGGCTTCCAGATCGCCTCCAAGTACCTGGGCACGTTCAAGGGCGGTCCGCACAACGGCCAGTCCAAGTACGCGGTCCTGCGCCAGGACCTCCAGAGCAAGTTCGGCATCCGGACCAGCTCCAGCGGGAGCCAGGACATCAACTCCACCTCGGTGGGGCCGACGTTCGGAGCCTCGATCACCCACAGCGCGATCATCGCGATCATCGCCTCGCTGCTGGTGATCTCCGTCTACGTGGCGTTGCGCTTCGACTGGAAGTTCGCGGTGCCGGTGCTGATCGCGCTGGCGCACGACCTATTGATCACGAGTGGCGTGTACGCGCTGACCGGAAGGGTGGTGACGGCTGACACGGTCGCGGCCCTCCTGACCATCTTGGGCTACTCGCTCTACGACACGATCATCGTGTTCGACCGAGTGCGAGAGAACATCCCCCGGATGCCGCGGGCGGCGTTCTCGCAGATCGTCAACCGCTCCATGTCCGAGGTGCTGACCCGGTCGCTGGCCACAACCTCCTGCACGCTGTTGCCGATCATGGCCCTGCTGCTGTTCGGTGGCTCGACGCTGAAGGACTTCGCCTTCGCGCTGCTGATCGGCGTCGCCTCGGGCGCCTACTCGTCGATCTTCATCGCATCCCCGGTGCTGACGCACTGGAAGGAGCGCGAGCACGGCTTCGCCGGCCGCCGGCACCGGATCGAGAGCGAGCTCGGGTATGTCCCGGCTTATGCCGCGGCGACCGCCGACGTCGAGCCGGCCAAGCGCCGCCCGCGCGGAGGCGGGCGCCTGACCACGCCAGACCCGGAGAACGTGTCCTCGGCCGAGTTCGAGCAGATGAAGCGCGAGCTGGGACTGGAGGAGGAGCGGGAGTCCGGCGCGCGCCAACTTCGACGCTGAGCAAGCGCTTGGCCCACACCGAGGAGGAGGACGCCCCGCGGCCGCCACGCCGCCCGCGACCGGCGGATGCCGCCGCGCCAAGCAGGCGCCCGCCCCGGTCGAGGCCGCCCGCCGCGCCCAGGCCGGCGCCGGCGAGACGCCCCGAAGCCCGCCGCCTCGGGCGACGCTTCGCGCCCGCCCCGGACGAGGCCGAGAACGAAGGTGTCGCGCACATCCCCAAGAGCCAGCGTCGCCCGGCCAAGAACCGGTCGCGCAACCGCCGCCACGGGAGGAAGCGCTGATGGGACTCCTGGCCTGGGTGATGATGGGAATCGCGCTGTGGCACTTCACGATCTGGCTGCCCGACCGCTACTGGGGCGGGATCGTCGGAGCGTTCATCGGCGCCCTGTTCGGTGCCGTGCTGTTCGGCTGGGCGGTCAACGGCTTCACGATTCCTGGTCGCCACGACGACTCACATCGCCACGGCGCTGGAGGCGATCCCGGGCGCGCTCATCGGTATCGGCCTGTGCTACCTGATAGGCGTGCGACGAGCGCGAGGCCCAGAGCGCCCAGCTGGGCGTGTAGGCTCGCCGCAATGGGGCTGCTCGACCTAGCCTTCGCGCCGCTCCGCGCCGCATTCTCATCGGCCGAACATGAGGTGGTCGAAGAGGTGCACGAGGTCGAGAGCATCCAGCGCCGGGTCCTCGACGTCACCGAGGTGATCCGGGACGCCACCGAATCGATCGAGGCCCACGTCGAGATGATCGACATGCTGGCCACCTCCATCTCGCCGCTGACCGAGTCGGTGAACCGCCTGACGGAGCAGATGGCAGAGCTGAACAAGGTGCTGGCGCCGATGGCCGGAGTGGAGCGTGAGGTGTCCCGCTTCGAGCACCTGTTCCACCGGCACCGTTCCGACGCGGAACCGCCGGCTGACTCACCGCCGGACGCCACCGCGCCCCCGACCGGCTGAAGCCGAGCCGGGCTGGCCGAGCCGGCGCCGGCCGAGCCCAGAGTTCCGTCGGGCCCGGGGCTTACGCTCCGGCGCGATGGCAGAACCCGCACTTCTCCTGGAGCCACCGGTCCAAGCGGCGGCCGCCCGGCCTCCGGTGCCGAAGCTGGACCGCAGGATCGAGTTGCCTCCGTACGACCTCGGCGCGGCGCTGGCCCTGGAGGCGGAGCTCGGCATCGGGCACGTGCTGGCCCAGGTCCTGGTCCGCCGGGGCTACGGCGATCCCGCGCAGGCCCGGGAGCTGTTGCACCCGGCCGAGCGCCATCCTCCGGAGGGCTTCGAGGGCATCGAGCGAGCCCTCGACCTGGTGCGCCGCCATATCCAGGCGGGAAGCCGGATCGTCGTCCACGGCGACTACGACGTCGACGGCGTGTGTGCCACGGCCGTGCTGGTCCGGGCGCTGCGCTCGCTGGGCGGCCAGGTCACCCCCTTTATCCCCAGCCGCAGCGAAGACGGCTACGGGCTGTTGCCGGCGACGGTCGAACGTCTGGCGCGGCTGGGCACGCGGCTGCTGATCACCGTCGACTGCGGGATCACCGCGGTCGAGGAGGTGACCGCGGCCCGGGCGGCCGGGATCGAGGTGCTGGTAACCGATCACCACTCCCCGCGCGCCGACGGCCGGCTCCCGGACTGCCAGATCGTCCATCCCACGGTCTGCCGGCACCCGTCCAGCACGCTGTGCGGAACCGGCGTGGCGCACAAGCTGGCCGAGGCGCTCCAAGCCCCCACAGCGGCTGAGGACCTGGAGCTGGTGGCGCTGGCCACGGTGGCCGACCTGATGCCCCTGCAGGGCGAGAACCGTCGCCTCGTGCGCGAGGGCCTGGCCCAGCTGGCCGGAACTGCCCGGCCTGGGCTGCGCGCGTTGATGGAAGTCTCGGGGACCGATCCGAGCGCCGTCGATGCCGCCGCCCTGGGCTTTCGCCTGGCGCCCCGGATCAACGCCTCCGGGCGCCTGCGCCGGGCCGACGCCGCTCTGGAGCTGCTCCTGACAGAGGATCCGGGCCGGGCGCGGGAGATCGCCGACGAGCTGGACCGGCTGAACTCCGAACGGCGGTTCGTCGAGCAGCGGATCGGGTGGGAGGCCGAAGCGATGGCGGCCGAGATGGGCGAGCGGCCGGCCTACGTGCTGGCCAGCGCCGGCTGGCACCCGGGGGTGATCGGAATCGTCGCGTCCCGGATCGTCGAGCGGTATCACCGCCCGGCGATCCTGATCGCGCTGGACGAAACGGACCCGACCCTGCCCGGCCAGGGCTCGGGCCGCAGCATTCCCGGCTTCGACCTGCTGGCCGCGCTGGATGCGGCGGGTCCGCATCTGCTCCGCTACGGGGGGCACCGGGCCGCCGCCGGGTTGAACGTCCTGCCCGAGCGGATCGAGGCGGTGCGCGAGGCGATCGAGCGCCACGCCGCCTCCGTGCTGACCGCGGACCTGCTCCAGCCGGTGGAGCGCGTCGATGCGGTGGTCTCCGGTTCGGAGCTGACGCTCGGCCTGGCCGAGGAGCTGCTGTCGCTCAAACCGTGCGGCATGGGCAACCCGGGCGTCAACCTGCTCGTCACCGGGGCTCGCTTTGACTCGGTGCGGCCGATGGGGGAGGGCAAGCACGCCCGGTTCGTCGTCAGCTCCGGCGGCGCCAGGGCGGCGGCGGTGTCGTTCGGCTGCGACGGCCGCGTGACCGGCAGCGACGGCGAGCCCGTCGACGGCAGTTTCCGCCTGGAGCGCAACATCTGGCAGGGCCGTGTGGAACCGCGTCTGGTGCTTCGGCAGGCAACGGCCTGCGTGCCGGCGGCGATCGAACGCCTGGGAGAGGCACCGGGCTACCTCCCGGCTGTGCTGGCCGAGCTCGAGCGATCGCTCGAGTCGCCGCCGGTGAATTCACAGATCACCGGCGGCGGAGACACCGTCCGGACCGTGATCGACCGCCGAGGCGAGAGCCCGCTGACGGTGATCACCGACGCGCGGGCCGCGGCTGGCGACGGCGGGCTGCTGGTCGTCTGCGCTGAGGTCTCGCGCCGGTGGACTGGCCTGTCCGGGCGACCGGCGGCTTCAGCCTGATCTCGCACGCCGCGCTGGCCGAGCGGCCCGAGCTGGCGCACGGATTCCGTCAGCTGGTGGTCCTGGACCCGCCCGGCACCGCGGCGGCACGGGCCGCCATCGGCTCGGGCCCCGGCTACACCCACCTGGCCTGGGGGGAGGCTGAGCTACGCTTTGCTGAGCAGATGCACGAGCTGGAGTACGCGCTGCGTCCTTCACTCGTGGCCCTCTACCGGAGCCTCAAACTGCGGCGGGGGGTTTCCGGCGAGGAGCTCGAGCACCTGCTCCGCGGCGAAGGACCGCATCCGAGATCGCCGGCGCTGGCCGGCCGCCTCGTCAGGGTCCTGGTGGAGCTGGAGCTCGTCAGCCTCGAACCGGAACTGCCGGCCCTGTCCGTCCTGGACGCTCCCGCCACCGAGTTGGAGCGCTCGGCGGCGTACCGGGTCTACAGTCAGATATACGAGGACGGACTCCGATTCCTGAGCCGAGCAAGACACCGCGCAAGCGCCTGAGCCCCGCACCCGACGGGGGAGCGGCGATTGCGGCCGCGCCCGCTCAGGCCGAGAACGGCCGTGAGCCGGTCGATCAGGTCCACCGCCAGGGCGGCGCCAACGGCAAGACCGCGGCCCCCACGGTCAAACGCGCCGAGCTGACCAAAGCCGAGCGCTCGCTGCTCTCGGACCTGTTCGCGATCGTCGAGGAGCACGCCGAACAGTCGGCCGTGCACATCGACCGGGACCGGGTCGAGGAGGCGTTCGTCTACGCCTGCGTGCACCACGCCGATCAGCGCCGGCGCTCGGGCGAGGACTTCATCATCCATCCGATCAGCGTGGCCAAGATCTGTGCCGGCATGCGCCTGGACACCGAGACGCTGTGCGCGGCGCTGCTGCACGACACGGTGGAGGACACGAGCGCCTCGCTGGAGGAGGTGCAGGAGGAGTTCGGGGAGGAGATCGCCGGTCTGGTCGACGGCGTGACCAAGCTGACCGGTCTGACCTTCCAGTCCCGCGACGAGGCCCAGGCCGAGAACTACCGCAAGATGATGGTGGCGATGGCCTCGGACATCCGGGTCATCCTGATCAAGCTGGCCGATCGGCTGCACAACATGCGCACGATCGACGCGATGCCCAAGCAGAAGCAGATCGAGAAGTCCCGAGAGACGCTCGACATCTACGCGCCGATCGCCCACCGCCTGGGCATCCACGCGATCAAGTGGGAGCTGGAGGACCTGGCCTTCCAGGCCCTGCACCCGCGCAAGTACAACGAGATCAAGAGCATGGTGGCCCAGCAGCGGGGCGAGCGCGAGCGCTACGTCAACCAGGCGGGCAACTACCTGCACCAGGAGCTGGCCGAGGTGGGGATCGAGGCCGAGATCTCCGGCCGGGCCAAGCACTTCTACTCGATCTACTCGAAGATGACCAAGAAGGGCCGGGAGTTCAACGAGATCTACGACCTCACCGCGATGCGGGTGATCGTCTCCTCGGTGAAGGACACCTACGGCGCGGTTGGCGTCATCCACTCCCTGTGGAAGCCGCTGCCGGGGCGCTTCAAGGACTTCATCGCGATGCCCAAGTTCAACATGTACCAGTCACTGCACACAACGGTGATCGGGCCTGAGGGGCAGCCGCTGGAGATCCAGATCCGCACCCGCGCGATGCACGACCTGGCCGAGTTCGGGATCGCCGCCCACTGGATGTACAAGGAGAGCGCCAAGGGTGGCAGCGGCGCCGACCAGCGCGATCCGGAGCACAAGCTGAAGTGGCTGCGGTCGCTGGTCGACTGGCAGAAGGACATGTCGGACCCCAAGGAGTTCGTGGAGACCCTGAAGGTCGACCTGTTCGAGGACGAGGTGTACGTGTTCACCCCCAAGGGCGAGGTCAAGTCGCTGGCCTCGGGCGCGACGCCGCTGGACTTCGCGTACGAGATCCACACCGACGTCGGCCACCGCTGCGTGGGCGCCAAGGTCAACGGCAAGATCGTGCCGCTGTCCTACCAGCTGCGCTCGGGCGACATCGTCGAGGTGCTGACCTCCAAGCGCGAGCGCGGTCCCTCGCGCGACTGGCTGGCGCTGGTCAAGACCACCCGGGCCCGCAACAAGATCAAGGCCTGGTTCAAGGCCGAGTCGCGCAAGGACACCGAGCACAGCGGTCGCGAACTGCTACAGGAGCACCTGAAGAAGCAGGGCCTGCCCTCCCAGAAGATCGTGGCCTCGCCGCTGTTGGCCGACGTCATCCGGGAGATGGGCTTCCGCAAGGCCGAGGAGTTCTACATCGCCCTGGGCTCGGCCAAGATCTCGCCCAAGGTCGTCGTCAGCAAGGTCATGCAGCGTTTGAAGCAGGGCGAGGCGGCCGAGTCCGAGCCGACCGCGGCCGACGACCTGCTCTCCACCCGCCGGCGCCGGTCCCGGCCGACCACCTCATCCACCCGCTTCGGGATCGTCGTCGAGGGGATCGACGAGGTAATGCTGCGGATGGCCAAGTGCTGCCGCCCGGTGCCGGGCGACCCGATCGTCGGTTACATCTCACTTGGTCGCGGGATCACCATCCACCGTGACGACTGTCCCAACGTGGCCGTCCTGCGTAAGGACCCCGACCGCTTCACGCCCGTGTCCTGGGAGGGCGATGCCGAGACCTCGTTTCGGGTCGAGATCGAGGTGCAGGCGTGGGATCGCCACCGCTTGCTGGAGGACATTTCGCGGGGGCTGGCCGAGGCCGGGATCAACATCGTCGAGATCGCCGGCATGGTCAACCATCCGATGGTGCGCGACAAGTTCGTGGTCGAGGTGGGGGACACCCGCACGCTGGATCACGCGATCAACCGGCTGCGCAACATCGAGGGCGTGTTCGACGCCTACCGGGTCACCCCGGGCGGCGGGTAAGCGCGGTTGCCGGGCGCCGGGCGCGCAGCTCCCGGTTCACGGCCCGCGCCTGGCCGAGCTGTGGATGAAAATTGGTCTATAGGTCAATTTCTATCCATCGATCCTCGTCATACCCTCAGCGCTCCACGCCGCGGTCGTCTCTGGCCGCCCGCGCCGCCGACGACGGTCCCACCACCCGCGTGACCGTCGCCCTCGAGACCGGCGTCTTCACGATCACCACCGCTTCGCCCGTCCGCAGCGACCCCACCCGATCGGGCTCGATCACGAACCGGTCCACCTGGCGCAGCGTCCCGTGGCTCAGGTCGGTACCGCCCCAGCGCCCCGGCCGGACGCTGTAACTCTGCTCCCAGTCCCTCACCTTCCCGGCCAGCTGGGCCACCGTTTCAGCCGAGCGGGGGACGTCCTGGCGATGGGCGATCTTGACCGCCGTGTTGCCGAGCACCTGGTCCCGCAGTCCGCGGGCGGAACGGTCGAGGTCGGCCAGCTCCTGGGTGGCCAGCAAAACGCTCACCCCGGCCTCCCGGCCGCGGGCCAGCAGCGATACCACGTGGTCCGAGCCGAGTGCCGAGAACTCGTCGATGGCGACGGTGGCCGGCGCCTGCCCGCCCGTGGTCAGTCTGTGGCCGGCGACCGAGACCAGGTCCTGGACAGCCAGCGTCCCGAGCTGCGCGGCCAGCTGTTCGTAGGTGGAGGAGTTGAGGCTGAACAACACCACCTCGTCACCGGACAGCGCCGCCCGTAGATCGATCCCGGTGCGCGCCGGGTCGTTCAGATACCGGCCGGTGTGGGACTCGCTGATGATCGCCAGCCGGGAGGCCAGACCCCGCACCGCGCTCACCTGATCCGGCGTGAGCGAGGCCAGGTAGTCGCTCACCTGGGCGGCTCGCTCAGGCGCCAGACGCCGGGCGCCGGCGGCCAGCCGCACCGGATCCAGCACCGAGACCACCCGCTCGAGCGTGATCTGCTGACCCCCGGCCTGCAGCACCTGCAGGGCTGTCTGTACGTAACGCTCGGCTGCCCGCTGGTAATGGGGCTCGGTGAAGCGCTCGGTCGCGATCAGCTTGTCCTTCAGTTCGGTGGCGTTCCCGTGGGCCAGCGGATTCCACGCCTCCGGCCCGTCCGGGCTCCAGCAGCGAAACGGGCGACCCGCTGCCTCAGCTGCCTCGCGCAGCGCGCCGGCGAAGGCGGGCGAGCCCTTCAGGTCGATCGCCACCACCGGCCGGCCCCTCCGGATCTGGGCGGTGAGGATCGCCAGCAGAGTGGTGGACTTCCCGGCGCCACTGGCGCCGAGGATCAAACCGTGCGCCGAGAGTTGGCTGTCGGACAGCTCAAGCACACGCCCGCGCGCGTCCAGTCCCAGCACCAGCGGTCCGGTCTCCCCGTCCCGTCCGGAGACCCGCGCCGCCGCGGCGCGCCTTTCTCGAGCCCTCTGCACGTGGCGGTACACGCCCAAGCCCTGCTTGACCGCCACGGCCATGGCCAGCCCGATAATCACCCACGCGGTCGGGACGAGCAGCAGCCCGACGAACGCCGCGCCGAGCCACCACGGGCGCCCGCGGAGCCTGGGTGGAAGGGGTGGCGTCGAGCTCAAAGCTCCGCCGCCGGCGCCCGGTTACGGACCTCACGTGCCGCTCGCCGGACGGGCACCGCTCGACGGTTCGCCGCCCCCAAAGCACGGGGCGCGCCAGATGGCGATCCATCGGCCAGAGGCTGGACGTGCACGAGGTCGGAGATCCCGGCTCGCCGGGCCGCCGCCTGCACCCGTGAACCCAGCTGCCCGGGCGGACACAGGTACAGAACCGCGTCGATCCGGGGGTCCCCGGCGTAGCCGAGCATGATCCGGTCAAGTCGCCGGGCGCCTTTGCCCGTCAGCTCCAGCTCCACCGCGATTCGATGGCCGCTGGCTGCCTCCAGGAGCAGGTCCGGGTAGTGCACGCGCGCGCCGGGTCCGACGCCGATTCCATACCGCACCCCCGGTGCCGGCCCACGTCGGTCGGCTGAGCGCATGGTTCGCTCAGAGACGATCGCACTCGTATGACCGAGGGCTCCGTCGCGGGCCGCCAGCCACAGCCAGGCGAGGCCCACATCGTGGCGGTACTCCTTCAGGTCAGGCTCCGGCGGAGGCAACCGGCTGCCGATCACGCCCAGGCCAGTTCGGGTGATCCAGCAGGCTGCGGGTAGGCCCTCGAAGATGCGCCTGCGGTTGACCAGGCCGAGCTTGGCCAAACCTCGCAGCCTCCGATTGGCGCCCCCCGCATCGCAGTCGAGCAACGCCTGAACTTGTGTGCTGACCGCCACCCGGTGCTGGGCCAGGAACTCCAGCACGAGCCCGTCTGCTGCGGTCAGTTTGGCTGGCTCCACTCAGGGAAGAGCGCCCAAGCGTGGAGGTTCACCCCTCCCGCCGGACAGCGCACTGACGTTCTGACGGTGTCTTCTCAGCGCCCCGGATGGGGCAGCGAGCTGGTGTTGACCACCTGGAAATCCCGCCCGCTCAGCCGGTCGAGCAGATGCAGCGCGCTGTCGTTCCAATGCTGGTCGGGCGCGCCCGAGATGTACCAGGGCGAACCGTTGTCGGCCAGGATCATCCCGTAGGTCCTGAGAGCCCGGGCCACCACGCGAGCCTGGTACGGGAGCCCGCTGATGTTGACGCTCGATTTCAGCCGGACCCGCAATCCCATCGGCGGCGCCCAGCGAGCGGAGCAGGTGCTGGCCTGGTGGCGCGCCGGGTACACGTAGCGCGGAGCGGTGCATGGGGCGGTGAAGCGCAGGGCGTGATCGATCGAGCCGTGGGCCACGTCGTTGTAGCGGGCCAGCCCCGGCAGGATCGGCAGCCCGGCTGCATCGGCCGAGGTCCAGCCGGCGGGGCGCAGATGGTTGGAGCGGAGATTGAACACTGCGCCTGAGCCCGCCGTCCAGTAGCGACCATGGTGGTGGGGGAACGCGTCGTACAGCTCGTAGTCCCGGCAGTTGGACCGATCGACGAGGATCACGTGGCGGTCACCGGTGGAGTGTCGACCGCCCTCGATCGGGGCATTGCGCGGGATCGGGTAGGGACCGCGGTTCGACTCCGAGGCGTACAGGAAATGCACAGGAACCCGTCGGGTGCGGCTGGAGACGACCACGTAGGGGATTCCGTTGGGAGCCCCGTTGTACACCGTTCCGAAGTCCGGGTGCACCGGGTCGCCCAGACCGATGGCCGCGATGTAGCGCGCCGAGTTGGCGGCCACGGGCAGCTTGTTCACCCGCTGGTTCCACGGGTTGTCGCGAGGGAAGATCGGGCACTTAGGTGCCCCGCTCAGCGGGTGAGCGGTGCTCAGCCCCGGGACGAAGGCGGCCGCACCAGCCCCCAGCACCGCCGCACACACCGCGAACACGACGCGTCCCCGCCGGGAGCGAATCGCGGAGCGGGTCACTAAGCCACCACGAGCAGCCCGTGCCGGTGCACCGAGAACTGAATCTCGGCCATCTCGCCGATGTAGTCCCCATCAACCTGCACCGGCAGCGGACGTTCGTCGGTCGAGCGCACGGTCAGATCGCTCAGCCCCTGGAACGGGTGCATCTGGCGGTGGCGGTCCACGCGCGCGCGTCGCGAGAGCGCGCGGAAGGTCACTCCGGGGATGTCGATCGGGAGGGCTCGCTTCATGATCACGCCGGCCAGGTCGCCACTGTCCAGGCTTGCGCCTTCCTCGGCCTCAATCGCCCTGCTCCCGAAATAGGTGTACGGGTTGGCGTTCTGGATCAGTGCGGTGACACCCTGCACGCGCTCACCACCGAGCTCGGCCTCGAGCCGCGGCGGCCGGCGCAGGTATCGGCCGGTCAGCGTCTTGGTCGCCACCCAGGCGTAGTAGTACTCGCCCACGCGCGCCTTCAGCCGAGGGTGGGCATCGACCTTCTCCACCACGCTCGCGTCGAGCCCGACCCCAGCCGAGAACGTGAAGTAACGGTCCCCGGCCCGTCCCAGGTCAACTGGTCGGGGACGCCAGTCGTCGGCCAGCGACAGCAGATGCTCGGTCGCATCGACCAGGTCCACCGGGATCCCGAGGATCCGGCAGTACACGTTCGTGCGCCCACCCGGCAGGCAGGTCAGCGCCGTGCCGGACCCGGCCAGGCCGTTGGCCGCCTCGTTGACCGTGCCGTCGCCTCCGAAGGCCACGACGACGTCGTAGCCCTCCCGGGCGGCCTCCCGGCACAGATCGGTGGCGTGGTCACGGCGCTCGGTGTCGATCGCGTCGACCTGATAGCTCCCGCGCAGCGCATACACGACCAGGTTCTTCAACCGGTCCGAGACCGTGCTGGCGTACGGATTGACGATCACGAGCATCCGCCGGCTCGGCGCCGTGCCCTCCAGCCCCAGGCGCTCCTCCAAGCGGAGCTCCGGATCCGTGGCGGCGGGGCTCATGCTCGGGCGCAGGTTAGAGGCTGGGGCCCTCGCGCTCAACGCGCTCAAGATCTTGGCTGTCGGATTGCCAGAAAGGACGCCGGTGGCGATCCACGTGCCCGGGCACACGATCCACCGGCCCGGGCACATGTCGACGGCAGGCTGAGAAATAGGGTTTTCCCTATTTCGGCGGGGAGCTGCCGCGCGTAGGTTGCCCTCAGATGAAGAGCGACGTTGTGAGCGGAGTGGCGGAGTGCCCGCTTGATGTGCCGGGGCGAGCGCGGTTCGGTTGGAGGCCCCTGATGCTCGTGGCGGTGCTCCTCACGACCTTTCTTCTGGCCGGCCTCGGGCGCGTTGGCGCAGCCGAGGCCGCAACGGGCAGCGTGTGGACGTGGGGTTTCAATCCCTTCGGACAGCTCGGGAACGGGTCAACCTCACCGGCGACCACGCCGGTCAGCGTGCTGGCTAACGCGACGGCCGTCGCCGGCGGCTTTACCCACAGTCTGGCCCTGCTCTCGGATGGCCACGTAGCCGCTTGGGGAGCCGGCCAGCTGGGGCAGCTCGGCACCACCAGCCCGCTGACTACGTGCGGCACAACCAGCATCCCGTGCGCCACAGCACCGGTTGCCGTAGGCGGCCTTTCCAATGTCGTTGCGGTCGCTGCGGGCATCAACTTCAGCCTGGCCCTGGAGTCGGATGGCAGCGTGTGGTCATGGGGGGATAACACATACGGGGAGCTCGGGAGGGGCTTCGCTGCGGGGACCGATTGCGGCGGCGTGTTGTGCAGCCCGACCCCGACCCGAATCCCTGGGCTCTACAACGTCAAGGCGATCGCCGCCGGGGGCCACCACGCGCTGGCGCTGCTGGACAACGGGACGGTGAAGGTGTGGGGCGAGAACAACTTCGGGCAACTCGGCCTCGGGACGAGCACCGGGCCCGAGACGTGCGAAGGTGGCCAGGCGTGCAGCTCCGTTCCGGTGCTTCTCACCAGCCCGTCTGGCGGCGCCTACACCCACGTGACCGCCATTGCCGCCGGTGACTTCTTCAGTCTCGCGCTGGTCGCCTTCAGCACCACCGAGGTCCTGGCCTGGGGAAACAACCGCTACGGTCAACTGGGTCAGGGCACGACAACCGGCCCACACAAATGCTCTGGTGGCCAGAGCTGCAGCCTGACACCCATTCCGGTCTCCGGGCTGAGCGGCACCGAGACCGCGATCGCGGCGAACGGCGACGCACATCAGGCCCTCGCCCTGGAGCCCGACGGCGACGTGGCCGCCTGGGGCAAGAACGGGTATGGAGAGGCGGGCAGCGCCTGCGGTGCCGCGGTCTGTCCGACCCCGAAGCTCGTGCCAGGAGTGAGCGATGCGATCGCGATCGCGGCCAGCGCCAGCAACAACTCGGCCCGCAGCATGGCGCTCGAATCAGGCGGTCAGGTGGTCGAGTGGGGGCAAACGCCCCTCGGCAACGGGACCTATCCGGGTAGCAGCAGCACTCCTGTGAACGTCACCGGTATGAACGCCGCCAGCGCGATCGCTGCGGGCGGGGGACACAGCCTGGCGGTGGCACCGCCGCCATCCAACCGGTTCAGCCTCCGGTTCGTGAAGTGCCAGTGCGGACTCAGACTGAAGATCCACATCCCCTTCCCGGGGCTGCTCGCCATTCATCAACTGGGCACGCCCGGTCCGGGGCCGGTCACGGGTCCCGCGCCGCTGGCCATCGCTGCGCGCAAGCATGCCAAGGCACTGATCAAGCCGCTGCGGCGAACCGAGACCAGGGCCGGCGTGGTTAGGATCAGGCTCAGGCTCACCCGGGCCGGCAAGCGGGCGCTGAGACATCGACACAAGCTGCGGATCAGAGTGCGGGTCACGTTCACGCCGAGGGGCGGCCGGCCGGCGGGCAAAACGATCACCATCACTCTCAGGAAGCGCGCTTAGAGCCGCGGCCGCTCCGATCGGCTCGGGGCAACGCGGCAGCCCGGTGCTTGCCGGTGGAGAGTCGCAATCGATGCGGGTATACTCCCGCCCACATAGCAGTACGCATCCAGAGGGGTGGAGGGAATGGCCCTACGAAACCCCGGCAACCTCCCGCAAGGGAAAGGTGCCAATTCCAACAGGCTCCAACAACAAGCCTGGGAGATGTGGCTAGGGCGGTTTCCCAGACCTCCGACCACTTGATCCCGGCGGAGGTTTTTTCATATGCCGCCAGTTTCGCTTCGCTGCAGGGAATGTAGGACCGAGTACCCCCTCGAGGCTCGCTACGTGTGCGAGCAGTGCTTCGGCCCGCTCGAAGTCGCCTATGCGACACGGTCGGAGTCCGACCCGCACGAGCTCAGGCGCCGGATCCAGACCGGCCCCTACTCGATGTGGCGCTACAGCGACTTCCTTCCGGTCACGCCGCCCAAGCAGGCCCTCCAGGCCGGTTTCACGCCCCTGGTGAAAGCTGACCGCCTGGGCGAGCAGCTCGGCATCCGCGAGCTGTGGATCAAGAACGATGCCGCCAACCCCACCCACTCCTTCAAGGACCGCGTGGTGTCGGTGGCGCTGGCCCGGGCCCGCGAGCTGGGCTTCAAGACGATCGCCTGCGCCTCCACCGGGAACCTGGCCAACGCGGTCGCCGCCCATGCCGCCGCTGTGGGCCTGGAATCCTACGTGTTCATCCCGCACGACCTGGAGGAGCAGAAGATCCTCGCTACCGGCGTGTACGGCACCAACCTGGTGGCGGTGCAGGGCAACTACGACGACGTCAACCGGCTCTGCACGGAGCTGTCCGGCGATCACGACTGGGCGTTCGTGAACATCAACATGCGCCCGTACTACGCCGAGGGTTCAAAGACGCTGGCGTTCGAGATCGCCGAGCAGCTGAACTACGAGCTGCCGGACCGCATCGTCGCCCCCATCGCCTCGGGCTCGCTGTTCACGAAGATCGCCCGCGGCTTCGACGAGTGGATCGAGGTCGGGCTGCTGGAGGGCCAGACGCCGGTGTTCAACGGCGCCCAGGCCGACGGCTGCTCGCCGGTGGCCACTGCGTTCAGGGACGGCCAGGATTTCTGCGGCCCGGTCAAGCCCGACACGATCGCCAAGTCGCTGGCGATCGGCAATCCGGCCGACGGCCCGTACGCGCTCGATCTGGCTCGCCGCACCGGCGGCTCGATCGACAGCGTCTCAGACGACGAGGTCCGCGAGGGCATCCGCCTGCTGGCCACCACCACCGGCATCTTCACCGAGACGGCCGGCGGCGTGACGGTCGCGGTGTTGCGCAAGCTGGCCGAGCGGGGGGACATCGACGCCTCGGAGCGGGTGGTCGCGGTGATCACCGGCGAGGGCCTGAAGACGCTCGAGTGCGCTCGCGGCACGTTCGAGGCCTGGCAGATCGAGGCGTCGACTGACGCCTTCGAGGCAGCCAGGGAGCGTCTTGTCGTCGCGGCCTGATAAGTATGTGCGCCACATGGCAGTGAACGTCAAAATCCCCACGCAGTTGCGGCCCGCCACCGACGGCGAGTCCGTGGCCGAAGTCGACGGAGACACCGTCGGAGAGGTTCTCGATTCTCTGTACGTGCGCTACGGCGAGTTGCGCGCCCGGATCGCCGAGGACGGCGGTCTGCGCCGTTTCGTCAACGTGTACGTAGGCGGCGAGGACATCCGCTTCCTGTCCGGGCTCGACACCCCGGTCAGTGACGGCGACGAGGTGACCATCCTCCCGGCCGTGGCCGGCGGCCGCTGAGATCGGTTTCTCGCCCGCGGCTGACTTTGAGTTCAGCCGCGGGCCCACGCGCCCGCGTGGTCTGACACCCTGCCCAAGATGGCCACCACGGCTCCTTCCGAGCGCCGCGACTCAGTGCTGCGCATCCCCGCGATCCGCGACTACCAGGCGCCTGCCTGGTTCGATCGCCTCCCGCGGGGGGTGGGCACCGCTGGCGTGCTGCTGTTCTTCGTGGCGGTCTCGGCGTTCATCCGCGTGCACTACCTGGACGGGGGGCTGTGGGCCGAGGAGGCGGCCACGGTCGGCGTGGCCACGCACTCCCTCACCCAGATCCCCGGGATCCTGTGGCAGGGAGGAGGTGCACCGCTCTACTTCTGGCTGCTGCATGTATGGATGGACGCGTTCGGCACCAGCGAGATCTCGGTCCACGCGATGTCGGTCCTTGTCGGTCTGCTGACGATCCCGGTCAGCTGCTGGCTGGCCTGGGGCCTGTGGGGACGGCGGGCCGGGTACCTGGCCGCCGCGCTGTTTGCCTTCAGCGGGTTTCTCACCCAGTTCGCCGAGGAGGCCCGGCCGTATGAGCTGATGGTGCTGCTCGGGCTGCTCGCCGCGGGTGCCTTTGTCCATGTGTTCGTGTACCGCCGCCGGCGTGGCTACCTGCCGCTGTTCACGGTCAGCCTGATCCTGCTGGCCTATACCGACTACTGGGGGTTCTTCTTCTGGGTTGGGTCCGCAGTGGCGCTGGCGTATCTCGTCCGTCGGTCCGAGGACCGCCGAGCGGTCCTCCGGGACGCCGCGATCGCCTTCGGCATCGCCACGGTGGCGTTCCTGCCCTGGCTGCCCACGCTGATCCATCAGATCGCCAACTCCACGTCACCCTGGCAGTACGTGCCGCTCCCGGGGGCAAACATGCCGCGCAAGCTCCTCGGCACCGACCGCGTGGTCGCCGTCATGGCGTTTGCCTGGGTGGCCGGCCTCGCCCCGCTGGCCACTCGATCGCTGCGCCGCTCGCCTGAAGCCAGGTCGGCGCTGGCGCTGCTGGTCCTCCTGGTGAGCGGTCTGGCGCTCGCCCTGCTCGCCAAGATCGTCGTCCCCGACTGGGACTACCGGCTGTTCGCGCCGCTGGTCGCCCCACTGCTGCTCCTCTGCGCCCTCGCCAGCGCGCGCGCCAACCTCCTCGGCCTGCTGCTGGTCACCCTGAGCTGTGCCTTCCTGGCCAACCCGGCCTCTTTCATCCCTTACAAGAGCGACGTCAAGGACATCGCCGGCGAGCTGTCCTCCAGCCTCAGCCGGGGCGACGTCGTGCTCTCGGCCCAGCCCGAGCAGACCCCTCTGGCCTGGTACTACCTGCCCGGAGGCCTGCGCTACGCCACCGCTCTCGGACCAGATCCTCATCCCAGCTACATGAACTGGGACGACGCGTTGGGCCGGCTCCAGCGCTCCGATCCCCGCCACGTGGCCGCCCAGGTCGTCTCGAGCCTCCGGCCCGGACAGCACATGCTGCTCATCCGTCCGCTCACCGAGGGTGTTTCGAATTGGTCGGAGCCCTGGGCCGTGCTGGTCCGCCGCCGCGCCGCCCAGCTCAGCGCGGCGATCGCCGCTGATCCGCAGCTGACTCTGACGGCCAGCCCGTACGCGCCGCACTACTACCACGGCTCGATCTACCTGCCGAGCAGCGCGCTCCTGTACGTCAAACGCTGAGGGGCGGCCCGGATCCCGGGGCGAACTCGCGCCGGAGCCAGGCGACGTCCGCCTCGTAGAGATCGACGTGGCCGGCGGCGATGGTTGCCGAGAAAGCCGGGTCTCCTGCCCCCGCGCGCTCACGTGAGTACGCGGTCAGGTGGTCCAGGCGGCGGATCGCCCAGGCCACAGCATCGGCTGGACGCAGGTCGCCGTAGGCCTCACAGAACAGGTGGAGCCGGCGTCTCTGATCCGCAGGATCCTGTGCGCGGCCGTCCGGATGCCCGGGCGGGGTGAGGCTGACCCATCGGTACACGGCCTCGCCGAGGTCCCATCCACGCGGAGCAGGTACGGCGAAGTCCCAGTCGATGAACGCCGCGACTCGCCCGTCCCGGCACACGGTGTTGTAGGGAGCGATGTCCCCGTGGCAGATCACCTCGGCCGGAGCGACGGCGGGCAGCCGCCAGCCGGCATGGGGCAGGGCGAGGCTGCCGCTCGCGTCGTGGACCTCCCGCAACCGTCGTGCCACGTCGATCAGGAGCTCGTCGTTCCATACCCAGTCGGGCATCGGATAGACGCCCACGTCTCCGCTCACGAACTCGACCAGCTCGACGTCGCCGTCCACCCCGATCGGCTCGGGCACGGTCGAGACCCCCAGCTCGCGCAGGCCCCGCATGTAAGCGTGGACGAGCGGCGTCCACGGGCCAGCCGGGCGACGCACGGTGTTCTCGTGCCGGCTGACCGGGCCCATATGTCCGCCCGTCATCGGCACGCCTTCCTCCGGTTTCACGGGTCCATGATGGCGTGGAGTGGCCGGGGCGCGGACCTCGGCAGGCGAGGTCCGTGCCCGTCGGCTGCCCGCCTGGCTACCCGCGCGGCAGCGGCAGCGGGAGACTCGTAACGCGGCTGTGATGAGAGCTCCGGGCTGCCGTGCTTGAAGCCGTTGGCGCAGTCACGGCCCAGCTGCCCCGTGACCAGCCAGGCCCGCTGAAGTTCCAGAGGGGCACGGTCCCGTTTGCCCGGATCCCCGAGCTGGTGCTCTGCGGATCGCCGAAGCCCTGGAACGTGTCCTTGTATCCATCGGACTCATAGAGGCAGAGGAAGCCAGGATCCGCCCTACCGACTCCCGGGCAGCCCGTGGTGCTGGTTGATCCCTGGTACAGGAAGACTCCATTTGCCAGTGGAATTGCGGCGGCCAGCGGCGGATCGAACGTAATGCCAGTGAAGGCGTACGCATTCACGCCGCTGGTGCCGGCGGCGCCAAAAGTTCCGGTTTCGGTCCGCCCTGGCCGAAGCGTTGTCTGCTGGTAGCGGCTGGCGGGCACCCGACCCAGATCGTTCGCGTTGGGCACGGTGCCTTTCTTGATCTTCTTGGCGGTGACGGCGCCGTTCTTGAGCTGCTTGGTGCCAACGCTGTTCTTGGGAATCAAGATCCCTGCGTACGCGGTGCCGCCCAAAGCAACAAGCAGCGCGACAACAGAGATGATCAGCGCCGGGCTCGGCCTACGGGTGCGGAAACGCCTCATTTGCGGTGCCCTCCTGGTATTGGTGAAGGTGAACCGAACAGGCAGGCCAGCCGGCGGCGGTTCCGATGTCGACTCAGCGCGTGCCCTCGTTGCCCACAGTACGCCCGAGAGGCAAGTCGCCGTTAGTTTCTTTGGCGAGCAGTGCGCAAGGAAGATATTCGCCTCGACGGTCCCGCTCCGCCGCCTACAGCCCAGGTCGGCGATCTACCGGCTACTGACTGCTGACGCTGCTCTGGCCCGCCGCTGACGCGGCGGCGTCCAGACCGATCGGGCAGCTCACGCCCGTCCCGCCCAGCCCGCAATACCCGCCCGGGACCTTGTCCAGGTACTGCTGGTGGTAGTCCTCGGCGTAGTAGAAGTCATCCAGCGGCGCGATCTCCGTGGCGATCTCGCCGTAGCCGGCCTGCTTGAGCTCCTTGGCGTACGCCGCGCGGGAGGCTTCGGCTGCGGCCTTCTGCTCCTCGTCGCGGTAGAGGATCGCTGAGCGGTACTGGGTGCCCACGTCGTTGCCCTGGCGCATGGCCTGGGTCGGGTCGTGCCCCTCCCAGAAAGCGCGGAGCACGGCTTCACGGGAGATCTGCTTGGGGTCGAACACGACCAGCACCGCCTCGGTGTGACCGGTACGTCCGCTGCACACTTCCTCGTAGGTCGGGTTGGGCGTGTAGCCGCCCGCATACCCAACTGCGGTGGTGTACACGCCGGGCAGGCTCCAGAACACGCGCTCGGCGCCCCAGAAGCAACCCATGGCCACCACCAGCTCCTCCAGGCCCTCCGGGAACGGAGGCTTCAGCGGGGTGCCCAGCACCGCGTGGCGGTCTGGCACCGGCATCGCACGATCGCGGCCCGGCAGTGCGCGCTCGCGATCGACCATCGTCGTCTTATGACCGAACATTCCAAGCATGCTTCTAGCTTAGTCCGCGCACCGAAGCGCGTTCGATGACTCAGAACCGCCGGCCGGGAGAGGTGCCTCGCCGGACGCGGCTGCGTCGCACCAGCAGCACGAGAATGGCCGAGCAGATGACCGAAAGGATCAGGCCTCCGCCGGCGCGGCCGTGGAACAGCCACAGCGAGATCAGTCCGGCGATGAAGGATCCGGCGATGCCCAGCAGCGCGGTCTGGAACAGAGTCATCGGATCGCGGCCTGGGACCACGAGCCGCGCCAGGGCGCCGATGATCAGGCCGGTGAACAGCAGGATGATGAGGTAGGCGATCAGGGTCATGGTTCGAGCTCCGTTGGGGAAATGGCAGTGCCGGGTCCTGCTACCCGACCAGCCGGGTCTGGTAGACGAACCGGACCGGCGGCAATCTCAGCTCGTGCCGTTTCGCCCTGGGCGCCGGTTCTCGATCGAGAGGAGCTCAGGTGTGGCGTGCTCGACCTGCAGGGTGGTGTGCTCGATCTCGAATCGGGACTGCAGCAGCCCTTTGAGCTGGTGACCGATCTCGTGGCAGTCGTCCTTCTCGCCCACGACTACGTGGGCCGACAGGGCCGGGAACCCCGAGGTGACCTCCCAGACGTGCAGGTCATGCACCTCCACCACCCCCGGGAGGGCGGCCATCGCCACCCCGATCTCATCCGGGTCCAGTCCGCGCGGTGCCGCCTCCAGGAACACCCGGCCACTGTCTCGCAGCAGGCGGTAGGCGGCGCTCAGCATGATCCCGGCCACGACCAGCGCGGCGATGCCATCCGCCCGCCCGAAGCCGGTGGCCAGGATCACCACGCCTGCGATCGCCGTGATGATGAATGCCGCCAGGTCGGTGACGATGTGCTGGTAGGCACCCTCGACGTTCAGCGAGCGGCGGTTCGCGCGCGACAGAGTGTAGGCCGCGGCCAGGTTGACGACGATGCCGGCCAGGGCCACCGCGAGCACTGCACCACCTGCGACCTTCGGCGGATTGACCAGCCGGCTGATCCCCGCGTACACGATCACCAGCCCCAGAACCAGGAGCGTGGCGCCGTTGAACTGAGCCGACAGGATCTCCGAGCGCTTCAGGCCGAAGGTCATCCGGCCGCCGGCGGGACGGGCCGCGAGGCGGACGGCCAGCAGCGACAGCGCGAGCGCGGCGGCGTCGGTCAGCATGTGTGCGGCGTCAGAGAGCAGCGCCAGCGAGTGGGCGAGAACGCCGACGACTACCTCCACGGCCATGAACCCGACGATCAGGCCCAGGGCGATGGCGAGCTTGCGTCTGTCGGCCTCCGGACTGACCCCGTGGGAGTGACCGGCATGCCCGTGGCCGTGGTGGGGCGCGTGCGCGTGCGTGTGGGAGTCTGAGCTCAGACCTCGGCCCTCACTCCTCTGTCCCTGAGAACCCAGCCCGCGGTGCCCGGCCTTCCGCACCACGCCGCTAACCCAGCGGTGCATAGCCTCTCGCGCCGCGCCGCTAGCCCTGCGGTGCCTGGCCTCTCGCGCCGCATCCCCCAGGCATAAACGTCTGTGCATAGAATGATGGGTGCATGAGTCATGGTCAGGAAACCGATCTGTCCCTGCTGTCGGCCGATACGGCCCGATCCGTGGCCGACACGATGCAGGCCCTCGCCACGCCGAGCCGGGTGCGAATCCTGAGCCGGCTTGGCGTGAACCCGTGCTCGGTGGGTGAATTGGCCCGGGATATCGGCATGGAACAGCCCGCAGTGTCGCAGCAGCTTCGCGTACTCCGCCACCTCGGATTGGTGGTGGGGGAGCGCGACGGGCGCCAGGTCATCTACGCCCTCCACGACGAGCACGTCCAGTCGTTGCTCCGCGAAGCCGTTTCACACACCGAGCATCTCCGGCTGGGACTCGCGGCACGCCCGGTCACCGCCGCCCTGACCGCGTGAGCGCCACCGGGCCTGCCCTGTTGATCGCCGCCGCGGGGGTCGGATTCGGCCACGCGATCTTGCCTGATCACTGGGTGCCACTGGCTGTGCTGGGGCGTACGCGACGCTACCCACTGTCCCGGATCGCTCGGCTGTCCGGTCTGGCCGGGGTGGCGCACGTGCTCGTCTCGCTCATCCTCGGCGCCGTGATCATCGTTATCGGCCTGCAGTTTCGCTCCACGGTCCAACACGCCCAGGACACGATCATCGGCGTGATCCTGATCGCGACCGGGGTCGGATTCGCTTTGCTCGAGGCGACCGGGCACGGACACCATCACGACCATGATCATGGTCATTCCCACGGTGAGCATGTGCACGGTCATTCACATGGCCAAACTCACGACCATGGGGTGGATCTGCACGAGGAGCACCGCGACAGCGCGGCCCCGGAGACGGAGCGTCTTCATGGTCTAGCCGCTGTGATGATTCCGTTCGGCGCGGCCGCCTCGCCTGACTTGACGATCCTGCCCGTGTTCCTGGCCGCCACCACCGCGGGAGTCGCCACCGCCGTCGGCTCGCTGGTCATCTTCACCGCCGTGACCATCGGCACGATCGTCGGATTGACTCTGGCCGCCGCTCGGGGCGGGTACCAGATCCGGGGCCAGTGGCTGGAGCGCTGGGGGAACTCGCTGACCGCCCTGGTTCTCGTGGCCGTCGGCCTGCTGGTGTTGACGGGCAGCATCTAGCCAGACCGGTCAGGCCGGTCAGGCCGGTCGGGAAATCTTTCCTCCGATGCATCCGGACACCGGCTAGCGTGGCGACGATGTCTGGCGAGTGGCCTGAAGTCTCCTATTCCCGGTGGGCCGAGACCTGCGACACGCTGCACGCCCACACCCAGGTCCTGGGCAAGCTGGCGTGGCGCTGGCCCCGCCCGAACCGCAGCTCCAGCACGCCGCCCTGCGCCTGACCGCCCGCGGCTGGGAGACGCCCGCTGCCGGCGCCCGACGGCTCCGGCGCGCTCGTCGTCGTGCCTCGACCTGCGCGTCCACGAGGCGGTCGTCGAGCACACCGACGGCCGCGCTCGGCGGGTCGCCGCTGGCCCCGGACCGGCCGGTCGGCGAGGTCACGCGCGACGTGCTCGACGCCGTCCGCGGACCTGGCCGGCGCCGTCGAGATCGACCCCGACGCCCCAGGAGGTCGCCTGGACGGTCGCCGCTCGACGAGGACGACGAGCACGCGCACCTATGACCCCGCGCAGGTGGCGGACTACTTCGCCGCCGCGACCCAGGCCGCGCTCGTGCTCGCCGCCTTCCGCGCCCCCTTCCGTGGCCGCTCGCACTCCGGTCAACGCCTGGTGGGGGTCCTTCGATCTCGCCGTCAACCTGTTCTCCGGCCTTCCGGCCGACCCGCCGTCGCGACGACTTCATCATGCGCAACGCGATGGACGCCCAGGAGGTCGCCGTCGGCTGGTGGCCGGGCGATGCCCGCCACGCGCAGGCCGCCTTCTACGCCTACGCCCACCCGGCGCGCGAGGGCTTGCCAGACGCGACGCTCAGCCCGCGCCGGCCGGTGGGACGCCGGCTCGGCGAGTTCGTGCTCGACTGGGACGACGTGCGGGCGCCGGCGGATCCGCCAGGACCGCGCTCGAGTTCGCGCAGGTCGGTGTTCCGCCACGCCTGTGCCGTGTGCGCCTGGGACCCGGCACTGGCGGCCAGCGCCGACGCCGAGCCACCCCCGGTCCGCTGAGCCTGCCTGGGTGAGCGGCGGGTTTGGCCGCTTCGTTTGGTCGGGGAGCGTGCCGTGCGGCCGATCCGACCGATTCGGACGCCACGTGGTTGACCCGGGCGCCATGTGATTACACCAAGTGATTACACCCGCGCGAGCGGGGTAGGGGTAATCGCGAGGTAAAGGGAAACAGGGAGGACTCAGATGTCAGATAAGGTCGCTCACGCGGTCGCCGGTAGCCCGCGTCGTCGTTTCGGTTTCGGCACCGGTTTCACGATCCTGGTCGCGGTGGTGGTGATGCTCGCCTCCGGGGCGCTGGCCGCCACGCCGGCGGCTCATTCGGTGCGACGCACCGCGGCCACGAGCAGGACAATCAGCTCGCGAGTCGGACCACGACGCAAAGACCAACCACGGCCAACAGTCGCGACTACAGCACAGAGCGCCACTCAGCAGCAGAACGCGCCGCTTCCCACCCAGGCGCAGGCCAACGCCTACGCCACCAGAACGCTGTCGAGGCTGACCGTCGAGGAGAAGTTCGGCCAGCTCACGATGGCCGGCCCGACCACGCCGATCAGCACGCTCGAGCAGCAGGCGTGCGATGGAGAGGTCGGCTCGGTGCTCGATCTGACCGGCGTCGCCAACATCAATGCGGTCCAAAACGCGACGCTGGCGCAAGGTTGCCATCCCCGGATCCCGCTGATCTTTTCGCTCGACGTGATCCACGGCTACAAGACGATGTTCCCGGTACCGCTGGGCGAGGCCTCGAGCTGGGACCCCGCGCTGGTCCAGAATGACGAGTCGGTGTCGGCATCTGAGGCCACCGCCGACGGCCTCAAGTGGACCTTCAACCCGATGGTCGACATCGCCCGCGACCCGCGCTGGGGCCGCGTCGTCGAGGGCGCGGGCGAGGATCCCGTTCCTGGGTTCGGCGATCGCCGCCGCCAAGGTCCGCGGCTACCAGGGCAACAACTTCGGCGCGCCCGACAAGATGGCGGCGACGATCAAGCACTTCGCCGCCTACGGCGCCCCGGTCGCCGGCCGCGAATACAACACGGTCGATATGTCGACCGCAGCAGCTGTTCAACGACTACCTGCCTCCGTACAAGGCGGCGGTCAACGCCGGCGTAGCGACCGTGATGGCTTCGTTCAACTCGCTAAACGGAGTTCCGAACACCGCCAACCCGTACACGCTGACGACGATCCTGCGCAACGAGTGGGGCTTCGGCGGCACGGTGATCAGCGACTACCAGGCGGTCCAGGAGCTCGAGGACTTCGGCTACGCGTCCGACGGCGCGGACGCGGCGCGGCTCGCGCTGACCGCAGGGCTCGACATCGAGATGGCGGTGCAGGTTGGATGCAGCAGCAACAACAACCCGGTTGAGTCCACCTTCGACTGCTACGGGCCGCAGCAGCTGGCCCAGGGCAAGATCACGATGCAGCAGCTCAACAACGCGGTCCGGCATGTGCTGACGCTCAAGTACCTGGCCGGGATGATCAACAACCCGATTACGGATCCCACCCGCGTCAACAACTCCGAGCTGACGCCGGCCAACCTCGCGGCCGCCAAGCAATCGGCCGACGAGTCGCAGGTGCTGCTCGAGAACCACAACCACGCGCTGCCGCTGAGCACGAGCACTCTCGTCGATCGCGGTCGTCGGGCCGCTCGGCCGACGACCCGCTCGACCAGCTGGGTCCCGACGTGCCGGGCGGCTACGACACCAGCCAGACCGCTCTGAGCCCAGGCGGCAGCGACAAGATCGTCACGGTCCTGCAAGGGATCAAGAACGACGATCCCGGGCGCGACCGTCACCTACGCGCCAGGGATGCGACATCACGACGACCACAAACGGCGTCCCGACCCCGTGTACGTCGACCGCCGGCTTCCCGGACGCGGTCGCCGCGGCGAACGCCGGCCGCACGTGACCGTGGTCGTGGTCGGCGAGCCGGCATCGGACAGTGGCGAGGCGTCCTCGCGGACCGCAACTCGGGCTGCCCGGCGACCAGCTGCAGCTGATCCAGGACATCGCCGCCACCGGACAAGCCGTACGTGGTCGACGCTGATGAACGGCCGGCCGCTGACGCTCGACTGGCTCAAGGCCAACGCACCGGCGCTGCTGGAGAGCTGGTACCCGGGCACGGAGGGCGGGCAGTCGGTGGCCGACATCCTGTTCGGCAAGGTCGACCCGAGCGGCAAGCTGCCGATGACGTTCCCGGTCAACGTCGGTCAGATCCCGATCACCTACAACGAGCTGCCGACCGGCCGCCCGTGTGACCCCAACAACAAGTACACGTCGAAGTACCTCGACGCGCCGAACACGCCGCTGTACCCGTTCGGCTACGGGCTCTCGTACACGACGTTCTCGATCTCGCCGCCGCACCTGTCATCGACGACCGTCGGGCCGAATGGGCCGCTGACGGTCACCGCCACGGTCACCAACACCGGATCGGTGCCGGGCGCTGATGTCGCGCAGCTCTACCTGCACGAGAGCGACACGAGCATTCTGCAACCGGTCGAAAAGCTCGAGGGCTTCCAGCGCACGCAGCAGCTCGAGCCCCGGACAGAGCCAGACGGTGACGTTCAAGCTCGGCCGCCAGAACCTCGGCTTCTACAACGAGCAGGGGCAGTTCGTGGTCGAGCCCGGCACGTTCAATCTGTGGGTCAGTGACACCTCCCAACCCACGTCGACGACCGGCTGCCCGGCGAGCCTGCCGAACGGGGTCATCGTTCAACGTCTCCTAGGGGAGGACGGCTATGCGGCTCCGCCTGTTGATAGCGGCCTGCGCGACGGCCTTGATGCTCGCGCTCCCGGCCCAGGCGCTCGCGGATCAGGGTCACCTGAGCGCTCATCAGCAGGCGGTGCTGCATGGCATCGCGGCTGACACGTGGAGGTTCTACGCCGCCGACGTCGACCCCAACACGCACCTGCCGCTCGACAACCTCGGGCCCGGGACGATCCGTGGGACCTACACGTCGGCGGCCAACATCGGCGTCTACCTGTGGGCGGTGGTCGCGGCCCACGACCTCGGCCTGATCGACCGCGGCGAGGCCGACTCGCTGATCTCGGCGACGCTCGACGAGGTCTCGACGCTCAAGCGCTACGACGGCTTCCTGTACCAGTGGTACGACACCAACGACGGCAACGTGATGCTCAACCCCGGGCAGGGCGACTGCTACGGAGACGACGCCGTCCAGGACAACTGCTGGTTCGTCTCGGCGGTCGACAACGGCTGGTACGCCTGCGGGCTGATCGAGGTCCGCGAGGCGTTCCCGGAGCTGCGCGGTCTCGCCGACAGCCTGCCTGGACCCGATGAACTTCTCGATCTTCTACGACAACCGGGCGCAGACGGATTGCAACGTCAACGCGGCGCTCGGCAACCAGCACACCGGGACGATGTACGGTGGCTTCTACGTGGACCAGGGGCCGGCCCCCTACCACGTCGACACGCTCTACAGCGACCCCCGGATCGCGATCTACATGGGGATGGGCATGCACCAGATGCCCGGCGACGTCTGGTGGCGGACGTGGCGGACACTGCCTCCCAGGCAGTGCTCGACCGACCCCGACTTCTCCAACCAGGGCCAGTGGCCGCCGGCGGGGTACTGGCAGACCTACACCGACCCGCAGTCGGGCAAGACGTTCAACGTCTGGGAGGGCCACTACACCTACCCCGGCACATCATTGACTTTCGTTCCGACCTATGCCGGCGGGATGTTCGAGGGGCTGATGGCCAACCTCGTCGTGCCCGAAACGAAGTGGGGACCCCACAGCTTCGGCCTCGACGATCTGCGCTGGCCGCAGGTCCAGATCAGATACGCGACCCGGGCGCTGCACTACCCGGTATGGGGCATCTCACCCTCGAGTACGGCCGACGACACCGGCGGAACTACGGCGGCTTCGGCGTTGAGGGTCTCGCGTTTGGTGCCGGCGAGGGCCTGGCGCTATGCAACACCTGCGCGACTGAGACGACCGTCAGCCCGCACGCGTCAGCGATCGCGCTCCCGGTGCTGCCCCGCCAGGCCTACGGAACCTCGAGACGCTACGCACCGGCTACCCCGGGATCTACACCAGTGACGGCGGCTTCTACGACGCGGTCAACCCCGACCACCGGTTCGATCGGCCACCGCCGGCTGGTGCTCGACCAGTCGATGATCATGGCCGGAATCGACGACGCGCTCAACGACGGGGGGCTGCAGAACGCTTCGCCGCCGACCCGATCTCGTGGGCGGCGCGGCCTATCTGTCGATGGAGCACATGTCGATCCACTGAGCTGGCGTGCCCGGCCGAGGGGGAAGCGCGCCCGGGCACCCCCGGTCAGTTAGCTCCTTCTACTCGGAGTGAGCAGTCAGCGGCTGCGCCGCGACGGCTGCGTTGGCGTCCCAGAGGACCGGAGTGATATCCCCGATCAGCCGTAGGCGGTTGCGTAACTCAGGGGGCTGGAAGCCGTCGACATCCATCCGGTCGACGTAGCCGGTCAACCCGAGCAGGCACGAGCGCAGTTCGTCCGAGGAGAACTTGACGATCGCGTGTGCGTCAGCCGCCGCCAGCGGCTTGAAGCGCTCGACCAGCTCGCTGGCTTCCCTTAGCTCGAGTACCGCTTCGGCGCCCTCCAGGCGCTGGGCCCGACGCCGGTCCAGTTGCTCGGCAAGCGCTGTGTGGATGGCGGCACTGGCCTCGGCCGAGAGCGCCAGTGTGATCGATCCCCCGGTGCCGTCAACAGCGGGACGGACCTCGAGAATCTGAATCGGAGCTTCCTCCATATTGTCGAGCATAGATCGCGTTCGGTCGGGATTTGCGAAAAGGCTGTCGCTACGAGGCATATGCCCCGACGGACAAGGCCGGAAACCAATGTCTAGCCCTTGATTGGCCTGGAGCTCGATAGCACCTGTCCATTGCTGCCCAACGCCTGCGCAACCACGAAGTGGTAGGCGTGGGGGAGCCGGATGGCCGCCTCGAACCCTTTCTTTCCCCGCGTCAGGATCCGCGTTCGCGAGGTGGGTTGACGGCCGCCGACGATCCGCCACTGGGAAACATCGGTCGCTCCATTCCAGCTGACGTAGACGATGCGACCATGGCGGGTGATGCGCCGGGCGATGGCGGGTGGCGTCGCCGGCTGACCCCGCCACATGAACCGGTAGGCGCGGTAGGAGTCGGTGTGACCGACAAACCGCCCGTCGAAGATCTCCTTACCGTGGTTGTCGAACTCGGAAAAGTAGGGTTGCTCGCCCCAGCCGACGAAGTCACCACCCCCGCGCAGGAGTTGCACGTTTCCCTCGAAGAAGGACAGCAGCGGGCGTTTGTGATCGTCTTGGCGGAGCACGGTGGCCCGCCGATGACTGGTATCCAGGCGCAGCGTCAGCGCCCGGGACTGTGAGTGCGCGACGGGCGGGCCGGCTCCGTCGTCGAACACGGTCAACAGGCTCGGATTGCGCAGGCGGGCGTCGTGCTGGAAGGCGAATTGCGCTCCCTTGCCCATCCGGAAGCTCGAACCTCGTCCGCCCAGGGTCCACAGCGTGCGTGCCGTTTGATGGGACACCTGGAGGATGGACCACGTGTTGCGGCCGGACACCAGTAGGTTGCCGTCAGGGAGTGGCTGGATCGAATTGATGTGGAAGTAGTCCCACGGGTGGTTTGGGTTCCTGGGAAGCGGGACGTGGCTGTAACGCAGGGGCACGTGGTCCAAGCTGTCCCATTGGAACAGGACCAATCCAGTGGGAATGTCGATCTCCTGGATCACGGCGTCCAAGACGTCCTGCTGCTTGGATCCGTGGCGCAGAGAGGAAGCGTTCCATCGGACTGGGCGGTAGGCCGTGATGAGCGCCGTGTTCTGCGGCGTCAGCTGGAACTCGTGGAGATCTGCAGAGAGTCCGTTCCCGGCTCGCACCGTGGCCACCCGCTGGTACGAGCTGCTGTAGACCTCGTCCACACCCCGGCCGGTCCCACCGCCGCTGACCGCGCCCTGCCACCAGGTGAGGACGTTCCTTCCTAGGTACCTCTGGACGCGGAAGTCGGTGGCGGAGTCGCCACGGGGGACCGGCTGGAAGAACACCAGTCCGCCCCAGGGTCCGAACAGCTCCGGTCCGCTCTGCACCGGCCCCGATTGAGAGGCGACGAAGATGCCACCCGGCTGTGTGTGGTGGGGAAACCGTGTGATTTTCACGGCTGCCGGAATCAGATCCCGCCGAGACACGAAGTGGTAGACGTCGCCCCTGACCCTGGGCATCCGCTGGAACGCCCGACCTCCTTGGCTGGGGGCGTTCGGCGCCACGATGAAGCTGAACGAGCCAGACCGCCCGTTCACGACGTCCTGGTCGGTCCTGACCGTGACCGTCTCGCCCGCGACAAACGGCTTGGCGGGCAGGAAGCTTGAGCCGTCCCCATCGGAGTCCGCCACCATGCGACCGGAGTGGACCCCGCTGCGCGAGCCGGTTACGACGAGCGGCCCGAGATCGGCAGGCGACACACCGCGGAAGGTGATCTGGGTTTGCCGGGTGGCGACCCGGTCTCCAGGGACTGGGAAGACGGAGACGGGACGGGCCTGAGCCGCTGCCGGAGTTGCGGCCAGCGTGCTGGCGACCACCGCGAGGCCGACGAGTGTCCATCTGATCCGCCGGATAGGCCGGGATCGTTTTCCTACGCGCATGGCTTCCCCTCCCACGTGGCGACGCCGCCGGTCGTGTTCCGCACCCGCACCTGTTCACGGTCCGCGGCGGACCGCTGCGTCGGCTCGCCGCGTTGACGAGATGTCATAAAGCTCTCGTAAACCGAACCGGGCCCGAAGGTTGCGCTGCCTGGCCTCCAGGCTGGACCCGCCGGCGCCTGAGACTTGATCAGGCTCCGGTGGAGCTCGACTCAGGGCTGGGCGGGCACGTGTTCGGCTGCCCAGCAGCTTGATCCGGTGTGGCAGTGTGCTAGCCGCATCAGGTCCTGATGGAGTCCGGTCAGCTGGGCCGGGTGGAGACGTCCAGCCAGATTGTGGAGTTCATCAGGGTCCGTCTTCAGGTCGTAGAACTCTCGCTCGCCGTCCTTGTATTCCACATACAGGAAGCGCGGCGTGCGCATCGCCTCGTATGCGGTCGGGTTGCCGCTGGCTCTGGTCTGCCGGTCAGGGTCTAGAGGACTGGTCGCGGGCCCGTGGTGCTCGACCAGAATCGCATCCCGCCAGTGTCTGGGTACGCCGCCGTGGAACAGCGGCAGGAGGCTGTGGCCATCGCATGGACTCGAGGTCCCGGCAATCCCCTCGAACGTTCTGGCCAGATCGATGTTCTCGGTCATCGCGCCCGTGCTGGAACCAGAGGGGATACCAGGCCCGGCGATGATCAGGGGCACGTGGATGTCGGTGTCGAACGCCGTCAGCTTTCCGGGCATCAGCCGGTATTCGCCCATGTGGTAGCCGTTGTCCGAGCTGAAGACGATGTAGGTGTTCTTCAGTTCGTGACGCCTGGTCAGAGTCGCTTCCAGCTCCGAGAGCAGCCGGTCTACGGCCTGAACATCCTGAACGCGCTGGCGGAAGTCGGTGTCAATCCGCTGGATCTGAGCCTGGGTGAGCGGCTGGTGGCTGGCCAGCCAGCGTGGCGCATTGGTCGGGAGTGCGTCGAAGCTGCGAGACCGTGGAGCGACCAGTCCGGGAAATTTCTTGGCGTCCCGCGGTGCCGGCGTGTAGGGCGAGTGGGGTGCGAAGCTGGCCAACTCCAGGAAGAAGGGTTTGTGCCTCGACGCGCTGGAGTTGATGAAGCTGACTCCGCGACGAGCCAGCACATCGGTTAGGTAGTCACTCGGCGCCTGGCCGTAGCGGTGGATCCGCCCGTTCTGGTTGACCCGGTAGTTGAACTCGGCGTAGGCAAAGCCGGCAACGTCCCACCGGCTCCAGCCGGGGGGCACGTAGGTGTCAGCCACGGGCGACCGCTTTGGTCCCTGCAGGTAGCCGTTCAGGTACTTGCCCATCATCGCCGTTCGGTAGCCGGCCTGTTGTAGAGCGACGTTGAATGTCCCGTATTCATCGTGATGTGCGTAGAAGGCTCGGATCCCGCCGTCTCGCCCGGTGTTGTTGAACACGCCGGTGTCGTGCGGATAGTTGCCCGTGAAGATCGACGAGCGCGACGGACAGCACAGGGAGTCCGAAACGAAGTAGTTCCGGAAGGTGAGACCCCGCGCCTGGAGTGCCTGGACCTGCGGCATGTATCGCAGCAGGTTCATTGAGAGGTCATCCGTCAGCACGAACACGATGTTCGCTCGGTGACGAATCGGTGCCGAGGCGGCTTTGGCGCCCGCCTCGCGCTTGGCGACCAGTGCCCCGCAACCCGCTGCCAGGCCGATCACCAGCGCCAGACTCACGCCGAGCGCGAGAAGGACATGGGGAGGCCGGCCCGCCCAGCGGCCAGATGTCGAGCGCCCCCGCCCACGCGTCACGCTGCTCACGCAATCGAGCATACCCACGGCGTCGTCCTGCTCCGGTCGTCCGCCCTATGTCCCGGATGAGGCTCGGCCAAACACCCGCACAACGCCGCTCCGCTGCGAGATGGCTTCCGCCGGCATCACAAAGTAGTCTATCTCGACTAAGTTAGTGCACTAAGCCGACGGGGCACCGGATGTGCATCCCGCGCAGTGGCGAAAATCGACCGGAGGTTCTGCAGTGAGAAGAAGACGAAACGGGGTGCTGGCGCTCGGCGCGGCACTAGCGGTGGCGGCAGTTGTGCCGGCGGCCGCGGGGGCCACGACCCTCAACTACACGACGCCCGGCACATACACCTTCAAGGTGCCCGACACGGTGGCCAAGCTCACGGTGAGCGCCACGGGCGCAGGAGGTGGACTGGACAGCGGGGTAGAGTGCACACCCGGCGAGGGCGGCAACGAGCAGGCCTCGGTGCCCGTGTCGCCCGGCGGCTCGGTAACGATCGTGGTGGCCGGCCGGGGTGGTTCTGGCTCCGGGACCACCGGCGGCGCGGCCGGCATCGGCGGCGGTGGTGCCGGCGGGTCGTCCACGGATGAAGCCGGAGGCGCTGGCGGAGGCGCCTCGTCGCTTGCTCAGAAGGGGACCACGTTGGTGGTTGCCGCCGGTGGCGGCGGCTGTGGTGGCTTTGGGGGCAACGGCGGCAATGATGGTGCTTCCGGCTCCAACGGCACCCTCGCCTTCGGCGGTGGGCCCGGCACGCAGACGGCCGGTGGCACCGGTGGCGCCAGCTCCAACTCGGCTGATGCGGCCGGAGGAGATGGGAGCCTGGGCCAGGGCGGAGCCGGCGCCGGCGATACCAACCAGAACGGCGGCGGGGGCGGCGGCGGTGGCGGCTACTACGGGGGCGGCGGCGGGGGCGGCGTCCGTAGCGGTGATGAACACGCCGGCGGGGGTGGTGGTGGCAGCGACTACGCCATCTCCACGGCCAAGAGCGTGACGACGGAAAGCGGTATCAACGCCGGGGACGGTTCCGTGACGATCACCTACACGTCCGAGCCGCCGCCGACGGCGATCACCGACGCCGCAAGCAACGTCGAGGTCAACACGGCCACCCTCAACGGAGACGTAACTCCGAACAGCCTGCCGTTCACGTGGTACATCGAGTACGGCAAGACCACGGCCTACGGACAGAAGACACCGACGGTGTCCGCCGGGGCAAGCTCCGGGGACGTGCCCGTGGCGGTCGACGTCAGCGGCCTCAAGGCCGGAACCACCTACCACTTCCAGATCCTGGCCCACACCGCATCGGGCACCGCCGAGGGAGGGGATCTGACGTTCAAGACCACGGCTCAGCCGACCATTCTGGTGACGCCGGGCAAGGTGAACCCGGGCTACAAGGTACGCGTGCACGGCAACGCCAGCGTCTGCCCGGCCGGCGACCAGTTGGCGTTGCTGTCTCACGCCTTCTCGGGAGCCCACAAGTACGCGGGCGTGCCGGCCGTGTACACGACGGTGAAACCCAATGGTTCGTATGCCGTGACCACGAAGATCCCCGGCGGCCGGCATGGCCGCTACAAGATCACCGGCCGCTGCGGCGGCGGGGGCCTGGGAGTGGTCGCGCACCTCAGCGTGACCCGGGCCGCGTCCACGGCTCCCACGTTCACCGGCTAGTTCACAGGCCTGTCCCGCCGGCGCCCCACCGGGTGCCGGCGGGACCGACGGCCGCGCCTGAGCGCCCACTCTGGGAGAGAAAGTGGCCGTATAGGCCAGAAACCTTCCCAGAGTGCTCCTGGTAGCGCGCCCGCAGGATTTGAGCCCGCTCTACGCGGGCTCCGGGCCATCGAAGCGACGCTGAGCCGTCCGACTCCGGAGCGAAACGTCGCGAGCCTGAGGCTCGTAGGTGTAGAGGTTGCCGTTGACCTGCGTGTTGTCGATGTCGACCGTTTGGTCCCCAGAACCGCCGCCGTCGACATCGATGGCGATGTACTTGATCGCGTAGCCGCCGTAGCGCGCCTGAACGTCGGAGTACGGATCAGCGTAGGACCCGCCCGGGAGCTGGCTGGTGTCCACCAGGAAGGCTGGAGAGGCTAGGTTGCCGGTGGAGTTGTAGCTTCCGGACGGGCACGCGATGGAACCGTCGGACCTGCGGCCGAAGTAGAACCAGATCTCGTGGGTGGTCGAGCCCTTCGCGACGCCGAGGGTGAACCGCGGGGCGCCGCCGATACAGGCTCCGGCGACCATTTCGTAGTCGGTGGCGAGCGTGGTGACCTGGCTGAGCTTCAGCCCCCCCGGCAGGACGGCGAAGCCGATTGCGCCGAACGTCAGCGATGAGGCTGGACCATTGGAGGTGATCTGAACCGCCGTGCTGGAGTTATCGCCCGGCGAAACCAGCGCGGCGGTCCCCACGAGCGTGTAGCCGGGAGCCGCGGTGCGCTTTGTGGCGAAGGACGGACCGGCCAAGCCCAGCAGACAAAACGCTGTCAGCGTGAGGAGGAGAGGGAGCCGACGCATCGATGGACCAAGGTCGAGTCTGGAGCAGCCCGGCGCTCGGGTCAAGGGGCGTGAATCTGGCCGCCACCATGAGCAGGCTTTCTGAAGCGCGCCCGGCAGGATTTGAACCTGCGACCTTTCGCTCCGGAGGACGGACACCGGACGGGCTGAATCCCTTGGTAAACCTAGTGTTTGCGGGGGATTCGCCGTCTCTTGCGACTTCGGATTAGGCGCGATTGGGCACCGATTCGGGGGGATTTGGGCACCAGAACGGCTCTGGTGCCCAATGATCAGAGTCCGAGGGCTCTATCTCTGATGCGCTTGCGGTAGACCCCGACGACTGTGGGCGTCATGGTCTGAAACCTCAGGGGGCGGCCCGCATTCCACTCGTCCGACGTCTTCTCGTCTGCCTCGGACGGCCGTGAACCGGCCACCTGGAGCGCGATCGATCGCACGGCAAGCTCGATCGGTTGCTGCGTCATTCGCCGTCCGCGACCCGACCGACCGCAAGTGAATCCGATGCCTGCAATGACGCCACCCCAGCCTTGATCTAGTCGGCGCTCTGTTTCGGCCCACTCAGATGCGTAGCGATCGATGTAGAAGTCGGTGAACAGCCCTCCGGTGCTTCTGGCCACCTCGCTCACCTTGAGGCAGTAGCCGAGGCGATCGTGGGCGGTGCCGCTTTCCGACCAGGCACCGACCCGCTCATCACTCAGTTCCGCGAGGACCTGCCGGAGCTCCGCGCTGTCTAGGAGGTTCTCCCGGGCGTAAATGACATCCGAGGCGAGGATGCTGTCCTTCATCGTTGGCGGCCCCGGCGCCCGCGGCTTATCTGTTATCGATTCGCCGCCGCTTGTACCTGATGCTGTGGGCATGAGTGCTAACGGTATTCGAGCGGCCCGACGTCACGCCGGCCTTACACAGCAGGGGCTCGCCTCGGCCGCCGACTGCTCGCTCAGCTACGTCCGGCTCCTAGAGGCCGGGTTCAAGCCAGCACACTCGGACGTGCTGCCGCGGGTGGCGCGAGCCCTCGGCCTCCTCCCGCCAAACAAAGTCGAGGCCCGCGCGGACAACGCGGACCTCGAGAAATCGACCGATGCAGGCGGTCACCATGAATTCTACGGCGAGTAGCGGCACCCTCCCTGGCGAATCGCTGCCGGCGCTGGTCAACTTCGAGCGGCTCGAGGCTAACGTGGCGCACCTTGCGCCAGCGGCTCGGCTGGCTGCGTTCCACGAGATGTCGCCCTGGCGTCAGGCCGAGGCGTGGCTCGATCTGCGGCTGAGGATTGACCACTTCCGCTCTGACGATTTTGAGGCTGAGTGGGAGATGGCCGCATGACGTCGATGGTCGATGCGGCATTGCGGTACGCCGGCCGCGGCTTCCCCGTTTTTCCGTGCGAGTCGCATGGCAAGCGCCCCCGGACCCGCAACGGACTTACGGACGCCACGACCGACCCGGCAGTCATTGAGCGGTGGTGGCGAGCTGATGGGAACGCGAATGTTGCGCTCGTCACCGGCTCGGCTTCCGGGCTCGTTGTTCTCGACGTGGACGGGGACGAAGGATCAGAGACGCTACGCACGCTCGAACGTGACCACGAACCGCTTCCGCGAACGGCGTCCGTGGTCACGCCAAACGGTGGCGGGCATTACTACTTCAGGCACCCGGGCGGGCGCCTGCCGAACACGGTAAGGCAGCTCGGTGCCGGGCTAGATACCCGTGGCGATGGCGGCTACGTACTGGCGCCACCGAGTATCGGCGGCAACGGCCGGCGCTACGAGCCCGACGAGCGCGCACGACTGGCGGAGATCCCCGCATGGCTGCTCGAGCGGCTCAGGACGCCCCAGGGAGCGCGAGAGAGTTCTCCAGCGAGTGAGTGGCTGCAGATCGTTCGTGGGGTTGAGGAGGGGGCGCGCAACCAGTCGCTTGCGCGCCTAGTCGGGCATCTCTTGCGCAGGTACGTCGACGTTGATCTGGTGGCCGAGATGGCGCAGCTCGTCAACGGTCGCTTTCGGCCACCGTTGCCAGCGGCCGAGGTAGATCAGATCGTGGACTCCATCGCCGCGCTCGAGGCACGCCGGCGACAGAGGGCCAGCTCATGACCGGCCGTGACGCTCTCCGAGCGGTTCAGACGCGCTCCACCGCGAAGCTCGAGGCTCTCCCGGGTGGTCGGCGCTTCGCGGTGAGTTACGACGATAAGGGGAAGCTCACCCTGCCCGAGCTTCCAGCGCACGACGACCTGACAGGACTCTGCGACTGGCTGACAGAGGTGTTCGCCCTCGACCGAAGCCATCCAATCACGAGCGGGCGTCGGGAGGGCCTCCGCGGCCCAGATGGGCACGTTCACCTATCCCGTATCCAAGCGCCACCGATTCGGTTCGAGCCGGCATCAAAGATCAACACGCCCGCGCGGCTGGTCGAGGTGCTCTCCTGGCAGATGCTCCCCACGGACGAAGCGGTTCGAGCCTTCAAGGCGGAGCACTGTCGGGAGATCGCCTACGTGATCCGGATGCTCACGGGACTCGCCAACACGATCTCGGAGATTGACGAGGTTCAAGCGATCGTCTCGGATCTTCTGAGCGACGCCGAGCCCGTCGAGGGGCACACGACCTACGGCACGCCAGCGCAGCGGTACTCGGCCGCCACGGCGCTCCGGAGGGCTGTCGACGAGATGACGGGTCGCCGCATCGGGCTGATGCGCTACCTCATAGACCTCAACACCGGCGAATACGTGATCAGCGTTAGCGACCTCCAGGAGACTGCGCGCCGCCACGTCGGCTCGACGCTACCGCGGGGATGGCTGAACGCCCGCATGGAGACGCTCGGCTGGGCGAGGATCACGCTCGACGGGCACGAGGCGAGCGGCCGTGCTGGTCGCAGCGGACCCCATGCCCGCATCTTTGCTTTTCGCGGTCTGCTGCCAGCCGTCCCCGGCGAAACGGTGACCACGTGACCACACGTTTCCTACTAAGTACGCGCGCGCGAGAAACGCGCTACTCCTCACGCATAAGGGTGTGGATTGATGTGGTCACGTGGTCACCGAGCGGTGAGCGGTCGTGACCACGTCGCTGACAGATAACCAACTTGAGCTGTTGGCTGATCTGATTGCCGACAAACTGGCCGCTCGGGCCGCCGGCGAACTCATCAACGCCGGCGAACTGGCGAAGCGGATCGGGCGCAGCCGTGACCACGTCTACGAGCATGCCCAGCAATTAGGGGCGATACGGCTCGGAGACGGTCCGCGGCCGAGGCTGGCGTTTCGGTGGCCGCAGGTGCTCGATCGAATAGATGCCAACGCTTCCGGTCGCCGAGACGCTGGTCTGGTGAGCCGACCGGTTCGTCCTCGCCGCACGACCTCTAACACCGTACTTCTGCCGATCCGGGGTGAGTCGTGAGCGGGATGCTCGTGCTTTCCCTCGATCGTGACGTTGCCGGGCACCTAGCGGTAGCCATTCACCGGCACCGAGACGCCCTCAAAAAGTCCGGCAGAGCCGAGCCCGAAGGACTCGCCGAACTAGAGGAACTCGCCCGCCGAGTAGTCAGCAGCGATCAGGAAGCGTCACACGCAATCAGCGTCCGTGACGACCCTGACGATTCGCTGCATGACCGCCAATTCCTCAGCCGAAACGACGTCACCAGGCTCACCGGAGCAAGCATCGCAACGATCGATCGCTGGGTCAGGAGCGGCAAGCTCGCCTCAGTCAAACACGGGCGCACTCGCCGAATCGCACGCGCAGACCTTGAGGAGTTCTGCCGTGCAGCGTGACCTCGTGTGGCTCGGGTCAGCGACAGCCGAGGACATCGACCGGGCTCTAGTGACTGGCGAACTCGATCAGTTGCTCGGCCAGAAGCGAGACGGTCGATGACCCCTGCAGAGCAACAGGCCATACGTACCGACGCCGAGAAACGGCTCAAGGAACTGCGCGCCAGGGCCGCACGCCTGATCCCGGATTCCGATGACAGCTTCGTGCTCTCGGAACTCCACAGTGTGATCGGCCAAATCCGACAAGCCGAAGAGGCACTTCGATGAGAGTCGTTGCGGTCATCGCACCCAACGGTCAACGGCATGCCGTCCTGGCAGCCAACCGAGCCCGCCTACTGCTGCGAGACGTCGACGGCAGCGCATTCGTAATCAGCCGGCGCCGACTCCAAGAGAACTGGACCGCCAGCGAGAACCCACCATCCAGCAACGGCCAGGGCATCATCGGCAACGAAGCAACCGGGGGGGTGGCCGCCGATATTGGGATAGCAATCAGCGACGCCGCACGTAGGCGCGAAAATCTTTGCGACGAGCAGACATCGACCGATCACGCGGCGGGGCGGTTCGCGTGAGCGCGCAGTTCGACACGAACGCGGAGGGGGTTGTCGCGTCGGTTCGGGCGGGCGCCTCGATCGATGAGGCGGCTCGGCAGGCGGGCGTTCCGGTCGCGACATGCCGGCGGTGGCTGCGGGATGGTCGGAAGGACCCCGCCGGCCGTTTCGGTGCGTTCGCGTCGGCTGTGGATTCGGCTCGTGGGGAGCGCAAGCAGGCGGAGAAAGCTCTCTCGGATGGTCCGTTGACCGCTGAGGAGGCTGATCTGCTGGTCGCTCGGGCAGCGCGGAAGGGTTCGGTTCCCGCGCTTAGGCTTTGGTTTGAGCGCCGGGCCGCGGACGATTCATCGAAGCGGGGCGCGAGCGCCCGTGAGCTGCTGGCGGAGGTGTTCGGTGGCGATGATCGCTGAACCCAGGTTCGCGACGCCGCGGACAGACGGCCCGACGTATGGCGGGGAGGTCGCGAAGCTCGCGAAACTGCTCGGTTTCGAGGCGATGCCGCATCAGCGCCTCTTCTGGGACACGGCGCTGGAGTACGAGAGCGGCCGACTCCGGTATCGGGAGGTTGGTTGGACGATCCCGCGGCAGTGCGGGAAGACCACGGCTCTGCTTTGCCTGATGGTGTGGCGGTGTTTGCGCTGGGCGGGCCAGGTGGTCCGGTTCGGCGCTCAGACCGGGATGGACGCTCGGGCGAAGCTCGCTGATGACTGGTGGCCCCTCCTCGAGCACTCGCCGTTGGCGGAATTGCTGACGTTTCGCCGTCAGTCGGGGCACGAGGCGATCCTGTTCGAGAACGGCTCCCGCCTGGGGCTCGTGGCGTCGACGGAGAAGTCGGGGCACGGGTCCACGCTCGATACGGCGGTGCTGGACGAGAGCTGGGCTCATGCCGATCATCGGCTGGAGCAGGCATGCCGGCCGGCGATGGTCACTCGACCGAACGCGCAGCTGTTCATCGTGTCGACGGCGGGCACCGAGCAGCGCTCACCGTTCCTGTGGCAGAAGGTGACGGCCGGGCGTCAGGCGGCCGAGGCCGGCATCACAGACGGCATGGCGTATCTGGAGTGGAGCGCGGAGCCGGGCTGCGACACCGGCGATCCTGCGACCTGGCGGCGGGCGATCCCGGCTCTCGGCCTGACGATCGATGAGGCGACGGTCCAAGCGGACTTTCGCGGAATGCCGCGCCACGAGTTCGAGCGCAGCTTTCTCAATTTGTGGACCAGCTCGCTCGGTGATCCGGTTATCGACCTCGACCACTGGCAATCTTTGGCTGATCCGCTCACGCCGCGCCCGGCGTCGATCGTTGTTGGCGTCGATGTTGCGCCGCGCGGACGGTCGGCTGCGATCGCGGCGGTCGGCGAGCGCGACGGGCTCCTGTTCGGATCGATCCTCGAGCACGGCCCTGGCTCGGAGTGGCTGCTCGACGCCCTGCAGCGGCTTGCGGAGAGAGAGCCGCTGTATGTCGTGGTGGACGGTAAATCGGTCGCTCATCTTCTCCCTGAGATCAAGGCGGCGGTCGGGGCCGATCATGTCGTGACTCTCAGTGCGAGCGAGGTTCAGGCAGCCTGCGCCTTCTGGCTTCGGCTCGTGACCGAGGGCAAGTTGCGCCATCGCGGGGAGCAGGAGTTGACGATCGCGCTCGACGGGGCCGGGCAGCGCCGCCTCGGCGACGGTTGGGCTTGGAGCCGGGTGAAATCCGGGACCGACATAACGCCGCTCGCGGCGCTGACCTGGGCGACGGAGTTCTACCGCGGAAGCTGGGGCACGTCATGAACATGTACGGCTACGCCTGGCGCAAGATGCGCGAGCGAGTGCTGGCCGGCGCGCAGGTCTGCCACATCTGCGGCGGTTCGCTCGATTGGAACGCGCCACCGCGGTCGCGCTGGGCTCCCAGCGTCGATCACCGGCTGCCAGTCAGTGCGACCCGCGGCCTGGATGACGACACGCGGAGCAGGCTGGCGCTCGACCCAGCCGGCCTGGTCCCGGCCCATTACGGGTGCAACAGCAGTCGCGGGGACGGTCGCCGGGACCGCCCGCGACACGTATCGAGGGATTGGAGGTAGCTCGTGGGATGGGATCTGTACCGCACTGATCTGCCTGAGGATGCGAAGTCGTTTTTGAGTGTGCTCGGGTCGTGTGGCGACGAGCGCCAGGCGACCGTCGAGGCGGGCGTGACAGAGAACGACGTGCGGATCTGGTCGCGCCTGGATGAGTTTGTCGATCACCGGCGCAAGGCGCTCGAGCACTTCGAGAGCTGGCGCGACTGGAAGCCGGTCACGGAGCGCGCCCAACCCGGCGAGCAAACGTTCATCCCGCTTGAGCAGCTGACACCGAGAGAGCTTTGGCTCGCCGGACAGCAAAACAACCCGTCACGACCGTACGGCTCGCCGTTCGGTGGGACACCTAACCCCGGCAGTTTCCCTACACCCTCTGAAAATGGAGATGTAAGCAATGGTTGATCGACTTGTTCCACTGCCTGATCCAATTATCGATCCGGGCGACAGCCCGACACGGACACCGTTCGGGACTGGCCGTTTGGGACACCCAGACGGCAGCGGTTTGACTTACGCCAGCGTCCCGGCACACCCTGCAGACGGCTCCGCCGGCAGCTATCTGGCCGACCTTGTTGACTCGGTCGGGAACCAGGACGGGACGGGCAGTCGATGAAAACCGCGACGAAGCGGCCGCGCTCACGCGCCTTGCCGCTCCTGCCTGAGGTCCGGAATTTCCGTGCCGAAAATCTGGAGGTCCGCGAGCGGTCCCAGACCGACGAACTGATCCTCCGCGGCCGGCCAATCGTGTACGCCAGTGAGTACGAAGTTCGAGACGGTATGGGACTTTTCACCGAGATCGTTGAGCCCGGTGCCGTGGCTGACCTACTCGCGACGGCAGACGTCAGATTTTTGGTGAACCACACCGGAATCCCGCTTTGCAGGAGTACGTCAGGCACGCTCACCCTCACTGACACGCCTTCGGCATTGACCTTCGAGGGGCGCCTCGACGCACGCCAGCAGATCAGCAATGACCTGTTCATAGCGGTTCAGAGGTCGGACGTGTCGGCGATGAGCTGCGCGTTCACGGTCGCACGCGACACATGGTCGCCGTCGATGGAGCACCGCACGATTCACAAGTTCGGCTCCCTGATTGACATCTCGGCAGTGACCTACCCATGTTCGCCCGCCACTTCGATCTCGGTAGCGCAGCGCATGGCGCTAGAGGTCCCGGTCGAGTCCCGCGCCCGTCTGCGCCGGGTGGTGGCGAACGTCGCGGCCGGCAAGCCGGTTACCCGGGATCAGCTCACGATGCTTCGCACCCTCGTGGCTGACACTGGTGTGGTCGGCAGCGCGGAAGGTCGGGACGTTCCCCGGGGCCATGCCAAGTCCACGTCGGCGATCACACCGGCCATGAGACTGAAGCTGGCCAATCGAAGCCGGAGGATCTCGCTATGAACGCCGACTACCTAATCAGGTGGCAAGACACGGACCGGCGTTTGCTCAAGCTGCTCGAACAGGCGAGTGCCCTTGTCCGTATCCCGCTGGATTGGGAGCCGGAAGGTGACTTCTCCGTGGAGCAGAGCGAGGAGTTTCTCGCCACCGCGGGCGAGCTTCGCGAGATCGCCGAGGCCTTCGAGGACGCGCTCGACGATGACCTGGCGGCGGATGACCGCGAGCTGATCCTGGACGTGGTCGCTGCCGTCCGGGGCGTTCTGCTTGGGGCTGAGCTGGACCTGTTCACCGGAACCCCAGCGGCACGCCTAATGCACTTCAACAGCGAGAGCGAGGAAAGATGACCCGAGCAGAACGAATCCTTTGGGAAAAGATCCCGGGCGACAAATGGCTCAGCCAGAACGAGCTGCGGCAGATCATGATGCGCGACGGCGGGATGGGCGGCCCTCCCGACCCGGTAGGGAGTGCCGACACGGCGATCCGCTGGCTCCTTGATGGGAGCTGGATCATTTGGCGGGTCTCGGCGAAGCAGACACGCGGCCGGCGCCACCCGGTTACGGCACCGGACTACGAGTACCGCCGCAACCCCCTCGAAAAGATCCCGCATGAGATCGAGACGCGGCGTGCGGTCGAGGAGATAAACCAGCAGCGCCAGCAGGCTACGTCTGACCTTGACCAGCTGATCGATCGGCGGTTGAACGAGCGGCTCCGCGAGCGTGGGCTCGTGGGTACCGCGGAGGGATCGTCATGAGCGCGCATATGAACTCGAAGTGCCCGGAACCGCTCCGGGGCCGAAACGAAGACAAAGCAGGGACGACCGTGGAGGGTGAACACCACACCATCGACGCGCTCGACGCGGAGTTTCCGACGATCGACAGCCTCGACGCGGCGTTTCCGACACTTGACGATCTAGAGAGGGAGCGCAGCTGATGCCGACGAACACCCCACGCCTGAGCTTGGTTCAGCCGATCGGCACCGATTCCCCCGCCGAGATCCGAATCGCGGATACCACGAACACAGGCATCCTTGACTACGCCGCCGTCTACCAAGAGGGCACACTGGCGTCCCGGACCATCACCGTGCATGGCCAGTTGTACCGCACCACCGATACCGGGGTGGAGTCGCTGTCGTGGACGAACGGCACCAACTGGTATCCCGTCGGACTGATCCCCCAAACCACCTCCACCTCAGCCTCGGTGGTGTCTGGTCAGCTTCTGGTGACGACCGGGACGGGTGCTTTGACCGTGACGCTGCCTGCTGCGGCGAAGGGCGCAAGGGTTGGGGTGCAAAACCAGTCGACGGGCGGCACGACTGTGTCGGGGTCGAACATTCAGGGTGTTGGTTTGGCGTCGGCTTCGAGTTTCAAGCTGGGGACGGTTGGGGCGGCAGCCGGGTTGATCTCGGACGGTACGAACTGGTATCTGATCACCGGGCAGCAGGACACCGGGTGGCAGACGCTGACGTACGGAACCAACGTCAGCAGCGCCGGGGACTACACACCCGGCGCACGTCTACGTGGCGACACGGTCTCGCTTCGAGGAATGCTCCAGGTGAGCAGCGGCAACCCGTCCCCGTGGGCGACCATACCCGCGGGTTTGCGACCGGCCTCCGAGGTCCAGGTGCTCGGGCCGGCGGGGTTCTTCACCAACGTGAATACCAACGGGACGATCACCAACGCCGCGACGGGCCAGACCTATCTGCCGCTGGACAGCATCACCTATCCGCTGAGCTGAATCTCAGACTGCCGCGGGATCGATGAACTTGAGGTGGCCGTGGTGCCCCTTCTCAACGTAGAGCGGGAAAGGTCCATAGCTGCCGAGCTGGACCGAGCAGCTCGCCTTGCTTTTGCCGATCCAGTGACATTCTCTTGCGGTGATCGTCTGCGCGGGAATGAGCGGTGTCCAGAGGGTGCGGACGTACTGCTGGGCCGCTCCCTGGGCGCGGTGAAGTGTGAACGGATGATGCACGGCGGCAGCGGCGGGGGCGGCTGCGATTCCGAGCAGCCCGAGGCTGGCGAGTCCGGCGGCGAGGCGTTGGCGCATGGTGGTGTCCCTTCGGGTGGTGGTGTACGAACTGCGCTAGAGTATACGTCCACGTATACGTCTACGTCAAGGAACCGCGAAGATGCCGAAGAACCACAAGGGTGTGCGCGTGACGCTTTACCTGCCGGACGAACTCCGCACACAAGCGAAGGCGGCTGGACTGAACCTCTCAGCGCTGCTTCGGCGGGCTGTCGAGGCGGAGCTGCGGGGCGACCGGGCGGCTTCTACGGTCGAGCTGGATCGGGTTGGTCGCTCGATCGAAGTGCGGGTCAGCGTCCCCGTCGAGGAACTCCGCAGCCGGCTCGACTGACCCTTTCAGCCTTCCGGGCAAGGTTGGGGGCTCCCGGCGCCGGAGGAGGAAGCAACCGGGGCGCCGGGAGCCGACGACGTCCTGGTCCCAGGGGCAGGGTTGAGAGGAGCGCCGCTCGAGCAACCTATCCGGACGCCCTGTCCGGCCGCTGGGATCTGGCGGCAGATACCCCCCGATCAGCGGACCGGCCGCCACACCATTTCAGCCCTTGCGTTCCGAGCGTGGGCGGCGTAGGGTGCTCGCCGACAACGCAATTTGCCCCGACGACGCTTGCAACGCCGCCGGGGCTGACGCCGAAGGACGGAACCCTTCAGCGCCGCCGTCAACCTACCAGCGCTAGCAGTGTGGTTGGCGTCCTCGCCAGATTGGTCCGGTCCCTCGGCAGAGGAGGGACCACCATGGCTGTTTCAATGACGTGCGACTGGTGCGGTCAGCCGATCGAGAGCGTTCAGGACGATTCAGGGGTCGGGAGCGCCCGAGTACGTTTCGACGGCCTGTATGAGGACTTCGGGCTGGTCTTTGAGCGCGTCGGGAATTTTCATGCCGGCAGGCGCGGCAACAGCGACTCGTGCGCTGGCGAGGTGCTCCGGGCGTTGCGAGGTCTGATCGAAGACTCCCACCCGATGCCGGCTGCCGAGCCTGACCCCGTGGCCGCGTGGGAGGAGCGCAGAAATCTCTGGCGTGCCATCCCTAAGCCGGGACGTATGAGCCGCATCCTGAACGCCCTCGGCGAGGACTCCCTCGCCTTGCGCGAGGTCGCGGACCGACTCCAAGAGCAAATACCTGGAGCGGACATCGACACGTCCGACCTCCAGCCGTTGGCCCACGAGCTGAGGCTCCTCGGGGAGCTGGAGCGCGAGCCGACCGGACGCAACGCCGGGCGGTATCCGAAGTGGCGCTATCACCGGGCGAGGCCATCGACCGACCTTGCCGCGTTCGAGCGTACTCTGCAGGGCGAGGGAGGGGCCGCCTGATGGCCACGACACTCACGCTCCACCAGGGTCAGGCCGAGGCCGCGTTTCAAGAGCACCCGACAGAGGTTGCCCGCCGAGCGCTGCGCGAGGCCGCACAGTTCGAATGGGAGTCGGGCACCGACGACGGGATGCAATGGGCCGGGATCCTGACGCGCTTCGTAAACGTGCTTCCGCACCGGGAGCCGGTCAGGGGAGGAGAGTGATGGCGACCGTGCTCACACTTCACCAGGGCGGCATCTCCCAGGAGGAGCGTCGCGAGAAGAGACGGGCTGCCGTGGAGGCGCTCGAGGAGCTGTATGCGGTGATGCCACCCGATGACACGCTCAGGCGAGCCGTCGGTATTTTGAGCGGTGCCTTGGAGCTTCGGCTTGGCGGGAGCTGGGAGTGAGGAACGGCTCACCCATGAGCGGCGCGCCGGGGCTCTCCCGGCGCGCCGTACCCTTCTAATCCGTCATCCCGGTCGACGAGCATGAGTCGAATGAGCGAATTGGACCCGAAGCGAGACCTGTCGCGAATCCGCGACGTGGAGCAGTGGCCGCTGCGGCCCTTCCTGCCGGTCATCCACGCCACGCCCGACGGAGATCGCCTGACGGGCTTCATCCGGGAGGAAGACGTTACGGCCGACGAGGAAATCCGTGTGTTTGGCAGCACCCGAAAAAGCTGGGAAGCCATGGCCTGGTCATCATCGCCCCTCGACGAGCTCGACCTTCCCGTTGTCGAGCGATACGACTCGCTGGAGCGGTTTCTCGCCGGCGGCTGGGCCGTCGACTAACGGAAGTGAGATGCCGTCAGGGAGTCTTGACGCGTCAGGTATCCTTGACGTATGGATCCGATACGCATGCAAGAGCAGAACGTCCTGCAGGGCATCCGCGAGGTCAACGAGGCGGTTCGACGCAACGAGCGCGAGCTACGCAGTTGTGTCGCCGCTGCCCGCGAGGTCGGACTCTCATGGCAGCAGATCGGTTCCGTGCTCGACGTGAGCAAGCAAGCAGCATGGGAACGGTTCGGTAAGCACGACCCGCACCCTGCCCGTCGCCGACCGCCCGAGGAGGACTGACAAATGGCACGCAAAGCGACAGGCCAGGTCATGATCCGCGAGCGCAAGGACGGGCGCGTTTACGCCCTCCGATTCCGCGCCAACGGAGAACGCCAGTACCTCACGCTCGGCACGGAGGCCGAGGGATGGGACGAACTGCGCGCGCAGAAGCAGCTCGACGTGGAGCTGGCCAAGGTCAAGGCGGGCGTCTGGCGCCCCCATCGGCCCGAGGCGGCTCCCGCACCTGTCGCCGATCCAACGTTTCATGAGTTCGCCTCCGAGTGGTGGGCGGCCAAACGGCCAGAGGTTAGGCCCAACACCCGGATCGACTACGAATGGCAGATCACGGCGCACCTGCTGCCGTTCTTCGCCAAACACCATCTCTCGCAGATCACCGTCGCCGAGGTGGACCGCTACCGCCGGCACAAGGTGGCCGAAGGATCCCTATCGCCCGCGTCGATCAACAAGACGCTGACACGGCTCGGTCAGATCCTCGACCAGGCGGACGAGTACGGGATGATCCAGCGCAACCCGCTACGGGTGAACCCTCGTAACCGCAAGCTGAAGGCCGCAAAGCCCCCGGCGGTCTGGCTCGACCGGGCCGACCAGATCGAGGCGCTGCTCGACGGGGCCGGCGAGCTCGACCGCCGGGCCCGGCCAGATCGCCGCCACGTGCCGCGCAAGGCGATCCTCGCCACCCTCACATTCGCGGGACTGCGGATCGGCGAGCTGCTGTCACTCAGGTGGCGTGACGTGGACCTTGCCGCTGGTCGTCTATGGGTGGGGGAGGCCAAGACGGACGCGGGCGTCCGACACGTGGACCTGCTGCCAGCACTCCGAGAGATCCTCACGACCTACAAGGTCGGTTGCACCAACACCGCGCCGAATGATCTGGTGTTCGCTACGAGCAACGGGCGGAAGTTCAGCCGGGACAACCTGCGCGATCGGGTGTTCACCCGGGCGGTCGAGGTGGCGGACGAGCGCCGGGAGGCTGCAGGGTGGACGCCCCTACCGAGCGGGCTCACTCCGCACAAGCTGCGGCACACGTGCTGCTCGCTGCTCTTTGCGTGCGGATATGAGTTGCCCAGGGTTATGAGAATGCTTGGCCACGCCGACAGCGCGGTCACGCTCCGCATCTATGCGCACGTGATGTCGGCTGAGGACGGACAGCGGGAGCGCCTGCGCGAGCTAGTGGGAACAGCCGACGATCTGTGCATCTCTGAGTCAACCGGGTCACACGAGGACGAATCCGGACGCGTTCGGAGTTCCCGCGAGTAAGATATTGGTCCGGGTCGACAGTTTCGGCCCTCCGGCAATTGACGCCCCGGCCCCGGTCCCTGTGCTGATGTCGTCCCCTTAGTCAAACAAGGGGGCTACTCACGCCGGGGAGAAGGTAGCCCCGGAGGTGACCATCATGGTCAAGCAGAACAAACCCCTGCGACCCGGTTGGCTGCGAGGCGGTGCTTTCTGGGCGAGGCCGGAGCACGTCAGTGTTATTCGTGGTCCGCGGCGTTCGCAAGACCGCGTGATTCTCAGCCCGCGGCTCGTACGCGAGATTCAGCAGCAGTCCCGGAGGACTGAGCGATGAGTTGGCTGATCGCGCGAGTCGTGGAGACGGTGGTATTGGCCGCAGCGACGAAACTCGTCGAGATCATCGTCGACGAGCTGTGAATCGAAGCGAGTCATATCAGGCGTTCTTGCAGCGCTCGTCGCTGGAGGAACTACTAACGGTCACAGAGGCGGCGAGAATGTGCGCCGCTGACCTGCTCACGCGGCGCCGGAGACTCGAAGAGGGGATCTGGCAAGCACTGGCCGAAATCCAACGCCGCGAATCGCTTGCGGCACAGATGCCGGTGACGGGTTCTGGCTAAGAGGGCTGGCCGAGGGGGATTCGTCCGTTCGGATCCCCCTCGGCCGAAGATCACGGTCCCGCGCCCGCGCTTTCATTGGGCACCAATGGGCACCACGAGCCCTCAGAGCAGGTCCGGAGTCCGGACGGTTGTGCTGACTCCACAAGAAACCCCGCCATTAGCGGGGCTTTTTGAAGCGCGCCCGGCAGGATTTGAACCTGCGACCTTTCGCTCCGGAGGCGAACGCTCTATCCCCTGAGCTACGGGCGCTCGTGTGGCGGGGAAGCCAGGGGCGAGCTTACCGCGCCCGAGCGGCGCCGGCACCCGCCGCACCGCCCCACCACAGCGGTCTGCCACCCTACGCACATGGACCTCACCCAGTTCGGAGTCTGGATCTCCCGCCGGATCCTCGACGATGAGAGCGCAGGCCGCGCTGCCGCGCTGGCCGAGGAGCTCGGCTTCGGGGCGCTGTGGCTCGGTGGCTCCCCGCGACTACCCACCTTGAGGCCGATGCTGGCGGCCAGTGAGCACCTGGTCATCGCCACGGGCATCGTCAACATCTGGCAGTACGACCCCAGCGAGCTGGCTGCGGAGTTCGCGCAACTGGACGCGGATTTCCCGAACCGGGTGCTGGCCGGCATCGGCATCGGCCACCCGGAGGCGACGAGTGAGTACCGGCGCCCGCTGGCCAAGACGGTCGAGTTCCTCGACGGGATCGACTCGGCGCCCCAGCCGATCCCCCAGGACCGCCGCTGCCTCGCCGCCCTGGGTCCGAAGATGCTCGACCTGAGTGCCGCCCGCAGCCTGGGCACCCACCCGTATTTCACGCCGGTCGAGCACACGCGCTTCGCGCGCGAGCGCCTGGGATCCGGTCCGCTGATCGCTCCGGAGCTCTCCTGCGTGGTGGGGGAGGACCCAGACCGCCAGCGCGCCCGCGCCTTCGCCGCCAACTACCTGCGAATGAGCAACTACACCAACAACCTGCTGCGCTTCGGCTTCGACCAGGCCGACATCGAGAACGGCGGCTCCGACCGCCTGATCGACGACGTGGTCCCGCAGGGCTCCCCGGAGCACATCGCCGAGATCGCCCGCGCCCACCTGGACGCCGGCGCCGACCACGTATGCCTGCAGCAGGTGGGCGCGAGGGAACTGCCGGCTTCGGAGTGGCGCGCGCTGGCGGGCGCTCTCATCGGCTGAACCGACCGTCAGGTGCAGCGCCCGCTGACCGGGACGTTCATGCCCCAGACCGGCGCGTAGTCCCGCTTGCAGAAGGTCACCTGGCGCGAGCTGTTCGCCACGCCCAGGAACGGATAGGTGACGTTTCCGGCCACGACTGCGCAACTGAAGGCGGGACGCACGGGGGAGCTTCCCGCCGCGGGAGTGCAGCTGGATCGCGTCAGCGGTCCCTGGACCGTGCCGAGCGCGATCTGGCGCTTCATGTACCGGACCACCGCCACCTGAAGCGCGCTCTGGCCGGCCACGCCTCCCCTGACCGTCACCACGTGCGGAGTCTGGTCGGCTTGCACCTGCGCCCTGTCCTCGCGGTTCTGCTCGGCGATCGCTGAGGGGTTCGTGACCGCGGCGGGCTTATTCGCGGCCGGACCCTCGATGCTGACGAACAGGATCAGCGCCACCAGGAATGCGGCCGCGACGCCGAACGCCAGCACCCACACCCGCCGGCTCGGCGGTCGACGTTCGCGAGCTGCCCGCGGGCGGCTCGGGGGAGACACCGGGCCGGTCGACATATGCGCCAGCTTAGTGAGGCCCACTGGCGCCGGGGGTGACTGGCACACTGAGGCCCATGGACCTGTCTGTCTTCTTCGCCGGCACCGGCGGTTCGCTGCCCAGCCCGCGACGCGGTCTGCCGGCCGTGCTGATCCGCCGCGGCGGAGAGCGGATCCTGGTCGACTGCGGTGAAGGCACCCAGCGCCAGCTGGTCAGCTCGATCGGGCTCGTCGAGCTGGACGACATCTTCCTCACGCACTTCCACGCCGATCACTGGCTGGGGCTGCCGGGAATGCTCAAGACGTTTGATCTCCGCGGCCGCGAGACACCTCTGCACCTGTACGGACCTCCCGGACTGCAGACACTCCTGCAGGACGTGATGCGCTTCGCGGGGCGGACCACGTACGAGTTGCGGATCGTCGAGCTGGAGCCGGGGGAGGTGCTGGAGCGAGATGGCTACCGGATCGCCGCCGTCCCGGTCTCCCATCGCTCGCCGGCCTACGCCTACGTGCTGTTTGAGGACGTGCGCCCCGGGGCCTTCGATCCCGAGGCCGCCGTGGCCTGTGGCCTCGAGCCCGGGCCGGAGTTCGGCCGAGTTCAGCGCGGCGAGACGGTTCGTGGCGTCAGCCCGGACCAGGTGATGGGGCCCCCGCGGCCAGGCCGGAAGCTCGCGATCTCCGGCGACACGCGACCCTCCGAGTCCCTCAAGGCGGCCGCGCATGGGGCTGACGTGCTCGTTCACGAGGGCACGTTTGCGATCGAGGACGCCGAGCGGGCCTACGAGAGCGGTCACTCGACCGCCTCCCAGGCCGCGGGGCTCGCCCGCGAGGCCGAGGTACAGATGCTGGCGCTCTACCACTTCTCGATCCGCTATCCGGTCGGGGTCCTGCGGGACGAGGCCAGGGAGATCTTCCCCAACACGGTGCTGCCTCGGGACTTCGACACGATCGAGATCCCGTTCCCGGAACGCGGTGTTCCCGAGCTGGTGCGCTGGACCGACCGCCAGGCCGAGCCCGTCTCGCCCTGAACCGCCGCCCCCGCTGATAGGCTCCTTGGAGTCGCCACCTTTAACCCGGTCCCGTGAGGCCAGGAAGGAGCACAGTTGTCAGCCGACACGGTCGTCCTCGACCGCGATGACATGCGCCGCACGCTGGTGCGGATCGCCCACGAGATCGTCGAGAAGAATCCCCGGCCCCGGCGAACTCGCCGCGACCAGCCGCTCCGGCGAGCCCGCTGCGGACCCCCACCCCGGGAGCCTGGTCAGATCGCGCTCGTCGGCATCCACCGCCGCGGCGCGGTGCTCGCCCGCCGCCTGCACGCGCTGACCAGCGAGCTGCTCGATCCGACCGTCCCGCTCGGCTTCGTCGACATCTCGTTCTACCGCGACGACCTGGGTCTACGGGATCCGTCCGACGCGGCACCGATCGTGCACGCCACCCAGCTCGACTTTCCCGGTCGACGGGCGCACGATCGTGATCGTCGACGACGTCCTCTACACCGGCCGCACCGTCCGCGCCGCGATCGACGAGATCTTCGACTACGGCCGCCCGGCCGCGTGCAGCTCGCCGTGCTCGTCGACCGCGGCCACCGCGAGCTCCCGATCCGCCCCGACTACGTCGGCAAGAACCTCCCGACCTCCCAGGACCAGCGGGTCAACGTCAGGGTCGACGAGATCGACGGCCTCGACGAGGTCACGATCGGACCCGGCGACCCAGCCCCGGAGGCAGGCGGCATCGAGCGCATCTGATCTCCATCGACGACCTCGACCGCGCCGGCATCGAGCGGATCCTCGACCGCGCCGAGTCCTTCGCCGAGGTCTCCGGCCGGGAGATCAAGAAGGTCCCCGCGCTGCGCGGCCGCACGGTCGTCAACCTGTTCTACGAGGCCTCGACGCGCACCAGCTCGATCTTCGAGCTGGCCGCCAAGCGGCTCAGTGCCGACGTGGTCAGCATCCGCTCGGCCGGCTCGAGCGTCGACAAGGGCGAGTCGCTGAAGGACACGGTCCAGACGCTGTCCGCCTACGACCCGGCGGCGATCGTGATCCGCTCTCCGCACGCCGGCGCCGCGCAGCTGGTCGCCGGCTGGACGGAGGCGGCGGTGATCAACGCCGGCGACGGCAAGCACGAGCATCCCGACGCAGGCGCTGCTGGACGTGTTCACCCTGCGCCGGCGGCTGGGGTCGCTGGACGGGCTCGAACATCTGGATCGTCGGCGACGTCCTGCACTCGCGGGTGGCGCGCTCGAACATCCTCGCCTTCCGGCGGATGGGCGCCACGGTCACGGTCTGCGGGCCGCCGACGCTGATCCCCCGCGGGATCGAGGCGCTCGGGTGCGCCGCCGACGCCCACGCTCGACGGCATCGAGGAGGCCGACGTCATCTACGTGCTGCGGATGCAGCACGAGCGGATGCAGGAGTCGTTCGTGCCCTCGCTGCGCGAGTACGCGCAGCGCTACCAGATCGAGCTCCCGCGCCTGCGCCCGGATCAGCTGCTGATGCATCCCGGGCCGGTCAACCGCGGCGTCGAGCTGTCCGCCGACGCGATCGACTCCCCGCAGGCGCTGATCGGCGAGCAGGTCAAGGCCGGCGTGGCCGTCCGCATGGCGGTCCTCTACGAGCTGCTGGCCGGACAGCCGGCGACGATGGCGGTGGCGGCATGAGCGGAATGAGCGGAATGAACCAAGAGCGCAAGCAGTGTTCCAGCGCAGCGCCTGCCCCGGCCGAGCTGCTGATCCGCTCGGCGCACGTCCTCGACCCCCGCACCGAGCTCGACGAGCCCCGACGACATCCTGATCCGCGACGGCCACGATCGCCGAGCTCGGCGCGCCCGGCAGCGCTGAGCGCCCCGGACGACGCGCCGAGCACGATCGATGCGGCCGGCAAGCACGTGTTCCCGGCGTTCGTCGACCCGCACGTGCACCTGCGCACGCCCGGGCAGGAGTACAAGGAGAACATCGAGACCGGCACCGCCGCGGCGGCCGCCGGCGGCTTCTGCGCGGTGATCGCGATGCCGAACACCGACCCGATCGTCGACGACGCTGTCGGTGCTGCGGCTCGCTGGTCGACGCGCGCCGAGCGCGAGGCCCGCGTCCCGACCGGCTTCCTGGCTTCGATCACGCGCGGCCTGCGCGGCGACGAGCTGACCGAGATGGCCGCGCTGCGCGACGCCGGCGCGCTCGGCTTCACCGACGACGGCAAGCCGGTCGACCTCGGCCGGGATGCTGCGCAAGGCGCTCCAGTACCAGCGGCTGTGCGGCGGCGTGATCGCCCTGCACGAGGAGGATCCCGCGCTGTCGGGCGACGGCGTCATGCACGAGGGCGCCGGTCTCGGCCCGGCTGGGCATGGCCGGGATCCCGTCGCTGTCGGAGTCGACGATGGTCGCCCGCGACGCCGCGCTGGCCCGCTACGAGGACGCCCGCGTGCACTTCCAGCACCTGTCCTGCGTCGAGTCGGTGCAGGCGCTCGCAGGCCGCCAAGGCAGCGGGCGCCCGGGTCAGCGGCGAGGCCACCCCGCACCACCTGACGCTCACCGACGACGTCGTGCGCACGCTCGACAGCCGCTTCAAGATGAACCCGCCGCTGCGCACCGAGGCCGACCGCCGCGCGCTGATCGACGGCCTGCGCAGCGGCGTGATCGACTGCGTCGCGACCGACCACGCCCCGCACGCCCGTGCACGAGAAGGAGGTCCCGTTCGAGCAGGCGCCGATGGGGACGACCGGCCTGGAGACCGCGTTCGCCGCGCTCTACACCGAGCTGGTCGTGCCCGGCGAGCTCGAGCTCGAGCTGCTGGTCGAGCGGATGACCGCCGGCGGCGCGCTGTACGGGCTGCCGATCCCGCGGATCGCCGCCCGACGAGCCGGCCAACCTCGTGCCTCGTCGACCTCGACGCGCAGCTTCGAGGTCGGGGCCGAGGCGGCTACGCCAGCCGCTCGGCCAACTGCTGCTTCCACGGCCGCACGCTGCACGGCCGGGTGCTGCTGACGCGTCGCCGCCGGCGCCGTCGCCTTCCGAGCCGCCCGCCGCTGGTCGACAGCAGCACCGCGGCGCCGTATGAGCGCGCGACGACGCGCCTACGTCCTGCTCGAGGACGGCACCCGCTTCGACGGCCTCGCCTGCGGCGCCGACGCCCACGCGGTCGGCGAGATCGTGTTCACGACCTCGATGTCCGGGCTACCAGGAGGCGATGACCGACCCCAGCTACGCCGGCCAGCTGATCACCTTCACCTTCCCGCAGATCGGCAACTACGGGTCCGCGCCGAGGCGATGGAGTCCGACCGGATCCACGCCCGGCGCGGCGATCATGCGCGCCGCGGTCGACCGCGAGGACGCCCCCGGCGCGAGCCAGGGCGGTGGCTGAGCTGGCTGACCGACCACGGCGTGCCCGGCGATCACCGACCTCGACACGCGCGCGCTGGTGCGCCACATCCGCGACGCCGGGCGCGATGCGCGGCGGCGTGTTCCCGGCGCGGATCTCCGAGGCCGAGGCGCGGGAGCTGATCGACGCCGAGCCGGCGATGACCGGGTCGCGACCTGGCCCGCGACGGTCACTCCCGCCAGCCGGTCGCCTCGCGCCGACCGGCGGCGCCGGCGGCGGCGCCGCGGATCGCGATGATCGACACCGGCGTCAAGCTCTCGATCATCGCGCAACCTGCGCGCCCGCGGCGCGACCGTCGAGCTGCACCCGTGCACGGCGAGCGCCGGCCGAGCTGCTGGCGCGACGACCCCGACGCGATCTTCCTCGCCAACGGCCCGGGCGACCCGGCGGCGCTCGACTACATCGTCGAGACCGTCCGCGAGCTGGTCGGCAAGCTGCCGGTGTACGGGATCTGCCTCGGCCACCAGCTGCTCTGCCGGGCGGTCGGCCTGCGAGACCTACAAGCTGCCGTTCGGCCACCACGGCGCCAACCACCCGGTCAAGGACCTGACCACCGGCCGGACCGAGATCACCAGCCAGAACCACGGGTTCGCGGTGCTCGGGCCCGGACGGCGCGCCGACGATCGACGACGACGAGCCGGTGCGCTGGGAGACCGACTTCGGCGCCGCCGAGCTGACGCCACATCAACCTCTACGACCGCACGGTCGAGGGTCTGACGCTGCTCGACGTTCCGGGCGCCACCGTCCAGTACCACCCCGAGGCCGGCCCCGGCCCGCACGACTCCCTGTACCTGTTCGACCGCTTCGTCGACGAGATCAAGGCGGCCGCCTAACGATGCCCGCCGCGACGACATCCACAAGATCCTGCTGATCGGCTCGGGCCCGATCGTGATCGGCCAGGCGGCCGAGTTCGACTACTCGGGCACGCAGGCCTGCCGGGTGCTGATGGAGGAGGGCTACGAGGTCGTGCTCGTCAACTCCAACCCGGCGACGATCATGACCGACCCCGAGGTCGCGACCACGACCTACATCGAGCCGCTGCTGCCCGGGCCGGTCGACGCAGGTGATCGAGCGCGAGCGCCCCGACGCGCTGCTGCCGACGCTCGGCGGCCAGACGGCGCTCAACCTCGCCAAGGCGCTGCACGAGGACGGCACGCTCGAGCGCTTCGGCGTCGAGCTGATCGGCGCCGACTACGAGGCGATCGACCGCGCCGAGGACCGCGAGCGCTTCCGCGAGACGATGACCGAGGCCGGGCTGCGCGTGCCCGCGCAGCGCGATCGCCCACACGCCTCGACGACGCCTGCGCGCCGCGTGACGGAGCTCGGGCTGCCGTTCATCGTGCGCCCGGCGTTCACGCTCGGCGGCACCGGCGGCGGGGTGCGTGCGCACCGAGGCCGAGCATCGAGCGGATCGTCGGCCGCGGCCTGACGGCCTCGCCGATCGGCCAGGTGCTGCTCGAGGAGTCGGTGCTCGGGCTGGGGCGAGTTCGAGCTCGAGGTGATGCGCGACCACACCGACAACGTCGTGATCGTGTGCTCGATCGAGAACCTCGACCCGATGGGCGTGCACACCGGCGACAGCGTCTGCGTCGCGCCCGCAGCAGACGCTCACCGACAAGCAGTACCAGGCGCTGCGTGACCAGGCGATCGCGGTGATCCGCGCGGTCGGCGTCGAGACCGGCGGCTCCAACGTCCAGTTCGCCGTCAACCCGGCGACCGACGAGATCGTCGTGATCGAGATGAACCCGCGCGTGTCGCGCTCGAGCGCGCTGGCCAGCAAGGCGACCGGCTTCCCGATCGCCAAGATCGCCGCCCGGCTGGCCGTCGGCTACACGCTCCAGGAGATCCCCAACGACATCACGCGGGCGACGCCGGCGAGCTTCGAGCCGGCGATCGACTACTGCGTGGTCAAGTGGCCGCGGTTCGCGTTTCGAGAAGTTCCCCGGCGCCGAGGCCGGGCTGACCACGCACATGAAGTCGGTGGGCGAGGCGATGGCGATCGGCCGGACGTTCAAGCAGGCGTTCGCCAAGGCGCTGCGCTCGCGCGAGCTCGACACGCTGCCGGTCTCGCCCGCAGACGACGAGGAGCTGCTGGACGCTGGTGGAGCATGCCGGGCGCCGAGCGCTTCGACCACCTGCTCGAGGCGCTGCGCCGCGGCACCTCGATCGAGGAGCTGCACCGGCGCACCAGCATCGACCCCTGGTTCCTGCACGAGCTCGCCGAGCTGGTCGCCGACCCGGAGGCTCCGTTCGCCGGCGAGCGGACCTACAAGGCGGTCGACACCTGCGCCGCCGAGTTCGCCGCCGAGACGCCGTACTACTACTCGGGCTGGGAGCGCCCGGGCACGCGACGGCGCCCAGCCATGAGGTCAGCGCGGCGACCGCCCGAGCGTCGTGATCCTCGGCTCGGGGCCCAACCGCATCGGCCAGGGGATCGAGTTCGACTACTGCTGCGTGCACGCCGCCCAGACCGTCCGCGAGTCCGGGCCGCGACGCGGTGATGATCAACTGCAACCCCGAGACGGTCTCGACCGACTACGACACCTCCGACCGGCTGTACTTCGAGCCGCTGACGCTCGAGGACGTGCTCGGCGTCTGCGAGCTCGAGCAGCCCGAGGGCGTGGTCGTCCAGTTCGGCGGCCAGACGCCGCTGAAGCTCGCCGCCGGGCTGGACGAGGCCGGCGTGCCGATCCTCGGCACCAGCATCGACGCGATCGACCTCGCCGAGGACCGCTCGCGGTTCGGCGCGCTGCTCGACCGCCTCGGCTACAGCGCGCCGCCGTACGCCACCGCCGCCAGTCGCCGAGGAGGCGCTCGAGCGCGCGCCCGACGGTCGGCTTCCCGCTGCTCGTGCGCCCGAGCTACGTGCTCGGCGGCCGGGCGATGGAGATCGTCTACAGCGTCGACGGCCTGCGAGGACTACCTCGACCGGGTCGGGCGTGCCGGACCGGACCGCGACGATCTACCTCGACCGCTTCCTGGAGGACTCGATCGAGGTCGACGTCGACGCCCTGTGCGACGGCGAGGAGGTGTGGATCGCCGGGATCATGCAGCACGTCGAGGAGGCCGGGATCCACTCCGGCGACTCGGCCTGCGTGCTGCCGCCGCACACGCTCGGCGACGAGATGCTCGCCGCAGATCCGCGAGCAGACGACGGCGATCGCGCGGGCGCTCGGCGTCGTCGGGCTGCTCAACGTCCAGTTCGCGATCCGCGGCGACGACGGCCTGTACGTGATCGAGGCCAACCCGCGGGCGTCGCGGACGGTCCCGTTCGTCTCCAAGGCGATCGGGCTGCCGCTGGCCAAGCTCGCCTGCCGGATCATGCTCGGCGAGCGCATCGCCGACCTGGACCTGCCCGAGGACACCACCAACGGCCACGTGTGCGTCAAGGAGGCGGTGCTGCCCGTTCGGCCGCTTCGCCGGCGCCGACTCGCTGCTCGGGCCCGAGATGCGCTCCACCGGCGAGGTGATGGGGATCGCCGCACGACTTCCCGACCGCGTTCGCCAAGGCCCAGGCGGCGGCCGGCGCGCAGCTGCCCAACGCAGGGCACGGTGTTCATCACGGTCGCCGACAGCGACAAGCCCGCGGCCACCGGCATCGCCACCTCGCTGCACGACCTCGGCTTCCGGATCGTCGCCACCCGCGGGCACCGCCCAGGCGCTGCGAGCGGATGGGGATCCCGGCCGAGCGCGATCAACAAGATCGGCGAGGGCTCGCCGCACGTGGTCGACTGGATCGAGCGCGGCGAGGTCGACCTCGTGATCAACACGCCGGTCGGCACCGGCGCCCGCAGCCGACGGCTACGAGATCCGCTCGGCCGCGATCGCCCGCGGGATCCCCTGCATCACCACGATGTCGCGGCGGGATGGCCGCGGCGCGGGCGATCATCGCCGCCGCGGCGCGGCGAGCCCGAGGTCGATCTCGCTGCAGGAGCTCCACGCGCGAGCCGGCTCGGTGACCCGGCCCGGTCCCGTGAGCCGACCGCGTCACCGACGAGCGCGTTCGGCCGCCGTTCGGCGCCCGCGCGCCGGTGACCGGCGCGAGCGCAGTACGGCGCCTACGTCGTCCTGCGGTGTGCCGGATCCCGACCGGCCCGCGGCCGCAGGCGGGGCAGTTCTACATGCTCACAGCCGCCGAGCGCTGGGGCGGGGGAGAGGGCGAGCGGCCGTTCCTGCCGCGGGCGTTCAGCGTGCTGCGGGCGCCGCCCACGCCGGCAGCCGATCGAGCTGCAGTTCCTGCTCGAGGACGTCGGCCCGGGCACCCGGCGGCTGTGCGAGCTCGAGCCGGGCGACGAGCTGCTGCTCGTCGGCCCGCTCGGCGATCGGCTTCGCGCCGCCCCGCGAGCGGCCGCCGCGCGCTGCTCGTCGGCGGCGGGGTCGGGATCGCGCCGCTGGCGATCTTGCAGGACCAGCTGGATCGGGCGCCGAGTCACCGTGCTGCTCGGATTCCGCGACGCCGCGCACGCCGCCGGGCGCCGCGCTGCTGCAGCGGCGCGCAGGTCGCCACCGACGACGGCAGCGTCGGCCACCACGGCCTGGTCACCGACCTGCTCGACCGCGAGCTCGACGCTCGATCCCCATGCCGAGGTCTACGCCTGCGGCCCGCCGGCGATGCTCGAGGCCGTGCGCGGCTCTGTGCGCCGAACGCGACGTCCCCGCCCAGCTGGCGCTCGAGTCCGGGATGGCCTGCGGCTTCGGCGCCTGCTTCGGCTGCGTGGTGCCGACGCGCGACGGCTACATCCGGCTCTGCGTCGACGGGCCCGGTGCTCGACGCGGCGCGCCTGGACAGCGTCGTCGGATGAGCACGGCGATGCGAGCGGAGCGCGCGCGTGAGCGTCGAGCTTCTGCGGGCATCGAGCTCGGCCCACCCGATCATCAACGCCTCGGGCACGTTCGACGCGATCGCCGCCCGGCGCGCGTTCGGCGACGAGCTGCTCGAGCGCTTCCCGTTCGCCGCGTTCGTCTCAAAGACGGTCACGCTCGAGCCCCGCCAGGGCAATCCGCCGCCGCGGCTGTGGGAGCTGCCGGCCGGGCTGATGAACTCGATCGGGCTGCCCAACAAGGGGCTTGACGGGCTACCTCGACGCACGACCTGCCGGAGCTGGCCCGGCTGCCGGTGCCGCTGATCGTCAACGTGATGGGCTTCAGCCGCGACGAGGTGGCGCAGCTGGTCGACGGCTTCGCGGCGCGCGACGAGGTGGCGGCGCTCGAGCTCAACGTCTCCTGCCCCAACGTCGAGACCGGGCTGGTGATGGGCGCCGACCCGCGACGAGGTGGCGCGGCTGCTGCGAGCGCGTCAGGCCGCTGACCGCCAAGCCGCTGATCGTCAAGCTGACCCCCAACGCCTCCGACGTGCCGGCGGTCGCGCGCGCCGCCGAGGAGGCGGGCGCCGACGCCGTGTCGCTGATCAACACGATCCGCGGGATGGCGCTTGACCCGCGCACCGGCGAGCCGTGGCTCGGCGGCAGACCGGCGGAGTCTCCGGCCCGGCCGTCCGCGCGGTCGCGCTCGCCCAGGTCCACGCCGTGCAGCGCCGCGGTCGAGATCCCGGTGGTCGGGATGGGCGGCGTGCAGCAGCGGCCGCGACGCGCTCGATCTGCTCGCAGGCCGGGCGACGCTCGTGGCGGTCGGAACCGAGAGCTTCCGGGACCCGGCCGCGGGTCGCCGCGATCGCTGCCGGAGCTGGCGCCACCGCGTCGAACGGCCGCTAATCCGGTGCAGTGGCTGCAAGCGGACCGCGCACGAGCTCGTCGATCCGAGCGACACCTTGATGAAAAGCCCCTGCAAACAATGCGATATTGCCCGCAACTAGGCTCGACAATGCTCAAGCTCAAGTTGAGGTCGAGTCGAATTGGGCGGATTTGGCTTGATCGCCGCGGCCCCAAGATGTATAGTCGCCGCCCATGCCGCCGGTCAGTGAATCGTTCTCCAAAGCCCCTCGCCGCGCCGGAGCGGTCGCTGCGTGCAGCGGATGGAGGCGCTGCAGCGCGCCAACGACATCCGCAGCCGCCGCGCGCAGCTCAAGCGCGATCTGAAGGCGGGCCGCCAGCCGATCCACGAGCTGCTGCTCGAGCCGCCGGATTATCTCCAGACCGCCAAGGTGTTCGACCTGCTGCTGGCCGTCCCCAAGTACGGGCGCGTGAAGGTCAACAAGATCCTCTCCCAGTGCCGGATCTCGCCGAGCAAGACGCTCGGCGGCCTGTCCGAGCGCCAGCGCGGCGAGCTGGTCGACGCTCCTGCGCCGCCGCTGACGCTCGCCGATCGCGGCTCGCGCGCGGGTCCGGCGCCGTCGGCTGGCCAGAGTCTTCGTCATCACCGGTCCCTCGGGGGTCGGCAAGGGGACGCTGATCCGCGGCCTGCTCGAGCGGGTGCCCGAGCTCGAGCTGTCGGTGTCGGCGACGACCCGCGCAGCCCGCGGCCGGGCGAGCGCGACGGCGTCGACTACCACTTCCTGAGCCCCGAGGAGTTCGAGCGCGCGGGTCGCAGGCCGGGCGACTTCGTCGAGCACGCCACCTACTCGGGCCGCCGCTACGGGACGCTGCGCTCCGAGCTCGACCGGCGGCTGGCGCGACGGCGTGCCGGTGGTGCTGGAGATCGAGGTCCAGGGCGCCCGCCAGGTCCGCGAGGCGATGCCGGAGGCGGTGCCGTGTTCATCGCGCCGCCGTCCCGCGACGCGCTGCGCGCCCGGCTGGTCGGCCGCGGCACCGACGCGCCCGAGCAGGTCGAGCAGCGGCTGCGGACCGCCGAGCGCGAGCTGGAGGCCCAGCCCGAGTTCGCGCACGTGGTCGTCAACGACCGCCTCGAGCAGGCGACCGACGAGCTGGCGGGCATCGTGCGAGCAGAGCTGCTCGACGCGGCTAGCCGGACCGCTAACCTTAGAGTAACCCCGACGAAGGACTGAACTCGTGATCTCTCCCCGCATCGACAAGCTGCTGGAGCACGTCGACTCCGACTACGCCAGCGTGCATCGTGGCCGCCAAGCGCGCCCGCCAGATCAACTCCTACTACCACAACCTCGGCGAGGGCACGTTCGACGAGTTCCCGCCGCCGATGGTCGACACGCGCTCCAAGAACTACCTGACGATCGCCCTGGAGGAAGTCGCTCAGGGCAAGCTCAAGTACCACTACCGGTAGGGCCACGGCTTGGCGCGCCGGGGACCGACGAGCAGGCGTGGCCGGTGGCCGGCTGCTGCTCGGAGTCAGCGGCGGGATCGCGGCCTACAAGGCGCTGGAGACGGCGCGGCTGGCGATCAAGGCCGGGCACGCGGTCCGCGTCATCCAGACCCCCGCCGAGCCAGCGGTTCGTCGGGGCCGCGTCGTTTGCCGGCGATCACCGGCGCGCCGGTGCTGGTCGAGCGAGTTCGAGCCCGACCCGCTGCGCGGCGCCTACCCGGGCGAGCCGCGCCCGAGCGCGCGCCGATCAGCCACCTGGCGCTGGTCGAGCACGCCGACGCTGTATCCTGATCGCGCCGGCCAGCGCCAACACGATCGCCAAGCTCGCCGCATGGCCACGCCGACAACCTGCTCACGCACGGCCGCGCTGGCCGCCGCGGCCTGCCCGGATCGTCTGGTCGCGCCGGCGATGAACGACCGCATGTACCTGCACCCGGCGACCCAGGCCAACCTCGAGCTGCTGGCGCGACCGCGGCGTCACCGTGATCGCGACCCGGCGAGGGGGAGCTGGCCTCCCACGGCGAGCACGGCATCGGCCGGATGGCCGAGCCGGCCGAGCTGCTGGCCGCCGTCGAGGCGCGGCTGCGGCCGGTCGCGTCCGCCGGTCGTGGCCCGGGCGTGCGGGTGCTGGTCACCGCCGGCGGCACGCGCGAGCCGATCGACAGCGTCCGCTTCATCGGCAACCGCTCCTCGGGGCGGATGGGCTTCGCGCTCGCCGCCGCGGGCCGCGCGCCGCGGGGCGCGAGGTCACGTGTCGTGCCGCCAACGTCGCGCTCGCGCCGCCGCCCGGGCGTCGAGGTCGTGCCGGTGCGCGACCGCCGCGGAGCTGCGGCGCCGCCTGCGAGCGCGCGCTTCGACGCCTGCGACGTGCTGCTGATGGCCGCCGCGGTCGCCGACTTCCGCCCGCGTCAGCCCGGCCGACCGACAAGCTCAAGAAGGACGCGCGGCGCCGCCGACGATCGAGCTCGAGCCGACCGAGGACGTGCTCAGCGCGCTGGCCGCACGCCGGCGGCCCGGCCAGGTGCTGGTCGGCTTCGCCGCCGAGCACGGCGACCGGCGCGGTCGCCTACGGCGCGGGCCAAGCTGGAGCGCAAGCGGCTGGACGCGATCGTCGTCAACGACGTCTCGCAGCCGGGAATCGGCTTCGACGCCCCCGACAACGAGGTCACGATGATCACCGCCGGCGGCGCGCGAGCGCCGGTTGCCGCAGGGCGGGGAAGGACCACGATCGCCGACGGCGTCCTCGATGAGGTGCAGCAGCTGCGAGCGCAAGGAGAGGAGAGCGATGGAGCCGTCCGAGCCGACCCCGACTCGCGCCGCAGGAGTCTGAGGCGTTCGCCGCCGTCGCGGCGGCGCGCTGCCGGCGAACATCGACCAAGGCCGTCCAGGTCCGGCCGGAGACGCTGAGCACCTGCTCGTCGCGCTGCTGGCCGAGGGCCACGTGCTGGTCGAGGACTACCCGGGCGTCGGCAAGACCGCGCTGGCCCGGGCCCTGGCGCGCTCGATCGACTGCCAGTTCGCGCGCGTGCAGTGCACCTCGGACCTGCTGCCCGCCGACGTCGTCGGCACCAACGTCTACGACCAGCGCGAGCAGCGCTTCGAGTTCCGGCCCGGGCCGGTGTTCGCCAACGTCGTGCTCGTCGACGAGATCAACCGCGCCTCGCCCAAGACCCAGTCGGGCCTGCTCGAGTGCATGCAGGAGCGGCGCGTCACCGTCGACGTGCACACCCACGAGCTGGCGCGGCCGTTCCTGGTGCTCGCCACGCAGAACCCGATCGAGTACGAGGGCACCTACCCGCTGCCCGAGGCCCAGGTCGACCGCTTCATGGTCCGCCTCTCGCTCGGCTACCCCGACCGTGCGGCGGAGGCCGGGCATGCTGGCCGCGCACGAGACCGGCGATCAGGTGCTGGCGCTGCGCCCGGTGGCGACCGCCGCCGAGGTGCTCGCCGCGCAGGACGCCGCGGCCCGCGTCCGCGCCGCCGCGCCGCTGCGCGACTACATCGTCCGGCTGCTGTGGCGCACGCGCGAGGATCCGCGCGTCGACCTCGGCGCCAGCCCGCGCGCCGGGCTGATGCTGCTGCGCGCGGCCAAGGCGCACGCGATGATGGACGGGCGCGACCACGCCCTGCCCGACGACGTCCAGGCGCTCGCCGAGCCGGTGCTCGCTCACCGCCTGGTGCTCGCCCCCGAGACGCCGCGCGCGGCCGCGGCGACGTGATCCTCGACGCCGTCGCGGCCGACCCGGGCGCTGTAGCGAGGCGAGTCGCGCTCGCGGACCGTGGCTCGTTCCGGTCGGGCTCGCCGGCGGCCTCGCGATCCTGCTCGGCGGCTGCGTGCTGACGCTGATCGCGCTCGTCGTTCGACGCCGCGCCGCTGTTCGTGCCCGGCGTCGCGCTTGTGCTGCTCGGGCTGCTCGCGCCCGCCTGGGTCTGGGCGGCCGCGCGCGGCGCGCGCGCCGAGCGCCGGCTGAGCGCCGAGCGGGTCGTCGAGGACGAGCCGCTGGAGGCGAGCGATCGAGGTCCGCCGTGGCCGCCTCGGCGCTGCCGGGCGCCGAGGTCGATCGATCCGTTCACCGGCTCGCGGCTCGACCTGGCCGGCCCGCTGTCGCCGCTGCGCGGCGACGCGGCAGGCCAGCGTCCGGGTCGTCGCCCGCTTCTCGCGCCGCGGGCTGCACCGCTGGCGCCGCCGTCGCTGATCGTCGCGCGATCCGCTGGAGCTCGCCCGGATGCAGACGCCGAGCGGCGCGACGGCCCAGACAGCTGCTCGTGCTGCCGCGCACCGAGCCGGTGCGCTGGCTGACGCCGAGCGGCGGCCGGCGCTTCGATCAGCCCGACGGCGCGCCTCGTCAGAGGCGCTGGCGGCGGTCGACCTCGACGGGCTGCGGCCCTACCGGCCCGGCACGCCCGCCAGCCCGGATCCACTGGCCGGCGGTCGCCCGCGGGGCACGGGCTGCTCGAGCGCCGCCTGCAGGCCGACGGCGACGCGCGCCGCTGGTCGTGCTCGACGCGCGCGGCGCCGACCCGACGCGCCGCCGAGCGACCTGCTCGACGCCGCCGTTCGCGCCGCCGCCTCGCTGGCGCTCGAGCTCGCCCGCGCGGGGGCTGCGGGCTGCTGCTGCCCGGCGAGCAGCGGCCCGCCGCCGATCGACCGCGAGCTGTCGCGCTGGCCGGCGGCCCACGCGCGCCTGGCGCTGGTCGACGGCGGGACCGACGAGCGCCACGCGCCGGCGCCCGCGCGGCCGGCGGCCGGCGCGCGGGCCGCTGATCTACGTGTCGCCGCCGCGCCCGACGCGCGGCTCGGCGCCGTCCGCACGGCGCCGGGGCGGCTCGCCGTGCTCGTCGTCCCGTCGCGAGCGTCGTGCCGACGGCCGCCCCGCGGGGTGCGCGGGCCGATGCTGGCCACGCTCGACGTCAGCGGCTGCCGCGGCTTTGCGCTCGGCGTCCGGCGGCGGCGCGCGGCGACCGGCGAGCGGGCGGTCGGCGTGAGCGTCGAGCGCGCCAGACGCGGTACGTCGCGCCGCGCAGCGATCGCGTCGCGGCCGCGGCGCCGGCAGGTCGGCGCCGAGGCGCAGCCGCGGTCGTGCGCCTGGCGACGTTCGCGCGCGCTGGCGCTCTACGGCGATCGCCCGCTGGGCGACGCTGATGCGCAGCCGCGCCGGGCGTGGCGGCTGTGCGGGCGCTGCTGGCGCTCGCCGCGATCGTCGCCGCTGGGCGGCGCCGCTACTACGCCGGCGCTGGGCACGCCGGCGGCGCTGCTCGGGTCGTCGCGGCTGCTCCTGGCGGTCTTCCCGATGGCCGGGCTGCGCTGGCACTGGGTCGTCGCACCTGCGGATCGCCGTCAGCGTCGCCCGGATCGGCGACGGCCTGCAGGCGCTGCCCAACGTGCTCGTGCCCTACCTCGGGCTCGACCATGGGTCCGGCTGGTGATCGTGCTCGGCGCCGCGGTGCTGCTGCTCGACGCGCGCGGTGCTGCGCGTTCGCGCCGCGGCCGTTCGGCGACGCTGCGCCGCGCGGCCGCCGCGCTGCCGCTGATCGCGCTGGCGATCGTGCCGTCGACGCTGGTCCGGCCGCAGCTGCCGTACCTCCAGGGGCTGGTCCTGTTCGCTGCTGCTGGCGGCGTTCATGTGGGGCGAGCGGGTCGCGCCGCGCCGGGCGGCCGGCGGCGCTCGCGGTCGCGGCGCTGGCGGGATCGCGGGCGCTGGTCGCTGGCGCCGTCGACTCGACACGCACGACCGTGGGTCAACTACCGCGCGCTGGACGGGCACGCGCCGGACCGCACGTCGACAGCTTCAACTGGAACCAGACCTACGGGCCGCTGCGCTGGCCCCGCCCGGGCACCGAGGTGCTGACCGTGCAGGCGCGCACGGCCCGACTACTGGAAGGCCGAGGACCTCGACCTGTTCGACGGGCGCGACTGGGTGGCGGGCCAGCGTCGCGGCGCGGCTCGCCGCTGCGCCGGCGCTCAGCCACGCCAGCCTGGCGCGGTGGACCCAGCCGCTCGACGGTCACGATCGCGGGATGCGCGACCAGCGACGTGATCGCCGCCGGCGTGGCGGCGCGCCCCAGCCGCAGTCCCGGCCCGGCCGGTGATCCGCGGCAGCGACCCGGGACCTGGGTCAGCCGCCCAGCCGCTGGGGCCCGGGACCAGCTACCAGTGGTCACGTCTACTCGCCGCATCCGACGGCCGCCAGCAGCTGCGCAGCGCGCCGGCGCCGCTATCCGACGGCCGGCTCCGGAGCTCCAGCTCGATGCTGCCCGACCTCGCCGTCGCAGCCGGACTCGGCGGCCGCCGGAGATCGCGATCCGTTCCGCGCCTTCGAGTTCTGCCGGCTTGCGAGCCCGTACGGCGGCCTGGACTCGCGCGCGGCAGCCACGCGTGGTCCGCGCGCTCGCCGTACGCCGGGTCGTACGCGCTGGCCCAGCGGCTGGCGCGCCGGCGCACGACCCCGTACGCCTTCGTCGCCGGCGTCCAGCGCTACCTGGCCCACGGCTTCACCTACAACCAGCACCCGCCGGCCGGGCCCGCTATCCGCTGGAGAGCTTCCTGTTCACACGCAAGCATGGGCTACTGCCAGCAGTTCGCGGGCGCGATGGCGATGCTGCTGCGGATGGGCGGCGTCCCGGCCCGGGTGGCGGCCGGCTTCACCTCCGGGACCTACGAGACGCGCGACCACACGTGGGTGGTGACCGACATCGACGCCCACGCCTGGGTCGAGGCGTGGTTTCCGCGCTACGGCTGGGTCCGCTTCGACCCCACGCCGCCGAGCGCGATCCGGCGCTGAGCGGGCACGTCGCGCTGCCGGCCGCGCAGTCCTCGCCGAGCCATCCGCGCGAGCCTGGCCACGGCGGCGGCGCGACCACCCGCCGGCGCCGCAGCCGTCGAGGCGCCGCGGCGCCAGCCGTCGACCACCGCGGCTCGGGGCGGCGGGCGTCGAGCGCTGCCGGTCCTGCTCGGCGCTGCTGCTCGGGCTCCTGATCGGGTTGGCGGGCCGCTGGCCTGGCGGGCGCCGCACCGCCGGAAGCGTTGCTCGACGAGCTCGAGCGGGCGACTGGCCCGCGTGCGGCCGGCCGCTGTCACCCGGCGTCACCCTGGCCGCGCTCGAGCAGCGGTTCGCCGACGTCGCCCGAGGCCGCCGGCTACGTGCGGGCGCTGCGGCTGGCGCGCTACGGCGGCGGGCGCGGCAGCTGCCCACGGCGGCGCAGCGACGGGCGCTCCGCGCGCCGGCTCGCGGCTGGGCGCTGCCGGACGGCTCGGCCGGCTGCGGGCGCTGCCGCCGCGTTGGCCGCCGCTGACGTCCGGCGCCTACGACCTGACAGCCGCATGGACGACGTCTACGAGCTGTTCCGCCGCGGCACCGAGCTGCTGGAGGCCGGTCACCATCACCAGGCGGCGTCCCGCTGGCGCGCGCCCGCGACCTCGCTCCCGACAAGACCTCGATCCGCGAGGCGCTCGGCCGCGCGCTGTTCCACGCCCAGCGCTACGAGCAGGCGGCGGCGGAGTTCCAGGCGGTCGTCGACCGGGCGCCGACCAACGACTACGCGCTCTTCTGCCTCGGCCGCTGCCTGCAGTTGCTGGGCCGCCACGCCGAGGCTCGCCAGCCGCTGGCGCTGGCCGCCTGCCTGCAGCCCGCGCGGCGCGACTACCGCCGTCTACCGCGACCGGCGCGCGCCGCGCGCCGAGCGCAGATCGTCACAGGGCTGCGGCCGCGCTGCACGCGCCGCGTGACGGTGCTACGCTGAGATCCACAGCTTTCGGCCCGGGCGATCCCGGCGGCAGTACCGAAAGTGGGCGCTCGCCCGCTTTTTTTTATGACTTTTGGCGTCGGAGGAGACAGTGAGCGCACTGCAGACCGAGATCGAGAGCCCGGCTCGCCGCGCGTCGAGCCCGAGGTCGAGGTGCTGCTGGCGGAGGTCGTCTCGGGCGACACGCTGCGGCTGTTCATCGACCACCCGGACGGCGTCACGCTGGCGCTGTGCGAGCGGGTCACCGGCCAGCTGAGCGACTACCGCGAGCGCTACGCGCTCGAGGTCTCCTCGCCCGGGCAGGACCGCCCGCTGACCAAGCCCCAGCACTACACCCGCTTTCTCGGCCGCCGCGCGCGCGTGCGGCTGCGGGAGGCGCGCGATGGACACAAGCAGCGTGACCGGCGAGCTGGTCGGCGCCTCGGACCGGGACGTCACGATCGCCGCCGGCGACGGGAGTCGTCACGATCCCCTACGAGCAGATCGTCCGCTCCAACCTCGTCCCCGGAGACTGACCAATGTCAAGGAGATCGTCGAGGCCGTCCGCGGCCTCGCAGCGGAGAAGAACATCTCACACGAGAAGCTGATGGAGGCGCTCGAAGACGCGCTGCTGTCGGCCTACAAGAAGACGCCCGGGTTCGGCGCCGTACGCCAAGGTGGAGATGGACCGCGACAGCGGCGACTTCATCGTCTGGGAGCTGAAGATCCCGCCGGAGCTCGAGGAGCAGCTGCTGGTCGAGGCCACCGAGGACCAGCAGCCGACGGTCGACCCCGAGACGGGCGAGATGCGCGAGCCGCCGGAGCCCGAGATCGACCTCGAGAAGCTCAAGGAGTACGAGGACCAGATCGAGACCGAGGACGTCACGCCGCACGACTTCGGGCGGATCGCCGCGCAGACCGCCAAGCAGGTGATCCTGCAGCGGATCCGCGAGGCCGAGCGCGACATGATGTTCGAGGAGTACCGCGACCGCGTCGGCGAGCTGATCACCGGCATCGTCCAGCAGTCCGACTCGCGCTACACGCTCGTGCAGCTGCGCGAGCGCGTCGAGGCGCTGCTGCCGAAGTCCGAGCAGGTCGACGGCGAGCGCTACGACCACTCGCAGCGGATCAAGGCCGTGATCAAGGACGTCTCGAACTCGACCAAGGGCCCGGCGATCATCGTCTCGCGCCGCGATCCGGAGCTGATCAAGTCGCTGTTCGAGCTCGAGGTGCCGGAGATCGCCGACGGCCTGGTGGAGATCACCGGCGTCGCCCGCGAGCCCGGCTACCGCTCGAAGATCGCCGTCGTCTCCCACGTCGACGGCGTCGACCCGGTCGGCGCCTGCGTCGGCCCGCGCGGCTCGCGCGTGCGCATGGTCGTCTCCGAGCTGCGCGGCGAGAAGATCGACATCATCCCCTACAACGACGAGCCCGCCCGGTTCGTCGCCAAGGCGCTGTCGCCCGCGCGCGTGCGCGAGGTGCTGGTCGACGACGCCGGCAAGCAGGCGACGGTGATCGTGCCCGACGACCAGCTGTCGCTGGCGATCGGCCGCGAGGGCCAGAACGCCCGGCTGGCGGCCCGGCTGACCGGCTGGCGGATCGACATCCGCTCCGAGACCGAGTTCGCCGCCGAGGAGGCCGAGCACGGCTACGAGGAGGAGGAGACCTCCGGGCCGCTGCGCGGCGATCCTCACCAACGGCCGGCGCTGCCCGAACGCGGCGCTGCCCGGCTCGCGCTACTGCGGAATCGACGGCCCACCAGGCGCTCGCCGGACAAGGACACCGACCAGGTCGAGGCGGGCGCGTAGGCGCCACTAGACTGAGTCGGAATGCCCTCAGAGCGACCCGAAGATATGCCAAGAAGACCGCGGCGCAGAAGCCCGCTCGGTCAAGGCGAGCGGCTCGAGCGGCAACGGCTCCGGCGGCGCGGCGGCCAAGAAGGCCGCGCCGAACCAGGGAGCTTCGGCCTCGACAGGGCGCAGCGGCTCCGAAGAGCGACGCCGCTCGCGAAGGGCGCTTCAGCCGCCGACGGCAAGCCCAAGGCGGCCAGGACTCCAGCGCGCAAGACGGCGGCCAAGCGCCGCTGCGGACGCTCCGGCTGCGGCCCCGGCCGCTTCGGCTCCGGCCGCTCCGGCGGCTCCGGCGGCTGCCCCGGCTGCAGCAAGCCGCGCCCGCGCCCGCGCGCCGGCGATGCGGGCGCTCCAGCTCAGACCGAGCGCTGCGGGTGCAGCCGCCGACGGCGCTCAGAAGCAGCGTCCCACGCGTGACTCGCTCCAGGGCGAGCGCGCCCCCGGCAACGCCGGCGGCCGCCGCCGCGTCGTGATCGACTCGCCAGGCTTCGCGCCGCGCCAGGCCCCGGCGGCCCGGCGGCCCGAGCAACCAGCCGCCGCGACGCCAGCGCCGCGGACGCCGCCGCCGCGGCGTCTACGACGAGGAGGCCGAGTCGCGTCCGTCGCGTGACCGCGGTCGCCGAGCCGGACGCGATCCAGATCAACTCCGGCTCGACCGTCAAGGACGTCGCCGAGTACCTCGACGTCCCCGTGCCCGAGATCATGAAGAAGCTGATGGCGCTGGGCGAGATGAAGACGCTCACCCAGACGCTGTCCGACGAGTCGATCGCAGGTGCTGGCGACCGAGCTCGGCAAGGAGGTCGAGATCGTCCACTCCGAGGACGAGACGATCGCCGAGCCGGTGTTCGACGACGCCGACGAGGACCTCGTCGAGCGCGCCGCCCGTGGTCACGATCATGGGCCACGTCGACCACGGCAAGACCTCGCTGCTCGACGCGATCCGCGAGACCGAGGTCGCGGCCGGCGAGGCCGGCGGCATCACCCAGCACATCGGCGCCTACCAGGTCCACCACGACGGCACAGACGGTCACCTTCCTGGACACGCCGGGCCACGAGGCGTTCACCGCGATGCGCGCCCGCGGCGCGAAGGCGACCGACATCGCGGTGATCGTGGTCGCGGCCGACGACGGCGTCAAGCCGCAGACCCAGGAGGCGGTCGACCACGCCAAGGAGGCCGGCGTCCCGATCCTCGTCGCGGTCAACAAGATCGACAAGGAGGGCGCCGACCCCGACCGCGTCCGCACGCGAGATGACCGCACTCGGCCTGCAGCCCGTCGAATGGGGCGGCGACACCGAGTTCGTCGACGTCTCGGCCAAGACCAAGGAGGGCCTCGACGACCTGCTCGACACGATCGTCGTGATGGCCGAGGTGGAGGAGCTGCGGGCCAACCCGGACGCGGCCGCCTCCGGGCACGGTGATCGAGTCAAAGCTCGACCCCGGCCGCGGACCGGTGGTGACGATCCTGATCATGCCGCGGCACGCTCGAGGTCGGCGACGCGCTCGTCGCCGGCGCCCACTGGGGCCGCGTCCGCGCGATGCACGACTTCCTCGGCAACCGCGTCGGCCAGGCGCTGCCCGGCGAGCCGGTCGAGGTGCTCGGCTTCGACGGCGTGCCCGAGGCCGGCGAGCACGTGCGCGTGGTCGAGCACGAGCGCCGCGCCCGGCAGCTCGCCGGCGAGCGCGCCAACCGGCTCAAGACCGAGTCGCTGGCCCGCCGCAGCGGCAAGCGGATCTCGCTGGAGAACATCTTCGGCTCCGACCTGCAGGAGCTCAACCTGGTGCTGAAGTCCGACGTCGCCGGCTCGCTCGAGGCGATCGAGGACGAGATCGCCAAGCTGCCCCAGGACGAGGTCTCGGTCAACGTGATCCGCCGCGCCGTCGGCGCCGTGACCGAGTCCGACGTGATGCTGGCCGCCGCCTCCGACGCGGTGATCCTGGCCTTCAACGTGCGGCCGGTCGGCGACGCCCGCGCGGTCGCCGAGCGCGAGGGCGTCGAGATCCGGCACTACTCGGTGATCTACCGGGCGATCGAGGAGCTGCGCTCAGGCGATGCAGGGCATGCTCGCGCCCGAGGAGGTCGAGGAGGCCGCTCGGCAGCGCCGAGGTGCGCCAGATCTTCCGCGCCTCCCGCGTGGGCACGATCGCCGGCTCGCACGTCACCGAGGGCAAGATCACCCGCGGCGCCAAGGTGCGGCTGGTCCGCGACGGCACCGTCGTCTAGGACGGCGAGATCGCAGAGCCTGCGGCGCGTTCAACGACGACGTCCGCGAGGTCGCCGCCGGGTTTGACTGCGGCATCGTGCTGCGTGACTTCGCCGACATCAAGGAAGGCGACGTGCTCGAGGCCTACGCGACCCGCCAGGTCGAGCGCGAGCTCGCCTGATCGCTTCGCCGATGTCCGGTCGGCGGCTTCGTCGCCGTGCTCGTGATCGACCTGCATTTCCCCGACGCCGGGAGCCTGAAGGCCAAGCGCAAGGATCTGTCAGTCGATCAAGGCCCAGCTGCACGGCCGGCTCGGCGCCGCGGTCGCCGAGACCGACCATCAGGATCTGTGGCAGCGCGCGACGCTGACCGCGGCGCTGACCAGCGGCTCGCTGCCCATGCTCGCGACGCCGCCGACAGCGTCGAGCGCTGGCTGACGCCCGCTGCCCAGAGGGCGTGCGGAGTGGAGCGGATCGTCGCCTCGGTCGGAGGACCTGCGCGATGTGATCGTCACGCTGCGCGAACACCGCGGAGGATAGGATGGCACGGGCCGGATGCGACGCGTCGATGAGGCCGTGAGGGCTGTGCTCAGCGACGCGATCGCCAAGGATCTGAAGGACCCCGCGTGGGATTCGTGACCGTGACCGGAGTCAAGACCAGCCCGACCTGCGCCACGCCCGCGTCTACGTGAGCGTGCTCGGCGACGACGCCGCTCGCGAGGCCAGCCTCGAGGGTCTGCGCTCCGCCCACGGCTTTCTTCAGGGCGCGGATCGCCGCCGAGCTGACGCTCAAGCACACGCCCGCGCTGACGTTCGACTACGACGACTCGGTCGACCGCGGGATGCGGATCACCGCAGCTGATCGATCCGAGGAGATCGGCCGATGACGCGAGCATGACGACTGAGGAACTGGCGACCGCCGAGCCGCGACCGCGGTGCTGGAGGAGCTGCGGGCGGCCGAGCAAGCTGATCGTCGTCACGCACGAGAACCCCGACGGCGACGCGCTCGGCTCGCTGGTCGCGATGCAGGAGCTGCTCACCGCGCTCGGCAAGGACTGCCTGATGTTCATCGCCGCCGGCGAGCTCCCGCTGCCCTACGAGTACCGCTTCCTGCCGCTGGACGGGGCTGGTCTCCGAGCCGCCGGCGGATCTCGACGAGCGCACGATCGTGTTCCTCGACTGCGGCAACCTCGAGCGCAACCCGGCCGAGGCGCTTCCAGCGGCCCGGCGCGCACATCGTCAACATCGACCACCACCACGACAACACGCGGTTCGGCACCGTCAACCTCGTCGTGCCGACGGCCTCCTGCACGGCCGAGATCGTCTGGGATCTGATGCATGGACCTCGGGCGTCGAGCCGACGCTGACGATCGCCGAGGCGCTGTACGTCGGGCTGATCACCGACACCGGCTGCTTCATGTACGAGAACACCGGACCGCGCGCCCACCTGATGGCGGCCGAGCTGATCGAGGCCGGCGTCGACGTCCACGCGATCTACCGGCGGGTCTACGAGGACGTGCCGTACGGCAAGCTCGCGCTGCTCGCCCGGGGGCTCGCAACGTCGAGCGCTACGACGACGGCCGGCTGACGATCACCGCGCTGAGCGCCGAGGACTTCCAGCGGCGCCGGCGCCGAGGAGAGCTACTCCGAGGGCGTCGTCGACCACCTGCGCGCCGTGCGCGGACACGGTCGATGGCGGCGCTCGTGCGCGACCGCTGGACGCAGGCGGCCAACCCGAGCAGGCCGACGACGGCCAGCGCTGCGCAAGGTCTCGCTGCGCGCCAGCGACGAGCGCGTCGACGTCTCGGCGATCGCGCGGGCGCCAGGGTGGCGGCGGCCACCGGCCGCGGCCGGCTTCACCACCAGCTCGCGTGGGACGAGCTGGTGGAGTTCCTGCGCGAGCAGCTCGCCGAGCAGCTGCAGCGACGTGACGGCACCCGCCCGACGGCGTGCTGCTGTGCGACAAGCCGGCCGGGGATCACCTCGCACGACGTCGTCGCGCAGGTGCGCCGCTCGCTCTGCCGCGGGGGTCAAGGTCGGCCACGCCGGCACGCTCGACCCGTTCGCCACCGGGCTGCTGCTGGTGCTGGTCGGCCGGGCCACCCGCGTGCAGCGCTTCCTGATGGCGCTGCCCAAGCGCTACGAGGTGGTCGCCCGGTTCGGCGCGGTGTCGACCACCGGCGATCCCGAGGGGGAGATCGTGGAGACCGGGCGTCGTGCCCGCCGGCGACCTGGAGCTGCCCGTCGGGGGATCCGCCAGCGGCCGCCGGCGTACTCGGCGGTCAAGGTCGGCGGGCGGCGCGCCTACGCGCTGGCCCGCGCCGGGGAGGAGTTCGAGCTCGCCGAGCGCGAGGTCGACCGTCTACCGCTTCGAGGAGCTGTGGCGCGAGGAGGATCGGCGCGGATTCGTGATCGAGTGCTCGTCGGGCACCTACGTGCGCTCGCTTGATCGCCGACCTGGGCGACGCGTACTGCGAGCGCTGCGGCGCACGCGGATCGGCGACTTCGACGTCGCCGACGCCGGTCCGGCTGCGATCCCGCTCGACGATGCGCTGGGTTTCCTGCCGCAGGTTCTCCTGGACGCCGACGCCGCCCGGCGGGCTTGCACGGGATCGCGGTCGAGGCCGGCGAGCTGGAGGCGGCTCTGCCGGGCGCCGGTCACGAGGGCTTCGTGCGCCTGGTCGATGAGCAGGGATTAGTCGCGCTCGCGGAGCCGGGTGCGGACGGCCTCCTGCATCCGCGGGTCGTCCTGCGAACCTGAGGCACTGACGATTCTGGCGGGGTTGCAGGCTCCACGCCGGGTGTGCTCGGCCCCTCCGGGGCCTGCGTCTACGCGGCGAACGGCGGCTGGTGAAGGCAGAGAGCACCCGAACCGTGCCGCGCCACCCCCTCGCGTCCATACTGACTACGCTTCGCGCGCGATGCGGGTCACCGATCTAGCCGACGCCGAGCCGCGCCGCGGCGGCTCGCCGTCGGCGAGTTCGACGGCGTCCACCTCGGCCACCGCGAGGTGATCGACGGCAACGACACGGTGCTGACGTTCGAGCCCCATCCGCTGCGCGTGGTGCGCCCCGAGGCCGCGCCCAAGCTGCTCACCAGCCTCGAGGTCAAGACCGAGCTGATCGCCGACGCTCGGGGTCGAGGAGCTGGTGGTGATCCCGTTCGACGAGGGCTTCGCCCACCAGAGCCCGCAGGAGTTCATCGACCGGGTCCTCGTCGAGCGAGCTGGAGGCCACGCACGTCTCGGTCGGCGAGAACTTCCGCTTCGGGCACCGCGCGACCGGAGACGCGGCGCTGCTGCAGGCCGACGGCCGCTTCGAGACCCGGGTCGTGCCGCTCGTCGAGGTCGACGGCGAGATCGTCTCCTCCAGCCAGATCCGCGCGCTGATCGCCAGCCGGCGACGTCGAGGCGGCGGCGCGGCTTCTGGGTCGCCCGTTCCGCATGCGGGGCGAGGTCGTGGACGGAGACCAGCGCGGCCGGCCGCTCGGCTTCCCCACCGCCAACCTCGTCCCCGACGAGCTGCTGGTCTGCCCCGGACACGGGGTCTACGCCTGCCGGATCGGGGAGCAGGCTGCGGCCGTCAACGTCGGCGTCCGCCCGACCTTCGGGACCGGGCGAGGGGTGCTGGTGGAGGCCTACCTGCTCGACCGCGACGGCGACCTCTACGGGCAGATGCTGACGATCGAGTTCCTCGCCCGGCTACGCGGCGAGCGCCGATTTGACTCCGCCGAGGCGCTGGTGGAGCAGATGCACGCCGACGTGGCCCGGACCCGCGAGCTGGCTGGGGGGTGACGCTCTGCTAGCCTCATCGGCCGCATGACTCTGACCCAGGAACGCAAGCAGGAACTGGTCGATCGCAGTTCGGCGATTCCCCCCAGGACACCGGCAAGGCCGAGGTCCAGGTCGCGCTGATGACCGAGCGGATCAACGAGCTCACCGACCACCTGCGCACCCACCGCAAGGATCACCATTCGCGGCGCGGCCTGCTGATGCTGGTCGGGCGGCGCCGTCGCTTGCTCAATTACCTGCAGCGGAACGACCTCGAGCGTTACCGGTCGCTGATCCGCGAGCTCGGCCTGCGTCGTTGACGTCGACCCGGGCCGGCCGGTGACTCCGATCGCCGCCGGAGAGCGGGTACCGAGCTTCTCGCTGGCCCGCGAGGGCGGCGCGCAGTTCACCGAGGCCGACCTGCTGGGCCAGACGACGGTGCTGGTCTTCTACCCGTTCGCCTTCAGCCCGGTCTGCACCGATCAGCTCGCCCTGTACGAGGACCGTGCTGGACGAGTTCGACGCCCAGGGCGCGACGCTGTACGGCGTCTCGTGTGACGCGGTCTGGTCGCAGACGGCGTTCAAGGAGAAGCTGGGGGTCTCGATCGAGCAGCTGTCGGACTTCGAGCCCAAGGGCGCGGTGTGCCGCGCTTTCGGCGTCTACCACCCGGGCGGCTTCCCCCAGCGGGCGCTGGTGATCGTCGGACCCGACGGAAGGGTCAACTGGAGCTATCCAGGCCGACTCCCCAGGCGATCTGCCGGGGGCCAACCTGATCTTCGACGCCCTGGCCGGCGCCACCGCCTGAGGCAGGCGCGATGGCGGAAGGGCTGGGTTCGGCTCCGGTTCCCGAGCTGGGCTCCGCGGATCACGTCCGCGGCCTATCCGATGCCCCGCTGGTGATCGAGTACGCCGACTTCGAGTGCCCGTACTGCGCGGCGTCTGGACGGCCGCCTGAACGACCTGACGCTTCGACGCGTGTTCCGTCACTTCCCGGTCCGCTCCTCGCACCCGCGCGCCTGGGCGGCGGCATGCGCGGCCGAGGCGGCAGCGCGGCAGGGCCGCTTCTGGGAGATGCACGACCTGCTGTTCGGCGATCAGGCGCACCTGGAGGATCCCCACCTATGGCAGCGGGCCGACTCGCTGGGGCTCGACGTGGACCGCTTCGATGCCGACCGCCGCTCGGCGGAGGTGGCCGAACGGGTGCAGTGGGACTTCCGGGGTGGGGTGCGGGCCGGAGTGATGACCACGCCGACGGTGTTTGTGGAGGGGCGGCGGGTTGTGGGGGAGGAGATCGTTCGCGTCGTGCGAGCGTTGTTTGGCTAGTGAAGGAGGGGCGGGGGCGAACAATCGCTCCTCGATCGCTCTCTCAGGCATGAGCGATGGATCAGAGTGACCCTATGGGGGCCTTCTCATCCATCGATGCCCAGATCAGCACCCTCGCAACCGGTCAGGGTGGCTACATCCACCGTGACCAACTCAACCGCCTCCCCCTCACTGCCAAAGCCGTTCGACACCGGATCAGGCGTGGGTTCCTGATCCCCGTCTACTACCGCGTCTACGCCGTCGGCCACCTCCCGACCCACCCCCACGACCGCGCCAAGGGCGCCCTTCTGGCCGCCGGCCCCCGCTCGGTGCTTAGCCACGAGTCCGCCGGCAGCTACTACGGCATCTATAAGCGCTGGCGCTATCCGCTGCACGTCACCGTCGCCACCGACCGCCGTCTCAAAGGCCTGATCATCCACCGCAACCATCGCCTGCTGAAGTCAGACATCCTCACCCCGCAGCCCGGCCTACGCGTGGTCATTCCAGCGCTGGCCCTGCTCGAAGTCGCTCCGGACCTCAACGCCCGCCGCCTGCGCCGGGTGGTCAACGAGATCCGCCTGGAGCACCGGATCGACCTCCGAGAACTCGAAGCGCTTCTGACCCGTTTCCCCCGCCACCCCGGCGTAAAGCCGCTCGGCCAGGTTCTCCACACCAGCCAGCGCCAGCCCACGCGCTCAAACTGGGAGGACGACTGGACGGACTTCGCCGCCGCCAATCACCTGCCGGCCCACGTGATGAACGAGTTCGTCCTCAGCTACCGCGTGGACGTGCTGTTCACGGCCGAGCAGCTGGTCGTTGAGCTCGATGGCTGGGCGACGCACCGCACCCACGAGGCGTTCATCAAGGACCGAGACCAGGACGTCACGATCCTGGCTGAAACCGGCATTCCGACCGTCCGGATCACATACGAGCGCTTCCATCAGCGCCCGAAGCATGAGGCCGCGCGCCTGGAGTCGATCCTGGCCCGACGTCGGGCGGAGCTTCAGCTGCTGCGAACCGGGTGAGCGCCCCGGAAGGAGCTTCCCCTAGGAAGCGTGACTGGCTGGGTGCGCCGCGTTCATGTCGGCCACCGTCGGAGTCCGGCCGCTCAGCGGCACCGCGTGCTGGGGGGTGGAGATCGCCGCCGTGACCAGGGACAGGTGGCGATCGAGGATCGCAGGACTGCTCCCCAGTTCGCTGGCCGCCGAGCAGACCCCCTTGATCAGGAGCATCACGTCGACCGCGCCCACATCGGACCGTACGGTTCCCGCCCGCTTGCCGTCGTCCAGGAGGTCGTCGAGCAGGCCCAGCAGGTCGGTCTGCACGTCCCGGATGTCCGGGTGGGAGAGGAACTGGTCGGCGATCGCCTCGAACAGGGCACGCTCGCGCTGCTGACGGTGCACCACCTCGTTAAGGAACGCGAACACCGCTGTGCCGCGGCCCTCCTCCTCGGTCAGCAGCTGCCGCCCGTCGGCCACGGCTCGCTGCATCTTCTCCACCACCACCGCCGCGATCAGGTCCTGCTTGGTGGGAAAGTTGCGGAACAGGGTGGCGCGGCCGATCTCCGCCCGCGCCGCGATCTCCCCGACCCCAGCGTCCAGCCCGCTCTCGGCGAACACCTCCACCGCCGCGGACAGCAGGCGCTGGCGGTTACGGGCGGCGTCGGAACGCTGGGGTCGTTGAGTCGTTGACATTCACTTCACATTGTGACCGGCCGGAGGTCAGGCCGCCACCGGCAGCGCCGATGGCTCGATCTCCAGACTCTCCAGATGCCGGCGCCGGAGCAGGATCGTGAGCAGAAGCGCGCCCATGAAGAGCATCACCGCCGCCGCGGCAAACGCGACGTGGTAGCCCGACACGAGGGCGGCGTAGTGGGTCGCGACACCGCTCCCGTGGGAGCCGTGCAGCACGCTGCTCGTCTGGCTGGCCGCCAGCGTGGCCAGGATCGCCAGACCGAGCGAGCCGCCGACCTGCTGGGAGGTGTTGAACAGCCCGGAGGCCAGCCCCGAGTCGTTGTTGCTGACGCCCGCAGGTGCCGAGCAGCGTGATCGGCACGAACGTCAGCCCCATCCCGATGGACAGCGGGATCAGCCCGACCAGCAGGTTGCTCACGTAGATGCCGTGCACCGGCACCCCGGTGAGCACGACCAGGCCGATCGCGGCCATCGCGATACCCGCCACGGCGACGTTGCGGATCCCGATGCGGCCGATCAGCTGCTGGGCGAGCGCGGCGCCGATGATGATCCCGCGCGGTCACCGGCAGGAACGCGAATCCGGCCCGCAGCGGGCTGTAGCCGAGGATGTCCTGCACGTACAGCGAGGCGAAGAAGAACATCCCGAACATGCCCGAGGCGACCAGCAGCATCACCGTGTTGGCGGTCGAGAGCGTTCGGACCCGGAAGATGCTCAGGCGCACCAGCGGCGCGCTCGAGCGGGCGCTCGATCACGACGAACGCGGCGAGCAGTGCGACGCCGGCGCCGAGCACGCCGAGCGTCCGGGCCGAGCCCCAGCCCCAGGCCTGCGCCTTGACGATCCCGAACACGAGCGTGACCAGGCCGGCCGTGACCGTGGTGGCGCCGGCCAGGTCGAACGAGCGGTGGCCGAGGTCGGCGCGTGACTCGGGCACGAACCGCACGGCCAGCAGCACCGCCAGCACTCCCGACCGGAACGTTGACGAAGAAGATCCACCGCCACGAGACGAGGTCGGTGAGCACCCCGCCCAGCAGCAGCCCGACCGCGGCGCCGCCGGCGGCGATCGCGCTCCACACGCCGAGCGCCTTGGTCCGCTCGCCGGTCGGTGAAGGTGGTCGTGATGATCGACAGCGCGGCCGGCGAGACGAGCGCGCCGCCCAGGCCCTGCAGGCCGCGTCCGACGATCAGCATCGCCGAGATCTGCGCGAACCCGTTGAGCAGCGAGGCGACCGAGAACAGGATCACTCCGGCCACGAACAGCCGCCGGCGCCCGAGCAGGTCGGCGGCGCGGCCGCCGAGCATCAGGAAGCCGCCGAACATCAGCGTGTAGGCGTTGATGACCCACGGCAGGTCGGCGGCGGAGAAGTGCAGGCCGCGCTGGATCGAGGGCAGCGCGACGTTCACGATCGTCGCGTCGAGCACGACCATGAACTGGGCCAGGCAGGCGATCACGAGGACCAGCCAGCGGTTGGTCGGGGATGCTCTGTGCGCATCTGGAGGCCTCCGGGTGATGAAAGTGGACTGAGCGGTCCGTTACCGTCAGCATAACCGGACCGCCCGGTCCGGTTGTAGTACCATGCGCCGACTCAGCGGACCGTTGAGCTCGGCGGCAGCGCGGACTTGCCGGCGCCGGAACCTCGCCGCGCGCGGACCGCGATCCAGCCAGAGCCGCTAGGATCAGACCGTTCGGAACAAAGAGAGAAACGAAGCACTCCGCCGACCGAAGGGCGGAGCAAGAAGGGAATTGAATATGTCTGACGCCGTTACGCGCGTGTCCGTCGAGATCGCGGGCAAGGAGATCTCGTTCGAGACCGGCAAGTTGGCCAAGCAGGCCTCCGGCGCCGTCGTCGTCCGTGCGGGCGACACGATGGTGCTCTGCACCGCCACCGCGGGCAATCTCCGTGATGTCGACTTCCTCCCGCTCACGGTCGACGTCGAGGAGCGGATGTACGCAGCCGGGAAGATCCCCGGCTCGTTCTTCAAGCGCGAGGGTCGCGCCGGAGAGAAGGCGACGCTGACCGCGCGCATGATCGACCGGCCGATCCGGCCGCTGTTCCCCAAGGGCTGGCGCTATGAGACCCAGCTGGTCGCGATCCCGATGTCGGTCGACCACGTCAACCCCTACGACATCCTGGCGATGAACGGCGCCTCCGCGGCGCTGATGATCTCCGACATCCCGGTCCCGACGCCCGTCGGCGCGGTCCGGATCGGCAAGATCGACGGCAACTTCGTCGTCAACCCCGACGAGGAGGACCTGGTCGACAACACCGACCTCGACCTGATCGTCGCCGGGACCGACGAGGCCATCCTGATGGTCGAGGCCGGCGCCAACGAGATCCCCGAGGCGGAGATCCTCGACGCGCTCGACATCGCGCACGACGCGATCAAGAAGCTGTGCGCCGCCCAGCGCGAGCTGCGCGAGAAGGCCGGCAAGGCGAAGCTCGAGGTCGAGGTCCCGCAGGTCGACCCCGAGCTGTACGAGCAGATCAAGGCCTCGCACGGCGCGGCGCTCGACGCCGGCGACCCAGGTCGAGGACAAGCTCGAGCGCCAGGACGCCACCAAGGCGGTCGAGGAGCAGGTTCTCGACCCAGTACTCGGGCGACCCCGAGGCCGACGACCTACGCCGAGTACCGGGCCAACGCCCAGCGCGCGTTCGACAAGCTCGAGAAGACGCTGATCCGCGAGCGGATCGCCGTCCAGAAGAAGCGCCCCGACGGCCGCAGCGCCGACGAGATCCGGCCGATCTCGATCGAGGTCGGCGTCGCTCCCGCGCACCCACGGCTCGGCGCTGTTCACCCGCGGCCAGACGCAGGCGCTCAGCGTCGTCGCGCTCGGCACCACGCGCGAGGAGATGCGGCTCGACACGCTCGGGCTGGAGACGACCAAGCGCTACTTCCACCACTACAACTTCCCGCCGTTCAGCGTCGGGGAGGCCGGGCGTCATGCGGCGGCCCCAAGCGCCGCGACATCGGCCACGGCGCGCTCGCCGAGCGGGCGCTGGTGCCGATGATCCCGACCCAGGAGGAGTTCCCCTACACGATCCGCGTCGTGTCGGACATCCTCGAGTCCAACGGCTCGAGCTCGATGGCCGAGCGTGTGCGGCTCGACGCTGTCGCTGATGGACGCCGGCGTCCCGATCAAGGCGCCGGTCGCGGGAATCGCCATGGGCCTGATCAAGGAGGGCGACGACTACATCATCCTCACCGACATCGCCGGCGTCGAGGACCACCTCGGAGACATGGACTTCAAGGTCGCCGGGACCGAGCGACGGGATCACCGCGCTGCAGATGGACATCAAGATCACCGGCGTGACGTTCGAGATCATGCGCGACGCGCTGGCCCAGGCCAAGGTCGGCCCGCGAGTTCATCCTCGGCGAGATGCACGAGGTCGATCGACACCCGCGCGCCGAGCTGTCCAAGCACGCGCCGCGGATCTCCACGATCCAGATCGATCCCGAGAAGATCGGCCTGCTGATCGGCAAGGGCGGCGAGACGATCCGCGCGCTGCAGGAGGAGTTCGAGTCCCAGATCGACGTCAACGACGAGGGCCAGGTGCTCGTCTACGCCTCCGACGGCGAGCGCGGCGACGCGCTGGTCGACCGGATCCGCTCGATGACCAAGGAGGTCGAGGTCGGCGACGAGTTCACCGGCAAGGTCGTCAAGACGACCACGTTCGGCGCCTTCGTCGAGCTGTCCAAGGGCACCGACGGCCTGCTGCACATCTCCAACGTCGCGCCCGGCTCGCCGGATCGCGACGGTCGAGGAGGTCCTCAACAAGGGCGACGAGCTGGACGTCCGCGTGGTCGAGGTCGACCGCGAGCGCGGCCGGATCGGCCTGCGGCTGGCCGACGACCCGGAGATCGCCGGCAAGACCGTCGAGGAGCTGGCCAGCGATCGTCGGCAGCGGCGACGGCGGCCCCGCGCCGTGAGCGGCCGCCGCGTGACCGGGACCGCGACCGCGACGGACGCGGCCCGCCGTGACGGCGAGCGCGACCGCGGCCGGACGCGCGACCGGGATCCGCGACCGCGACCGCGCTCGTAGCGCGCGACCGCGATCGCCGACGCGCGCACGCGCGCCTGACCGCTCAGTGACCCTGCGAGCACCGGCTGACCACGCTCGACTCGGGCGTGCGGATCGTGACGGAGGCGATGCCCTCCGTCCGATCCGTCTCGCTCGGGCTTCTGGATCGGCACCGGCTCGCGCGACGAGTCCGACGCAGCAGGCCGGTCTGTCGCACCTGCTCGAGCACCTGCTGTTCAAGGGCTCGGCCGAAGTACAGCTCGCTGGAGATCGATCAGATCTTCGACGGGATGGGCGCCGAGCTGAACGCCGGCACCGGCAAGGAGACGACCTCGGTCTACGCCCGGGTGATCGACGAGCACCTGCCCGAGGCGTTCGACGTGATGGCCGACATGGTGTTCCGCCCGGCGCTGCAGGAGATCGACTCCGAGCGCGCGGTGATCCTGGAGGAGATCGCGATGTACGAGGACGACCCCCAGGAGAAGGTGTTCGACGTGCTCGGCGAGGCGGTCTTCGGCGACCATCCGCTGGGCCGGGCGATCATCGGCCGGGCGGAGGTGATCGCCGACACCCCGGCCGAGCAGATCGCCGGCTTCCATCGCCTCGCGCTACGCGCCCGGCCAACGTCGTGATCGCCGCCGCGGGCGCGGTCGACCACGACGCGCTCGTCGAGCTGGCCGACCGCTCGCGTACCGGCTGGCGCCGGCGTCGCCAGGCCGTGCCGCCGCCCGCATTCGAGCCGGCGCCGCCGGCGTGCCGGCCGCTCGCGCCGCTTCGAGCGCAAGGACACCGAGCAGTTCCACGTCTGCCTGGGCGGACCGGGCTCTCCCGCCACGACGACCGCCGCTTCGCGCTGCGCGTGCTCGACACGATCTTCGGCGGGACCTCGTCCTCGCGCCTGTTCCAGGAGGTCCGCGAGCGGCGCGGCCTGGCCTACGCGGTCTACTCGTTCACGAGCGCCTACCAGGACACCGGCCAGGTCGGGCTGTACGTGGGCACGCGAGCCGACAACGTCGGCGAGGCGATGCAGGTCGTCGGCGCCGAGCTCGCGCGCCTGCGCGACGAGCCGGCCACCGACGGAGGAGCTGCAGCGCGCCAAGGAGAACCTCAAGGGCCGGGTGCTGCTGGCGCTGGAGTCGACCGGCGCGCGGATGAACCGGCTCGGCTCCGAGCTGCTCGCCGGCGCGCCGCTGCTGTCGCTCGACGAGGTCGTGGAGCGGATCGACGCCGTGCACGATCGACGACCTGGAGGCGCTGGTCGACGAGCTGTGGGCTCCGGAGCGGCTGTCGGTCGCCGGCATCGGCCCCGACGAGGCAGCGCTTCGACGAGGCGCTGGCCGGCGTCGAGTGGCCGCTCGGCGCAGCCAGCGCATGATCCGGGTCGCCGTCGCCGGCGCCGCCGGGCGGATGGGCGCGACGGTGTGCGGCGCGGTCGAGTCGGCGCCGACGACATGGAGCTGGTCGCGCGGGCCGACCCGGCGCTCGGAGCACGTCGCTGGCCGACGCGCTGGCCAACCATCCCGACGTCCTGGTCGACTTCACGGTCCCGGCGACGGCGCTGGAGAACGTCCGCGCGGCGCGGTCGCCGCCGGCGTCCACGTCGTCGTCGGCACGACCGGCTTCGATCCGGCCGAGCTCGAGGGTCTGGACGGGCGCCAACGTGTTCGTCGCCCCGAACTTCGCGATCGGCGCCGTGCTGATGATGCAGTTCGCCGCCGAGGCGGCCAGGCACATGGCGCGGCCGAGATCATCGAGCTCCACCACGACGGCAAGGTCGACACGCCCGAGCGGCACGGCGGCGCGCACCGCGCAGCTGATGCACGAGGCGGCTCCGGAGCGGCCCGAGCCGCCGATCCATTCGGTCCGGCTGCCCGGGCCTCGTCGCCCATCAGGAGGTGATCCTCGGCGACCTCGGCCAGACGCTGACGATCCGGCACGACTCGATCGACCGGGAGTCGTTCATGCCCGGCGTGCTGCTGGCCGATCCGCAAGGTCGAGCACCCTGAGCCAGTCGCCGGTCATCGGGCTCGAGCATCTGCTCTGAGCGGCGCGGCGCCGCGTCGTATCCGACACTGTTGCAGTCGCGCCGTCGCGGGCGTATGTTGGGTTTCCAGGACTGCATCGGATCGAGAGGGAGGCATTCATGGCTGGACAGCAGACGTGCTCGTGGTCGCGAAATCACGGCCCCCTCGGACGAGCTGTTCGCAGCGCTTGAAGGCGCATCGCCCGCGAGCAGCGACGCGGTTCACGCTGGTCGTTCCCGGCACGCCGCTTCAAAGACGGCCTCGACCGCGCCACGGCTTCTCTGAGGAGGCTCTGCGGAGCTTCCAGGCAGGCCGGGCTGACCGCCGGGGCCGGATCGGGGACACGACCCGTGCGTGGCGATGACGGAGATGTATGACCCCAGGCGGTCTGACGAGATCGTCGTCTCGACCCTGCCGCTGAGCTCCTCAAAATGGCTGCACGCTGGGCTGCCCGAGCGTATCGCGAAGCTGACCGGCGCGCCCGTCACGCACGTGGTCGGCCAACCCCGTCGGCTCGCCGTCGAGCAGCGACCGCAACCGTCCGCGCCGGAGCATCGTGATCCGGTCGGGCCGGTGCGGGCTGCTCTATGCCGTGATGGGCCAGTCCGGGACTCAGCACTAGGTATCGACACCGGCTCTGAGATAATCCGCCGCGATGGCCGCTGAACCTCGGCGCGATCCTGACGGCGATGGTCACGCCGTTCGACGCCTCGGGCGAGGTCGACGAAGCGGCCGCGATCCGCGCTGCTGCACCACCTGTTCGAGCACGGCTCCGACGGCGTCGTGGTGTGCGGGACCACCGGCGAAGCCGCGACGCTCGACGACGACGAGCACCTCGGCTTCATCGAGTTGGTCGTCGGCGAGGTGCGCGCGAATCATCCCGGACGCGACGGTGATCGCCGGCGTCGGCTCCAACGACACCCGCCACGCGGTGCAGCTGACCGAGGGGGCCACGGAGCTGCGGCCCGACGCGCTGCTGGCGGTCAACCCGTACTACAACCGGCCGAGCCGGCGCGGGATCATCCGCGCACTACGAGGAGGTCGACCGGGCCACCGACCTGCCGATCCTCCTCTACAACATCCCGCAGCGGACCGGCTCGCGATCTGCCGAACGACCTGGTTGCCGAGCTTGCGCAGCTCGAGCACGTCGTCGGCGTCAAGCAGGCCAACCCGGACAACCTCGCCAAGATCGACGGGATCGTGCATCTACGCGGGCAACGACGACCTGCTCGCCGACGTGCTCGATCTGGGGGAGCCCGGCGGGATCCTCACCGGCAGCCATCTGTTCGGTGAGGAGATGCGGCGGATGGTCGACGAGCCCGAGCAACCGCCGCCAGATCGACGCCGACCTCGCAGGACGTCTACCGCGACATGGCGATCGCGCCCGCGGCGTGCAGCATCAAGGCGGCGCTGAACATGCTCGGGGTCGATGTCGGGGGCGCCGCGGCTGCCCTACGTCGAGCTCGACGAGCAGCGAGCTCGCGGTGATCCGCGCGCTGCTCGAGCGTCACGGCCTGCTGCAAGCCAGCGCGGGCGTGAGCGGGACACTCCGGGTCCTGCCGCTCGGCGGCCTGGGCGAGATCGGCAAGAACATGACGGTCGTCGAGTACGAGGACCGGATCGTCGTGGTCGACACCGGGCTGCGCTTCCCGACCGCCGAGATGCTGGGGATCGACCTGGTACTTGCCGGACTTCACCTACCTGCGCGAGCGGGCCGAGGACATCGAGGCGATCGTCATCACCCACGGCCACGAGGATCACCTCGGCGCGCTGCCGTGGGTGCTGCGCGAGCTCGGCGCAGCGACGCGACCCCGCCCGTCTACGGCGGCCGGCTGACCATCGCGATGGCCCGCTCCAAGCTCGACGAACACAGGCTGCGGGACGTGCGAGCTGCGAGGATCGGCCCCGGCGACCCGATCGACGCTGGGTCCGTTCGACCTCGAGCTCGATCCACATGACCCATTCGATCCCCGACTCCTGCGCGGTCGCGCTGACCACCGACCTCGGGCACGGTGCTGGTGACCGGCGACTACAAGTTCGACCAGACGCCGGTCGACGGCGAGCCGGCCGACATGCTGCGGCTGGCGGAGCTGGGCGCGAGGGGTGCTGCTGCTCTGCGGCGATTCGACCAACGCCGACCGCGCCGGCTTCTCCCCGTCCGAGCGGCTCGTCGGTCCGCACCTGGAGGAGGTGTTCTCCCGGGCCGAGGGTCGGATCATCGTGACCAGCTTCGCGTCCAACATCCACCGCGTCCAGCAGGTTGTCGATGCCGCCGCCGGCCTCGGCCGCAAGGTCGCGCTGGTCGGACGCTCGATGCGCAAGAACGTCGGCATCGGTCGCTCGCTCGGACACATCGAGGTACCGGACGGGATCCTGATCCAGCCCCAGGAGGTCGAGGACTGGCCCGACCACAAGGTCGTCGTGATCTCCACCGGCTCCCAGGGCGAGCCGCTGTCGGCGCTGCGCCGGATGGCTCACAACGACCACCGGCGATCAAGCTGCACAGCGGCGACACGGTCGTGTTCAGCGGCCACGCCGATCCCCGGCAACGAGCGCGCCGTGTCCGAGACCGTCGACCGGCTGTACCACATCGGCTGTGACGTCGATCACGACCGCCGACGCCCCGATCCACGCCTCCGGTCACGGCTACGCCGAGGAGCTGAAGCTGATGCTCAACCTCGTCAAGCCGCGCTACGTGATGCCGGTCCACGGCGACCACAAGCGGATCCATCTGCACGCCGCGCTCGCCGACGCGGTCGGGATCGACCCCGACGACGTGTTCCGGGGGCGACAACGGGTTGCCGCTCGACATCGACGAGCGCGGCGCCAGCTTCGGGGAGCCCGAGCAGTCCGGGATGATCTTCGTCGACGGCGTCGACATCGGCGATCCGGCCGACGTCGCGCTGCGCGACCGCCGCATGCTGTCAGCCGACGGGATCTTCATCGTCGTCGCCACGATCTCCGAGCAGGATGGCTCCCCGGTGGCCGACCCCGAGGTGATCTTCCGTGGGGTGCCGTTCATCGAGCAGGCCGAGGCGCTGCGTCAGGAGATCCGCGAGGAGGTCGAGCGACTCGCTGGCCCGCGGCCGCGGCGGACGGGATTCGCGAGATCGACCTGCTTCAGCAGGAGCTCCACGACGACCTCGCCGCGTTCGTCTACGACCGCCTGCGCCGGCGCCCGATGGTGCTGCCGGTCGTCGTCGAGGTCTGAGGCGCGCTTCCGCGCTACACGGAAAGCAGACCGGCCCGCTTAGCCGCGGCGGCGAGGCGGCGTCAGGTCCGCAGCGAGGATTTACCCAGCCCGTCGGCGCCGGTGCCGCCCACCGGGTCGGGCGCAGCGGCGTCGAAGGAGATCACAAACCTTGTTCCGCTGCCGTCCGGTAGCGACGCGAGCTCGACGCGGCTCCATGGGAGTCGGCCACCGCGCGCACGATCGCCAGCCCGAGGCCGGTGCCGCGAGCCTCCGCCGAGTCGCCGCCGCCGCGCACGAACCGATCGAACATGCGCCGCTGGCAGCTCGGCCGGGATCCCCGGCCCGTCGTCCTCGACGATCAGCGTCGGGATGCCGTCCACCACCGCCGGTGCGGGCACTGACTGCTGGGTGCCGGCCGGCGTGTGGCTTACCGCGTTCTCCATCAGGTTGAGCACCAGGCGGTGCAGGTCGTCTGGCTCCCGAACCATCGCCGGGGCTGGGTCGATCGTCAGGTGGTGGCTCTCGGCGGCCACCGCTCCGAGCTCGGCCGCGGCGTCGGCAGCACCTCGGCCAGGTCCGTGGGCCGCGCCGGGCGCCGGCGCTCGGCATCGGCCCGGGCGAGCAACAGCAGGTCGCCCACCAGCCGGCGCATCCGCCGGGTCGAGCGCAGCGCCGCCTTGGCCGATTCCGGCCGGCTCTCCCTCCAGCTCGTCAGCCAGCAACTCCAGATTGGCCAGCACGCTGGTCAGCGGCGTGCGCAGCTCGTGCGAGGCGTCGGCCACGAACTCGCGCTGGCGGTTGAGCGCGGCCTCGGTCTCCGAGCGGGCAGCGTCCAGCGCGCCGAGCATCCCCTCCAGCGTGCGGGCCAGCTCGGCCATCTCTCGTCGGCTTGGGGTTGGGGACGTGACGGCTCGGGTCTCGGGTTCGCTCGATCTCGCGGGCGGCCTCGGTCAGCTCGGCGATCGGCGGATCGCCCGCTGGGCGGTGGCCAGCCCGGCCAGCAGCGCCAGCAGGGTGCCACCGAATACGCCGATCACCAGCAGGAAGCGGACGCGGGCGATCGTGCTGTTGATCGTCGACAGCGGGCGCGCGTAGAGCAGCCAGCCGGTGCCGAACGGTTGCCATTTGATCGGCTCGGCCACCACCCGGTATCCGTCCTGGGACGGCCTCTGGTCAGGGCCTGGGCGAAACGTGAATTGCGTCTCGAACGTCCCTGCCGGGCCTCTTTATCTCCGTGCAACTGACGGGCGTAGGCCACCCATTCGTCAACCAAAATCAAGCAGGGAGCATACTTGTTGAATAGCTTTCGTCAGAGCATCGCCGGGATTGGTTGCGTTTTTGTCGTCGTCGGCGACGATCTTGTAACCTCTTTGCCCCCGAGTTGCCAGGCGATCTCTCCCCAGATCGTGCGGACGACCGTCCCATCGGATTTCTTATGTTCCGCGGCCGGGCGAAACCTGCGTTCCAAGAAATCCGCCCCGCCGGACTCCTTTGACGATGCTCAGCCGAGCTCTCCTGGGGTCAACAAGCTCTTCGATCCCCGGCAATTCGCCCGCGACCAGCCCTGAGAACAGGTGATACAAGCCAGCATCGAATGCGTTTTACCGCCCCCGAAGTTCGTTTCGCAACTCGACACCGGATCGCCCCCGTACCCTGCGAATCGCTCCAGGCTCCGGATCAACAGCCGCTTGATTCCTTCGGTGATAAACGTGCGGCGAAAAAACTGCTTGGATGCTTGTATTCATCCGAACCTTGGTTGTTGTAGACCTGCCACAGATCGGCAGCGAATTCAGCTAGCTGATAGCGGCCGGAGGCTACGTCGGGGTGCGGAGTCATGACTTCCCGCCACGCCTTCTAGCCCCCCTTGAGGTTTGCCCTTCGGTCGGCTGTAAATCGCAGACTTCCGCATCTCGCTTGTCCCGCTGCTCCTCGAAAAACGTACGCAACAGGTCCATTCGAAGCTGTTCGACCTCGGCTGATTCCGTTGCCGCCGAAATGCTCCGAGCATCCGTGCGATATCTGTCGAGCGCGCTTGGCGTCATCACCGGCGAAGTTGTGTTGATGGGCCCAACGGTTCTCCGGTCTCGCCAGCTCGTCGGCCAGGCTCGTTCGGCCACTCGGCCTCCTCAACCTGCACCGCCGCTCGGTCCCGTACGCCGGAAGAGGCGCATAACAACGCCTATGGATTGGACGCCGGTGGAAACGTCGGCAAGTTCTCCGCCACGCGGGAGTCTTCCCAGACATTACAACCAGGCGATCAGCGTTTTGAACCCCTTGCTCGGACCTCAGAGCGCGCAGGGTTCCTATCAATCGACCACCAACAGCATCAATACAAACCCCATCACCGGGGGCCAACGTGATCCCAACGACCAACACCGTATACGGCATCGTGACCGACAACCGCGCCATCATGTTCGCCGCCAAATATACGTGGGAACGGTTCCGGTTGTTTGCCGGCGACCAATACATCCGGCAGGCGAACCCGGTGAACCCGTTGGGCATTGGCGCCCTGGACATGGGCGGTTATGTCATGAGCGGCGTGGAAGACAACAATCTCGATTCTCCCAAGCACGTGCAGATCTGGTGGACGGGCGGGAAATACGCGATCGGCAAAAAAGACCGATATCACCGCGGCCTGGTATCATCAGCTGCAGAACGACTTCCGTGTTCCCTCGGCCTGCACGCCCTCAAGTTTTACCGCGCTTCCTGCGCGGGCAACCTGAACCAGGAATCGCTCTACTCTGGATCATCACTTCACCCCGCGTTTCGACGCTTTTGCCGGAGTTGCGGTTTCCTATGTGAAAGGCGGTCTGGCCATCGCCATTCCGCATGGTCCCGGCGTCCCTTATCTCTACAACACCAACCTTGCTCCGACAGTCGGCGGTCGTTTCGTCTTCTGATCCGATCGTTTCCTGGCATAATCACCGTGTGAACCCCGCGGCGGGCTCCGCTGGGAGCCCGCACGGCGCAGTTGGCAGGCCTGAAAGCCCCACGCCTGAACGAACTACAAATCGATTGAGTTCAGCCATGGTCTTAAATCGACTAAATCAAACTGTGGCGGATCGCGTGCAATCACGTCAAGGCAGTTGTCTCCACGTCCTAAGTCCAGTCCTATGAACGTATATTGCCCTGGGTCTTGTATACGAACTTTGGTCCTTCTGATAGAGTTTCCAGAAACGGACTCCCCGTCACCTCATACGCGAAGCCGTCGGGCGTGATCCCGATATCCTTCCCTCGTTTTTCCATGCTGTAGACCATTTCATCAACGATAACGCCATGACAATGATCTCGGTTCAGGCGCATTTCCGGCCGAAAATGAAAACAGGGCGGTCGAACCCTTTTCGTTGCCAAGAGGCATCAACCAAAGCACAGGAATCTTGCCTGATCGGCAAATTGGTTGAGAGCGGTATAAAAACTCTTTAGCCTTCTATATAATTGCCCTACTTTGGTTTCCCGGCGGGGAGTTGGCTTCGCAGGCTCAGGCGGCTTTGGCACTTCGCCCGGAGCTGCATCCTGATTCTGAATGAGCATGGTCACACGGCGGTTCGCCGGATCGTCGGGATCGGCCGGGTTGCGGGGGCCTGGTCCGCAAACCCGCGCACCTGCGTCACCTGATCCTCGCGCATCCCGTTCGCCTGCATCCATCGCCGCGCCGCATTCGCACGGTCCGCCGATAGCTCCCAGTTCGAATAATCCTTCTTGCCCGCATAGGCCTTCGCGTCGGTATGGCCCTCCATCGTGACCGTATTGGGCAGCTTGCCGATCTCCACCGCAAGCAGTTTCATCAGATCCTTGCCATACGCCGTCGGCTCCGCATTGCCCGATTCAAAAAACATCCCCTTGGCGTCTTCGAGCAGTTCCACGCGCAGCCCTTCGCCAATCACAGTCATCACCACATGCTCTTTGATCTTCTGCAGTGGTTCGGACGTCTGAATAGCCTGCTCCAGCTTGTCCTTCAGCTTGTTCATGTCATCTTTTTGCAAAGAGAGACTCTCGCCGCCGTTGCCGCGCAGCCCGTTGCCAATTTCTTTCCCCTTACCCGTCGGATCGTTGAAATACCCGCCAATCGCCTTCTTCACCTGTTCGCTGCTGCTCACTAGCCACAGCACCATAAACAGTGCCATCATCGCCGTCACAAAATCGGCGTAAGCCACTTTCCACGCCCCGCCGTGGTGGGCGGCATGGCCCTTTTTCACACGTTTAATGATGATAATGGGCTGAATTGGCGTAGGCATGGTCTAAGCTGCCTTCGCCGCAGCCAATGGCTGGCCCTTACACGCTGCTTCCATTTCCTTGAAGGTCGGCCTCACGTCATGGGGAATCGCCCGCCTCGCGAATTCCACCGCAATTGACGGCGCCATCCCCTTCGCGAACGCCATCAGACCTGCCCGCAGCATCTGGTAAAACTGCGTGCTGGCGTCAATCGTCTTCTCGATATTCGCCGCCAGCGGCGCCACCACACCGTAAGAAAGCAAAATACCCAGGAACGTTCCGACCAGCGCCGCTCCGACTTTTTTACCGATCTCTTCCGGCGGCCCGCTCAGCGCCCCCATCGTGATCACCACTCCCAGCACCGCCGCCACGATTCCGAGCCCGGGCAGCGCGTCGGCAATTCGTCAGGACGCGCCGGACCGGCGTCATCTCCTCGTGATGAGTGCACGTCGATATCGTTTTCAAGATGGCATCCAGATCGTGCGACGCCACTACGCCGGACACCGCAGGCGCAGCGTATCGCAGACGAAATGCAGCAGGTGGTGATCCTTGAGCAGCTTCGGGATACTTCGAAAACGTCGCGCTCTTGTCCGGATTCTCCACGTCTTCTTCGAGCTTGGCCATCCCGCTCTTGCGCGCGAACTGGAATATGTCGCTCAGCATTTTGAGGCTGTCCAGATAGTACGCCTTGGTATAGGGCTACCCGCTCATGAACCCATGACGCTCTTGAAGAATTTTGTATGATCAGACGGGCAGCGGATTCGCCACCAGCATGGTGCCGATCGCCGCACCCGCGATAGTGACCACTCACTCGGCTGCACCAGCACCATCAGCTGCCCCTTTCCATCAGGAAGCCGCCGATAACGGAGCCGAAAACCACTGCTATGCCGATGATCGCGAACATATTTGGTTTGCTCATCGGGTAAGCCTCGGCGCATTTAGAGAGAATTTGTGGTTTCATATGTCCGTTCCGCTTACTTTGGCGTACTTCCTGTCTGCGCGGTTCACGCCGATCACTTATGTTTTCTGAAATGAAATTCTCTGTGAACTTTTCAGAATCGATGGGAGACCTCACAATGACAGGTACACGGGCGTGGGATGATTTCTCTGAAACAACATATCGACGCGTATGACAATACAACTGGCGGACGCCCTGCTATCCGCATGGCGCGCTACTCTTGTAGCCGCCAGGAAATCCTGCGGGCAGGCCGCTCCCAGCCTCGCCGCCAGACTTCGGGCAAGTCTTGATTCTCTGCACGAGCGGCTGTCTCCCCCGCGTAACTCCCGACGAGGTCGCTCATATCGGGAATGAGGTTGAGCAGGCTCTT
>CAVUTV010000001.1:0-252262 GCA_963744525.1 uncultured Solirubrobacterales bacterium | reverse complement strand
ATCGGGATGTGTGCTTGTAAGAAACGGCGCACCCGGTCGATCGTGCGTTGTCTCAGCTCCTCCGGCTCCTTCCACGGGTAAACCGTGATCTCGGCGTTGCGGACGAAGCGAGGCAACATCAATTGAGGTCTGCAAGGGATGCCCTGGTACGTCATCCGGCAGCAACAGCATTGGCGTGCGGCAGTTCCTGATGAAGTCACGCGACACGCTGTACAGGAAATCGGGTTGCACTGCGTACAGGTTGTGCAGGTATTTCTCGATCGTCTCCATCGATACGTCGGGCCGCCCCTTCATGAAGTCGGGCACCCAGTTCTCCTTGCTATGGCGGTACATGACGGTCGGGTTTTCCGGCCGATGGCCGACGCTCTGGCAGAACACGGCGGCGGCGACCCGGTTGAGCCCTCCTTGCAGCAGCTTTCCGGCAAAGCAGCCGCCGATGCAGTAGCCCATATAGAAGAATTCGCGGATCCCGAGGTGGTCCATCAGCCCGAGCTGGTCGTCGGCAAACGCATCCCACGGGTTATCAACCTGCACGGGACCGCTGGATTCGCCGCCATTGGCATTGCGCTGGTCCATCGTGATGCAGCGGAAGTCGTTCTTGAACTCTTCCATCGCGTTGATCACCGCGGTCGGCCAGTTGCTGACGCGCGAATTCGAGGCCGCCACCGGGAGTGACCAGCAGCGGGAAGCCTGAGCCGGCCTCCTCGTAGCGAATGCGGACGTCGCCCTTTTGAAAGAATGGCATGGCAGTCTCCTCCAAGGTTGCGGCCGCAGCGCCCGTTGCGGCCGGCAGGGGGCGCAGGCAGACGTTTTAAGCCAATCGGCCGCGTTTTCGGAAGCGTTTCGCTGCAAGTGGCTCCCGATCAGGTCCTGGTCTACCAAAGAAGAGCAGGAGGTGCGGCTCGCCGCAGATGACGAGCACCAGATGTCGACGGCAATTTCCAAAGATGCCGGGCCGTGACATTCTCGGAAGTGACGCGCTGGACTTCCCATGGACCGGAACGGCGATATGCTTCGGTGACATCCTCTTGCGAGAGATAGTTGAAGTAGCGACCATAACGGTCACGCCCTTCTGCGCCCCCACCCTTGTCACTTGCGAAGTGTAGGCCGCCCGGTTTCAGCGCCTTGAAGACAAGAGCAAGGATTTGCGGCAAGGAACTTAGAAACTCAAACAGCGGTGCCGCGTCGTGCCCGAAATAGGCGGCGCGCTTCAATAATAACCGGCACCTCCGTTGACGTGGATGGTCTGGCCGGTGATGAACCCGCCGCCGTCGCTGACCAGGAACAGGCAGGTCGCGGCGATCTCGTCGATCTTCCCTTGCCGCCCGAGCGGGATGCCGGCAGCGTCCGGCGGACAGTTGCCATACCGTTCGGGTTGTCGCGCCGGGTGTCAATGCTCTCCGGCGAGCGACATTTACCCGGATGTTGTGCGGCGCGAATTCAGAGGCGAGCCCGCGCGCCAAACCGACCAGCGCCATCTTGGCTGCTGAGAGGTGAGCGCGACCGCTGCCGCGACCTGAATAGGCTCCGTCGCCAACGAAGAACAGGATGTTGCCGTATTTGTTCTCAACCATCGGGCCGATCAGCGCGCGCGTAAGGTAGAGAGCGCCGTCAAGGACGACATTGCGAACGTGCTCCCAATCCTCGTCGGTCAGTTCGCGGAACGGCATGTGTGGGCGGATCGCCGCGTTGTTGATGAGGATGTCAACGCGGCCGAATTCGGAGAGCGCCTTCGCCGCCATCGCCTCGACCTCATCCTTCTTTGCCATGTCGGCGATGATCGAGATGGCCCTAACACCGAGCGCCTGGGCTTCGCGGACGACCGCGTCGGCTTCGGCTTGGTTGGAGCGTGCATTGACGATGACATGCGCGCCCGCACGGGCGAGATGCAGCACAGTCGCCCGGCCGATATTGCGGCCCGAACCGGTGACCAGCGCGACCTTGCCCTGAAGTTTACCCATGACAACTCTCCCTCGATTTTGTCCCAGACGCAGAGCGGAGTGAAACTAGCCACGCCAGCAATACTTTTATCCTGCCGGGGCTTGTTTCGGCGATGGCGCAACCATCGCCCCCATAGCCCAGCGCGAAATCCTTTTCGCTTGCCGCCTTCGCAGCGAGCCAGGTCTTCTCTGCCGCCGTAAGAAACTTTGCCTGCTCCGGCCTGTCGGTCAGCAGGAACAGCGTGACGACGCCGATCAGTAGGGTCGGAACCGCCTCGGCGATGTACATGATCTGCCAGCCGTGCAAGCCGAGCCAGCCGTCGAGGTCACAGGAACGAACCCCGGGGAGGTAAATATAACGGGGGTCTGAGACCGGCTTGTCGCCTTCTAACCTCCCAATCCTCGAGGGGACCGGTTCGCAGCGGATTCAAAGTACCTTCTGACCGAGCCATTCGGCGAAGCGGCCTCGCCCAGCTCGTTTTCGTCTTCGTCTGGTGAAATCTCCGGTGCCAAAACGGCTATCGGCGGTGCGGGCGCGTGGCTCGCAGGAGGCAGGCCGAAGCCGTGTGGTCGAGTTCGCACCTTGACTCTACGCTGGAGGAAGCGTCTCATTCGTTCGCCTCGTCCGCGTTCGATGGCGGCCGCGCACTCTTCCGGGCTGGTCCTCCACCCGCCCTCCCCCGAGGTCAAACCCCTTCGCAACCTGCTTGATGCAACTACCCCCGCTGCAGCGCTGGGACCGCCGGGCGGCGGCGGTGCACGGTCTCGCGCCACAGGATGTAAACACCGGAGGCGACAACGATCGCGGAGCCGACCAGCAGGCCGGAGGTAGGCACGTCCCCCCACACCGCGAAGCCCAGGATCATTGCCCATACCAGCGAAAGGTAGTTGAACGGCACCACTGCCGAGGGCGGCGCCAATGAAAGCGAGCGCGTCCACCAGAACTGGGCGATTCCGTTGCCGACCCCGGCAAGCGCGAGCATCAGTGCGTCCCCCAGATGCGGGGCTTGGAACCCGAGCGTCAGCAGCCCGGCGGTGCACAAGGTCATAATGCTCATCTGGTAGAGCGTCAGCGTCTCGGCCGATTCGGTCATGCTCATGCGGCGGATCGCGATCGCCACAGTCGAGATTAAGACCGCGTTGACGAGCGCGAACAGCGCGCCGTAGGTGAGCGTGCCGGCACCGGGATGGGTGATGATCAGGACGCCGACAAACCCGACGATAAGCGCCGACCAGCGGTGGATGCCGACCTTCTCCTTCAGGATCACGATCGACAGCACGGTCGTGAACAATGGCGCCGCGAAGCCGAGTGCCGTCGCCGAGCCGAGCGACAGCACGCTGACCGCGAGGAACCAGCACAGCATCGAGCCAAACTGCGACAGGCCGCGCTGCAGATGCTCGCGGTAGCGTCGCGTCCGCAAGACGCCCCACCCGGCGCGCGGTAACACGATCGCCGCGACGGTCAGGAATGCGAACAGGGTGCGCCCGAACGCAACCTCGCCCAGCGGATAGGTAGCAAGTTGCCACTTCACGACCGCATTGCCGCCGGCGAACATCGCAGTGGAACCGACCATGTAAGCGATGCCGAGCGGGACCTGGTTGCGCCGCGCCGCAGCCACGTCGGCGATGGTCATCGCGCCGGGCCGCCGATTGGCCGGATATCCATCAGAACCCTCTGTTATGAGCAGTCGCATACCCAAATGGGGTCCCACCTTCATCGGCACCTCTGTCCGAGGGGCTGAGCTCCTATGCCCATTCCGTATTTGCCGGGGTGATCGGCGGTCGATGACGAGCCGTGTGTTCGGATTGCGGGCCGCCCAATTCTCCGGCCTGTTGCAACCGGCCCCAGCACAGCAGGTTCACCGCCATCGAGTGCTTCGCCGCCGCCCGCAACGGGTTGACGCCCGGGTCGGCTCGATCGGCCGAGACATTGTCGCGCATGACGATCCGGACGCCAGACGTCGCCTCTTCCCCTTCCACAACCGGGGCGCTCTGTGTTCCGGTTGTGTGCCGGCCGCGAAGGGCATGCGATCATCTGCCGCGGTGCAGGGCGAGTCCCGCTGCAAGCGGCCGGCATGCGATACAGACCGCACAGCCTGTTGCCGTCGGGAGCGCGAAGATAGAAATCCCTTCGATGAACCGGACCACCTCCTCCTGGCGGACAGCGGCTATATGTGCAAGGCCTTCTCTCGTCTTAGGGGCGTCGACCCGGATCAGCCAGAACGGGCCGCTCGGGAACCGAAAGTTCGCAGACTCCCCGCTGGAGGGAGATGGATTCGAACTTCCCGTACCGCGGCACAAAAGCCGTGGATTCCCGCAGCATTCGGGCATGGCGGGGGATCGGCGAACTCTTAAACGGTACCACCTGATGGTTCAGCCCTTCTTCTTCTGCGCCTCAAACCACAGTACCTGCGCGCCCGCCCGGAACATTCGCCGGGCGCGGCGCTCACTCGCCACCGACCGGCGAGGGAAGGCGGCTTTTCGACGAACCCGCGACGTTCAACGACGGTCAACAGCCAGTTGCCGATCTCGGTCGTGCGGCGAACGGGATCCATGATCTCGCTGGCAATGCCATACCGCCAAACCAGGTCGCGGCGGGTAGGCTCTGCGTGCAGGGCGCGATAATCGGCTGCGATCGCGACGATCTCGGACGGCTCGATGCCAAAACCCTCTTCGACAAGCTCGGCGGCTCTGATCTCGATGGGCGCCCCCCGGACCGCGAGAGTGTGCTCGGGGTGATACTGCGTGCCGTGGAAACTGCCCCGCCCTGGGGTTTGTGCGGCTATCGCCTGAACCGCGGAAACCTCGTTCGCCGCAAGAACCTGCGAGTTCGGCGGCAACGTTTCGATCTCGTCGAGGTGCGAGCACAGCGCGTCGAAAACGGCAGGACGGGACGCGAGAAGCGGGTCGCGCCGGCCTGCCTCCGTCACAGTAATCGCCCGAGCGATCGGCAGCTCGCGTCCGCGAGGATTGCGCTGGACCGATCCTCCAAGCGCCTCACCCACGGCAAGCTGCAAACCCCAGCAGCTGCCCCAGACAGGCACGCCGGCGGCAAAGGCGGCACGAGCAAAATCGATCTGCCGCGTGACCCACGGGGTGGGTCGTAGATATGCAGCGGCGAGCCGGGGAACATCACACCGTCGAAGTCCGACAGCGTGGTGCCGAACGGCAAGTCCTCGCCATCGGCGATGTTGACGAGCGTACAGCGAATGCCCGGGTCGTGCAGCCGAACAAGCCAGCGGCACGGCCGAAAAGTTGGAAGAGGACTCCGGAAGCCGGCGGCTCAGCCGACAGCCGTGTTCCCCTCGGCAATACGAGATCTTCGGCATCGGCATCGACCGGCAGCATCTATTCCTGCGGATGACCCAGGATCCAGGTGGCAAGCTGCTGGTGGTGGATGTCGGCAACACGCAGACCCACTTCGGCGTGTTCGGGGCCGGGGGGGATGTGGTGGAGGAGCACTGGCGGTTCGCCACCGTTCGCCAATCCACGCAGGATGAGCTTGGAGCGGCGCTGTCGAATCTCCTCGCCCTGCGAGGGCTCGGCTTCGCCGACATCGGAAGCTCGATCATCTCCTCCACGGTCCCACAGCTGATCGATCAGTGGGCTGCGATGGCGACGCGGTATCTCGGCCACGAGATGCTGGTGGTGGGGCCGAACATCCGCACCGGCATGCCGATTCGGATCGACAACCCCCGTGAGGTCGGGGCGGATCGCCTGGTCAATGCCGTGGCCGCCTATGAGCGCTACCAATCCACCTGCGTCGTGGTCGACTTCGGAACCGCGATCACCTACGACGCCGTGTCCGCCACGGGAGAGTACCTCGGAGGCATCATCACACCGGGAGCGGAGATCTCGATGGATGCCCTGTACGAGCGGGCGGCCAACTTTCCGAAGGTCGAGATCGCCGAGCCCCGCGCGCTGATCGGCAAATCCACCGTCGACGCCGTGCGCAGCGGGATCGCCTTCGGGTTCGCCGGGCAGGTGGAGGGCATCGTTCGCCGTCTACGTGAGGAACTTGGCTCGCAGACCGCGGTGATCGCCACCGGGGGGCTGGCGTTGACGCTGGTGCCCTTCATCCGGGAGACGATCGACGAGGTTGACGACTGCTCACGCTGGTCGGGCTGCAGCTGATCTGGGAGCGCAACCAGCCGCGCTGAATCGCTGGTCGATCTGAGTGCACGAGGTGACTACCCTAGGACGGTCCGATGCCCAGTCATGCGAAGTCCTGACCCGTCCGCCCCAGCACCTGTGAGCTCTTTCGCTCGTCCAAGGTTCGCCCTGTGCGAGTCCTGATCACAGGCGGGGTCGGGTTCGCCGGCGGGTGGCTGGTCCGCGCCTGTCGAGAAGCAGGCGACGATGTAACCACCATTTCGCGCCGTCCTCCCGATGCCCCTGACAGCGACGTCGTCGGGCTTGACCTTCGCGATGCCGCTGGGACGGATCAGCTGATAGCCGAGACAGCGCCTGAAGTCGTGTACCACCTCGCTGCGCTCAGTCAGGTGGGCCGCTCATGGACGGACCCGGCAACCACGCTCGATGGAAACGTGATCGGGGGCGTCAACCTGCTGGAGGCGGTACGAAAACACGCTCCGGAGGCGCGGGTCATCTGGGTGAGCTCCTGCGAGGTATACGGGATTCCGTCTGAGCTGCCGCTCACCGAGGGGGCGCCGGTGGCCCCGCGTAGCCCATACGCCGTTTCCAAGGCCGCCGGAGAGATGCTGACTGACGTTTATGCCCAGGTACACGGCATCGACATCGTCCTGGCCCGTCCCTTCAACCATGCGGGTCCAGGCCAAAGCCCGGCATTCATCGTGTCATCGCTGGCCCGACAGGCCGCTCGAGCACGCGCGGCGGGTGCTAAGACGGTAACGATCGTCACCGGGAACCCAGACACCAGGCGTGACTTCACAGATGTGCGGGACGTGGTGCGGGCCTACCGCCTGCTCGCTTCACCCGGCGTCGAACCGAGCGTTTACAACATCAGCTCGGGGCGTTCGGTCTCAGCCAATGACCACGTGGCAACCGCAGCGGCGCTGATCGCGCCAATCGAGGTTGAGCACGTGATCGATCCAGCTCTGGTGCGGACCATTGACGTGGCCGATTCCCGCGGCTCACACGAGCGTTTGACGGCAGCCACCGGGTGGCGGCCGGAGATACCGCTGGATCAGATGATGGCCGACACGATCGCTTGGTGGCAGGCGCAGCTGGTCAAGGCCTGAACCGAGCTCAGGCCGGAATCGGCACGTCAGGCGTGCGTGCTGCTGTGATCGCCATGAGCAGAAATGTCAACCGGCGCCGGTTGTCGGGCTCGGCCCGGGTTGCCTCGTCGTATGCGTCGAGCAGCTTGAGGATCGTGCGAAATACGGGCGCGTCGTCGACCTCGTCGGGGACCTGACAAGCCAGGCGGCCCAAGGCCAGCATCTCGCTGCCATCGCCGCCGCGGAACGACATGATCGTTCCGGTCTGCAGGAAGGCGGCGACACGGTCGAGCAGCACGTGCGAGGGTCGCTCGGGCTCTCCAATCGCCGGTCCCCCCGGCGCGGGCGCGTCCAGCGCAGCCAGTCGCAGCGACTGACCGGAAGCGATCAGCTGGACCTGCTCCGGTGAAAGGCCCACCTGCAGGGCGATTCGCAGCTGGAATGCCGCTGAGGCGAGCGTATGCCCGTACGGCGCATCGCTGGCAAAGACGATCTGTCCGGGCGGAACCAGCGAGAATAGCGCGATCAGGTCGGACGGCATCCACCACGCCGTGTCAAACAGCAGATTGGGCAGGTCTGCCGCTACCCGCCAGATCCAGCTGAGGTCGGTGATTCCGGCGTGGGCCAGAATGATCCGGGCGTTGGGGTACTGCCCGGCATAACCCACCACGTGCTCGCCCAGGGCGGGAATGCCCCTCCCGGCGTGGATCAGGATCGGCAAGGACCGCTCGTCGGCCAGCGCGAACAGCGCCGGCACGTCTGGATGATCGAGCGGGAAGGCCTCTGCTCGCGGGTGCAGTTTGATCCCACGCGCCCCTGCGCCGATCGCCCGCTCCGCCTCGGCCAGCGCCCCATCGTGCGGATTCACGCGGCAGAACGGCACCAGCAGTCCCCCTGAGCTCCTGGCCGCCTCCAGCACCATGTCGTTGGCGGGCCGATACCCGTCGGGCTCGTGCATCGGGAACACAAACGCACCCCGAGCGCCCGAGATCTGGAGGGTCTCCAGCAGCTCCCCGGGGCTCTGCCGCATCCCATCGGGGTCGTTCTCGCCCAGGTGAGTGTGGGCATCGAACAGCTCCAGATCAGGCACCTGCTTGCGGATTACCTGAATCCAAGGCTCGAGCTGTTCGCCGATCTCCATTGCCTGATTCGTACCATGAAGTCTTGATGACCACCTCACTGACCGACCCGTGGACCCTCGGAGGAGTCCGTTTGCCCAACCGGGTGGTGCTGGCTCCGCTGGCCGGGATCGGCAACTGGTTCGTGCGACTCCAAGCCAAGCGCTACGGGGCTGGGCTGGCCGTCTCGGAGATGGTCTCCAGTTTCGCCGTCCACTACGGCAACGAGCGGACGTGCCGGGAGCTGCTGCGCATCCACGCCGACGAGCACCCGGTGTCGGTTCAGCTGTTCGGGTCAGACCCCGACGTGATGGCTTCAGCCGCCGAGCGGGTGGCCGAGGCGGGCGCCGACCTGATCGACATCAACATGGGCTGCCCGGTGCCCAAGGTTTGCAAGACCGGGGCGGGCGCGGCGCTCCTGGCCGACCCAGATCGCGCCGTGGCTCTGGCCCGCGCCGCGGCGCGGGGCAGCGGCCTGCCAGTCACCGTGAAGCTGCGCACCGGCCTCCATCCCGGCGACGACTCCGGGGTGCGAACGGCGCGAGCTCTAGCCGAGTCGGGAGCCGTAGCCGGCCTGGCCATCCACCCCCGGCATGCTTCTCAGCGCCATTCCGGCCAGCCGGATTACGGTCTGGCTCGCTCGCTGGTGGAGTCGTTGCCGGTGCCGGTCCTGATCTCAGGCGGTCTGCGCGATGTGGCCTCAGCCCGGTATGCGTTTGAGCAGTCGGGCGCTGATGCCGTGCTCCTGGCGCGCGGGTCGCTCGGTAACCCGTGGTTGTTCGCTCAGCTCCTGGGTCGCCGGGAAGCGGAACGGGAACCCACACGGGAGGAGGTCCTCGCCGAGCTCGACTGGGTGATCGAGCGGGCGATCGAGCACCTCGGTGAGGAGCGGGCGACGCGATATCTGCGCAAGTTCTACCCGTGGTACGTGGAGCGGCTAGGCGGGACTCGGCAGCAGCAGAAGGCTCTTCAGGCGGCGGTCCAGACGGCACCGACGATTCGAGCTGCGCTTCAGGCACTGAGCGCAGCTAACGATCATGCGGAACAAAGCGTTCCTGTCTCCGCTTAGACCCGCGCGCTACGTCTGGGGGTCGCGCAGCCTGGGCGCCTCTCGGCGGAGCAGCGCCATATCCGAGTCGACCATCATCCGGATCAGCTCTTCGAAGCCGACCTTGGGCTCCCAGCCCAGGACGCGTCGGCCTTGCGGCGTCCCCGACGAGGTGATCGACCTCGGCCGGTCTGATCAGGACTCGTGATCAAGAACCACATGGTCATCGATCTGAATCGCCGGCGTGGTCGAAGGCCACCTCCAGACAGTCTCGCACCGAGTGTGAGATACCCGTGGCCACGACGAAATCGTCCGGTTGGTCCCGCTGGAGCATCAACCACATGGCTCGACGTAGTCCCTGGCGTAGCCCCAGTCGCGCTCGGAATCGAGATTTCCGAGATGCAGCTCGTGTCTGAGACCCGAGCCTGATGGCCGCCGCATGCCAGGTGATCTTGCGGGTCACGAACTCAAGTCCGCGACGTGGGCTCTCGTGGTTGAACAGCATCCCGCTGGTCGCGTGAAGCCCGTACGACTCGCGGTAGTTGACGGTGATGAAGTGGCCGTACGCCTTGGCGACGCCGTACGGCGAGCGGGGATAGAACGGCGTCGCTCGTTCTGGGGCACCTCCCTGACCTTGCCGAACATCTCCCTCGACGAGGCCTGGTAGAAGCGCGCCTCGGGGCACACCTCGCGCATCGCTTCGAGCATGTCTGGTCACCCCCACGCCGGTGAACTCCGCCGTCAGCGTGGGCTGGATCCAGGACGACCGCCACGAACGACATCGCGGCCAGGTTGTAGATCTCGTCGGGCCGAGCGGCCCGCAGTGCGTCGACGAGCGAGCGCTGGTCGAGCAGATCGCCTTGATGGAGCGTTACGCGTCGCGCAGTGCTCGATCCGCTCGAACCGCTCCGTCGAGGAGCGCCGACCATTCCGTGCACCTCGTAGCCCTTGTCGAGCAACAGCTCGGCGAGGTATGAGCCATCCTGACCGGTGATGCCGGTGATCAGCGCGGGCGGGATGCGGTCAGGCAGTGATCGCGGTCAAGGCTACACAGGTGCCCGCAGCGGGCCTGATCTCCGAGGTTCCGCCAGACGCGACGCACCTGCGCCGACGGCCGTCCGATTCTGGCGGCCGATGTGCGATATTCGCGCGCCGCTCCGCTACGGAACAAGCACTTGAGCATCTCGCAACACCGCTCCACGCACCAGCCTGATCACCCGGACGACCTGCCGGATCTGTGGCTGCCCGCACCTCGCCCCCGTCCTGTCGCTCGGGAATCACCGAATCGCGGGAGCGTTCGCCGATCCCAAGGGAGGCCAGCCCGTGCAGCGGGCGATCCCACTCGAGCTCGTGCGCTGCGACATGACCCAGGACCAAGAGGCATGTGGGCTGATCCAGACCGCCACACGGTTCCAGGGGCGATTCTCTACAGCTCCTACTGGTACCGCAGCGGCGTGAATCGCACGATGACCGAGAACCTGCACGGCATCGCGCAGGCAGTCGAGTCAATCGTGCCGCTCGAGGCCGGCGACCTCGTCGTCGACATCGGCTGCAACGACGGCACCCTGCTCGACGGCTACGAGGCCGAGGGCCTGCAGCTACCTCGGGTTCGACCCCTCCGACGTCGCGCGGTACGCGGTCGAGAAGGGCTACGACGTCGTCCGCGACTTCTTCTCCGCCGAGGGCCTTCGGCGCCGGCGGCCAGATCAGAAGGCGAAAGCGATCACCGTCGATCGCGATGTTCTACGACCTGGAGCAGTCCCGCGCGAGTTCGTCGCCGATGTCTGCCGACGCTCCTGGCGAAGGGCGGGATCTGGGTGATCGAGCTGCACTACCTCCCGATCATGCTCGAGGCGAACGCGTTCGACGCGATCGTCCACGAGCACCTCGAGTACTACTCGCTGGCGGTTATCGAGCGGCTCTTGGCGAGGGCGGCCTCGAGGTCGTCGCGGCCGAGCTCAACGACATCAACGGCGGCTCGATTCGCCTTTTCATCGGGCATGCCGGGCGACCATCGAGCAGACCCCCGAGCAGGTCGAAGGACTGCGCAAGCTGCGGGTCAGCGAGTTCGAGCTCGCGCTCGACGCGCCAGAGCCCTACGAGGAGTTCCGCCAGCGCGTCGAGACGGTGCGCGACGAGCTCGTCCAGCACGTGCAAGCTGACTCCGAGAGAAGGCAAGAGATCCACGTCTACGGCGCGTCGACGAAGGGGAACACGATCCTCCAGTATGCGGGCATCGACCACGACCTGATCGACGTCGCCGCGGACCGCAACCCGGACAAGTGGGGCTCGGAGACGATCGGGACGCAGATCCCGATCATCAGCGAGGAGGAGTCCCGGGCCTCAAACCCGACTATTACCTCGTCCTGCCGTGGCATTTCCTCGACGAGTTCCTCGAGCGGGAGCAGGAGTTCCTCGAGCGGGCGGTCAGTTCATCGTGCCGCTGCCCGAGGTGCGAATATTGGGAGCTAGCTGAGTTAGCGGCGACGACGCGGACGGTCTTGGGTTTGGGGTAGGTAATAGTTGTCCCGGTCTGCCGCCCAGGTAGTGTTGCTTCGGGTTGGCTTTCGAGGCTCATCGCGCACCACGTGAACGACCACCCAGCTTGCCTATCGTCGCGCGCCACCGGACCAATGCGTCGCGAACGATCAGCGTGCGTCGCTCCCGCTCGAACTGCGCAAGGACCGCACGATCCACGACTAGGTTGTCGTCGAAGCGCGCGTACCAGTCGTTGACTCCGGTCCGCTTGAAGTTGACGTAGCCCTGCGACGCCATGTGCGACCGCACAGACGAGGACCGGCGCAGCCTGTTCTCCTCGATGATCACGATCCGCGGCGCCCAGCGCCCGAGCGAAAAGCCATGCAATGCTTCGAGCTCGTGACCCTCAACGTCGAGCGTGATGAACTGAAGCGCCGGGAAGCCTGCTTCCTCCAGAAGGGTGTCAATTCGAGCCGTTCTCACCGTAATCTCTCGTATCTTGCCCCCGAGTTCAGCAACCCATACGTGGTGGGCGTGATCTCGCTCTAGAGTCGACATTTGCTCGACGTGTGTGGCGAGAAAGAAAGTTGTCTCACCCTCTGCGGAGCTGGCGGCGCATTGCCTGACGACGCCCTTACGGTGCCGCTGGATCTCCTCGATGCATTCGGGGATCGGTTCGACGAGCAGGCAGTGCCACCCCTTCCGCTCGAAAGCGAGCGTCGCGCTACCAGTCTGCCCGTCGTAAGCACCAATTTCGGCGCAGTAGCCGACGCTCGTGTCGCTGAAGACCTCGGCCAGGATTCGGTCTTCGCCGAACTGCGCGCCAGGCCCGACGACTGCCGCCTGGCGCTCGGACCACCCAAGCAGGCGCGCAACGCTAGCGCCGAAGTGTCGCCATTTAGAAGCCCCCACGGATTGTGAGGGGTGCCTATCGATCACTCAAGCGAATGGAGCGGGTCACGCGCCTGGGCTGTCGGGGCCCTCCGGGACGCCGCGGCGTGCAGACAGGTGGCCCCAGCGACACCACACCCGTGATCGTCGGCGGACACAGCGCCGGCGGCGAGGAGCAGGACACCAGCAGATCGTAGCGATTGGCCTGGGTCCACCCCACTGCGCGCACCGTCAGGCCCGCACCCTCGGCTGGGCGATCCTCGCCACAAGACGAGCGCAACGTACCAGGGCTTGACAGCTAGCCAGCGCGGGGTGCTCGGATGCGTCTTCGTGTCGTCGCATAGGCAGCGCGTGCCGCGGTGTAGGCGGTGGGTGGGGTGGCGCGATACGCGAGGTGGCGCAACTTATTGGCGAGCGACGGGTCGGCGTAAAGCCGCGCAGCCAAATGGTTGAGGAGTTGAACATCCGACGGAGACTCCCTGGCCGCCTGAGCGCGCGTGTGGATCATCAATTGCGGCGGATACTCGTTAGCAAGCAGGCGACGAATGTGGAGAGCTTCCACGCTTGAGGCTCCGAAAAAGACGTCGGCAAGACGGTTGTAGCCGTCAACCGCGAGCGCAACTCGGGCGACGACCCCATTGGTCAGAAAAGAGTCGTTGTCAGATCGCTTGTAAAGGTATGAGTCGGATAGAAAGCCGAGACTGAGCCCGTCGGGGACCATTGAAAAAAACCGCGCCACGTGTGCCCAGCAGCTTCCAACGAAGTCCTCGTCCAGTTCGCGTGTGTCCCACTTGACCCTGCGGACCACGATGGAGCCCGCGAAGCTAAAGAGCGCGGTCGTCGTTTCTGCCAAAGCACAGTACTCGCGACGCTGTCGGTCGTCGCCGAGTTCAAACGTCGCATCCCTGCTCAATGCGGCGACCGGGTGTCTCTTGAGCGGATGCAAGCGGCGGTCGCAGATGGTCAATCCACACAGATAGACATCCAGCCGGTCCCTAAGGTGAGCGAGTACGCGGTCGAGCGCGCTCGGAGCCATGACGTCATCTGCACAGAAAATCCAGCAGTATTCGCCTCGAGTGCTCGCGACGGCTGCGGCGAGATCCCGGTCGATGCCGCCGCGTTGGCTGCGTCGCTCGTAACGAAGCACGCCGCCATAGGCCTCTTGAAGGGCGGCTACCACGCGGGGGGTCTCATCAGTCGACCCGCCGTCAAATACGACTACCTCCACCTCCGGAGTGGCCTGGCCGAGGATGCTCTCCAGAGTCGCGCCGATGAATTCGCCGAAGTTGTACGTCGGGATGCAGATTGAGAGCCTGACCGGCTCCCGCTTACCTGGCTCGTTCGAGATCATCGCGTCACGTGGCTTGCCCAGAGCGTATCGGCGGATGTTGGGATTCAGCTGACAGTGAGGTTATCGGCTGCTCGTCGTACGATCAGGGGGTGTCAGGGCGCGACGAGAGCGAGGTCGCGGTCGTAGATCCGCTCGATACCTCGGACGCTGGGCCACTCGCGCTGCGCGGCAGTGTGCTGCGCCTGGCCGGCTACGGTGGCACGCTTCTCCTCGGCCTGGTTGCGGTGCCGCTCATCGCACGTCACCTCCACCGGATCGGGTATGGGCGATACACCCTCGCCATCACCATCGCCACCATCGCCATCTCCTTCGGAGAAGGAGGCCTGAGTGTCGTCGCCCTGCGCGAGTACACAACGCGCTCCGGCAGCGACCGTGATCGGCTGCTGGCCAATCTCATGGGTATCCGAATGCTCCTCGCCGGCCTGAGCATCGCCGCGGCGGTTGTGTTTGCTGCTGTCGCGGGCTACGGATCAACTGTTGTGCTCGCTACCGGCCTCGCCGCGATCGGGCTGGCGGCCCAGGCTTCTCAAACTGTTCTCGCTGCACCGCTGCAGGCGAACTTGCGCTTCGGGTGGGTGGCGGCCGCCGACCTTCTCCGCCAGGGTGTCGCGACATTGCTGGTCGTTGCGTTGGTGCTGGCCGGTGCTGATCTGGTCGCTCTCGTCGCCGTCCTGATCCCTGCCAGTGTGTCTGCCCTCGTTCTGACCCGCCGGTTGGTGGCGGGCAAAATGCCCAGGCGCCCGAGGTTCGATCTGAGCACGACCTTGCCTCTCCTGCGTGACACGGTGCCCTTTGCCGTCGCCGTCGCGCTCGGTGTTACGTACTTCCGCCTCACAGTGCTGCTTGTGTCACTAATCGCAGGGCCTACCCAGCTCGGCATTTTTTCGGTACTCTTTCCGGGTCGTCGAGGCACTGATTGTTGTTCCGTCGATCGTGATTGGGGCGGCTTACCCAATCCTCGCTCGAGCAGCCGCCACGGATTCGCCCAGATTCGCCTACGCGGCGCGACGGATATTCGAGCTTTCGGTGATCGTCGGAGTCTGGCTGGCGATTTCCCTCGAACTGGCTGCAGGTCTGATCGTCGCCGTGATCGGTGGTCACGCGGCGGCGCCCGCCGCCGAGGTCCTGCGGATTCAAGGGCTAGCGGTCATCGGTACGTTCATGGCGTCGGCGATTGCGTTCCCGATCTTGGCGCTGCGGGGCTATCGGACGGTCATGTACGCCAACGCGTCAGGGCTGCTTGTGACGCTCGGGTTGGGGTTGGTGCTGATTCCGTCGCTTGGGGCCAAAGGCGGTGCGATCGCCACGGTTGGCGGTGAGCTTGCGCTCGTCATCGGCAATGCCGTGGCGCTGTCCCGGTCGAATCGCAACCTCCGCCTCCCTCTGGGATGTATTCCGGCGGCTGCGCTGGCCGGAATCGCTGGACTTGCGCTTGGCTATGTCGTCGGTGTGTCAGCGATTCTCGACGTGCTCGTCGCCACGGCGGCCTATGCTGCCGCGCTCGCCTTGTTGGGTCGTTTCCCTCCAGAGGTGTCCCACGTGCTCCAGTTCAGGCGCGGGCAGCGGGCGCCGACGGCTGGTTGACGTCTCGACGAGAGAAGGTCGCCCGTCGCAACTGAAGCGATTCGGCGAAGCTGATGCTGGTGTCGATCACGCCCGCCGGCGGCCAGGATCGTGGTGACAAACCTTTGGCCGCGCGCCATCCAGCGATACGTCCCCGGAACGCCGCAAGGTCGCGAGAGAGGACGACATCCCCTGTTACTGCGATCGCCTCCGTCAGGAGTGTCCGTGCGGCATGTCGGGTGTGAAGCACCCGGTAGCGTCGCAGGACGTAGCCGCGTCCAAAGCCGAACAGGCGGCGCTGGGATGCGGACCGACGCCCGTGCGTCGCCGAACCTCGGTGAACTCCGACGGCATCAGGCGCCGTGACCATTCCCCAGCCGGCAATGCGCAGGCGCAAGCCCAGATCAAAGTCCTCCATGTAGGCCTCGATGGCCTCATCCAAGCCGCCGACCTCATCCCAAGCGGCGGACGAAACGCTGCGGCAGCGCCTGCTGGGCTGGCCAGCAGCGGCGTTGGGTCGTGTGCGCGTCCGGGTGGCTGCCCGTCCAGGCGCTGGAACCCGGCCAATGTGACGTCGGCGAACAGCCCGACGCTGTCAATGGCCCGCTCGTCCAGGCGCAGCATGGTTGAGGCGACCGCTCCAATTGAATCGTCAGCGGAAAACGGCGCAATCAGCCGCTCCAAGAAGTCCGGTCGGCAGTCGACGTCGTTGTTGAGCAACACAATGACTTCGTTGCTCCCAAGCGCTGCTCCCCAGTTGCAGGCCTTGGCGAATCCCAGCGGCTGGTCAGTGTGATGCAAGCTCACCTCCGGCCACGAGTCTCGGAGTCGGTCGGAGGTTCCGTCGGTGGAGCCGTTATCGACTACGAGAACCTGATGCGGCACGGTTTGGGCAGCCAGGTGACTTAGGCAGCTTTCGGTGAGCTCGATGCGATTGTGCACCGGAATCACAACATCGATGGAGGGCAAAACGCGTTGGGTCATGCTCGTCGTCGGACGGTTGGTGTCTACGAAGCGTGGCGGTTCGGCGCGAGCGCTCTCTCATAACTCGCGACGGTGCCTTCGGCCGCATGGGCCCAGGTGAACTGCGCGGCGCGACGCTGTCCGGACTCCCGCAGGTTCTGCGCCAGCCCCTCCTCAAAGAGCACTCTCTCGATGGAGTTAGCGAGGCCTCGGTGATCGTACGGGCTGACGGCCAATCCGGCATCGCCCGCAACCTCGGGAAGGCTGGCGGCGTTGGAGCAGACCACGGGAACCGCGCGCGCCATCGCCTCCAGTACTGGCAGACCGAAGCCCTCATAGAGAGATGGGAATACGAACACATCGGCGAGTCGGTAGAGACCTTCTCGATCAGCATCGGAGACCCAATCGGTGAGCCGGAAGTCGTCCTGGATCCCTAGCTCGGCAATCCGAGCCTGAATTTCCCGCACATGAGGCGTCGAGTAGCCGGCCACGATGAAGATTGGCCGACGCTCCGGGGGGATGAGGGCAGCGGACTCGACCAGCCCGATGATGTTCTTGTGGGCGCGCTTGTCTGAGAGCGTGAGAGCCACATTGCGCTCTCCCGTGTGGAAGCGCGTACGGAGCTCGTTGGTGGGTGTGGGGGACAGATCCTTGCCCGCAGTCGCTCCAAGTCCCAACGGCACCGTGTCGATCCGCTCTGGGTCGATGCCCAGAAAGCGCACTGCGTCGTTTCGGGTGTTGTCAGAACAGGTGATGATGCGATCGGAGCGCCGCGAGCCCAACCGGATCAGCATGTCGAGACCGGTGCCGAGCACGCGGTTGTGTGACGCCGGGAGAATCCTGTAGTTGAAGTCGTAGATGCTCACTACTCGCGTGAAGTCGCCGCGCAGTGGCGAGGTGGCGCCGAGAGAATGGAGGAGATCCACGCCCGCGCGCTGGGCTCGAGGGGGCAGGAGGAACTGTTCCGCACCGACCCACTCGACGCGGTTGGTCGCCGACACCGGCAGAGTGATCCAGTCGGTGACCGCGTCACGCCAGGGCCCTTCGACATCCTGCGCATCCCGGCCGGCGAACACGGTCAGTCGCCAGCCAGGCTGAGCCTCGGCGATCGCCGGAATGAGTTCACGCGCCACGGTTTCCATGCCGCCCGTCTGGCCGGGCATCAGGTAGACCAGATTGAAACCGACATGCAGACCACGGCTCATCGTCGTTCCCCTTGCCATGAGAATCGCCGGCCTCGTCCAAGCCGGCCTCGTCCGACACGGTTGGCCATGGCTGCGGAGTAGATGTTCTCCATTCGGGTGACATAGGCGTCCATGGACAGCTCGTCGCGCAGCCAGTCCCGGGTGTGATCGAGCCCGATCCGTCCCTCTCCACGGCGCCAGCGGCGGATTGCGGCCGCGGTAGTCGCCGGATCGTTCATGGCCTCTACGGCTACCCCGGGACGCCCGACCAGCACGTCGGCGACCTGGGCGCCTTCCGAGACCAGCGCGGGCGTGCCGGAGGCCAGCGCCTCCAGTGGCGCCAGCCCCCAGGCATAGCGCTTGTTGAGGATCGCGAAGACGTCAGCGGCAACGTACATCTCCTGCATCTCTGATTCGCTGAACGTCCGGCGGGACAGCCGCACGCGATCGTTCAAACGCAGCTCGTTGATCCGCGTTTGCAAGGAATCCGCGTACTGGGAGTCGACGTGATCGGAACCCCCGATGAGAGCGTGGATAGAGGCATCATCACTGAGATGGGCCATCGCCTCTATCAGGTGCTCAAATCGCCGATGATTCACGAACATCCCGAAGGCGACAACGAGGAAGACATCCGGAGGGACATCGAGGTTCTTGCGCGCTGTGGCGCGGTCCGGTGGGTGGAAGAAGTGCGGCGGAGGGCCCATCGGCATGACCTGCGATCGCTTTCCGTAGCTTCGCCGGACAATCTGCTGCTGGCGGGTGCTCAGCACGGCGATCTCATCAGCTCGCCGCGCATCCCGCAGGTCTGGCCAGCTGGTTGCCGCATAAAGCGCCCGTTTGATTATCCGAGGATCGCCGTAGATCGTTTCCGCAGGAACAACGGCTCGCTCCCAGGGCGCCTCGTCGTTCCGTGTCCAGACCATGGGCACGTGGAGGCGGTTCGCTGCAATTCGAGCCGGACGAAGCCCAAGCCAGTCATGCCCATTGACCAGGTCCACGTCTCGAGGCACAAGTCGCGCAACCTTGGGCATCTCCCGCCAGTAGGTGCGGGCCAGGTCGATTCGACCATTAGGCCACTCGACGAGTCCGTTGCGAACGGCACGGATCTCCAAACCGTTCACCGCGTAGTCGAATTCCCCCCCCGCAAGGTAATCGTGGACGGCGACGGTTACATGGTGACCCCGGCGCGCCAGACCCTGGCCGAGTTCAAGCATGAGACGGACTCCGCCGCCTCCACCGGATTTGCCGCCCACGTGATGGTTGATGAGAGCGATCTTCATCCGCTTCCAGGGTCGCACGTCTCCGCGGGCAGGGTCCGTCAACGCCGCTCTGGATCGCGGGAGCCGTAGGCGTCGATCACGCGCTGGAGAGATGACTCCAGCGACAGCTGCGTGATATTTCTGGCAAACCAAGCGGCGGTTCTGGCTCTCAGCTCGGTGCCTCCGTTGTGTATGCGGCAGATCGCTTCGGCCAGGTTCTCAGCCGAGTCAGACGGAGCGATGAACCCGTTCTCGCCTTCGTCCACAAGCTCGGTGGCAGCGTTGTCCTCACCAGCCACCACTATCGAGGGGGTGCCGTGCGAGGCAGCCTCCAGGACCACCATTCCATATCCCTCTCTCCGAGACGGGAGGACCAGACAAAGCGCGCTGGCCAGCGCTTGCTCGACTTGCGCCGCGGGGAGGAAACCAGGGACTTCGATCTGCCGGTCTAGCCCAAGAGCCGCGACGGATTCCAAAACTCTGGGGCGCTCGGGACCGTCGCCGATTATCAGTCCTCGAAGCTCCGGTAACTGCTGACGCGCCAGGGCCACGGCGGGTGGTATCGCGGTGACCTGCTTTTCAGGAATATGGCGACCAGCGAACACCACACATTGTTCTGGGTGGAGCACGACAGGGCGCTCTGTCGGACCTTCGTACTCGCCGGGCAACCGCACGACGTCTCCGCGGAGGCCGAGTGCGGTGAGCCGCCGGGCATGCAGCTTTGAGAAACAGAAAGCCTGCTGAGGGAGTGCCAGGCAAAGTCGCTGCACCCACCAACCGACCAGACCCAGCGAGCCACCGAGGTACTGCTGCCAGTAGCTCCGCGTCCACACTTCGTGCCAGTCGACTACCAGGCGGTACCGGTGAATCGCGCGAAGAGCTCCCGCCGCCAGCAGCGAGAAGTATGGAAACGACGCAGTGTGCACCACGTCGTAACGGCCTCCCTCCCGGAGCAGGTGCCAGAGAACACCAAAGCCGAAGACGAGGGGGGGAAGAATGCGGCGCCGGCCTCCCGAGTACAGAGACATCCTCGGGCCAACCACCTGGACGCGGACACCCCGAAGATCGTCGGGCTCGTCGCCCCGATCCCACTGACGAAGCGTCAGGTACGTGACCTCGTGGCCGCTGCCGGCGAGGCGGAGCGAGAGATTGCGATACCAGCGCTCAGCTCCTCCCACGGTGTGGGGGAAGAGGCAGTCGTACACCAGACAAATCCGCACGGATCCAACCCTCTCACAGCTCAAGTGCGAGGCGCTGTGAGGTGATCAGCGATTGATCAGCTCAGTGCCGGTGTCACGCGCTGCGTGAACCTCGCGGCTCTGGCTGGTGTTGTCGCGTCGGCGCAGGCCCAGGATCGAGAGCAGGAAAGAGGAGAAGAACACCTGGATGCCAACGATGATCAGGGTGGCGGCGACTACGGCAAGGTTTTCCTCTCCGAGCGCGCCGAAGCCTCGCGAGATCCAGTCAACCACGATGAACGCCCCGAGCCCGCCACCCAGCAGGATGATGGCTCCGCCCGTGGCGAGGCCGTGCTCGAGCTTGTAGCGAGCCCGGGCTCGATTGAACCAGCGGTCGTGTTCACCCATGAAATAGGTGCCGTAGGCGTGGGCAAAAACACCAAGTGATACGACCTGCGTTCCGACCACGGTGAGCAATGCGCCACCGATCATCGCGTGGATCTGCCAGGCGCGACCTAGGAAGGAGAGGTGTACAAGCACCATCAGCTGGATCAGCGCTCCCAAAGCGGCCATCAGCGCTCCGGGAACGATGAAGAGGTGGGTAGGGGAGTGGACGAGCAGGAAGCGCAGGTGACGCCAGCCGTCTCGGAAGCTGGAGAGCTTCGACTCGCCACCCCGGGGGAGGTACTCGATGTCGAACTGGCGGATGTCCAGCTTCTCCTTGGCGGCTCGGATCACCATCTCGGAGGCGAACTCCATCCCGGTCGTCCTAAGGTCCAGCTGCTCCAGAACGTCCCGCCGGAGGGCCCGCATGCCGCAGTGGGCGTCGTCCACGCCGGTCCTGAACAGAAGATTCAGAAAGCCGGAGAGCAGCGGGTTGCCCACGTACCGGTGAAGCCAGGGCATCGCCCCCGGGTGGATGTTGTTCATCCGATTGCCGATCACCATGTCGGCTCCTGCCTCAAGCTCCGCGAGGAATCGCGGGGCCTCGCTGAAGTCGTAGGTGAGGTCCGCGTCGGCCATCAAGATGTACTCGCCCTGCGCGGCAGCCAGTCCGGCGAGGTAGGCGGCTCCGTAGCCGCGCTCGATCTCCGGCACGACGCGTGCGCCGGCCTCCGCGGCGAGATCGGCGCTCCCGTCATCCGAGCCGTTGTCCACGACGATGACTTCCCCGGAGATGTCGTTGACCGTGAGCGCTGTGAACGCCTCAGACACGCACTTCCGGATCGTCTCTGCTTCGTTGAGGCAGGGGATGACGATCGACAGGCGGTACGGGACCACGGCCGGGAGCGTCTCGGTGGCGGCCGGCGCCGGTGGGCGCTCCAGGATCCGCGCGGCCGCATCGGTCATGCGTCGATCATGCGCGGTGATGCTCATCGTGAGAACCCCACTGGGGGCTAGCTTTGCCTAGCCGAAGTTCGTGCCATTCTCGACGCGTATCGGCGTTGCAGCCAGCATGCTTGAGCGCCGAGCAGCTGCAAGGGCCGAGTTCGGGGCAGGGTTGGGTCTTGCGGCCTCGAAGCCGATCTATATGGACAGCGTGCTTAACCGAAACCGGGCCGTCAAAGCTGGATCAGACGATGTAGAGCAAGAGCGGGCCGTGGGAGGCCGACGGGAGTACGTCGGCCTGGCCGCACTGTCGATGATCATGCTCGGGCTGATTCTGGCGGTCGTGACGTGGGCTGCAGGGCCTTCAGGCCAATTCAACGACTTTCATCGGGAGGCCTGGCCTGCGTACCAGGCCCTTTTCCACGGGCACGTCGTCCTCTTCGTGCAGCGGGGTCCCGCTTACATCGGATCCCTTGTTCTCCGAGCCCCCTTCGCGCTGGTGGCGAGCCTCTGGGGAGGAGGTTGGCGTGCCGTGTTCGTAGCCACCGCCTTGCCGTGCCTGGCCGCTCTGCCGATCTTGCTGAGTTGGATTCTGTACGAGCGCCGGCGAGCCGACCCTACGCCCAGCGCCGTCTGGACGATGCTCGTGGGCACCCTGACGCCGGCTCTGTTCATGGCCATCTTCGGCGGCCACCCGGAGGATGTCCTAGGTGCCGTCCTGTGCGTAGCCAGTGTGCTGACCGCTCTTCAGAACCGACGAACCTGGTGCACCGTCCTCCTGACACTCGCGATCATCAACAAGCCGTGGGCCCTCGCCGCGCTTCCAGTCGTGTTGATCGCTTTGCCGGCGCATCGGGTCCGCACCGGCTTGACCATTGTCGTGCTGGCCGGTGCCGTACTCGGTGGCCTCCTGGCGATCCAGCAATCTGTCACAGGCGCCTCCGCGGCGAGTCTGACCGGCACGGGAGTCGGGACCATTTTCAACCCAGGGCAGCTGCTTTGGTGGTTCGGTCGCTCATCCTGGCTTGTCGTTCACGCCCGGATCCTGATCGTGCTGCTCCCCTTCCTGATTGCGGGCCTGTGGTGGCGAAGGCAGAGAAGCGCGGTCGAGAAGCCGGCCCCGGAGCGAATTCTGCTGCTGCTTGTGCTGGTCCTACTACTTCGCGCCGCCCTGGACCCCTGGGACAACCTCTACTACAACTTCCCGTTCCTTCTGGCGCTGCTCGCCTACGAGGCTCATGTCCGTCGCCTGCCGGTGCTCTCGATCATCTATTCCGTCCTGCTGGTATTCATCGCGCCAGTCCGCGGTGTGGCCGCTCTGGGGTTGATCGTTCCGGCTCGCTTCCTGACTCATCCGAGCGCCGGGCTTCAAGCGGCCGCCTACGCACTCGTGATGGTGCCGACGCTGATCTGGCTGGTATCCCGGCTGTACGTGGGTCAGGCCCCCGCGACCGGGCCCTCCGGTCGCTCCCGCGGCAGTGATGGGGCAGCGGCGATAAGTTGGAGATCCAAGCGGTCCGAGGGGTCCCCTCAGAGGCTCTGACGGCGATCTCTATACTTATCCGGCCACGCTCAGTCGCGAGGCCCCGCACCCGTGCTGAGCGGGTTTTTTTCTGCCCCACGCCAGATCGCTCGAGCTTATGCCCAAGGACGTCATTCTCACCCCCGAAGGACTCGCCAATCTCAAGGCGGAGCTGGACCATATGTCCACCACGCGTCGCCGCGAGGTGGCCGCCCGAATCAAGGAAGCGCGCGAGTTCGGCGACATCTCCGAGAACGCCGAGTACGACGACGCCAAGAATGAGCAGGCGATGCTCGAGGCCCGCATCGCGCAGCTGGAGGAGAAGCTCCGTTCGGCGACGGTGATCGACGCCTCCGAGCTGGACAACGACATGGTGCGCGTGGGAACCACGGTTCACGTCACCGACGGCGACGGCAAGCGGCGTAAATACACGATCGTCGGCTCGGCCGAGGCCAAACCCTCTGAGATGAAGCTCTCCAACGAATCCCCTGCCGGAAAGGCGCTCATCGGTCACAAGAAGGGCGAGCAGGTTTCCTTCTCCACCCCCAAGGGCGAGCGCAAGCTGAAGATCACCAAGATCGAAGTCACCGGCTGACGCTCCCTCCGTTGGAGGCGCTTCTGGATTGCGTGGGATGAGCTCAGACGAGGAACCCGGCGACGTTTTTGCGGTCCGCCGGCAGAAGCTGGACGAACTGCGCCGCAGTGGGGTTGACCCCTTCCCGCACGCCTTTCCCGACGTAGAGTCGATCTCCTCGGTTCGGGAGGCTCACGCGGGTCTCCAGGATGGGGAGGAGACCTCGGTAAGCCATCGGGTCGCCGGGCGCCTGGCGGCTCGGCGGGGCCAGGGAAAGATGGCGTTCCTCGACGTCGTGGATCGCTCTGGGCGGATCCAGCTGCAGGCGCGGGTCGACGAGCTGGGGCCGGAAGGGATGCGCGACCTGCTCGATCTGGACTTGGGTGACCTGATCGGTGCCGAGGGTCTGGCGCTGCGATCTCGGCGGGGCGAGCTGACCCTGAGGATCACGGCGTACTCGTTGCTCGCAAAATCACTGCGGCCGCCGCCCGAGAAGCATCATGGCTTGTCGGACGTCGAGACTCGCCACCGACAGCGTGAGCTGGATCTGATGGCCAACGAGGACACCCGGAAGGTGTTCATGACCCGTGCCGCAGCGATCTCGGCGATCCGCCGCTATCTGGATGACCAGGGCTTTATCGAGGTGGAAACACCTGTGCTGCAACCGCTTTACGGGGGCGCGGCCGCCCGGCCGTTCACGACCCATCACAACGCACTGGACCGCACCCTGTTCCTCCGCATCGCCACTGAGCTCTATCTCAAGCGCTTGATCGTCGGAGGATTGGAGCGGGTCTACGAAATCGGGAAGAACTTCCGCAACGAGGGTCTGTCGCCCAAGCACAACCCCGAGTTCACGGTTCTGGAGTTCTACGAGGCCTACGCCGACTACTTGGACATCGCCGCTCGCCTTGAGGCTCTGATGAAAACGGTGGCCGATGCCGTTGGCTATCAGGGACCGATCGATTTCAAAGGACCCTGGCGACGGGAGACTCTGGCCGGTGCGATTGAGACTCGCACAGGGATCAACATCCGAACCCATCCGGACCGGGAATCGCTGGCGTCGGCCATGTCGGCTCGGGGTCTGGAGGTCAAGCCAGGTGACAACTGGCCGCAGCTGGTCGACGAGCTGCTGTCCAAGCATGTTGAACCGACCCTCGTCCAGCCCACGCTCCTCCTCGACTACCCGCTCGAACTTTCGCCACTGGCCAAGCAGCACCGAGAGGAGGAGGGGCTGGTGGAGCGCTTCGAGGCGTTCGCTGGGGGGATGGAGATCGCCAACGCCTTCACGGAACTGAATGACCCGGATGACCAGCGCCGGCGCTTCGAGGCTCAGCGTTCGCTGGCCGCTGCCGGGGACGAAGAGGCGCAGCCCTATGACGAGGCGTTCATCCAGGCACTGGAACAGGGAATGCCCCCAACGGGGGGAATCGGCGTCGGTATCGACCGAGTCGTGATGCTCCTGACCGGGCAGCGGTCGATCCGAGAGGTCGTGCTGTTCCCGGCCATGCGCGACTGATCTTCCCGCTTGGCCCTTTGGATCGGGCCAGTACCTGCCGATAACACGCTCAAGCGGCCCTGCTCCGCGACGAGCCTGGATGAACGTCTAGGCAACGTCAGAAAAAGGGCCATGTCCTTTTCAGACCTACGGCAATAGCTTGAGACGAGTGCGCAAATCGACTGAAACCCTCCGGCGAGAGGATGGGCAAGCGCTGGTCGAACTCGCGCTGGTCGTTCCTCTGTTGCTGTTCATCATCTTCGCGATCATCGATTTTGGTCTCGCGCTCAACCAGTACAACAACACGACCAACCTGGCGAACCTGGGTGCTCGAGCCACGGCTGTTCTGAGCAGCGGCGGCAGCGCGACCAACACCACTCCCGGGACCTGCACGTATACCCACGCCGGGACGCCGACCACATACACAACGCTGGTCGGCTACATCGACTGCGAAGGCGCCACCGAAGGCAGCCTGAGTCAGGCTACGGTCACGGTCTGCGATGCGACGAGCACCAGCGCGTTCACCACGGGTGACTCGCTCTCGGTGAAAGTCAGCAGCACTTTCAGCTGGATGGGCATCCTCCAGGGCGGGATCGGACGTATCGGTGGGATCGTCGGCCCTACGTCGACGATCGCCTCCACGGCGACCATGCGCATGGAAGGCGCAGTGGGCACGACCAGCACCGCCACATGGCTCGGAGCCGACGCCAGTCACGACATGCCCAACTCCGCCAGCACCGTGCCGGCTCCCACGATCACGACCTCCGGCTGCTGAGCCAGGCTCTCCGAGACACCGAAAAAATTCCGTTTCAGTCTGCACGGATTCGCGCCGATAGGCAACAGAGAAACGCCCCGCAAGGAGACAAACTCAGATGGAAGCTCAAAACCCACGTAGCAGAATTGGCGGTAGCTGGACGGCCCAGCTTCTCGCCACACGGCGGGGCGCCATGACGGTCGCCGCGCTCGCCGCGGTACTGGCCGGAGTTCTGCTGTACCTGTTCGTTCAGCATTACAAGAGCAGCAGCACCCCGGCCGCTCTCGCACCATCAAATGTTGACGTGTTCGTAGCCACCCGGTACATCCCGGCCGGCACACCAGCGTCGACGATTGCGGCCGAGGGCCTGTTCCGCAAGACCCAGGTAACGACCAAGCAGGCGGTGGCAGGTGCCATCCCGGATCCCTCGGTGATCGCCGGAGAGGTGTCCGCCACCAGCATCGCTCCTAATCAGCAGGTGTCAGCGACTGACTTCACGCACGCCAACGTGACGATCGGGGCGTACCTGACTGGGACGCAGCGTGCAATCTCCATCCCGTTGGACGCGCCGCATGGACTCACCTCCTATCTGGCCGCCGGTAACACGGTGGATGTGATGGACGAGAACTCGGGCTCGACCACGGTGCTGGCTCAGAACGTGTCGGTGTTGGCAAACACAGGCGGAGATGTCGTCCTGAGGGTGACTGACCGCCAGGCTCTGCAAATTTCGTCCGCCTCGGATGCCACAAAGATCTGGCTGGTGCTGAGGCCTCCGACAGGAGCACAGGATTCCGTCCGGATCGGCACGAGGGGAACCTACTGATGCAAAGGATGATCAACGCACTGCTGGTTCACGACCAGTCGGTGGCGGCGGCCCTTGTCGCCGAGCACCTGCCCCACGAATCTGAGATCCGTGTGGCGGAGGTTGAGAACACCCTGTTCCCTGCCACCGATGCGGTCAAGCGCTCTGATGCGGACGTGCTGGTGGTCGCCTGTCGAGAGGGTTCAGAGGAAGCGCTCGGACTCGTCACGTGGTGGCGCGGAGCTCGCCCGGGCCGCCCGGTGGTGATGCTCTGCCTGGGAACCAACAACGGCTACGTTGAAGAGGCGTTCGGTGCCGGGGCCGACGATCTGCTCCCCATGGAGCCGGGACCCGTCGTCTCCGACTCTACGCGCCAGCACGTGGAGTTCTCTCTGCGCAAGGCGTTGGCCCGCACCTCGACAGTTCCGGAGCCGAGCACGGAGTTCGGAAAGATCATCTGCGTCCTCGGACCCAAGGGCGGCATCGGCAAGACCGTGACCAGCTGCAACCTGGCTGTGGCGATGGCGCTGCGAGGGATCAACACGGTGCTCGTCGACCTGGATCTCCAGTTCGGTGATGACGCGCTGTCGCTTGGTCTCACACCGGACACCACCTCGTTCGACCTGGCCGTTTCGGGCGGCAGCCTGGATGCGGAGAAGCTCGACGCCTTCCTGCTCACCCACTCCTCGGGTCTGCGGGTCCTGGCTGCGCCGGCTCGGCCTGACCAAGCGGCGTCCGTCGCGCCTGAGTTCATCGCAGACGTGTTCGGAGTCCTCCGTGAGGAGTTCGACTTCGTCATCGTCGACACCCCGCCCTCGTTTGGGCCGGAGGTCATCACGACGATCGATGCCTCCACCGCGATCTGCATGGTCGGGATGTTGGATGCCCTGTCTCTGAAGAACACACGGCTGGGCATGGAGACCCTCGACCTGATGGGCTATGACCCGAATCGGGTCCGCGTGGTGCTCAACCGAGCCAACACCAGCGTCGGCATCACCAGGGCTGACGTGCTCAGCATCCTGGGCCGCAACCCTGACATTCTCGTGCCGAGCCACCGTGACATCGCTCGGTCGGTCAACGAGGGGGCCCCGGTGGTGATCTCCCAGCGCCGCTCAGAAGCAGCTCGAGCCTTCGAATCTCTGGCCAGCCTCTTCACCACGGCGACGGAATCTGAGGAGGCCATGGCAAACCCTCGTAAGGCCCGCGTGCTCATGCGCCGCGGTCACTGACCCAGACCGACAGCAAGCCATTCGAATCTCCGCCAAGGATTGAGTTGAGGAACCACTGATGGAACTGCGTGAGCGCCTACAAGGTCAACGTACGACTGACACCACCGAGCCGACAGGCCCGACAGACGGATTCGCGGAACTGAAGGACCGCGTCCACCTGGCCGTCATCTCCGATCTAGGCCCCCGGCTCTATAACGAAACGCTGTCGCCCGACGCGCTCAAAGATGTAGTCCTTACTGACATCCGCAACCGCCTGGCACAGGAGCGGGGCATTGCGATTGCCGACCGAGATCGCCTGGTGCAGGAGATTGCCGACGACACGCTTGGTCACGGGCCGATCGAGCCCCTGCTTCAGGACGACAAGCGTCAGCGAGGTCATGGTCAACGGCCCGAGGACGTCTGGGTCGAGCGAGCCGGCCAGTTGCGCAAGACCCCGGTCCGGTTCAGCGACGAGCACCATCTTCGCCGAATCATCAACAAGATCGTGGCCCAGGTCGGCCGCCGGGTGGACGAATCCTCACCGCTGGTCGACGCCCGGTTGCCCGATGGCAGCCGCGTCAACGCTGTGCTGCCCCCCCTTTCCCTGATCGGGCCCGTTCTCACCATCCGCAAGTTCTCCAAGAGCCGTTGGGACCTCTCGGGTCTGGTTGGCCTGGGATCCATGCCGCAGGAGGCCAAGGAGTTCCTGGAGCAGTGCATCAAGGCCGAGCTGAACATCCTCATCTCAGGGGGCACCGGCTCGGGCAAGACGACCTTGCTGAATGCGCTCTCAACCGCCATTCCCGAGAACGATCGAATCATCACGATCGAGGATGCCGCTGAGCTTCGCCTCCACCAGGCCGCACGTCATCCGCCTTGAATCTCGGCCCAAGAACGTCGAGGGCCAGGGTGAGATCCCGATCCGGGAGCTGGTGCGCAACTCGTTGCGCATGCGGCCGGACAGGATCATCGTCGGCGAGTGCCGTGGCTCCGAGGCACTGGACATGCTCCAGGCGATGAACACGGGCCATGATGGCTCCCTCAGCACCTGCCACGCCAACACCCCCCGTGACGCCGTGGCTCGTGTCGAGTCCATGGTCCTGATGGCCGGCGTCGATTTCCCCATCCGCGCCATCCGTCAGCAGGTGTCCCGTGCCCTCGACCTGGTGGTGCAGATCGAGCGGTTCAGCGACGGTGCCCGCAAGGTAACCAGCATCACCGAAGTCCAGCGGATGGAAGGAGACACGGTGACGCTCCAAGAGATTTTCGAATACAAGTACGACAAATCACATACCGACGGCGGCGGCTCGATGGCGTACACAGGGCTACGGCCCACCTGTAACAAGTTCGAGCGCAATGGCGTACCGCTCCCGAAGTGGATGGAGCAGCACGTCTTCGGTGGAGCGCCGGTCGTGGCCGCCGCAAACCGCACGCCCACCCCACGCGCAGAGGCGCACACGCGCCGCTTCGGTCGATGACTGGCCTGATCGCCACCTCCTTCCTGTCGGGTTCGACGGGCGCGATCGTAATCAGCGTTGTCTGCGGCCTGCTGCTCGGCCTCGCGGTGTTGCTCGCAGTCACTCGTCGCACCGACGTCAGTCGCCGGGTGGGGGAGTTCGTGTCCACCGGAACCGGCTCTGAGTTGAACGCTCACTCGCTGATCGAACGAGCGCTGGGAGACAAACAGTCGCGCACGATCTCGCGTTCGCCCTTTCTCACTCGGTTGAAACTCGAGCTCGAAGTAGCCGAGGTGCCGATCGGGCTGGACCAGATCCTTGTTGCCCTCGGCCTGGTAACCGTGTTGGTCGGCTATCTGCTGGTAACGGAGGTGAACAGCCCGCTCGCCGCGCCCCTGGCGTTGCTGGTGCCTGGCGCCGCCTATTTCGGACTGCAGATGAAGGCAAACCGCCAGCGGCGGGCGTTCGGTGATCAGCTCCCGGACAACCTGCAGGTGATTGCCTCCGCCATGCGCGCCGGTCAGACGTTTGTGGGCTCACTTCAGGCGGTCGTGGATGATGCTCCTGAGCCCTCGAGCCGGGAGCTCAAGCGAGCCGTGACCGACGAGGCCCTGGGTGTCCCGCTACCAGATGCCCTGCGACACGTCACTGAGCGCATGGACAGCGAGGATTTCCAGCATGTGGCCATCGTGGCCGGACTGCAGAGGGATACCGGCGGTAACACGGCGGAGGTCATCGACCTCGTGGCCGAGACCATCCGCGGCCGCATCGAGGTCCGTCGAATGGTGCGTGGCCTCACCGCACAGGGACGGTTGGCTGGATTTGTTCTCGCCGCGCTGCCGGCGGGACTGCTGTTGCTGATTTCGTTGATCAACCCTTCCTACGCCCACCCTCTTTTTCACACGACGACAGGACTTATTGCCCTTGGCCTCGCTGTCGTCTTGATGGTCTCCGGCAGCATGATCATCCGCAAAATCGTCAACATCACGGTCTGAGCGCATGTATCTGTATCTGGCTATGGGAATCGTCAGTCTCGGCGTCGCCGTGACAGCTCTTCTGTTTGCCTTCGGCGCACGCCGGATGAGAACTGCCCAAAGGCTCTCGACGATCAACGAGTACGGCTTCACCTCCGAAGCGGTCGTGCCCACCATCCTGAGTGCCGAGCCGAAGCGATCGATCTTCACCGGAGGCGCCACGATCCTCGGCGACTTCCTGAGCCGCCATATGGGAAGTGTGGGCGAGGACGAGATGCGCGAGCAGCTGATGGCTGCCGGCATGTACACGACGTCTCCGCGCACGATGCTCGGCTACCGTGTGCTGGCCGCGGTCCTGCTCCCGATCCTCGTCCTCGTGGTCACTGGCGGAAGTCAGCTACTGGACATCTTCGCAATGGTGCTGATGTTGTTCGTGGGGTGGGTCATGCCGCTCACCTACGTGCGGCGCAAGGCGCGCAAACGTCTAGCCGAGATCGACCGACGTCTTCCGGACCTCATCGACCTGCTCACGGTCATGGTGGAGGCGGGACTCAGCTTCTCTTCGGCTCTCCGTCTGGCAGCGCCCGAATTTGAGCCGCCGCTCACCGACGAACTCCGTCTGACTCTGCAGGAGCAGACGATGGGCCTTGGAATCGATGAGGCGCTCCGCAACATGGCAGAGCGAGCCGATACTCCGGCGATGCGGTCGTTCGTGCGCGCCATGGGCCAGGGGGAGCGGATGGGTATCTCCACCGGCCAGATCATGCGCTCGCTCTCCCTCGAGATGCGTGCACGCCGGAAGTCGCTGGCTGAGGAGAAGGCCCAGAAGGCGCCGATCTTGATGCTCTTCCCGCTCGTGTTCCTGATCTTTCCCGCGATGTTCATCGTCCTGATGACGCCGGCCATCATCAATCTGATGCACTCGCTCAAGGGCTTCTAAGCCCCAGCCGGCGCTCAACTGACGTTCCGATACACCGCTGCGGCGAGCGAAGGGGCTCGTTCGTTGTCGCGGATACGTGATTTCCGCCGGTCGAACCTTATGACCAGCCGGTCGCGTCAGAGCTCAACACCGGGAAACCCCGACCGCCGGCAGGCAAGCACTGCGCCCATGGACCCCTCCGAGCGCTCCCAGTCAGCCAGCAGCTCGTGTTGACCGGGGCGGCCGCCCGGGGGAGGCTGTAACAAGTGCAGCTACTCGTTTGCGTGGGTCGAAAATCGTTTGACTATCCAACGAATTTCGACCCACGGCGCAGGTCCGCACCGTGCGCTCCGCTGCTGACAGCTGACGCCAGTGCGCGACAGCAGATTCGCCCCAACGCCGGGTGTGCTCAGCCGCCTCTGGCGACCTGCGTCTACCCGGCCACGCCAGCAACGGAGGGCCAGTAGCCACCCTCGCCACCGGTCAGGGAGCCGGGTCACTTTCTAGCGCCGGAAGTAATCCACTTTTGAACCGGCTTTGACATCACTTCGGCGCGGCGGTTCAGCGCGGCGGTTTGACGGGCGGCGGTTTGAGAACCGATCCGTTGTCTCTTACGAGGAGCCGCCGTCATCCTGTTCGCTCAGTGGGCGATGGGGAGCCACACCGACGAACTCCGACCGACCCCGAGCGCTTCGGAGTGGGAGCGACCCGGGGATGCACCTGGAAATCAGAACTGGCCCGCACACAGGCGGGCCAGTTCGCTTCTTCTGAGTTGCTAATGCCCGAACCGCTACAAGCTATTTGCGGCGGCGCTCATCTCGTTGGAGACGCTCCCGCCGAGCAGTGTCACAGCGGCGAGTGCCACCAACGCAATGAGCGCCAGAATCAGCGCATATTCCGTGAGCCCCTGGCCATCCTCCTCGCCGAATAAGCGAGTCAGGACGGTCTGTGAGACGGTGCTGATCAATGACATGGTTTCCCCCTTATTGCCAAGCCTGGCGCACGCTCTGGTGGAACTTCAAGCCAGGATGCTGCTAACTGCTCAGCCGCCAAACTCCGGCGGTGTGGGTGCGGCGTCCAGGCCGGCACGCGGTCCGGACGCCGTCACACCATCAGACGCTGTTCGCAGCGGTGCTGAGGACGTCGGACACCTTGCCACCCAGGAACGTCAGAGCGGCGATGGCGATGACGGCGATCAGCGCCAGGATCAGCGCGTACTCGGTGAGGCCCTGGCCCTCTTCCTCGTCAAAGACACGAGCGAGAGCGACCTGCACCTTGGTGATGATGGACAGCATATGGTTTCCCCCCAACTTGGCCCCGGCATCGTGCCGGAACTCGCATGATCCAAATGATTGGTACTTCGGCAAAGCCCTGCCTACCATCCACCCGTTAGGTGGAAAAGGCGTCCAGGTCGCGAACGACCTGGACGCCAGTCACTTCAATTCCGACTGCGACTAGATGCTGTTCGCGGCGGTGCTGAGGACGTCGGACACCTTGCCACCCAGGAACGTCAGAGCGGCGATGGCGATGACGGCAATCAGTGCCAGGATCAGCGCGTACTCGGTGAGGCCCTGGCCCTCTTCCTCGTCAAAGACACGAGCGAGAGCGACCTGCACCTTGGTGTAAATAGACAGCATGTTTCTCCTTTGAGGGTTCCGGTCCGAGAAGACTTTTGCCCTACCGTTACGTTGCGACGTTTACCTTTGTACGGTGCCCGGGCCAACCTGTGGCCCGGACGCCGGGTGCTGCGAATTAGATGCTGTTGGCCGCCGTGCTGAGCACGTCGGACACCTTGCCACCCAGGAACGTCAGAGCGGCGATCGCGATGACGGCGATCAGCGCCAGGATGAGGGCGTACTCGGTCAGTCCCTGACCCTCCTCCTCGTCCACCGCGCGCGCCAGCATGAGCTGCAGGTTGGTGAAGAGCTTGAGCATTCGAATTTCACCCCCTCTCATGCTTCGCGATGTGGAAGGCGCGTAAGTCTTGGCTGTCCGACCTGTGCCGGACATTCCTTTGCGCACTAGTTCGAGCATTACAAGTTGCGGTATCGGTGTTGAAACGAAGTTGCTTTAGAGAGGATCGACAACATCAGTACTTAAGTTTGGGTTGGTCGAGTGACCACTGTCCCTGCCGAGGGCACGATAGGTATCGGCAGGTTGGACGTCGCCGCGCGATCGTCTAAGGACCGCCTAGACAAATGTCTAGTACTGGGTTTCGTACACGCGGGCAACCTTTAATCACATGCCCTTGGAAACTGAAGTAGCGCCCTCTTCTCCTCTGGATCCCGCCGCCGCCGGCGACGGCTTTTTGATCGACCCATCCGCGGTGGCTGAGCCCTCCGCCGGTGCCTCAGTCGTGCATTGGCTGGAGTCGCACGCTCTGTTCATCGCCGCAGTGGCGGCCGTCGTTGTGATCAGCCTGGCGGGCATCCCGACCCACCTCGCCCAGGACGGCTGGCTCGCGCTCGTGGGCGGCCGCATCGTCGCCCAGCACGGGATCCCTCAGCACGACTACCTCACCGTGATGGCTCACGGAGTCACGTGGCATGACCAGCAGTGGCTGGCGCAGCTGCTGATGTACGAGCTGTACCGCATCGGGGGCCTCGCGCTGATGACGGTTCTGTACGTCCTTATCACCGGCGCATCCTTTGCCATGGCGATCGCGGCCGCTCGCAGTCTCGGCGCTGAAGACCGCCATGTAACTGCGATGCTGCCGTTGGGCGCCTTCTTCTATCTGGCCACCGCGGTCTCGATTCGCACACAGGGATTCGCCTATCCCCTGTTCGTCGGGACGCTGTGGTTGCTTGCCTCCGAGATCCGCACGCCGACACGCAGGGCGTATCTCGTCTTTCCGATGCTTGTGGTCTGGGCCAACCTGCACGGCTCGGTCACGCTCGGCGCCGGGATCGCGTTCCTCTACGGAGCCTGCCTCCTCGCCACAGGGTTCAGGACGAAGCGCTGGGCCGGCCTGCGGAATCGCCGCGGCCTGGCGTTCGTCATCGGCTCGCCTCTGTGCCTGCTGGCTACGCCCTACGGGCTGTCCATCATCAGCTACTACAAGGCGACGCTGTTCAACCCTGAGTTCGGGAAGCTGGTGTCCGAGTGGCAGCCGGTGACTGCCTACATGGTCCTGGCCGTGCCGCTCCTGCTCACAATCGTCGGAACCATCTGGGTCCTGGGCCGCAGCGGCCGGCGTACGCCGGCGTTTCATCAGCTCGTGCTCATACTGCTCGCGCTTGGCGCTGTAGACGCGGTCCGGAACATCACATGGTTCGGCCTAGCGTTGGTCATCCTCGTTCCGGCCACCCTGACCGGAGTGATGCGCAGCAAACCCGCGGCTCCGCGGCGCCACCGCCTCAACGTGACGCTGGCCGGAGCATCCACTGCACTCATCCTGCTGACGCTCGTGACCACGCTCGCACGCCCGGCGTCCTGGTTTGAGCGGACCTATCCGACTCGCGCGGTGAGTGCGGTCAGGACGCTTCTGCAGCGGGACCCGTCGGCCAAGATCTTTGCCGATGTCCGCTACGCGGACTGGCTCGTCTGGCACGACCCCGCCTTGGCCGGCCACATCGCCTACGACACGAGCTTCGAGAATCTCACGCTTCAGCAGCTGGAGGATCTGAACCAACTCGGTCAGGCGCCGCTTCCCGGTAAACGGGACCCGCTCGCCCCGTACTCGGTGCTGGTGCTGTATCCGAAGAACACGTCGACGAATCGGATCGTTCTGACCCGCACACATGCGCACGTCGTACTACGCACCAAGCGTGTACTGATCGCGACCAAGTCGGCGTCCTGATCGACGGCCCGGGGCTGATGCCATGACCGCCGTTCTGGATGCTGCTCCGCAAAACCGGAGGGAGGGCCACCGCCGTGCGTTGGAGCATGCGGTGTTCGGAGTCATTCCCGCAGTCGTGACCGGGTGGCTGCTCGTGTACGTAGCGACCACTCGGTTCGGCGCGGTCGATTTCCGCCAGGATTTCTGGATCGTCGGTTGGCGCATCCTCCACGGGGGCGACCCGTACACGTGGACGCACACGCAGATCATGGCCGGCGCCTCGTTTCCCTATCCGGCGCTCGGGGCGCTGCTGTTCGTGCCGTTTGCCCTGATTCCGGTAGGGGTCTCGGCAGCGGTGTTCACGGCGCTCTGTGTGGCGGCGACAGCGCTCGCGCTGAGACTGATGTCTGTGCGTGATTGGAGGCTTTACGGAGTTGTCGCTCTTTGGCCCGCCGTGGTCAGCGGTTGGCAGACCGCCAACCTCACGCTGCTCCTGGTGCTGGGAATCGCCTGCGTCTGGCGTTACCGGGATCGACCGGTGGTGGCGGGCGCCCTCGTGGCCGTACTGGTTTCGCTCAAGCCGATTGTGTTTCCACTTGGCATCTGGCTGATCGCGACGCGGCGTTATGCGGCCGCCGCCTACGCGCTCATCGTCGGTCTGATCGTCAACCTCGTCGCCTGGTCGATCGTCGGTTGGAGTGCCCTCGGGGGATGGCTCCATCTGATCTCGGTCCAGGGCGATCTTCTCTACCGCAAGGGCTACGCAATCATCGCCCTGGTCACGGACCTCGGGCTGGGCAGACAGACTGGGACGCTGCTCGAGGTCGCTCTCGCTGCGGGCATCGCCGCGGCGTGCGTTTGGCTCGGGCGCCGGGGGGAGGCCGCTGGTTCTCTGGCCGTGGCCACCATCCTGATGCTCGTTGCCTCCCCACAGGTCGACCTGCACTACTTCGCGCTGCTCCTGGTACCGATGGCAATTCTGCGTCCGCGCCTGCACTGGACATGGCTGCTGCCGCTGGTCCTGTGGGTTTGTCCCGCGAGCGAAGCCGTGGGGTGGCAGGCGGCGTTGTGGTGGGTCGTCGTTGCGCTGCTGGCAGCGGAGCTCCTGAGTGGCATCGGCGGGCGCCGTGCTCTCGTCGCCACACTGCAGCCGGCCCCATGACGACCCAAGCGACCGAGAGGGCGCCCCTGGTTGTGTCGGTGGGCGCGGCCACTCCCGACGGTGACGCCGCGCCACAGTCGGGTCGCCGCCGCGAGGCCGCGTGGCTTGTCGCCGGCGTCGCGTTGGCGGCCGGCCTGATCGGTCTGTTCGCGACCGTGGGGGCGGACGCCAGATGGCTGGCGGCCCTTGGCCACGTCATCGTCCAGCGGGGATCGATCCCGACGGGCGTCCCGTTTGCCGCGGCGCCAACCGGGCATTGGGTCAACAGCCTCGTCCTGGCCGAGCTGGTCTTCCATGCGCTCGAGGCTGGCCTCGGCGACCGCGGTCTGGTCCTGGCCAACCTGGTGGCCGTCACCGGCGGGCTTGTGATTCTGGCCTACGACGCCCGCGCCGAGGGTGCACGAGCGAGCAGCATCGCGGGCGCCCTGTTGCTGGTGACACTGGCCGCGTTCCCCACGCTCGCAATCGCCCGCGTCCAGATGTTCTCCCTGATCCTGTTCCCGGCGCTGGTGGCGCTGCTGCGGGCGGAGGACCGCCGCCCATCGGCCCGCATATGGCTGGCCCTTCCGCTGCTTGCGCTGTGGTCGAACCTGCACGGCGCCGCCCTCTCCGGGCTGGCCCTGCTCTGGGCGTATCTCCTCTTCTCCCGCGGGCGGCGGGACCTCCTGACCTCGCTCGCCGTGGCTGCGGGCTCGCTGGTGGCGCTGTGCGTCACGCCTGCCGGGCTGAGCACGATCGACTACTACCACGGGCTGCTCACCAACGTGGCCGCCCAGCAGGGAGTCGGCCAGTGGGCCCCACTCGGCGGGAGCCCGTTCGACTGGGTGATGGTGGCCGTTGTCCTGATCCTCGCCGTGCGGCTCCGGCGCCACATGCCACGGCTCTGGGAGCTGGCGGTCATCGCCGGGCTTGCGGTGCTGACTGTCAAGGCGGCCCGCGATGGCGTCTGGCTTCTCTTCTTCCTTGTCGGGCCTGCCACCCGGGGTCGCGCGTCGAGCGGTCGTTGGGACGGGCTGGCGCCAGTGCTGGCGGTCCTCGGGCTGCTCCTGCTCGTCGCCGACGTGGCCAAAGCGCCACATCCCAGCGGAGCCAGCACCGTGATGGTGAATCGCGCCGTCCGGCTCGCCCGTGGCACGCCGATCCTGGCCGACGGTCTGCCTTCTGAACAGGTGGCGGACGCCGGCGGCAGGATCTGGGCGGGCAACCCGCTGGACGCCTTCTCGCATCGAGTCCAGAGCGAGTACGTGAGGTTCATCACGGGCGAGGCAGGCGGAGCGCAGGCTCTGGGCACGCCGAACGTGCGGATCGTGCTCGTCACTCGAGGATCGTCGGCTGCAGCCTTCACGGCATCCGATCCTCACTACTCGCTCAGGGCCTCCGACACCTCGGCGCTGCTCTTCGAGCGCACCCGATGACCGGATCGCTTGACACGTTGGGCCTGCGCGCCGCACTCGTCCGTGTCGGTTCGATCCTCCTGTTCGCCGTGGCACCTGTCGTGGTGGTCTTTGCGGTGCTCGCGTGGACCTACGGCACTCCGACGTTCCTGTCTGATTTCCATGGCGACCTGTACCAGGCCGGCAAGGCGATCCTGGGCGGCCACGATCCCTACCGGGTGGCCTTCCTCACCCACCTCGCCGCTATCGCCCGCGCTGGGGGGCAGGCGAATACGAGCTTTGCTGTGCCTGTGTATCCGGCGCCGGATCTCCTGGCCGCTGTTCCGCTGGCGCTGCTTCCATACAGCGTGGCCGGAATCGCCTTCACGGCCCTGGGCATCGTCGCCCTCTGCCTCGGGCTGCGGCTGCTCGGAGTCCGTGACTGGCGCTGCTACGGGGCGGCCTTCCTCAGCTGGCCCGTGGTGCACACGCTGCGCCTCGGTCAGGTCAACGAGCTGCTCGTCCTGGCGGCGGCGGTGGCCTGGCGCTGGCGCCCACGGGCGGTCGTGTCCGGGTGTGCCGTGGCTGCGGCCGTTGTGGCCAAGGTGTTTCTCTGGCCGCTGGGGCTGTTCCTCCTGCTGACCCGGCGTTGGCGCGCCGCGGGTATCGCCGTGCTGGTTGGAGTGGTCAGCCTGCTCGGAGCCTGGGCGGTGCTCGGGTTCGCCGGTCTGGGGTCCTATCCCCGGATGCTGAGTGACCTATCCGCGGTTGAGGGCACCGCAGGGATCTCCCTGCTCAGCTTCGGCGCGGCCTCGGGCATCGCTCACAGCGTGGCCACCGCGTTCAGTGCGGTGGTCTCCTTGGCCCTCATCGCCCTGGCCTGGCTGTCCCTTCGCCTCGATCAAGATGGTGAGCGCAGCGCCTTCGGTTTGCTCGTGATGGCTGGGCTCACCTCCTCCAGCCTTGTCTGGCCTCACTACCTGACGTTGCTGTTCGTACCCATCGCCCTGCTTTCACCGCGGCTCGGGCCGCTCTGGCTGGTTCCGTGTCTGGCCTACCTTGCTCCGGTCGAGTTGACCCATGGGAATGGCTGGCAGATCGCGCTCTACCTGATCATGGAGCTCGTCGTCATCGTGTCCCTCTGCCGGCCGCTCATCGCACGGGTGCGGACGGCCCCAGGGTTCGGGCTGGGGCGTGACCGGCCGGAGGCCGCGGGGGTGACTGGTAGACTGGGCCATGGCCTCACATCGACCTCGGTTCGCTCACACACTGCGGCACAACGGCCGACTAAAGGGCCAGAAAGCCCCCTACTAAACTCTGTAGGAGTCCGACCGCCCAGACAGTCAACCCACGACCCGTCTTAGTCCCGCCACCGGAGAGATCCGCACCATGTTCGAGCGATTTACAGAGCGCGCCCGCCAGGTGGTCGTCCTGGCGCAGGAAGAGGCGAGACAGCTCAAGCACAACTACATCGGCACCGAGCACATCCTGCTTGGCCTGCTCCGTGAGGAGGAGGGCCTGGCGGCTCGAGTGCTCGAATCTCTGGAGATCACCGTTGAGCGCGTCCGTGCCCAAGTGGTTCGCATCGTTGGCTCCGGTGAAGAGGTCACCTCGGGACAGATCCCGTTCACACCGAGGGCCAAGAAGGTGCTGGAACTGGCCCTGCGCGAGGCGCTCAGCCTCGGGCACAACTACATCGGCACCGAGCACATCCTCCTCGGTCTCGTCCGTGAGAACGAGGGTGTCGCTGCCCGGATCCTGCTGGACTTCGACGCGGACTCCGAGAAGATCCGCAATGAGGTGATCCGGATGCTGTCGGGTCCGGGCAGCCGCCAGCGTGGCGGCGCCGGAGCCGCTGCCGGACCTGCCGGCGGCCAGGGCGAGGGCAAGAAGTCCTCCAAGCTTCTGGATCAGTTCGGTCGAAATCTGACCAAGCTGGCCGCCGATGGCAAGCTGGATCCGGTCGTCGGTCGGGAGACCGAGATCGAGCGCATCATGCAGATCCTCAGCCGCCGGACCAAGAACAACCCGGTGCTGGTCGGCGAGCCGGGCGTCGGCAAGACGGCCGTCGTCGAGGGTCTCGCTCAGCGCATCACCAACTCCGATGTCCCTGAGCTGCTCAAGGGCAAGCAGATCTACACGCTGGATCTCGCCGCTCTGGTCGCGGGCTCCAAGTACCGAGGGGAATTCGAGGAGCGTCTGAAGAAGGTGATGAAGGAGATCACCCAGCGCGGCGACATCATCCTGTTTATCGACGAGCTCCACAACCTGGTCGGCGCCGGAGCGGCCGAGGGCGCGATCGACGCGGCCTCGATCCTCAAGCCGGCTCTGGCTCGTGGTGAGCTGCAGACGATCGGGGCCACGACTCTCGAGGAGTACCGCAAGTACCTGGAGCGCGACTCCGCGCTGGAGCGCCGCTTCCAGAAGATCACGGTCGACCAGCCGTCGACCGATGAGACGGTGCAGATCCTCAAGGGCCTGCGTGACCGGTACGAGCAGCACCACAAGGTGAACATCACCGACGAGGCGCTCGAGGCGGCAGCCGACCTGGCCGACCGCTACATCTCCGACCGGTTCCTGCCCGACAAGGCGATCGACCTGATCGACGAGGCCGCCTCACGGATGCGGATCAAGTCGATGACCTCTCCGCCCGTGTACCGCGAGTTGGAGGACGAGATCGAGGAGACCCGGCGCGCCAAGGAAGCCGCGATCGAGGCTCAGGAGTTCGAGAAGGCCGCCAACCTTCGCGACCAGGAGCGCCGGCTGACCCAGCGCAAGCGGGAGCTGGCCGACCAGTGGGAAGCCGGCGAGTCGACCGAGCGGCCTTCGATCGGCGAGGAGGAGATCGCCGACATCGTTTCGATGTGGACCGGCATCCCGGTCTTCAAGCTGACCGAAGCCGAGACGGCCAAGCTCATGCGCATGGAGGAAGAGCTCCACAAGCGCGTGATCGGTCAGCACCCGGCGATCGAGGTGATCTCGAAGGCGATCCGTCGCTCGCGCGCCGGGCTCAAGGATCCCAAGCGGCCCACCGGCTCGTTCATCTTCCTCGGCCCGAGCGGCGTCGGCAAGACCGAGCTCGCCCGGACGCTGGCCGAATTCCTGTTCGGCGACGAGGACACGATGATCCGCATCGATATGTCGGAATACATGGAGAAGCACGCCGTGTCCCGGCTGGTGGGATCGCCTCCGGGCTACATCGGTTACGACGAGGGCGGCCAGCTCACCGAAGCGGTGCGCCGTAAGCCGTACAGCGTGCTGCTGCTCGACGAGATCGAGAAAGCCCACCCGGACGTGTTCAACATCCTGCTCCAGATCCTGGAGGACGGACGGCTGACCGACGCCCAGGGCCGCACCGTCGACTTCCGGCACACGATCGTGATCATGACGTCGAACATCGGCGCCGCTGAGATCGCGCGCAACACCCCGCTCGGCTTCGCGGTGTCCGACGATGAGACCGGCATCAGCTACGACGACATGAAGAACCGGATCATGGGTGAGCTCAAGCGGGTCTTCCGCCCCGAGTTCATCAACCGGATCGACGACGTGATCGTCTTCCACAAGCTGGCCAAGGACGAGATCAAGGAGATCGTCGACCTGCTCCTGCGACGGATTCGTGAATCGATGGCCGACCGCGAGCTCCAGCTGGAGCTCTCCGATCCGGCCAAGGATCTGCTCGTGGAGAAGGGCTGGGATCCCGCCATGGGCGCCCGTCCGCTGCGCCGGGCCATCCAGCGTTACATCGAGGACCCGCTGGCCGACTTCGTCCTGCGCTCGCAGGTGCCCGAGGGATCCACGGTGCTCGTTGAGCCGGCTGAAAGCGACGGCGACTCCGGCGAGCAGGAGGTCAAGCTCTCCGTCGTCGAGCCTGCGCCCAAGCCCACCCCGGTGGGAGTGGGAGCCGAGGGCGGGGGCGAGGAGCCCGAGGAAGTCACCCCGGTTGAGGGTGACGACGCCGCCGAGGCAAGCTCCGAAGAGAAGTAGACATCCCGGGCGTGCGTCAGGCGACGAACGCCCAGGTCGCGAACTGGAAAGAGTAGAACGCCAGCAGGCCAGCGCCGATGATCAGCACCGGTCGCAGTGCTCGGCGCTCGGTGAGCCATGCTCCTGCGGCCATCCACAGTGGGAAGATCGTGAGCGCGTAGCGGTCGATGCCCTCCAACGGCTGCACCCTGGTCTGACTGGCGATCGATACGAGCAGCGCCAACCCCGCGAACACGCCGTATTCCAGCGGCAGACGTCGAAACGTCGCGGCGAGGGCCGCGATCGTCAGTACCAGGACCAGCGCCAGCACGACGCTGTCGAAGCTGGGCGACAGCGCTCCGCCCAGCGACGGCGAGAGCGGACTCTGGCCTGCCACGGTGGCCGAAAGCCCATTGCCCGCCGCCCGGACGGCCGCCGTCAGCGTGGCCAGGGGGCCCCCGAAGCGGTGGGCGTGCTGGTTGTGGAATGGGGCCATCCATCCGTAGCCCCGTAGCTGCATGTAGGCCAGGAAGCCTCCCAGTGCCGCCGGAGGCAGGACCAGCCAGACCATCTGCGGCCTGAGCGAGCGGTAGCGTCGCAGTTGCCAGAGCGCGATCGGGACCACCAGCAGCACCCCCGTCACCCGTGTCACCGTGGCCACGGCCGCCAGCGCCGCGGCCAAGCCCCAGCGCTCACGACGCGCCGCATAGATTGATCCGACCGACAGGGCCAGGAACAGCGACTCTGTGTACATCGCCGTGAAGAACAGAGACACCGGGGCGAACGCCAGCAGGAGCACGGCGCCGTCAGCTGCCCTCGGTCCCAGTTCGAGCGCAGTGAGTCGGTGCAGCAGCCACAGCGCCACCCCGAAGCAGACGGCGCTGATCAGGACGCCGGCCACAACGTCGGATCGGAGCACCCAGCCGAGGCCCGCGATCGATGCTGGATAGGCCGGGAAGAAGATCGACGTTGAGGCGGAGTAGCCGTGCCGTGCGATGCTCAGATACCCCAGTCCGTCCCAGCGCAGAACGGGCGCCAGAAGCAGGTTCCCGATGGCCCCGAAGTGCGCTGTCATCCTCCCTGGGTCGACCTGCGTCCAGCCGGTCACGCGGCCACCCCAGTGTGCACCGGCTGCGCCTGCACCCCAAACGATCAGCCGGGACAGGATCACCCCGGCCGCTACTGCCGGGATCCTCACGCGCGCGATGACCGCAGGCCAGCGTCGAGCGCCAGTCTGTCGTTGCGAGATGACGATCATGACGTCACGCGATGAACACCCAGGTGGCGAACTCATACGCATAGAAGGCCATCAGGGCACCTCCCAGGATCAACGCCGGCGTGAGTACCCGGCGCCGGGTCAGCCAGGCGCCCGCCACCATCCAGAGCGGAAACATCGTCAGCGCGTATCGGTCCAGAGATTTGAGTGGCTCGCCTCGATCCGGACTGAACAGGCAAGTAAGCAGCACCAGGAGGACGAACCCGACGTAAAAGGTGGGAAGCTCTCGCCACGCTTTGATGAGCAGGACGACACAAAGAGCAAGCACGGCGAGCAGGACCAGGTCCTCGATCCCGGGCAGAAACAGCCCGCTGGCCTGAGGGGCCACGATCTTGTAGCCGTGAGCCACAGCGGACAGTCCCGAGAGCGCGCCGGACACCGTCTGGGCTATGGCCGCCAGAGGACCGATCATCTGGCGCCCGAAGGCGTGCTCGCTGTTCAAGGGAGCCAGCCACCCATAGCCCAGACCGTGCAGATAGATCAAGTAGCCGGACAGGGCGACGAACGGCAGCAGCAGCCACCCGAGCGCCCACCCTTTCAACCCATGACGGTGCACGTACATGAGACCGATCGGTGCGACGAGGAGGATCCCCGAATTGCGGGTCAGCGCAGCCGCAGCCGCCAAGACCGCCGCCAACGCCCAGCGATCACGCCGGGCGGTGTAGATAGCTCCTACGCTCAGCGCCAGAAATAGTGACTCGGTATAGACGGCCGAGAAGAAGAAAGACAAGGGAGCGAAGGCGAGGAGCAGAACTGTCGCGTCAGCCGCCGGCCGAGATAGCTCAAGTTCGGTCAAACGGTGGAGGAGGACCAAACCAACGGCGAAGGCGACCAGATTGATGAGCACGCCTGCCACCGCTTCCGAGCCGATGATCGCGCGCAGACCTCCGGTGAGCAGTGGGTACAGGGGAAAGAACGCGGTGTCGACGAAATGCGAGTAGCCGTGCTGCGCGATCTGGAGGTAGTGAATCGAGTCCCAACGGACGAACGGTGCCGCCAAGATGTTTCCCACTCGACCGAAGCTGGCGCTGAGCCGCGTCGGGTCAAACTCCTGCCAGCCAGCACGCCTGGCTCCCGCGAGCGCACCAAGCCAGCCACCCCCCGCGCCGATCAACCGGGAGAGAACAATGAGGCCTGTCAGCACGGGCAGGCTGAGTGGCCGCGCGACAGCGCGGGTTCGCCAGCTTTGGGCTGGCGCCAGCTTGGTGGTCGTCGCGCTCATCGCCTGATTCCCCGGTGGTACTTGGTATCGGCCGCTATCTGGCAGGTCTTGAGATGACGTCTGGTACCGGGCGTAGCCTCGCTCGTCCATGCCACGAGCCGCCTCTGTCCACATCTGCTCCGACTGCGGGCACGAGTCGCCGCGCTGGGCGGGGCAGTGTCCCGGCTGCGGCGAGTGGAACACGCTGGTCGAGGAGCTTCGGCCGCGCGCGTCTGGTGCTACCCGCGCTGGTGCGGGCCTTAAAGCCAGCACCAGCGGCGTCACTCCGATCCCGCTTCGCCAAGTGGCCGCCGCGGAGCACCAACGTCTCTCCACGGGGATCGGCGAACTGGACAACGTGCTCGGGGGCGGTCTGGTGCCCGGATCACTGGTGCTTCTCGGCGGGGCTCCCGGGATCGGGAAGTCGACGCTCACGACCATGGCTCTGGCCCAGCTCGCCGCCGCCGGCCGGCGGACGCTGTACGTCTCGGCCGAGGAATCGGCGGCGCAGATCCGCCTGCGCGCAGAACGATTGTCGGGCGGGGCGCCGCTTGAGATTCCGGTCATCGCGGAGACCGATCTCCATGCGGTGCTGGCCACCCTGGAGCAGGTTCGTCCCGAGGTGTGCGTGATCGACTCGGTGCAGACACTCCACTGTGCGGAACTGTCCGGTGCCCCGGGCTCGGTCGGGCAGGTTCGGGAGGTCGCGGCGGAGATCCTCCGCGTGGCCAAGCGCGACCGGATCGCGGTGCTGCTGGTCGGCCACGTCACCAAGGACGGCAGCCTGGCCGGCCCGCGCGTATTGGAGCATCTGGTCGACTGCGTCATCCAGTTCGAGGGCGAGCGAGAGCGAACCTACCGGACGATCCGGGCGCTCAAGAACCGCTTCGGGTCAACCAACGAGGCCGGAGTGTTCGAGATGCGAGACGATGGCTTGGTGGAGGTGCTCGATGCCTCGGCTCGCTTCGTCTCGCAAGCGACTCGGGCTCCCGGAAGCGTCGTGCTGGCGGCGATGGAGGGGTCGCGCCCCCTGCTGGTGGAGGTCCAGGCGCTGGTATCTCCATCCGAGCTGGTTCCACCCCGGCGCGTGGTCGCGGGCATCGACAGAAACCGGCTCGCGCTGGTGCTGGCGGTGCTCGGTCGGCACGCCGGTATCGGACTGGGCGCGGCGGACGTGTTCGTGAATGTGGTCGGTGGTGTCCGGGTGGATGAGCCGGGCGCCGACCTGGCAGTTGCTCTCGCCGTCGCCAGCGCGGTCAAAGGGGTGTCATTGGAGTCGGCCACGGGACGCCCGCTCGGCTGTTTCGGAGAGCTGGGATTGACCGGTGAGCTGCGCCCCGTGGGGCACGCCGATCGCCGTCTGAGCGAAGCGGCCAAGTTTGGCCTGACCCCGGCAATCCACCCCGGCACCCACCCCACGATCCGCGAAGCGCTCGCCGCCGCCGTCGGATCTCACCGGCGCGCCCAGACGCGCGCGGCGTGAATCTGTGGGCCGCAGGTTTTCCTCGCTCCAGAAGCAGTAAAATCGGACCATGGCCTCGCGTTCCGGGGAAGAGCTCAAAGAGGAGCTCGAATCGCGGCAGGAATCCCGGATGGTGAGAGCACTGGAGATGGTTGCCCCTGGCACCGCGCTCCGTGAGGGCATCGACAACATCTTGCATGCTCACACGGGCGGCTTGATCGTGATCGGGGACATCGACGAGCTGGCGTTCCTGTTCTCCGGCGGCATCAAGCTGGAGCTCGACTATTCGCCCGCGCTCCTCTATGAGCTGGCCAAGATGGACGGCGCGATCGTGCTCAACACAAACGCCACCAAGATCGCCCACGCCAACGTGCAGCTGACCCCGGATCCGACCATCCACACGATGGAAACCGGCACCCGGCACCGCACCGCCGAGCGAGTCTCCAAGCAGACCGACGCGCTGGTGGTGGCGATCTCAGAGCGCCGCGAAGTCGTCTCGCTCTACGTTGACGGCGTCAAGTACATGCTTGAGGACATTCCGGTCGTCCTCGCCAAGGCCAACCAGGCGCTGGCCACCCTGGACAAGTACCGCAGCCGGTTGGACCAGGTCTCCACGCGCCTGACCGCCCTGGAATTTGAGGGTGGCGCCACCCTGCACGATGTCCTCACCGTGCTGCAGCGCGCCGAACTGGTCACGCGGATGGCGGTGGAGATCGAGCGCCACATCGTCGAGTTGGGGACCGAGGGGCGGCTGATCGAGATGCAGCTTGACGAGACGATGGTGGGCGTGTCCGCCGATAAGGCGGCGCTGGTTCACGACTACCTGGTCGACGACACCGACGAGAGCTTCGCGATCGCGTTTGATGGGTTGGTTCGTCTGCCTCACCAGGATCTCCTGGACTTCGGCCGCTTGGCGGAGCTACTCGGCTACGACCGCAAGCTGAACAGCCTGGATTACCCCGTGTCACCTCGTGGCTTCCGCATCCTCGGTCGCATCCCGCGCCTGCCGAAGATGGTGGTTCAGCGGATCATCGACGAGTTCGGAGGGCTGGAGGAGTTGCTCGCCGCCACGGACGGCGAGCTGGAGACCGTCGACGGAGTCGGCGAGATCCGGGCGAAGGACATCCGCGAGGGCCTTCGCCGCCAGCAGGAGATCAACCTCGTTGATCGCTACCTGCAAACCTAGTCGTTCCAGGGCACAGGCCCTGCTACAGAGGAGGACATCATCACAGAGGTAATGGAAGAGCACCTGGGGGATCTGGATGACATTGAGCCGCTTCCGAACATCGAGTTCGAGATCGGTGACAGCGTCGTCTATCCGCACCATGGCGCGGGAAAGGTTCTGCGCAAGGAGGTAAAGAACGTTCTCGGCGAGAGCCGGGAGTACCTCACGATCAAGATCCTCCACAACGACATGACCGTAATGGTCCCCACCGAGAACGCGGCGCTGGCCGGCCTACGCCGTGTGATCGATGAGGAGACGGTCAAGAAGGTGCTCGCCGTGTTGCAGGACGAAAGCTCGGAGATGCCCAAGAACTGGAACCGCCGGTTCAAGCACAACCGAGACAAGATCAAGACGGGTGACATCTACGAGCTGGCCGAAGTCGTCCGGAACCTGGCTATTCGCGAACACCAGAAAGGGCTCTCGACCGGCGAAAAGCAGATGTTCACGCGAGCCAAGAAGATCCTCGCGTCCGAGTTGATGTACGCACTCGAGATGGACGAGGACCAGGTCGACGAGCACCTCACGGGCCTGTTGCTCACGACCTCATCGACGACCCCCACCGCCCCCAGTGCCGCGGTCGAGGACGACGAGGCCGAGGACGAAGTCGCGCTGGCGGCCGAGTAAGGTCTCAATCGACGATGGCGGTCGCGCTGATCGTGGCCGCAGGGCGTGGCGAGCGCCTTGGGTCAGGCCGGCCCAAGGCGCTCGTCACCGTTGCGGGGCAGCCGATGCTGCACTGGAGCGTTGCCGCGCTGCGGCGGGTCTCCGCGGTGGAGCAGATCGTCATTGCCCTCCCCGGCGAGCGGCTTGACGCTGCTCCTGCCGGCACGCTGGCGGTGGCCGGGGGGGCAGTTCGGTCCGAATCGGTGGCTGCAGCACTCGCCGTGACCGATGAGAGCGCGGATCCGGTGATCGTCCACGATGCCGCGAGACCCCTGGCCACCACCGAGCTGTTCGAGCGCGCGCTGGCTGAGCTCACGGCAACCGGTGCCGACGCCGTCGTGGCGGCCTGCCCGGTGACCGACACGATCAAGCAAGTCGAGCCGGGTGGCCTGAAGGTGGAGCACACGCTAGAGCGCGACCGCCTATGGGCGGTTCAGACACCCCAGGTGTTCCGCCGGCAGGCGCTCGAGCAGCGCGTGACACACGCCTCAGCGGGATTGCTGGCCCAGGCTACGGACGATGCCTGGCTGATCGAGCAGGCCGGGGGAACGGTGATGATCCTGCCGGCCCCGGCGGAGAATCTGAAGATCACCACGGCGCACGATCTACACGTGGCTGAGCTGTTGCTGAAACACCGAGGGGAATTGTGATGACCCGGGATCCCGGAGGCGGCCGGACCACAGGGCTGGGCTATGACTGTCACCGGTTCGCCGAAGGCCGGAAGCTCGTCCTGGGCGGTGTCACGATTCCCCATCAGTACGGTCTTCTCGGCCATTCCGACGCTGACGTGCTCACCCACGCCGTGATCGACGCGATGCTGGGTGCCGCTGGATTGGGAGACATCGGGCAGCACTTCCCGGACACGGACGAGCGCTACCGGGACGCCGACTCGCTGGAGCTGTTGCGGAGCGCCCTGGGCTTGCTGGAGGCCGCAGGCTGCGCCGTGGTTCACGTCGATGCAACAGTGGTTCTGGAGCGTCCAAAGCTCGCCCCGTTCCGAGATGCGATCCGCGCCTCACTTGCCCAGGCGCTGGGCGTCGATCCCGCTCGCGTGAATGTCAAGGCCACGCGGGGGGAGGGCATGGGCTTCGTGGGGCGTCAGGAAGGCGCTGCGGCCTTGGCGGTTGCCACGATCGAGCGCCAGTAGCGGAGGGCCGGCTCGGACACCAACGGCTCGCAGAGGACCAAGGTCAGCGCCAGCTCTCCCAGCAGCATCGGGAGCACGCCCAAGCCGTAGCTCCGCGTGGCTGCCGCCGGCGCGAACGCGGCCAGGGTGGGCAGGAACCACAGCCAGGAGATCTGGGGGGAGAGGAGGGCGATCGGGATGAACAGCAGCACCATGTAGTGGTCCCAGACCACGGGGGTGGCGGTCAGAGCTGCGATCACGACCAGGCCGAACGCCTGCCGTTCGCACCCGGGGCGCCGGACGAGCTTGCCGGCCATGTACAGCAGGGAGAACGCAGCGATGAACGCGACGTAGCGAGCCGGTCCGACGCCGAAGCCCAGGTACATGAGGAACGCCACCAGCGAGCAGCCGCGGGGTTCCCCGATCTTGGCCACGTCCTCGATCATCATGGGATAGGCCGCGAGTCCATGGAAACCGATGAACATCCAGCCCACCAGAACCACCAGCGCTGCCAGCAGGACGCACCGGACCGCGGCGCGGCGTCCCTGGCTGAACAGCAGCCAGATCCCCAGAGGCCACAGGAAGAGCTTGGCTACGACAACGGCCGCGGTGGTCGCGACCATGACCAGATGACGGGGGCGTGCGCGCCAGACGAGGGCGGCTCCGAAGAAGATCAATGGGCTGATGTTCCCGAGGATGACCCCGGTGACCGTCGGAGTGGAAACAGCCGCCACGAGCAGGCAGCGGGGGTCGCGGACGCCGAGCAACCTGAGGCCCCCGAAGACCGCGGCGATCGAGATTGCCATGAACAGGCTGCCTGCCAGCTGGATCGGGAGCAGCGTGAACGGGACCGCAAGAAGCAGGATCGGCGCGGGCCAGCGCGGCGAAACGACAGGGTGGAAGGTGCCTCCGCTCCCAAACACCGCCGCTTCGTGCCGGATCAGGTTGATGTCGTAAGGGCTGATGCCGTTGACGATCCTCAGTCCCGCGGCGTACAGGTCGCCGTTGAAATCCACTTGGAATTTCAGGCCCCGGACGGACAGGATCATGACCACGCCCGAGAGCGTGAGCATTGCCACCTGCCAGAAGAACGAGAGTCCCCAGCGAGTGGTCTCGGCCTTGCCCGTCACTGGCGCGGCCGTGGAGCTCGCATGCTCGAGGGTGTCCCCCGAACGCAGGGTGTCCCCCGAACGCAGGGTGTCCCCCGAACGCAAGGTGTCCCCCGAACGCAAGGTGTCCCCCGAACGGAGGGTGTCCGCAGAGCGGACTGTTCGATCGATTACACCCACGCCCCAGCTATCGGCCTCTGTCGCGAGTTCCTGAGTCATGAATTCATTTTCTAGCCGTCTCGCCGTCCCTGGCGAGGCTGAAATGGCAGGTTAGGTCGCCCGGGACCGTTGCACGACTAAACCAAGGGCTAGTTCTGGGCCGCGGACTAACCCGACGGCTAGGTCCAGTTTTAGGCGCGGGAAACCGCGCCGCGCCGGGCCTCGGCCTCGGCGCGCCGGCGGTCCTGCTCGGCCAGCCGGCCGAGTTGACTCATGCTGCGGCTCAGGCGACGCCGGACCGTGGGAGCGGCAACCTGCTCGGCGAGCCATCCGGCCAGACCGGACCCGGCGACGCCGTAGGCCAGGCGGAACTCGGCCCGGGTCCGCCCCGTGGGCAGCTCCCGCAGCCGGAAGCGGCCGCGCTGATCAAGCCCGGTGACCGAATGCCAGGCCAGGTCGTACGGGGGGCGCCACTCGACGATCTCGATCAATCCACCCACCTCGGCGGAGCCGATGCGCATCAACATTCGGTACCGGGCACCAAGGCCGGCGGGGATATCGCTGGCCACCTCCCAACGGGTGACGCCGGACATGAAGCTCAGCGCTCGCGACGGGTCGGAGGCGATCTCCCACACAGTCTGGATGGGGGCGTTGATCTTGGTGTCGGAGGAGACCCTCATCGCTCGCGTTCGGTTCGCCCAGCCTGGCTCAGCCCAGGATCGGCAGCCGCCGCTCCTCAGCCAGCGAGTCCAGCGTGTCCTGCATCAAGCCGGTGACGTGGCGGTAGACCTCATCGACGTCCGGGTCGGCGCCGAACTGATCGCGAAGGTGGAGCGGCGGCAGCACCTCCACGGTGATCTTGGCGGGCAGAGGGATGTGCCCCAGCATGTCACCGACGTTGAGCACCCACGGCAGGGATAGCGAGATCGGCAGCACTTTCAGCCGGAACATGCGGTCCAGTCGGAGCAGCCGTGCCAGCCATTCCCCACGAGACAGGAAGAGTGCCGTCTCCTGGCCGCCGATCGCCACGACGGGAACCAGAGGCACATCCTGGTCGAGCGCGAGCCGGATGAACCCCTTGCGGTCGTCGAAGTCGATGCGGTTGGCCTGCGAGGTGGGCCGGTGCACCTCGTAATCGCCACCGGGATAGACCAGGAGCGCGGATCCGGCCTCGAGCGCTTTGCGAGCATTCTCCGGCGAGGCCGCCACGGTTCCGAACCGGCGCAGGTCCGACAGCCATGGCAGTGACAGGACCAGGTTGTGTGCCAGCTGGTAGAACGGCCGCTCCGCTCCGAAGTAGGCATTGAACGCCAGCGTCAGCACCAGCGTGTCAGGCATCATGTTCCCGCCTGAGTGATTTCCCACCAGCAGTACGGGCCCGTCATCGGGGATGTTGCCCAGCCCCCGCACCTCGCCGCGAAACCACACCGTGGCCGCCAGCCACAGCAGTGGCAGGCGTTCACGGATGAAGTCCGGGTCTCGTTCGTCCAGATCTGCGCGGGGGATCCGCATCTGCACCTGCTCGCCCACGGCGCCCAGCAGCGAGCGCAGGCGCGACCGGGCAGGCGGCGCGGAGGATTCCTCCGCCGGCGCGTGGCCATTGCGGCGGCTGGTCTCGGCGATCTCCGGCTGCGCCATGGCGGGTGAGGACACGGCGATCAGGCGGCGTGCAGAGCCGACCCGAGCTGGCGGTCGCGCTCCGTCTCGGCCCGGGAGAAGAACGACATCAGCAGCTCGTTGGTCTTCTCAGGGTGCTCCACCTGTGGCAGGTGGCCGCACTCGGGGAGCGTCACCTGCTCAGCGGCTGGCAGCCATTTCCTCACATGACGTTCGAACGCGGGCGGAATCAACGGATCGTGGCTCCCCCAGACGAACAGTGCAGGTGGCTTCAGTTGTGCCAGGCGCGGATAGAACCCCGCACGGCCGAGGGGATTCTCCAGGTAGATGTTCCGCGCCGAGGCCAGGAACGCATATCGAGCTCCGGCACTGGTGTAGATGCGACGGAACTCGTCGATGATCAATTCACCCACCGCGGGGTCAAGACAATCCGGGTCGCGGAGGATGCCCCAGAACTGTGAGGACACGACCGAGCGGCGAAAAGCGTGAGGTAGTCGACCGAATTCGGGTCTCAGCAGGCGGACGATCGGGTGCAGCCCGCGCCTCATCCAGGCCACGGCCGGGCACAGCAGCCCGAGCGCAGCAACCCGGTCCGGCGCCGCAAGCCCCATCTCGATGGCGATGCGCCCGCCCATCGAGTTGCCCACGATGTGAGCCCGCGAGAGCTCCAGCTCATCCATCAGACCCAGCAGGATCTCGGCAAACCAAGCCGGGTTGTATCCACCTACGGCCGGCTTGCTCGAGAGTCCGAATCCGGGCAGGTCCACCGCATAGACGCGATAGCGCCGGCTGAGGGCGGAGGCGGTGTCGAACATCGATGCCCGGGTGCCGCCCAGTCCATGGAGCAGGAGAACCGGCTCGCCCTGTCCCATCGTCAGTGTGGAGACGCGGTGCCGGCCGACCGGTATCTCGGTGATGCTCAGCAGCGGAGGACGGCCATTGGGCAGTCGGAACAGGCCTTCGAAGGCGACGGCTTGGTCCAGATTGCCTGTCACGCCGAGCAGACGGCGCTGAAATGCGTCGATCCCGGACAGCTCGCCGGTCCGCAGGCGCAGCCAGGTGGCCGAGTCGGTGGAGATGGTCACGTCGGCCCGGCGCCGCGTGGTCCCCTTACATACACGCGCGGTGCGCTCCGTGCAGCGGACCTCCCAGGTATGACCGACGTCACCCAACCGGATGCGGTAAGTCGCGTCGAAGCCGCTCTCCGCTCCCAGGTAGCGCTCTGCGAGCGTCTGAAAAGCCCGCTCCACCCGGTCCAGGCGCTGGGCATGGGGAGCTTCCCGAGCACGGCGGGCAATCTACCGACCCCCTCGGGCAGATGCGCCGTCGCTCGCGGTGCCGGTGACGGCTAGGGTTCGACGGCGGTGGCGGAAATCAACCTGCACGACACTCGCACCGGCCGGATCCTGCCGCTGGAGCCGCGCACGCCGCCTCGCGTCCGTATCTACGCCTGCGGTCCGACCGTGTATGGCCGGATCCACGTGGGGAATGCCCGGCCTTTTGTGGTGTTTTCGCTGCTCAAGCGATTTCTCGTCCGGGAGGGCTACGAGGTCGAGTTCGTGGCCAATATCACCGACATCAACGACAAGATCTACGCCGCGGCTCATCGCCTCCAGATCAGTAGCGAGCAGCTGGCGCAGCAGATGACGGCCCACTACCTCGCCGACACGGATGCGCTCGGCCTCGGCCGACCGGACCACGAGCCGCTGGCCAGCCAGACGATTCCGGAGATCATCTCTCTGATTGAACGTCTGATCGAGGTCGGGCATGCCTATGAAGCTGGAGGTGACATTTACTTCTCGGTCCGTTCCTACCCGTCTTACGGCGAGCTATCTCACCGGCGAGTCGATGAAATGGACCAGGGCGAAGGGGTGGAGGGGGCCGGCCGAAAGCGAGATCCGCTCGATTTCGCGCTCTGGAAGGCCCAGAAGCCTGGTGAGGACACCGCCTGGGAGGCCCCATGGGGCCGTGGTCGGCCAGGCTGGCACATCGAGTGCTCGGCGATGGCAGAGACCCTCCTCGGCGTGGATTTCGAGATTCACGGAGGCGGCTCTGACCTGATCTTCCCCCACCACGAGAATGAGGCGGCCCAGACAGCCGCTGCCCGTGGGCTACCTCTGGCCCAGCTGTGGGTCCACAACGGCATGGTCCGGACCAATCAGGCGAAGATGGCCAAGTCCGTGGGCAACACATTTCTCCTGCATTCGGCCCTCGATTCCTACGGCCGTGATGCGCTGCTCATGTACTTCTGCAACGGCCACTACCGGCAGCCGATCGAGTTCGACGACGAGCGCTTGACACAGGCCTCGGCCAGTGTCACGCGCGTGCGCGAGGCGGCTCGCCGCCTTCAGGCCGGCCCTTCGCCGGAATGGTCACGGGTGTTGCGGGACGAGTTCTTCGCCTCTCTGCGCCAGGACTTCAACACTCCCCGGGCGCTGGCCGCAGTCTTCGAGTGGGTCAGACTGGCCAACAGCTCGGCCGACCCCGTGGGTGGGACCGACCTCGAGGAGATGCTGGACGTGCTCGGTCTGGCCAACCTGCTCGAATCGAATGACGTCGCCACACCTCCGGAGGCGATCGCGCTCCTGGAGGAGCGCGAACAGGCCCGCGCGCGGCGCGAGTGGGACCAGGCCGACGTCATTCGCGAGCGCTTGCGAGGGATGGGCTGGGAGGTCAGGGACGGCCCCGATGGTCCCGAGTTGATTCCGGTCCGGTGATCATCTACGGCCGCAACGCCGTTCGGGAGGCCTTGAGGGGACCCCGCCAGGTGCGCCACATCTGGGCGACGAAGAACACGCTTCGCGAGCCGTGGGTGGCCTCCGTCAGGTCGACCAGGGTCGACCCTGACACGGCTGAGGGGATCGCTCGCCGGTGCCAGTCCGATGGGCACCAGGGGATCTGTGCCGAGGTCAGTGAGTTCCGGTACGCCGAGGCCGAGGCGTTGCTGGACCAGTCAGAGCCGTTGATTGTCGCCCTGGATCAGGTTCAGGACCCCCAGAATCTGGGAGCCATCTGCCGCACGGCCGAGTGCGCCGGGGCCGCGGGCATGATCCTGCCAGAGCGGCGCACGGCTGAGGTGACGCCGGCTGTGTGCAAGGCCTCGGCCGGCGCCGTGGAACATCTCCCCATCGCCCATGTCCGCAATCTGGCCGATTGGCTGGGAGCGGCCAAGAACCGTGGAGTCTGGGTCTATGGGGCGGACGCCGGCGGAGCACTCGACTACAGGAACGTGGATTTCGCCGGCGGCGTGGTGCTGGTCCTGGGCTCGGAGGGGCGGGGACTCCGCCCGCGGGTAGCCTCCGCGTGCGACGGTTTGATCTCGCTTCCGCTCCGGGGGCGAATCGAATCCCTGAGCGTCAGTGCCGCCGCCGCGGTATTGCTGTACGCGGCAGCACGCTAGGAACGCAAAACGCTGCACTTGACACCGGTGCGGTGCTATGTCAAGCTGCCGCGCCGGGAGATAAGGATCAACTCGAGCTTTAGTCTCGAGTCCCAGAGGCGCCGTCCACCAGGGCGCGCCCGCGGGAGGAGGACCAACTGAATAGGTGCGGCGCCAGGGGAGGTGACGCGCCACGCAAAGTCCGAACTAGCCAGGTCGCAGGTAGCGCCTGGCCGAGAAGGGAACAACGTGGCTCGACTTTCCAGCAACCCTCAGTCTCAACTTAAGGTTGATGATGGTTATCTGATCGCGCTGGCCAAGCAGGGGAGTCCCGATGCGTACGACCGCATCGTGCGCCGGTATTACGGATTCGTTCGCCTCAAGGCATCGTCCTACTTCCTGGCCGGCGGCGATGCCGACGACCTGATTCAGGAGGGCCTGGTCGGTCTCTACAAGGCGTGCGGGACTACCGCACCGACCGCGAGTCCAGCTTCCGGAACTTCGCGGAACTGTGCATCACCCGCCAGATCATCACCGCCGTCAAGACGGCGACTCGCAACAAGCACACGCCGCTCAACCAGTACGTGTCTTTCTCGAGCACGCCCGCTGGCTCCAGTGGCGACCTCGAGCCGACGCTGGACGAGATGCTCCCCGGGTCTCCAGTGCACGATCCGGTCAATCAGGTGATCAGCTCCGAGGAGCTCAGGGCACTCGTGGCCTGCATCTCCACGGCGCTGTCCGAGCTGGAGTCTCGGGTCCTCTCGCTTTACCTCGATGGGCACTCCTACGAGGAGGTCGGCCAGCGCCTGGGCTGCGACTGCAAGACCGTCGACAACGCTCTCCAGCGGGTCAAGCGCAAGGTCGGCCAGCACCTGGCTTCGCGCCAAGTGCCTGCCTGATCTCGTCAGAGGTCGAGCGATAGTGGACCCGAGATTCGGGCTGAGCCCGTGGGTTTCGAAGGCCCGGAACCGGTTGAACTGCCGGTGGCCGGGCCCGTGGAAGTCCGAGGATCCGGTGGTCAGGAGTCCGCGCTCGGTACAACGCTCGGCCAGGAGAGTGGTCTGCGCGGCGTATGCGTCACGTAGAACGCCTCGACGCCGTCGAGGCCAAAGCCGATAAAGCTCTCGAGTGCGGAAAGCCCTCGGTCGTCATCGCTGAAATCCCAGAACGGGTGGGCCCATACCGCCACGCCTCCGGCGCCGTGGATGAGCTCAATCGCCTCGGCCACGCTGGGAGCTTGACGTGCGCTGAAGGCCGGACGACCCTCGATCAGGTAGGCGACCAGAAACGCTGATGGCTCTTCGAGCTGCTCCTCCCGGAGGCGGGCCGCGTTGGCCGGGTGACCCACGACTGCCTGGGCGAGTGGGGCCGGCCCACCGTCTTCCCGCTGCTCACCCGCGCGTCGAGGCTGTCCTGGTCCACCGCATAGCCCAGCTCTCTGAGCGCGCCGACCATCCGCTCCGCCCGGGTTTCACGGTCTGCTGCGGCTGCGTAGCAGCCGGTCCTGGAGGGCATGGTCGCCTGGGTCGACCAGGTAGCCAAGGATGTGCAGGTCGGCCGCGGCCTCGTAGATCGTGGAGATCTCAACGCCGGTGATGCAGTGGATTCCGTGCTGCTCGGCGGCCGCCACGGCTTCGTCGCACGCCTTCCACGCTGTCGTGGTCGGTCAGCGAGAGCAACCTCACCCCGGCTGCGGCGGCTTGCCGGACCACTTCTGAGGGCGCGAGCTCGCCATCGGAGTAGGTCGAGTGGCTTTGGAGGTCGAAGGTGGGTGGGGCGCTGGACAGGCGCCGGGAGCCTAGTCGAGTCGTCCTGCGACACCGTGTCAGCTGGTCGTCGCCGTCCGTTAGGAATCCCTAATTAGGGTTACCTAATGTGTGCTAGCTTGCGGGCCTGCGGGGTAATCCCGACCCACAAGATCGGTTTTGACCACCCAGCCCCCCCAATCTCCGCCCGCTCCTGCCTCGCCGAGCGCGCCTCAGCCGTCGAAGCTGAGCGTGTCTCCAGAGGGCAGGGGCCGCGCCAGGCCCCGCCAGCTCTCGTCTCGCTGGAGCTTTTATCTGTGGGTCCTGGTCGTCCTGGCCGTCGGCGGTGACGGCCGTCGTCCTCGGCTGGAACAGTGCGGGGGGAACGCCGAATCCAGTCACCGCTCACCACATGAGTCGTACCTCGGCGGTGATCAACTCAGCGATCCTGGTGTTCCGGGAAGGGCTTGAGACGATCCTGGTTCTTGCCGCCGTCACGGCCAGCTTCCGCGGGGCTAACACGGTGTATCGCCGGCCGTGGCCATCGGCGGCGTGGTCGGCATTGTCGCCACGATTGCGACCTGGTTTGCCGCCATCGGGCTGATCGGGCTATTTGGCGGTAGCGGCCTGACCCTCCAGGCGGCCACCGGGCTTCCCGCCATCCTGGTCCTGCTGGTGGTGATGAACTGGTTCTTCCACCGCGTCTACTGGACCGGTTGGATCTCCCACCATCACAAGCGACGCCGTGGTCTCTCATCCGAGGACGGCGCGGGGATGCGGCGCGTGCTGCTCGGGTTCGGTCTCCTGGGCTTCACCTCGATTTTCCGCGAGGGCTTCGAGGTGGTCATCTTCCTGCAGAACCTGCGTCTGACGTTTGGCTCCAGCGTGGTCCTGGAGGGCGTGGCGCTTGGCTGCCTGTTCACCGCTGCAGTCGGAGTTCTCACTTTCGCCCTGCATCAGAAGCTGCCGTACAAGAAGCTTCTGATCATCACCGGCGGCCTCCTGCTTGTGGTCCTGTTCGTGATGGTCGGCGAGGAGGTCAACGAGATGCAGCTGGCCGGCTGGATCGGCACCACCCGGATCGGCGTCCACCTCCCCGGTTGGACCGGACAGTGGTTCTCACTGTTCCCCAACGTCGAGACGATCGCCGCCCAGGTTGGCGCGGTTCTGATCGTCGTCGGCTCCTACTTCGCCGCCCAGTATCTGCGGGTGTGGCGCCCCCGCCGCCGGGGACTCCAAGCGGCCCGCGTGGCCGAACGGCCGCCGAGCGCGCTGGCGAACACGGGCCGGTCGCGAGACGGCGGCCCGATCAGACCCCAGGCGCACGGCGTCTGACGAAGCCCAGCCGCACGGCGAGGAACTCCTTCTGCTCGTCGTGCATCTCGTCCGGGAGGGTCGAAAACCAGCCGCATCCTTCCGGTAGCGCCGCGGCGTCCGGCAGGCCTCCACGCACTTCAGCGGCAAAGCCCAGGCCGACGGGAGAGTCCAGCCCGTTCTCGTAGTGGCTCGGGTACTCGACGTACCCGAGCAGTTCGCCTGGTTGTACCTCCAGTCCGAGCTCGTGCAGTGCGACCCGCCTCACCGCGTCAGTGGCCGGCTCGCCGAACCGCACCGTCCCGCCGGGCAGGTGCCACAAGCCCTCGCACGGTGGGATCTTCCGAAGTGCCAGAAGCACCCCCCGGTCGGGTGCCGCGATGACCACCTCCACCGTGAGTCGCGGAACGCGGCTGAAGATGGCCTGGAACTCTGCCTCCGGCAGGGGTTGTCTCAGAGGTCCCGGTTCGAACACGGCCTCAAGCTTAGGTGCGACACCTCAGCGCATCCTGCGAAACTCATTCCCGCTCCGGCGGCCGCTGGCTGTCGGCTCGCCCGCCTAGCTCAACTGGTAGAGCACTTCACTTGTAATGAAGAGGTTTAGGGTTCGAGTCCCTAGGCGGGCTTGTTGATGCAGCCAAACACGCTGTGCGATCGCCGGAGGCAGCCCTACCGAGCTGTCGAGCGACGAGCTCGCAGCTTGGTCCACAGACGGGACAGCGAACCAATGAGCAGGAGCAGCAGTCCGAGGAGGAAGAGCAGGCCGTAGAGCCTGCCGTGATCTGGGCCGAGGTGCGACCCGGAACTGTGGGCGTGCTGTGCGGCGCTAACAAAATTGGCTAGGAAAACGACGAGCATCAGGCCGCTTCCCAGCACCAAGAAAGGTCCGCTGCGTCTCCTCCAGAACGGTCGGCTGCCGTTCGTGGCGCCGTTCTGGTTATTTGCTTGCGGGGAGCTGGGGCCAGTGCTTGTCGAGGCCGCCCATCGACGCTTGCGGAACGGCTGCCGGAGGTCAGCGTCCGTGAACGGCCCGGTCGTGCCCGAGTCGGTCGCATACCGGTACAGCGCGACAGAGAACACGCGGGTGCCGGCCCAGGTCACGGATCCGATCAGGACGATGACGGGGACGAAGATCAGCCAACCCGTCGCCCGGGAATGAGACGCTGCCTCGACGATCCCGACGACGAAACCCAGTGGGATCGCTACGACTATGGACCACGCACCGATGACGAGGCTCCCGGTGATCCCCTCGCCCCAGCGCTTCTTGACCAGGCCGGCAGATTGGTGCACGCACTCCGGGGCATCGCAGCCTTTCAGCGCGATGATCGGTAGCACGAACATCGTGCCGATCGACCAGGCCATTCCGGCCAGCCAGGTCGCGACCTTGGCGCCTAGCGGCAAGCGTGCGGCAAGCTGCTCCAGCAGCAACCCTACGCCGGTTGCCAGCAGCGACCAGAGAAGGATCTGACTGATCCGACGGCAGGAGACGCCCAGCGCCTGCTTGAGACTCAGATGATCGCCGTCCATCGCCGCAGCCGCTGCGGCGCACAGGCCGACGCCGACGAAGGTGGAGATGAACGTCGAAGGGAGATAGGTGATGAGGACCGCCAGCAGGAGCCGTGACTCCTGACCAGGGTGGCTGGCCCAGCCGCTCAGAGTGAACACCGCGACCGCTACTGCCGCCGAAGCGATCGCCTGCAGGCCCGCGAGAATCAGAGCTGTGCGGTCGCTCAGCAGCACGCCCCACGCGGTGCGCGTCAGTCGCCAACCCCGAGAGATCCTCCCCTCATCGCTCACGCGCCCCCTCTTTACCCGATCAAGCGCGGCTCTATCGGTCTGGGTCCGGGGGTCGGAAGCGGCTGCGCCACCGTTGTGGGTCGAACGGCACCGCTTCGGTCTCTGACATGAAGCGGCTGAGGACGGCGACGAAGTGTTCGGGAGCGTCGACCTGGGGGAGATGGCCGGCCCCCTCGAAGATCTCGAGATGGCTGCCGGGTATCGCCTCGTGCGCGCTCTCGGCGTGATGCACCGGGATGATCGAATCGCGCGCACCCCAGACGATGAGGACTGGCAATTCCTCAGCCAGGTAGAGACGGTCGGCAGCGTGAACGCGCTGACCCTCGGAGCCGACCACTCCGCGCAGGGTCGAAAGGAACGCTGCACGCCGGTTGCTATCGACCAGGGATCCGTACCCGCGCACTATCTCGGCCAGGTCCGCGGACGGATGGCGACCGATTGCGGACAAGACGCGTCCGACCGGCCGTCCGAGCATGGTGCCCACGGCAGCGGTCCCGGCGATGAAGGGCCCTGATCCGGGGAGGGTCGCGGCGCGCAGGATCGCGCTCACCTCGGTACCGAGACCGCCGCTGGAAACGAGCACCAGTCGCTCGGTCATCTCCGGGAACTGGTAGGAGAACTGCATCGCGATCCCACCACCGAGCGAGTGGCCAACGAGTGTCGCTCGCTCGTGTCCGAGGGCCAGCAGCAGGTCGCGAAGCCCGGTGGCCAGCGAGCCGAGCGAGTAGTCCCCCGCTCCCGGCGCCGATTTGCCGTGACCTGGGAGATCGGACGCCAGGACGGTGAAGTGCTGTGACAGCGGTCCGATGACCCCACGCCAATTCTCCAGCGTGCCGGCCACCCCATGGATCAACAACAGCACCGGCCCACTCCCCACCTGGACGTAGCTCAGACTGCGGCCGTGAAGGGTGATCTCGTGCGGCTCGATGACGCTCACCTACCTACCCTGAACGCGACGCTTCCCACCGCTGGTTGGCCAGTGTCGAGACACAAACCCGCACACGGCGCCTCTACGAGCATCCCGGGATTATCTCAGCGGCTTCAGTTCGGCGTCCGCGGGTAGCAGAGACCGATGGGGAGTCGCGGGGATCTGCTACGCCAGTCGCGGGAGAGCGCGGCGGGGCTACTCGATGCCTACGTCCGAATGGGCGCCGCCGTTGGCTCCGACGTCACCGGAGCGATGTCCGGGCGCACGAGCGCGGACCCGTTCGACCTTCGTGACCCCGAGTACATCGAGCGCACGCTCCCGGCGTGGCGGCTGATGTCGCGCACCTACTTCCGAGCAGACGTCCGCGGCTTAGACCACATCCCTGCCGAAGGCCCGATCCTGCTCGTCGGGAACCACTCTGGCGGGATCGTCATCGTCGACACGTTCGTCTTTGCCCAGGCGTTCTACGACCACTTCGGAGCCGACCGGCCCTTCTACCAGCTGGCACACGACCTCGTCTTCAAGACGCCAGGGGCACGGGCGCTCCTGCAGCGCTACGGGACGGTGCCGGCATCCCCGGAGAACATGGCGAGAGCACTCGAGCAGGATGCCGCCCTGCTCGTGTATCCCGGCGGTGACGACGAGACCTTCCGACCGAGCTGGGAGTCAGGCACGATCGACCTCGCCGATCGCACTGGCTTCATCAAGCTCGCCCTCAAACACCGCGTGCCGATCGCGCCAGTGGTCGCCATCGGCGGCCAAGAGACCGGACTCTTTCTCGGACGGGGCCGCGCTGCGGCTCGGACCCTCAATCTCGACCGGCTCCGTCTCAAGGTCCTACCGACCGTCATAGGACCCCCGTTCGGGCTCACCGTCCTGGACCTTCCCCTACGGCTGCCCCTCCCGGCCAAGATCTCGATCCGGGTGCTCAAGCCGATCGACCTGCACAAACGTCTCGGCCCAAAACCCGACGTCGAGGACGCATATCAGCTCGTCACTTCAACGATGCAGCGAACGCTGACAAGACTCTCCAACGATCGAAACCTCCCGATCGTCGGCTAAGCACCCGGCTAGGAGCGGCCTGAGTTCGATTCCCTCGCACTCCACGCGTCGCGCCAGATTTTAAGGTGGAGGCGAGCTTGGCCGCAGCGTCGACTTCCTCGCCGCGCTGGATCAGGAACGCGCCGAGCGAGCCCGCGAGCGAGCCGATCACCGTGATCGCGTAGATCTCCATCACCACATCGAGAACTCGCCCCCCAAAGGAGGTCGGGTTCTGGATACTGGAGGAGACCGTCAGCATCTGGGTGGTGGTCCAGAACAGTGCGCTGCCGAGACTCTTGATCTGGGTCTGCTGTTGATGGTGCTCGAACAGGAACGCCAGGACGGCGCAGATCAGGTCGACTCCGACCGTAACCAGGGCGATCGCGACCAGCCGATCGCGGAGGCGGCCGTGGGTCGGCGTTTTGGCCCGGAGGACGTCGCCCACCTCGGTGGCTCCGTCGCCCAGCACACGCACCAGGTACATCGTCGCTCTATTCGCCTCCAGCCCCGGAGCTCCTGTCCGCGAGCCGCTGCTCAACACAGGATTTTCGGCACTTCAGCACCCTTCCCATCCCGGACTGCGATTATCGTTTGCCGGGTGGCAACCGAGGGCGCCCTCGAGGTCAGACAGACCATCGATCCTGATGGCTTCGCGCGCCTGTCGTTACTGGGCGAGTTCGATCACACCAGCTCGGACGGCCTCGTAGAACGCTTGGATGAGCTGAAGCGCTCAGGTGAGTCGGTTCGCCTCGACCTCTCGCAATTGGAATTCATTGACAGCGGCGGTGTCCGGGCCATCCTTCGCGGCGTTCGGGACAGGGATGGCGGCCAATGGCGACTGGAGGTCGATCCGCGGCTCTCGTGGCAGGTCAAGCAGGTGTTCGACGTCCTCGGGCTCGAAGCGGTTCTGTGGCCGCAACAGTGATTGTGATCGCCCTGGGACGCCTTGAGACCGCGCCGCTAGCGGCCCTTGCAGCGCTAGCTCGCGGCCCCTTGCGTCGCTGACACCGGCGCGATTTTCCGCACCTCGGCCGGTCGGCCCAGGAAGCGGAGCGCCAGAATGGCGACGTCGTCAGGGTGGGGCCCGACCGGTTGTTCCGCGACATCTTCAAGGATCCCAGCCAGCTCCTCGGCATCCGCGCCCACGCTGTGCGCTCGTAGCGCCTGCTCAGGACTCGCGCGCTCCTCAGGGCCCTGGTCAGTGACGCCATCGGTATACGTGACCAGGCTGTCGCCGGGTTGCAGCTGAATCTCGGCGGTCTCGAGACGAATCGTGGGTAGGACACCGAGCAGGTCGCCTCGGGCTGGGACAGCGACCGGGCTCCCCGTAGCCGGAACGAAGATCGGAGCCGGGTGCCCCGCGCAGGCGATGTCGACAGCGATGAACCCAGGGTGGATTCTCAACTTGAGGCACGCAGCGGTGATGAAACGATCGTCGGGCTGGTTTCCCAGCATTACGTCGTTGAGAAGCTTCAGCGCCTGGCTCGGCGTCGCACCGTGGGCAAGGGAGCTTCGTAGGGTCCAGCGCGCCATCGCCGTGGCGGCCGCCGCAGCAGCTCCCTTCCCGCAGACGTCCCCGATCACGACGGCCGAGACGCCTGGCTCGACCTCGAGGACGTCATAGAAATCTCCGCTCACTGGCCCACCGCCTGGAATGAAGCGAATCGCCAGCTCGCAGCAGGGAATCGTCCGCACGCCGCTTGGCAGGATGCTCTCCTGCAGGATTCGAGTCGTCTCTTCGCTGCGTTCACGAGCCTGTTCACGCGACACCACTAGACGACCCAGGTAGGCGCCGAGGGCGCATGTGAGGAGCGTGAGCAGGACGAGCACGGCGATGGCCTCGTCAATCGAGTGGGTGGCCGTCTGGCGGGCGGCTCGCTGACGTGCCGCCTCGCTGTTCGAGAGAAGTTGCTCGAGCTGGCCCGCGCGTGTGCGGATCCCGTCAACCAGATGCTTTCCCTGGAGCGTTACCGAGAACGACCGGGCCAGCCGGAGATCATGTCTCGCCAGCGTCAGCACGTGCGGGACGTAGTCGGACATGTACCTCGCCACGGCTGCCACCAGCGCGCCGGACTCGGGTCGGTAGGCATGACTTGCGGAAGCCGACTGAGTCAGCGCCAGCGTCGCGGCTGGGAGTTTGGCCCGGGCCTGGTAAAGCGGTGCCAGGAACAGCTTCCGCCCGGTGATGACGTCGCCCCGCAGGCCGGTCTCGGCGTCGACCACGAGACGCTCGACGTTGACCACGCGCAACAGGTACATGTCCGCGCGATTTGCCGCGTCGGCGTTCCTGCGAAGCGCGACCGTGTTGATGAGGAGCAAGGCAACGCCGGTAGCCACGAGCGCCGCACCCACGATCACGATCAGCGCTATCTGCAGGCCGAGCCGAGGTCGTCCTACGCGACCCACGGCACTCACGACCGGATAGCGGCAGAGACGGGGTTACAACATCGTTCGGTCCGAGGCATGCGCAGGAAGCAGGTCATGCCAGTGCACCCCCGAACGGGGCCTCCGACCCAGAACGGGCGAGTGAGAAGCGCAAGGACACGCAGGTGCCTGGAGTCCCCTCCCGGTTCCCGACCTGAAAGTCATCGGCCATCTGCGCCATCAGCCCCAACCCGAGTCCCAGTCCGGGGCTGTCGGTACGCGGAATCAGTCCGTGTCCCTCATCGAGTATCAGCACGGCGAAATGCTCCTCCCCGTCAACCCACGCTTCGACGCTCATGGTTCCGCGCTCCATGCCTACGTAGGCGTGCATAACGATGTTCGCCAGCGCCTCACCTGCAGCCAGACGGATCGCATTGCCGAGCTCAGGCCCAGCGCCGTGTGCCGTCGCATGACGCCAGACCGCCGTTCGCAGCGGCGCCACCTCCTCGGCACGGGCGGACGCCCGTTTCTCTAAGCGAGCGTTAGCCACCGTTCGGGAGGCATAGCAAGCCGGCTGCCCTTCCGCAACCGGGCCGACGCCAGGCCGAGCTCCAATGTTTGAGGTCGGTTAGGACACACGCCGTTCACGAGCCCAGTTCGGACGCCGCATAGCTTGCCTGCGGTCGCGCGGGCGGCTCCGATCGCGCTGGCAAAACCCGGAGCCGCCATGTCCATCGTCAGGTGCCCCCGCGTCGCGCGCGCGGTCCACCGATCCCCAGGAGGTCAATCGGCCATGACAGCGTCACGTTTCCTGCCACCGCGTCGCGCGCGGGCATCAGTCGTGAGCCTCGCGGTGGTCGCCGCGATCGTTCTGGCCGGCTGCGGCTCGAGCGGCTCTAACAGCACGTCGAAGAGCTCCTCGACGGGTTTCACGAGCCACGTGTTCGCTTCGGGCGTCCCGATCACGATCTCCACCCCTACCGGGACGGCGTCGATCAACCAGCCCGACGACATCACCGCGCTCGGCGGCGACATCTTCGTCGGCTTCCAGAACAACGTCGGACCGCAGGGCGAGCCAACTCCGAAAGGAAGCCAGGGAACAGGCAATCGTGAGTCGACGATCGTCGAGTTCTCTGGCGCCGGCTCGAAGATCGGTACCTGGAATGTCCTTGGCCATGTGGACGGAGTCACCGCCGACACCGCCAACAAGCAGGTGATCGTCACCACCAATGAGGACGCCAACCCCCACCTTTACGTGATCACGCCCGGCAATTCGCAGGCGGTTACCTATCACGTCCCGGCGCTGCCTTCCAACGGCGGCATGGACGCGGTCTCCTTCTGGCACGGAATGATGTTGATCTCTGCCTCAGCACCTGGCACCTCCGGCAAGGCGCCCCCGCAGGCCACCTATCCCGCCGTATATGTGACCACCCTGAACTCGAGTACGCACACGGTCAGCGTCCACGGACTGTTTTCAGACGAGGCGACCGCGAGCCACGCCAACGCGGGGCAGACCGGTTCCACCAAGCTGGCGCTGGTCGACCCAGACTCCAACTTCGTGGTGCCGTCGTATGCGTCGCGTTACGCAGGGCAGTTCATGCTCACCAGCCAGGGCGATTACGAGGACGTCTTCGTCGCAGATCCGAGCGCCAAGCAGCTGTCGGTGCTGAAGCTGTCGCAGTCGGTCGATGACAGTCAGTGGGCATCCGGATCGTCGGGCGCCCTGTACGTCACGGACGGCAGTGCCGACCTGATCTACAAGATCGCCGGCCCGTTCCAGAAGGGGCAGGAGATAGTCGGCGTGACGCCGTGCGATGCCGGCAACGCTCCAGCTTCTTGTCCCGGTCCGGGTTTCCCCAATAACTACCTGGGTCAGGTCAACCAGTCCACGGGCGCCGTCACCAAGTTCGCCCTGACGACGCCGATTTCGCCGGCGGGGCTCCTGTTCGTGCCCTGAGTTATCGTCAAACGGCGCATGCCCGCGCCCTATTACGAAGCTGACCTGGCCCTGGTTCACGACCGTGGGTTCGCGTTTCACGCCGAGACATGCGCTCCGGGGATCATCGAGCTCTTGGAGCCCGTCAGGGAACGCGGAGGGCTGGTCCTGGAGCTCGGCTGCGGTAGCGGACTGCTGACCCGTGAGCTGATCGGGGCCGGCCATCGCGTGCTCGCCACGGATGCGTCGCCCGCGATGCTCGGCCTGGCCGAGCAGGCCGTGGCCGGCCGAGCCGAGCTGCGCCGGCTGACCCTCCCAGACGACCCATTGCCCGCCGCTGATGCGATCGTGGCAACCGGGCACCCACTCAACTATCTCCCGAGCCGGGAGGCCATCGAAAAGGCGCTTGCCTCGATGGCCACGGCGCTGCAGCCGGGCGGCGTGGTGGCCCTGGACATGTGCGACTTGAGGTGGGGAGAGGCCCGCCTAGGTGCGCCACCCCAGGCGCGGTGCGGTCCCGATTGGGCGATCATCACGGAGTTCTCAGTTCCCAGCCCGGACCGGTTCATCCGGGACATGACCACGTTCGTGCGGGCCGGAGACGACCTATGGCGCCGGTCGTTCGAGCGTCACGACAACGTCCTGCTGGACACCTCCACGGTGCCCGAACTTATGCTGGAGCACGGCGTCGAGGCCGAGGTCAAGGCGTCGTTCGGATCCGAGACGCTTCCGGACGGGCTCCACGTGATCGTGGGCGGCAAGCCTCCCGTTTCGGAAGACTAGGTCAGCGCCCTAGGCCCGCGTGAGGGGGTGCGGATCGGTTCTGCGGGACTCCCTCGCCTGACGATCGCCGGCCTGCCCGGACGAGGCCCGCGCAACCGGGTTGAGGACTGCTCGGCATCCGGCAGCGGCAGCCCGCCGATGGGCGGCGGGGGCGGCGGGCGGTCATCGCCGCCGTCGGGTCCCTGTCCGCCCTCGTCGGATTGCCCGGGGTCGTGCCCGGGCTCCACGAAGAGCAGCCGTGGCGCCAGGGTCAGGAGGACCAGCCCCCAGAACAGGCCGAGCAGCGGCAGTACCACCGGCCGAGCGTCGGATGACTCCCATCGCCGAGCCGATTCCGAGCACGAGTTCGGGAAGCATCACGCATAGCCCGAATCCGACGAGCCGGCCCCAGAACCCGTCGCGGCGCGGCAGCGATGAATCCAGGGCCGCGCTGATCAGGACGCCCAGCGGGATCAGCGCAACGGACAGAGCTACCAGGCCCATCGACATGAGGCTACCAGCGGGTCATGTCCGGCTTTCGGTCGTCCTTGAGCCGCTGGGGCGACACATTGACTGGGGAAGCCGGTACACGAGCAGCGAGTCGGCGACGATCGGCCGGATCCCCAGTCCCGCCAGCACCCGCCTTCGCCCTGGGTCGTGGTTCCACACCAGGACGTAGTCGGCGCCGAAGCGACACAGATCGTGCTTGAGGGCGCGTCGCAAGGCTGGGGTGTGGTGCGTCAGCTGAAGCGTCCGCTTGTCGGCGAGCTGGCCATAGGCGGGTGGGATCACCTGCAGCCAGCGATCGTCGAGCCGGAAGCGCATTCCGTCCATCGCCTGGGCGTATAGACCTCGGTCATCAACGCTCATGAACGGCAGCCACACCACCGTGGCCCCGGGCGGGATCAGCCGCTGGAGGTCGTTGCGGACAATCCATTGGGGGGTTTGGCGCCACCACAGATGGCGAGTCGGCGAGGGGATGAGGCACACGACCGCGATGGCCAGGAGTGCCCAGACCCACCACACCGAAGCCCTCGAGTGGGTCGCTCTGGCTGTCCTCGCTCGGGCGAGGGCAGCCAGCCATAGGGAAACCAGGATCGCCGTTCCGAGGGCGGTGTACATGGCAAACCGGTCCGGGATGGCCTGTTTCAGCACGGGAATGTCGCTGAGGAGCGTGCCTGGCAGCCAGATGGTCTGATTGCCATCGACCTCCAGGCTTGGCCCGAGGCTGAGCAGCAGCGCTAAGCCGGTCATCAGGCCGAGAAGCCAGACGGCACGGTTGCGGCGCAACGAGGCGAAGGCCACCGCCACGATCACCAGCAGGGCCACCCCCAGGTATCCGGTTTGCTCGGCCCGGTTGCCGGTGAAGTGCTGGGCGATCGGGTACGCCCACGCTCCCCCCACCGCCGTCAGCCGTGTGGGAACCACCAGGTTGAGCAGATCAACCGAGAAGCTGGACGGCGGGTTGAGCAGGCGGCTTGGCATGGAGTTCAACATCGGGATCAGAAACGGCAGGCACAGCAGGGCACCCAGCCCCAGGCCGCCGGCGGTCCAGCGGACACCTGCCGCCAGCACCGGACGCGCGGCGGGCACCAGCAGGAACGCCCCCGCCGCGGTGATCGCGGACATGAACACGAGCGTGGCCAGCACTTCCGGGGAGATCAGGAACTGGGCAAAGGTGATGACGGCCACCCGCGCGGCCAGTCCGCGGCCGCCGTAGCGGCCGCGGGCATACCGCGCGGCGACGAGCCCGGCCAGTGGGACGAGCGCCAGCATCGCCACCTGGAGGTGTGCCGAGGTCTGGGCCATCTCGTAGCTCGAGAAGCCGAACAGCAGTCCACCGATGGTGGCGGGAAGCGCCGCATCGGTCAGCTCCAGGCACAGCCAGTAAGCCGCCCAGGCCGACAGCGCGGGGGCCAGCACGCACAGCAGATTCCATGAAACGGCCGGACCGAAGGCGACCGTCACCGGGGCAGTGAGCACGCTCAGCAACGGGACAGTCGTTGTCCACAGGACGCCGCTGCCGTACGGCGGCCAGATCACCTTGCTCACCAACGGGTCGAGCCCGTGCTGGATGGCGTACGGCCACCAGCGCAGGCCCCATATGAAGATCTGCACGTCCGGGCCGACCCCCAGCGTGCCGGGTCGCGGGCCGGTCAGCACCAGCCGCCCGATCCACAGGAGTGACAGCAGGAGGTACAGCGCCGGCGCGCCCAGCCAGGTCCACAGATCCCGTGTCCTGGTCCGGGTTCTCTCCTGCGAAATCCGTGCCGAGCCGGCAAGCCCTGTGGCGGAGGCGGGTTGCATCACAACGCCCTCCGGTGTCCTGGCGCTCGCATCAAGCTCACCGCTGCCCTCTCATCCGAGAACCGCGGCCTGCCAACCTGGACGGCACGGGCCATTGCCTGCGCGACTTTACTTGAGGTGCGGACGATCGCTCTGGTCAGTGGTTGGCTTCGGAGGCTGGCGGGGCGAGGTTCGATCCTGCTTGCGTACCCTCTGACGCCGATGACGTTGCATTCGAACCTGCCGGGGTCCGATCAGTTCGCCACCAGAGGCGATGGAGGCGACACGCTGGGGATCGTGTCCGAGGCGAACTCGCGCGCCGCTGAGGCGCTGGACCTCGCCTCACGCCACCTCGATCCGTCGCTGGTCGAGGTGCTGAGGGTCATCGGTTTCGACAGTGACTACGTCACGGCGCGCGGTTCGCACCTGTACGACGCGGCGGGCCGGGCCTACCTTGACCTGCATACCGGGGAGGGCTTTGCCAGCCTCGGCCACAACCATCCTGACGTACGGCGTGTACTCAATGAGGCGGTGTCGGCCGATCTCGTCGATGGAGTTCAGATCCATTACTCGGTGCTGGCCGGGATGCTGGCCGAGGAGCTCACCGCACGCCTGCCGGCCGGGCTGGACGCGGTGTTCTTCGCCAGCGCCGGAGCCGAGGCGGTCGATTCAGCCATGAAGTTCGCCCGCGCCGCCACCGGTCGCTCACGCTTCGTCTCCTGCGACAGCGGCTTTCACGGCGTCACCCTGGGGCCACTGGCGCTCGTCGGCGACGAGTTCTTCCAGGAGGGCTTTGGCCAGATGCTGCCCGGGTGTGCCCGTGTGTCATTTGGCGACCTGGCCGAGCTCGAGGCCGAGCTCGAGCGTGGCGACGTTGCGGCCTTCATCGTCGAACCTGTGCAGGGGCGGCAGGTCACGCTCCCGCCGGCGGGTTACCTGGAGGGCGCTGAGGAGCTGTGCCGCCGGTACGGCACCCTGTTCGTGCTCGACGAGATCCAGACCGGCCTGGGACGGACCGGTCGATGGTTCGCGCTGGACCACGAGACCCTGACACCCGACTTCGTGCTGGTCGGCAAAGCGCTCAGCGGGGGCTATATGCCGGTCGCGGCGATGGTCACCACTCGAGACATCTACCAGCGGGCGGTGGGCACTCTCGAGCGCAGCTACGTGCACCAATCGACGTACGGGCGCAACCGGTTGTCGATGGCGGCGGGACTGGCGACGCTTCGGATCATCGAGCGGGACGGCCTGGTCGAGCACGCCGCGCACATGGGGGACTTCCTGGCCGATGGACTGGCGGAGCTGGCCGAGCGGCACCCGATGATCAAGACGGTGCGGGCGCGAGGACTGATGGTCGGGATCGAACTGACTGCGCCGGACGGACGCATGGCCAAGGTCAACTGGCGCTTGATCCACCTGGCCAGTGAGGGACTGTTCCCCCAACTGATCGTGATCCCTCTGCACCGTGACCACGGTGTGATCACGATGGCGGCGGGCAAGAACGACGTGATCAAGCTGCTGCCTCCGCTGACCCTGTCCAAGGACGAGGCCAGCTACTTCCTGGAGGCGTTCGACAGCGTCCTGGCTGAGTGTGAGAGCTCCTCGGGCAAGGGCTGGAGAGAGGTCCGGCGCATCGCGCAGGGCACGCTGCGGCGGCGGGCCACCCGCGAGCGCGACGCCCCAGCGACCGAGATCGAGAAGGCCATGGCCTGGCGCGGCGGAGCGATCGACACCTCGCGAGATGACGTCTGCCTGGTCACCGGTGCCAGCGGCTTCATCGGCAGCCACCTGGTGCAACGGCTGGTCGGCGACGGCGTTCCGGTTCGCTGCCTGGTCCGCGCAGGCAGTAACACCCGCCTGCTGGAGCAACTCGGGGTGCAGATCGCCGTCGGTGACCTGACCGATGCGGCTTCCGTAGCCCGCGCCGCCGACGGCTGCAACTACGTCCTGCACTGCGGTGCGCTGGTGTCGGACTGGGCGACCGTGCAGGAGATGACACGGATCAACGTGGCGGGGACCCGGAACGTGCTGGAGGCGGCGGCGGGAGCCTCGGTGAAGCGGGTCATCCACCTGAGCAGCACCGATGTCTACGGCCACCCCGGTCGCCAAGCGATCGACGAAACGTTCAGCCCGAGCCGGTTCAGCAACTGGTACTCGCGTACGAAGCTGGACGCCGAGGCCGAGGTCCACCGCGCGACCAGCCGTGGCCTTGAGACAGTCATCCTTCGGCCGGCCACGATCTTCGGCCCACGATCGGTCAACGTCGTTGGTGAGATCGCCAAGGCGATCCGTGGCGGGAACATGCTGCTGATCGGTGGCGGCCGAGCGGTGGCCGGACTGTGTTATGTCGACAACCTGGTCGACGCGGCGGTGCTGGCGCTCACGCATCAAGCGGCGGCGGGGGAGGCCTTCAATGTGACCGACGGCCTGGAGGTCACCTGGCGCGGCTTCGTCGACGATGTGGCCGGCGGCCTTGGTTGTGCGAGCGCGCGCTGGAATGCTCCCTACTGGGTGGCCAGCGGCCTCGGTTTCTCGATGGAGCAGGGCTACCGGTTGCTGCGGGCAACCACGAGGCTGCGCCTGCCGCCGCTGCTCTCACGCCAGGCGGTTGATGTGATGGGCCGGGATCAGAGCTTCAGCAACGCCAAGATACGGCGAGTGCTTGGCTGGGAGCCGCGGATCGACTATCAGAGCGGATTGCAGAGCACCCTGGACTGGCTGGCGGCCGAGGCGGGGACCTAGCGAGGGGGCGGGTGCCGGCAACTGGCCCCGGCGCCCGGCGGTTCCCAGTTGACAAGAATCCAGACGACGGGGCATCCTCACCCGATCCAGGTGCGTTGAAGGAGAGAGGCCCATGCGTGTTCGTAACTGGCTGATCGCGCTAGTCGCGGTCGGCGTCACCCTGACCGCGGTCGTGACCGACGGGGCGACCCGCGCTTCGGCGTCTTCGTGCCCGTGGCTGAACTCGAAGCTGCCGGCCGCCGCCCGTGCGCGCATGCTGCTGAAGAAGTTGACCCTGGCGGAGAAGATCTCGCTGACCTACCAGAAGTATCCGATCGACTACCACTACGGGGCGGCCGGATACATCCCCGGGATCACGGGCCTGTGCATCCCCGATCTCGTATTCAACGATGCTGGGCAGGGCGTGGGAGATGGGCAGTCCGGAACCACCGCGTTCCCGGCCCCGATCGCCCAGTCCTCCAGTTGGGACCCCACGCTTCAGTATCAGTTCGGAGCCGCCCTCGGGCGAGAGGCCTGGGGCAAGGGGATCGACGTCCAGCTCGCTCCGGGTATGGAGACAGACCGGGTGCCGCTGAACGGGCGCAACTGGGAGTACATGAGCGAGGACCCCTTCCTCTCCGGTCAGGGAGCAGCTGCCGAGGTCCGGGGCATTCAGTCCCAGCATGTGATCGTCACGCTCAAGCACTTCATCGCCAACAGCCAGGAGACCAACCGGATGACCGATTCGGCTGACCTCTCCAAGCGAACGCTCGAGGAGCTCTACGCGCCCCAGTACGAAACCGCCATCCGGGGCGGCCGCGCGATGGGCGTCATGTGCTCCTACAACCGGATAAACAGCGTCTACTCGTGCCAGAACCGGTCCACCCTGGGCGGGATCCTCGACCGCCAGTTCGGCTTCAAGGGATTCGTCGTGTCGGATTGGGGGGCGACGCACTCAACGGTTCAGTCCGCGCGCGCGGGCCTCGATATCGAGATGAACGCGACGCCGGGCACCTATTACGGACCCCCCTTCAGACCGCCGTCACGGACGGCAAGGTGCCGATGAAGACGCTGAACGGAATGATCCTGCGGATCCTGCGCGCGATGTTCCAGGTCGGAGTCTTCAATCACCCACCGGCGGCCCAGCCGCAGGCCTACTCGAACCCCGTCTCGACCCCGGCGGATGTCGCGCTGGCACGGCGGGTCTCCGAGGAGGGGAGCGTCCTGCTCCAGGACCGCAGCGGAATCCTGCCCATCGGCGGCACCGGCAAGACGATCGCTCTGATCGGCCCGGCGGCCGGCCAGAGCGGAGCCGAGAACGAATACAACGGCGAGGGCAGCGGCCACATCCCCGAGGCCGGCATAACTCCCAACGTGGTCAGCCCTCAGACGGCCGTCACGCAGCGGGCGGCCGCCGACGGTGACACAGTCTTGTACACGGACGGCTCGGCCACGGAGGACGCTGTGCTTGCTGCCAAGGCGGCCAACACAGCCGTCGTGGTGGTGGGTGATTCCGAGAGCGAGGGCATCGATCGCAAGAACCTGACCCTGACCGGCGGCACCTGCACCATCGAGGGCTGCACCGCGCAGACCGTCGATCAGAACCAGCTGATCGAGAAGGTGGCCGCCGCCAATCCCAACACCGTTGTCGTGCTCGACACAGGCGGCCCGGTGCTGATGCCCTGGCTGGGAAAGGTGAAGGGCGTGATCGAGGCCTGGTATCCCGGCCAGCAGGACGGCAACGCCTTGGCCGCGCTGCTGTTCGGCGACACCGACCCGTCCGGCCACCTGCCTGAGACGTTCCCGGCCGCGGAGTCGAAGATGCCGATCCGGACCACCGCTCAGTGGCCGGGGGTGTCCAAGTCCGGCGACAGTGTCGGTCCCCACTCGCACTACACCGAGGGTCTGCTCATCGGGTACCGCTGGTTTGACGCCAAGCGCATCAAGCCCCTGTTCCCATTCGGATTCGGCCTGTCCTACACCCGGTTCCGGTTCTCGCACCTCCGGACCCACTCCACGGCGCACGGAGTGGTGGTCACCTACGTGCTCCGGAACACCGGGCACCGGCAGGGAGCTGACGTTACCCAGGTGTACGTCGGTGACCCGGCCTCGGCCGGCGAGCCTCCGCGACAGCTCAAGGGCTTTCGCAAGATCACGTTGGTCCCCGGACACTCCAGCCACGTGAGGATATGGCTGCCCGAGGTGGCCTTCGCTCACTGGAGCAACCGCGCCAGGACCTGGGCGGTCAGCCGCGGGAGCTACCGGATCTTCGTCGGCGACAGCTCGGCGCTGGCCAACCTGCCGCTGCGCACGCGCGTGAACCGGGCCGCGCGGCGCGTCAAGGCAGGCGCGTATTGATCGGTCTGGGCGGCGGCGGGCCTGTGAGGCCTGCCGCCGCCGGTCTGTCCCACCCGGGCCACACCTCTCAGCCCCCGCGGCGGTAGCGCTCGAGCGCCCGCTCGCGCTCGTGTTTGTGATCCACCACCGGAGCCGGGTACTGACGGCCGATGATGCAACCGGCCTCACGCTGCTCGGAGTCGGTCATCGTCCACGGCTCGAACAGTCGCTTCAGCGGGACATCGCGCAGTTCCGGCACGTGGCGGCGGATGTACTCGCCCTCCGGGTCAAAGCGGCGAGCCTGAAGGGTGGGGTTGTACAGCCGCCGGTAGACGGGCGCGGGATCGGTGCCCACCGAGGCGATCCACTGCCAGTTGCCGTTGTTCTGGGCGGGCTCCCCGTCGAGCAGAAGCCGTTCGAACCAGCGTTCTCCTTCCCGCCAGTCGAGGTGGAGGTCCTTGGTCAGGAACGACCCGACCACCAGTCGCACCCGGTTGTGCATCCATCCCGTGGCTGACAGCTCTCGCATGCCCGCGTCGACCAAGGGATAGCCGGTCTCGCCGCGCTGCCACTGCACCAGGTGTCCCTCCTCAGCGGAGGCCCACTCGAGGTTGCGGCGCGCTTCCTGGAACTCGTGATGGGCGTTGCCGGGCCACATCAGCAGGACGTGGGCGTAGAAGTCCCGCCAGCACAGCTGACGGATCCAGGCATCCGCGTCGCTGTCCTGCTTGCGCGCGGCTCGCTCCTCGGTTTCTCGGGGGGACAGACAGCCCCAGCGCAGATATGGGCTCAGGCGAGACGTGCCGACACGGGCCATCCCGTTCTGACTCTCGCCGTAGCCCGAGATTCCGCCGGCCAGCCAGCGTTCGAGCGCCTTCCGGCCTGCCGCCTCCCCGGGCTCGACGATCGGCTTTGGCACCAGACTGCCGTTGACCCCCAGCTCGGCGGCTGACCGGGGCAGCTGGCCGTTACGCAGCGCGGAGGGAAGCGGAGGAAGCTCCGGCGGGTCTCGATGGATGGGCCGGCGCTCCAATCCGCTCCAGTGGCGGAAGAACGGCGAGAAGACGTGGTAGGGAGTGCCGTCACGGGTCCGCGGCTTGGAGACGTCGACGATGTAGTTGCCGCCCTGCGGCTCTGGCCGGATGCCGGCTTCCCGCAATGCTTCGGTCACCCGGCGGTCCCGGCCGCGGGCAAAGGGGGAGACGTCGCTCGTCCACAGGACCGCCTCGGCGCTCACCTCGGAGGCGAGCTTCACCAGTTCTTGCTCCGGGACCCCACGGCGAATCACCAGCCCGCTCCCCCGCTTTCGCAGCTCCTCGTCGACGGCGCCAACGCAGCCGAGCATGAACGCCGTGCGTGACGGCGAGGAGAAACGGCCGGCCAGCAGCGTGTCGTCGAACACGAACACCGGCACCACGCGGTCATACCGACGTCGCGCGGTGTGCAGGGCAGGGTGGTCGTGCAGGCGGAGGTCCCGTCGGAACCACAGGAGGCAGGTGGTCATGCGGAAGCTGGGCGATCACCAGCTCCTGGCACGCGGCTCAGCTTGCCACTCGTTGTCTGAGCAACTCGGCGAGCCCGTCCGGGTCGGCCACCGTGACCGTCAGCTCCGGGTGGCGCAGTGGCCCGAGGCCGGCGATCTTGTTGTGGAAGCGCACCAGCACACCTCGCTCGCCGTTGCTGGCGAAAGTCAGGCCGATGTCGGTGAGCCCCAGCCGTGGCGGCCCGGCCGTCTTGATGAACAGGTAGGGCCCCGTCACATCGACCAGGGCGATATTGCTGAGCGGAGTTGTCACCTTCCAGCGGCCGTAGCGGGCACGCAGGTCGTCGTCGCCCACCTCCACCCAAGCGTGATCCGGCGTGATTCCAAACAGCTTCGCAGCACGCTGGTAGCGCGGGACAAAGCGGAACTCGAAGCGGCGGACGGCGCTGTTCATCGACGTGCGATCCTCCTCGCGCCCCAGCGCGGGCGACTGGTTTCGACGGCTTCCAGGGAGTTGCCGATCAGGTACAGGGTGGGAGGCCACAGCCCCACGAACAGGGCGCGGCGCTCAGCATTGCCGCGCATGGACTGGTCGACGGTCTTGGCTCGGATCCAGAGGGATATGCATAGGACCACGCCGCCCAGCGAGGACAGCTGCAGGTGCCAGCCTCGCACGCCAACCCGGTGAAGCGCCTGGCTCAGCATTTCATCCCTGGCTGTCGAGAGGCGCGGACACGTTCATCGGTGCTGAATACCCGCAGTCTGTCGAGGCGAACCCTGAACCTCGCGCTGGCGTCAAGCCGCCGTGAGCAGGGCCGGGGGTGCGTATAGGCTCACGCTCAGTGGACCACAAGGTCGGCTCGTCAATCCTGCGCGGGCGCCGCCCGCACTACTTCGTGGGAGTGCTCGCAGCCATCGCATTGGTGGCGATCTGCACGGCTGTCGTCTACCCCCTGGCCCAGATCACGACCGTGGTCTCGCTCGGGGTGGTCTACCTGGTCGGGGTTGTCATCGTCTCCGCCTTCTGGGGCCTCTGGCTGGGCCTGCTCACCTCCCTGGTCAGCGCCGCGGCGTTCAACTTCTTCCACCTTCCCCCGCTTGGCCACTTCACCATCGCCGACAGCCGCAACTGGGTGGCTCTGGCCACCTTCCTGGCCACGGCGGTCGTGACCAGCACGGTGAGTGAGCGTGCGCGCCAGCGCGCTGTCGAGGCGGAACGCCGTCGGGCCGAGGCGGACCTCACCGCCGAGATGGCCCAGGTGCTGCTGGCCCAGGCAGGAGTTCGTGATGCCCTGGCCCTGATCGGGCATCGGCTGGCGCAGGTGTTCGAGTTGCCCTGGGCGCAGGTCAGCCTGGAGGAGGAATCCCGTGACGCCCGACGGATCGCGATCCCTCTGGGGGCCGGTGACGAGCGAGCCGGGACCCTGCTGGTCCCCGCCGGCGTGGCCCCCGGCGTCCTCGAACGTATCCGGACCATCGTGGTGCCGGCTTTGTCCGCGCTGTTGGGGATGGTCTCCGAGCGTGAGCGTTTAGTGGCCGAAGCAGTGGAGACCGAGGGGCTGCGTCGAAGCGAAGCCGTCAAGACGGCTGTCCTGCGGGCCGTGTCCCACGACCTTCGCTCCCCCGTGACCGCGATGATCGCCGCCGGGGCGGCCGTCCGGTCACCTGCCCTCAGTCCGGCCGAGCGTGACGAGCTCGGACGGATGGTGGAAGGGGAGGGGGCGCGGCTGGCGCGCCTGATCGAGGATCTGCTCGACCTGTCCAAGCTGGAGGCCCACGCCGCGGCTCCGCGCCTGGCGGAATGCTGTCTGGAGGAGGTGATAGATGCTGCGCTGGCGTCGCAGCCGGCCGAATTGGAATTCGACGTGCGGATCGATCCGGACCTCCAGCCCGTGAGCGCTGACTTCACCCAGATCGAGCGAGTCCTGGCCAACCTGATGGAGAATGCCGCCCGCTATGGCGCCGGACAGCCGGTGATCGTCCGGGCGCGGCCGGTGGGCGACAGGGCGATCATCCGGATCATCGACCAGGGTCCCGGAATCGCCGAAGCTGACCTCGAGCGGATCTTCGAGCCCTTCTACCGATCCGCCATCCAACCACGCCGCGATCACCACCCGGGGTCTGGTTTGGGGTTGGCGATCGCCAAGGGCTTTGTCGAGGCCAACGGAGGCCGGATCTGGGTGGAGTCGATTCCGGGCCGCGGCAGCACGTTTGTGGTCGAATTGCCCACTTCCTCCCAGGACAGGTGATGAGCGCCCCCCACAAACACGGCAGACGCATTCTGGCCGTCGACGATGAGCTGCAGATCCTGCGAGCCGTGAAGGTCACTCTGCGCTCCCATGGTTACGAGGTGACGACGGCCGCCACGATCCAGGAAGCCCTCGACCTGGCCGCCGTCTCGCCCATCGACGCGGCGATCGTCGACCTGCTGCTCCCCGACGGGGACGGCGTGGAGCTGACCCGCCGGCTCAGGGAGTGGACCTCGGTCCCGGTCATCGTCCTTTCGGCGGTGGGCGATGAGGGGGAGAAGGTGCGGGCGCTGCGCGCGGGAGCGGACGACTACGTGACCAAGCCCTTCGGATCAAATGAGCTGGTGGCCCGTCTGGAGGCGGTTCTGCGGCGAACCGCCCCGGGCGGCGAGGCGAGCGTGATCGAGATTGCGGGCCTGGAGGTCGATCTGGCCGACCACACCGTCCAGCGCGATGGCGAGGAGATTCATCTGACGCCCACCGAATTCGAGCTGCTGCGCATGTTCGTCCAGAGACAGGGGCGGCTGCTCACGCACCGGATGCTGCTCACCGAGGTCTGGGGACCAGAATACGAAGACGACGTGACCGTTCTGCGGGGACAGATCGCCAACCTGAGGCGAAAGATCGAACCTCCAAGCAGAACGCGGCGCCATTACATCCGAACCGAGCCCGGCGTGGGCTACCGGTTCAACCCGCGCTAGCCGGCAGTCGCGCCCGTCAGGGCCATCTGCATGAAATCTGTATGCCGCTGGTCCGTTTCTGTACGGCGCCTGTACACCGCCGGCTGATCATCACTGCATGGACATCGTCGCAGTGATTCTCGGGGTCGTGAGCTTTGCCGTTCTCTATCTGCTCATCCTTGGAGTTGAGCGGGTATGAGTGCCGCTGACCTGTTCGGCCTGGTCGTTTCGCTTCTGGTCTGCGCCTATCTGCTCTACGCGCTGCTACGCGGAGAGCGCCTGTAGATCATGACGTTCCTCGGCTGGCTGCTGATCTTCGGATTTGTTCTGATCCTCACGGTGGCCGCGCTGCCGCTGGGCCGTTACATGGCGGCCGTCTATGGCGGCGAGCGGACGATTCTGGATCCGGTCATGGGACCGGTCGAACGCGGGTTCTATCGCGTCATGCGCGTGGACGCACACCACGAGCAGGACTGGAAGGCCTACGCCAAGAGCCTGATCATCTTCTCGCTGGCCGGATGGCTGCTCCTCTACTTCATCCTGCGCACTCAGAACCTCTGGAGCTTCACCGGTCTGAACCCGCAGGGGTTCCATTCGGGTCCCTGGAATGTGTCGTTCAACACCGCCTCCTCGTTCCTGACCAACACCAACTGGCAGTACTACAGCGGCGAGACGACGCTGAGCTACTTCAGCCAGATGGCTGGGCTCACCGTGCAGAACTTCCTCTCGGCCGGCGTCGGAATCGTCGTGGCTGTGGCGCTTGTCCGGGGACTGATCGGTCGCACCGGGAGGAGCCTGGGCAACTTCTGGCACGACCTGACCCGCACGTGCCTGTACATCCTCCTGCCGATCTCGTTCGTCGCCGCCCTGATCCTGGTCTCGCAGGGCGCGATCCAGAACTTCTCCCACTACGTGAACCTGCACACGCTCACGCACCTGCCCCAGCTGATTGCGATGGGCCCGGTGGCCTCTCAGGAGGCCATCAAGGAACTCGGCACCAACGGCGGCGGGTTCTTCAACACCAACTCCGCGCACCCATTCGAGAACCCCACCGGGTTCTCAAACCTGTTCGAGATGCTGCTGGTGCTGCTGATACCGGCGGCCCTGATCTTCATGTACGGGCGGATGTCGGGCAACCGCCGCCAGGGCTACACGATCTACGCCGTCGTCATGCTCATGTTCCTGGGCGGAGTGATCGTGGCCTACATCGCCGAAGCGCACGGCTCGCCGGCCCAGCACGCAGCCGGTCTGCACACGGGTGTCATCGCCGGGTCCGGCGGGGGCAACATGGAGGGCAAGGAGCAGCGCTTCGGCATCGCCGGCTCGGCCCTATTCGATGTGATCACCACGGTCACTTCATGCGGAGCCGTCAACAGCGCCATCGAATCGTTTACCGGTATCGGCGGCGCCGTCCCATTCGCCAACCTATCGGCCAGCGAGACGATCTTCGGCGGTGTGGGCACTGGCCTCTACTCGCTCCTGCTCTACGTGATCCTGGCCGTGTTCATCGGCGGCCTGATGGTCGGTCGCACGCCGGAGTTCCTGGGCAAGAAGATCGAGGCGCGGGAGGTCAAGCTCACCGTCATCGGGTTGCTGGCCACGCCGCTGATGGCCCTTTTCTGCACCGCCATGGCGGTGGCCACCCAGGCCGGGCGCGCATCGATCTCGGCCGCCGCAACCGGCCCGCAGGGCTTCTCGGAGTCCTTCTACGCCTACCTCTCCCAGGCCAACAACAACGGCTCCGCGTTTGCCGGCTACACCGGGTTTATCCAGCCCACGGCGGGCAACGTGGGCTCCCACGGCGTCACCTTCGCCGACCTGCTGGGGGGCTTCGACATGCTGCTCGCTCGCTACACGCCGATCATCCTGGCCCTGGCTGTGGCAGGCGCTCTGGCCGGTAAGCGGGTCAGCCCGGTCGGCCTGGGAACGCTGCGCACCGACAACGCCACCTTCGGCGTCCTGCTGATCGGCGTGATCGTGCTGGTCGGCGCTCTCACCTTCTTCCCCGCCCTCCTGCTCGGCCCGATCGTGCAGGGGCTCACCGGTCACCTTTACTAATGAAAAAAGATCTCATCACCTCAGCAATCGGCATCGTCGTACTGACGCTCGCGTTCGGCATCATCTATCCGCTGATCGTCACCGGTGTCAGCCAGGTGGCCTTCCCCGGCAACGCCGACGGTCAGCAAGTCCGCGTGCACGGCCACCTGGTCGGCTCCCAACTGATCGGCCAGCAGTTCGCCCACCAGTTGACCAAGAACGGCAAGCCGGAGGTGGACAAGAACGGAAACCCGGTCACGGCCCCGGACAAGCGCTACTTCCAGACGCGACCCTCGGCCACGGTGCCGCCCTACAACGCGGCCGGGACCACGTTCTCCAATCTCGGCCCCAACAGCGTGGCCACCAAGGAGGAGCTGGACACCAACATCCAGGCGTACCTGGCCCTGGAGAAGCCGTATGACCCCGGCCTGACCGTGGCCAAGATCCCGGTGGACGCGGCGGACAGCTCGGCGTCCGGGATCGACCCGGACATCTCGCCGGCCAACGCCTGGATCCAAGCCCACCGGGTGGCCGTCGTGCGGCACCTGCCGCTGTCCCGCGTCGACGCGTTGATCGCCAAGTACACAGGTGGCCGCGGCCTCGGCTTCTCCGGTGAGCCGACGGTCAACGTGCTGGAACTGAATCTCGCCCTCGATCGGCTGACAGGGAGCGCCTCGTAAATGTCCGTTGAAATTCCCTCGGGGCCGACGCGCACAGAGCGTCGCGCCGTCTCCCTGTTCCGGCGCGACATCGTCAAACGCGCCACGTTGGACAGCTTCACCAAGCTCGATCCCCGCGTGCAGATCCGCAACCCGGTGATGTTCGTGGTGGAGATCGGCGCCACGATCACCACCGTCACCTGGCTGATCCAGGTGTTCGGCGGAAAATCGCTCGGCGGTCACGACCCAGCCTGGTACACGCTGACGATCTCGATCTGGCTGTGGCTGACCGTGGTGTTTGCGAACACAGCCGAGGCCTTCGCCGAGGGCCGGGGCCGAGCCCAGGCGGACACGTTGCGCCAGATGCGTCAGGAGACGATGGCCAACCTGCTGTCGGGCGAGACCCGGCGCGCATCTGAGCTGGCCAAAGGCGACACGGTGGTCGTCGTGGCCGGAGAGTTGATCCCCGGTGACGGAACCGTGATCGAGGGCATCGCGTCGGTGGACGAATCGGCCATCACCGGTGAGTCCGCCCCGGTGATCCGGGAATCCGGCGGTGACCGCAGCGCCGTGACGGGCGGCACCCGCGTGCTGTCCGACCGGATCGTGGTGGAGATAACCCAGGAGCCGGGACATTCGTTCCTGGACCGGATGATCAGCCTGGTCGAGGGCGCGGAGCGGCGCAAGACCCCCAACGAGATCGCACTGGGCATCCTGCTGGCCGGCCTCACCCTGGTGTTCATGATCGTCGTGGTGACGCTGAGGCCGTTCGGATTGTTCGCCCACACCTCCATCTCGGAGACCTCGCTCATCTCACTGCTGGTGGCGCTGATCCCCACCACGATCGGCGCGCTGTTGTCGGCCATCGGAATCGCCGGGATGGATCGCCTGGTGCGTCGAAATGTGCTGGCCCTGTCCGGCCGGGCCGTGGAGGCCTCGGGCGACGTCGACGTACTCCTGCTCGACAAGACAGGCACGATCACGATCGGCAACCGCCTGGCATCCGAGTTCGTTCCGATGCCGGGCGTGCCCGAGGCCGAGCTGGCGGAAGTGGCCCAGATCGCCTCGCTGGCTGATGAGACCCCGGAAGGACGTTCGATCGTCGTCCTGGCCAAGCAGTACGGAATCCGGGAGCACGATATGTCGGCTCTGCACGCCCACTTCGTGCCGTTCACGGCTCAGACCCGGATGAGCGGGGCGGACTTCGACGGTCGCCAGGTGCGCAAGGGCGCCGGCGACGCGGTGATCGAGTTCGTCCGGGCCGAGGGGGGGCGCATTCCCGACGAGCTCCAGCCCGTCCTTGACCGCATCGGCCGGGAGGGAGGGACACCGCTGGCCGTGGCCCGCGACGCGCAGATCCTCGGCGTCATCTATCTCAAGGACACGATCAAACAGGGCATGCAGGAGCGCTTCGACCGGCTCCGGGCGATGGGCATCCGCACGATCATGATCACGGGCGACAACCGGCTCACCGCGGCCAAGATCGCCCAGGAGTCAGGTGTCGATGACTTTCTGGCCGAAGCCACGCCGGAAAGGAAGCTGGCCCTGATCAGGGAACAGCAGGCGTCCGGGCGCATGGTGGCGATGACGGGAGACGGCACCAACGACGCCCCGGCCCTGGCTCAGGCCGACGTCGGCGTGGCGATGAACACCGGCACTCAGGCTGCCCGTGAGGCCGGAAACATGGTCGATCTCGACTCCAATCCGACGAAGCTCATCGAGATCGTCGAGGTCGGGAAGCAGCTGCTGATCACGCGCGGAGCGCTGACGACCTTCTCCATCGCCAACGATGTGGCCAAGTACTTTGCGATCCTGCCGGCCCTGTTCCTCACCACATGGGCCTTCGCTGGGCATAGCAAGGGCCCGCTGAGCGTCCTCAACGTGATGAACCTGGGCAGCGCTCGCTCAGCGGTCATCTCCGCGATCATCTTCAACGCGCTCGTGATCCCGCTGCTGATTCCGGTGGCGCTGAGGGGAGTGAGCTACCGGCCCGTCGGCGCCAGCGCCCTTCTGCGGCGAAACCTATGGATCTACGGGCTCGGTGGGATCATTGCTCCGTTCATCGGGATCAAGCTGATCGACCTGATCGTGCACAACGTGCTCGGAGCGTGAGTGGCCATGACCACCGAGGAGGCGGCGGACCACACCTCCGCTCTCCAGCCTCCTGGCGACAGGCGGCGGGGCCAGCTGCGCGTGTTCCTCGGCATGGCCGCGGGAGTGGGCAAGACCTATCGGATGCTGTTGGAGGGGCATGCCGAGCTGGAAGCCGGGCGGGACGTCGTGATCGGGCTCCTGGAATCCCACGGTCGTGCTGACACCGCCCACCTGGCCGAAGGCCTGCCGATCCTCCCTCGCCGGCGAATCGACTACCGCGGCACGCTGCTGGAGGACATGGACCTGCCCGCAGTGATCAGCCGCGCTCCCGACCTGTGCCTGATCGATGAACTGGCTCACACCAACGCGCCTGGACTGGAGCACGAGAAGCGCTACGAGGATGTGGAAGACGTGCTGGCGGCCGGGATCGACGTGCTCTCGACACTGAACGTTCAGCACCTGGATTCGCTCAACGATCAGATTGCCGAGTTGAGCGGGATCCGCGTGCGGGAGACGATCCCTGACGCCGTCCTGGCCAAGGCCGACGAGATCGTCCTCATCGACCTCACGCCGGAAGCGCTCCTGGAGCGTCTACGGGCCGGCAAGATCTACCGCCCGGAGCGCATCGACGCCGCGCTGAACAACTTCTTCCGGATTGAGAATCTCTCGGCGCTCAGAGAGGTGGCTCTCCGGCAGGTGGCCCAGGAGGAGGGCGCCAAGCGACTCATCGGATCGGAGCACCGGGGTCCACCCGACGGAACGATCGCGGCGGACGCCCCTCGAGCAGTGGGCGAACGGCTGATGGCGCTGGTGGAGCCCTACCCGGGTGCTCAACGGCTGGTCCGTCGGGCCTGGCGCTCCGCGCAGCGGCTGGGGGCGGACCTCGATCTCCTTTGGGTGCGCCCTCCGGGCGCCACCCTCTCGGCCGATCAGCAGACTTCGCTGGCGGCGCTGCGCCAGCTCGCCTCCCTGCTGGGAGCCCACCTCCTGATCGAGGAGTCCGACACGGTCGCTGAGGCGATCGCGTCAGTGGCTCACAGGCAGCAGAGCACCTACATCCTGATGGGGCGAGCCCGGCCGCGCCGCGGCCTCGCTCGGTTGCGCACGCCGCTGCCCCAGCGAATCATGGAGTTGCTGCCGGGCGTCGACGTGCGCATCGTGGCCGACCGCCGGTCGGCCAGGAAGCCGGAACCATGGTGATCGCGGCCGTCGCGATTGGCGTTGTCCTCGGTATCGGCCTTGGGCTGGCGGCGGGCTACTGGCTGCCTCCCCACGGCCGGCGCCCCGCCCGTGCCGGGCGGCCGGCTGTGCGAACGATCCTGCTGCCGTTCACTGGTCAGGCGATCTCCCGACGTGCCTTCGAGGCGGCCGTGCGCCTGGCCAAGGCGGAGGACGCTCAGATCATGCCGGCGTTCCTGGCCAGGGTTCCCCGGAACCTCCCCATCGAGTCCCCGCTGCCGGCTCAGTGTGCCGGCGGAATGCCGCTGCTGGAGGTGATCGAGCAGCAGGCGGCAGCGCAGGGACTGGAGGTCGATTCACGCGTGGGTCGCGGGCGGACCTACCGGGACGCCCTGCGCCGGCTGCTCGAGCAGGAGCACTTCGACCGGGTGATCGTCTCGGCCACTGACAGCCCCCGCAAGGGTCTCACCACCGAGGATCTGGAGTGGCTCCTGGAGCGCGTGCCGGCCGAGGTGATGATCCTCAGGCCGGCTCCGGACGACACGCGTCGGATCTCGGCCAGCAATGGTTTGCACGGGCACTTCTGATGTCACCGGCCCGGAGTGACCGTCCAGAGGATCGAGTCGTTCGGGTAGGTGCGACTGCCCAAACGTCTAGTTTCCGGACCAGGCGCTAAGGCTTATCGTGCGGAGCAGATTTGGTTGCCGGCTGGACGCCGGCGCCCTGGGATTCAAAGCGGAGGACAGGGACACAGTCATGGGAGCAAGCGCAACTGGTTTACCGATCAACCCGGCATTCGTCCTGCGCCGGACGCTGCAGACGGCGGAGACCGGTCGCCCGGCCGAGCCGGATCGGCTCCAGCAGGCAACACGTCTGCTCGAGGTGCGTCGCTTCCGGGAGGCGCTGGGCGTCCTCAACCGAGTCGTGACCAGCGAACCGCATGATGCGGACGCCTGGACCCTCGTGGCTCACGCTCACCTGGGCAGGGGGGAGAACGCCGAAGCACTGGCCGCCGCTCAGACCGCCGGCGAGCTATCGCGCACGAGTGAGCCCCGGCGGCTCGCCACCGTCGCCTTGGTGGCGCTTGATCGCTGCGAGGAGGCCGCCGAGCAGGCGGCCGAGGCGGTGCGCCTCGAGCCCTCGGACTGGTGCAACTACGTGGAGCAGGCGCGAGCGCTGATGAGAATCCCGGGCCGCATCGGCGACGCGCGGGCGGCGGTTCAGTCCGCCGTGCAGCTTGCGCCCCACAAGGTGATCCCGCATTTGGTCGCGGGTCAGGTCGAGAAGGCCGCCGGCGAGATCGAGCTTGCCGCCAAGGAGTTTCGCCAGGTGTTCACAATCGACCCGGCCAACCCCACCGCCTACAACGAACTGGCCCGCCTGCACCTGCATGGCGGTCCCGCCGGCCTGCCCTCCGCCCGGCGACGGCTGCTTCCCGCCCGTCGCGGTCGTTGAGCTGACCTGAGCCCGGGCGCTGCGCCCGGAGCCTCAAAATGTGGGAGTGTCAGCCGACGGGCGTTTCGCTCCCTCGCCAACCGGACCCCTTCATCTGGGCAGCCTGCGCACGGCCCTGGTGGCCTGGTTGTTTGCGCGCTCGCAGTCGGCGGCGTTCCGCCTGAGGATCGAGGATCTCGATCCAGACCGCTCGCGCCCGGAGTTCGAGCGCTCGCAGATGGCCGACCTGCAGGCGCTGGGCCTCGAGTGGGACGGAGAGGTAGTTCACCAGTCGGAGCGGATCTCCGTCTACGAGGAGGCCCTCGGCCAGCTTCAGGCGCAGAACCGCTTGTACCCGTGCTTCTGCACGCGGGCTGAGATCCGGGAGGCGGCATCGGCACCTCATGGTGAGTATCCGGACGGTGCCTATCCGGGCACCTGCCAGGAACTGACGGGGCGCCAGCTCGCTCAGCGCAGCGGCCGTCCCTACGCCCTGCGGCTCCGGGCAGAGGGTGAGCGCATCGAATTCACCGATCGTCTCGCGGGGCGCTGGGGCTCTCGGGTGGACGACTTCGTGGTCAGGCGCGCAGACGGGGTGCCCGCCTACCAGCTGGCCGTGGTCGTGGACGACGCCGCGCAGCGCATCGGCCAGGTGGTGCGAGGAGCCGATCTGTTGAGCTCGACCCCGCGCCAGATCCTCCTGTCTCGGTTGCTCGGGTTGCCAGAACCGTCGTATGCCCACGTGCCGCTGGTCCTCGGCGCCGATGGTGCTCGCCTGGCCAAGCGCCACGGCGCCGTGACGCTGAGCGAGCGAGGCCAGTCAGCACAGGAGGTGCTCGGCTGTCTGGCCCACAGTCTGGGGCTGGCGCTTGGTCGAGCTCGCGTGCAGGCGTCCGACCTGCTGGCCGAGTTCGAGCCAGCCCGGCTGCCGAGTGAGCCGGTCCCCTTCGACGGACTGACTCGGATCTGACGGACAGGTTGCTCGCGCCCGGTCATGGGTTGATGATCCAGGGGCATGACTCCTGTCCCATCCGTAGTTCGCCCGGTAGACGGCTGGGCAGATCCACGATGCACACCCGCAGGATTTCTTGCAGGCTCTAGTACATCCGTCCAGATGGGTGACGCCCCGTCCAAACGGGTAAGCCTTTGATTCGGAAGGGCTCGTCAGGTTTGTCCCTGGTGAGCTAACCAATTTGATGGAGGTAGAGAAATGGCGGTTGCCAGCCAGTCTGGTCAGTCCCGCCGTGGGAACAGCCGCGGTCGCACTCAAGCAAAGCGGACTGACACTTCGACTTCGCGTTCCACGTCCAAGAACGGAACGAACGGATCAGGCCCCAGCTCCCGCAGTGGGAGCTCCAAGAGCGCCACTTCCCGAAACGGGAGTTCAAAGAGCGCCAGCAGCCGGTCCCGCGCGAACGGATCCAGCAGTTCCCGTTCGCGAACCGCGAGCGCAAAGAGCACAGCGAGCAAGTCCGGGTCCACGGCCGGGCGGGCAGCGAGCAATGCGAAAACCAGTGCCGAGAAGACAACATCCGGACTCAAGAACGGCCAGCGTGAGGCTCTGACAAACATCGGCGTTTCGGTGTTCAGTGCCGCGGTCGGCGTTGTCGGCGGTGCGCTGTTGACACGCAAGACGAGTAAGCAGCGCAAGGTGTTGGGCATTCCGGTGCCCGAAAAGGTCGAGCTGGGCAACGTTGCCGAACAAATCGGCGCCGCCGGGCGTCAGTTCGGCGAACTCGCCACAGAGGTCCGCACGGTCCGCAAGAAGGCCGAGCAGATCGGCAAACTGCTCAGCTGAGCATGGCCACGATCGCAAGCAAGCCACGCGGCGCACAGGCTGCGGCGAGCGAGGCTGCCTCCGTTTCCAGGGCCACCGCGGCTCGGAAGATGTCGACGGGGAACGCCTCCGGTGAGCGGGCGGCCAAGGCCGCCCAGATCAACCGCCGTGCCAGCCAGGAGTCCACGACGACCGAGGCCAGGACCAAGGCGTCCGGGACCAAGGCTTCCGGGACCAAGGCTTCCGGGAGCCGGAAAAAGGCTTCCGGGAGCGCCTCCAAGGCGTCTGGCTCGAAGGCGTCCGGCTCGAAGGCGTCCGGCTCCAAGGCATCTGGCTCCAAGGCATCCGGAAACGGCAAGTCGGCCAAGGGCGCATCGAGTCGCTCCAAGGGCGGCACTGGACGGAAGGCCGCTTCGAGCAACGGCAGTTCGGGCCGCGGCAAGGCAGCCGCGGCGGAAAGCTCAAAGCGCACCGCCGCGGCGAACGGAAAGGGACGCTCTTCCTCTCCTAAGAGCCGGGCCGAATCGCAGAACGGCCGGAACGGAGACAGCCACGACAGCGACAACGGCGGGTCAGGAGATTCGCCCGGCAAGCACCTGGCCTCTGCGTTGTTCAAATCCACTGAGCACAGGAGCAAGCATCCGGTGGCGAAGGCCGTGGCCAAGAAGACGCTCAAGACGATCGGGCGCCGCTCTCTTGGTGCCGGCGCGGAAACTCTCCGGACCGTGGCCGATAGCGCCGGGGCCGCCAGCCGTCAGGCTCTGCGGGCCGGTGTCTCCCGAGTTGTCGAGAGCCGGCCGCCGGTCCAGGCCTCGGTCGACGTGGCCGCTCCTCTGAGGGTCGTGTGGGAGGAGTGGATGACCTTCGACGCATTCACCGAGGGACTGCACAAGATCGAAGATGTGGAGCGCCACGGTGACGAGTTGACCGGTCGCGTGGCCAGCCCGCATGAGCGCGAGTGGCGGGCGGAGATCGTCGACGAGCGCGAACAGCAGGCATTCGCCTGGCGCTCCGTAGAGGGAACCGATTGCGCGGGACTCATCACGTTCCACCGGCTGAGCGAACGGCTCACCCGGATCGAGGCCGACCTGGACGTACTGCCGACGAACCCGGCGGAAGCGTTCCTGCTGTCACTGCGGATCCCGACACGCCGGGCCGAGCGTGAGCTGCAGCTGTTCAAGGCCAGCGTGGAGTTCATAAACCCCGATGCCTACGAGTCGGATGACTCCGAGGGCGGGCAACCCGAACAACCCAATGACGGCGACCGCCCGGACGCCGACAACGACGAGTAGGGAGGACATCCAATGTCAACCATGGGAATGACCCGCGGTCCAGGATCCGGTTACGTCCAGCGGTCCAGCGCCAGCGGGCTGGTGGACGTGCTCAACGTGCTGCTGGACAAGGGCCTGGTCGTCGACGTCTTCCTCCGCGTGTCGCTGGTCGGCATCGAGCTGCTGACGGTCGACGCACGGATCGTGATCGCCAGCGTCGACACCTATCTGCGCTTTGCCGAGGCGGTCAACCGCCTGGACCTCGGGCAGAGCAGCGACGAAGGCCTTCCCCAGCTCGTCGACGACATGACCGAGGGCGGCGCCGAGAACAAGACCAAGGGCATCCTTGAAGGGGCGAAGGAGTCCCTGTTCGGTAGCTCCGATGACGACGAGGACAGTGACGACAAGGACAGCAGCAGTGGTTCGTCGAGCTCGGGTGGCTCCCGCTCCCGCTCCCGCTCGCGGTCCGGTGGAGGGTCCTCCTCCTCGTCGCGCGGCCGCTGATCCGGCCGAGGCGCTCGGACGTGCCTGAGTACGTATACGGCGTGGTGGCGGCTGATACGCCGCCACCCTCCACCGCCGGCGTCGACGGCCAGCCGCTGCGTACCGTGGCCGGCCCCGACGGCGTCGCCGCGCTCGTCTCGCATCTGAACAGCACCGAGTTGCAGCTGGGGCGCGAGGAGTTGCTCACCCACAGCCGCGTTCTGTCTGAAGCGCTGAATGCCGGCGCGATCCTGCCGATGCGAATGGGCATCGTGATGAGCGGCGAGGAGGAGGTCCGGAAGCGGCTGCTGGACGCGCACGCCGAGGAGCTTCGCGGCCAGCTCGAGCAGTTTCAGGGAAAGTTCGAGGCCAGCGTCAGAGTGGTCTACGAAGAGGATGCGCTGATGCGCGACGTGGTGTCGGTGAGCCCGGACGTGGCTCGGCTCCGCGAGGAGATCCACGGACGGGATCCGGACGCCACCTACTACGAGCGCATCGAGCTCGGGCAGCTGGTGGCGGAGACGGTCGAGCGGATCCGGGAGTCCGACGCGGAGAACCTTCTGTCGGCGTTGCGACAGGTGTCGCTGGACCAGAACGTGTCGCCGCCGGCGCACGAGCGCATGGCGCTCAACGCCGCGTTCCTGCTCGACGAGAAGCGGTCGCGTGAGTTCGACGATGTGCTTGAGGCGATCGCAGAGGGACAGTCGGGACGGTTGCGCTTTCGGTACACCGGCCCGCTTCCGCCGCATTCGTTCGTCGAGCTGGCCGGAGCGAGGTAGATGGGACTGTTCAGTTCGCTGCTGCTGCTCCCCCTGGCACCCGTCCGCGGCGTTGCCTGGGTGGTGGAGCAGGTGGCTGACGAAGCCGATCGCCAGCTGTACGACCCCGCATTCATCCAACGGGACCTGCTCCAACTGGAGCTCGACGCCGACGACGGCCGGCTCTCACCGGAGGAACGCGAACTGGAGGAGCAGCGCTTGATGGAGCGTCTGGCTGTCGTCCAGGCGCGGGCCGCGGCAGATCAATCTGAGGAGTTTGAACTTGGCTGAGGACAAGGACACCAAGAGCAGTTCCAGCTCGAGCGGCAGTTCCAGGTCGGGAAGCGGGTCGGGTTCGAGCCGCAGCTCCCGGTCGGGAAGTGGCTCGAAATCGAGCGGAGGATCCCGGTCGGGAAGCGCGGCGAGCTCGAGTCGCAGCTCCAAGTCCAGCGGCAGCTCGAAGAGCTCGAACAGCCGCTCGGGCTCGAGCAGCCGCTCGGGCTCGAGCAGCCGGTCGGGTTCGAGCAGCCGCTCCAAATCCAGCCGCCTGTCCGGTCGCGAGGCGATCCAGCAAGTGCGACGCGACCTCCCTCCGTTGCTCGGGAAGCCCGTGGAAGCCGTGCTGGGGCTGGAGCCCGCCGAGGACGGCGACGGCGGCTGGCAGATCACCGTGTCGGTGGTTGAGCTGTCTCGCATTCCCAACTCCACCGATGTGCTCGGCGCCTACAAGGTGGCGCTCGATTCCGACGGAGAGCTGGCCGGATACCGGCGAGTTCGCCGTTATCAGCGAAATCAGGCCGACGAGGACTAACGAACCGAGGAATTCACGTGAGCCAACCGCCGACAGCCGGACACGGAGGAGGCGTCCCCTCCCAACGACAGACGCTCTCAGGGTTGCCGCCCGCCTACGGGCGAAGCGACCTGATGCCGCGGGAGTCTGGACCCGCCAACCTGGCCGACATCCTGGAACGCGTGCTCGACAAGGGCATCGTGATCGCTGGGGACATCCAGATCAACCTGCTCGACATCGAACTGCTCACGATCAAGTTGCGGCTGCTCGTCGCCTCGGTGGACCGGGCCAGGGAGATGGGAATCAATTGGTGGGAGTCCGATCCTTCACTGAGCACCAACGCCAAGGAGCTGGAGCGAGAGAACGAGGATCTGCGAGACCGCCTGGATCGGGTGGAGCGCCTGCTCGCCCAAGCGCTGCCGGCAGGTGAGTCGAAGGGCAAGCCGGCGTGAGCGGAGCGGAGCACGAGTTGGACCTGGGACCTCTGCGCGACGCGCTGGCACAACTGGCCGCGCGAGACGCCGACGAGGTCCTTGCCGAGGCCCGGGCGCAAGCGCGGGCCCGCGTGAGCGCGGCGCTCACCGATGCCCTGACTCGCTCCCTCGGTGAAGCGATCGAGCGGCAGCTGGGTCCGGCGACGAGCTCCAAGAGGGACGCTGAGCTCGCCGCACCCGCCCAGCGCGCCGCGCCCGCGCCGGCTATCGACCCGGGTGCGCAACCAGACAACGACGGCATATACGTCTACGGGATCGTCTGGGCGCCTGACACCCCACTCACCGAGGAGCTGGCCGGACTCGATCTGGAGCACCCGGTGACGACCGCGATCGAGGGGCCGCTGGCCGCCGTGATCAGCCGGGTGGCTCTGGCCGAGTTTGAGGAGGAAGCGTTGCGCAGCCGTCTCTCGGACATCGAATGGGTGGAACGTGTGGCGCGCGCCCACGAGGGCGTGCTGGACGATCTGTGTGCCCGGACGGTGGTGGTGCCGATGCGCATGTGCACCGTGTACCGGTCGGAGGAGAACCTTCGCTCGATGCTCCAGAGCGAGGAGGTCAACCTGCGCTCGGCCCTCGAGTTCCTCGACGGCAAGCTCGAGTGGGGCGTCAAGGTGATCGCGCACGCCGACGCACATGGTCTGGCCCCGGACGCCGCGTCGGCCGCCGACGACGCCAGATCCGCCAGTTCCGGCGCCGACTACTTGGCTCGCCGCCGGGCCCGGCGTGATCAGGAGGCAGAGATCGAGGACGCCCAGGCTGACGTCGCGGCGCAGATCCACGAGACGCTGGGCAGCCTGGCTCACGACGGGCTGCTCAACCCGACGCAGTCCACCGACCTGCCCGCTGAGGACGGGCGGGTGATCATGAACGGGGTGTACCTGGTGGAGCGTGAGGTCACCGAGATCTTCCATCAGGAGGTTCAGGGCCTGGCCCGGCGGTTCGCCGAGCATGGGTTGGAGCTGGTACAGACCGGCCCCTGGCCTCCCTATAACTTCGTGCCCGGCGATGTGGGGGCGGCCTGGTGAGCCGGAGACTCGCCGCCACGCGCTCCCCCGCCGCACGGCGCGAGCAGGTCCTGCACCCGCGCGAGGTAGGCCTGGTTGACCTGCTCGACCGGTTGCTGGCCGGCGGAGTGGTCATCCGGGGCCAGGTCATCCTGGCGGCAGCCGACGTCGACCTGGTGCAACTGGATCTGGCCATCCTGCTGGCCAGCGTGGACAAGGCGATGTCACCGTGAGCGGCGGCCTCGATAACACCGTGCTCGAGCCGCAGCGCGGGCACTCGCGCCAGGCCACGGTCGGCGAGCGACGGCGCGTCGCCGCGGATCCGGAGCAGTTGGAGAAGGGCTTGGCCCAGTTGGTGCTCACGATCATCGAGCTCCTGCGCCAGCTGATGGAGCGCCAGGCACTCCGGCGGATCGATGCCGGATCGCTCAGCCCACAGGAGGAAGAGCGTCTGGGGCGCACGTTCCTGGCGCTGGCGGAGCGCATGGAGGAGCTCAAAGAGGTCTTCGGATTGGATGCCGAGGACCTGAATCTCGACCTCGGACCACTCGGCAAACTGATCTAGGAACGGAGGCCACATGGCACCCTTACAGCAGCGGTACTACGACATCCTGATCGAACGGGTACGCAACGATCGCTATCCCAGTCTGCAGTTGCTTGATCGCCTGGAGGCCATCCTCTACACGCCTGAGCAGTACACGGAATACGTGGACATGCTGATGACCAAGGTGGACGAGGCGTGGTACCCCAGCGGTCAGTTGATGGACCGGGTGCATCGGATGCTCACCCTGGCGGCCTCGGTGGTCTCGGCATGAGTGGTCCGCTGAAAACAGTTGGCAAGGCCGCCACCCAGCGGATTGCGGGCCTGGGCCCGGGGCGGGTGCGGGCCACCGCGGCCGCCGCCGTCGTAGGGGCCGCCAGCGCGGTGGCCACCTACCGTCTGCTCCGCTCCGGCCAGTAACCCGCTGACACCTTCGTGACGCCGGCCCGGCTCCGGGCTTATGCTGGCAGCGGATAGGACATGGATCCGCTCGAGCATTTTCTGGAATCGGGGCTGACCCGCCGGCAAGCATTGCGCGCGGCGGGGGCGCTGGGCGCGGCAGCAGCGGCCGCCGGACCCACCACCGCCTGGGCTCAGAGCAGCGGACCCGCCCGGCTTGTCAGCCGAGCAGCTCAGGCCAGGGCCGCCGGCTCGGACCTCGGTGCCGTCGAGCACCTCGTCTTCCTGATGATGGAGAACCGGTCCTACGACAATTACTTCGGCTGCTACCCGCGCGGACGCGGCTTCGACGATCACCCCCGCTCGCCCCTGAAGCACTTCGCCCAGGATTATCCGGGGAGCGGTGGGGCCGGCCTGTACCCCAAGCACAAGCTGCTGCCCTTCCATCTGCGGAGCAAGCACGGCTTCGCCTGCACCGATGATCTGACTCACTCCTGGGGTCCGATGCATCTGTGCTGGAACCACGGCCGGATGGACTCCTGGGTCAAGGTCCACACCTCGTCCAAGTACGAGGGAGCGCGAGGAGCCATGACGATGGGCTACTACAACCGCTCCGACCTGCCGTTCTACTACGCCCTGGCCGACCACTTCACGCTCGGCGACGCGTACCACTGCTCGATCCTCGGGCCCACGCATCCCAACCGTCTGATGGCCAACAGCGGCACGATCGACCCGGCCGGCAAGCACGGCGGTCCGGTGACCGACACCAACTACACGCCGGACACGGCCTGGAACTGCACGTGGACCACGGTGCAGGAACTGCTGGAGGACGCCGGCGTCCCGTGGAAGGTCTACAGCCCCAGCAACGCCGGCGTGAGCGGGAAGTACGCCAGACTGGCCGGCTATCCCACCTGGGATCCGTCTCTGTACAACCCGACCACGAACCCGGAGATCATGTTCGACACCGATCATGTGCTCCCGTACTTCACGGCGTTCCGCAATCCCGCGTCGCCTCTGTACCAGAAGGCCTTCACCCCGACTTTTCCGGGCGATTTCGCTTCCGACATCAAGGCCGGCAAGCTGCCGAGCGTCTCCTGGCTGATCCCGCCGTCCGGTTTCGACGAGCATCCCTCGGCGCCGCCCGCCAACGGCATGTGGTTCACCTCGCTGGTGCTCGAGGCGTTGCTGGCCAATCCCGCGGTGTGGTCAAAGACCGCACTGTTTCTGATGTACGACGAGAACGACGGCTGGTTTGACCATGTCAAGCCACCGACGGCGCCGCACGGGACACCGGGTGAATATCTGACCGCGGTTCCGCCCAAGCAGGGCGACCCGTCCCCTGACACCCTGGGGATCGCCGGCCCGCTGGGCTTGGGCGTCCGGGTGCCGCTGCTGGTGATCTCGCCGTTCAGCCGTGGCGGTCACATCGTCTCCGACGTGTTCGACCACACGTCGCAGCTGAAGCTGATCAGCGAGCGGTTCGGCGTCGAGGTGCCGAACGTGTCCGCCTGGCGGCGGCGCACGGTCCACAGCCTCAGCAAGACGCTGTTTCGCAGTCGCAAGATCACGCACGTCCCCAAGCTGCCGCCCACGGCCCCGTACATCACAACGTCCGGGCCGTGCTCGGCCGAAAACGAGGACGCCGAGGTGACCGGGGGAGCCACTCCGGTGATACCCGAGCACCAGCGGATGCCGAAGCAGGGGGGTGGTAGCCGGCCTGCCACCTTCTACTACCCGCGGCACCGGCGTCACAAGAAGAAGTAACGCTCCGGAATAGCGTGAGCACCGGTCTGCTGCTGGCCCTGTTCCTCCTGGCCGCGGTCGTGAGCCTGTGCACAGGCTGGCTGCTCGTCTCCCGGCTGGAGCGCGTGGGCGCCCGGCTCGGTTTGACCGAGGCGCTGCTCGGCATGCTGGCGGCGCTGGCGGCCGACGCACCGGAGATCACGGCCTCGGTCAGCGCCCTGGCCAGCCATCAGTCCCACATCGGGGCAGGCATCGTGATCGGCTCGAACGTGTTCAACCTCGCCGCCCTGCTCGGCCTCGGCGCCGTCGTGGCCGGTCGAATCGCCCTGCACCGACGGGTGGTCGCGATGGAGGGTGCCGTGGCCATGTGGGTGGCGGTCGTATGCCTGCTCGTGGTCACAGGAGTTCTGACCGCGGGGGACGGCCTGGTCCTCGTGCTGGCGATGCTCGGGCCCTACCTGATCCTGCTCGGTGTGCCCCACGACCGGCTGCAGCGTCTACGCCTGCCCCCGCGCTGGCTGGCGTTCATCGGGACGGCGATCGCCGAGTCCGAAGTGGAGTTGGAGGTAGCCATCCACCCCCGGAGAGGACAGCGGCGCGACGTCCTGGCAGCGCTGGCCCTCACGCTCGTGGTGGTTGGAGCCAGCGTCGCCATGGAGCAGACCGGGGCCCGGATCGGCGACCGGCTGGGCTGGCCGCAGGTCGTGACCGGAGGCGTGCTGCTCGCGGCCGTGACGAGCATCCCCAACGCGGCGGCGGCCGTGTATCTGGCCGCGCGTGGGCGCGGGGCGGCGACCCTGAGCACGGCGATGAACAGCAACGCGCTCAACGTCGCCGTGGGCCTGCTGCTTCCGGGGGTGATCGCCGGTCTCGGTGCGCCGTCTGGTGTCTCCACGTACACGGCCGTCGGCTACGTGATCATCACCGCCGGAACGCTGTTCGTGGCCTACCGGGCGGCCGGGCTGCGACGTTGGCACGGGGCCGGGATCATCCTGGCGTATCTGGCCTTCGTCGGCATCCTCCTGGCGATCGCTTAGTGAAACACTAGGTTTCCCGCATGCGCAGGCCAGCACCCAGGTTTCTCTACGACTTCAACTCGCCCTACGCCTATCTGGCCTCCAGCCGGGTCGACCAGGTGATGCCAGTGCCCGTCGAGTGGCAGCCGGTCGCGTTTGCCTTCGTGCTGCGAGCTCGGAACCGGGAGCCGTGGTCATTCGATCCACAGCAGCGCCCAGTCGGTGTGGCCGAGTGCGAGCGACGCGCCGCCGAGTACGGCCTCCCTGAGCTTCGCTGGCCTCCGGGGTGGCCGGTCCACAGCTACTCGTTGCTGCCGCTGCGCGCCGCCCTGGCCGCCGCCGAGCAGGGCGGGCTGCGGGAGTTCAGCCGGGCCGCGTTCTCCCGGAACTTCGTGGACGGAGCCGGGCTGGCCGGCCCGGAGGATGTGGCGGAGGTGGCCGAGGTCGCCGGACTGAGCGGTGAGGAGATCGTTGCCCGGGCCGGCACGGCCGAGATCAAGCACCGTCTGCGGGCCGGGACGGAGGCGGCGATCGCCCTGGGGGTCTACGGGGTACCGACAGTCGAAGTGGCGGACGAGCTGTTCTGGGGCGACGATCAGCTGGCCGCTGCCGCGGCGGTGGCCGCCGGCTGACCTGAGGGTCTGGCCGGGTCGGATGCGAACATGTGTTCGTGTCTGGTCAGGCCTGCATTCTCCACGCTGATCTCGACGCCTTCTACGCATCGGTTGAGCAACGCGACGACCCACAGCTGCAGGGGCGGCCGGTGATCGTGGGGGGCGGCGTGGTGCTGTCGGCCAGTTACGAGGCGCGCCGCCGCGGGGTGAGAACCGCCATGGGCGGCCGCCGGGCGCTGGCCCTGTGCCCGGGCGCTGTCGTCGTACGCCCACGGATGTCCGCCTACAGCCAGGCCAGCCGCGCCGTGTTCGCGGTGTTCGCTGATACCGCGCCGGTGGTGGAGGCGCTCTCGATCGACGAGGCGTTCATGGACGTACGGGGTCTGGAGCACATCTCGGGACGCCCGGTGGAGATCGCCGCGGCCTTGCGTGAGCGGGTCAGGGAAGAGGTCGGGCTGGCGCTCACCGTCGGCATCGCCACCACCAAGTTCGTGGCCAAGGTGGCCAGTGCAGCGGCCAAGCCTGACGGGCTGCTGCTGGTGGAGCCCGGCCGGGAGCTGGAGTTCCTGCATCCGCTGGCCGTGGACCGGCTCTGGGGAGTGGGCAAGGTGACCGCCGGCAAGCTCCGCTCGCGTGGCCTGTTGACGGTCGCCGATGTGGCAGCGGTCGGTGAGCCGGGACTGGTCGAGCTGCTGGGTCGCGCGTCCGGTCGCCATCTCCACGCGCTGGCCCACGCCCGGGATCCACGCCGGGTCAAGCCGGCGCGCCGGCGCCGTTCGGTCGGGGCGCAACGGGCGCTGGGCCGGAAGGCGCGACCGCGCTCGGAGGTGGCGGCCGCACTGCTCGGATTGGTGGACCGGGTCACCCGGCGGCTGCGCAAAGGCGATCGCCGCTGCCGCACGGTCGTGCTCCGCCTGCGCTTCGGCGATTACACCCGGGCCACCCGCTCCCAGACGATGGGAACCGCCACCGATCGCACCGGCCTGATCTCGCAGACCGCCGGTCAGCTCCTCGACGCCGCGTGGCCGCTCATCGAGCGGCGTGGCCTGACCCTGATCGGAGTCGCCCTGACCAACCTGTCCGAGTCTCCGGCATCACAGCTGGAGCTGCCGCTGGAGTCGGGCGCCGAGCTCGACGCTGCGCTTGACCAGCTGCGTGACCGGTTCGGAAACGCGGCGATCACCCGCGCCGCGTTGCTCAGCCAGAACGGCGAGGACGGCGAGGACGGCGTCCCGGTGCTCAGCGACTGAGGCGGGCGTTGAGCCCGGAGACGGATCCGGGCCAGATGGAACAACGCTCTAGGTATGCTCGCCGGCTGGGCTGACGCTCACGGCGTGCTCGATCCGGCCGTGGCCGTTGCTCGAATAATCAGCTTCCACCACGGGTGGAGTCGGCTCTGGCTCGGTGTTCAGCCGCCGCTCCAGCTCGCCCAGGACCAGGCCGAACAGCATGTGGCGCCAGATCGCCTGATAGAACGCACGACGGTTGCCGCTGAGCGCCGGGAGATCCTTGCGGGCGGGGTGAAGACGATCGCTGATCGCGCCGAGCGGCCACAGCGCAAAGTGCTCGGTCAGAGCCACCGCCGGCCCGCGCAGCACCGGCGGGAGCGGCAGCACAGGGGCGAGGTTCGCGTACACGGCTCCAAACAGCGCGCCGTTCTGGAGGTGTACCCCTAAGCCGACGGGGTACCAGCTGTCGCCCTGCGTGACGGCCTTGCCCAGCAGCTCGACGTCGTCGTACCGCGAGTTGAAGGCACGTTTGTCCAGTGGCTGCTGCAGCGCCCAGAGTCCAGCCGCGACGGCACCGGAGACGGCCCCGCGGAGCGTGCGCGTGCGATCGATGCCCAAGCTCAACCCCGCTAACTGTAACGGTCCGCCTTTCTGCGGGTAAGCCTTGTGCGATGGATCACGCAATGCTTCACCGCCGCGCCCGAGAGAAGGGCGCCAACCTGATCGTCTACTGGATCGTGCGCGGCGTGCTCGAGCCGTTCTTCCGGATCTACTTCCGGATGAACAAGATCGGCACCGAGCACATCCCCGCCAGCGGCCCAGCGATCATCGCCGCCAACCACCGCAGCTTCCTCGACCCGTTCGTGATCGGGACCATGGGCCGCCGGCCGATGTACTACGTGGCCAAACAGGAATTGTTTCGCCACCCCTGGCAGGCCTGGATCCTGAACTCTCTGGGCGCCTTTCCCGTCAATCGAGGCGCCGGCGACAGGGAGACGATCGAGACCGCCAAGGCGATTCTCGCCCGCGGCGACATCGTCCTGATCTTTCCCGAGGGCACGCGCACGCGGCCTGGCGCGCTCGGCAAACCCCATCGCGGCGTGGGGCGGCTGGCCCTGGAGACCGGCGCTCCCGTGGTGCCGATCGCCGTGATCGGCACCGAGGCGGTCCGGCGCGGATGGCGCATCCGCCCGCACAAGGTGCGGATTCGAGCGGGACGGCCGCTTCGTTTCCCCCAGGTGGATGAGCCCTCGCCGCAGCTGGCGACCGCCGTGACCGACCGGATCTGGCCCTGCGTGATGCTGCAGTGGGAGTGGTTAGGAGGGCTGCCGCCGATCCGCCGCGCCGCCGTGATCGGCGCCGGCAGTTGGGGCACCAGCCTGGCCGTCAGCCTGGCTCGGGCCGGTTATGACGTCGATCTGGCCTGCCGCACCCAGGAACAGACCGAAGCTCTGGCGAACCTGCGGGTCAACGAGCACTACCTCCCGGAGGTACGGTTGCCCGACAAGGTCAACGTCGTCAAGGCCTCGGCGCTGGCACTGGGCGGTCACGATCTGATCTGCCTGGCCGTTCCAGCTCGCGCCCTGCCCGCAGTCCTGGCCGCTCACGGCCCCCACATCCCCCGTCGAGCCGGTGTGCTCGTTCTCTCCAAGGGTCTGGTACCGCCGCTCGGAACGCTGCCCTCCGCATTCACCGCTGAGCGCTGTCACTCACGCGCGATCGCCGTGCTGGGCGGCCCGGCGCATGCCGCGGAGGCGCTTGATCACGGGGCGTCTGTGGTCGTCGCTTCGGTCGACCCCGCCTTTGCTCGTCAGCTCTCCGACGTGTTTGTCGCCGCCGGGCTGGACGTGAGCACGAGCACCGACGTGACCGGAGTCGAAATGGCCGGCTGCGCCAAGAACGTGGCCGTGCTGGCCGCGGCTGCTGCGGCGGGGGCCGGCCCGAACGCGGCCGGCGCTGCCGCCGGCAAGGTTTTCGCCGAAGTGGACGCGCTGGCCCGCGCTTGCGGCGGCCAGCCCGAGACCTTCGCCGGGCTTGCCGGTGCCGGTGACCTGGTGGCCACCGTCGTGGCGACCGGCTCCCGCAACAGGCGCGCCGGTGAGCTTCTCTCGCAGGGGGTGGCACCCGAGCAGATCGCGCCGATGCTGGGTCACGCCGTGGAGGCCGTCGACTCGGTCCCGCTGCTCGCCGCCGCGGCCCGCAAGGCCAGCGTGCAGGCTCCGGCCATCGCCAGTCTGGCGGCGCTGGTGGAAGGTCGGATCGAGCCGGACCGCTGGGCCGAGACGGTCACCGCGCCAGTCCGCAAGAAGCGTTCTGCCCCGATCCGCGCCGCCTAGGTGCGGCGGCCAGGCCGAAGGTAGGCTCTCCATGTCGTGGCCAGCCCCACACCGACCACCAAGGCGGAACTCGACGCCGCCTTCACCCAGCTCTACCGAGCCCATCTGCGTGATGTCTACTCCTACAGCTACTACCGGGTCGGCAATCACCACGACGCCGAGGACCTCACCGAGCAGACCTTCCTGCAGGCCTACCGGCATCTGGAGCGAGCCCTCCGGGAGTCCGACGGACGACCGCTGCGTCCGTGGCTCATCCGGATCGCTCACAACCTGGCGGCCAACTTCTACCGCGACCGTTCGCGCAAGCCGGAGTCCGCGATCGAGGACGCCAGCATGATCTCCTCCCCGCACACGACCGAGGCGCTGGTCGAAGGCCGAGAGGAGCTCGCCGCCATCCTCGAGGGTGTCCGCCAGCTTCCCGACGATCGCCGTGAAGCACTGATCATGCGGTTCGCGCTCGGCATGGACAATCGGGAGATCGCGCGCACGCTCGGACGCAGCGATGGCGCCACCAAGGTCCTGCTGCACCGCGCGATCCGCCAGCTGGAGGGAATCGTGTCCGACGGGAACGCGCCGGCCGGCGGAGGTCCGCCCGTATGACCGTCAACGTGAACGTGGAAGCGCTGCTGCGGGAAGCGCTGGCTCCGGTCGAACCTCCAGAGGCGCTGGCGCAGCGGCTGGAGCTCACCCTGGCCAGCCTCACGGCCTCGGCCCAGGAGGAGCTGGAGAGCTGGGAGCTGGCGGCCATGCGAGACCCGCGCAACTGGGCTCGGCCGGCCGCCGCCGCCGTCGTCACGGCCACCGCCGGGAGCGCCCTGGTGGTGCTCCGGGTTCGCCGCCGTCACCGCGCGCGCATCGACAGTTCGGAGAACGTGTGGGACCTGGCCGAGCGCACGCTGCACGACTTCGCCCAGGAGGCGCGCCGGATCCTTCCCGATCGCTGAGGCGCGATCGCCCACCCTCGAGGAGTGGCGCCTGCCGGTGCTTGGCTCTTCAGGCGCGCTGCTAGCGTCACCCGCCGTGGCTGTCTGCTACCGACATCCCTCCCGTGAAACGGGCGTGTCGTGCTCCGCCTGCGGCCGCCCGATCTGCCCGGACTGCATGACCCCGACCTCGGTCGGGATGCGCTGTCCCGAGTGTGCCCGGGATCGGACGAAGGTGCGCACGCTGCGCGGCAGCCGCGGCGTGAAGCGCAGCGCCACCGAGATCCTGATCGCCATCAACGTGATCGTGTTCCTGGCCGAGGTGGCCACGGGCGTGGCGCTGTTCAGCGGCAACGACTCCGGCTGGATCTACTACCACGGCGTCCTCTTCGGGCCGGATATCAGCGGCAACTTCCTGTTTCCGGCCGGCTTCCCGCTGGCCGGCCACCACCAGTACTGGCGCCTGCTCACCGCGGGCTTCATGCACGCCAGCCTGATCCACCTCGGCCTGAACATGGTTTCGCTGTGGTTCGTGGGCCGGGTGCTGGAGCCCGGGATCGGCCGCCGCAACTTCCTGGCCATCTACTTCGCCGCGCTGTTCGCCGGCTCGTTCGGGGCCCTTCTGTTCCAGCCCCGGATCCCCACGCTCGGCGCCTCGACGGCGATCTTTGGGATCTTCGGGGCGCTGATCGTCGTCGCCCACGCGCGCCGGATACCGGTCTGGCAGAGCGGCCTGATGCCCGTGCTGCTCCTCAACTTCGTGTTCACGCTCACCTATCCGGGGATCTCGATCGGCGGCCATCTGGGCGGTCTCCTGGCCGGCCTGCTCTGCGGCTACATGGTCGTGGAGCTGGACGAACGCCGGGGGAAGAAGTGGCTTGCCCTGGGCGGCTGCGTAGCGGTCGCGGTGATCAGCATCATCGGTGCGATCGTCGTGGCCAGCGGCACCGGGCTGACCCCCAACGGCTTCACCCTCTGACGCCTCCCTTTCGCGTGGGTCGAAAATCGTCTCATATGGCGACGAATTTCGACCCACGTAGACCGACGCAGATCAGACTTCGACGATCAGCGCCTGACCGGCCAGCTCCGGGTTCTCCGGCACCAGCTCGGGATGGAGCACCGAGGCCAGCAGCTCCAGCCCGTCCACGAGCCTCGGCCCGGGCCGGGAGAAATACGCGGCGGCGTTGACCGCCACCACCTGCCCCGCCCCCACCTGCTCCAGCTCATCACGGTGCATCTCGGCTTCCCGGAAGGCGATCTCGGCGTCGTAGCCGCACGGCATGACCAGGACGAGGTCCGGCTTGGACAGCGCCACCTCCTCCCAGCTTCGCTCCTCCGACTTCTCGCCCGCGAACCCCAGGATGTCCTCGCCGCCCGAGTACTCGATCATCTGTGGCGTCCAGTGCCCGGCAGCGAACGGAGGGTCGAGCCATTCCAGCGCTGCCACCCGAGGCCGTCGCGCACTTCGGACCGCCAGCCGGATCCGGTCGATCCGCGCCGACGCCTCACGGATCAGGTCGACCGCCGCGTCCTTGGCATCCGTGGCCTGGGCCAGCGTGCGGGCGTCGCCCAGGACCTCGCCCAGCGTGTGCGGGTCCAGCGAGATGACCATCGGCTGGCTGTCCACCTCCTCGGCTATCGCTCGCACGTCGTCGTAGGAGACGGCGCACACCGAGCACAGCGCCTGGGTGACGATCAGGTCGGGCTGGAGGTCGTGGAGCAGGGCTCTCGTCGAGCTCGTAGATCGACTCGCCGGCCAGCGTCCGCTCCTTGACGGCGGCATCGATCTCGGCGGAGCTCAGCCCGGCCGGCAGGACGTCCCGGGTGGCCCGGGGTAGCTGTTGGGCCTCGGGCGGGTAGTCGCACTCGTGGGTGACCGCGATAAGGTCGCCACCGAGGCCGAGAGCGAACAGCATCTCGGTTGCCGAGGGGACCAGGCTGACGATGCGCATAGGAGGAGGAAGATATGGCAGAGCGACTCACCGACGATCAGATCACCGAGCGGCTGCGGGACTCCCAGTGGCGCCGGGAGGGAGACGAGATCGTCCGGGACATCGAGCTCGCGGATTTCGCAGCGGCCATGGCCCTGGCCAACCGCGTCGCCGACGTGGCCGAGCAGCACAACCATCACCCGGACATCCTGATCCACGGCTGGAACAAGGTGAGGCTGTCGCTGACGAATCATTCGGCCGGCGGTCTGACCGACACGGACTTTGCGTGGCCCGGGAGTTTGAGGCGCTCATCGGGTGACGCAACCGGCGCCGTTCGGAGCGCTCGCCCTGACGGCTGACGAACGCTGGGAACCGCCCAGCCACCGTCGGGGCGGCTGATACCGTTCGGGCCGTCGCTTTCATGAACGACGATCCCTACCGAAGTAGCGACGCGCAGCCACGGTCGGCTCAGGGGCGAGCCCAGTGACTGCGCTGTTCATCATCCTGACCGGGCGTGCTGGTCCTGGTCAACGCGTTCTTCGTGATCGCCGAGTATGGACTGGTGCGCTCCCGGCGCGGTCGCCTCGAGGCGATGGCCGAGGAAGGCTCACGCGGGGCCCGTCTCGCGCTGCACCAGATCGACAACATCGGCGACTACATCTCCGCCTGCCAGGTGGGGATCACGATGGCCTCGATCGGGATCGGCGCCCTCGGCGAGCCGGCGATCGCGCACGTGCTGGAGTCGCTGTTCGGGAAAAAGGCCCCCAGCGGCGTGTCCGTGGCCATCTCGGTGGTCATCGCCTACGTCCTGATCACCTTCGTCCAGAGCACCGTCGGCGAGATCGTGCCCAAGCTCTACACGATCCAGCATGCCGAGGGCGCTGGCACGACGGATCGCCCGGCCGATGCACTTCTTCCGGGTCGTCTTCACCCCGTTCATCTTCGTCCTGAACGCGACCTCGGACTGGATGCTGCGGATGCTCGGCACCGATCCGGACGCCGAGCCGGAGGGCGGAACCCCGGATGACCTCAAACGGATCATCGCCGAGTCCCAGACGGGCGGTCAGACTCGACGCCGGCGAGGCCGACATGCTCACCGGCGTCTTTCACCTCCATGAGCAGGAGGCCCGCCAGGTGATGACGCCGATCCCGGCCGTCGTGACCGTCGATCTGGCCGAGACGGTCGGGCGAGGCGCTCCGGCGCTGCGTCTCCACCGGCCACTCGCGGCTGGTCGTGACCGAGGACGAGAACCAGGACCAGGTCCGGGGCATCGTCCACGTCAACCAGCTCGTCAAGCTGCTGATGTCCGACGCGGCGAGGACGCATCGTTCGCCGCGCTGGTGCGCGAGGCGCCGATCGTCCCCGAGACCAAGCCGCTGGACGACCTGCTGGCCGACCTGCAGCGTGAGCGAACCGAGTTGGCAATCGTGATCGACGAGTACGGGCGGACGGCCGGAATCGTCACGATCGAGGACATCATCGAGGAGATCGTCGGCGAGATCTCCGATGAGACCGACCCGGCCGGTGGCGCGATCCGCCGGCTGGCCAACGGCGACTGGTTCGTGCGCGGCCACGTCGCCGTGGCCGACCTGGAGGACTACGGGCTCGAGCTGCCGGTCGACACCGACGCCTATAACTCGGTCGGCGGGTTCGTGTTCGCCGAGCTGGGCCGGCTGCCGAAGCGCGGCGACACGATCTCGGCCAACGGCTACTCGATCCGGGTCGAATCGGTGCGTCAGAACCGGATCGAGGCGGTCCGCATCCGCGAGCGGCGCGAGCCTCACCGCCCGCCAGATCCAGCCCAAGCCGCCTGAGCCCTGCCGCTGCGCGCGGCTGTTCTACCCGGGCTGGAGCGTGACGGGCTCGCAACATTCGTTACAATGACGCGTCTCAGGCAACCGGGTGTTCGTTGCCAGCGCGCAGCGCTAAACCTTCCCGGTGGTTGAGAGGAGAGATGAAGCCGGCCCCCTCGGGCCGGCTTCTTTATCGCCTGACGCCTGAACGGCGCGGGCGCCCGGGCCAGCCTTAAAGGAAGCCGGCCCGCTGGGGACGGGCCGGCTTCGCGCTTCTGGGGAGGAGGTGCTGCTATGAGGTACGTCGCGCTACGTAGATTGCGCCCAATCCCTCAACCGTCCCTAAATAGTCGGTAGGTGTATCGGCAGAGCCTGAGTGACTCAGTCGTACTCGTAGAAGCCGCGCTTGACCTTGCGTCCGAGTGCACCGTCCCGGACCAGCTCGCTGACGCGGTCAGGGACGGGCACCTCGATCTGCTCGCCGATCGCCTGCGCCACGTCAAGGCCGACGAAGTCCAGCAGGGCGATCGGTCCCATCGGCATGCCCGCCCCGAGGGTCATGCACTGGTCCACGGCAGCCGGTTCGAGCCCGGTCTGCACGAGCAGGTCGACGGCGCTGAACAGGTAGGGGAAGAGCAGCCGGTTGACCACGAAGCCGGGGGTGTCCGGGACCTCCACGGCGGTCTTCCCCAACATCTCACACAGGGCTCGGGTGCGCTCGCGCGTCTCCTCGCTGGCATCGGCGGGGAACACCAGCTCGATCAGCTGCATCCGCGGCACGGGGTTGAACACGTGCAGCCCGACGAACCGCTCCGGGTGTCCGGAGGCCTGCGCCAGCTCCTCGATCGACAGGGACGAGGTCGTGGTGGCCAGGATCGCGTCGCCCGCTTCGTGCTTGGCCAGCTCGCCCAGATCCGAGAGGAGCGCCGATTTGCTGCCGTGATCCTCGACGATCGCCTCCACCAGGTAGCTGGCTCCCTTCAGCTCGTCGATGTCGGTGACGAACCGCACCCGGTCAAAGGCGGCCCCCTGGTCGGCCAGGCGGCCGCAGGACTTCTCCACGCTCACCTGCGCCCGGTTGGCGGACTCCGGCGAGCGGGCCCACACGATCACGTCGGTGCTGGCGCTGGCCACGGCGGCCAGCCCGCAGGCAATGGTTCCCGAACCGGCAATGCCAAGCTTCTCGTTCACGTCAGCCGTTCTCCCTGTCATATGAAATTTGTTGCGGCAGTGTAGGTTCCGCGGCGATCCGCTGAAGTCTCAGGTTTCAGAGGTGTGGTCGAGCCAGCGAAAGCCGGTGGCGGAAGGATCCGGCTGAAGCGGGCTCCCGGGCAGGCCGCCGGGGGGATCGGTCAGGTTGTAGGCCGACGGTGCCAGGTCGTTTGGGGTATCCGGGTGAAACAGGCTGGCCAGGTATTGAGCCTGGCCGCGGCCCGGCCCGATCTCCGTCTGGCCGCCCCCGTAGGCGCCGATCCCGCGCTCGGTGCAGAAGTCGTAGGTGGCCATCAGCTTGCGCAGCGATCCGATCCTGGACGGCTTGATGTTGACCATGCGAGGCGGGAACGGGAGCGCCAGGATGTCCTCGATCGAATGGATCGGGGCATCCCAGGTGATCCTCTCGTGCTCCTCGGCCAGCGCAGCCGCGGTGTCCGGGTCCACCACGTCGGGATCCTCCAGCCAGGCCTCCGGGAACGCCTCCGCGACCCGCCGGTACAGCGCGGGGTCGGCAGCCTGATCGACGATCGTTCCGCGATAGAGGGCCTTGAAGTCGATCGAGTCGACCGCGCCCGTGGCCACCAGCTCGCTGATCAGCTCAGGGGTCCAGGAGCTGGTGGCATCGAGCTTGAACCGCAGCCCCGGGTCGAGCGCCAGCCGCTTGTGCAGCGGCTCCATCGTTGGCGGCTCGCCGAGGCGCAGCGAGACGACGTAGGTCATCGGCGACATCGGCCGCGCCAGCGCTTCGTGGAGGGCTTGACCGGCTTGGCGCAGCGCCAGGTCCAGGGCGGCACTGTGAAACGTCCAGACCCGGTAGACGCGGGACACCTCCCGTTGCGGCTCGACCGGGAACAGATCCAGCGACTCGATCAGTTCGCAGAACTCCCCCAGCGTGTAGTTGCCGGCGAGCGGGTGAACCGGGCCGGCTTCCCGCAGGGCGAGGTGGTCCTCCTCGTCGTAGACCACGTCTTCCCCGACTCCCTCCTCACCGGCCCCGGTCATGTGCACGACCGTCGACACTCGTTCGAACCCGCTGGAGACCTCCGCCCGGAGCAGTTCGTACTCGTATCCGTCGACCCTCAGCGGCAGATCGGAAAGCACGTCGAAGGTGGCCACGGGCCAGAGCATATGCGGCTCCGGATGGGGAGGGGCACGCCGCCGGCATCCGGACGGATAGGATCCCGCCCCGTGGATCTGAGGCTGTCAACGTCGGAGGAGGGGTTCCGGGAAGAGCTGCGTCAGTGGCTGGATGACAACCACCCTGGACAGGAGCCCACCGGCGACGAGGCGGCGTTCCAGTTCCGCCGCGACTGGCAGCGCCGGCTCAATGACGCCGGCTGGGCCGGAGTCTCCTGGCCCCGGGAGTACGGCGGCCGTGGCGCGACCCTGATCGAGCAGGCGATCTTCAACGAGGAGGTGGTCCGCCAGCGGCTCCCCTCGGTGGCCAACGTCCTGGGGATCGCGATGGGTGGCCCCACCGTCATCGCCCACGGGACCGAGGAGCAGAAGCAGGAGTACCTGCCCGGGATCCTGTCGGCCGAGGAGATCTGGTGCCAGGGCTTCTCAGAGCCAGAGTCCGGCTCGGACCTGGCGTCGCTGAAGACGCGGGCGGTCCGCGATGGAGACGAGTGGGTGGTCACCGGGCAGAAGGTGTGGACCACCTTCGCTCATCACGCCAAGTGGTGCATGCTCGTGGCGCGGACCGATCCCGAAGCTCCCAAGCACAAGGGCCTGACCTACTTTCTCATGGACATGCAGCAGGACGCGGTCCAGATCCGTCCTCTGCGCCAGATCACCGGCGAGGCTGAGTTCAACGAACTCTTCATCGAGGAGGCCCGGATCCCGCACGACAACATCGTCGGCGGCGAGGGCAACGGCTGGGCGGTGGCGATCACAACACTGATGCATGAGCGTTTCACGCTGGCCTTCGGTCTGCAGATGGCGGCTCAGATTGCGCTCGGTCAGCTGCGTGAGCGCGCTCGGGACATGCCTGGCCCCGACGGGCGCCCCGTCAGCGAAGACCCGGTCATCCGTCAGCGCCTGGCGCAGCTGACGATCGAGGCCGAGGTGCTCCGGCTCAATGCCTACCGCGGCCTGACCGCCGTGATGCGCCACGGCGTCCCCGGACCGGAGGGTTCGCTGGGCAAGTGGCACTGGTCCGAGGTCAGCCAGTCGCTCACCGAGCTGGCCATGGACATGGCCGGGCCGAGGGCGATGCTGGCCGAGGACGACTGGACCTACCGGTTCCTGCGGGCCCGCGCCAATTCGATCGAGGGCGGGACCACGGAGATCCTCAAGAACATCGTGGCCGAGCGTGTGCTCGGACTGCCCCGGATGCGTTGACCCCAGCTTCGGATACGGCATGAACTTCGACTTCACCGACGATCAGCAGGCGATCAAGCGAACGGCCCGGGAGTTCCTGGAGGCCCGGTACAAGCTGGAGCTGGTTCGCGAGCTGGCCGAAAGCGAGGAGGGCTTCACGGGCGAGCAATGGTCCGCCGTGGCCGAGCTCGGATGGCCTGGGGTGCTTGTGGACGAGCAGCACGACGGCCTCGGGCTCGGAGCGGTGGAGCTGATCGTGATCCAGGAGGAGCTGGGGTATGCGCTGGCCCCGACACCGCTGCTCTCGAGCGTCGCGGCGGCGCTGCTGATCGAGGCGGCGGGTAGCGCCGAGCAGAAGGAGCGCTGGCTCGGCCCGCTGGCCACCGGGGCGATTCGCGGTGCCGTGGCGACCTGGGACGAGGGTTCGGGTCCGTCACCGGACATCTCAGACACCGAGCTCGCCGATGGGACCCTCAGCGCCACGAAGATCGCCGTGGCGGACGCCGCCGGTGCCGATCTGCTGGTCGTCTCCGGACGGGACTCACACTTTCTGGTCCAGGCCGGTGCGTCCGGGCTGGAGATAGCCACCGAGGCTCCTCTCGATCCGACGCGCAAGGTCTCCCGCGTCACCTTCAACCAGACCCCGGCAGAGGCGCTCGCCGGGGGCAGCAGCGACGCGGTCGAGCACGCCTACGCGGTGATCGCCGCCGCACTCGCGGCCGAGAACGTCGGCATCGCGCAGCGCACGATGGAGATGGCCGTGGCCTACGCCAAGGACCGCAAGCAGTTTGATCGCCCGATCGGGGCCAATCAGGCTGTCTCCCACCGGTGTGCCCAGATGCTGCTGGAGGTGGAGGGGGCGCGCTCGCTCACCTATGGCGCCGCCTGGGCCCTGGATCATGATCCGGACACGGCTATCCGTGCCGCCTCCATGGCCAAGGCCTACGCAGGCGACGCTGGGTTCCGCGTCGCCGCCTCCGCCCTCCAGGTGCATGGCGGGATCGGATTCACCTGGGAGCACGACCTCCACTTCTTCCTCAAGCGGGCCAAGGCCAACGCCCACGCCTACGGCGACTCGCGCTGGCATCGGGAGCGAGTGGCCGCCCTGTCGGGGATCTGAGCCGGCCCGTCTACTGCCCCGGGTCAGACGTTCGTCCAAGACCAGCACGGACGTTGATCGACGAACGATGTGAGGCCGATCAGGTCGAGCGGTCTCCTTTCGGGAGGAGCCGCAACACCCCCCGGGCATAGGGGTGGCCGGCACAAGGGTATGGCCGAGGGCTCAAAGCCCTCGGCCGCCGGGCCCTTCTGAAACCCCTTCTTAGTCCCGCACGCCCACCACGGTGGGCTCCCAGTCGGGATCGGTGAGGGCGCGCGGATCTGCCACCTCGGGCCGGCGCCGGAAGTACTCGTGGTAGAAGGGCCAGGAGACGAACATCAGCACCACCCCCAGGATCAGGCCGCCGATGCCGACCAGGATCGGCGTCTGGATCCCCAGCAGCGCCTTGGAGTAGTTGTTCCCGGCGGTGTTGTAGTAGCTGTAGGCCTTGACCCCGACATAGGCCATCATCACGCCGCCGGCGAACGGCACCAGGCCGATCAGGAAGAAGTTCTTGACGCTCCCCATCAGTTGCCGGCGGAAGTAGAACCCGCAGGCCAGCCCCGTGAACCCGTAGTAGAAGCAGACCGCGAATCCGAGCGCGGAGATCGTGTCGCCGAGCACGTCCTGGCTCGGGTTGAAGGCCAGCAGCGCCACGGTCCAGACGATGGACAGGCCGCCCATCAGCAGCGTCGAGAAGCTCGGGGTCAGGAACCGCGGGTGAATTGACCCGAAGGCGGAGGGGATCGCCTTCCACTTGGCCATGGAAAGCGTGGTTCGAGCGGTGGGAAGGATCGTCGTCTGGGTGGAGGCCGACGCGGATGTGAGCACGGCGATGACCACCAGCTTGTCCAGACCCGATCCGAAGACGCCATGGCCGAGCGCGCCCAGAATGTCGTTGGGGTTGTTGGCCAAGAACGCCGTCCCGGCGAAGGCCTGCGCCGCCACCGTGACCACCAGATAAATGGCCAGCAGCATGAACGTCGAGACGACGGCGGCCTTGCCGGGACCGCGGCGGCGGTCACGGGACTCCTCGTTGACCGCCACTCCCGAGTCCCAGCCCCAGTAGATGAAGATGGCCAGCAGGACGGCGTCGATCAGCGAATTCCAGCTCATCGCGAACGGGTTGAACCAGGAGGCCGAGACGTGGATGGAATGCGCGGGATGACCCGTGTAGACCTTGACCAGCGCCGTGATCGCGAAGGCTGCAAGCGTCAGGATCTCGAAGGTCAAGAGGAACTGCTGTACCCGGGCGGACAGCTCGATCCCCCGGTAGCAGATCCAGGTCATCAGCACGATCCAGATCACGCAGCCAACGATCAGCCCGAAGTTCGACGGGTGGCCGTTCCAGAGCGAGAACGTGTAGGCGCTGGCGATCTCCGACAGCGACGCCATCACGATGATGTCGGCCAGGAAGATCGCCCAGCCGTTGATCCAGCCCAGCTGGGGACCGAACGTCCGCGTCACCCACGCGAACGTGGTGCCCGCGTCCGGGTCGGCCATGTTGAAGTACCGGTAGCCGATCGACACGAACAGGATCGGAATGAAGGCGACGATCATGACCGCCGGCGCGTGGACGCCGACTCCCTTGACCAGGATGATGAAGCCGAGGGTCGCTGCCAGGCTGTAGGCCGGGGCCGTGGATGCGACCGCGATGACGAGGTTGGACGCGTAGCCGAGGGCGTTGGCCTTGAGCCCCTTCTCGCTTACTTGGGGTCCGGGCTGGTTCCCTGACTGGCTCAGTGTTGCGGATTCCATTGAGAGGCGGGCTCCTCGGTCAGGGCGGTCGAAGGCCACGGCGGCTGCCGCGGGTGGCGAGATTGTGAGGCCGAACTGGCCACCCTGCAACCATGAGTTGGCCGAAGGGTCGAACCTTGCTTGTACAGGACGGCCAACAAGGCCTACGCAACGGCTGGCTAACCCGGCGAATACGTCCGGCTCAGTGGCGCTCGCCGAGCTCCAGGCTGGGCAGAGGCAGGAGCCCGTCCTCGGCCTCGTGCCCGCGGGTCTCACCAGCGTAGGCGATGCGGTCGAGCCGGGCGATCTCCCGCTCGCCCAGGATCCGAGCCGGGTGATCAGGCGCGAGCGGACGGATCAAGGCCCGGATGCGCTCGCGCAGTTGCAGCGCGAAGTGCGGCGTCGAAGCCCCCATCAGCGCCCGCACGTCGTCCACGGTCACCTCATGGTCGGCCCGCAGCCGGTCCGGATGCTCACTCTCGCTCATCGCTGCGGCACCGCTTCCAGCAGGCTGTCCACCTGGGCCTGAACGCCCAACGAGATCGCGCTCGGAGCGCCGATCAGCCATCCGTGGTTGTAGACGGCGGCGGTGGGACCCTGGCTGGCGTAGCCCGGGGTGGCGTAGTTGAGGAAGTAGTTCAACACGGACTTGGGAAGCGTATTGGGATTCTCCACCAGTAGCTGTGGACCGTAGCCGCCGCTGCTGGACAGTGCCGCCGCGGCGGCGGCGTCGAGCGGGTCGGCCGCGTTGACGAGCACATAGGCGTGGCCGGGGCTTCGGATCGCCCACCCGAAGCTGTGGGCGACGTGGCCACAGGCCTGGCCTGAGGGACAGGGTGGATCCCGGTACGCGGCGAAGGCCACTGAATTCGAGGCGGGGTCCGGGCCGGCGATGCGCTTCACCGTCCCGTAGTGACGCAGCTTGGACAGGATCGATCCGGGGATCGCGCTGCTCGGCCCCAGCACGTAGATGTGGGGGTGATGGTGGGACCGCAGGGCCCCGATGGTCGCGGCCGGCACCGAGCTCGAGTTCACGAACAGGATTGGATCCCCGCTTTCGGCGGCCCAACCGGCCGCCGGCATCGCATAGGCCGGGGAATTGGCGGATGCGATCACCACGTCCCCGCTCTCGTGTCCGGTGCGAGACGCTTCGAAGTGATCGATCGCCGCCGCCAGCGTGTACGGGTCGTTGCCCGCGATCGCAGTGGACCGCAGCCCGGTCGGAGTGGCAACGGTGCCGACCTTGACCAGCTGAGCGCCCCCCAGCGAGTGCTCGCCCGTTGGAGCCAGGTAGTGCAGGGCGTATCGCGTGGTGCCAGGGACCGCGTCTGTTCGCGACAGCAGCAGCGGGGCGCGGAACGGGGGAGCCATCAGCGAAGAGGCCGCGAGCGCTCCCTGCCAGTCGCTCGTGGCGGCCAGCGCCACCGCCGTCGGATGCGTGCCGGGGATCGCCGACGGATATACGGCCGTTGCCACGGCCGCGGCGTTCTGGATCGGCGTCCCGCCGACGCGCGTCGTGTTCTTGGTCGCCACCAGCGGGAAGTTGAGCTTCGTCTGAGCGCCGCTGGTGGTTGCGGTCCCACCGGAGCCCGTCTGGGCCGGGGGCGGGGCGGTCGAGTTAGTCGAGCCGGCCGTCGTCGAGCCGTGCAGCAGATGGGTGCTTCCCCCGCAGGCGGCCACGGTCACGGCCACCGCGCAGGCCGCCAGGATTCCACTCGAGCGCATGGGCGCGGGACCATACCGTCCGGGATTGGCGCCAGTCGCACCCGCCCCGGCTAGCGAGCGCAGCCGATCGCCTTCAGATTGGACGAACTGCCGCGATGAAGGGTTGGACGGGTGCCGTCCGTCCCCCTCTTCATCGCGGCCGTTCAGACCGAACCGACCCACCGGTCCCTGTAACTCCCGGGTCGCCTGTACGCTAAGAGGGCAATTTCAGACACTCGCCCAAGGAGGATGCGATGCCGGGCCTTTCCGGGCGCATGTCCACCGTAGTCAAAGCCAAGATCTCCAAGCTCCTCGACCGCGCCGAGGATCCCGCTGAGACGCTCGAGTACAGCTACCAGAAGCAGCTTGAGCAGCTGCAGAACGTCAAGAAGGGCGTCGCCGATGTGGTGACGGCCAAGAAGCGTCTTCAGCTGCAGGAGGAGACCTACCGCAACCAGGTGGTCAAGCTCGACACCCAGGCCAAGCAGGCAATGGCCGCCAACCAGGAGGATCTGGCCCGAACCGCGCTGGAGCGCAAGATCGCGATCCAGACCGATCTTCAGTCGCTCGACGGGCAGATCACCCAGCTCGAGCAGCAGCAGGAGCAGCTGACCGCTTCCGAGCAGAAGCTCCGGACCAAGATCGAGCAGTTCCGCTCCAAGAAGGAGGTCATCAAGGCCCAGTACTCGGCCGCCGAGGCCCAGGTGCGGATCTCCGAAGCGGCCACTGGCGTCGGCGAGGAGATGGCCGACGTGGGGTTGGCCATGCAGCGCGCCCTCGACAAGACCGAGCAGATGAAGGCCCGGGCCAGCGCCGTTCAGGAGCTGGAGGACGCCGGGACCTTCGACAGCGACCTCACCACGCTGGGGCCGGGCGAGGACGACATCGACCGCCAGCTCAAGGCCCTCTCCAGCACCAGCGCGGTGGACGACGAGATGGCCCGGATGAAGGCCGAGCTTGGCACCGGCACCGAGCCGGCCGGTCAGCTGGGAGCCGGTGGCGAGGCGAGCGAAGCCCCAGCGGGCAGCAGCGGCGCATCCGCGACGGAGGCGCCTGATCCGAACCGGGAGCAGGCCGGGTGATCGTCCGTATCGCCACCGAGGCCAGTACGAGCTGGAAGGCGAGCCCGCTCAGCTGACCGAGTTGGACAGCGCCGCGGTCGCCGCCTGCGAGTCTGGCGACGAGAGCCGGTTCCACCAGGTGTACGGCGAGCTGCTGGATTACGTTCGCAGCCACGGCACCCCGGTCAGCGACGATCACCTGGGGGGTTCGGACCTGATCCTGCCACCGCCGGACGTCAGCCTGGAGGAGGCCAAGGCCGGCTTCAGCGGCGAGGGTCTAATCCCGAGCTGACACGTGCAGGCGGCCCGCCTGCTCGAGGGCGTGGACCACACGCCCGGCAGCCTGCTGTGGGGTGCTGGTCGAGGTGTCGAGATGGATCTCAGCCCGCTCCGGCGGCTCGTAGGGCGAGTCGATCCCCGTGAAGTTGATCAACTCGCCGCGGCGTGCCTTGCGGTAGAGACCCTTCGGGTCGCGCTGCTCGGCCACCTCCAACGGCGCGTCCACCCACACCTCCAGGAACTCCTCTGGCCCGAGCAGCTCCCGCGCCATCGCCCGCTCGGCGCGGAACGGCGAGATGAACGAGACGATCACGATCAAGCCGGCGTCGGCCATCAGGCGCGCGACCTCGGCCACGCGGCGGATGTTCTCGACGCGATCGGTCGCCGTGAACCCGAGGTCCGAGTTGAGTCCATGGCGGACGTTGTCCCCGTCCAGCAGGTAGGTGTGGTGGCCGCGGCGGTACAGCTCGCCCTCCACCAGGTTCGCGATCGTGGACTTGCCGGCGCCCGAGAGACCGGTCAGCCACAACACGGTGGGTTTCTGCCCCAGGTGGATCGCTCGCTCGGGCTTGCCGATGCTCAGCACCTGCCAGCGGACGTTGTCGGCGCGCCTCAGGGGGTACTCGATCACGCCGATACCCACCAACTCGTCCGTCAGCCGATCGCGCAGGTCGAAGTGCGCGGTCGTCTCATCTGGGGCCAGGGACGGGACGATCGCCTTGACCAGCTCAATGTCGCAGGCACCCAGCTCCCCGGCTGCCAGCGTGGTGGCCGCCGCGTGTTCGCCTGAATCCAGATCGAGGCGGTAGCGAAGCGGCGTGACCGTGGCGATCTCCACCTGATCGCCGAGTGTCAGCGAGTAGGTCCGGCTGGGCAGGAGTGGCTGGGGGGCGGTCCACACGATCGCCACCCGGAACGCGTCGGCAGGTCCGGCAGACCCCTCCAGGTGCGGCGAGCCCACCGTGGGTGAGGCCAGCAGCGTCGCGAGCGGCGGCCCCGTGTAGAAGGCCATCCGGTCGCTGGTGCTCGTCACGTTGTCGCCGGTCAGCGCGGAGACGGGGATCACCTGGCAGCGCGCGGCACCTGCGGCGAGCCCCTGGCAGAGCTCGGACAACTCAGCGAACCGGGCCTCGGAGAACTCAGCCAGATCCATCTTGTTGATCACCACCACCAGATCCCGGATCCCCAGGGCGATCAGCAGATTCAGATCCCGCTGGGTTTCCGGCTGGACGCCACGGACGGCGTCGACCACGATCAGGCCTCGGGTCGGCCAGTTCCCTTCTGCCAGCCGGCCGGCCGCGTCGGCCACCGAGCTCCAGTGATCGATGAAGCCGGGGGTCTCGCCATCGGGACCGGCGACGCACTCGAGCAGCGATCCTCGACCGCTGCCCTCGGCTCCTCCGACGGCGACCCTCGCCCCGCTGTGGCTCAAATCGGGATGCCCCAGAGCGGGAACCAGCGACCCAGCTCCGTCTCCATCGGCAGTTCACGAGTCATCTGAGCCTGGAGGACGAGCTCGCGCTCGGTGTCTCTCTGCTCCCGGCCGCCGGCGGGGACGAACGGGTAGAACGATCCCCGCTTGTAGTTGTAGATCCAGTACAGCGACCGACCCGGCTCGTCTTGGAACGCGAACACCGCACACAGGAGCCGCTCGCCGTAGCCGCCCGCCTCCAGTGCGCTGCTGACCGCGTTGAGGCTGACCACCAGCCCGTCGAAGTCCTCGCCGCGGAGCACGAGCCACCGGAAGCCGTACGGGTCGTCGGAGCTCTCCACGCTGGTCGAGCTGTCGGCGGCCGTGGCTCGCACGACCTCCTCGGTGTCCTTGACGATCGACGCGAAGTCGGCCGTGGCGAGCGGTTGGAAGACCACGGCCGCTGCTCCCCGGGACTTGATCCCCAGTTCCGTCTCCAGGGTCACGTACGCCGTGCTGATCGCAAACAGCCGGTCCTTCGCCGGAGCGGCCAGCCTACGCCTGCCGGTGAGTGCATCCAGAAAGCCCACGGCGTGCAATGTTGGCAAACCCCGCCGGCGGTGCCGCCGCCACCGCCTCGTTTGACTTCGGCAGTGGCGTTCAGGCGGGTGCGCCGGCTCCGCGCAGCCACTCGACGGTCTGTCTCAGGCCCTCGTCGAGTCCGATCCGAGCCTCCCAGCCCAGCATCGTGCGCGCCTTCTCCACCGATGGCCAGCGGCGCTGGACGTCGACGTCGAAGCTCGGCAGGTGCTGGAGCGAGAACTCCTCCGGCGGTTCACCACAGGCGATCCAGATCCGCCGGGCGATCTCCGCCACGGTCAGCTCCTCACGAGCCGACACGTTGAAGTCCTGGTTCTCGCCCGCCGGTGAGACCATTGCCGTGACGATCCCGTCGGCGATGTCCTCGACGTGGGTGAGCGTGCGCGTCTGCTCACCGGAGCCGAAGATCTGGAGCGGGCGCTGACCGGCCAGCACCTTGGCGATCAGATCGGGTACAGCATGCGCGATTCCCGGCTCATCGCGGTCCGGCTGCTCGCCCGGGCCGTAGGCGTTGAACGGGCGGCAGATCGTGTAGCGCAGGCCATGCTGGTCATGGGCGGCTCGGGCGTAGACCTCACCGGCCAGCTTGGAGAAGCCGTAGGCCGACCACGGAGCCGGACACTCGTGGATGTGATCCTCGCGGGTCGGGAACTGCGTGGCGCGTTCGAACACCATCGAGGAGGAGACGTAGACGAATCGGGTCAGGTCCCGCTCCACCGCGGCCTGTACCAGCGCGCCGGTCAGAGCGTTGTTGACCTGGAACAGCGTGTGGGGAAGCTTGTGGAAGTTGGCGATGCCGCCGACGATCGCGGCCAGGTGGATCACGTGGAGCAGCCGCTCATCGCCTCCCCGGCAGCGGCCGGTTGGCGCAGATCGGCGGTGTGGATCTCGCACTGCTCGCGCATCCACTCGGGCGGAGAGCGGTGGTCTGAGATGCGGACCTCCCAGCCCGGCTCATCCAGCAGGCGCCTGACCACCGCGGTACCGATCGTGCCCGCGCCGCCACTGACCAGCACGCGGCTCATCGGGGCGGCTCTTCGAGCGCCGCCCCGGCCACCCGCGGCGTTCCGCTGCCTGCGTCCCCGGCGTCTCGCGCATAGGAGAACACCTGGCCGGTTCCCAGCGAGTTCCACGGGTCCACCAGCAAGCAATCAGGGCTGGCTCTCTCGACGATCTCCCTGAGCACCTCGGCGCCTTCGAACTCGGAATGGTTGGTGGTGACGATCACTGCCTCGGCGCCCTGCACGGTCGCGCCAAAGGGCTGTGTGGGCGTCAGGGCGTGCGGATCGCAGACGGTCACATCGGCCAGCTCGCGCTCCAGCAGCCGGATCAGCTTGGGAGCCAGCGAGTCACGCTCATCGTCGGTATCGCGCTTGAACGTGAGACCCAGCACTCCCACCTTCCGGCTGGCCAGAGCACCGAGCCGCCGCTTGGTGCCGTCCACCAGGAAGAGCGGCACCGCCTCATTGACTCGGGAGACGGCCAGCAGCATCCCGGGGCCGTTGGATCGTTCCTCGGAGAAGGCGAAGTCCTTGCGCAGACAGGTCCCGGCGGTCAGACCCGGGAGCTGCATCCCGCCCCGAGGGTAGTCGCGGTTGATCAGGTCGATCACCTCGAACACGTTGGCCGCGTAGCGCTCGCAATCCATCATCAGCAGGTTGGGCAGCGCGAACTGCGTGTAGCGCAGGATGTTGGTCCAGATCTTGGCCAGCTCCGCCTGCGCCGGGGTGGTTCGCTCGATCGGCGCCCCCAGCACTGAGAAGACGTCCGCGGCTCGTTCCGTGGAGGCCTCGCCGACGCCGCCGACGATGCAGGGCAGTGCACCGATCTCCGCCAGAAACCTGCCGGCCGCGATCCGCTCCGGGGCGTGGGCCACGAACACCTCCTCACCGACTCGTAGCCCCCGGTGCTTCCCGATGTAGCCGGCCACGAACTCGGTGGTGCCCGGGGCGATCGTGGAACGCAATACCAGGCAGTGTCCGGCACGCAGGTGGGGCAGGAGATCGTCCAGCGCCCCACGGATCTGGCTCAGGTCGCTCTCGATGTGCGAGAACGACGGTGTGCCCAGGGTGAGAACGATCGTGTCCGCCTGCGCGGCGTGCGCGGCGGCATCGGTAAGCGTCAGCCGCCCCGTACGTTGAATGCCCGTCAGCAGCTCCTGGACCCCCGGCTCGGCGAAGGGCATCTCTCCGGCCCGAAGCGATCCGAGTACGCCCGGGTCGTTGTCGACCCCGAGCACGTTCAGACCTCTGTCGGCAAAGGAGAGCGCCAGCGGCAGGCCGACGCGTCCCAATCCGACGACCGAAAGGTCGAACTCGGGCTTGGCCGGTTGCCCGTTCACCGGGCGGAGGCTAGCGAGCCGTTCCCTGGAGCTGGGCTTCGAGGCGCTGGAGGGCTGCGACCCGCTGCTCCAGCGAAGGGTGGGTGGAGAACAGCGTGGCCGCCGAACGCTTGACCTGGGGCGGGAAGATGTAGAAGGCGGCGAGCTCTCCGGAGGCGGCGCGCAGGTCCCGCTGCGGGATCCGGCCCATCGTGCCGTCGATCTTCATCAGGGCCGAGATCAGCGCACTCGGGCGACCAGTGATCATCGCCGACCCCCGGTCGGCGGCGAACTCCCGGTAGCGGGACAGCGCCTGGAGCAGCAGCCACGAGATCACGTACACGGCGGCGGAGACCAGGATCACCACCAGGGCTCCAGGGCCGTTGTCGTCGTCGTTGAAGGCGCCGCCGAACCAGAAGCCCATCTGGACGATGAACGAGGCGATCGAGGCGAAGAAGCTGGCCAGCGTCATCACCATCACGTCGCGGTTGGCGACGTGCGTGAGCTCGTGACCGAGAACCGCCTCCAGTTCCCCTTCGTCGAGAAGGTCCAGCAGACCGCTCGTCACACAGACGGTGGCGTTCTTAGGTGAGCGTCCGACGGCGAAGGCGTTGGGCATGGGCGTCTCCGCCACCGCCACCTTCGGCATCGGAATGTCGGCCTGGATCGCCAGCCGTTGCACGACGCCGATCAGCCGGGCGGCCCACGGGCCGTCGCCGGGCGCGATCTCTCGCGCCCTCATCGTGGCCAGCGCGATCTTGTCCGACGTGAAGAACTGGATCAGGAACAGCCCGCCGGCGATCACCGCGATCGCCACGGCCCCGACTCCCGCGGCGAACAGGACCCCGACCAGCACGGCGTAGACCAGACCCAGCAGGAACAAGGTGAGCAGCATCCGGGCCTGCAGGCCCCGGTCGCGACCGAAGTTCTTCGATTTGTTCATCACCCAAAATGTTGGCAGAGCGACACGAAGAAAATCCGAACAAGTCCGACCGGGCCGTCCGTGAGAATTTCCTTATGCACCCGGAAGCCCGGCGACGGACGTTGTTCGCCCTGTTCATCCTGGTGGCGATCCTGGCCATCCTGTACCTGCGGGGGACGCTCGATCCGGTCCTGTACCGGTTCGGGCTCAATCACAACCCCTGCACGCGTGACGCGGCCGGCCACATCACGTGCGGTTCAAACGTGACCGGCACCCCCTACGGCTGGCGGCCCGGGGTTGTGCGAGCGCCCGGCGCGCGGGATCAGCTCGCTCCCGCGTAACTCCGGTACCACTCGATCGTCCGCCCCACACCCTCCTCCAGGGATACGGACGGCGCCCAGCCGGTCAGCGCGTGCAGCTTGCCGTAGTCGACCCACTGGCGATCGATCTCGCCGGCCGGCGTGCCGTGTCCCCGGACCTCTGGTTTGACTCCGGTCCCGGCCAGGCGGCAGACCAGCTCGACCACATCGAGCACCCTGTGCGCCCGGCCGCCCCCCGCGTTGAAGGCTTCACCCGCGGCGCCGCCATCGCCGGCCTCCCCGCCGGGTGCCACAGCGCCGGACAGTGCCCGGGCGATCGCCAGGTAGGCCTCGACTGCGTCCTCCACGTAGAGGAAGTCCCGCTCGGGCGAGCCGTCCGAGCGCACCACCGGAGATCGCCCGGCCAGCGCGGCGGTGACGGCCTCGGGGATCAACCGCGCCGGGTTGAAGTCGCCACCCCCGTAGAGGTTGGCGAAACGGGTGACGGCCACCGGCACACGCCACGTGTGCCAGAAGGAGCGCGCCAGCAGATCCGCCGCCGCCTTGGAGACGTCGTAGGGATAGCGTGGCTGGAGAGCGTGACTCTCGCGGTAGGGCAGATCGGAGTGCTCCCCGTACGCCTTGTCCGAGGAGGCCACGAGGACACGCGGCACCTCCAGCCGCCGGCAGGCTTCGAGCAGCAGCCAGGTTCCCCGGATGTTGGTCTCGAAGGTGGAGATTGGGGAGCGGTTGGCTGTCGGCACCTGGGTCTGCGCAGCCAGGTGAAAGACAGTGTCGATCTCGTACTCGGCGAGGATCCGCTCCACCAGGCCCTCGCTGATGAGGTCGCCGTGCACCACCGATACGGACGGCTCCAGTCCCATCAGGACCAGGGCCGACCGGGGCCGGTCGTCCCGGTGCAGGACGGTTACCTCCGAGCCACGCTCGATCAGTGCCTTGACGAGCCAGCCGCCGAGCAGACCGTAGGCCCCCGTCACCAGTGCCTTCACTTCCACACCTTCCACGGAGCGCTCCCGGTCTGCCACAGGTCGTTGAGCAAGACGGCGTCCTTGTAGGTGTCGAGGCACTCCCAGAACCCGTCGTGTTGGAAAGCGGCGAGTTGATGCGCCACGGCCAGTCGGCTCAACGGCTCACGCTCCAGGACCGAGTCCTCATCGAGCCACTTGAAGACGTCAGGCTCCAGGCAGAAGAAGCCCGCCGTTGATCCAGTGCTCGCTGCGTGGCTTCTCGCCGAATCCCCCCACCAGGCCGTCTCCGTTCAACTCCGCCACGCCGAAGGGAAGCCGGGGCCGGACCACGGTCATCGTGGCGATCGTGTGCCCGCGCCGGTGCTGCTCCAGGAGCGCAGGCAGGTCGACGTCGGCCACCCCATCGGCGTAGGTCAGACAGAACGGTCCTGGTCGGAGCGTCTCCCGCGCCCGGCGGACCCGTCCGCCGGTCGGGGTCTCCACTCCTGTGTCCACACAGAGCACGTCGGTTCCGTCTGGCCACTCGGTTTTCTCCACGAACGCGTCGATCATCTCGGCTCGGTAGCCGGTGAGCAGGACGAAGCGATGAAACCCCTGGGCCAGGAAGATCTGGATCACGTGCCAGAGGATCGGCCGGCCGCCGATCTCCACCAGCGGCTTGGGGATCGACTGGGTGCGCTCCCGGAGCCGTGTGCCTCGTCCACCACACAGGATCGCTACGTCTGGCCGCACCGCGCGGGGATTATCCGGGATCCGAGGTTCGGCCACGCCCTCCCCCTGCGAACACTCGTCCGGGCGCCCTGAATATGAGAGGCGCGATACTGCACTGTGATGGCGGTTTCCGACCCGACAGTCTCCTCGCGCGGGCGCCGCTCCCGTCGGCGCCGGAGCTCAGGCGATCCGCTACCGCGGTCGGCCTGGACCCGCCTGGCCGCCTGCACCGCGGCTGCCGCCCTGCTCCAGCTCGACGGCACCGTGATCACCGTCGCGCTTCCCACGGTGGCGCACGACCTGCACGTGACCAGCGCCTCCACGGCGATCATCCTCAGCGCCTACTTCGCGTCGTACGCCCTGCTTCTGTTCCCCGGCGGGCGTCTGGTCGATCATTTCGGCGCCCGGAGAATCGCCCTGCTCGGGCTGATCGTGTTCGCGATCGGGGCCGCCGCCGGAGCACTGGCGTCGACCTTCGGACTGTTGGTGGCCACGCGCGTGGTGCAGGGCGCCGGCGCCGGGCTGGTGAGCCCGGCCGCTCTGGCTGGAGCGGTGAGCGGATTCCCGCCTGAACGCCGAGGTGGAGCGCTGGGCATCTGGGGGGCGAGTGCGGGCGTGGCCAACCTGGTCGGTCCGCTGTTGGGCGGGCTCCTCACCGTCGCCTTCGGCTGGCGTGCCGACTGGTGGGCGCTCGTGCCCCTGGCGCTCCTGGCCGCCTGGGCGATCGCCCGTCATCTGCCCTCGATCGTGCACGAGGTGGGGGAGGGAGGCCGTCAGCGGGTGCTCAGCGCCCAGGTGGCCGCTGCCGCCTGCTGCGCCGCCCTCACGTTCGCGGTGATGATCGGCACCTTCTACCTGGCCGAGCAGTATCTCCAGCGATCCGTGGGCTACTCGGCCCTGGGCGCCTCCGCCGTGTTGGTCCTGGTCGCGCTGCTGGTCGGCGTGGCAGCGCCCTTGGCGGGTCGCCTGGTCGACCGTCACGGCGAGCGCCTCCCGGCCGTGATGGGCTTCACTGCGGCCGGCGCCGGCCTGGCTGTCCTGGCCATCCCCGAGGTGTCCCTGCACGGTCCCGGCACGGTGGTGGCGCTGGTGCCGGTCGGCATCGGACTCGGATTGCTGTTCGTCCCCACTTCCCGTGCCGCGCTCAATGCCACCGAGGCGGCTTCACACGGCCGGGCGTCAGCGATCCTGTCGGCGGCGCGCCTGGTGGGAGCCGCGGTGGGCGCCGGCCTGGCCGGCGTTGCCCTGGCCAGCGGCCCCAGCGCCTCCACCACCCACACGGCCGTGGCCGTCGCCGCGGGTGCCTGCCTGCTGCTGGGGGTGCCGATCGCCACGCGGCTAGGGGCCTTCGCCGGGGTCGCTACGTCCCGGGCCGCCTGACGCTCAAGAACCCTCCGAGCCCGGCTCGAAAAAGTTTTTCTCAAGGGCTAAAGTTTTCTCGCCAGCTGCCGATACGAGGGTGAGGTGCGTGTGAAGCGGGCATACGTAGCCGGTCTGGGGACTGCGGGTTCCCTTGTGGCCGGAGCAGCCGTGCTGTTCGTGCTGGCCAGCGCCCTGGTCGCTTTCGGCGGCTGGCCGCTGGCGGCGACGCACTCCCCCCGCATCGTCGTGATCAACGTGCGCCGCGCCAGCCAGACTCTCAGGGCCACGCCAAGGGTGCTTGCCGCAGCCGCCACGCTGGCCCACCCCGGCGGCGTCGCCGGCCGGGGCGCGGGGCCCGGGGCTGGGCGGACAGCTCGCCACGGTGGCGGCCCTGGCGCCGGCAATCCTGGTACGGGTTCTTCGGGCGGCAGCGGCGGCGTCCCCACCGGTGGCCCCGGGTCTTCAGGCGGCTCGGGGTCGGGCGCAGGCTCCGCCGGAGGAACAGTGTCTTCGTTGGCGGGCGCGACGATCTCGGGCGCGGCTTCCGGCGTCGGTAGCACCGTATCCGGCGTGACGAGGGTCCTTGGCACGACGGTGAGCAAGGTCAATCCGTCCGCCGGTGGCACGGTCACCTCGGTGGGGAAAGGCCTTGGCGGGACCATCACGAAGGCAGGCGCCACGGTCGGTGGCGCGGTCTCCCACCCGGGGGGTCAGCTGGGCCCGCTGCTCGGCGGCCTCTAGTCCGCTCGCCGCCGGTCCGCCAGTCCGCTAGCCCGCTAGCGCCCGCTCGATGAAGCGCAGGCTGACGGCTTGCAGGTCGGAGTCGTGCTGCACCGAGCGGTGATGACCTCCCGGCACGACTATCAGGCGGCTGGCGGGCGAGCGCAGCGTCCCGGCCAGCTCACGTGACACGTTCACAGGCACGCGTTCGTCTCCCTCGGCGTGCAGGATCAGCACCGGGACCTCGAGCGCAGCCGCTGCTGTTTCCAGATCATGCTCGGCCAGGAATGCGTCGAGCCCGTCGGCGTCAGCAGAGAAGTCGAGCGCCCCTCGCCTCAGCCCGGTCCTCAGGAGCTCGGCCGGAGCCGGACAGATCGCCACCACGGCGCTGGCCCGGGCCGGCTCCGCGCAAACGACCGCCAGGTACCCGCCCATGCTGGAGCCCCTCAGCGCGATTCGCGCCTGGGGATCGCCAAGGCACTCCCGCAGCAGGTCGGCCATCGTCGCCACATCCTGGGCTGCGCGCGTGTCGAGGCGCCCCAGGCTGGCACCGTGGCCCCGCTGGTCGAAGCACACGGCACCCAGCCCGGAGGCGATCGCCAGCCGGGCGAAGTCGTGATGGTTCTCCTTGCCTGATCCCGCGCCGTGCAGAATCACGACCCCACCGGCGGGGCGATCCCCAGGCGGCAGCCACAGCGTGTAGGCCAGTCCGTCACGCTGCCCGGATTGAACCGGGCGGGCCACGTTCACTATGCGGGCGCGGCGCATGGCGTGACATGATCGCCCTCCTTGACGAGCGGTGCTGCCACAGACATCTCCACCGCGCTCCCGCACGGAAGCCGGGTCAACCGGCAGGGACACCTGGAAGTGGGCGGCTGTGACGTCGTCGAGGTGGCGCGAGAGTTCGGAACCCCCGCCTACCTGGTGGACGAAGCCGATCTGCGCGCTCGCGCTCGCGCCTTTCTGTACCGGCTGCGGGAACTCCACCCCGACTCGGACGTGCTGTTCGCCTCCAAGGCGTTTCCCTGTACCCCGATCCTGAGGGTGCTGCGTGAGGAGGGACTGGCCTGCGACGTGGCCTCGGGCGGGGAGCTGGCGCTGGCTCTGGCGGCGGGATTCTCGCCGGAGCGCCTGTATCTCCACGGCAACGCCAAGTCCGAGGAGGAGATCCGCCTCGCGCTCCAGGCCGGGGTGGGGCACGTGGTGCTGGATTCCGTTCACGACCTTGACCGGGTGGAGCGCGCGGCGGCCGCCCAGGGCCGCGTGCAGGAGGTGCTGGTCCGGGTCAACCCGGATGTTTCCGGCGACACGCACGCCGCCATCTCCACCGGCCAGGCTGACTCCAAGTTCGGCCTTGGCGCGGCGGATCTGGCTGTGGCCCTCGAGCGGCTGGCGGGCTCGGCCTCACTCCGCCTGGTCGGACTCCACTGTCACATCGGCTCCCAGCTGCTTGACCTGACGTCCTTCCGGCGGGCGGTGAAGGCCCTGGCTGCCCTGGGTGAATATCCGGTCTACAACCTGGGCGGTGGGCTCGGCGTGGCCTATCTAAATGGTCTCCGGGTGCCGGGCGCGGAGGAGTACCTGGCCGCCGTCGTCGACGCCGCCCATGAGCTTCTCGGAGCTGACAAGCGCCTGCTGATCGAGCCCGGACGGGCGCTTGTGGCCAATTCCGGCCTGACCGTGTACAGCGTCGAGACGGTCAAGCGCAACGTCTCGACCTGGGTGGCCGTGGACGGCGGCATGTCCGACAACCTGCGTCCGATGCTCTACGGGTCCCGTTACGAGGCGATCGTGGCCGACCGGCCGCGGCAACGGTCCGGCGAGCGCTGCAACCTGGTCGGCAAGCATTGCGAGTCCGGCGACGTGATCATTCATGACGTGGAGCTACCGGATCCCGCCCCCGGAGACGTGGTGGTCACGCCGGCCACCGGCGCCTACGGCTACGCGATGGCAAACAACTACAACGCTGTGCCCCGCCCGCCCGTGGTCTTCCTCTGCGACGGCGAGGCTCGTGCCGTCGTGCGGCGGGAGACCTATGAGGACCTGATGGGTCGCGATGTCGGCTGATGTTCCGGATCGGACTCCTGGGCCACGGAACGGTGGGCGGCGCTTTCGCCGTCCTGCTCCACGAGCACGGTGAGAGGATCGAGCGAATCACCGGGCTGCGGCCGGTCCTGGCCGGCGTGCTGACCCGCCGGGACGGGGCGTTCGAGGAGATCCTGGAGGATTCGGACCTGATCGTGGAGCTGATCGGTGGACTGGATCCTGCTCGCGACTATGTGCTGCGTGCAATGCGCGCCGGTCGGCACGTGGTCACCGCCAACAAGCAGCTGCTCTCCCAGCACGGCGAGGAGCTGTTCGCGGTGGCCCGGGAATCGAACGTTCAGTTGCGTTTCGAGGCGGCCGTGGCCGGAGTGGTGCCGGTGATCCGGGTACTCCAGGAATCGCTGGCCGGAGCTCGGATCGACCGGGTGCACGGCATCGTCAACGGCACCACCAACTTCATCCTGACCGAGATGGCCCGGGCCGGACTCAGCTACGAGCAGGCGCTCGCGGAGGCCCAGCGCCTGGGCTACGCCGAGGCCGATCCGGCTGAGGATGTCGATGGCCGGGACGCAGCCGCCAAGATGGCGATCCTGGCCCGCCTGGCCTTCGACACCCCGGTGCACCTGGACCAGGTGCGCTACGAGGGGATCCAGCAGATCACGCCTGACGACATGGAGTACGCACGTGAGCTCGGGCTCGGGCTGAAGCTCGTGGGCACCGCCGAGCGGATCAACGGCGGCCTGTCGGTCCGCGTGCATCCCGCTGTTCCTGTATCCGGGCCATCCGCTCGCCTCGATCAACGGCCCTTTCAACGCGGTCACCGTCGAATCGACGGAGATCACCGAGATCACCATGTCCGGCCCCGGCGCCGGGGGCCCGCAGACGGCGACCGCCGTGCTGGGCGATGTGGTTCGCGCGATGATCCCGCCGGCCACGGCGCCGATGGCCACGGCGGCCCTGCCGCTCGTCACCGACGTCGCCTCCGGCGTTCTACCTGCATCTGGAGGTCGCCGACGAGCCCGGCGTCCTGGCCACCGTAGCTCGGGTTCTCCAACCACGATGTGTCCGTCAAGTCCGTCGTGCAGAAGGGGTTGGGCGACCAGGCCCGACTCGTGATGGTCGTGCACCCGGTCCTGGAATCCCGCTTCATGGCGGCGATGGCGAGCTCGCCGACCTGCCGGTGCTTGCGATCGCCGCCGCGGGCGATCAGGGTGATCGAGGAGGAGTTCGGCGTGTCCTGATCAGGGACGGTCGAGACCACCGAGATGACAACTCCCGATGGAGCCGTCCAGATCACTGAGCTGAGTGGTCCCGACACGGCGCTGAGGTTGGTCGAGTGCCGGAGCCCGAGGCCTCGCACCGGCTCACGCCGGGCGAGGGCGTCGCTGATCGACGTCCGCGCCGCCGGCGTGTCGTTTCCGGAGTTGCTCCAGACGACGGGTCTCTACCAGGTCAAGCCCGCCCTTCCGTTCATCCCGGGGAGCGAGGTGGCGGGGTCGTTCGCAGCGCGCCCGCAGGCGCCCCTGTGCAGGCCGGGCGACCGCGTGGCGGCATTCGCGTGACCGGGGGGTTTGCCGAGGTCGTCGTCGCTCCCGCCGCGACTTCACCTTTCCGCTGCCGATCGGCTCGACTTCCGCCAGGGCGCGGGGCTGATCCTCAACTATCACACCGCCTACTTCGCGCTCCGAACTCGCGGTCGCCTGGCGGCCGGGGAGACGGTGCTGGTCCACGGGGCCGCCGGTGGCGTCGGCACCGCCGCGCTGCAGGTGGCCAAGGGCCTTGGCGCACACGAGATCGCGGTTGTTTCGACCGACGCCAAGGCGGCAGATCGCCGCGCCCGCCGGCGCCGACCACGTGCTGCGCTCCGACGGCCCTGGAGGGACGAGGCGAGGGAGCTGGGCGGCGTCGACGTGGTGCTCGACCCGGTCGGCGGCGACCGGTTCACCGACAGCCTGCGTTCGCTCAACGAGGGCGGCCGGGTGTTGGTCGTCGGTTTCACCGAAGGCTCGATCCCGGAGGTCAGGGTCAACCGGTTGCTGCTGAACAACCTCGAGGTGATCGGCGCCGGCTGGGGCGCGTACGCCATGAGCAAGCCCCACTACGCCGCCGAATGCCGCCGCGGCCCTGGCCGAGCTGATCGGCTGCGGCTCACATTCGTCCGGTGGTCGGCGCCCAGTTCAGCGCTCCAGCGAGCCGCCGAAGCGCTGGAGCTGATCGACGGCGGGGGGCGGTCGGCAAGGTCGTGCTGGATGTGCTTAGGCTCGTAGGCTCCACCGGCTAATGTCGCGTCGCCCGGCCCGCCGCTCTGCCATGCTCAGCGCGATGCCTGGACTGATCGAGCGCTACCGGGAACGCCTGCCGTTCGCCGAGGGCGACCCGTGGTCTCCCTCAAGGAGGGCTCGACGCCGCTGGTGCTGGCGCCCCGGCTCTCGGAGCGGGTCGGCGCCGAGGTGTGGCTGAAGCTGGAAGGCGCCAACCCGACCGGCTCGTTCAAGGACCGGGGGATGACCTGCGCGGTCTCGGCTGCGGTCAGGGAGGGAGCCGAGACCGTCATCTGCGCCTCCACCGGCAACACCGCCGCCTCCACGGCGGCCTACGCCGCCCGGGCCGGACTGCGCGGCGCCGTGATCGTGCCCGAGGGGAAGATCGCCACCGGCAAGCTCGCCCAGGCGCTGATGCACGGGGCGCGGTGATCGCGCTGCAGGGCAACTTCGATCAGGCGCTGCAGCTCGTCCGTGAGCTGGCCGCACGGCATCCGATATCGCTGGTCAACTCGGTCAACGAATTCCGCATCGAGGGCCAGAAGACGGCGGCGTTCGAGATGGCCGAGGCCCTGGACGGCGAACTCGAGGCTCTGTATATCCCGGTCGGGAACGCGGGCAACATCACCGCCTACTGGCGTGGCTTCCGGGAACTCGGCTGCGCCCACGGATGTTCGGCTTCCAGGCCGCCGGGGCGGCTCCGCTCGTGCACGGTGCGCCGGTCGAGCACCCCGAGACGGTGGCCAGCGCGATCCGGATCGGCAATCCCGCCCGCTGGGAGGAGGCGATGGATGCGATGACCGCCTCCGCGGGAGGGGTGGCGGCGGTGACCGACGATCAGATCCTCGACGCCTACCGCTTCCTCGCCGCCGGCGAGGGCGTGTTCTGCGAGCCCGCTTCGGCGGCGAGCGTGGCGGGACTGCTCGCCCAGGGAGCCGGAGACGCCGAGCGCGTCGTGTGCGTGCTCACCGGCCATGGTCTGAAGGATCCACAGACCGCGCTCGGGCAGGTGGCGCCCGTGATCCCCTGCCCACCGGAGATGGCGGCGATCGAGCGCGCGGTGCTGGAGTGAGCGCGGGCATCTGGAGCGACGGCGCCTGATCCGCGTGCCGGCCTCCTCGGCCAACCTCGGGCCCGGTTTCGACGTGCTGGCCGCAGCACTGGCGCTGCACCTGGAGGTGGAGGTCGTGGAGACCGGCAGCTTTGCCGTCGACACCGATCTGGATGTCGGGCGTGACCGGAGCAACCTGGTCGTGCGCGCGTTCGAGCGGCTGCATCCCGCCGATGCGTTCGAGTTCCGTATCGCCTCGAAGATCCCCCTCAGCGGAGGCCTGGGATCCAGCGCGGCGGCGATCCTGGCCGGGCTGATGGCGGCCGATCACATCTTCGAGCTGGACGCCGACGTGCTGGCGCTGGCCACCGAGCTCGAGGGACATCCGGACAACGTCGCGGCGGCGATGAACGGAGGCGTGGTGATCTGCGACGGCGACACGGTCACGCGGCTTGGACGTGCCCCGTCGGCCTCGAGGCCGTGCTCGTGGTTCCGTCCGCGGCCGGTGCGCACCCAGCAGGCCCGCTCCGCGCTGCCCGACCGGGTGCCGCTTCCCGACGCCAGCTTCAACCTGGCCGCCGTCGCGCGTCTGACGCTGGGCCTCGGCACGGGCGACTGGGAGCTGATCGCCGCCGGCCTGCGCGACCGCCTGCACCAGCCCTATCGCGCTCACCTGTATCCCGCGCTCGGCCGGCTGTGGAGCTGGCGAGAGGCATGGGCGCGCTCGGCGCAACGATCTCCGGCGCCGGGCCGACCGTGCTCGTCTGGTGCCATTACGACCAGACCGGGCCGGTGATCGAACGGCTGACGCGCGAGGCCGAGGACTGGGCCGATGTGATCAGGGCGCCGTTCGAGAGCCAGGGCGCCTACGTGCGCGGGCTCTAGGACCCGGCGAGGCTAGGACCCGGCCTGGGCCGAGGCGGGCAGCGAAGCGACCAGGGCGGACAGGCGCTTGCGCGCCTCCTTCTGGCCCAAACGCCGCAATAGCTCATCGGCGACATTCAGGTAGTCGACCGCCAGGTCGGGCCGGTAGTCCAGGATCGATACGGCGCGCTCGGCCGATTCGGCGTAGGCGATCGAGGCTCGGATCGTCTGGTCGATCAGCTTCTCTCCAAAGTGCTCTCTCAGCGACTCGAACGCCTCGCGAGAGTGGCGGGTCCGCATATCGGCGATGTTGAGCAGCACGCCGAGCCACTCCAGGTCGGCGTTGAGGCTGTCCCGCGCCAGCTCGATGACCTCCAGGGCCTGCTCCACGCCCTGCATGGCGAAATACTGAGCTTCGGCTGAGAGCAGCGCGTAGTCGGAGGCCACCAGCGCGTTGACGGTGAGCAGCCCGAGGGCCGGCGGGCAATCGATCAGGATCACGTCGTACTCGCTGCGCACGTCTTTGAGCGCTTTCTTCAGGGTCAGCTCGCGCCCCATCTTGCCGCCCAGCACCAGCTCGGCTTCGGCCAGCCCCAGGTTGGCCGGCACGATCCCACCGTGGATGGCATCCCGGAGCTTGGCTTGCCCGGACAGCACGTCGCCGACCGTCGGCGTGGCATCGGGATCGACGTCCAGGTAGTCGGACAGGTTGCCCTGCGGGTCCAGGTCGACGGCCAGCACCTCCAGTCCGACGCGCCGGAACACGTCGGTGAGGGTTCTGACGGTGGTCGTCTTCCCCGTGCCGCCTTTCTGCGAGAGGACCGAGATGGTCGCCATCCGCGGCCACTATAGGAAACCGTCCCTCGCGGGGCGGCGCGGCCCCTCCTCAGGTGGTGCTCAAGCAGTCCCCGGCTCGGCGCTGCTCGAGTACCGCATCCCCGACACCACGGGGATGTCCAGGTAATGCAGGTGGTGGCGGCCGATCACGATCTCGTCCCCGTCCGCCAGGGTGCTCCACTCCACGCGCTCGCCGTTGACGAACACGCCATTGAGGCTGCGGTCATCCAGCACGCGCAGGCCGTCCGGCTGGCGCACGATCAGGGCGTGGCGGCGGGAGACGGTGGGGTCGTCGAAGCGCACATCGGCAGCCAGGCTGCGGCCGATCCGGGTCCACTCCCGCTGGAGGTGGTAGGCGGCCACGTCATCGTCCTCCCACGCGGTAGGCCAGGTACTGTCCTGGCTCGTCCAGGCCGCCACGCAGCTCGTTGATCCAGGCGCGGTCCTCGTTCATCGCCGGCATGTCCACCATCGTGGTCTGAGCCGTCGTGAACAGCGACGCCCGCACGAACTCGCGGCCTCCGCAGCTGGGGCATTCAGGAAGCTCGTCCGCTGCATCCAGCGACACCGGGTATTCGCACATCGGTGCAACGGAAGGTGCCGGTCCCCGCAAGATTGCCCGACATCCAAGCCTTCATCGACCTTCTCCTTTACGGCTGGGGTTCGCCGTACCGGGTCGGCACGCCAATCGATGATACTCAGCGGTCAAATTCCGGATTCCGGTGTGGACAAAGAGGCCAGTGGTCACCCGCATCAACAGGAAGAACGCTCGCCAGGCGAGGAAGTTGGTCGCTGGCGGCGAAACCTGAACACCATGCAAACCACCGCCTCAGACATGCTGGACCTGGAGCTGGCCCTACTCGAGCGGGGCCTCGACGGGGTGGCCGCGACCTGCCAGCGCTGCGGCCACTGCCACCGGACCCTGCTCGTGGGAGAGCGGGTCTACCTGTATGAGTCCGGCGCCGCCCGCTGCGAGCTGTGCCGCTCTCGTGAGCGCTCGGAGCCGTCCGGATCCCACACCGTCCACGGTCCTGAGTTCGGTCACTCGCTGCGGATCATCGATCAGCGCGCGGCCTGAGCTCGGCTTGACGACCGGCAGCCGACAGCCGGAGGCGGCCGCGCCATAAACTCGCCCGGCCGTGGAGCCGATCACCGTCGCTGCGACCATCAGCCGCCCGCGTGAGCAGGTGTTCGAGTACCTGGCCGATATCGCCAATCACGCCGAGTTCACAGATCACTATCTGGTCGACTGGAGACTGACCCGGGAGGATTCCTACGGCCGCGGCGCGGGGGCCCGGTTCCGGATCAAGGCGCCGCTCAACCGCTTCGGCTGGGCCGACGTCACGTTCGCTGAGGTACAGCCTCCGTTCCGCATCGTGGAGCGGGGACGGGGCGGGAAGTTCAACCGGATCAAGATGATGGGCGTCTACGAGCTCAGCCCGGGCGCCTCAGGCACCACTCGCGTGACCTACACGTTCGAGACCGAGCCGGCCCTCCCCTCAGATCGTCTGATGGAGGCACTCGGTGGCCGCGCCTGGACGAAGTGGAAGACCGGCCGGTCGATGCGCCGGCTGCGTTCGATCCTCGAGGACGGCAAGGGCCGTGGGCGGCACGTGTCTGTCTCCGCCCGCTGAGCCTTCGATGGTTAGACTTTCGCGCGCCGTGAACCTCTCCACTCGCCCTCTCATCCGCCTCCGCTCGACCCACCTTCAGCGGCGGCTGCGGCAGGTTGCCTGGGCGGCCGGAGCCCTGGTTCTCGTCCTCGCCCTGAGCGCCTGCAGCCTCGACGGCCGCAAGCCGGCTCCGACTTCGGCCGACGCCGGAAACATCTATGTATGGGCCGGCCCAATCACCTATCAGGTCCAGGTGACCCGTGCGCTGAATCCGTATGCCACCGAGGACTCCGAGTACCTGGCGGGCATCCCCACGGCCCAGTCGATCCCCGGCAACCAGCTGTGGTTCGGTGTGTTCCTGTGGGCCAAGAACCAGTCCGGGCAGACCCAGACGACCACCGATCACTTCGCGATCACCGATTCGTCAGGGACCATGTATCACCCCGTCCCGCTGAACCCGCTGATAAATCAGTACGCCTGGACCGCCCAGCAGCTGGCCCCCAACGGGGTCGAGCCGGCGCTCGACACGACCGCCTCCTTCGGACCGACACAGGGCGGCCTGATCCTGTTCCGGCTGAGCGACTCGGTCTACTCCAACCGGCCACTCACCCTGGACATCTACGCGCCGGGGCACACCAAGCCGACGACGGTCTCGCTGGACCTGTAGCCACTCCCGCGGCGCTACTTGCCGGCTCTGAGCGCCGCCTCCAGCACCTGCGAGACAGCGGGGGCGGCGGTACTGGCGCCGTACCCGGAGGCCGGATACAGGGCGCAAGCCACCACTTTCGGGGACCCCGCCGGCGCGTAGCCGACGAACCACGCATCGGTGTCCTTCGTCGCGTTGGCCTTGCCCGCCGTGTTGGCCAGCTCCGCCGTGCCGGTTTTCCCGGCCACCTCGACGCCGGGGATCTGTGCCGACACCCCGGTGCCGAAGCGGACCACAGCCAGCATCATCTGCTGCACCTCGGAGGCGACGCGAGGGGTGGTCACGCGGACGAACCGCGGCCTGACGCCGTAGGAGAAGGTCGGAATCGGCCGCCTCCCCCGCTCGGCGATCGTGGCGCCGACGTCGGCCATCTGCAGGGTCGAGGCCTGCACCAGGCCCTGCCCGATCGCAGAGGAGGCCACCGACAGTGAGCTTCCGATGTTCTTGGCCGAGGGAATCGTGCTCTCCAGCGCCCCCGGGATCCCGGTGGGATGGTTGAAGCCGAACTTCTCCGCGGCGGCCACCAGGCGCCGTCCGCCGAGCCGGGCGCCGAGCGGAGCGAACACGGAGTTGCATGACACGGCAAAGGCGTTCAGGAGGCTGCCGCCACACGACTCTCCCGATGCGTTCTGCATCGTGTAGCCGTCGATCGTGGCCGAGGTCTGGTCGGGGAACTGGGTGCCGAGGGATACCAGCCGGGCCTGCAGGGCCGCGGTGGAGGTGACGATCTTCATCGTGGAGCCCGGCGGCTGCAGCGCTGAGAACGCGATCCCGGCGAGCGCCAGCAGCCCGCCGGTCCGAGGATCCATCACCGTCATTCCCGCGTAGTGACCGCCCAGCGCGGTGATTGCGGCCTCCTCCACCTTGGGATCGATCGTCGTCCGGACCGTCCGACCGTTGCGCACCGGGACCTGGGCCAGCAGACGATGTCCGCCCAGGAGCCGCGCCCCGGCCGGCCGGCCAGCTGCTTCTGGAAGATCAGCTCGAGGCCGTCCTGGCCCACCTGCGCGTTGGCGGGATAGCCGATCGCCCGGTAGTGCCCGGCCGAGGCGGACGGGATCGGGCCGAGGGTCCCGACGATCTCGCTCGCCACTCCTGACAGCGGCGACGTGCGGCTCGGTCCCTCAGCCAACGGGGTGCCGTCGTCGGCCAGGATCGTGCCTCTCCGGCCCAGCGAGGAACGTCGCGACAGCTGTTCCCCGGCCCGCAAGCCGGGGAACAGCAGAGCAGGCCCAAACTGGACGTCGGGGTCGCTTGCGGCGGTGGCGACGAATACCTGAAGCGTCTCGGTCAGCGTCCCGAACAGCCTCGTGCTCACGGCCACGCGGACGGGCACGTAACGGGCGCCGGGAGACTCCACCCGGATCAGCCGCAGCCCGGTCATCGTCGCCGTCGCCGCAGCGCCTCGGTACTCGCGTTCGAACCGGCGCCGGCTCAGGTGCCGCCGTGACGCGGGCGACAGCAGCGTGTACATCCGGGAATAGTCGTTGCGCGCCCAGGCGTTGACGTACTGGGAGGCCAGCGCCCGCTCCGAGTTGCCGCCGCTGAGCACGAGATAGGCGGCGACTGCGGCCACCGCCAGCACCGCCAATCCGGCCAGGACCGCGGGCCAGCGCCGCGGCCGATGTCTCGGCCGTCCGGCGTACGGTTGTGGGCGCACGTATAGACCAGCTCCACGTGCCCCTCCCCCCGGCGACGATCTCCGTCGTCGTCTCGCTCCGCTTCGTATGGGCACCCAGCGGGAAACGGTAGAAGATGGCCAGGCGTTACGAGCCCAGTCTTTACGCTGCGCAAACATGACCTTCGTCGACTGGCTGATCGTCGTCTTCACCCTGCTGCTGGCCCTGCGGGGCTACATGCGCGGTTTCCTCGTCGGCGCGCTGTCGTTGATCGGATTCGGCCTCGGCGCGTATGTCGGCACCCGGGTGGGGCCATTGCTGCTGCCCCACGGAGACCATTCGCCCTACGCGGCGCTGTTCGGGCTGGCCGGAGCGTTGCTCGCCGGCGGCGTGCTGGCCAGCGGCTTCGAGGGCCTCGGCCTGTCGGCGCGGCGGGTCGTGCGGATCCCGGGCTTCGCCTTCCTGGACGGGATCCTCGGTGCCGCGCTGACCGCCTGCGTGGCCCTTGGCATCGCCTGGATCATCGGCGCGATCGTGTTGCAGTCCTCCGGCTCCTCGCAGCTGCGAGCCGATGTCCAGCGTTCCTCGATCCTGAGCGAGCTCAACCACATCCTCCCGCCATCGGGCCCGATCCTCAACGCGCTGGCGCGGATCGATCCGCTGCCGAGCGTGACCGGGCCGCCGGCCAACGTCCCCCGCCCCACACGCGCGATCCTGGCGGCACCGGGTGTGAGGTCCGCAACGCGGAGCGTCGTCCGGGTGCTCGGCTCGGCGTGCGGGCTGGGGATCGAGGGCAGCGGCTGGACCGCTGGACCCGACCTCGTGGTCACCAACGCCCACGTGGTGGCCGGGGAGACAGACACCGTCGTGCAGGTGCACGGGACGGGGCCCTCGCTGAGGGCTGCGCCGGTTGTCTTCGATCCCCATAACGACATTGCCGTGCTGCGCGTCCCCGGCCTGTCAGAGCCCGCGCTGAGCCTGGCTTCGGCACCGCACGCCGGCGTGGCCGCGGCGATTCTGGGCTATCCGCTCGACGGGCCGTTCCGGGAGGAGCCGGGCCGGCTGGGGCAGACGCAGCTGACGCGCACCGAGAACGCCTACGGCAATGGTCCCGTGCTCCGCCAGATCACCTCGCTGCGCGGCCTGGTCCGGCCGGGTAACTCCGGTGGCCCGATGGTCGACTCCTCCGGTCAGGTGGTGGCCACGGTGTTCGCCGCGATCACGAACGCGCCCCCGGGTCAGGCGGGCGGGTTCGCCGTGCCGGATGGCGTCGTCCGCCACGAGCTGGCCAAGGCCGCGGGTGCCCATCACACCGTCACCTCGGGACAGTGCGCCGGCTGACCCGGTTGGTCGCGAACTCAACCATCTGAAACTCCCGACAGGCCCTTGACAGGCCGCTACGCTCCCCGTCCAGTGGCCAAGACGCTCGTCATCGCCGAGAAGCCGTCCGTCGGGCAGCGGGACCTGGTCAAGGTCCTGCCCGGTCCGTTCACCAAGGGCGAGGGCTACCTGGAGGGCCCGGAGCATGTCATCACCTGGGCCGTCGGGCACCTGGTGCAGCTCGCCGACCCTGACGAGTACGACGAGAAGTTCAAGAAATGGCGGATGGCCGACCTCCCGATCGTGCCGGAGAAATTCAAGCTGGTCGTCCGGGACGAGCGCTCCAAGAAGCAGATGAACGTGGTCAAGCGTCAGCTCGGGCGCGACGACATCGATGTGGTCGTCAACGCCTGTGACGCCGGCCGAGAGGGTGAGCTGATCTTCGCCTACCTGTACGAGAAGGCGGCGGCCAAGCTCCCTGTGCAGCGTCTGTGGCTCAACTCCATGACCGTTCAGGCGATCCGGGATGCGTTCGCCTCGCTGCGCCCGGCCGACGAGTACGCCCGGCTGGAGGAGGCGGCTCGCTCGCGTTCGGAAGCCGACTGGATCGTCGGCATGAACGCCACCCGGGCGGCCACGATCCGGCTGCGCAGCTCGTTTGACGGCGCCGTCTCGCTCGGGCGGGTGCAGACCCCGACGCTGGCCATCCTGGCCCAGCGCGAGCAGGAGATCAGAGATTTCAAGCCCGAGCCCTACTGGATCGTGGATGCGCGATTCGTGGCGCAGGACGAGCCGACCGGACGCACGTACAACGGCCGCTTCCACGCCGGGGCCAACCCACGGATCAAGACCGCCGCGGAAGCCGAGCGGATCGTCGCGGCCGCCCAGGGACAGGTCGGGCAGATCACCAAGCTGGAGAAGCGGGAGACCAAGGAGCGGGCTCCCCTCCTGTATGACCTGACCTCGCTGCAGAGTCATGCCTCGAGCCTGTTCGGGTTCACCGCGCGCCGGACGCTGGCTGCCGCCCAGCGGCTCTATGAGGAGCACAAGGCGCTGACCTACCCCCGGACGAACTCCCGCTTCATCACGAGCGACATGGTCGGGGACATCAAGCCGATCGCCTCGCTGCTGGGCCGCCAGCGGGATTACGCGGCGGCGGCCGAGTACGTGACCGGCTTGGACATGCTCCCGCTCGGACGTGTGGTCAACAACGCCAAGGTCACAGACCACCACGCGATCATCCCGACGCGAGCCGATCGCCACCCCGTCGACAAGATGGACGCCGACGACCGCCGGATCTACGACCTCGTGGTCCGGCGCTTCCTGGCCGTGTTTCACCCCGACGCCGTGTCGGAGAACACGCGCGTGGAGACAACGGTCGCCGAGTACGTGTTCCGGACCCGAGGCAAGGTACTGCTGGTGCCGGGCTGGCGCGGGGTGTACGGCGAGATCGCCGAATCGCCGGAGAGCCAGGACGATGATGAGGGTGGCGAACAGCAACTGCCCAAGCTCGAGCAGGGGGAGTCCGCGCGGGCCGAGCGAGTGATCTCGGAGGGCAAGGAGACAAAGCCACCCCGCCGCTACTCAGACGGGTCGCTCCTGCGCGCGATGGAGACCGCGGGCAAGCTGGTCGACGACGAGGAGCTGCGCGAGGCCATGAAGGACTCGGGAATCGGCACGCCCGCCACACGGGCGGCGATCATCGAGCGCCTCCTCCAGGTCGGCTACATAGAGCGCGACGCCCGCGCGCTGGTGGTGACCGAGAAGGGCCTCAACGTGATCCGTCTGCTCGGCGAGCATGCCCTCACTTCGCCCAGCCTCACGGGAGATTGGGAGCATCGCCTGACCAACATCGAGACCGGTGAGGACTCCCGCCAGAAGTTCATGAGCGACATCGTCAAGTTCACCGAGGGCACCGTCCACGAGCTCGACACCAAGCTCAAGGACGTGCGCATCCCCCGCGCCAACCTCGGTCCGTGTCCGGTCTGCGGGCAGGACATCAACGAGAACCGCAAGGGTTACTCCTGCTGGGCCCGCGACGATCCGGGCTGCGGTTTCGTCATCTGGAAGTCAAAGGCGGGCAAGCAGCTCCCGGTCACGATCGCCGCGTGAGCTGATCAAGACCGGACGCACCGAGAAGGCCGTGACCGGCTTCAAGGGCAGATCCGGCAAGAGCTTCCGGGCCCGGCTGGCCCTGACGCAGACCGACGACGGGAAATGGCGGGTCGAGTTCGACGAGCCGTGGGCCAAGGACGGCGCCAAGCCGCCGGAAGCCGACGACGCGGCTGAGGGCACCGCCGCCCAGCCGGCACAGCCCGCCGCCCAGGATCAGGCCGCCTAGCTCAGCCGGTGAAGCGCGGCGGCGGCGGGCGGCGATGCTTGCGGGCCGGCTTGACCGCGCGCCGGCGGAAGCCGAAGTCGTAGTTGAAGTCGTTGTGACCGGCCGCCAGGGGGGCGACGTGGGCCGTGTCGAGGCCCTTGTCCACCACACCCTTGGAGGTGATCCGGCTGTTCACTCCGCGCCTGTTGGCGCATGTGGGTACGAGCCGCTTCAGCGGTCCCTGGTGCAGCTTGATCGCCAGCGTGTACCTGGTGCCGCGCAGGATGCTGAACGTGTACTGGCCGGCGCCGTCGGTGGTGGCGGTGGCCAGGTCCGCTCCGCCCCGGGCGAGCAGGTTGACGACCACCCCGCGGATCCCGGGATCGCCCGCGTCCTCGGTGCAGGTCGATCGTAGATCCCGCCACACACGGTTGCCGATCTCGACTGGAGCCTCGCCGGTGAAGGCGGCCAGGTTGCCCAGGCTCGTCGCCTTGCCGCCACCCACGGGCTGGCTGGCGCGGCTGAAGTCACCGGTGAAGTCGCTGTCCCACACCACCCCGAGGTTCGAATAGTTCGCACTGTCGACCGGGTGCTGCGCGGGCTCGTTCTGGGCGTTCACCACATCCGGGAACCCGGCTACATCGAGGACTGAGCCGAACTGGGGATCGGCCTCTCCGTCCCGGGTCGTGGAGGTATCCGGCTGGCTCTCGTTGGTCACGTCGTTGGGGTCGAAGAAATGCCCACCGCCGAGACCGATCGGGCCGAACACCGCGTTGTCGACGCCATGGTGGCCGCCGCTCACGGGGACGCCGTTGACGGTGGGCAGGAAACCCTTGACCCCGCCGCAGCTCCCGGCTGACTCGAGCTTCCAGCCGCTCTTGCCACTTCGGCAGGCCTTGAGGAGATCCCCTTGCGGATAGGTGCCTTCGCCGGCGGACATGTCCCCCATCAGATCCCGGAAGGCCACGATCAGGTTGCCGGATGCGTCGAAGGCGATCTGGGACATGGCTGGATAGGACTCGTCGTACTTGTACACCGGCCCGTACGGGGTCGAGCGCGTGCCTCGCGTCGAATCCGAGGGGCCTCCCGTGTACGTGCCAGGGGGGACCGAGGCGACGGTCGGCCACGGCTCCCAGTTGCTCTGGTGCGGGTCGGTCGTGCCGGAGCCCGACGGGTACGCCTGGCTGTTGTGATCCAGGCGGTTATAACCCAGCCCGAAGCTCATCGCCTTTGAGAACTTTGGCGTGCTCGACGGAGCCTTGATCAGCATGACGTACGCATGCAGGTTCCCTGGATTCTGCGAGGTGGCCGCGGTGCACGTGCCGCCCAGGTAGAGCGCGCCCGTCCGCGGATCGAAGCTGAGCCCCCACGGCGCCCAGTCGCCCCCGGCGCAACCGGGGTCCGGGATGCTGGTGATGCGGGCCGGCTGGACCTGCCCGGTCGCGTTGACCGTGCCTCCGCGGAGCGGGAAGCGGTACAGGCTGTGGTTGTACAGGCTGACCGCGTAGAGGTTCTGGCCTGCCGGGTCGATCGCCAGCGCGCCCCAGCCCTCGTGACCGACGTGCGGCCAGATTTCGTCGATGGTGGCCGTTGACGACGGTGCCGCGCCGGCGTTGACGTCGGCGAACAGGTGCACGGCGCCACCGCTTCCGCTCGAGTTCGGTACCACCCGGTAGATCGCTCCGGTGGGGTAGGTCAGTCCTGGATAAGCGCCGGCCGGCATCAGCACGGACGCCGTGGAGTAGAAGGCGCCCGCGAACACATCGCCGTTGCCCTGGTTGACGGCCAGACCGTTGATGGATCCCACCTGCGAGTAGTCGGCGAGGGTGGTTCCGGCGCCGGGGTTGAAGTAGGAGTACTCGTTGATGGCCGGGAAGGCGCTGGCGTCGATACCGGAGAGCTCGGCGGGTGGCAGCGGCCACATGACGCTGGAGTAGACGCGCGGGTTAGCCACGGAGTACTGATCCGGGATCTCCAGGCCGAAGTTCACGCCGGAAGGAGAGTGGGCGTCACTCAGGTAGCGCTCGTTTGAGTCCAGGCGGCTGCTCGCGTTGGGGGTGGCGCCCGCCACGGTCCCGCCGGCAGAGGTGCGGTCCGGGGAGATCTGGTAGGGCGACGGGATCTCGACCTCCACCCGGATCTGGCCCACGGGTAGGCCGCCCAGGCGGTAGTCGCCCTTGGCGTTGGTCGTGGCGGTGCCGACCAGTTTGTTGGCCCGGTCGTAGGCCCGCACCTTGATGCCCTTGAGACCATTGTCGATCTGACCCGTGGCCGGGTTGGTGTGCTGGACACCGAGCTCTCCGTAGTCGTCGAATACGGTCCCCCGGACATTGGCACCGGACGCCTGCGCGGCGGCGGGGAGAGCCAATGCTGCGGCGGCCACAAGCGCGATCGTCCCGCTCAGTCGCCTCCGCCCGAGAAGTGTCCGCCGACTCTCCATCCCCAGCATGGTTCGCCCCAATCGCTCTGCTTGCTTCATCTGAATCGTCTCGGCCCTGCCGAAAGCGCGACCACGCTATCAATGCGCCAGCGCTCGCGCAAACGGCTACGAGGACCCGCCGGGAACGCGTATGTCCTGTGGCGCGTGGCTGAGCAGTCCGATGGTGATGCGGCTGCCATCGGCCTCGCGCAAGTTGACTCCCGCCAGCAGCCCGGTGCGGTGCCGCACCGACAGTGTCATCGGCCCGTCGCGGAAGCGGTCGAGCCCGGCGGAGGACCCCAGAAAGAGAACCCCGCTGGACTCCAGCTGCTGGATGTTGTCGATCACCGGCGAGGACAGGAGCCCGAGCGAGAAGATCAGGCGGTCGACCGGGCTGGTCTGCGGGTCGAGCGTGCCGCTCAGGTAGCGCCGCGAGCCCGGAGCCGCCTGGGCCAGCACATTGCTGCGCTTCCAGTAGAAGACACGGGGGGCCGCGCCTGGCAGCGAGGACTGACGGATCGACAGCACGCCGCGGTTGCGGCGGAAGTCGACGGCACCCGTAAAGCGCAGCGACTGGCCCTTAAGCGTGTATGTCCCGGCCAGGCGACTGCCGGCATGGGTGTAGTCGCCCAGCAGGACGCGGGCCAGCTCCAGCGCCCGAGTGCCTGCTAGCGGCTGCGGGCGCTCCACCCGGTCCACCGTCGGGTGCGGCGCCGCCGATCCGCAGGCCGCGACCACCACCGCCACCCCCAAACACGCGAGGCGCCTCCTCACGGCATGTTCGGCTGCGCCGGCGGGGCGGGCACCGTGAGGAAGTTGACCTGCGGGGGATTGGCAGGCAGCGATCGCGGGCGCCCCCGCAGAGGCACACTGCGCCCGCACACGGTCAGGCGTTCGAGGTTCGCCGGGAACGTGTGGCGGATCCGGTTGGCCGAGAAGCAGTTGCCCTGCGAGGTGGCGCCCGTGAGCAGGCCGAGGTCCAGCGAGCGGCTCGAAATGGTGTTGGCGGATATCCGGTTATCCGTGGCCTGCCAGGAGCCGGACTCAGCCGGCGCGTTGACCACGACGATCCCGAGCGGCTGGCCGAACACCCGATTGGCCTCGATCAGGTCGTCATCTCCGCCCGATATCAGGATCCCGACCCCAAATGCCTGGTCCCCGGTGGGGGCGCGCGGGTTCCGGTTATCCAGGACCGTGTTGTGCTCGAAGGTCACGGCCGATTGCGGCGCCATCTTCTCCTTGCTCTCCGAGTCGAGCAGAGCTCCCACCCGGTTCGTCCGCAACGTCAGCCCGGAGACGGTCAGATGTGAGGCATTCGTGTCCTCGTAGCCGACCGCGTTATCAGTCGCGACGCTGCTGGTGACGCTGGCTCGGCAGGGGCGGCACTGTCCCACGTAGATCCCGCTGTCGGGCTGTCCGGAGGCGTAGACGTGGTCGAACTCACCGCCTCGAGCCTGGAAGGCATAGACGCCGTAGAGCCCGTTGTCGTAGGCGGTGACATAGGACCCCCGCCAGTCGGTCAGCACCGCCGGCGCGCCGCCTGAGTAGCTGCCTCCGGAGCTGGCGCTGGGCGCGAACACCAGGCCGTTGACCGCGTAGCGGCGGATCGTCAGGTTCTCGACGCTCACGTGGTCGGCCTGCACCGTGATGCCTGACACGAGCCCGCCGCGCTCGCCGTCGAGGATCACGGAGTTGCGGTCGGCTCCGCGGATCGTGATTCCCGGGTGACTGGGAGTCACGGTCACCGCTTCGTGGTAGATCCCCGGTGCGATCAGGATCGTCTCGCCCGCCCTCGAGGCGTTGACGGCTTTCTGGATCGTCGGATACGACGAGGGCACGCGGAGGATCTGGCCGGTACTCCGCGCCTGCGAGCCTCCGCAGCCGCACAGCGCCGCGGCGCACAGAAGCCCCGCCACCCAGGCGCCTGACGCTCGGTCCAACACGGCGGCGCAGCATACCGGCGGGCACCGTCAGGGCCGCTCGCCACCATAGACCGATGCCGCTGACGCTCGTCCTCGGTCCCGCCAACTCCGCCAAGGCCGGAGAGGTCCTGGGCGCCTACGCCCTGGCCGCCCGGCGCGACGCGCTGCTGGTCGTCCCGACTCAGGCCGATGCTGCGCATTACGACCGCGAGCTGGCCGGCGCCGGTGTGGTTCTCGGCCGCGCGCTCACCTTCTCGGGGCTGATCGCCGAGGTGGCCAGGCGCGCCGGATACAAGGCCACCCGGCTGGCTCCGCTTCAACATCAACGGCTGCTGCGCAGTGCCGTGGCCGGCCTGTCGCTGCATGCCCTGGAGCAATCCGCCGGCGCAGCCGGCTTCCCAGCCGCCGTTGGGCGCCTGACCGCCGAGCTGCAGTCGGCCCGGGTAGATCCGGCCCGATTCACCGTGGCGCTGCGAGCCTGGGCCGGCCACGAGCCTGACCGCGTCGCCTACGCGGAGGACCTGGCCGCCGTGTACCGGGGCTACCTGAGCGCCGTGCAGCGCAGCGGGCGCGACGACGCCGAGCGCTTCGCCTGGGGCGCGCTGGACGCGCTCAGAGCCGCGCCGCAGCGCTGGGGCGCCACGCCGGTGTTCTTCTACGGCTTCGACGATCTCACCGCGACCCAGCGCGACGCCGTGGAGACCCTGGCCCGGGTGGCCGGCGCCACGGTCACCGTATCGCTCACCTTCGAGCCCCTCCGGCTGGCCATGGCGGCCCGGGCCGGCGTGGCCGAGGATCTGCGAGCGCAGGCCGCAACCGTCCGGCAGCTTCCGTCTCTGGACGAGCATTACGCCCCGGGTGCGGCCCGGGCGCTGCACCACGTCGAGCGGCGCCTGTTCGAGCCGCAGGCCGTGCGGATCGATCCCGGCGACGTGGTGGAGTTGCTGGAGGCAGGCGGGGAGCGAGCCGAAGCCGAGCTCGTGGCCGCCGAGGTGGCGGCCGCTCGGCGGGAGGGCGTGCCGGCCGAGGAGATCGTCGTGGTGTGCCGCTCGCTTGCCCGCACCGGCGCGCTGTTCGAGCATCTGCTGGGTCGCTACGGAGTGCCGGCCTGGAGCGCTCGCACCGTGCCGTTCGGCCACACCTCGGTCGGCCGCGGACTGCTGGCGCTGGGACGCTGCGCCCTGGGGAACGACGGCTCGGCCGGTGACCTGCTGGCCTACCTGCGGGTTCCTGGCGTGGCCGCGCCGGAGCTGGTGGACGCGCTCGAAGCGGAGATTGGCCGCCGTGGCCTCAGCGATCTGGCCGAGGCACGCGCTCGCTGCCCGCTGGCGCTACCCGAGCTCGACACCCTGCGTCAAGCCGAGGATCCCGCCGCCGAGCTGGGACGCCAGGCCCGCCGGCTGCTCGAGGCGCCGTGGTTGGGTCAGGCGCCTCATCTGGATCGCGCCGCCCAGCTGGATGCACGTGCCGTCGGCGCGATGTTGTCCGGTCTGGCCGAACTGTCTGAGCTGCCGCTGCCCACCCGCCCGGCGGAGCTGCTCGAGTTGCTGGAGAGCCTCCAGGTCCCGGTTCATCCGCCGGGGGGCCCGCCCCCGGGAGCCGTGCTCGTCTCAGAGCCGCTGGCCATCCGGGCGCGGCGCTTTCGCCGCGTGTTCGTGTGTGGCCTGTGTGAGGGCGAGTTCCCCGCGGCGACGGCGCCGGAGCCCTTCCTGGGCGACGAGCGCCGCCGTGAGCTGGCGCTGGCCTCGGGACTGGCGCTGGGCCCCGAGGAGGATGCACTGGCCCGCGAGCGCTACCTCCTCTACGCCTCGGTCTCGCGTGCCACCGAGCGGTTGGTCCTGAGCTATCGGAGCTCCGATGAGGAGGGCAAGCTGGTGCTGTCTTCGCCGTTCCTGCACGACCTGGCCGAGCTGTTCGTGCCTGAATGGTGGGAGCGCCGGCGCCGGCGGCTGCTGGCCGATGTGGTCTGGTCTCCGGAGGAGGCACCAAGCTCCCGCGAGCGCCAGCTGGGGCTCGCGGCGGCGGGGGGGGTGCTAGGGGAGGGTGGTGGGAAGAATCACCCCGCCGCCGAGCCGGACGCGACCCGCCGGCTCGGCGAGACCGCGCTCGGGCACGTGCGTCACCGCCAGATCCTGTCCGGCGGCGCGCTCGAGTCGTTTGCCCGCTGTCCGGTGACCTGGCTGGTGGACAGCCAGCTGCAACCGGCCGAGCTGACCCCGGATCCGGATGCTCTGGTCCGCGGGAGCTTCATGCACGACGTGCTCGAGCGGCTGTTCCGCCGCCTTGACGGCCCGCTGACTCCGGTCAGCCTGCCCCTGGCCGAGCGGCTGCTCGACGAGCTGGTTTCCTCGCCGCCGGCCACCTTCGCCCCGGGCCGTCCCGCCGCGGTGCGGGCGGCAATGCTGCGCGGGGTCGAGGCCGACCTGCGCCGCTATCTGCGCCATGAGGCGCTCGACGGCTGCGAGTGGAAGCCCCGGGATCTGGAGCTGAAGTTCGGGTTCGATGACGAGGAGCCTGGGGGGCTGCCCGCCCTTGAATTGCGCCCGCGTCCGCCCGCCCCGTCCGGGGCGCCGGTGCGGGTCCGCGGCGTAATCGACCGCGTGGACGTCGGCGGCGACGGGCGCCAGGTGATCGTCCGCGACTACAAGAGCGGCGCCAACCGGCCGGAGCGGGCGGGGGCGCGGTGGCTGGCCGATCAGCAGCTGCAGGTGGCCCTGTACATGCTGGCCGCGCGGCGGCTGCTGGGGCTCGACCCCGTGGCCGGCTTCTACCAGCCGCTCACCGGCCGGGACCTCCGGATCCGCGGCGCGTACGTGAAGGACACCCCGGTCGGCCGCTGCGCGTACAACACCGACGGGATCTCGGCCGACGAGATGGATGAGCTGCTGCAGGGAGCCGAGGAGGTGGCGCTGGAGCTGGCGTCACGCCTGCAGTCAGGCGAGCTGACTCCCTGCCCGGAGACCTGCTCCCGTGACGGCTGCCGGCACCCCGGCATCTGCTGGTCATGAAGTTCACGCCTGATCAGCTGGCCGCGATCGAGCGGCGCCAGGGTGACCTGCTCCTCGACGCCGGCGCGGGCAGCGGTAAGACCTCGGTGCTGGTCGAGCGCTTCGTGCGGGCTGTGCGCGAGGACGGCGTCGAGGTGAGCCGGATCCTGGCCATCACCTTCACCGACAAGGCGGCAGCAGAGCTGCGCGAGCGGATTCGCGCCCGCCTGCGAGAGCTCGGCTGCGAGGCCGAGGCGCGCGACACCGAGGGCGCCTTCATCTCCACGATCCACGGCTTCTGCGCTCGCGTGCTGCGCGCCCACGCGCTGGCCGCCGGGCTTGATCCGGCCTTTTCCGTCCTGGAGGCCCAGGAGGCCGAGCAGCTGGCGGGGGCCGCGTTTGACGGCGCTCTGGCGGAGGCGGCGCGCTCGACGGCCGGGGCGGAGTTGATCGCCTCCCACGGCCCGGGCGTGCTCCGGGCGGCGATTCTGGCCGTGCACGACGAGCTCCGGGCGCGGGGGCAGAGCCGTCCGCAGCTGCCGTTGGTGCTCGCCGCTGACGTGGGTGCCGTGGATGAGGTCCGGGCGGCCGCGGTAGCGGCCGCCCGGACCCTCGCCCTCGAGCTCGGCGCCTTGGACGATCCGGGCGTGCGCGTCCGCCAGGCGCTCGATGCGCTGGAGCGCGTCGAGGAGGTGCTGGCTGACGCCGCGGAGCTGTGGCCGGGTGACCTCGACGCCATCGGCCTCCCCGGCCGTAACGGCGCCGCGGCGCTGAAGAGCGAGGCCTGCGAGACCTACCGGGAGGCGCTCGACGGGCTGCGCGTCGCGCTCACCGCCGGCTTTGCCGTGGCGACGCGTGGGGCGCTGAACGATCTGCTGGTGGGGTTCGGTGAGCGCTACGCCCGGCTCAAGCGCGAGCGCTCCGGGGTGGACTTTGAGGACCTGGAGCTGATCGCCCGTGAGCTGCTGGCCCGCCCGGAGATCGGCGAGCGCTACCGGGGGCGCTTCAGTCACGTGATGGTGGACGAGCTCCAGGACACCAACCGGGTGCAGCTCGAGCTGGTCGATCTGCTGGCGGGCAGCGGCGTGGTGTTCATGGTCGGCGACGGGCAGCAGTCGATCTACGGCTTCCGCCACGCCGACGTGGAGCTGTTCGAGGAGCGGGGGAGGGCGCTCGAGCAGCGCGGTGCGCGCCTGTCGCTGCAGACCAACTTCCGCTCCCGCCCGGAGATCCTGGCCGCGCTGAACGGAGCTTTCACCGCCGTGTGGGGGGAACGGTTCCGGCCGCTGATCCCGGGACGCCAGGGCGATGGCCCGGCGGCTGAGCCACTCAGTGAGATGCTGATCGTCGACAAGGGCACGGACTGGGACACCGAGGGCCTGGCCGCTCCCTGGCGCGTGGCCGAGGCACGTGTGCTGGCCGACCGCGTGGCGGAGTTGATCGACTCCGGGGAGCGAAGCGCCGGTGAGGTGGTGGTGCTCACCCGTGCCACCACGGACACGGCTGTCTACGAGCGCGCCCTGGAGGACGCCGGGGTGCCGACGTATGTGATCGGCGGCCGCGGTTACTGGAGTCACCCGCAGGTGGTGCAGATGGTCAGCTACCTGCGCGCGCTGGCCAACCCGCTCGATCAGGAGTCGCTGTACGCGACCCTGGTCTCGCCCCTGTGCGGGCTGTCGCTGGACGGGGTCGTGCTCGCCGCCGCTGGGGTGGCGGCGGAGCTCTCGCCGCCGGACGCGGCTCGGTTGGAGCGCTTTGACGCTTGGTTCGCCGCCGAGCGGGCGGCTGCCCCCCGGCTCGGCGTCGAGGACCTGCTGGAGCGGGCGATGGAGATCTCCGGCTACGGCGAGGCCGTGCTGAGACAGCCGGGCGGCCGGCGGCGCCTCGCCAACGTGCGCAAGCTGATGCGCCTGGGCCGTGAGTGGGAGGCCCAGGCGGGCTTTGACCTGCGCGGGTTCCTGAGCTTCATCGAGCAGCGCGCCTGGGGCCCAGGCGGCTCCGGGGGTGGAGGCACCGGAGCCGGCCGGGAGAGCGAGGCACCGGTCGAGAGCGAGGGCCTCGACGCGGTGCGCCTGATGACCATCCACCGGGCCAAGGGTCTGGAGTTTCCCGTTGTCTGTGTCGCCGACCTCGGTCGCGGTCCGATCTACCGGGCCGAGCTGATCCGGATCGGCCGCGGGGCTGGGGGGACGGCCAGCGTTGCGGTTCCCGGTCACGGTGCGCCTGTCCCGCGCCTCGGCCTGCGCCTCGCCCGCCCGGGCACCGCCGCCCGGATCCCGGCGCTGGACTACGCCGTCCTGGGCGACGAGGCGGCGGCCGCCAACGAGGCCGAGGAGCGCCGCCTCTTCTACGTGGCGATGACCCGCGCGCGGGAGCGCCTGATCCTGTCCGGAGCAGCCGACCTGCGGGGGCGATCCAACCGTTCGGCGCCGATCGGTTGGATCGCCCCGGCGTTCGGCGCCGAGCTCTTGGAGCCCGCCGTCCCATCACTCGTCACCGACCTCGGCGTCCGCGTCACCTTCGTCTCCGAAGCCGACTCTGGGAACCTTTCCCGCGCCAGCCGCGGGAAACCTTCCCAGAGTGCTCCGCCCGACGGCGCGGTCGGCCCCACAACTCCGCCCGAAGCCGACTCTGGGAGCGTTTCTGGTCGTATACGGCCAGAAACCTTCCCAGAGTGCCCCGGACGCCGCCACAACCCGGTCCGAGGCGCAAGTCTCGTCCCTGAGCTACTCCTCTCTGGCCCTCCACGACCGCTGCGGTTACCGCTTCTATGCCGAACGCGTTCTCGGCCTCCCGCCCCGGCCGATCGAGCCCAACGACACCGACGCCGTCGCTCCCTTCTCCCGGCTATCACCGCTCGATCGCGGCACCCTCGTCCACCAGACCCTCCAGGCCCTGGACTTCGGCCGCCCCGAGGCCCCGACCGATCTACCTCCCGACGTCCAACGACTCATCACCGAGTTCATTGCCAGCGACCTACGCACCGTCTGGCGTCCACCACGAACCTCCGCCGCGAACAGCGCTTTGCGTTCCCGCTGAACCACGTCCTCGTCACGGGCACCTTCGACGTCCTCGCCGAGCTGCCCCACGGCGGATCGCTGGTCGTCGACTACAAGACCGACCGGCTGAACGGGCACGACCCTGCCGGCCTCGTCGAGGCTCACTACGTGGTCCAGCGCCTCGTCTATGCCCTGGCTGCCCTCCACGCCGGCGCTGAGCAGGTGGAGGTCGTCCATCTATTCCTGGAGCAGGCTGACCGCCCGGTCAGCCACACGTTCGCCGCTGCCGATGCTGAGCGCCTGCGCCACGAACTGGAGCATCGCGCCGAGCCGCTCCTGGCCGGCCGGTTCACGGTCAGCCCTGAGCCCCATCGCGCCCTGTGCGCCGGGTGCCCGGCGCTCGGCGGCCTGTGCTCGTGGCCGCCGGAGATGTCTATGCGCTCCGCGGTGGATCGGCTGTTCTCGTCGCGCTCGACGCCGCATCGGCGTCGCTGCCGATGCCCTCCTGGGCATCCGTCGCGGCGGCGTCAAGATCGAACTTCACGTCGACGATCTCTTCAGGATGGCGCTCCTCCACCTTGGCCAGGTCGGTCAGCGCCTTCTGGTCAGCCTCCTCGAGCGGAGGACCCATCAGGCTTCGCGGCCACAGCCTGCGCTTCAGCACCACGTTCAGCTCCGCGGCGTAGAGGGTCATTCTCGCGCCGAGGTGGAGCCAGATGAGCAGGCCGATGACGAACCCGAAGGAGGCATATCCGGTGGGCAGTTTCTTGAGCGTGTGTCCGATGTAGAGGCCGCCGACGGCCTGGAGAATCGTCCAGAACACCGCGGCCACCACGACTCCAATCCAAAGACACCGCGTCGCGACCGTGCGTGCGGTCAGGAAGCGGAAGGCGGCCAGGAACAGGACCACGTTGACCAGGAACGAAACGACGATTCCCGCCACCTTGGCCGCCGGACCGCCCAGCCCGCCGGACACCAGTCCCGAGGCCGCGGTGGCGATCAGGAACAGGACGCCCAGCACCACAAGCAGGCCGAGGCCTCGCAGGCGCGAGGTGAGAAAGTCAGGACGCGACTTGAACGGGACCGCCCAAACCGTGTCGAACGCGTTCTGGGCCGCGTTGGTGACGCCCAGTCCGGACAGCAGGGAGGTCACGATGCCCAGGATCAGCACCAGCAGATGCCCGTGCAGTGAGGTGAACTGCAGGTAGCGGCCGACGGCGGGGAAGTTGGCGCGCACCGAGGCCTCCACGGACAGCAGCTCGGGATGGTTGCCCTGCAGTACGTAGCCCAGGATGGTCACGAACACCAGCAGCAGCGGGAACAGGGAAAAGAACGCGTAGTAGGCCACCAGGGCAGCGAGGTTGCCCGCCTGATCGTGCCCGAACTTCCGCACCACGGCGAGAGGAATCGCCAGCCAGCGGCGCCGCTGCTGGAAGCTGTCGAAGCGTTTGACCGGCCCCAGAACGTCCACGTTCTATGGGTGATACCCGCAAACGGACGGTCACCGGCGCTAGCCCGGCAGCATGCCCTCCAGGGAAAGCAGCGTCCGCTTCCTGTCCAGCCCGCCGGTGTATCCGCCGAGGCCGCCGCCGGTGTACAGCACCCGGTGGCAGGGCACGACGATCGGGATCGGGTTGCTTCCCAGTGCGTTACCCGCCGCGCGGGAGCCACGGGGGCTGCCGGCCTGGGCGGCCACCTCCTTGTAGGTGGACACCGACCCGAACGGGATCCGCCTGGTCGCCTGCAGCACGCGGCGCGTGAACGGCGTGGTGATCAGCCGCCAGTCCAGCGGCACCTCGAAGTCCGTCCGCCGGCCGGCAAAGAACTCCTCCAGCTCGCGCCGGGGCTCGTCCAGCCGGGCCGGGGCGGCCAGCACCCTCGGCGAGACGCGCCAGGCAAGCTCGCCCAGCACCTCGTCGATCGGCTGGCCGGGGTACAGGTAGGCCACGCGGATCAGCCCCCGTCGCGTGGTCGCCAGCAGCAGCGGTCCGACCGGGGAGTCCTCGACCGTGTAGGCCACATCGAGCAGACCGGCCTCGGCTGCGCGGCGGCTTACGTCGGGAAGCTCCTCCGGCGTGCCGATCGGCCGGCGCAGCGCTGTTTCGAGTTCATCCATCATGCGGGGTACTCCGTTCGCAGTCGCTTGAGTCCTTCGTGCACGTTGCGCCGGGCCGCCTCCTGGCTGGTGCCCATGGCCGACGAGATCAGCGAGTAATCGGCGTCCAGCACGTACCGAAGCGCCACAGCCGTGCGCTGCTTGGCCGGCAGGCGCCGGACCAGGTTCCAGACGCCGTCCCCGTCCCGGTGCTCGTCCTCGACGGGGATCTCGGGAAGCTCCCCGGCCGGCACCGCAGTCCGGCCGCGCTGACGGAAGTGGTCGATCGCCTTGCGGTGCGCGATCGTGAGCAGCCAGCCTCGCAGGTTCGCCGTATCACGCAGGCGCGGGTAGGCCCGCAGCGCGGCCAGCCACGTCTCCTGGTAGAGGTCGTCGGCATCGCCTCCGCCGACGGTGGCCACCAGGAACCGGTGCACGTCCCGGCCGTGGCAGTCGAGCAGATCCTGAAACGGCGGCGGTGTCACTGCAGGGGAAACGTCCTCGGAGCCGATTTCGTGAGATGCGGATCTTGCCGGGTAGGGTTTCTGGAATGGAACAACGCAAGCTTGGTACTCAGGGTTTGGAAGTGAGCGCTGAAGGTCTCGGCTGCATGGGCATGTCCGAGTTCTACGGTGAGGGAGACGAGCAGGAGTCGGTTGCCACGATCCATCTGGCGCTGGACCTGGGCGTCAACTTCCTGGATACGGCGGACATCTATGGCCCGCATACGAACGAGCAACTGGTCGGCCGGGCGATCGCCGACCGCCGCGACGAGGTCGTGCTGGCCACCAAGTTCGGCATCGTCCGCGATCCGGAGAACCCCGCCGCCCGCGGCGTCAACGGTCGCCCCGAGTACGTCCACCAGTCCTGTGACGCGTCGCTGCGTCGCCTGAGCCTTGACCACATCGACCTTTACTACCAGCACCGCGTCGACCCTCAGGTGCCGATCGAGGAGACGGTGGGGGCGATGGCCGAGCTGGTCGACGCCGGCAAGGTCCGCTACCTCGGCCTGTCGGAGGCCTGCGCCGGCCACGATCCGGCGGGCGAACGACGTCCACCCGATCAGCGCCGTTCAGACCGAGTACTCGCTCTGGAGCCGTGATCCGGAGGCCGAGGTGATTCCCACCCTGCGTGAGCTGGGTATCGGGTTCGTGGCCTACAGCCCACTCGGGCGCGGCTTCCTCACCGGCGCCATCACCAGCCCGTCCGACCTGGCGGAAGACGACTTCCGCCGGAACAACCCCCGCTTCCAGGGCGCCAACTTCCAGCGCAACCTCGATCTCGTGGAGCGGGTCAAGGAACTCGCCGCCGAGCACAACTGCACCCCCGCCCAGCTGGCCCTCGCCTGGGTCCTCCATCAGGGAGGCGACATCGTCCCCATCCCCGGGACCAAGCGCCGCAGGTATCTGGAGGAGAACGTCGAGGCCACGGAGGTCCGGCTGACGGCGGAGGATCTGGAGCGGATCGCCGAGGTCGCTCCTGTCGGGGTGGCGGCGGGCGACCGGTATCCGGACATGTCCGCGGTCAACCGCTGAGCGTGTCGGCTTCGTAGCGCTCGCCCACCCTGGCCGCGCGGTCCGCCACGGCGGCCGCGGTCAGCGACGCCCGGCCCGAGCCCCAGTGACCGGCCGCCCGCTCGGCGAGCTCCCGGAACACGATCGCCGAGATCCCCTGGATCGTTCCGATTCCGTAACCCTCACTGGGATCGCCTGAGGTCATCACAGCGAGGAGGTAGTCACGGTCGTCTCCCTTGATGCGTCCCACGCTGTTGATCTGCCAGCCGCTGCCGTGAGGCAGCCAGCCGTTCTTGAGCGCCACCGAGACGCGTCCAGGCACGCCCCCGCTCACCCCCCAGCGCTGGTCTGACTCCACGTGGCTCATCAGGCTGAGCGAATACAGCTGGGCGCCACGGCTCAACTGCGACGGGTGACCGACGATCTCCCGCAGCAACCGGATCTGATCCAGCGGCGTGGTGGTGGTCAGGCCCCAGGCAACGTTCGGCCTGGTCTGCCTGAGCCCGGCCCGGGCGTCGTAGGCCGCGACTCCGGGGGCGCCGCCCACGTCGTTCCAGAGCGTGGTCGCATCGTTGTTGTCGCTGTGCTCGATCATCCCCTGCGCCGTCCCGGCCAGCCCCGGCGTCAGCCGCTGGTGGCGCACGGCCAGCCGGCGCAGCAGCGTCTCCAGGATGTCCACCTTGACGATGCTGGCCGTGATCTCGCGGACCCCCGGCCGATACAGATAGGTCCGGCCGGTCCATAGGTTCTCCACCGCTGCTGTGACGTTGCCCGAGCGCGCATGTAGGAACCTGCGCATCGGCGCGGTCTGGAAGGGATCGATCGGCCGTAGCGGATGCCCGTGCCCGCCATGAGCCTGCGCCGCCGGGGCGGCCATGTCCGGCCACACGGCCAGCACTCCGCAGAGCACGGCGATCACGGTCGCTCGGATCCTCGCCCCCGACATGGGGTGATGCTAATCCGGCCGGAGGTCGATGCGGCAAGAACTGGGCCAGCGCTTGAACCGCGCTCACCGGGTAGCTAAAAACCCACCTATGGCTCGCGCTATCTGGAGCGGTGCGATCAGCTTCGGGCTGGTCAACGTCCCCGTCAAGCTGTATTCCGCCACGTCGCCCAAGACGGTGCGCTTCCACCAGATCTCCGGCAAGACCGGGGCCCGGATCAAGCAGAAACGCGTGGACTCCAGCACCGGTGAGGAGGTCTCGTTCGAGGACATCGTCAAGGGCTACGAGCTGAGCCCCGATCATTACGTGCTGATCGAGCCTGACGAGCTGGAGGCGCTGGACCCCAAGGCCACGCGGACGATCGACATCGAGGATTTCGTCGATCTGGACCAGATCGACCCGATCTACTACGACCACACGTACTACCTGGCACCCGCCCCCGGCGGGGCCAAGGCCTACCGTCTGCTGCTCGACGCGATGAAGGCCTCCGGCAAGGTGGCGATCGGCCGGCTCGTCCTGCGCACCAAGCAGCAGCTGTGTGCGCTGCGGCCGGCCGACGATGCGCTGGCTCTATCGACGATGCTGTTCGGCGACGAGGTGCTCAGCCCGGACAGGCTGGACGACCTGGACCAGGTGGCCGAGACCGAGACCACAGACCGGGAGCTCGGCATGGCCCAGCAGCTGATCGACACGCTCTCCAATGAGTTCGACCCCAGCCGCTACAAGGACGACTACCGGGATCGGGTGCTCTCGCTGATCGAGCGCAAGGCCTCGGGCGAGGAGATCGCGACCGTCCCGCAGGCCGAGGAGGAAACGCCTGCGCCGGACCTGATGGCGGCCCTGGAGGCCAGTCTGGCGGCGGTACGCAGCGGCTCCAGCGACGAACCGCCGGCGGCGGAGACAAAAAAGCCGGCCGCGCGACAGCGGGCGGCCAAACCCAAGAAGTCTCCGGCCAAAGCCAAGAGCTGATCCTGGTCCACCGAAGGTCGACGGAGACTCAGGCTGAGTCCCTGGGACATCGGCCGAAAAGCCGGTAGCCTTAACAATCAGCCACCTCGCTTCTTGTGCCGGCAGACGTCCCTGGCGAGCCCGTCCCTTCTCCTTCATCCATGCATAGCGTGAATCCTCCTCCGGAGGCCACCGGCCTCTACGACCCCGCGAACGAGCACGACGCCTGTGGCCTCGCGCTGGTGGCCAAGCTCTGGGGTGAGGCGACGCACGCGGTTGTCGAAAAAGCCCTGGACGCGCTGGAGAACCTGGAGCACCGGGGAGCCGAGGGAGCCGACCCCAACACCGGCGACGGTGCCGGCATCCTCCTGCAGATCCCCGATGCGTTCTTCCGCGCCGCGGTGGCCGGCGTGGAGCTGCCCCCGCCGGGACGCTACGGAGTCGGCGTCTGTTTCCTGCCCACCGACCCGGAGCGCCGCGCCGAGGTCGAGCAGCTGATCGAGGAGACGATCGAGTCAGAGGGCCAGCGCCGGCTGTGGTGGCGCGACGTGCCGGTCGATGACCGTTACGTCGGGGACACGGCCCGGGCCGCGGCCCCGGTGATCCGCCAGGTGCTGGTAGCCGCCGCCGGCGACGTCCCTGACCAGGACGCATTCGAGCGCAAGCTCTACGTGATCCGGAGGCTGATCGAGCGCGCGGCCGGCCGTGCGGTGGCGCTGCCCAGCTTCTCCTCGCGCACGGTCGTCTACAAGGGCATGCTCACCGCTCCGCAGTTGCCGCGGTACTTCACCGACTTGCGCGACCCGCGAGTGGCGAGCCGGTTGGCGCTGGTCCACTCCAGATTCTCCACCAATACGTTCCCCAGCTGGGAGCTGGCCCACCCGTTCCGGATGATCGCCCACAACGGCGAGGTCAACACCCTCCGGGGCAACATCAATTGGATGCGAGCCCGGGAGTCACAGCTCGCCTCGGAGCTGTTCGGCGAAGACCTGGCCAAGGTGATCCCGGTGCTCCAGGAGGGCGCCAGCGACAGCGCCACCTTCGACAACGTGCTGGAGCTGCTCGTGCTCAGCGGGCGCTCGATCCCCCACGCGGTGATGATGATGATCCCTGAGGCCTACCGGACCCGCACGGATCTGGATCCCGATGTCAAGGGGTTCTACGACTTCCACTCCTGTCTGATGGAGCCCTGGGACGGCCCCGCCGCGGTCGTTTTCACCGACGGCCGGTTGGCCGGGGCGGTGCTGGATCGCAATGGCCTGCGGCCCGGGCGCTGGATCCAGGACACCGAGGGCTACGTGGTGCTGGCTTCGGAGGCCGGGGTGCTCACGGTCGCGCCTGAACACATCCAGCGCAAGGGTCGCCTGGCTCCGGGCAAGGTGTTCCTGTTGGACCTGGAAGAGGGCCGGATCGTCGACGACGAGGCGGCCAAGCGCCGGGTGGCCCGGGGCCAGCCCTACGCGGAGTGGTACAGCCAGAGCGTCGTCCACATCGATGACCTGCCGGACCGCGACCCCAGAGTGCCCCGGATCGAGCCGCTGCGCTCCAAGCAGCTGGCCTTCGGTTACTCGCAGGAGGACCTGCGGATGATCATCGCGCCGATGGCCGCCAAGGGCGAGGAGCCGGTTGCCTCGATGGGCAACGACGCAGCGCTGGCCGTGATGTCCGACCGCCAGCCGCCGCTGTTCGCCTACTTCAAGCAGCTGTTCGCGCAGGTCACGAATCCCCCGATCGACCCGATTCGCGAGTCCGTGGTGATGAGTTTGCAGGTCGGCGTCGGCGCCGAGTTGAACCTGCTCACCGAGTCGCCCGACCAGGCACACCAGCTGGTCATGGACCAGCCGATCCTGCGCAACCACGAGCTGGAGAAGCTCCGTCAGGTCTCCCACGACGTGTTCGACGCCGCCACCCTCGACATCACCTGGCCGATCGAGAAGGGCCCGGACGGGATGGACCTCCGCCTGTTCGACCTGTGCACCGAGGCGTCCATGTACGTGGAGAACGGGGCCAACATCCTGATCCTGTCCGACCGCAACCTCGGCCCGGAACGCGTGGCGATGCCGAGCCTGCTCGCCGTGGCCGCCGTGCACCACCACCTGGTCCGGCGCGGGACGCGGCTGCGGACCGGGCTCGTGATCGAGTCCGGCGAGCCCCGCTCGATTCATGACATGGCCACCCTGATCGGCTACGGCGCTTCCGCGATCAACCCGTATGTGATGTTCGAGTCGCTGGACGAGCTGGCCGACCACTCGCTGCTGCCAGTCGATCTGGAGCGGGAGGAGGCGGAGAAGCGAATCGTCAAGGCGATCGGCAAAGGCCTGATGAAGACGATCTCCAAGATGGGCATCTCCACGATCCAGTCCTATTGCGGGGCGCAGATCTTCGAGGCGGTGGGTCTGGAGCGTGAGCTGATCGACCGCCACTTCACGGGCACCGCCTCCCGGATCGGCGGCGTCGGCCTTGACCAGCTCTCGACCGAGGCGATGGAGCGCCACTTCCGGGCCTACCCGCGGACCGATCGTGACCTGCTGCCAGTCGGGGGCATCCTGCAGTGGCGCCGGGACGGCGAGCGTCACATGTGGAACCCGGAGACGGTCTCCAAGCTGCAGCACTCCGTTCGCGGCGCCGGGTCGGACGGCCCGGTCGACGCCGAGATGGTGGCGGCCGCGGCTGCCCACGGGAACGGGAACGGGAACGGGAACGGGAACGGCTCCTGGCCCACGTATGAGGAGTTCGCCCGGCAGGCCAACGACGAGGCGACCCGGGGTGCGGCCCTGCGCGGGCTGATGAAGCTGCGCCCCGCCGGCGAGCCGGTGGCGCTGGAGGAGGTGGAGCCCGCCGCGTCGATCGTCCGCCGCTTCACCACGGGAGCGATGTCGCTGGGAGCGCTCAGCCGCGAGGCGCACGAGACGCTGGCCATCGCCATGAACCGGTTAGGCGCAAAGTCCAACACCGGCGAGGGTGGCGAGGACCCGGCCCGCTACACGCCGGATGCCAACGGCGACCTGCGTCGCTCGGCGATCAAGCAGGTCGCCTCGGGCCGCTTCGGCGTGACGGCCCACTACCTGGTCAACGCCGACCAGTTGCAGATCAAGATGGCCCAGGGCGCCAAGCCGGGTGAGGGTGGGCAGCTGCCCGGGCACAAGGTGGACGCCTACATCGCCAGGATCCGCAACTCGACCCCAGGGGTGGGGCTGATCTCGCCGCCGCCCCACCACGACATCTATTCGATCGAGGACCTCAAGCAGCTGATCTATGACCTGCGGTGCGCCAATCCGCAGGCCAGCGTTTCGGTCAAGCTGGTCAGCGAGGTAGGGGTCGGAACCGTCGCGGCCGGCGTCGCCAAGGCCAACGCCGACCACGTGACGATCTCCGGCGGTGAGGGCGGTACCGGAGCCTCCCCCCAATCCTCCGTCCACGGAGCCGGGGTGCCCTGGGAGATTGGGCTGGCCGAGACCCAGCAGACGCTCCTGCTCAACGATCTGCGCAGCCGCATCACGGTTGAGGTCGACGGCCAGATGAAGACCGGCCGGGACGTGGTGATCGGCGCCTTGCTGGGAGCCGATGAGTTCGGGTTCTCCACCGCGCCCCTGGTGGCGATGGGTTGCGTGATGATGCGCGTCTGCCATCTGAACACCTGTCCGGTGGGCATCGCCACCCAGGATCCGGTGCTGCGCGAGCGTTTCCGCGGTACCCCGGATCAGGTCGTCACCTACCTCGTCAACATCGCCGAGGAGGCCAGGCGGCTGATGGCCTCGCTCGGAGTGCGCCGCTTCGAGGACCTGATCGGGCGTACGGACCTGCTGGACATGGACGAGGCGATCGACCACTGGAAGGCGCGCAAGGTCGATCTCTCTCAGGTCCTGCTGATGCCGGAGATCCCCGCCGGAGCACCGCGCCGCCGCACGCGCGGGCCCGAGCCGGTGCTGGACGATTCGCTGGACTGGGAGCTGGTCCGCCGGTCCGCCACAGCGCTGGATGGCGGCGAGTCGGTCCGGCTCGGACCAGTCCCGGTGCGCAACGTGAACCGCACGGTGGGCGGGATCCTGTCCGGCGAGATCGCCCGGCGCCACGGCGCCCAAGGGCTCCCCGAGGGGGCCGTGGAGATCACCTTCTCCGGGTCGGCCGGTCAGAGCTTCGGCGCCTGGCTGGCCCAGGGCCTCACCTTCTCCCTGCGCGGCGAGACCAACGACTACACCGGCAAGGGACTGTCGGGCGGCATCATCTCAGTGCGGCCGCCGGAGACGGTTCTGTTCCGGCCGGAGGAGAACATGATCGTCGGCAACACCGTGCTGTACGGCGCCATCGCCGGCCGCGCGTTCTTCCGCGGGCTGGCCGGCGAGCGTTTCGCCGTGCGCAACTCCGGCGCCTGCGCTGTCGTGGAGGGGGTCGGCGATCATGGCTGCGAGTACATGACCGGGGGACGGGTCGTCGTGCTCGGCCCGACCGGGCGCAACTTCGGCGCCGGAATGAGCGGCGGGATCGCGTATGTGTACGACGTCGACCGCCGGTTTGCCGGGCGCTGCAACACCGAGCTCGTCGACCTGGAGCCGCTGGCTCCCGAGGACGACGACGAGCTGCGCTCCCTGATCGGCGAACACGCCCAGCGCACCGGCTCGCTGGTGGCCCGGAACATCCTCTCCCAGTGGGAGAAGGGCGCCCGCGAGCGCTTCATCAAGGTGATGCCGCGGGACTACAAGGCGGTGCTCGCCGCCCAGACCCCTGAGGACCAGCAGGAGCTAGAGCAGATCGCTGACTGACCAGGTGGTCGTAGATCTCCGTTAGGGCGCTCAGATGCTGGGACATGCCGCGCGGTGGCTCGATGCCGGCCTGAAGCTGGTCCCAGAGCTCGGGTTCGGACACCGCCCGCCGCACGGTCTGGGCCAGGCTGTGCGGATCGCCGTGGGCGAAGTGCAGGCCGTCGACCCCGTCACGGACCTTCTCGGCCATCCCGCCCACGTCGGCGCAGATCACCGGCCTCCGGGCCATCATCGCCTCCTGGATGACCAGCGGCGAGTTCTCCCAGAAGCGCGACGGGACCACGGCCCAGTCGACCTCAGACAGAAGTCCGGGCAGCTCGTCGCGGCCGTAGGCCCCGCCGAAATCCACCGAGCCGCCGGCCTGGTCCAGCAGCCGGTGCATCCGGTCCCGGAAGTCCTGCCCCTGGTACTCCAGGTTGGCGCCTCGCATCAGCAGTTGCGCACCGACGCCCTCCGTCTCCAGGATGCGCATCGCCTCGAGCAGGATCTCGATGCCCTTGTAACCGTGCAACTGCCCGAAGAAGCCGATACGCCGGCGCCGGCCCGCATCAGCGGAATCAGCCTGCGCGGGCGCGATGATCCGGCCGTTTTCCTCATAGCGAATCCGTTCCGGAGGAATGCCCCATTCGATGTATCGCTGGCGCAGGAAGTGGCTGGGGGCCAGAAACAGGTCGACGTGTTCCAGCATGCCCTTGATGAAGGTCTCACGCCGGGCAAACGTGTCGGCCGAGATCTCAGGGAAACATGCGTGGCAGCGCTCCGGTGACGCGTGGTCGCTGAGCTCCAGCGAGCCGGTTCGCAGCATCTGGCCCCGGTGGTGACAGATCGGTACGAACTCGTGCAGCGTGTACACGATCGGAGCCTCCGGGAGGGCCCGGCGCGTCTCGGAGAGCCCCTCGTAGCCCCACCACATGGAGTGATGGAAGTGCACCACGTCGGGTTTCAGCTCCGCCAGGAACCGGTGCCAGTCCTCGGTGTGCAGGCGGGAGTCGTATGCGCGGCAGTGGACCGGATCGAATTCGGCCTCCCGGCTGAGCATGTGGAATACGTGCCGGTCGTCCGACCCCGTGAAGCGCGGCCCGGAGGCCCCGGGAGGCTGGGGAATCCTGGCGACCAGAAACGGCTCGTAGGCGTCGTGATCGCTCATCGCCTCGAGCACCTCATCCAGATAGATCTCGACCCCTCCGGGCTGGGTCGAACTGTGGTTGTGAGAGACGAACAGAACCTTGCGCATGCGAGCACGTTTCCTGACCGCCCGGTGGAGGCCGAGCATAACAACGGCGTGCCCGGCTCAGGCGGGGGGAGCGCAGCGGCGTTGCTAGCCTCCCGCGCACTATGGGCGAGCTCGGAGCCTTCCTCAAGATCCACCGTGTCGGCTTCGACCGGCGCGACCCCCGCGAGCGCGTGCTCGACTACCGGCAGTACTTCGACCTCCAGAACGAGGAGGAGCTGCAGCGGCAGGGTTCGCGCTGCATGGACTGCGGGATTCCCTTCTGCCACGAGGGTTGCCCGCTGGGCAACCTGATCCCGGACTGGAACGACCTGGTCTACCGGGGCAAGTGGCGCGAAGCGATCGACGAGCTGCACTCCACGAACAACTTCCCGGAGTTCACCGGGCGGATCTGCCCGGCTCCGTGTGAGTCCGCCTGCGTGCTGGCCATCAACGACGACCCCGTGACGATCGAGCAGATCGAGATGGCGATCGCCGAGCACGCGTTCGCCGAAGGCTGGGTGGTGCCCGACCCGCCGGCCCGGCGCACCGGCAAGAGCGTGGCGGTGGTGGGGGCGGGGCCGGCCGGCCTGGCGGTGGCCGCCGAGCTCAACCGCTGCGGCCATCAGGTCGTCGTCTACGAGCGCGACGAGGGTCCCGGTGGGCTGATGCGCTTCGGCGTTCCGGACGCCAAGCTCGAGAAGTCGGTGATCGACCGCCGGGTCGAGATCCTGGAGCAGGAGGGCATCGAGTTCCGGTACGACATCGACGTGGGGCGGGACGTCACCGCCGCGGAACTCCGTGAGCAGCACGACGCGCTGGTGATCGCGATCGGCTCCCGCGTCTCCCGTGACCTCGTCGTGCCGGGTCGAGAGAACTGCCGGCATCCACTACGCGATGGACTACCTGTACCAGCGCAACCGCTGGGTCGCCGCCCGTGAGGGCCGCCCGTCCAAGGCCACGGAGCCAGGCCGGGAGATCTCCGCTGCGGGCAAGCGGGTGATCGTGATCGGCGGCGGTGACACCGGTATGGACTGCATCTCCAACTCAAACCGCGAGGGCGCCCGCAGCGTGGTCATGCTCGACGTCTACCAGGAGCTCCAAGGGGGCGCCGATCCCCGCTCGCCGTGGCCGCTGCCGCCAAAGCGGACGGCCAGCACCTACGCGCTGGAGGAGGGTGGCAAGCGACGGTGGGGCACCGAGGTCATCGGCTTTGGCGGCGAGGACGGGCACGTGACCCACGTCTATGCCCGCCAGGTCAGCGGCACCTCATCGCGAGACCTCACGCCGGTGCCCGGCAGCGAGTTCGTGCTCGACGCCGACCTGGTCATGATCGCGATTGGCTTCGAGCACCCCGAGCACGAGGGACTGGTGGCCGAGCTGGCGGTCGACCTCGACCACCGGGGCAACATCCGCACCGAACAGACCTACCGGACTTCGGTCAACGGCGTGTTACGCCTGCGGAGACGCCCGGATCGGTCAGTCGCTGTCGTCACCGCGATCGCCGAGGGCCGCAAGTGCGCCCGCGTGGTCAACCTCGACCATCGGCGGCACCCCGATGGACGCAGGATCGCGAGCTGCTGGCCATCGGCGCCTGGAGCGGCGAGCAGGATCGCACACTGCGCCACGAAGCCGAGGCGGCGGGCACCGTCAGGCCCGGGCGAACAGTTCTTCAGCGGCCCGGGCACACGTAGCGCTGAGAAACCGAGGCCATCCTGGGTATATGGTGGCGTTCAGAGGAGTTCTCGACACCCCTCGTGAAGCCCATTCGAGCGGACCACCAGACACGGTGTCAGGACTTTAGGTTTACTACGCGTCGGAGCGGGGCATTCCCGCCCCTGTCGGTCAGGGAACTGCGCCCCCACTTCCCTGACTCGCCGGGGGGCCCAGATGGATCTGGGTCCCCCGGGCACTTTTCTGCCCCGCGCGCGAAAACTTGACGCCCCCGTCATCATTTCGTACGCTGCCGTCCATGACCGCCGAGCTTCCGAGCGTCTGCGTGATCGGCGCCGGATCCTCCGGCATCGCCGCGCCAAGGCGCTGCACGAGCGCGGGACTCCCGTTCGACTGCTTCGAGAAGTCAGACCGCGTCGGCGGCAACTGGGTGTTCGGCAACCGCAACGGCATGTCGTCCGCCTACCGCTCGCTGCACATCAACACGCGCCGCGAGCGGATGGAGTACTCGGACTTTCCGATGCCGAAGTCGTATCCCGACTTCCCCCACCACACCCAGATCGCCGAGTACTTCGACGCCTACGTCGAGCACTTCGGCTTCCGTGACCGGATCCACGTTCGAGACCGGCGTCGAGCACGCCGCGCGCGGCGAGGACGGCGTCTGGGAGGTCGAGCTCGACACCGGCGAGACGCGCCGCTACGACATGCTGCTCGTCGCCAACGGCCACCACTGGGACCCGCGCTGGCCCGAGCCCGCGTTCCCGGGCGACGTTCGACGGGCAGCAGATGCACGCCCACCACTACATCGACAACGCGCCGTTCCGCGACAAGAACGTGCTCGTGGTCGGGATCGGCAACAGCGCGATGGACATCGCGCCGAGTCGAGCTTCGTCGCTCGCCGGACGTTCCTGTCGACCCGCCGCGGCGCCTACATCCTGCCCAAGTACCTGTTCGGCCGGCCGCTCGACCAGATCGGCGTCAACGCGCTCACCGCCGCGCTTCCGTTCGCCTTCCGCCGCGCGATCCTGAAGGCGATGTATCCGGTCGGGCGTCGGCGATGTGCAGGACTACGGCCTGCCCGAGCCCGACCACCAGCTCGGCGAGGCCCACCCGACGATCTCGGCCGACTTCCTCAACCGGATCGCGCCACGGCGAGATGACGTGGAAGCCGAACCGTGGGCCATGTCGACGGCGACGCAGGTCCGGTTCGAGGACGGCACCAGCGAGCAGATCGACGTGATCGTGTGGTGCACCGGCTACAAGGTCAGCTTCCCGTTCTTCGACGAGAGCTTCATCTCCGCGCCCGACAACGACCTGCCGCTGTACCGGCGGGTGTTCAGGCCCGGGATCGACAACCTCGCTTTCATCGCGCTGCTGCAGCCGCTCGGCGCGATCGATGCCGCTCGCCGAGGCTCAGGGTCAGGTGGCTCGCGCCAGCTATCTGCGCGGCGAGTACCACGCTGCCTCGCCGGACCGCAGATGGAGCTCGACATGCGAGCGCGAGCGCGCGCAGGATGTTCAAGCGCTACGTGGCCTCCAAGCGCCACACGATGCAGGTCGACTTCGACAACTACCTGTACGCGCTGGGCAAGGAGCTGAAGGCGCGGCGCGCGTGCCCGCGCGCGGCCAGGCGGGTGGGCACGCTCGCCGGTGCCGGCCCGCGCGCCGATGCGGCAGGCAGCGCTGCCGTGGCCGTATGAGCCGACACCGCGCCGGCCACGAAGCCGGCGGGAGCGACGCAAGGTCCGACGAACCGCGCCGCGATCCTCGACGCCGCGCGCGAGGTGTTCGCCGAGCTCGGCTACGACGCCGCCGGCGTGCGCGACGTGATCCGCCGCACCGACCTCGCCTCGGGCACGTTCTACAACTACTTCCCGGACAAGGAGGCGGTCTTCCGCGCGGTGATCGACGAGTCAGCGCACGCGAGGTCCGCCGCCGGCTGCGCGACGGCCCGGGCGCGGCGCGACGACGCTCGAGGCAGTTCGTCGGCGACGCCTACCGGGCCTGGTTCGAGTTCCTCGTCGAGGACCGGCTGATGTTCGAGCTGATGCAGCGCAACGCCGGCCCGATCCGGGCGCTGTTCGGCGATCCGATCCTCGGCGCCGGGGTCGACGAGCTGCTCGATCGACCTGCGCGCGGCGATCGGCGCGCGGAGACCTGCCCGCCGCTCGACGCCGACTACCTGGCCGGCGCGATGGCCGGCGTCGCGCTCGAGCTCGGCGTGCGGATGGCCGAGCGCCAGCCCGCCCGACGTCCCGAGGGCGCGGCCCGGTTCGCCACCGAGCTGTTCCTCGGCGGGATCGCGCGGCTCGGCGACGCCCGCGGGGGCCGTACGTGAGCGAGGTAACGATCGCCCAACAGCTCGTCGTCGCGATCCGTGGCAGTATGGGTGTAACCGAGTGCCCAGCTTCTGCCGCCACAACCGCCTGCTCCAGAACTGCCCGATCTGCTCGCGCGAGCAGGCGGTCGAGCTGCGCCCCGTCGTCTCCTCGGGCGCGCCGAGCGGAGCCGCGGCCGGCCGCGATGCCAGCCGCGGCCGAGCGCACGGTCGCCGGCGACGGATCAGCGGCCTCGGGCCGGGCGTGCGCGGGCGGGCGTGCGCGTCCGCCGAGCTCGGCCCGCGGCGCAGACGACGGCTACCACTCGCCGCTGGTCCCCGGACTGCGGTCGAGCGCCGACGCCGAGCGCCTGGCCGAGGAGTTGGCGTTCGCCGCCACGCGGCTGCGCGTGCTCGAGACCCGACCCGCCGGGCCTGTATGCCGAGGTGGCGTCGGCCCGGCGAGATCGAGGAGCGGACCTGGCTGGCGTTCCTGATCGCCTACCTGTGCCCGCTGGAGGAGCGACGACCCGTTCGAGACGATCGCCCGGTCCGCACGACGTGGGGCTCAGGCGAGCCGACCCGACCTCGACGGCGCGGAGCTCGGGCCCCGCACGGCCCACGATGCCCAGCCGCGGGATGCGCACGCTCGAGCGTACCGCGCCTGGGCGGCGCGCGCCGGGCTCGCAGGCGGCGGCGTTCGGCGGCGAGCCGGCGTGGACGCCACAGCGCCGCTTCGCGCGTGTGTTCGAGCGGCTCGCGCTGCCCGGTATGCACCGCGACGCCCGCTTCGACCTGCTCGTCACGCTCGGCCGCCTCGGCGTGCTACGAGCTGCGCGCCAGCGCGCTCCAGCTCGGGGGCGACAACGAGGTCGACGGTCGCCGCCAAGCGCGCCCTCGGGATCGGCGACTCGCTGCTGCTGGAGCGCCGCGCGGCAGAGCTGGCCGCGGCCTGCGAGGTGCCGCTCGAGGCGCTCGATCTCGGGCTGTACAACTGGGGTAGCGGTCTCAGGTTGTATTCCGGTCTGCCTCGCGATGAAGAGGTGGACGGCACGCTCGTCGAGGGCTGCCTCGCCGCGCTCGGCCTCTAAGGACTCATCGAAAACGTGTTCCAGCGCGCAAACTAGACGCCGGCTCGCTTGATTGCGCGCCCGAGCACGAAAAACGTGTTCGAGCGCGCAATCAGGGGGACTTTCACGCACTTTGCGCGCTCCAACAGGTCGGGCTCCTTCATTGCTGGTGTTTCGGGCCTAGACCACCCCGGGTCTGTCCGAACCCCCACCTACATTCCAGCCGTCCGCCCGCTTTCCACCAAGTCGGAGACGCCATGTCCCTCTGCTTCATCGAGCCGCAGAACGCCATCCGGGTGATCGCCGAGTCCGTCGGGCGCGAAGCACGCCGCCAGATCCTCGGCGAGGTCGTACGCGCCTGGGTGGACGAGATTCCCGAGTCGGATCTCGTCTCGCACTACGCCAAGGCGGTCGCCGACCTCGACGAGCACGACCTGTCGCTGCTGGCCGCCTGGCACGCATCGCTCGAGGTCGGCCACCCGGTTCCCAACAAGGAGTTCCTCGTCAACGTGTTCCCCTCGCTGGGCGAGAACCGGCGTGAGGCGCTCAAGATCGCTGCCGGATTCCGCGGGGAGGAGGCCTTCGAGGCCGGGGTGGGGGAGGACGAGGCGTTCGACACCGTGCTGCCCTGGCTGTCGGACGAGCGCTGCGTCGCAGCTCGCCGCGCGAATGCCTCGAGCTGTACTGCTGGGACCGCCTGGGTTCGAGAACTGACGGCTCGTCGGCCGCTCAGACCTGTGCCGCAGAGCCAGCGTCGCTCTCGATCTCCGCGATCGCCTGCTCGGTGTCGCCGGAACCACACGGCCTTCATGCCCGCCTCGACGGGCGCCGTCGCAGTTGACCTCGATGTCGTCGACCAGCAGCGCTGCCTCGGCGGGTAACCGCAGCCGCTCCAGGGTCATCGCGTAGATCCGCGGCTCGGGCTTGCGTGTCCCCACGAAGGCCGAGTCGACGACCACCGAGAAGATCTCGTCGACCGGCAGCTTCGCTCGCCACAGCGGCTCCCATTCGCGCACGTTGTTGGTGCAGATGGCCATCCGTAGCCGCGATCCCGCAGCTCGCGCATGTAGTCGATCATCGGCTGGTTCGGGTGCAGATGCTCGAAGTAGCGCTCGCCGAAGCCGTCCATCTCGACCGGGCGCCGAGCTGCCGGCTGAGCTGCCTCGCCGAGCTCCCGCAGGAACTCGCCCTCGGTCATCCGCCCGGTCTCGAGCTCGAACAGCGGGTTGGCGCCGCGATCGCGCGCCACCGCCACCATCGCCATGCCGAGGTCTCGAGGGAGATACCCGACGAGTCCTGAATCGCGGAGAAGGCGTCGAGCAGCGGCGAGGTCAGCACGCCGCCGAAGTCGCTGATCACCGCCTTGATCGGGGTCATCTCCGGGTGATCAGCGCGTACACGCCGAGGCCGGATTCGCCGCGGCTGTGGCACACGAACGGCTGGGCCTGCACGAGCAGCCCGTCGACATCGAGACTGGCGGTGGCGCCGGTGGCCTCGCCGGCCATGCGGAGCGAATGAAGGTCGGCATCCTCGTTCTCGCCCAGCCATAGCTCGACGCCGACCCGACGCAGGTGCCCGGCTTGGTCATAGGTGCTGGACAGGCGGGGGTCGAACACGGTGAGGTCCTCCGGCTCGCCGACGCAGGCGACGCCGATCTCGTCCCGCTCCTGACCTCGGGCGCCCCGGGGGCGAACCGCGGCCAGGGCGATCGCCCGCTCAGCCGGGAACCAGGCGCACAGCAGCCGCACGGAGTCCGCCTTGGTCTCCGCCCAGCCGGGGTGACGAACGCCCCCGGCCTCCGGTATCTCCGGATCGCCGAGCCTCCCGCCGGTGACGTGGATCGGCGTCAGCCCTCCGTCACCATCCTCGCCGACGGTGGCGGCGGGCACGGGCGAGATCGTCAGCTCACCGCCCACTCCCCGCAGCGTCCAGCGGCCGGTTGGGCTTTCGAGCTGCAGTTCCGCCGGTGAGCTGTCGAGGCTTGCGTCCAGAGGGCCGAGGGCGGAGGCAGTCTGGTCGCCGCCGACCGCCACGCCCCACGTCTCCTGCGCCGGATCGGCGAACAGCACGACGGGTGGGATCGACAGGGCCTCACGGCTCATGGCTGGCAAGGCTAGTGGCTCAGAACGGCTGGACGATGCCCGGCTCAGGCGAGCGCCGGAGCGGCCCCGTCGAGGCGCACGCCCGGCAGCCGGTGCAGGCCGACGAGGACGATCAGCGCGCGAATCTGGGGCTGGGGGCGTTCCAGCAGCACCACGCGTCCACGGCGGCGCAGGCGCCGGGAGAGCATGGCCAGATCCAGCATCAGGGAGGTGTCGGCGAACGCGAGTCCGCTGAGGTCGACCACCAGGTCACCCTGCGCTCCAAAAGCACAGTTCAGCGCCCTGCGGCGCAGACTCTGTGTGGCCCGGTCCTCGTCGCCGCTGCATCGCAGGACCGGGGGATTGTCCGCGAACTCGACGATCCGCGAACCCTATAACAAGCCGAGGAGACATCACAACGGGGTTCCGTCGTTCCCGCCCTACACTCAGGCCATGGTCTCGATCGAGGAAGTCAACGACGCACTCCGAGACGTCATCGATCCCGAGCTCGGCCTGGATTTCGTGGAGCTCGGCCTCATCTATGGCGTCGAGGTCAACCCCGAAGGTGCTGTGAAAGTCACCTTCACGCTCACCAGCCCCGGCTGTCCGATCGGCCCCCAGGTCTCCGAGCAGATCGACGAGTTCGTGGGAGATCTAGAGGGCGTGACCGCGGTGGAGTCAGAGATGACCTTCACGCCGCCCTGGTCACCCGAGCGGATGAGCGAAGACGCCAAGTTCGCGCTCGGTTTCTAGCCTAGCCCGGCGGTGCCGGGATGAAGTGGGCGGACCCGATTGCTCGGGCCCGCCCAACGCCCCGCCGCCGGAGCCCCGGAAGGGGGTTCGCGGCTCCGGCTTGGACAGAGCGCCCGGGCTCCGCGACTGGGGGGAAACCCGGATACGGACTTTTAACGCGGCTCGGCTCCCGCGGTTGGGAGCTTGAGCAAAGAACTGCTCCGCTACTTGCGGTGCAGTTCTCGGTCGAGGTCGATCGCTCGGATCTCGTGTTCGCCGGGGAGCTTCTCGAGCACGCTCCGCACCACGCCGAGCACGTCTCGCTCCTCGTGACCGAGATCGTCCTGCAGCGTCTTCAGCGCCGTGTGCACGATCTTCAGTTGGGCCGCGGTCAGCTCCAGCCGGTAGGCCGTTTCTTCCGGCCCGATCAGGTTTGCCTCCATACACCCACAAGCGTATAGGCGCCGGAGCGCGAAAGCTACTGCCGGGTCAGGCTTTCTCTCCGCTCTCGCCGGACCGGCGTGTCCCGCCCCGGCTCCGCTTGGCGCGCATCGTCGCGGCCGGACCATCTGAACTCCGCCTCCGCCCGGACGGCACGATCGCAGCCGGCGAGCTGCCGTTGCCCGAGTTGGCCTTGGCCCCGGAGCGGCCGTTGCTCCGGCCGGACTCGCGAGCTTTCCGGCTGGCCGGCTTCTTCCCGCCGCTGTCGCCGCGAACCGTCTCCAGCAGCTCCTGGAGCGCTGTGTCGAGTCCGTCGGCGACCACCTCGATGTCGGGCAGGGCGTCGAAATCGCCCAGCAACCCGTACTCCAGGTTGCCGTTGTAGGACATGATCGCCACGGCCAGGGCGTGGTTCTCCGGCAGGAACGCCAGCGGGAACAGATCCTCCAGACGGCGGCCGAGAACGTAGAGGGGAAACTGCGGGCCGGGGATGTTGGTCACCAGCAGGTTGAACAGGCGGGTGGAGAACTGGATCCGCGAAGCCTGGGCCAGGATGGTCGGCGGAGCCAGCTCGTTGACCGCAGCCAGCGTGGCTGCTCCGACCGCCTGCTTTGACTCCTTGAGCCCATCCATCGCCCGGCGTACGACGCCCAGCCGGGTTACCGGATCCTTGATGTACACCGGCAGCGGGCCGCGCAGAACAGCCAGTTGGTTGCCCAGCGACCCCTCGTGGTCCTGGTTTCGCACCGATACCGGCACCAGCGCTCGCATCTCCAGGCCCTCGGTGCGCACGCCGCGGCTGCGCAGCCACTCGCCCAGCGCGCCGGACACCACGGTCAGCACGACATCGTTGACGGTGCCGCCGAGAGCGTCCTTGATCTCCTTGTAGTCGTCCAGCTGCTGGCGGCGCACGGCGAAGCGACGGTGCGGTCCGATCGGCACGTTGAGCGGCGTCTCGGGCGCCGGGTTCAGCGCTGCCCAGGCCAGCTCGCCCACCCCTTCCACGGCCCCGCGCAAGGCGCCCGCGGCCCGCACCGGGTTGAGCAACGCGCTGGCGGCGCGTTCGACCAGGGCCGCGCCGGCGCCCACCGCGTCCTTCAGGCCAGTCACCATCAGGCCGGCAGGCCCGGGAACCGGCGTCGGACGCCACGGCTCGACCTCCTTCGACGAGCCTCGCTTCGGCTTCTCCTCCATGTCGAGGAGAACCGTGGCCAGATCAACTCCGGAGACCCCGTCGACGAGCGAGTGGTGGGTCTTGAAGATCAGGGCGAAGCGTTCCTCGCCACCCTCCTCGCGGGGCTCGAGCCCCTCGATCATCCAGCTCTCCCACAGGGGCTTGGTTCGATCCAGTGACTGGGACGCGATGCGCGAAGTGAGCAGCAGGAGCTGCTCCTCACTGCCCGGAGCGGGCAGGGCGGTCTGTCGCACGTGGTACTCGAGGTTGAAGGCGGGATCGTCGATCCACAGTGGCCGTCCGGTCTCCAGCGGCGGTGTGGCCAGCTTCTGGCGGTACCGGGGCACCAGGTGCAGCCGGCCCCGCACGTGCTCCAAGTAGTCCTCGAAGGGCGGCGGCGGCCCCTCGAAGACCAGCACTCCACCGATGTGCATATGCGAATTGCGTCCCTCCTGGTGAAGGAACGAGGCATCGGTCGAAGTCAACCGGTCCAGGTGCTGCTGCGCCATGGCGTGCCCTCCCTAAGGCAGTCTCGTTGCGACGAAGGGTACGCTTACCTCCCGTGGCATGGGATTTCGCAACCGAGCCGGAGTTTCAGAGTCAGCTCGACTGGATGGCGAGCTTCGTCCGGGAGGAGATCTGGCCCCTGGAGACGCTCCTGCACGACCTCGAATGGGACGGTCTGATGCGCGCGATACGCCCGCTCCAGGAGGAGGTCAAGCGTCACGGGCTGTGGGCGGCTCATCTGGACCCCGAGCTGGGAGGCCAGGGCTACGGGCAGGTCAAGCTCGGCCTCATGCACGAGATCCTCGGCACGTGCCCGCTGGCGCCCCTGGCCTTCGGCAACGCCGCCCCGGACTCCGGCAACTCGGAGATCCTGGCGCTGGCCGGCAGCCCTGAGCAGAAGGATCGCTACCTGCACCCGCTGCTGGCCGGGGACCTGAAGTCGGCCTTCAGCATGACCGAGCCGGAAACCGCCGGGTCCGATCCCACTCTGCTGATCACCCGGGCCGAGCCCGACGGCGACGGTTGGGTGATCAACGGGCACAAGTGGTTCTCCACCAACGGCTCGATCGCGGACTTCCTGATCGTCATGGCGGTCACCGATCCCGAGGCGCGCTCGCACCAGCGCGCGTCGATGTTCATCGTCGACACCGACACTCCGGGCGTGAACGTCCAGCGCGACGTGGCGACGATGGAACACCCCTGGGACAGCTTCGGCCGCTACGGCAATCACGCCGAGATCACCTACGAGAACGTGCGGGTGGGGTCTGAGGCCCTGCTCGGAGCGCGCGGCGCGGGCTTTCTGATCGCACAGCAGCGGCTGTATCCAGGCCGGATCCACCACTGCATGCGCTGGCTCGGAGTGGCTCGGAGGGCGTTCGACATGCTCTGCGAGCGCTCGCTGTACCGCGAGGCCCATGGCTCGACGCTGTCCAAGCATCAGACAGTCCAGAACTGGATCGCGGACAGCGCGGCGGAGATGCAGGCGGCCCGGCTGATGACGCTTCACGCCGCCTGGAAGATGGACTCGGAGGGAATCCTGGCGGCTCGTCAGGACATCGCGATGATCAAGTACTACGGGGCCCGGGTGCTGCACGACGTGATCGACCGAGCTCTGCAGGCGCACGGAGCGCTCGGCTATTCGACCGACCTCCCCCTGGAGGCGATGTACCGCTACGCCCGGGCGGCCCGCATCTACGACGGCCCGGACGAGGTGCACCGCAGCTCGGTGGCCCGCCAGGTGCTGCGTCGCTACGAGCCGCCGGCCGACCGGATCCCCAGCGAGCACATCCCCACGCGTCGCGCCGAGGCCCGGGAGAAGTTCGCCGAGTTGCTCGGCGCGGCCACCGCCAACGACTGATCGGCCGCTAACACGGGGCTCACAGCCCCTTCACCCCGGGTGCCTACACTGGCTGGAGATGCTTGCCACCCCTGAGAAGATCCTGCTCGCCGCGCCTCGCGGCTACTGCGCCGGAGTCGATCGCGCGGTTCAGACCGTGGTGCGGGCGCTGGACATCTACGGACCGCCCGTTTACGTCCGCAAGGAGATCGTCCACAACAAGCACGTGGTGGAGGAGCTGCGCGAGCGCGGCGCGATCTTCGTGGAGTCCGAGACCGAGATCCCGGCCGGCTCCACCGCGGTGTTCTCCGCCCACGGCGTGGCGCCCAGCGTGCACGCCAACTCCCAGGCGCGGAAGCTGACGACGATCGACGCCACCTGTCCGCTGGTGACCAAGGTCCACGTCGAGGCACGCAAGTTCGCCGCCCAGGGCTACACGATCATCCTCATCGGTCATGCCGGCCACGAGGAGGTGGAGGGGACGATGGGCGAGGCGCCGGGCGACATCATCCTGGTGCAGAGCGAGGAAGAGGTCGACACCCTTCAGGTGCCCGACGAGGGCAGAGTCGCTTACATCTCCCAGACCACGCTGTCCGTCGATGAGACGCAGTCGATCATCGACCGGCTGCGTGTGCGCTTTCCCGGGATCGTCGGGCCTCGGACCGATGACATCTGCTACGCCACCACGAACCGCCAGACGGCGGTCAAGCAGCTGGCCGTCCGCTGCGATCTCGTGCTCGTGATCGGCTCCCGCAACTCCTCCAACTCCAATCGGCTGGTCGAGGTGGCCCGCGAGTACGGCGCCGACTCCCACCTGATCGACAACGAGACCGAAGTGCAGGAGGAGTGGCTGGAGGGCAAGTCGGTGGTGGGGATCACCTCGGGCGCCAGCGCCCCCGAAGCACTGGTTCAGCGACTGGTGGAGTTCTTCCGGGCCCGCGGGACGCAGGACGTGAGCGAGCTGGACGTGATCCACGAGGACGTTCGCTTCATGCTTCCCAAGGCCATTCGCCAGGCCATGGCCGCCGGCGCTTAGCTCCTCGCCACTCTGTTCTCGCCACTCTGCGCCAGCTAGTCATCTCCGACCTGCATCTGGGCGCGCGGGGCGGTAAGGACCGCCTGCAGGACGCCGGCGCTCGGTCGCGGCTGTGTGCCGCCGTGGGCGGCGTCGATCGGCTGGTGCTGCTGGGGGATGTGATCGAGCTCCGGCAGGGCCCGGTCCGGGACGCGCTCGCCGCCGCTTCCGGCGTCCTGGCCGAGGTGGGTGAGGCGCTGAGGCCGTCCGCGGAAGTCGTGGTGGTGCCCGGCAACCACGATCACCACCTGGTGGACGGCTGGATGACTCGTCGCGCCGCCGCCGGCCCGCCTCCGCCGCTCGGGTTGGAGTCAGAGGTCGACTGGTGGGGCGGTGAGCCGCTGGCCACGGTGGCCGAGCTCCTGGGCAGCGGGGGAGCCCGCGTCCGCGCCGCCTATCCCGGTCTGTGGCTGCGGGAGGATGTCTGGACCAGCCACGGGCACTACCTGGATCGGCACACGACGGTGCCGCTATTCGAGCGGCTGGGAGTGGGGGCGATCGCCCGCGCGCTGCGCCGGCCGATCGAGGAGGCCGACTCGGCCGAGGATTACGAAGCGGTGCTGGCACCCCTGTACGCGCTGATCCACGAGGTGGCCCAATCGGCCGGGGTCGGGACGCCATCGCCGGGCGCCTCGGCTCAGGCCTGGCAGACCCTGGGGCGCGGGTTCCGGCGGGGGACGCTGCGCCAGCGTGCGCTGGTGCTGGGATCGACCGGCGCCGTTACGCTGCTCAACCGGGCCGGCATCGGACCGATCCGCACGGATCTGTCCGCCATCGAGCTCCGCCGGGCGGGACTGCGGGCGTTCGGCGATGTCCTGCGTACCCTGCGGGTCGACTGCCGCTACGCGATCTTTGGTCACACCCACCGCGCGGGACCGCTGCCCGACGATGACGCAGGCGAATGGACGGCACCCACCGGGGCGAGCCTGTTCAACAGCGGCTGCTGGGTGCACGAGCCGATCTTCCTCGGTCCAAAGCCTGAGACCAGCCCCTACCGGGCCGGGTTCGCCGTGCTCCTCGTCGACGACAGCCGGCCGCCACAGCTGATCAACCTGCTGGAGGAACCGGTGCGGACGCCGGCGCCAACCCCGGCGTGAAGCACACCGCTTCGCACCGCACGCCCGGTGAGAGCTCCAGCTGCAGCTGACCGGCGGTGCTCCGCTCGTGGCGGATCAGCTCATAAGCCCCAGGGTGTTCGACCTCGATCGTGCGCCCGTTGACGGTGACCCGGCCGCGGCCCTCCAGGACCGCCCACACGCCGCCGGCTTCGTACGGGCCGTTGTAGGCGCCGTCCACCTGGTCGGTCGGCGCCGCCAGCCGTGCCCCGGGCGCCTCCTCGGCCCGCTGGGCCGGCACCGTTTCGACGTCTGACACGCCCAGCAGCTCCTGGATGGCCAGCTCCGTTTCCGCGTACGCGCCCTCGCCGTAGTGGTACTCGAACAGGGCCGATTCGCCGGTGAACAGGTAGCGCGCGGGCCAGCCGAGGTTCTCGTACTCCTTCCAGATCTCGTGCTCCACATCGATTACGACCGGGTACTCGATCCCCAGCCGGACCACCGCCTCCCGCACCCGGTCGGGATCGGCCGAGGTCTCGAATCCCGCCGTGTGCACGCCGATCACACGCAAGCCAGCATCGGCGTAGCGTGCGTGCCAGGCCTTGATGTAGGGCAGGGTGCGCAGCGAGTTGGCCCGGCAGAAATCCCAGAACTCGATCAGCACCGGGCGCCCTGCCTGCTGGTCCATGCGCAGAGCGGCAGCGTTCACCCACGGCAGCCGGGGAGGAAACGCGGGGGCGTAGATGTGATTGACGGGCGCACGCACGCTGATCATGGTGCCACTCGGCGGCCGCGCAGCCCAAAGCGCGGCGGCCGCCGCAGTCAGAGGCGCCGTGAGGACCAGAGGAAAGCGGCCAGCACCACCGACACGACCGAGACCACAAAGCCGATCAGCCAGCCCTGCGATTTCTGGGAGTACATGATCGCCGCGATCGCCACCCCGATGCCGACGATTCCGGCGGTGGCCACCAGGCGCATGAACACCGTCTCGACCATCGAGCGCCCCCTCCGGGAGGGGATCATCACGCCGGGCTTTCCCTTCTCGGCCCTCTCGGCAGATCTGTCCGCAGCGGTGGACTCGGTCCACTCAAACTGCTCGGATTTGGAATCCGGCTCTTCGGCCCCTTTGCTCACACTGTGACGGTACCCCGAAACGGGGACGCAGACCACAAAACGCCCGCCACTGACACTCCCCGGCGCCGCTATACTCACTGAAGTATTGAATCCTGAGCGCCTTTAAGGAGTTTGTTCCATGAGCCCTTCCGGAGCCGAAGTTCTCCGCCAGATCAAGAGCCGGATCGAAGAGATCGATCCCTCCGCGGTTCGTGAGCAGCTCGGGAACGGCACCGTGGTCGTGGACGTGCGGGAGACCGACGAGTGGTCGGCCGGCCACATTCCGGGTGCCAAGCACGTCCCCAAGAGCCATCTGGAGTCTCGCATCGAGGGTTCTGCCCCGGATCGCTCGCAGCCCGTCGTGCTCTATTGCGCGTCTGGTAACCGCTCCGCCTGGGCCGCCCGCACGCTGATCGAGGACCTCGGTTACGAGCAGGTCGAGTCGATGACCGGTGGGTTCACGCTGTGGAAGGACCGCGGTTATGAGGTCGAGACGCCTCGCTTCATGTCGCCCGAGCAGCGCGAGCGCTACTCGCGCCATCTGTTGCTGCCCGAAGTCGGCATCGAAGGCCAGCAGAAGCTCCTGGACGCCAAGGTCCTGCTGCTGGGCGCCGGCGGCCTGGGCTCGCCGGCGGCGCTGTACCTGGCCGCGGCCGGCGTGGGCACGCTGGGCATCGTCGATGACGACGTCGTCGACATCTCCAACCTGCAGCGCCAGGTGATTCACACCTCTGACCGGGTGGGCGTGGCCAAGGTCGACTCCGCCGAGGAGACGATCCAGGCGCTCAACCCCGATGTCAAGGTGGTCAAGCACAAGCTCCGTCTCGGGACGGAGAACATCATGGACGTGCTGCCCGGCTATGACATCGTCGTCGACGGCCTGGACAACTTCCCCACCCGGTATCTGCTCAACGACGCCTCCGTACGCCTCCAGATCCCCGTGGTTTCGGCGGCGATCCTCGGCTTCGACGGGCAGCTCTCGGTGTTCAAGCCCTACGACGGCCCGTGCTACCGCTGCCTGTTCCCGGTGCCGCCGCCCGCCGAGCTGGCTCCCTCCTGCGGCGCCAACGGCGTGCTCGGCGTGCTGCCCGGGACGATGGGGCTGCTTCAGGCCACCGAGGTGATCAAGCTGATCCTGGGTGTCGGTGAGCCCCTCATCGGCCGTCTGCTCATGTATGACGCGCTGGCCGCCACCGTCACCGAGGTCAAGGTGCGCCGTGACCCGGAGTGCCCGATCTGCTCCCGCCACCCCGAGGAGATCGAGGACGACGAGCTCGGGGTGTTCCCGGACTACGAGGCCTTCTGCGCGGGCGCGCACTAGGACCCCGGCACGAGACCGGCAACCGCGGCATCCGGATAGGATCAGCCAATGGCCACCGTACGAATTCCTCCCGTGCTGCGCGCCTCCGTGGGCGGTGAGAAGGAGCTCCAGGCCGAGGGCGACTCAGTCGGCGAGATCCTCCGCTCGGTCGTGGAGAGCCACCCCGACACCCAGTCGCAGCTGTTCTCCGCCAGCGGCGAGCTCAACCGCTACGTCAACGTCTACCTCAACGATGAGGACGTCCGCGTGCTCGAGGGACTCGAGACCACTGTGGGCTCGAGCGACACGCTGGTGATCCTTCCGGCGATGGCCGGTGGGGCCCTCTAGCGGACCGCTCCGACCGGTTTGTCGGGACGGGTCGCCTCGCTACACTTCCTGAAGTTATGGAGACCCTCCGGAACAAGCCGTGTGGGGGCCGCTACGGCGACATCGTCCAGTCGATCGGCCACACGCCGCTGATCGAGCTCAAGCGACTCAGTCCCAAACCCGGGGTGAGGATCTGGGCCAAGCTGGAGTCACGCAACCCGACCGGCTCGGTCAAGGACCGGGTGGCCAAGGCGATGATCGAGGACGCCGAGGAGAAGGGCCTGATCCGCCCGGGCCAGACGATCCTCGAGCCCACCTCTGGCAACACCGGGATCTCGCTGGCCATGATCTGCGGGCGCAAGGGCTACCGCCTGAAGGTGGTCATGCCTGAGAACGTCACGCCGGAGCGCACCGCCCTGCTGAAGATGTACGGCGCCGAGATCGTCTACTCGGAGGGATCGAAGGGCTCGAACGGGGCCGTTGAGCTCGCCCTCGACATGGCCGAGCACGACGCCGACTACTACATGCCCTACCAGTACGGCAACCAGGCCAATCCTGACGCGCACTACAACGGCACCGCCCTGGAGATCCTGGAGGAGCTCGACGAGGTCAGCGCGTTCGTGGCCGGGTTGGGTACCGGCGGCACCCTGATGGGCAATGGGCGGCGACTCAAGGAGGAGCTCGGCGACTCCGTCAAGATCGTCGCCGCCGAGCCGATGCAGGGAGAGCCGGTCCAGGGCCTGCGGTCCCTCGACGACGGCTTCATCCCGCCGATCATCAATTTGGACATGCTGGACCGGAAGATCTTCGTCACCAACAGTGACGCGATCACGTTCACACGCAAGCTGCTCGACGAGGAGAGGCTGTTCGCCGGCGTCTCCTCCGGCGCGATCGCGCGGGTGGCGCTGCGCATCGCCGGCGAGCTGGACGAGGGCAATGTCGTGTTCATCGTGGCTGACGATGGCGCCAAGTACTTCTCGTCTGGGATCTACACCCGGCCGCTGGAAGAGATCGAGAATCTGGACACCACCGTCTGGTGGTAATGCCCGCGGGGGCGGGCACCCGCCGGACGCTTCTCAAGAGCTCGCTGGCCGGTCTCGGCGGTCTGACCGTGCTCGGACTGGATGGTTGTGGCTCCTCCCTGCGTCCGTTCACGGTGTCGCCGCAAACGCGGGCAGCCGACGCCGAGCTGCTCAATACGGCGCTGTCCGCCGAGCAGCGCTCGATCGCCGCCTACACCGCGGCCGCGCCCCTGCTGGGGGGCTTCGGTCAGGCGATGGCCAGCCAGTTTCTCTCCCAGGAGCTGGCCCACGCCGGCATCCTGGGGAAGCTGATCCGCCAGTTGGGCGCCAAACCCCGTAACTCGCGCACGTATGACTTCGGCCATCCCCAGGGCCGCGCCGAGATCCTGTCCCTGCTGCACGGGTTGGAGCGCGACCAGATCACGGCCTACATGGACGCGATCCCACGCCTGTCCACGCCGTATCTGCGCCAGGCCGCGGCCGCGATCATGGCCAATGACGCCCAGCATGTCACCGTGCTGCGGGCTCAGCAGGGCAAGAGCCCGATGACGGGTCCGTTCCTCACCACCGCCGAATGAGTCATCAGCAGGACAGCGCTCGCTCGCGCCGGGAGCTGGTCGCCGATGTGCTGCGCGCGCCCTCCGCTCGGGAGGAACGCCGGATCATGCTGGCGCTCCTGGAACTGGAGCACCTGGCGGCAAACGTGTACGCCGTGGCGGCGGCCAACGCAGAGATCTCCCCAGGCGGGCGGGAGCTGGCGCGGAGGCTCGGCGCCCAGGAGCGGGCCCACGCGGCCGCGCTGGCCCCGCTCACCGGCCAGGCTGCGCCGCCGCCACCTGACCTCTCACCCACAGCGCTTCAGGCGGCGCTGGCCGGTCACGGGGTCACGGTTTCGTTTCGCTCGCTGCACGATGAGCGCGCCTGGTTCACCGTGCTGGAGAAGCTCGAGAGGAATCTGGAAGGCGCCTACTACAGAGCTCTGGGTCACCTCACGCGGCGAGCCAACGTGACGCTGGCGGCGCGGATCCTGGCCTCCGAGGCCCAGCATGCCACGCTGCTGTTCAGCTATCGCAACCCGGCGCGTATCACTCTGGATGTGTCCACGTCATTCGTGACGGGCACTGCCACACCACCCGCCGTGGCGGGCGGCTGAGTCCGTTACCTAGATGCCCTGAACTGTGGGCTCGTCCCGCCGGAACGTGCCGGCTCGCGGGTAGCGGCCGAGTGCCGGGCGCCGGGACTGCGCTGGCAGTGCGTCTCCGCGGAAGCTGGTGCGGGCCACTGCGGTCCGAGCTCGCGCGCGAGCCACGATCGCTCCGGCCACCGAACGCTCGTCCACCACGTACATCCCTTCCAGGATCATCTGCTTGAGCGTTCGCTGTTCATCAGTCACTTTTCCGGTATCGGCACTCGCCCAGGGCTGGTTGACGTGGTCTGGACGACTCCGGAGGGCCAACTTCTACTGGTAGCCTCGGCTCGGTGAAGATCGCTCAAAACCTCGTTCAGAAGATGGTCGATCACGCCCTGGCCGAAGCCCCCAACGAGTGCTGCGGCGTCGTTGCCACACGCGACGGGGAGGCCGTCCGGGTGTACGAGGCCGAGAACATCCACGCCAGCCCGCTGCGTTACGAGATCGCGCCGGAGGAGCTTCTGAAGATCTTCATGGAGATCGAGGATCAGGGCTGTGAGCTCGGAGCGATCTACCACTCGCATACTCGCAGCCCGCCCTACCCGTCGCAGACCGACGTGAACTTGGCCGCCGGGTGGCCGGACCCCATCTACGTGATCATCGGCCTGGCCGGTGCCGAGCCGGAATTCCCGGCCTACACGATCCGCGGCGGCCAGGTGGGAGAAGCCGAGCTGGAAGTGGTGTGATGGGGACACCCGCCTCTGCGCCGCTCGTCTGCCCGGACTGCGGAGCGGCGTACGACAGCGAGCACCGCTTCTGCGAGAACTGCCGGGTCCCGCTGGTACTGGACGCGCCCGAGCTGGTGGTCAGCGACCGGCACGGGCGGGCACGGAAGGTCAAGCCGCAGCTGGCCGAAGGGCAGTTGCGGAAGGTCGCGCGCGCCAACAACCTGGCCGAGGCCGAGTTCATCCAGGGATTGCTGCTCGAGGAGGGCGTGCCCAGCCTGCTGCGCCGGAGCGCCGGCTTCGACGTGCCGGACTTCCTGGCGGCGGGACCCCGGGACGTGCTGGTGCCCGAGTCCGGCGTACCAACCGCGCGTGAGGTGCTGCTGGCGGCAGAGATCATCTCTCCCGCCCAGACCGGGACAGGACGCACCGCTCCCGGGCGCCTGCTGGTTGGGCTGGTCCTGGCGCTGGCCCTCGGGGCGCTGGTGGTGTGGCTGCTGTCCCTCTCGATCCACTGAGCGAGGCTGGCCGGGCGTGCCGGGGGCTACCTGCTCTTGGCGGGCAGTGACCGGGCGTAGGCGACTCCCCGCGCCACCCAGCGCGCCAGCTCCTCCTGGCTCCCCACGCCCTCTGGCGCGACCCGCAGCCAGCCGTCCATCGGACGGCCACGCATCACAAAGGGCTCGGCGTTCGCTTCGGCCAGAAGATCGTCGGTCTGCCCGGGGTCAACTCGCAGGAGCAGCCCGCCCTGCCCGGACGCGGCGACCGACATGTTGCCCCCGATCAGGAACGCGAGACCACCGAACATCTTCATCTCGGTAACCCCGGGCTGATCCGCCACCAGCTCGCGGATCCGGTTGGCCAGGTCCTCGTCGTAGGCCATCGCGAACATTCTCGCAGCGGTTTGCTTTAGATTCCCTCCAAGGGGACTCCGAAAGCCACTGAGGCCGGGAATCCATCAACAGCTGTATGTCCGTCAGGAGATCGGCGTGCGTGTTTCTCTTTCCGAGACGTGGCTGCGTGGCCCCGTGCTGGGTCGTGCCCCCGTGCTCATCGCTGCAGTGGCGCTTGCGCTTCCCGCAGCGGCGCTTGCGCTTCCCGCAGCCGCCGCGGCCGCCCCGGACCACGCGTACGTCACCGACTCCGGTGGCCCCTCCGTCGACGAATACGGAATCGGCACAGGCGGGGTGCTGTCGTTCGGTGCCTCTACCCCGGCTGGGAACGAGCCCTGGATGCAGGCGATCACCCCAAACGGCAAGTATCTCTACGCAGCCAACTTCAGCGGCACGCAGATAAATCAGTACCGCATCGGCTCATCGGGAGCCCTGACTTCGCTTTCGCCGGCCCAGGTGACGACAGGAAGCGAGCCCTACGGGGTCGCGGTCAGCCCGGACGGTAAGAATCTGTACGTAGCGGTGTACGACACAGGATCTGTCGGTGTCTATGACATCGGCAGCACCGGCGGGCTCACGCTATCCCACACCGTCACCACTGACATTTCTGCGCCGTCCGGAATAGCCATCAGTCCGGACGGAAAGAGCGTCTACGTCGCCAACTCCGACAACACCATCGCCGAGTTCAACCGAGCGAGCGACGGCTCCCTGACGCCCAAGGCGACCCCGACGGTGCCGAGCGTCTTCACCGACATTGGCATGCTCGTCATCACCCCGGATGGCAAGAACGTCTACGGCGCAAATGCTGGAAGCCCGCTGGTCGACGAGTACTCCGTGGGCACAGGGGGAGAGCTTTCAGCCAAGGCGACGCCGACGATCACCACGGGCACGACGGGAGAGAACTACGCGCTCACCGTCAGCCCCGATGGCAGGAGTGTCTACGTGCCGAACTACAACTTCGTAAGCGGCATCGTTTCCCAGTTCACCGTGGGCAGTGGCGGCGAGCTGGCGCCGAAGAGCACGTTCCAGGCCCCTGCCTCCACGGGCTCGATCTTCATCTGGTTTACCGCCGACGGAAAGAGCGCGTACGTCCCCGCCTACCTCGCCGACACGACCGATCAGTACAACGTGGCGTCCTCTGGGGAGCTATCGCCCAAATCGACCCCGTCGGTCGCGCATGGATCGGGTCTGCTGTCGGTCGTGATTCCGCCGGACCAGGGTCCGGTCGCGCGCTTCTCCTCGCAGGTGGCAAAGATTCGCAAGGCGACGAAGTTCGACGCCTCGAAGTCTTCTGACTCGGATGGAACGGTGGTGAGCTACCACTGGAACTTCGGCGATGGTCACAGCCTCACGACCACCAAGGCGATCGTGTCTCACACGTACCGCAAGGCCGGCAAGCACAAGGTCACCCTGACGGTGACAGATGATTCAGGGTGCTCGACGGCTCTGGTGTTCACCGGTCAGACCGCCTATTGCGACGGCACCTCTGCGGCCCGTACCAGTTACACGGTCAAGGTCGCGGCGAAGCCCCTCAAGCTGGCTGTATCCCCAAGTTCGGCGAAGGCCGGCCAGAAGACGTGTTATGCGTTCTCGGCCACCTCCGGCGGGCACGGTGTGAAGGGCGTATCGGTCAGGCTGTCCGGACGCACCACGTCGACCGGGAGTGCCGGTCTGGCGAGGCTCTGCTTGACCCTCAAGAAGGGCACCTACACCGCTGAGGCGAGCAAGGCCGGGTACCGGAAGGCGGACGCCCGCATCCGGGTTACGGCCGCCAGCCCGGTGTTCACCGGCTGAGAAGAAGCCGCGCCTGCCCCGGGGGTGACACGGTCATCTCCGGGGTGGATGCGCGGGCGATGCGCGACTAACGCGCGGCCCCGGCCAGTCGCGACAGGTGGGTGCGCCAGGCCCCTTCCGTGTGCACCAGCGCCCGTCCGCCGAAGGCCTGGGTCAGGGCCGCTCGTGATCCCTGCGGATGAAGCCGGCAGGCGAGCTTGGCCGCCGACCTCTCGCCCTCCTCGCGGGCGAGAAGATCGATCACCGTCCCGCCCAGGAGCGGAGCGTCTCGCAGACGGGGCGGGAAGCTCGGGCGGCTGTCCTCCCGCAGGCGCCGGCCGATCGCCGCGCGGGCGTGGGCGGTCTCGCCTGAGAACCAGCGCGCCGCGCCCTCCAGCAGCCAAGCCCAGCGGATCTCCAGCGCCGGGCGCAGCGGCCTCCGCGCGCGCTCCAGATCCTGGTTGCAGTGCTGGATCACCCTGAGCACATACAGCGATGCCGGCGTCAGATGCAGCATCTGAGCAGACCGTCCACGCCTGAGGCCCTGGCCCGCAGCGCCGCCGGCGACAGCACGTGGATCTCCCGCCCTCCCACCCAGCCGGTCACGTACCGGCGCGCCGCCGGCGCCGTGGCTCTCCACTTGGCCGGCATCAGCGGCCGGGCCATGATCAGCGAGCCGGGAGTGTCGTGCAGGACGATCTCCAGATCGCCCACCGTTCGGGGGAAAACCCCGTCCAATCGCTCGCGCGTGTCCTCCAGCAGGTCCAGCACTCGCTCGGCGTCGTCGGCCTGCTCGGAGACGTGACGGCACGTGAACGAAGCGGAAGTTGATTCCACCCAGGGCATCGGGCTTTCCTTGCCTAAACGGGACGCTTCTACTCCCCGGGCCGGCGAAATCGCCGGCCCGGGGAGGAAGCTGAATGAGGGGTCAGACGAGGACCGGCTGACGGTCCGAGGCGATCGATGCGATCTCCTCAGAGGCCCGCTCGAACTCATCGTCAGAGAGCACCGGGGTGCCCTCGAACGGCAGGTCGCGGGTCAGCTCCAACCAGGAGCGGCAACCGCCGTATTCGTCACGCACCTTGACGGTGACGGGACGGGGGATCCGGTACGTGCGCAGCAGAATCACGTGCAGCGGATGGCGTCGCTTCCAAGCCAGACGCTTTTCTGCGTAGTCGGTGGTCCAGACGTAGAACGGCGACAGGGCGTCAACGGCCCGGCGATCTGTGACCGTGAAGTGCGCGGCCACCTCCGCCCAGGCACGGATCCGCACCCGGTCGGGCTGATTGATCTCGAGCTCGCGGAGCATTGCCTGCGGCGACGGCTCACCGTCGCTCCAGACGCCCTCCTCCAGAGCTCGGGCCAGCTCGGGGCGGTGCGACTCACGGACCAGATCGGTCCGCTGATGGTCAAATGTCGGATAAAGGAAGAACCGGTCGTACTCGAGCTGGAAGTGCCTTTCAGGCTCGCGAATCCCACCCTTGCGCAGAGTTAGGAGTTGCTCGCCTTCGGCCAGAGCCCGCACAGTGACGGCCCATTCTTTGAAAGCAATCGGCATAAATCGGGGGGGGAGATGGGGGTTTGCGGGAAAGCCCGGCGCGTGAGTGGGAACCGACGGCACCGGGGCTGGAGGTGATTCTAGGCGAGTTCTTCGAAAACCCCAAATGTTGCTGCAAATTCACGGGTTTTGAAAAGGAACGGGCGTGTAGTAATCACGATCCGAAGCCCGAGACGGGGCAGCGCTAAGCCGGATCGAGACGAACGCCGGTTTCGTGCTCCAGCGCTTCGATCAGGGCCGCAAAATCCTCCTCGCCATGACCCTCCGCCGCAGCCGTCGCCAGAATCTCCTCGGTGCGCTGGGCCAGCTCGAAAGGCACCCCGGCCTCCAGCGCGGCGTCGAGGCACAGGCGGACGTCCTTGAGCATGTGATCGAGCTTGAACAGGGTGCTGTAGTCGTGGCGGCGCATCGGGTCCGCCTTGAGGTTCAGCATCGCCGAGCCGCCCGAGCCGGCGCCCATCACCTGAAGCAGTGCATCCAGGTTGGCGCCCGCCCCCTGAGCCACCAGCAGCGCCTCTCCGAGGACGGCGGCGTTGGAGGCCGCCACAGCGTTGTTGATCACCTTGACGAGCTGTCCCTGACCCAGCTCGCCCGCGTGGACGATCAGCGAGCCCATCGCCTCAAGCACCGGACGCACCTGCTGGAAGGCCTGCTGCGGTCCTCCGACCATGATCGTCAGCGTGCCGTCCTGCGCGCGCGGCGAGGATCCCGTGACCGGCGCGTCGAGCAACGTCAGCGAGCGTTCCTCCAGCCTGGCGCCGATCCGCCGCGCATCGTCGGGACCGATCGTGGAGCAGTCGACGAACAGGGTGTCGGGCGCGGCTCCGGCCGCGGCGCCGTCCTCACCCAGCAGGATCGCCTCCACCTGGGGGCCGTCGACCACCATCGACACCACCACATCGACGCCGGTGGCGGCGGCTTGTGGGCTCGCCGCCACCTCCACGCCCGCGTGCGACGCCGCGAACTCCTCCGCTCGAGCGGCCGTCCGGTTCCACACGACCAGCTCAAATCCGCCGGCCACCAGGTTGGCGGCCATCCGCGAACCCATGATCCCCAGGCCGAGAAAGGCGACGCGCACGGGGCCCGATGTTACGGGTGCGGCTCGCCGTAGCCGCCGCCGCCCGGAGTCTCGATCCGCAGCCGCTGCCCCGCGGCCAGATGCCCGATCGCCTTGGCCGGGAGCTCCCGGCCGTCGAGCAGATTGCGGCCCGGCGCCCCCGGGCGGCCGCCACCGGCTCCCGGAGGCGACACGCGCCGGCGCTCGGTGATGAGGGAATACGTGAGGGGCGCCAGCGCCTGCACCTCCCGGATGACACCGTCCCCACCTCGGTGCGCCCCGGCCCCGCCGGAGCCCCGGCGCCGCTCGTAGCGCACCATGCGCAACGGGAACTCCAGCTCCAGGGCCTCAATCGGGGTGTTGAGCGTGTTGCTCATCGCCACGTGCACGCCAGAAGGACCGTCGGCGTCGGCGCAGGCGCCCTGCCCCCCGCCGATCGTCTCGTAGTAGACGACCTGATCGCTGCCCATGGTGAGGTTGTTCATCGTGCCCTGCCCGCACGCGTGGCCGAAGGCGGCGAGGACCACGTCGGCAACCCGTGAAGACGTCTCCACGTTCCCGCCCACCACCGCGGCGGGGTAGCGAGCCGCCAGCAGAGAGCCTTCCGGCGCGATCACCTCGACCGGCCGGTACGCGCCGGCGCTGGCCGGAATGTCGGGGTCGCTCAGCACGCGCACGGCGAAGTAACACGCCGACTGCGTGACGGCCAGCGGGCAGTTGAGGTTTCCCGGGTGCTGGTCGGCTGATCCGGTGAAGTCGAGAATCAGCCTGTCGCCATCCACGCGGGCAGCGAGCTTGATCGGCAGGTCGCCCTCCCGGCCCTCGAGGATGTCCTGGGCCGTGCGGGTTCCGTCCGGCATCGCCGCGAGGCAGGCGCGGGTTCGGCGCTCCGCGTAATCGAGGACCTCCGTGAACGCCTCGAGCAGCGCGCCGTCACCGGACCGCGCGTGCAGATCCAGGAGCCGGCGCTCGCCGGTGCGGCAGGCGGCCAGCTGGGCCTGCAGGTCGGCGCGCCGCTGCTCGGGGGCGCGCATCTTGCTCACAAGCTCAGCGATGCAGGCGTCGTCGAGCTCCCGCGGCTCTATCACCACACCCTCGTCGGCCAGCGTCGTCGAATCGGCCGGCATCGAGCCCGGGGTGGGTCCTCCAACGTCAGCGTGGTGGGCTCGGGCGGCCGCGAACCCGAGCAGGTCCTGCCCCGCAAAGATCGGCGTGATCACGGTTATGTCCGGCAGGTGCGTGCCGCCGCGGTAGGGATCGTTGAGGATGAAGGCCCGGCCCGGCGCCAGATTGAGATCTCGTACCGCAGCCACCGCGGCGGGCATCGCCCCCAGGTGGACGGGAATGTGCTCGGCCTGCATGACCATCTCGCCGCCTGCGTCGAACAGCGCGGTGGAGGCGTCGCGGCGCTCCTTGATGTTGGGGGAGTGCGCCGAGCGGATCAGCACGGCGCCCATCTCCTCACAGGCGGCCCGCAGGGCGCCGGTCATGAGCTGGAGATCGACAGCGTCCATCAGCTGCGAGTCAGGTGGATGGTTCCGCCGGAGTCGCTCATACCCTCCCACAGGGGCGGGACCACCAACGTGGACTCGGGAAGCGGCACGACGGCCGGTCCGGTGATCTTTCCAGTTCCCGGCCATGCGGGCAATTCGAGTTCGGGCGCCGGCAGTTCGACGCTCACCCGGATCGTCACCAGCTCCAGGTCCTGGCTCTCATCCCGGTAGCCATAGCGAGATTCGTGCTCGCTCTCGAACGCCTCGCGCAGCTCGCCGGGCGCCGCGACAACCGGCAGCTCAAATGACTGCCCCCGGTAGCGGGTCTCGAACACGGTCCGGACGACCGCCGGCTGGCCGCCCAGCTCGCGGACCGCCCGCCCGGTCAGCTCCTCGACGTGACCGGCGATCGCCTCCGGCGTCAGCTCAGCGCCGGAGAGCAGAACGCTGCGCTGCACGTCGCGGCGCTGGGGTGAGACGACCAGACCGAGTGCGGCCAGCACTCCGGAGGCGCGCGGTACGAGGATGCGGTCGATGCCCAGCTCATCGGCGATGTCGGTGGCGTGCATCGGGCCGGCGCCGCCGAACGCCATCAGCGCGTACCGGCGCGGGTCGACACCCCGGTTGACGGTGACCACACGCAGGGCGCGGGCCATCTCGGCGCAGGCGATGCGGCGGATGCCCTCGGCGCACTCGCGGGCCTGCAGGCCCACGCTCGCGGCCAACCGGCCGACGGTCTCCTCGGCCGCGCCGGTGTCCAGCTCCACGCCGCCGGCCAGTGGGACGTCGGGATCCAGGTACCCGAGCACCAGGTTGGCGTCGGTCACCGTCGGCTCGGACCCGCCCCGGCCGTAGCAGGCCGGTCCCGGGTCGGCCCCCGCCGAGCGGGGGCCGACCCGGAGCGCGCCCCCCGGATCCCGCCAGGCGATCGATCCGCCGCCGGCCCCGACGGTGTGGATCGACAGCATCGGCACGGCCAGAGGACGCCCGGCCAAGGCTCCCGCGGACTGCTCCTGAACCTGACCGCCGTCGACCACGCATACATCGCAGGAGGTACCGCCCATGTCGAAGCAGAGCACGTCCTCGTACCCGGCCGCGCGAGCGGCGAAGGCGGCGCCGGCGGCGCCTCCGGCCGGCCCTGAGAGGACGGTCAGGGCTGCGTGGCGGGCGGCCTGATCGAGGTCGATCAGCCCGCCCGCGGACTGCATGATCGAGGGCTCGGGCAGATCCGCCTCGCGGCAGCGGGAGCCCAGCCGGCGCAGGTAGCCGGCCAGGAGGGGGGAGAGGGCGGCGTCGACCTCGGTGGTCGCGGCGCGCTCGTATTCCCGGAACGTCCCCACCGACTGATGGGACAGGTGCCGGGAGACGTGCGGCGCCACGGCTTCGAACGCCCGTCCGAGCAGCTGCTCGTGCTCGGGGTGGCGGTAGGAGTGCAGGAGCACGACCGCCACCGACTCGACGCCGGCGCCGGCCACGCGTTCGGCCAGCCGGCGGGCGGCGGCTTCGCTCAGCGGCTCGAGCGGTCCCTCAGGGGTCATCCGCTCCGGCGCGGCGAAGCGCAGCTCCTCGGGGACGAGCGGGGCCGGGCCGGTGGCGCACAGCCGGTAGAGCTCGGCCCGGTTCTGGCGGGCCAGTTCCACGATGTCGGTGAAACCCTCCGTGGCGATCAGGGCCGTGCGAGCGGTGCGCCCCTCCAGGAGCGCATTCGTGGCCACGGTCATCCCGTGTGAGAACGCACTGACCTCGCCGGCGCCGTGGCCGGCGCGCTGCAGCACTGCCTGTACCGCCTGGAGCACGCCCACTGACTGGTCGTGCGGGGTGGTCGGAGCCTTGGCTGTGAGGATCCCCTGCTCGGTGGCCAGGACGGCGTCTGTGAAGGTGCCGCCGACGTCGACGCCCAAGAGCATCCCGGGCACGCTACACGCCGCCCGCCGGCGTTTCCCGGCGGGAATCGGCCCCGCCCGCCCTCCGCGGATGCGGGGCTTCTAAATCAAAGCGCGCTCAGGCCGCAGCGCTCGCGTAGGCCGGGATCTCCTCGGTCTCGGCCAGGTGCTGGTGCGAGGGGCAGTAGCCGTTGTGAGGCAGCGGCATTCGTTGGCACGGGGTGCCCTTGCGCGTGCTGGCGCGGCACTGGAGCGGGTTGCCGTAGGCGTCGAAGCCGTTCTGGGGACGGCTGCGCAGAAATTCATCGGCGAAGCCGACGTACTGCTCCACGACCTTGAGAACCCGGCGCTGGGCGCACATCGGGAAGTAGACCCTGATGTCGCAGAACAGGCTGCGCGCGGGACGTGCGAAGTAATGGCGGTCAGTCGCCAGTCGTTCGACTGCGGCCTCACAGAAGCGCAGCACGCGCTCGTGATTGGCGTACGGGTTATCGCTATGGGGGTCCTCGAGTATCTCGCTGGCGAGTTCCCGGTAGATCGCCCTGCTGAAGCGGTACATCGAAACCTCTCTCCTTTCGGCACCGTGCCGTCTGCCTCTACATCCGCGAGGGGCAGTATTTCCTGCCAAGGTGAATTCCCGTCTGGGGCCGGTGTTAAGCACCAATTAAGTAAAAAACCCTGATCAGGGTCCGTAGAAAGTCCGTACGCGTGCGCGGAGGGCTAGATCCACTCCCCGATCGCGGGGTCGCGATCGGGGAGAAGCGTCACGTGCCGGCGATCGAAGCTCGGGTCTGTCTCCGGGAAGTCCCGGCGGCGATGGGCGCCGCGGCTTTCGGTGCGGGCCAGAGCCCCCGTCGCTATCAGCCGCACCAGCGGATGCGGGTCTCCTAGGAGGCTCCTCAGGCCGTCGCCGTCCCGCAGCAGCCCGGCTTTCTGCCACAGCGCTTCCCGGCTCCGCTGTGTCAGCTCGGGCGCCGGGCCTGGCGAGGTTGCGGCGACGCTCGAGACGGGGGGAGGCGGAGGTTCGGACAGCGCTCGGCGGGCCGCCCGCGCTCCGAACACGAAGCACTCGGTGAGCGAGTTGGAGGCCAGGCGGTTGGCGCCGTGCAGCCCCGTACAGGAGCACTCGCCGACGGCGTATAGCCCCGGAAGGTCGGCCCGCGCCTCGAGGTCGGTGGCCACCCCACCCATCATGTAATGGGCCGCCGGCGCGACCGGGATCAGCTCGCGTTCCGGATCGATGCCGGAGCGGCGCAGCGCACCGACGACATTCGGGAACAGGGCCGGGTCGACCTGGCGCATGTCGAGGCCTACCGCGTCAGCGCCGGTGGCCAACATCACCTCCTGCACCGCGCGGGCCACTTCGTCGCGCGGGGCCAGCTCGTTGACGAACCGCCGGCCCTGCGGGTCCAGAAGCACCGCACCCTCACCGCGCACGGCTTCGGTGACCAGAAAGCCGTCGGCGTCGGCCTCGCCGACGACCGCCGTGGGGTGGAACTGCATGAGCTCCAGGTCGGCCAGCGCGGCGCCGGCCCGGTGGGCCAGCACCAGGCCAGATCCGGTGGCGCCCAGCGGGTTCGTGGTTCGCGACCACAGCGCCGCTGCGCCGCCGGTGGCCAGGACCGTGGCTGGGGCGCTGAGCAGCCGGCCGTCCAGCAGCCGAACCCCGATGCAGCGACCGTCGCTGGTCAGCAGCGCGATCACCCGGCAGTCCTCCAGCACCTCGATCGCCGGGTCCTCGGAGGCTCGCGCCGCCAGCTGGCGGATGATGCGACGGCCGGTGGCCGCGCCACCGGCGTGCACGACCCGGCGGTGGCTGTGACCGCCTTCGAGACCGAGCGCCAGGCGCCCGTTCCGGTCGGCATCGAAGCTCACGCCCAGGCTGGTCAGGTCCTCGACCGCCCCGGGGGCTTCGTGGCAGAGAATCCGCGCCGCTGACTCCCGCACGGCCCCCCGGCCCGCGGCCATGGTGTCGGCAAGATGCTGCTCCGGGCTGTCGTCAGGCCCGATCGCGGCCGCCAGTCCACCCTGAGCCCAGTAGCTGGATGCTCCGGCCAGCGGGGTGGCCGAGACCAGCGTGACCCGGGCGCCGGCCCGCGATGCGCAGAGAGCCGTGTACAGGCCCGCCGCGCCTGCGCCGACGACGATCAGCTGGCTACCGGGCTCGGTCAACGGCAGTACGGTACCTGCGCGATGGGGCCTGCGGCCGTCCTCTTCTCCCACCCCAGCTCACTCGAGCACGACACCGGTGGCCATCCGGAGCGTCGGGAGCGGATCGTCGCGGTGATGGAGGAGCTCGAGCGACTGGGCTGGCTGGGCTACGAGCGGATCCCGTCGCCGCCGGTGGAACGCCCGGTTCTGGAGCGTGTGCATCCGGCGGCGTATGTCGAGGCGATCGAGCGGGCCTGCGCCGCCGGCGGTGGGTTCCTCGACGCCGACACTGTGATCAGCCCGGGCTCTTTCCAGGCGGCGCTGCACGGCGCGGGTGGCGCCGTGGCGATGGTCGAGCACCTGCTCGACGGGGGCGCCGGCACGGTCGGGTTCAGCGCCCACCGCCCCCCCGGTCACCACGCGCTGCCCGGCCGGGCGATGGGCTTCTGCCTGTTCAACAACATCGCGGTGGCGGCGCGGCACGCGCTGGCCCAGGGCGGCGCTGACCGGGTGATGATCGTGGACTGGGATGTCCACCACGGGAACGGCACCAACGATGTCTTCCACGACACCGCCGAGGTGCTGTTCGCCTCGATCCACGAGTGGCCGCTGTATCCGGGTACCGGCCCGAGGGACGACGTGGGCAGTGGCGCCGGCCGGGGGTACACGCTCAACCTGCCCGTCCCGAGCGGGTCAGGTGATGCCGTGTTCGTCTCCATGGTTCGCGATGTCATCGTGCCCGCGGGACGGGAGTACAGCCCCGACCTGATCCTGATCTCGGCGGGCTATGACGCCCACGCGGGAGATCCGCTGGCCGGGTGTCGTGTGAGCGACGCCGGGTTTGCCGCGATGTCGAGGCTGCTGCGCGATCTGGCCGGTGAGCTGGCGGTGCCGGTCGGGGCGGTGCTGGAGGGGGGCTACGCGCTGGGGCCACTGGCTGACGGGGTGGCGGTGACGATGGACGTGCTGCGGGGCGGCGACGGCGGCGTGGGCGGCGAGGGCATCGCCACGGATGTCGACGTGCTCCTGGGGGCCAGGCCGGAGGGACCGGCGTGTGGCGCGCCCGAGGCGCTGGCGCTGGAAGCCCGGGCGCGGCTGCGGGAGTTCTGGCCCAGTCTGGGTCGGGCGGCCTGACGCCGGTCCCGCTGCGACGCTGATCTGCTCCGGAGGGCCTCACGACCTGTTCCAGCGCGCAAAGTGAACCGAGGCCTCGTGAATTGCGCGCTGGACCATGGGGAACCTGTCGGTGCGCGCAATGCTCGCGCGCCGGCTGCAACTTGCGCGCCAGAACAGGTTTTATCCGGGCTCGGACTCCCCGGCCAGCTCCTCCCAGCTCGAGGCCACCCGCCGGGCCATCGCGTCGGCCGAGTAGTGCTCGCCCACGGCCCGCCCGTGGATGCGCGGATCACGGGCTTCGATGTGCGGGCGCAGGACGGCGGCCCAGACGTCTTCGGAAAACGGTCCGCACAGCGTCCCGTCCACGGCATTCAGCGCTTCGGGCGCGACTCCATGCGGGGTGGACAGAACCGGGACGTCGCAGGCCAGTGCCTCCACCACGCCCAGGCCGAATCCCTCACGGTCCGATGTGACCAGCACGGCGTTGGCGGCGTTGACGTAGTTCGGGACCTGCTCGGGCGGGACGGCGCCGAGCGTCAGCAGCGGCACATTGAGCCGAGCCGCCAGCGCGGCGGCCAGGTCGTGCCGTTTCTCCGGGCGCGCGGGATCGGCGGGGAACAGCAGGTATGGCCCGGCGGGGTCTAGACCCAGCGCCTCTCTCGCCTGCGCCCGCTCGGTTGAACGGAACCGAGTCAGGTCAGCACCGCAGGGCAGCACCCTGACCGCTCCGCGGCCGGCCCACCGGGGCAGCTGTCCAGCCAGCTCGGCGGAGACGGCCGCCACCAAATCCATGCGCCGCAGCGCCGGAAGCGTGATCGCCCGGGAGCGCGGATGCGAGACATCGGTGCCATGGAGGGTGACGCCGTGAATCCGGGCCGGGACGGCGAGCGCCGGCCAGGCCGACAGCCCGAAGTGGGCATGTACCACGTCGAACCGGGTCCGCCGCCGGTAGCGACGCTGCAGATCGAGGGCGGCGCGCGCGTACGCCAGCGCGCTCCCCGGAGCGATGACCTCCAGCTCCAGCTCCATCTCCGGGAGCCGCCGCAGCGCCTCGACCTGGTCGCGGACGAAGCTGCCGAACGCCGGGCGGTCGGGAGTGGGATACATGTTGGTGACGACGAGTGCGCGCATCCTGACCTGGCACCATCAAACCAGCGATGACCTCAAACCGTTTCGAGCCCGCAGCGCCGCCACCCCCGATCGGCGCCTCCAGCCCGGTCGGCGTGTTCGACTCCGGCGTCGGCGGACTGACCGTCCTGCACGAGCTGCTGGTCTCCCTTCCTGCCGAGGATTACCTGTATCTAGGCGACACCGCGCACTTTCCCTACGGCGATCGCAGCGATGCCGAGCTGCAGGAATTCTCCCGCCAGATCGCCGATCATCTGCTGCGCCAGGGAGCCAAGCTCCTGGTCGTGGCCTGCAACTCCGCCAGCGCCGCGGCGCTGGAGACGCTGGAGCGCCATCTGCAGCAGGTCGCCCCGGAGATCGACGTGATCGGCGTGCTCAGGCCGGCGGCTCAGCTCGCCGTCGTGGCCAGTCGCACCGGCCGGATCGGTCTGCTGGCCACGCCGGCCACCGTGAACAACGGGGCCTACGCTCGGGCGGTGGCGGCCGCCGACCCCCACGTGCATCTGGAGTCCGTGGCCTGCCCCGATCTGGCGCGCATCATCCAGTCCGGATTCCCATTCGACGAGCAGGTGCTCGAAACGGTGCGGACATACTGCGCCCCCCTCCTGGCCGCGCAGGTGGACACGGTGATCCTCGGCTCCACCCACTACCCGCTGTGCGCGCCCATGCTCCAGCGGATGCTGGGGCGCGGCGTCACGCTGGTGTCGGCGGGCGCCGGCGTTGCGCGCTCGGTGGAGCGCGCGCTCTCGGCCGGAGGTCTGCTCAATCCGCGCGCCGGCGAAGGCGACTACCGCTTTCAGTGCACGGGCGATGTGGACGCCTTCCACGAGGTCGGGGTGCGCTTCCTGCAGATGCCCTTCGGGCAGGTGGAGCACGTCGAGCTTCCCGCCAGCCCAGGGTCTAAGGTGGCCGCATGAGTGAGCGCAGCTACGGACGTGCGGCCGATGTGATGCGCCCCGTCAGCATCGAGGCGGGATTTGTGCGCACAGCCTCGGGCTCGGCGCTGATCTCGATGGGGGAGACCCGCGTCATCTGCACGGCCTCGGTGCAGGACAGCGTCCCCCGCTGGATGGCCGGTCAGGGCCGCGGCTGGGTGACCGCCGAGTACGGGATGCTTCCGGCCTCCACGGGTGATCGCAAGCAGCGCGACATCTCCAAGGGCCGCCTGGACGGACGCTCGGTGGAGATCCAGCGGCTGATCGGGCGCTCGCTGCGCGGCGTGATCGACTTCAGCGCGCTGGGTGAGCGGACGATCTACATCGACTGCGATGTCTTGCAGGCCGACGGGGGCACCCGCTGCGCCTCGATCACCGGCGGCATGGTCGCGCTCCGGCTGGCCACCGACGTACTTGTGCGGGAGGGTCGGCTGGAGCGTTCTCCGCTCGACGGCTCTGTCGCCGCGGTATCCACCGGGATGGTCGCCGGTGTGCCGATGCTCGACCTGGACTACTCCGAGGACTCCACGGCGGAGGTCGACGCCAACGTGGTCATGACTGGTGAGGGCGGGCTGGTGGAGGTGCAGGCCACGGCCGAGCGCACTCCGCTTTCCCGTGCGCACCTCGATGACCTCCTCGGGCTGGCCGCCACCGGCATCGAAGCGCTCCGGATCGCCCAGGACGAGGCGGTCGCGGCCGGGGTCTGACGTGGAAGCGGTCCGGGCCCCACTGGTTCTCGCCACCCGCAATCCCCACAAGATCCGTGAGGTGGGCCGGATGCTGGCGCCGTTCGGGATCACGGTGGAGGCCCTGCCCGAGAGCGTCCAGCTGCCCCCGGAGGATGGAGACACGTTCGAGGCCAACGCCCGGCCGAAGGCGCGCGCGGCCGCGCTGGCGCTTGGTCGCCCCGCGATCGCGGATGACTCGGGAATCGAGGCCGAGGCGCTGAACGGGGCGCCCGGCGTGCGCTCGGCTCGCTACGCGGGCGAACGCGCCTCCGACCAGGAGAATCTGGACAAGCTGCTGCGCGAGGTACCCGCCGGGAGCGCTCTGCGCTACGTGTGTGCGCTGGCCTTCGTCGATCCGAGCGGCCTGGATCCGGGCGGCGACCGGATCCCGGCCCAGGACGGAGCCGGTGGTGGCCCTGAGGAGCACGTGTTCTTCGGCTACTGCGCCGGGGTCATGGCCGGCGAGCCCCGGGGCAGCCGGGGCTTCGGTTACGACCCCGCCTTCCTGCCCACCGAAGGCCCGGCGGGCCTGACGATGGCCGAGCTGAGCGACGAGGACAAGGACGCGATCAGCCATCGCGGCCGGGCGATCCGTTCGTTCGCCGAATGGCTGACCCGGACTCGACCCGCCGGCCAACCACGCTGATGACCCATTCCGAACCCGTGGTCGCCGCCCAGGAGGCCGGTACAGCAGGCGCTCCGCGCGTCAAGCAGCGAACAGCGGCGCTGTCGGTCTTCTCCAACGCGACGCTGATCCTGCTCAAGGTCGTGGCGGGCACGCTGACCGGTTCGGTCGCGATCCTCACCGAAGCTGTCCACTCCAGCGTGGACCTGATCGCCTCCCTGTTCGCGTTCTTCTCTGTCCGCAAAGCAGGCGAGCCGGCCGACGAGTCGCACCGCTACGGGCACGAGCGGATGGAGGACCTCGCGGCTGCGCTGGAGGGAGTGCTGATCCTGGTCGGCTCCGCAGCGATCGCGTTCGAGGCGATCCGCCGCCTGATCCAGGGTGGCAGCACCCACACGCTGGGGCTGGGGATTGCGGTGATCGCCGTCTCAACCGTCGTCAACCTCGTCGTCTCCTCAATCCTGGCCCGGCGGGGTCGGAGCACCGGATCCCCGGCCCTGGCCGGCGATGCCGCCCACCTGCGCACGGACGCACTCAGCTCGGCCACTGTGCTGGTGGCCCTCGTCCTGGTCGCCGTCACCGGTTTGCAGTGGATCGACCCGGTGGCGGCTCTGCTGGTGTCCGGCGTGATCGTGGTGACCGGCGTTCGCCTGATCAAGGGGGCCGGACAGGTGCTCGTCGACCAGGCGCTGCCCGCTGAGGAGGTGGCCGTCATCCGGCAGACGATCGAGTCGTTCGGTGCCGCCCATGGGATAGTCGGCTACCACGAACTGCGCAGCCGTAGCGGCGGGTCGAAGCGCTACGTCGACGTCCACATCCAGTTTCGCTCGGGCACCTCCCTGGAGGACGCCCATCGCACCGCCCACGAGCTTCAGGACGCAATCGCCGCCACCATCGACGGGGCGGACGTGCTCATCCATCTGGAACCCGAAGATCGGGTCAGGCCGGGCGAGACGCTGGTTCCGCCCCCGACAGCCGCGAAAGCCGCGGGAGCGGGTCCTAGAACAGATTGATCCCGGCCGCGATCGCCACGGCGAGCGTCACCCCGGCGTAGCCGATATCTCCGCGGAATGCCAGCGCCACCACGGCGATCAGCAGGGCCAGGGTGGTGATCGACCAGGCGATCCGGCTCAGATTGGGCGAGCTCTCGCTGAGGTCCTCGGCCCCCGGAACCGTTTCGTTCACGGGCGCATTGTCGCGCTGCGGGGGGACGGGCTGGCTCGTCGGGTCCCCTGTTTCAGTGCTGGTATCGGTCAAATCGGCGACTGGCTTCTGGGTCACATTGCCCTCAGGGGAGGCCCGGAGAGGCGGGAAAATGGCCGTGAACCCCGCAATCTCGGGGGAATCTGGCTTCCCTTTCGCCACTCCCAGGCGGTACGGTGACGGATCATGTTGAACCATGGTAAGTGCGGGAAGCCACGGTGCCGGCAGAGGATTGGCCCGTGCATTGTCCGCAATGCCTGTTAGCTTCGACGATTCCTACCACCTCGAAGGAGGGAGCAAGTGACGAAATCGGAGTTCATCGACCAGGTCGCCGATCGGGCGGGGCTCAGCAAGCGGGATGCCTCTGAGGCAGTGGAGGCGATGCTGTCCACGATCGAGGACGCCCTCAAGCGCGGCAGCGACGTGACGTTCTCCGGCTTTGGCAAGTTCAGCATCTCGCAGCGGAGCGCTCGGGAGGGTCGTAACCCGGCCACCGGCGAGAAGATCCAGATTGCTGCTTCCAAGGCACCGAAGTTCACGGCCGGAGCATCGCTCAAGAAGGCCGTCAACTGACCTACTCAGGTCTAACTGAGGCTTGAGGAGGCTCCGGAGATGACGGCACCCCAAGGCACCCGGTTCGAGGTGCCCATGGGGGAACGTTCGCCGTCTGATACCGGAGCTTCCCAGAGTTTTGGTGACCGGCTGGCCCAGCAGGTTGACAGGCGTCAATCGCAGCTGGTGCTCGGACTGGATCCAGATCCGGCCCGACTTTGGCCGCGGGCCATCGAACTGACCGGAGGGGCGGGCTACATGCCCGCCCCGCCGGGGGCCCCAGGCACCGCCGCCCCGCACGGGGCCGCAACGCCCGGCGCCTTTCCGGCCGCGTGGATCGACCCGGTCGCCACCGCGGCCGCGCGCGCCGTGGCCGCTCACTGCCGCCTGGCCATCGATTCAGCCGGCCAGGAGTGCGTGGCGGTCAAGTTCCAGGTGGCCTGCTTCGAGCGCCTGGGTGCGGCCGGATGGGGGGCGCTCAGCGAGGCGGTCGCCTACGCCCGCCAGGCGGGTCTGCTCGTCATCGCCGACGCCAAGCGGGGCGATATCTCGATCTCCGCCACAGCCTACGCGCAGGCCTTCTTCGGCTCGACCCCCACCGCCTTCGGCGACGTCCCTGGCCTCGGCGTGGGGGCGCTGACTGCCAATCCCCTGCTCGGCGCCGATTCCCTGGAGCCGCTGCTCGAATCAGCACGCCGCACCGGAGCAGGCCTGATCGTCCTGGTCCGCACGTCAAATCCCGGCGCAGATGATGTCCAGGAGGCCGAGCTGGCCGCCGGCGGAAGCCTCAGCGAGCATCTTGCCCGGCTGGTGGATCGACTAGGCACCTCCGGAGTCGGAAGCTCCGGGCTGTCGGACGTGGCCGCGGTCGTCGGAGCCACCGCGCCGGCTCGCCTGGCCCGCATGCGGGAGCTCATGCCACACACGGTGTTCCTGCTTCCTGGAGTGGGAGCGCAGGGAGGCCGGGTGGAGGATCTGGCTCCCGCCTTCGCCCCGGGTCGGGGCGGAGGTCTTATCAGCGCTTCGCGCGGCATCGTCTTCGCGCACGAGCGCGACGGCGGCGATCCTGCGGCAGCTGCGCAACGCGAAGCCGCCCGCCTGCGTGAACTGGCCTGGTCGATCAGCGCCTGAGCTCGTCTCATACGAGCGTCCGCTCGGCGTGAAAGCCCGCTGTCGCCCGTAGCCACCCGGCTATGATCGGGCCGCGATGTATGAACAATCGCGCCCGCGCCGGAGTCTGATCCGGTTTCTGGCGCCCTTGGCGCTCGCCGCGATTGTTCTCGCGACGTACCTGGTCGTGCAGCACGCTCTCAACTCGAGCTCGTCCGGCACCACCACCCCGGCAGTGTCCAGTTCGCGCGGCCACACGACTTCCAACTCCGGCAAAAAGGGCACGAAGAAGGTGAGAGCAAAGTTCTACGTGGTGCGTTCGGGAGACAGCCTGTCGGTCATCTCAGCCCGCACCGGGGTTCCGCTCCCCACCCTGGAATCCCTGAATCACCTTTCCTCCTCCGGATCCCTTCAGGTCGGGCAGCGGCTGAGACTGAAGCGATGACCGGTCCCGCGAAGCAGGCCACGCGGCCCCATCGGCTCGCACCGATCGCACTGACAGCGATCGCGCTGGTGACCGTCGCGCTGATGGCCATTGCCCCCGCTGCGTCGGTCGCCGCTCCGTCGGCCGCGGCCCGTCCCAAGCACTTCCACTATGTAGCTCCGCCTCGCCTTTCCGTGAGTGGGGCCAGCCTGATCGACGCCTCCACCGACCGCGTGCTGTGGGGAGCCAACGCCAACGGCCGGCTGGCGATCGCCAGCACCACGAAGCTGATGACGGCCTTGGTCACGCTGCGGCACATCCACCACCTGGGGACGCTCTTCACCCAGAACAGCTACCGCGCAGCCGCGAGCGACTCTCAGATCGGTCTGTCGCCGGGCGAGCGGATGAGCGTGCACGATCTGCTTCTGGCGCAGATGCTGCCGAGTGCCGACGATGCCGCCGAGGACCTCGCCTACAACGTCGGCCACCACTCCGTGCGCCGGTTCGTGGGGATGATGAACGCCGAGGCGCGGGCGCTTCACCTCACGCACACCCACTACTCGACCCCGATCGGCCTCGACACGCCCGGCAACTACTCCAGTCCCACGGACCTGGACCGGCTGGCCGCCTACGACCGCGCCCACTCGGCTTACTTCCGGCGCATCGTCGACCTTCAGTCGGCCGAGCTGCACACCGGGAACCACCCCCGGTACGTGGTCAACCGCAACGACCTGGTTGGTCGCTACCGCTGGATCAACGGCGTCAAGACCGGCCACACGAACGACGCCGGCTACGTGCTGGTCCTGTCAGCCACGCGCTGGGGCATGACGCTGATTGGGTCGGTCCTGGGCACCTCCAGCGAAGCGGCTCGCGACCAGAGCGGGCTGGCGCTGCTGAACTACGGGTTCGCCGCCTTCCACCTGGACCGCGCGATCCGTCGCGACCAAGTGCTGGCGCGGATCCCGGAGCAGTCCGCCAGCCAGCGCGCCGTGGTGATCGCCCTGCACCCGTTCAGCTACGTGGTGCTCAAGACGCGCCAGGTCCACGTGGCGCTGCATCTCCCCAAGCAGGTCACAGGCCCCAAGCCTCGCCATGCCGTGATCGGCCAGGCAGTGGTGTTCGCCGGGCGCCGAGTGGTCGGACGCGTCAAGCTCGTACTGGCGCGAGCTGTGCCTGCCGCGTCGCCGATCGCCAAGGCCGCCAGGCTGCTGATCCAACCGTCTACGCTTCTGCTGCTGATCCTGATGGCCCTGGTCGTGACCGGTTATTCGACGCGTCGCAGACGACAGGCCCGGCCTCAGCGCCAGCAGTTGGAGGAAGGCGACTCATGATCATCACCGTCACGCTCAACACGGCGCTCGACAAGACGCTGGAAGTGCCCAACTTCACGCCGGGGCGCCGGCACCGAACCGTCGATCAGCAGACGATGCCGGGCGGCAAGGGTGTGAACATCGCTCGGGCGATCAAGCGCCTGGGCCAGCCGGTGATCGCAACCGGTCTTGCCGGCGGTGCCACTGGCAGCCGGATCGTTGCGGCTCTCAACGACGAGGCTGTGCTCAACTCGTTCGTGCGCATCCGCGAGGAGTCACGGACCAACACGGCCGTGCTCGATCCGACCACGGGGCTGCACACGGAGATCAACGAGCGCGGCCCGGCGATCTCCCCCAGGAGCTCGACCTGTTCCGGGAGAAACTGATGTACCTGGCCAAGGGGGCGAGCATCTGCGTGTTCGCCGGCAGCCTTCCCTGGGGCGTCGATCCGGACATCTACGCCGATCTGATCCGCAGCGTGCGGAAGCTGGGAGTGGTCACGATCATCGACACCGACGGGGAGCCGCTGCGTCACGCCGTGCGCGCAGAGCCGGAGGTCGTCTCGCCTAACGAACTGGAGGCCGAGGAGCTGGTCGGACACGAGTTCAACGACTCCGACGATCGCGCCAGCGCCGTGGCCGAGATGGTCCGTCTCGGGTCCGCGGAGGCGATCATGACCGTCCCCGACGGCTGCTTCGCCCACGTGCTCGACGGCGGCATACCGACGCTCTACCGGGTCACGGTCGAGCCACTGGAGGCCCGCTCGCCGATCGGCTCCGGGGACGCTTTCCTGGCCGGTTACGTGGCGGCGCGCTACGCCGCGCGACCCGTCGTCGATTGCCTGCGTTTCGGGGTGGCCTGCGGCGCCGAATCGACCCAGCACATCGGAGCCGGAATCCTGGAGCCGACCAAGGTGGATCGGATCTTTGACACCGTCCGGGCCGAGCGCCACAGCCTGACCGCCCAGGTCAGCTGAAACGTCGCAGCGTCCGGTTTTCCGACGCCGTGCGCGTCCAGCCGGGGTACCCCGCGCTGCTAGAGTCAGACCGACCTTGGTTGCCGCCCCAACGGTCATTTCTCCTCCCTGCGTGAACGCCGCGGTTTCGTCCGCGCCGACTTCTAGGATGCCCTGATGGAAATCGAGATCGGACGTGGAAAGAAGGCCCGGAGGGCCTACGGATTCGACGACATCGCGATCGTCCCCTCACGACGCACGCGAGACCCTGATGACGTCGACATCACCTGGACTCTGGGTCCTTATCGCTTCGAGTTGCCCCTCCTGGCAGCCGCCCTCGACGGCGTCGTCTCCCCGACGACTGCCGGGATCGTAGGCAAGCTCGGCGGGCTCGCCGTGCTCAATCTCGAGGGCATCTACTGCCGCTACGAGGACGCCGAGACCCAGCTCGAGCGCATCGCCAGCTTCTCCAAGGACATCGCCACCCGGGAGATGCAGGACATCTACCGGGAGCCGGTCAAGCCTGAGCTGATCGCCCAGCGGATTCAGGAGATCAAGTCGCACGGCGTGGTCGCCGCGGCATCGCTGACGCCTCAGCAGGTCCGCAAGTACTACGACGTCGCGCTCGAAGCCGGCTTGGACATCCTCGTGATCCAGGGAACGGTGGTCTCGGCCGAGCACGTCTCCACTGACGAGTCCCGCCCGCCGCTCAACCTCAAGGAATTCATCCGCGAGCTGGCTCCGATCCCCATCGTGGTCGGCGGCTGCGCCTCCTACCACACCGGCCTTCACCTCATGCGCACCGGCGCCGCCGGCGTGCTCGTCGGAGTCGGTCCGGGCGCCATCTGCACCACCCGTGGAGTGCTCGGCATCGGCGTGCCGCAGGCCACGGCGATCGCCGACGTGGCCGCCGCGCGCTCCCAGCACATGCTGGAAACCGGCGACTACGTGAAGGTCATCGCCGACGGCGGCATGCGCAACGGCGGCGACATCGCCAAGGCGATCGCCTGCGGCGCTGACGCCGTGATGCTCGGCTCGGCGCTGGCCCGCAGCTACGAGGCTCCGGGCCGGGGTTACAACTGGGGCATGGCCACCTTCCACCCGACGCTGCCGCGTGGCACCCGCGTGGTGACGACGCCGAATGGCACGCTGGAGGAGATCATCCGCGGCCCGGCGCGTGAGAATGACGGCACGTTCAACCTGATGGGTGGCCTGCGCACCTCGATGGCCACCACCGGATACCGGGACATCGCCGAGTTCAACCGAGCAGAGCTGATGGTCGCTCCCGCGCTTCAGACCGAGGGCAAGCACCTGCAGCGCGAGCAGGGTGTGGGCATGGGCGCCGGCAGCAAGGCTGCGGCAGTTGGTGCCGCCGACTGACGCCGTTCAGCTCGGTCAGCTTCGCGAGCCGGGGCTGACCGATGACCTGGAGCCGGCGATCCTGCCCGAGCCCGAGGCCGCGCAGGACGCACCTTCAGTTCCCAGAGCCGCCAGCGACCAGGTCGTGGTGCTCGACTACGGGGGCCAGTACTCGCAGCTGATCGCTCGTCGCGTTCGCGAGTGCGGCGTGTTCTCCACCTTGCTGCCACACCACGTGGGTCCGGAGGAGGTCGCGCGGCTGAGCCCCCGGGGAGTGATCCTTTCCGGGGGACCGGCCTCTGTCTACGCGGACGGCGCGCCGAGACTCGATCCGGGACTGCTGGAGCTGGGCGTTCCGGTCCTCGGAATCTGTTACGGGATGCAGCTTCTCGCCCGCGAGCTCGGCGGCCGCGTGGAGGGTGCCGAGGTCGGCGAGTTCGGCCGCTCGCAGCTGACCGTGCGCAGCCCGGGTCGCCTGCTGGCCGGTACCCCAGATGAGCAGAGCTGCTGGATGTCTCACCGCGACACGGTGTTCGAACCGCCGCCCGGGTTCGATGCCCTGGCGGCCTCGTCGGCCTCGCCGGTGGCGGCATTCGAGTCGGTGCAGCGCGCCATCTACGGGATCCAGTTCCACCCCGAGGTGGTCCACACCCCGTATGGGCAGCAGGTGCTGCGCAACTTCCTTCTGGACGTGTGTGGGTGCGAGGGAAACTGGAGCGCGCGCTCGGTCATCGACGAGCAGATCGAGCGCATCCAGGCTCAGATGGGCCCCAATGGCCGTGCCATCTGCGGGCTCTCCGGTGGTGTTGATTCGAGTGTCGCCGCGCTGCTCGTGCATAAGGCGATCGGAGACCGCCTGACCTGCGTGTTCGTCGACCACGGCCTGATGCGCAAGAACGAGGGCGAGCAGGTTGTGGCTGCGTTTCGGGATAACTTCCACGTGCCGCTCGTCGCTGTGGACGCCTCTGAGCGTTTCCTGGAGCGGCTGCGTGGCGTCACCGACCCGGAGACCAAGCGCCGGATAATCGGTGCCGAGTTCATCCGCGTGTTCGAGGAGGAGGCAGGCCGGCTGAGCGAGGTCGACTTCCTCGTGCAGGGCACCCTGTACTCCGACGTGATCGAATCGGGCGGCGGCACCGGCGCGGCCACGATCAAGTCCCATCACAACGTGGGCGGGCTGCCCGAGGACCTGGAGTTCCAGCTGGTCGAACCACTGCGCTCGCTGTTCAAGGACGAGGTTCGTGCCGTCGGAGCCGAGCTCGGACTGCCTGAGCGGCTGGTCTGGCGCCAGCCCTTCCCGGGCCCCGGACTGGCGATCCGGATCGTCGGCGGCGAAGCCACGCGTGAGCGCCTTGACATCCTGCGCGAGGCGGACTTCATCCTCCAGGACGAGATCCGCAAGGCGGGTCTGTACCGGGATCTGTGGCAATCCTTCTGCGTGCTGCCGGACATCCGCACCGTCGGCGTCCAGGGTGACGCGCGCACTTACGGCAACGTGATCGTGATCCGCGCGGTCACCAGCGATGACGCGATGACCGCCGACTGGGCCAGGCTCCCCTATGACCTGCTCGAGCAGATCGCCAGCCGGATGATCAACGAGATCCGGCCGGTCGGGCGTGTCGTGCTGGACATCACCAGCAAACCGCCCGGCACGATCGAGTGGGAGTGACCCGGGGCTAGCCTGAGCTGCCTGCGGGCGCCCGCTCGATGATCGCCTGGGCCAGGGGGGCGAGATCGACCGGCAGTTCACCCCGGTCAAACCACCGGGCGTCTTGGAGCTCGCCGGGATCGAGCTTGATCGGCGGACGGGTCAGCTCGGCCCGGAACAGGTACATGCGATCTGTACGCCGGCGGGTACGCACCTGGAGCTCTCCGCCGGGCGACCACGCCACGTCGTCCAATCCCAGTTCTTCGTGCATCTCGCGGCGAGCTGCCCTTTGAGGGCACTCACCGCGGGCGATCGCTCCTCCGGGCAGGTCCCACCACCGCCGGCCGTAGGTGTGTCGGACCAGCAGCACCCGGTTCCCGTCCGTGAGCAGGCATTTGACCCCCCGCAGCGTGGGCCGGGTGATGAGCCACACAGCCTGCAGAATTCGGTAGCCCAGGCGGTAGGTCAGGCGCCGGATCGGAACGGGAATCTCCATGTGAAACAGGCTATGGGCTGTAGTGGAAAAGATCGCCTATCATGGGAGCCGAGCCGCGCCAGCCTGGCGCGGTTTATTTCGTGCCATGAAGACCTACGTCGCCACACCTGCAGATCGGGAGCGTAACTGGCTCCTCGTCGACGCCTCCGGGAAGACGCTCGGCCGTCTGGCCACCCAGATCGCCGACGCGCTGCGCGGTAAGCGCAAGCCGACCTACACCCCCCATGTGGATACGGGTGACTTCGTGGTCGTCGTCAATGCCGAGAAGATCGCCGTGACCGGGAACAAGCTCGCCGACAAGATGTACTACCGCCACTCCGGCTATCCCGGCGGCCTGAAGTCTCGCTCGCTGAACGACATGCTGGAACGGAGGCCCGAGGAGGTCCTGCGCATCGCCGTCAAGGGGATGCTGCCGCGCAACCGCCTGGCCCGCAAGCAGTTGACCAAGCTGAAGATCTACGCCGGGCCCGATCATCCGCACGCGGCCCAGCAGCCGCAAGAGATGGAGATTGAGTCTTGACTGAGTCAGAGATCCCGCCCGAGGACGAGCGCACGCCCGAGGCGTCCGAGTCAGAGGTGTCTTCAGAGGCACCGGACTCGAGTGCCTCTGAAGAAACCCCTTCCCCGGACGCCCCGGCGGAGAGTCCGGCACAGGCCACTCCCGAACCGGTAGCGGAAGCCGAGCCGCCCGCTGAGGCAAGCCCGGCTCCGGAAGCGGAAGCTCCTGCGGCCGCCGAGGCTGCTCCGGCCGCCGAGGCTGCTCCGGCCGCTGAGGCTGCTGCTCCGGCCGCTGAGGCTGCTGCTCCGGCCGCTGAGGCTGCTGCTCCGGCCGCTGAGGCTGCTGCTCGGCCGCTGAGGCTGCTGCTCCGGCCGCTGTGCTCCGGCCGCTGAGGCTGCTGCTCCGGCCGCTGAGGCTGCTCCGACCGCCGAGGCTGCTCCGACCGCTTCCAGCGACGAGGGCGAGGACGACGAGGAGGTCACGCCTCGGGTCAAGCCGGCCATCCCCGGCGCTGACCTCGTGCCTGACATCGTCTCCGACGGCGACCAGTTCCTCGATGCCGAAGCGCGGGCTGCGGCTGAGGCCGAAGCCGAGGAGGCCGCCCGGCGGGCGTCCCAGGAGGACTCCGAAGATGCCTCCCAGCCGATCGCCGACGCTGCCATCGATCTGGCTGCCGGCGCTCGCTACACGTCTACGGGCAAGCGCAAGACCGCTGTGGCCCGCGTGACCCTGAAGCCCGGCACCGGCACGTACTCGATCAACGGCAAGGCGCTCGAGGAGTTCTTCCCTCGCGAGACGCTGCAGCGGATCATCCGCCAGCCGTTGGAGGCTGTCGGCTACGACGCCCGCATGGATGTCGTGGCCCGTATGCACGGCGGTGGCGTCTCGGCTCAGGCCGGCGCGCTGCGCCACGGCGTCTCCCGGGCGTTGATCGTCGCCGATCCGAACCTGCGCGGTGAGCTCAAGCGCCGCGGCTTCCTGACCCGAGATCCGCGTGTCAAGGAACGCAAGAAGGCCGGCCTGAAGAAGGCCCGCAAGCGGCCGCAGTTCTCCAAGCGCTGACGCGCCCAGCACCTTGCCTCGCCAGCTCTTTGGCACGGACGGTGTCCGTGGCCGCGCCGGCCACTTCCTGACGGGCGATCTCGCGCTCCGTCTGGCCCGTGCCGCCGTGGCCCACAACGGCGCCGAGCACGCTCAGGTCCTGATCGTTCGCGATACGCGCGAGTCCGGGCAGATGCTGGAGTCCGCGATGGCCGCCGGCGTCACCGAGGCGGGCGGCGATGCGCTCCTGGCCGGGGTGCTGCCGACACCGGCTGCGCCACTGCTCCTGCGCAAGCACGGCCTGGATCTTGCCGCGGTCATCTCGGCCTCCCACAATCCCTACGAGGACAACGGCATCAAGCTGTTCGGGGCGGACGGCTTCAAACTCGACGATGACACCGAGCATGCGATCGAGGCCGAGCTGGCCCAGGCCTGGTCGACCTCCGCCACGAGCGGGCAAGTCCGGCAGATGGCCGATCCGGTGGAGGACTACCTGAGCCAGCTGGAGGCGCGCTTCTCCGGACTGAATCTCGCCGGAAGACGGGTCCTGCTCGACTGCGCCAACGGCGCGACGTTCGAAACCGCCCCGGAGATCTTCCGCCGGCTCGGCGCCGACGTGACCGTGCTCGCCGTCGAGCCCAACGGCCGCAACATCAACGACGGGTGCGGGTCCACCCACCTCGATCTGATCATCCAAACCATCCGGGAGGGCGGACAGGACATCGGGTTCGCCTTCGACGGCGACGGCGATCGCGTGCTGGCGGTCGATCGGGATGGAGCGGTGGTCGATGGTGATGAGCTGATCGCCGTGGTCGCCCTGCACCTGCGGGAATGTGGCCAGCTGCACGGCGGTGGCGTAGCCGTGACGGTGATGGCCAACTACGGATTTCACACCGCGATGGCCGAGGCCGGGATCGAGGTGGCCACAACGGCGGTGGGGGACCGTTACGTCCTGGACGAGCTCCGGCGCCGGGGCTGGGTGCTAGGTGGTGAGCAGTCCGGTCACATCATCAATCTGGACTTCGGCCCCTCCGGCGATGGGATTGCCGGCGCCCTGCTGACTCTCGAGGCGCTCGGCGATCGAGACCTGCGTGATCGTGGCGCGATGCGCAAGCTGCCCCAGCGGCTGGTCAACCTCCGAGCCCAGGACCGGGACACCCTGCGCACGGCGATGGACGCGCCGGCCGTGCAGAGCGCCATCTCCCAGGCCGATCAGGAGCTGAGCGGGCGGGGGCGGGTGCTGGTTCGGGTGTCGGGCACCGAGCCGTTGATTCGGGTGATGGTCGAGGCTCCTGACGCCGAGGAGACCGACCGGATCGTTCAGGAACTGGCCGGCGTCGTCCAGGCCGCGCTGAGCGCCGAACTGAGCGCCTGACGGGCTGCAGGGCTGCCACCGGCCCCGTCGAATCGCGGAAAGTAACATGAGTGATTCGTTCGCCGGTCGGCAGGGCGGACGTCGGTCGCCGTTGCGACTCGACCCCGACTTCTAAACAGGAGCCTTGGCATGTGCGGCATCGTCGGCTACGTAGGGCCTAGGCAGGTGCGACCGCTGCTGCTGGCCGGTCTGGAGAAACTCGAGTACCGCGGCTATGACAGCGCCGGGATCTCGACGCTCACAAACGGCCGGATCGATGCCGTGCGCGCCGTCGGCAACCTGTCCGCGCTGCGCTCGGCGATGAACGATCACGCGTCAGGCGCCCCCGAGACGACGGCCGTCGCGCTGGCCGAGCCCCCGCAGCCCGAGACGGGCATCGGGCATACCCGCTGGGCCACTCACGGCCGGGTCACCGAGGAGAATGCCCACCCGCACTTCGACACCGCCGACAGCGTGCACATCGTCGTCAACGGCATCGTCGAGAACTACATCGCGCTCAAGGCGCGCCTGTTCGATGAAGGGGCGGTGTTCACGTCGGAGACCGACGCGGAGGTGATCGCCCATCTCGTCGCCCATCTGTACGACGGCGACCTGATGGAGGCCGTGCGCGCGGCTTACGCGGAGCTGCGTGGGCACTACGCATTCGTCGCGATGAGCGCCCGCGAGCCCGGGGTGCTGGTCGGCGCCCGGCGCGAGTGCCCACTGCTCGTCGGACGTGGTGACGGGGAGCAGTTCATCGCCTCGGCGATCCCTGCCTTCCTGGGTGAGACACGCCGCGTCCAATACATGGCGGATGACGAGATCGTCGTCCTGCGGCCCGACGGGGTGCAGTTCTTCACTCCGGCTGGGGAGCCGGTTGAGCGCGAGGTGGTCGAGATCGACTGGGATGCCGACACCGCTGAGAAGCAGGGGTACGAGACCTTCATGCTCAAGGAGATCCACGAGCAGGCAGACGCTGTGGCCGAGACGATCGGCGAGCGGGCCGCACGGGGTTGGGGGATTGACCTGGGGGATCTGGGTCCGATCGACGACGAGTTCCTGCGCCGGGTCCGCCGGATCGTGATCGTGGCCTGCGGCACGGCCCATCACGCCGGGCTCATCGGCCGCTATGCGATCGAGCGGTGGGCGCGGGTTCCGGTCGAAGTCGATGTCGCCTCGGAATATCGCTACCGCGACCCCGTCGTGGGTCCGGACGACCTGGTGATCGGAATCTCCCAGTCCGGGGAGACGCTGGACACGATCGTGGCGATGCGAACCGCTCGCCAGCGTGGCGCGCGGGTGCTGGCCGTGACCAACGTCATGGGCGCCCAGGCCACGAGAGAGGCCGACGGCGTCCTATACACCCGGGCCGGGCTTGGAGATCGGCGTCGCCGCGACCAAGACGTTCGTCGGCCAGATCACCGCCATGTATCTGATCGCGTTGCGTCTGGCCGAGGTCCGTGAAGTGATGGACCGGACGGAACTCAAGCCGATCATCTCCGATCTGAAGCGCCTGCCGCACATGATCGCGGCTCTCCTGGAACGTGACGTTTCCGGGATCGAGGCCATCGCCGGTGCCCACTATCAGGAATCGTTCTTCCTCTACCTGGGCCGCCATGTGGGGTTGCCGGTGGCCCTGGAGGGGGCGTTGAAGCTCAAGGAGATCTCCTACATCGCCACCGATGCCTACCCGGCGGGGAGATGAAGCACGGTCCGATCGCCCTCCTCGACACGGACACGCCGGTGGTCGTCGTCGCCACCGATTCCCCCGTGCGCGACAAGGTCATCTCCAACATGCAGGAGGTCCGAGTGCGCGGGGCTCGCGTGATCGCCGTCGCCACCGAAGGGGACGAGGACATCCACCAGCACGCCGACGAGGTGATCTTCATCCCCCGCACCGATTGGATGCTGGCACCTCTTCTGGCCGTGATCCCGCTGCAGCTGCTGGCCTACCACATCGCCCGCCGGCGCGGGCTCAACGTCGACCAGCCGCGCAACCTGGCCAAGACGGTCACGGTGGAGTGAAGCCGCCGTCGCAGGCAGCGATCGGTGCTCGACCTGTTGGAGATCGAGCGCCTGGAGCGGGCACTTGAGCGGCGCCCCCGCCTCGCCGACAGGTTGTTCACCGAGGGCGAGCGCGCGTACGCGGCGGCCCGCGCCCGGCCCGGGTCAGCACCTGGCTGCCCGCTTCTGTGCCAAGGAGGCCGTCGCCAAAGCGCTGGAGCTGGAGGGACTGGAACTTCCGAGAGATCGAGGTCATCAACGCCAGCAGCGGGGCGCCTCGCGTCCGCCTCAGCGGCGCCGCTGCCGCTCGGGCCGCGCAGCTGGGTGTCGGCGTGGCCGTTTCGCTGAGCCACACGGGCGATTCGGCGCGGAGGCAGTGGCGATCATCTGCGTATGAGCACCGGTCGCTTCTCCTGCCGGACTGGCTGGAGCCGCTGCCGGACGCTGAGCAACAGCGTTCCGTGGATACCTGGGCGATTGAGCACCGGGCATTCCGGGCGAGCGCCTGATGGAACGCGCCGGTCGGCGGGTTGGCCGAGGTGTGCCAGGAGCGCGCGGGCCGCGGGACCGGTGGTGGTCGTCTGCGGCAAGGGCAACAACGGCGGCGACGGTCTGGTCGCAGCTCGGCTTCTGAGGGAGCGCGGGCGGGAGGTGCGGGTGCTGCTGCTGGGCGATCCGGCGCGAGTTGCAGGGTGACGCCCGGATCAACGCCGAACGCCTGCCGGGCCCGAGCCCCGAGCCATTCGCGCCTGACGGGCTCCGACGGCGCTGCGGCTGATCATCGACGCGATCCTCGGCACGGGGTTCTCCGGCGAGCCGCGCGAGCCGGCCCGCGGCGCCATCAACGCGATCAACGCCGCTCGCAACGCCGAGACCGAGGTGGTGGCCTGCGACGTCCCCAGCGGCGTTGACGCCTCCAGCGGCGAGATCGCCGGCGAGGCCGTACAGGCCGACGCCACCGTGACTTTTCATGCCGCCAAACCCGGGTTGTGGATCCGGCCCGGGAAGGAACCGGCCGGCGCGATCAGCGTGATCGACATCGGCATTCCGAGCGCGGACGCCCCGGTTGATCCTCGCATCGGACTGATCAGCCCGCGTGTCCTGGAGGCGATCCCCCGCCGCGCGCCGGACTCCACCAAGTTCAGCGCCGGCAGCGTGCTCGTGTGCGGAGGCTCGCCGGGCCTGACGGGGGCGCCGACGATGGCCTCGCTGGCGGCCGCCCGGGCGGGTGCCGGTTACGTGACCGCTGCCGTCCCGGCCTCGGTCGTCGCGCGCTGGCGTCCAAGCTGATGGAGGTCATGCAGGTGGCGCTTCCCGAGCGCGGCGGCGCCCTGGCGCCTGAGGCGGTGGAGACCGTGCTGGAACGCTGCCAGCGCGTCCAGTCGCTGGTACTGGGGCCCGGGTTGGGCCGGGAGAGGCGAATCGCTCGAGTTCGCCCGTTCGGTGGCGGCGCGGCAGCGGTCCCGCTGCGTGCTCGACGCCGATGGATTGAATGCCCACGCCGGCCGGCATCTGGCCTCGCTGGCCGAGCGCTCGGCGCCGGCCGTGCTGACGCCACACGCGGGCGAGCTCGGCCGGTTGCTGGAGATCGACAGCCGGGAGGTGGGCGCCCAGCGCCTCCGTCGCGCCCGCGAAGCGGCTGCGGCGGCGCGGGCGATCGTCGTGCTCAAGGGTGACGACACGATCGTCGCCGAGCCAGACGGTCGCGTCGGAGTCAGCGCGGGCGGCGCCTCGGCCCTGGCTACCGCCGGGACCGGCGACGTCCTCTCCGGGGTTCGGCCGCACATCTCGCCAAGGGCATGGCGCCCTTCGATGCGGCTTGCGCAGCCGTTTTTGTCCACGCCGCCGCCGGACGTCTGGCCGCTCGCCGGATCGGCCCCGAGGGCGTGATCGCCGGCGACATCATCGAACTGCTCCCGGCGGCACTGGCCTCAGCGGAACGCTGACGCGCGATGCCTCTCAGAGCGATTGCCGAGGTCAACCTGGCCGCCATCGAGCGGAACGTGAAATCGCTGCGAGACCGGCTCACGGGAGGGGCGAGGTTCTGTGCCGTGGTCAAGGCGGACGGCTACGGGCACGGGGCAGTGCCGGCGGCGCGGGCCGCGCTGGAGGCTGGAGCCGATCAGCTTGCCGTGGCCACCGCCGCCGAGGCGTGTGAGCTTTACGAGGCGGGCGTCCGGGCGCCCGTGCTGGTGTTGGGCGCGGTCAGCCCAGAGGAGCTCCCGGACGCATTGGCCGCCGGGGCGGAGTTCGTCGCCTGGGAGCCTGACTTCATCGATCGGCTTGCCGCCGAGGTCGACCCGCTCGTCCCGTCCGCGTCCACGTCAAGCTCGACAGCGGCCTCGGCCGTCTGGGGACGCGCCGGCCGAACAAGCCGCGGCCGTGGCTGGATCGGTGGTGGACGCAGCCGCAGGTCTCCGGCTGGCCGGAGCAATGACCCACTTCGCCACGGCCGACGGCGATCTCGAGTTCGTCGACCGCCAGCTCGAGGCATTCACAAGGTTTGTCACGCAGTTGCGCCCGCTCGCTCCGTCGATGCTGGCTCACGCCGCCAACAGCGCCGCCACGCTGCGTGTACCGGCGAGCCATCTCGACATGGTTCGTTGCGGGATCGCCGTGTACGGCTCCGATCCGATGAACGAGGACCCGGCGCCGCACCGCCTGGAGCCGGCGCTCGACGCTCCGTTCCTACGTGGCGGCGGTCAAGGCCGCCGAACCGGGAGACAGCGCTGGGCTACGGGCGGCGCTTCATCGCGACCGAGGCCACCTGGCTGGGCACTCTGCCGATCGGGTACGGCGACGGCGTGCCCCGGGCGCTGACCAACAACTGCGACATCATCATCGGCGGCCGCCGATATCCCCTGGTCGGGACCGTCAGCATGGACAACATCACCGTCGATCTGGGCCCGCGCCCGAGCGTCGGGGTCGGACAGACGGCGACGCTGATCGGCATCGACGGCGAGGAGCGCCAGACGGCGGAGGAGATCGCCCAGCGAATCGGGCACGATCAGCTATGAGGTGCTGTGCGGGATCTCCCGCCGGGTCCCCCGCCGCTATCACCGAGACGGGATGCCCGTGTGAACGGGGCGTCGCCGCTGGGCGCTCTGGGTGAACTGACCGATCGAGCCTGGCTTGTGGGCGGTGCCCTGCGTGACGAGCTGCTCCAGCGGGAGACCAGGGACTTCGATGTTGCTGCGGAAGGCGACGTGCGTGGGCTGGCCCGCGATCTCGGCCGGGCCACGGATGCGCACTCCTTCGCCCTCTCGGAGGCGTTCGGCGCCTGGCGGGTGATCGCTCGGGACCGTAGCTGGCAGGTCGATCTCACGCCCGTGATGGGAGGGACGCTCGAAGGGGACCTGGCCAGACGGGATCTGACCGTCAACGCGATGGCGCGTCCCGTCGGAGCCGGCCAGCTGATCGATCCCTACGGAGGACTGGATGATCTGCGCGCCCGCCGCCTGCGCATGGTCGGCCGGCTGGCATTTCACGAGGACCCGCTGCGGGTGATGCGCTTGAGCCGGCTGGCCACTGAGCTTGATTTCACGATCGATCCGGATACCCAGACGGCTGCCATCTCCGAGGCGTCCGGGCTGGCCGGTGTGGCCGGCGAGCGGGTGTTTGCGGAGCTGCGCCAGATCCTCACCGGTGAGCGCCCCGCAGCGGGGCTGCGCTCGCTGGAGGCAACCGGCGCCGGCGCGGTCGTCCTCCCGGAGCTGGAAGCGCTGCACGGGATCCAGCAGAGCGCATACCACCACCTTGACGCCCACGATCACACGCTGGAGGTGATCGACCGGGTCGTCGAGCTGGCGAGCGATCCAGGCGCCCGGTTCCCTGATCTTGAAGAGGGCTCCGGGCGCTGCTGGACGAGCCTCTGGCCGATCAGCTAACGCGCGGACAGGCGCTCCGCTTCGGGGCCCTGTTCCACGACCTGGCCAAGTCGCTCACCCGTGAGGTGAGCGACGGGGGACGGGTGACATTTCTCGGACACGATCAAGCCGGAGCCGAGCTGGCGGTCGAGGTCCTGTCCCGGTTCCGGGCCAGCGAGCGACTGTCGCGCCACGTCGCCGGCCTGACCCGTCATCACCTACGGCTTGGCTTTCTGGTCCACGAGAGGCCGCTCAGCCCGCGTGACATCTACCGGTATCTGCGTGTCTGTGAGCCGGTCGAGGTCGACGTCTCGCTGCTGAGCGTGGCCGACCGGCTGGCCACTCGCGGCCGGAACGCCGACCAGGCCATCGAAGGACATCTGGATGTGGCCCGGAGATACTTCCGCAGGCCCTGCGCTGGCGCGCTGAGCCGCCCCGCCCGCCGCTGCGCGGCGACGAGCTGGCCAAGGAGTTGAGAATCGCCCCCGGGCCCGAGCTCGGGCGCCTGCTGGAGGGCCTGACCGAGGCCAGCTACGCCGGCGAGGTGAACAGCCCCGAGGAGGCCGTCGAGTGGGCGCGCGCCCGCGCCCCCCGGTGACCCGGCGGACGGGATCGCAACCCACGCCCGACCAGTCGCGGATACCTCGCAGGATTTGCGGCCACGTGTACTAGGCTCACGGACCGTGACCGAGCCAGACTGCATCTTCTGCCGGATCGTGGCCGGTGAGCTGCCGGCCCAGATCGTGGACGAGGACGACCGGACGATCAGCTTCATGGATATCGCCCCCGGCACACGCGGGCACGCCCTGGTCATCCCCCGCCGTCACACCCGCGACCTCTGGAGATCGAGCCCGGCGAGCTGGCGGCCGCGATGCAGGCGGCGCAGCGCCTGTCCCGCCGGTGCGGAACGCCTCGGAGCCGACGGGGTGAACCTGATCAATTCGTGCGGAGCGGCGGCATGGCAGACGGTCTTTCACTTCCATGTCCATGTGGTCCCGCGCTACGCCGATGATCCGCTGCGGTTGCCCTGGACGCCCACTCCGGGTGACGCGGACGAGATCGCCGCGGTCGCCGAGCAGCTGAGATGAGCTCCACCGGGCCTGTGCGGTTGGATCTTGACGGGCGGCCTGGCCACCGTCACGTTTGATAGCCCGCCGCTGAACCTGTTCGACACCGCGATGCACGAGGCGCTCGAGTCGGCGCTGGAACGGATGGAGCACGACCCGCCGCGCGCGGTCCTGTTTCGGGCCGAGGGCCGCGTGGTCAGCGGTGGCGTCGATGTGAGCGTGTTCGACGCCCAGCCGGATGCCCAGCACGCGATCGCCCTGTTCTCAGCGGCTGCTCGAGATCGCCCGGCGCGTGGAGGTTTTGCCCTGTCCGACGGTGTTCGCGGCTCACGCGCTGTGCCTGACCTGGGCGTTTGAATTGGCTCTGGCCTGCGATCTGATCCTGGCCTCAGAGTCGGCCAGCTTCGGACTGGTGGAGAAGGTGGTCGGGTTGACGCCGGCCATGGGCGGCACGCAGCGCCTGGCCGAGAGGGCCGGGAGCGGACGCGCGCGAGAGTTCGTGATGACGGGCGTCCCGTTTTCCGCCCGGGAGCTCGAGCGCTGGAACGTGGTCAACCGGGTGCTTGACGACCACGGGTTCGACGCCGCGGCGCGGGACTTGGCTCTCGATCTGGCCAACGGCCCGACCCTGGCCCACGCGGCCACCAAGCGGGTCCTTCTGGCCTTCCGGGAGGGTGGGGTGCCGCTGGCCGACGAGCGCGTGGCGGAGCTGGCCGGTGAGCTGTTCGATACTCGATGACCTCCGAGCCGCCGTCGCTAGCTTCCTGGCCGACGGGCCGGGAAAGGCCAGCTTCTCCGGGCGCTGACTTCCCGACTCGCCCAGTCTCCTGCTAGGGTTCCGAACGTCTAGATCGGGGCCCCACGGGGCCCGATCGTCAAGACAGCTGCTCCGGAGGGAAAGCGCACAGATGGCTACGGGAACCGTCAAATGGTTCAGCGACGACAAGGGCTTCGGCTTCATCACCCCAGATGACGGGGGTCGCGACCTGTTCGTCCACTTCAGCGGGATCACCGGCGACGGTTACCGCTCACTGCCTGAAGGCTCGAAGGTCTCCTACGAGGAAGAGGCAGGTCCCAAGGGACCGAAAGCGGTCAACGTCAGCAAGATCTAGCTACCGTTCGGACTACGGCAGTGCCGCCCGGGGCCGATTGCCCGGGCGAGTCATTCCGGCTGCTTGCCGCCCGATCCGGCGCAACTGCGACCCCACAGTCGTGTTCAATCCCTCAATGAAACGTTCTCTTCTCGCCCTCGCCTCCGTGACGCTCGCGGCGGGAGTACTGAGCGGCACCGCCTCGGCCCAGGTGATTCAGGTGGGCAACACCTCCACACCGCTGGTCGCTCCGACCTGCCCCAAGGGTGTGTCGTCCACCAACTGCAAGATCGTCCTGACCCGCGTCACCGCGCTGGAGACGCTGAGCGACGGCGTTGCCTATCCGACCACGATCCACCACGCCGGGGATCTCGTGGGGCTGACTGTCGGGCTGTCGCGGCTCAGCACCAACGCCAAGACGCGGAATGCTGACATCAAATACCTGAACAGCACCTACGGCGGATCGCCGCGGGGATGGATCACGGTTCTGCGCCCGTACGGGCGCCGATCGCTGTATGGCTGGCAGGTGGCGGCCAGCAGCCCGGTCATCTACTTCCAGCACTACCTCGGCCAGGTGGCGCAATTCCCGCTCGGCCGGCCGGTACCGGTGGTGCCCGGAGAGCGGATCGCGCTGACCATCCCGACCTGGGCGCCGGTGCTCTCGATCGACCTGAAGTCGAGCAAGTTCGCGTACCGCCAGAGCCGGCGCACGAACTGCTCCGTCCCGCCGTCGTCACAAGAGGCACAGACCAAGATCGGCGAGATCGCGCACTACAAGTGCAATTACGCGGGGACCCGGGCCGAGTACACGGTCACCGAGATCACCTCCCCCAAGCGCACTTCCTGAGCGGTCGATCGGCGCCCTGCCGGTACGTCGCAACGCACCCCTATAGCGGCGCTTTCATCCATCGCTCGTGCCCGCTCGGGCGGCTCAGCGGCGTCAGCTGGTTAGCAGGCGCCCGGGTTATTGCTGCAGAAGCCGCCCAGCCCGGCTCCACCGGTCGTTGAGGTGGGCTGAGAGGTCGCTCCGCCGGTACCGCCGGTGCCGGCGCTCACGGAGTTGCCACCGGTAGCCGACGGGGTACCCGTGGCGGCGGTTCCGGCCGACCCGTCGCTGGTGGTGGCAGAGCTGCCGGTGCTGGCCGGGGCCGATGAGCTCGCGCCCGAGGTGGCTGCTGAGTCCGTCGTGGTTGCCGTGGTGCTGGTCGTGGATGCCGCCGTGGAAACCCCTGAGGCCGCAGCCGATCCCGCGGGGGGATCGGTGAGCGCGGGCGCGCCGGTCGTGTCACCGGTGGCGGTGCCGCCTCCGGCTCCGCAACCGCTGAGCGCAATCGCGAGCATGACGGCGATTCCCGCGACCGCTCGCCGCGGGCAACGATGCTTTCGGCTCTCCTGGATCATGGCGAATACCTCCAGCCTCGCCCGGGCCTGGCACGCAGCTGGCTAGCTGCCGAGCGGGTCCATCCGCCTACCGCAGACCGGGCAGTCGTTGAGGTCCTTTTGGGTGAGCTGGTCGCAGTGGTTGCAGAAGCGGAGGTTCTCGATCGCCCAGGGCAGTTCTGACGCCGTCGGAGCCAGCGGCAGCAGCTGCGCCACCACCTCGAGCTTCTCGCCCGTGTCACGATCCACGTACTCGGCTCCGGGCTCGGCCTCGATGATCACCTCGCGGCCCGTGGAGGGCGTCCGCATACGGTACTTCTGACGGATTCGCATCAGCTACCCAGCGCTAATGGTGGTGCTCTTCGGGCAGCGCGGCGACGTCGCGGCGGGTGTCACGGATCCACAGCACGAAGCGTGACGATGAAGATCACGCCGCCCGAGCGCGCACCAGATCCAGTCGATCGTCGTGCCGATCACGATCAGCGTGATCCCGATCGCACTGACGATCAGGGATGAGCGACGGGCCGGGGAGGTGGATCTCCTCGCCGGCGGGCGGCGCCCCGGCTCGCGGCTGTCGCGCCGCTGGCTCTCGGTTCGGTGGCGCTCACGACGTGCACGTAGATCGCGGCGACGACGAACGTCGATTCCGAACATGAAGGCGCAGATCGCCCCGGCGATCAGACCGGTGCGGATGTTCTTGCGTGCGAGCTTCCGGTCCATAGCCAGGATCGCTACCGCTTCGCCGCCGGTCGGGCTCCTGGTCAGCTGCCGTCATCACAGCTTTACGTCGGCCACCATCGCGCCGAACAGCAGCGCGAGGTACGCCAGCGAGAACAGGTACAGCCGCAGCGCGCTCGGCGGTCGGCGCGCCGGTACAGCCGCACGGCGCCGCGCGATGAAGGCCAGCCCGAGGACCATCGAGGCGACCAGGTAGACCAGCGCCGAACGCCCCGGCGCAGAACGGCAGCTGGGAGATCGCGTAGAGCAGCAGCGAGTACAGGAGGATCTGCCGGCGGGTCTCCTGCTCGCCGCGGACGACCGGCATCATCGGGACGCCGACCTTCGCGTACTCGTCCTTCATCAGCAGGCTGAGCGCCCAGAAGTGGGGCGGCGTCCAGTAGAAGACGATCGCGAACAGGTACACCGCCGTCCACGACAGCGATCCGCGCGTCGCCGCCCAGCCGACCAGCGGCGGGATCGCGCCGGCGGCGCCGCCGATCACGATGTTCTGGGGCGTGCGGCGCTTGAGCCAGATCGTGTAGACGCCGACGTAGCCGACGAACCCGGCCAGCGCCAGCGACGCGGCCAGCACGTTGAGCGTCAGCGACATCAGCACGAACGACGGCGCCGCCAGCACGCAGCCGATAGATCAGCGCCGCCCGCGGAGAGACCCGGCCGGCGGGGACCGGCCGGGTGGCCGTCCGCTCCATCTGGGCGTCGATGTCGCGGTCGTAGTAGTGGTTGACCGCGCCGGCGCCGCCGGCCGACAGGTAGCCGCCGACGCAGGTCGAGCGCGATCTTGCCCGACCGACGGGTTGCCGGCGACCTCCATCGTCGTCACCGTCGTCAGCAGCAGCAGCGACTGGACCTTCGGCTTGGTCAGCTCGACGTAGTCGGAGACGATCTGCCGCGCCCTGGCGGCGACGGCGCGGACAGCGCAGCGCTGGCCGACGCGGACTGCAGCAGACCGACCGCGCTGGCTCACCGGCACGCTCAGGTGCGCGCCAGTTGCTCACTGCGGCCCGGGCGAACTGCTCGCTGCCGCCGGTCTTCTGGATCACGCCGGTCTGCGATCTCGATCTGACGGCGGATGTCGCGCATCGGCTCGACCGAGCGCACCCGGGGGATCGTGTCGAAGTTGTTGACCGGCGGCGGCGAGGTCGTGAACCACTCGAGCGTGTTCGCCTTCCACGGATCGGGACCGGCGATCGCGCCGTGCTTGAGGCTGCGCACGAAGTTGATAGACGTCATGCACGATGCCGAGGCCGAGGATGAAGAGCCGATCGAGGAGATCAGGTTGTACGTCGACCAACCCATGCCCGGGCTGGTAGGTGTAGATCCGTCGCGGCATCCCCGACAGGCCCGAGCGCGTGCTGGACGAAGAAGGTCGCGTTGAAGCCGATGAACATGACCCAGAACGAGATCTTCCCGAGCCGCTCGTTGGCATCCGGCCGGTCATCTTCGGGATACCAGTAGTAGATCCCGGCGATGACCGAGAACACGGCGCCGCCCATCAGCACGTAGTGGAAGTGGGCGACGACGAAGTAGGTGTCGTTGAGCTGCCAGTCGACCGGGAAGACGGCCAGGAAGATGCCCGGTGATCCCGCCGATCAGGAAGATCGCGATGAAGCCGACGCCGAAGTACAGCGAGCGTCGTCATCACCAGCGATCCGCGCCACAAGGTCGCGATCCAGTTGAAGATCTTGACGCCGGTCGGGATCCCGATCAGGAACGAGCTCAGCATGAAGAAGCCGAGCACGACGATCGGCATCGGCGCGGTGAACAGGTGGTGGGCCCACACCAGCGTCGCCAGGAACGCGATCACGACGGTCGAGGCGGCGATCGCCTTGTAGCCGAAGATCGGCTTGCGCGAGAACACCGGGATGACCTCGGAGATCATCCCGAAGCCGGGCAGGATCATGATGTAGACCTCGGGGTGGCCGAAGAACCAGAACAGGTTCTCCCACAGCACCGGCGAGCCGTGGTCGGTCGGGTCGAAGAAGTGGGTCCCGAAGTGGCGGTCGGTCAGCAGCATCGTCACCGCGGCGGCGACCACCGGCAGCGCGATGATCAGCAGGACCGCGTAGATCAGGATCGACCAGATGAACAGCGGGATCCGGCCCCAGCTCATCCCGGGCGCCCGCATGTTGACGATCGTCGCGTAGAAGTTGATCGCGCCGACCAGCGAGGAGATGCCGGTGAGGTGGATCAGGAAGATCCAGGCGTCCTGGCCGCCGCTCGGCGAGTACTGGATGCTCGACAGCGGCGGATAGCTCCACCAGCCGGCCTCCGGCGGGTGCCAGAACAGCGTCGCGTAGAAGACGATCCCGCCGAACAGCAGCAGCCAGAACGACAGCGCGTTCAGCCGCGGGAAGGCCATGTCCCGCGCGCCGATCATCAGCGGCACGAAGTAGTTGCCGAAGCCCGCCATCACCGGCACGACGAACAGGAAGATCATCGTCGTCCCGTGCAGCGTCAGCAGCTCGTTGTAGTGCTCGCCGCTGAGCAGCGTGTTGTTCGGGCACCGCCAGCTGCGAGCGCATCAGCAGCGCCTCGACGCCGCCGAGCATGAAGAACACGAACGTGAGGACCAGGTACATGATCCCGATCTTCTTGTGGTCGGTCGTCAGTGACCCAGTCGATCCACTTCTTGGTCGTCGCGCGGCTCGTGGACCTCGTGGGCGAGGACCTGCGGGACCGGGCGGAGCGCGTGAGTCGGTCGTCGCCATGTCTGTACGTCGCTCCTTTAGAAGTTTCCGTTCGAGGTCAGGTTGCCCTGCTTGATCAGCTGCTGGCGCAGCTGCGCGACCTGGTCGTTCGCGCGTGGATCAGCGCTGACTGCTGGCGAGCCACGCGGTGTACTGCGTCGGGCGTGACGACCTTGACGAGCGCGGTCATGAAGGCGTGCTGGCGCCCGCACAGCTGGGCGCACTGGCCGTGGTAGAGCTCGGCCGGCGTGCGGCGCCTTGAACCACGTGTAGGTGGTGTAGCCGGGGACCGCGTCGACCTTGCCGCCGAGCGAGGGCACCCACCAGGAGTGGATCACGTCGCTGGACTGGATCACGAGATCGACCGTCGTGTCCGGCCGGCACGACCATCTCCTGGTAGGAGTAGGGAAGCTTGCCGTCGAAGCGTCGCTGTTGCAGCCGTTGCCGTACGTGTAGCGCCAGATGAACTGGCGGCCCTGGACGCAGATCGTCAGCTTCTTGCCGTTCGGCGGCTTCGGCTCGGTCAGCGAGGCCGACAGGACAAGTCGCGTCGGCGTCGGAGTTCGGCGGGTTGATGATCGCCGGCAGCTTGATGAACGTGACCACCGTGAGGACCACCAGGATCAGCGCCGCGCCGACCGTCCAGCCGATCTCGAGCCGGGTGTTGCCGTGGATCTGGGCGGCCACCGGGTCTTCTTGGCCCGGAACTTGTAGACGGAGTAGACGCAGCGCGCCCTCGACGACCACGAACACGACCGCGGCGATGTACAGGACGATCTTGTACAGGCGTGTCGATCGTCGTCGGCGTTCGGCGAGCCGCCCGACTTCGGGGTGAAGAAGTTGGCCAGCGCGCCGGGCGCCAGGACCAGCGAGCGCCGATCGCGACGGCGCAGCGACGGCGACGCACGCCGGCGGCGGCGGCGGCGGCGAGGAGCTGCGTCAGACGCGTCGGGTCGCAAGGCGGCGGCATTCTATCCAGCCGCGGGCCGCCTCGCGTCGCCCGTCGCATCGCTACGGCGCGGACTGCGCTCCGGACGCGGGCGTTCATATACTGGCCGCGCTTGCGCGTGTCGAGGGCGCATCCGAGCCACCGCCTGGGCCCTCGTCGCGGCGGGCGTCGCCGCGCCTGCGCTGCGCCGCCGCCTGAAGCTGCCGCCGCGCGGCCGTGCTCGGTGCGGCCGCGGCTGGCGCCGGTCGCGCTGTGCGTGGCGGCTCCGCCGGAGCCGGCGCGCGCGACGTCGCGGTCTGCGCGCTGCACATGTGGGCCTACCTGGCCGCCTACGAGATGCCCAACGACGACCCCGAGCGTCTGGCCGGCGCGCGTGCGCGTCGGCTACCCGATCGCGATCGACCGCGCTGCTCGGCCTGGGGCAGTCCCCACCGGCCCGCCTGCAGCGCGCCTTCTCGCACGCCGGGGCGGATCAACCGCTTCGAGCGGGTGCTCGTCTGGTGCCACTGGCTGTGGTTCTTCGTCCCCCACGGCAGCGTCGGCTACGTCCTGCTGCGCCGCCCCGAGCGGTTCCCGAGCGCGGCCGCGCGGATGTACGCCGTGTTCGACCTCGGCGCGGTCTTCTACTGGGCGATCCCGACCGCGCCGCCCGTGGTGGGCCGCCGCGCACGGCCACCTCGGCGACGAGCCGAGCCGGCTCCGCGGTGCGGCGGATGATGATCGAGTACGGCGAGCAGTTCTGGGGTGACCGCTGGAGCCGACCTCTACGATGTCCTCGGAGGAAATCCGCTTGCCGCCATGCCGTCGCTGCATTTCGCCACGTCGCTGATGGCCGCCCACCTGCTGTCCGAGGTCGGGCCGGTGGCCGGCGCGATCGGCTGGACCTACGCCGGTCACGCTGGGTCTCGCGCTCGTCTATCTGGGCGAGCACTACGCCGTCGATCTGCTCGGCCGGCGCCGCGCTGACCGAGAGCGTGCGGGCCGGAGCGCGCCCGGTTCGAGCCGGCCGGCGCCGGTGCACGCTGATCCGGCGAGCGGGCTCCAGGCAGCGCGGCTAGCGCGCCGATCGGCGAGGAGGGCGCCACGCGGATCGCCTCGGATCGCAGGCAGGGCCGAGGACCGAGCGAGGTCGGCGGACAGTCTGACCGACCGGAGCGCGCCGACGGCGAGCGACGGCGCGTTGACCGGCAGCCCGCTCGGAGCCGAGGCTCACCGCGAGCAGATGCCGCGGGTGCGTTTCACGCGCGGCGCGGCTGATCGCCTCGGTGCTGTTCGTGGTCTCGGCGGTCGCCTTCCTGTACTTCGTGCTGCCGAAGCTGCTCGGCCTGCGGGAGACCTGGAACCGGCTGCAGCAGGGCAACGTCTGGTGGCTCGCGCTGGCGCTCGTGCTCGAGGTGCTGCTCGTTCGTCGGCTACGTCGCGCTGTTCCGCGCCGTGTTCGTCCGCGGCGACGTCCGGATCGGCTGGCGCGTCGAGCTACCAGATCACGATGGCCGGCCTGGCCGCGACGCGGCTGTTCGCCGCGGCCGGCGCCGGCGGCATCGCGCTGACCGCGTGGGCGCTGCGGCGCTCCGGGATGGAGCCGCGCGGATCGTCGCCTGCCGGATGATCGCCTTCATGGCGCTGCTGTACGGCGTCTACATGGGCACGCTCGTGATCGACGGGCTCGGCCTGTACGCCGGCGTCTTCGCCGGGCCGGCGCCGTTCGCGATCACGGTGATCCCGGCGATCTTCGGCGCCGTGGTGATCGTCGCTGTTCCTGGCCGATGTCGCTGCTGCCCGGCGACTTCGACCGCCTGGTCGCACGCTGGACCCGGGCGCGCGGTCGGTTCGGGCCGCTGGCCCGGCGGCTCGCCGCGGCCCGGCGGCGGCCGCGACGGGCGTGCGCACCGCGATCGGGCTGCTGCGCTCCCGCGACCCGGCGCTGCTCGGCGCCATCGGCTGGTGGGGGTTCGACATCGCCGACGCTGTGGGCGTGCTTCCACGCTTTCGGTGCCTCGCCGCCCAAGGCGCGTGATCGTGATGGCCTACTTCGTCGGGCTGGCTCGGCAACACGCTGCCGCTGCCTGGCGGGATCGGCGGGGTCGAGGGCGGCATGATCGGCGCGTTCAGCGCCTTTGGCGTGAACGTCGAGACGGCGGTCGTCGCGGTCCTGGCCTACCGCGCCTTCTCGTTCTGGCTGCCGACGCTCCCCGGCGCGATCGCCTACCTCCAGCTGCGACGGACGGTGCAGCCGCTGGCAGAGCGGCAGAGGCGAGCGGCGACGCGCCGATCCCAAGCTATACTTAGTGAAGTGACTGACGACCAGCGTAATCGAGAACGTGGTGATCGTCGGCAGCGGGCCGGCCGGCTACACGGCCGCGCTGTACACGGCGCGCGCCAACCTCGAGCCGCTGGTGATCGAGGGGTTCGCCTGGGGCGGCCTGCTCCAGCAGACCACCGACGTCGAGAACTACCCGGGCTTCCCCGCGGGGATCATGGGGCCCGAGCTGATGCAGCAGATGCGCGATCAGGCGGAGCGCTTCGGCGCGCGGCTCGAGACCGACGAGGCCACCGCAGTCGAGCTGTCCGCAGACGGCGGCCTGCACAAGGTCTACGTCGGCGACGAGGAGCACCTGGCCCGGACGGTGATCCTGGCCATGGGCGCCCAGCACCGCAAGCTCGGCGGTTCCCGGCGAGGAGCCGCTCTCCGGCCGCGGCGTCAGCTACTGCGCCACCTGCGACGCCGCCTTCTTCCGCGACGTCGCCGACGATCATCGTCGGCGGCGGCGACTCGGCGATGGAGGAGGCGATGTTCCTGTCCAAGTTCGCCTCCAAGGTGGCGATCGTCCACCGGCGCGACGAGTTCCGCGCTTCCAAGATCATGCTCGAGCGCGCACGGGCGATCCAGAACATCGAGTTGGCTGACCCCCTACGTGGTCGAGGAGTTCATCGCCGGTGACGGCGGATCGCTGGAGCAGCCCGGCTGCGCCACACCGGCGATGACTCCACCCGGGAGATCGAGATCACGGGCGCTTTCATCGCCGTCGGCCACGAACCGCAGTCGCAGCTCGTCGCCGGCCAGGTCGAGACTGGATCCCGAGCGGCTACGTCGTCACCGAGGGACGCTCGACGCTGACCAACCGTGCCCGGCGTGTTCGCCGCCGGCGACCTCGTCGATCACACCTACCGCCAGGCCGTCACAGCGGCCGGCTCCGGCTGCCAGGCGGCGCTCGACGCCGAGTGGTACCTGCGGGACAACCCGGCGCCCGCTGTGGGCGCCGAGGCTGGCCGCAGCTACTGAGTCCGTCTAGATCCGGTAGGGGCAGCCGAGGTCAGGACCCATCCGGTGGGACGGGGCCCGGCGACCCATGCGCAGACCGAAGTCCTGGGTCCATGTGGAAGCTCCGCCGTACCCGCGTGATGCCCTTATCGAGCACCCCGGTGCCGATCTGCGAAAAGGCCGGGTAGAGGATGTTCTGGCAGTGACCAAGGCTGGCCATCCAGGCTTGGACCACGGAAGCCGGAGTCGTGTACCCGACCGCGATGTTCTCGCCGGCGGTCGACCAGTTGAACCCGACGGCGGAGATCCGGGACGCGAAGTTGTGGCCGTGGGTGAATTCATCACGGCGCACCATCGTTCTGGTCCACCTTTGAGCCGAACGATTCAGCTTTCGGTTGGCATGCAGCCGCGGCAAGCCGCGTGATGTCCGCTGATGGTTGATCAGGCAGACGACCGCGGCTTTGATCTGCGAAGCGTGCGCGGCGGAGACAGGTGTGTTGGCGTTGGCGCAGTGCGCGCTGGCCGTTGATGGAACGGCGGCCAGGCAAGCCGTGGCCACCACGGCTGGCGTAACGGCTGAAGCCAGCCGGTGGCGGATCGAATGGGACATATACCTCCGATCGGTGGGGATCGCGGATCGGGCGAGCTGCCACCCCCAGACCTCGAACGGTCGTCCACTTCGAAACCGGTCCGCACACGAACATTGCGGCCGGTTTTCCCCACGGCACGGTATGACCAAACACCCTGTCCGGTCAGACCCCCCGGACAGGTGGAAAAGTCCGAAAAGGACCTGACTTCAGCTCACGGCTCGCCTGCTCCGCAGTACGCCACGTCCGGCTCTGGCCGGCCGCAGACCCCGCGGGTCAGGGGTTCAGCACGATCTTCAGTGCTTCGCGCCGGTCGTAGAGCTGGTACGCCTCGGCCGCGTCGTCGAGCGCCATGTGGGCGCTCACCAGCGGGCCGGGGTCGAGGGTCCCCGCTCCCAGCATGCCGAGCACCCGGTCGACGTGGCCGATGACGTTGGCATGTCCGGACTTCAGCGTCAGGGCCTTGATCCAAACAAGCCCCATATGCACCCGCTGAGGCTCGGCATACACCCCGACGGCGTTCACGGTGCCCGCTTTTCTGGCCAGGCGAATGGCCAGATCCAGGGCGTCCGGATGCCCTACGGCGTCGATCGCCACGTCGACGCCGCGCCGGTCGGTCAGGGCCTTGACGACGTCTCGAGGTTGTTCCTCGGTGAGGTGGACGGGCACGGCGCCGAAGTCACGGGCCATATCCAGGCGGGCAGGCACCGAATCGATTGCCACCACCGGGCCGGCTCCGGCGGCTATGGCCACCTGAACTGCGCACAGGCCGACGGGTCCGAGACCGAGGACGGCGACGCTGTCTCCGGGCAGCAGACCGGTCGAGGCCACGGCGTGGTAGCCGGTGCCGAGCACGTCTCCCGCAAACAGCGCCACGTCGTTGCTGAGGCCCTCGGGCACTTTGCGCAGGGTCAGATTGGCTCGAGGCACGAGCGCCATCTCGGCCTGGGTTCCGGGCAGATCACCGAGGGCAGCGCCGTGTCCGAAGGTGCGCATCTCGTCGCACTTGTGGTAGTCGCCCCGCAGGCAGAAGAAGCAGGTCCCGCAGGCCGTGTGAAAGCAGCCGAGCACCCTGTCTCCTTCGGCCACCCGGGTCACGGCATCGCCGGCGGACACCACGGTGCCCACGAACTCGTGGCCGATCGTGAAGCCGGGGGCGATCTGCACCCGGCCGTGGTAGATGTGCAGATCCGAGCCGCAGATCCCGCTGGCCTCGATCCGCACGACCGCGTCGTCCGGCGCCAGCAGCTCAGGTTCGGGACGCTCCTCGACCCGAACCTCGTTCGGGGCCTGAAACGTGACCGCTCTCACGACGGAACGAGGGCGTTGATGCCGGTAAGGGCGCGCCCGATGATCAGCTTCTGGATCTGGGAAGTGCCCTCGTACAGAGTGGTCACCCGCACATCGCGGAAGTAGCGCTCGACGGGGTGATCGTCGACATAGCCGGAGCCGCCATGCACCTGGATCGCCGTGGTGGCGCAGCGGTTGGCCGCCTCTGTGGCGTAGAGCTTGGCGATCGAGGTCTCGGTGGTGTTGGGCTGGCCCGTGTCTTTCAGGTAGCCGGCACGCCACACCAGCATGCGCGCCGCGTCCGTCTCCACCTTCATGTCGGCCAGCATCCCCTGCACCATCTGGAAGCTCGCGATCGGACGGCCGAACTGGAGCCGCTCCTTGGCGTAGCTCACCGACGCATCGACGCATCCCTGGCAGATCCCCACGCAGCCCGCCGCCACGCTGTAGCGCCCGGAGTCCAGGTTGCTCATCGCCACCTTGAAGCCGTCACCCACCTCGCCCAGCATCTGGTCATCCGAGACCTCGACATCATCGAGCGAGATCTCCGCCGTATCCGAGCCGCGCAACCCCAGCTTGTGGTGGATCGGCTGGGGCCGGAACCCCGGCTGGTCGGTTTCCACCAGGAAGCAGGCCAGGCCGCGGTGGCCCTTCTCGGGGTCGGTCTGGGCGAAGATCAGTGCCAGCTGGGCGAAGTTGCCCATCGAGATCCACATCTTGGAGCCGTTGATCACCCAGCCGCCGTCGGTCTTGCGAGCGCGTGTTCGCTGGTTGGCCGCGTCGGACCCCGTGTCAGGCTCGGTCAGGCCGAAGCATCCCAGCCACTCGCCCGAGCACAGCTTGGGCAGGTACTTGCGCTTCTGCTCCTCTGTGCCCCAGCGGACGATTCCCGAGCACACCAGGGACGTCTGCACGGACACGACGGTCCGCATCGCGGAGTCCCCGCGGCCGATCTCCTCGACGATCAGGCCATAGCTCAGATAGTCCAGTCCAGCCCCGCCGTACTCCTGGGGCACGAGCGCACCGAGGTAGCCCTGCTCGGCGATCTTCCGCACCAGATCCAGGTCGAAGTGCTCGTTGCGATCGTTCTCGCGGGCCCGCTCGACGATCTCGTTGTCAGTAAATGCCCTGGCGGTCTCCCGGATCAGGCGCTGTTCGTCATTTAGGTCGAAGTCCATGGCCCGGCACCCTATATGGTGCCGGGCCGCAAGGACGCAGGCCTCAGCTGAGTGGTGCCACTCCGCTGACCGTCACGGTCTGCGTGTTCGAGGCGGCGCCCACGTTCCAGGGGCCACCGAAGATCCGGGCCCGGAACTCATCGGTCCCGGTCTTCCCGAACGTGTAGGTGAACGAGTAGCCCGAGACGCTGTTCACGGTCGTCCGGGCCACGTCATGCCAGGCTCCATCGTCACCCAGCCGCTGCAGGAAGATCGCGTGACCTGCCTTGTGGGGGGTCACCGAGCCGGCGAAGGTCACCGACCCACCCACCTCGGCGGTGCTGGAGCTCTCCGTCATCGTCACGGTGTCCCGCACGCCCTGGTTGACCGGGGCGCTCGTGCGCCCTGGCTTGTGCGTGGCGGCGCGGTAGGTCATGTTGTGCACAGGCGAAACATTGAACGAGTAGGAACCGTCAGATCCGGTCGTCGTCGTGGCCAACGAGTGGAACCGGCCACCCGGACCGTGTTCGTAAAGGGTCACCGCGACGCCACCTTCGGGAGTCGTGGTGCCGGCCTTGTCCAGCTTCCCGGTGAGCTGGGCGCTCTGACCTTCTGGGATCACGGGGCTGGAGGTATAGAGCGTGAAGGCAGGCTTCTCCCGCTGCTGAACCGAGATCGTCAGGCTGTCGGAGCCTCCGGCCACATTGCGCCGATCGCCGGCGAAGAACGCCCGGACCGTGTCGTCGCCTGGGCGCGCCCACGCGTGGGACAGGGCGAAATGCGACTTGCGGTTGGTGAACGTGCTGGCGAACGTGCGCCAAACGTCCCCGTTCTTGCCCACCTGCTGCTGGAGCAGCACGCGCTCGAAGGGATGGTTGGGTGTCACATGGCCGCTGAACACAACCCGATGTCCGGTGATCGTGTTGGTGGAGCTGGAACGCAGCGACACGAGAGCGGCCACGCGCTCGTGGATGGTGTCACTGTGAGTCGATGCCGGACCACGAACGAACCAACTGCGGTTCGTCATCACCACGCCCTCCTGGCGGGTGAATTCATAACGCCCGAGGGTGTCGGTCGTGGTATGGCCGATCAGGGTGAATCGCGCCGCCGGAGCCACGCGGTGGTACAGGTAGATCGTCTTTCCTGAGTTTCCGGATCCCTGCAGCTGGCCGTATATCAGCACACCCTCACCTGCCAGTATGGGGTTGGGTGCTGAGCTGATGGTCAACCCTTAACATGTTGGGGAGCAGCGCTCGCCACGCCTGTCACACTCAGTGCGATAAGGGCACCGAGCAGCGCTGCGAGCACGGCAAATCGCGTGCGCATCAGAGCACTTCCTTTCCCTGCTTTTCGTTAGTGGTGCGTCCCTCTGTCGCTCGGGCCCGGTGTAAGCGACTCGGTCACGTGTCAGAACACTGATCAGGTCGCGGAAGTTGCGCCAGGCCGGGTGAGACTGGAAAGGCAAGGGTAGACTCGCCCAGGTGAGCGCGTTCTCCGTCGTCGTGCTTGTTGGGCTGGTAGTGGTGATCGGCTTCGTGGTCCTGCTCGGCCGCGCGCACGAACATGCTCCGCTGGAGCAGTTCGGTCTCCGCTCGGCGCGGGATATCACCGAGTCCCGGGAGGCGCTTGATGCGGAGGACCTGCAGCAGATGCTGGAGGCCTACAACGAGCGCCGCCGGAGGCGCGGCGAGCCCGAAATGACCGTCGATGACGTCGAACGCCGCGTCATGAACGACCGCCAGGAACAGATCAGGCGGCGAGACGCGCTGATGGCCGATCGTGAGCTCGATCAGCTCCTGGAGGTCACCAACGCACGGCGGCGGGCGCGAGGCCTTCCCGAGCGCACCCGTGAGGAGGTTCAGCGGGAGTTCGGCCGGCCCCAGGCCGGTAGCTGACGCCTTTCATGGCGCGCTGTCTGATCATCGGCTGTGGTTGCCGTGGCCGGGAGCTCGCCGTGGAGCTGCAGAAGCGCGGCCACGTCGTCCGCGGTACCACCCGCCGGCCGGAGCAGGTCAGCGAGATCGAGGCGGTCGGCGCGGAGGCAGTGGTGGCCGACCCCGATCGGCTCGCCACGCTGGTACCGGCGCTTGATCACGTGAGTGTGGCCGTCGTGCTGCTCGGCAGCGCCAGGGGCGACCCGACAGCTCTGGCGGCCCTCCATGGACCCCGCCTGGAGGCGCTCCTGATCAAGCTGCTGGACACCACGATTCGCGGCGTCGTCTACGAGTCGGCCGGCAGCGTCTCAGCCGACCTGCTGGCGCAGGGCACCGCGACCGTGTCCCGGCTCTGCTCGTCGTCTCGGATCCCCCACACGTTCATCGCCGCAGACCGGTCGGCGCCGGAATGGCTCGCCGGCGCCCTGGATGCGGTCAGCGGAGCGCTGGAACCACCCGTCAGCTGAGCAGCGGCCCGATCCGGTCGAACAGATCGGCCAGGATGCGGGCGGTGGCGCCCCAGATGAGGTGGTCCCCCACCACGTATGTGTCGGTGCGGATCGGCAGGCCTCGGCGGACCAGGCGGCGGCGACCGTAGCCGGCCCGCAGCGCCGACAGCGGCAGCTCTATCACCTCCGCCACCTCGCGCGCGCTCAGTGTCCAGGCCTGGCCAGGCTCGACCACGCCGACGAACGGATAGACCGCGTAGCCGGTGGCGATCGTCGGGGTGGGCTGAAGCGCACCCGAGATCTCAACCGCCGTGGGGGATAGGCCGACCTCCTCCTCGGCTTCACGCACCGCGGTGTGGACCAAGTCGGGATCGCCGTCGTCCCGGCGGCCGCCCGGAAACGAGATCTCGCCCGCGTGACGGCGCAGATCCTCGCGCCGGCGCGTGAATACAGCATGTAGCTCGCCGTCCTGCATGTAGATCGGGACCAGTACGGCAGCCTCGGTGGCACCCGGCACGCTGAGCGCCAGGGCCTCCCCGGAGCAAGCAGGACTCGCCTCAACTCCGCCCCGAGTGTGTCGGTCCCCTCGAACACCCACCTGACTATATTCAGACGGCGCGCAGGCGCTTCAGCGGTGGGGCGGTCTCGAAGACCAGCCCCACCGGCGCCCAACCGTCGCTACAGGGCAGCGCGACCCGCGACCCGGTTCAGAGCCCGCCGCCGCCGGTCATGGCGCGGCTTCTCCGCGGCCGGCTCGGAGGGGTCGATCAGGGTGACCTTGTCCTCAAACATCACCTCGCCCTCCAGGGTCCGGTGCACCGGGCACTTGGCGGCGATTATCTGCAGGCGCTCGCGCTGCTCCGGTGTGGCGTCCGCCGGCAGGCGCAGATCGAGCTTGAACCTGGTGGGGCAGCCCCGCTCGGCCGGGCTGTAGTCGACCGCGACCTCCACCTGCCCGATGTCCCAGCCCTTGCGCTTTGCGTACATCTCGATCGTGATGGCCGTGCACGTGGCCAGGCTGGCGGCGAGCAGCTCCTGGGGGCTTGGTCCCTCGTCATCGCCATCGCGCTCGGCGGGCTCGTCGACCGTCAGGTGGTGATCGCGGATATCGACGCTGTGGGTGAATGATCGGCGGGCCGATTGGCGCGCGGTTGCCTTCATGAAGTTCCTCTGATCTCGAGCGCAGTAGCTATACCGATCGTACCGCCGTTTGACGGCGGTCAGTCGGACAATTGATTGAAGACCAGCCCGGTCGGGACCTTGGGAAAGAAGTAGGTCGACTTCGGAGGCATGCTCTCGCCGCTCGCCGCCACTTCCTGGACCATCTGGACCGGCGTCGGCGCCATGAAAAAGGCGGCGTCGTAGGCGCCGGAAGTGACGAGCTCGATCGCCTGGGCATCGTCGCGCGCGTAACCGAGGCCGTCCAGGTGGTCGATCTGATCGTCGGTCATCTCGAGTGCGCCCTTGAGAATCAGCGCCTCCAGAACGGCGGTGTCCAGGCGCCGGTAGGGCGCGGAGCGGTCGGGCAGCGCGGCGTCGGCGATGTTGGGGTCCTTGAGCGTGAGGCGGAAGGGCCGGCGGAGGTGGCCGTCCAGGTAACCGATCTGCACCTGATCGCTGGACGGGGGCGGAAGCTGGCTCAGGTCCGCCAGCTCGGTCACCTGGAAGTCACGCCGGATGGCCGTGGCCAGTGCCTCCTGCTGGTCCGGGCTGAGTCCGCGGACCAGCCGGTGGGTCGGGAAAACGGTGAGACCTGGGTCCTCGAGGGCGACCAGGCACATGAGCACGTACCGGTGAGGACCTTCCCCGCCCACCTCCTCGGCGTACACGCGGGCGGTTTCGTAACGGTGATGACCGTCGGCGATCAGCAGCTCACCGGCCCCCGCCGCTGTGCAGACAGCGGTGACCGCCTCGGGATCGCTGACCCGCCACAGGCGGTTGATGGTGCCGTCAGGGTCCCGGGTCTCGGCCCAGGGTGACTGCGCCGTAAATGACTCCAGCGCCGACCATGCGACCTGGTCGGGGTCCGAATAGAGCGAGAAGATGGGGGAGAGGTTGGTGCGGGTGGCGCGGGTCAGGCGCAGGCGATCCTCACGCGGTCCCGGATGGGTGCGCTCGTGGGGACGGATCCGCCCGGGTCCGTACTCCTCCACGCGGACGCGCGCAAGGACACCTCGGCGGGTTCGGGCCTGTCCGTCGGGGCCCGTGTAGTCCTGCTCCAGCGGCCAGATGCCCGGTTCCTCATCGCGCGTCACGGCGCCGTCGGCGCGCCACGAGGCCAGGAGCTCGGCGGCAGCCGCGTATGGATCGCCATCGGCCTGGGGGAGGTCGATCCGCACGACGTTATATGGGGACTGGGCCTCCAGCTGAGCCCGCTGCTCGGCGTCGATCACGTCATACGGCGGAGACACGACCGGCTGAAGACCACCGACCTTGTCGAGGTCGTAATGCAGGGCGCACAATGGCTTCACCTCGGGCATGCCGCGGCCGAGAGTAGCCGAGGGCCGATTGCGTCGCGTTTCGCCGAGGCGAGTTCATGCGACGATCGGGTCCATCCGTCCAGTCGGGGCGCCCGGATTTGAACCGGGGACCTCCTGCTCCCAAAGCAGGCGCGCTACCAAGCTGCGCCACGCCCCGCGGGGTGAGGATTCTAGTGAGACAGACCACTAGTGGCGGGTAGCGGATCGCCAAGCGCAAACTCGGAAAGGTCACCACTTGATGCCGAACACGACCCGAATCAGCCGTCTGGGCTTCGTCAACTGCTATCTCGTCCGTGAGGACGATGGCCTCACGCTCATCGACACGATGCTCCCGCGCAGCGGCGGGAAGATCGTCTCGGCCGCCGAACGGCTGGGAGCGGCGATCGTGCGCATCGTGCTGACACATGCCCACGGCGATCACATCGGCTCCCTGGACGAGCTTCACCGGCTCGTTCCCGAAGCCGAGGTGATCATCTCCGCGCGCGACGCCCGGCCGCTGGCCAAGGACATGTCGCTGGACGCGGACGAACCTCAGGGCAAGCTGCGGGGCAGCTACCCAGGTGCTTCCACCACTCCGACCCGGACCGTGGCCGACGGCGACATGATCGGCTCGCTGCGTGTCATCGCCACCCCGGGCCACACCCCTGGTCACGTGTCGCTGCTGGATATTCGCGATCAGACCCTGATCTGCGGCGACGCGTTCGCGACGCTCGGTGGGGTCGCCACCTCCGCCAAGGGCGCTCCGCTGTTCCCGCTCCCCGCCCTGGCCACCTGGGACAAGCCGACCGAGTTGGAGAGCGCCCGCAGGCTGTGCGCGCTCCAGCCGGGGAGGCTGGCGCCCGGGCACGGCAAGGTCCTGGAATCACCGGTTCGGGCGATGGAGGCGGCGGTCGCGCGTGGAGCCTGACGGCAGCGCGGTGGCTGCGGGCCGCGCCGGGGCGCGGGTGCTCCGGACAGCTCGGCTGTTGCTCCGCCCTTGGACGGTCGAGGACGTATCGCTGCTACGGCGACTGTCGGCCGACTCCCGGGTCGTCCGCTACGTCGGCGAGGGCCAGGTCTGGTCAGACGAGCGGACCGAGGAGACATCCCGGCTGATCGTCGAGCACTGGCGGCGGCATGGATTCGGTTGGTGGGTCATGGTGCTGGAGACCGGGAACGACGACATCGGGTTTGCGGCTCTCAACCATCCCGGGGTGGAGGCCGGCCTGGGTCAAGAAGAGTTTGAGATCGGCTGGTGGCTGGCGCCGGAGTTCTGGGGGCAGGGCCTGTCCGGCGAGGCAGCCATGGCGGTTCGCGACGACGCTTTCGGCCAGCTCCGGGCACCCAGCGTGGTGGCCCGGCTCCAGCCGGACAACCTGGGTTCGTCCGGGGTCGCCCGTCACATCGGGATGGAATTCGAGCGTGAGACGGTGGGCCGGTGGGGCGAGCCCGTGGCGATCTACCGGGGCTGGCCGGCGGACCGTCCGGCCCCCTCCCGTGGAGCAGCGCCCGGGCCCCCTGCGTCGCTTCCCTAGGATCAGAAGCGCGCAGGCAACGACGATGCAAAGGAGCATGTATGCCAGCCAAAGGTGCCGCAGAGTGGAAGGGCGACCTCAAGTCCGGCGCGGGGAGCTTCACCGCCGGTGACACGATTTCCGGCGAGTACTCGTTCCGCTCACGTTTCGAGGACGGCCCGGGCGCCAACCCTGAGCAGCTGATCGCCGCTGCCCATGCCGCCTGTTTCTCCATGGCCCTGTCCGCAGCCCTGGGCGACGCCGGGACGCCGGTCGATTCCGTGCGGACCGACGCGCGGGTGACGCTACGCCTGGTGGACGGTGCCCCGATGATCACGGCGATCGCGCTGAGCACGGTCGGGCACGTGCCCGGAATCGATGAGGCGACGTTCAAGAAGGCCGCCGACGAGGCCAAGGCCGGATGCCCGGTCAGCCGCGCTCTGGCCGCCGTTCCCGAGATCACCCTGGAGGCATCACTCGCCTGACCGGCGGGTCAGGCACCATGTGCCGGGAAGGCGCCGCGCTGTCGGCGCGTTCGCGTCCGCCCCCGTAGCTCAGCTGGATAGAGCGACGGCCTTCTAAGCCGTGGGTCGCAGGTTCGAGTCCTGCCGGGGGCATTGAGGAAGGGCTTGCGACGACGCTAGTTTGGAAGTGCCCGATGGTTAGGTACTTAAGCTTCGGTCAGAGGTCCGGTCAACAGTCTGAAGAATTACGTTCCTGCCCGCAGCACGGGAAGCCGTGGGTTCGGGAGTCCCTCTGGCGTGGAACCGGGCGCTATCGCAATTAGACCTCCTGTGTCAACCTCCCGCGGCGAGGAGGCGTTGTCGGGCGGTGTGTTTGGTCGGGTTGTAGGTGTCGTGGTCTTGCCAGAGGCGCCAGATGATTTGGGTCCAGGAGCGTCCGAGGATGCGTGCGGCGTGGGAGTGGCCGGCGCCGCGGGCTCGGGCGCGTTGGTAGATGTCGGCGGCCCAGGGGTTGTGATGTCGGCTTGAGTCGGCGAGGACGTTGAACGCTTCGCGGAGTCGGTGGTCACACGCCCAGCGGAATTGGGCGCGGCGGGATTTGCCTGATTCTTTGGCGACGGGAGATTGGCCGGCGTCGGCGGCGAGGGCGCGGTAGCTGGGGTAGCGATCGCGGCAGTCGCCGATCTCGGCGAGCATCGTTGCGGCGCACAGCCAAGAGTCGTGGGCGATGAACAGTGAGCGGAAGGTCGGCGCCGTCAGGGTGGGTGTCGAGGGCGTGGCGGATCTCGATCGTCAGCTCGCTGATCCTCTGGACGACCGGTTCCAGGGCGCTGACCAGGGCGAGCACGATCTGCCGGCGCGCTTGGGTCTCGAGCTCGCCGGCGCGGCCGTCGGCTCCTTTGCGTAGTCGGGCGAGCAGCTCGCTGGCTGGTTTGCGGCCGGGGTACCCGTGCTTGGTCAGGAACGCGGCGAGTCGCTGCTCCCCGAGCCCGCGCGCGTCCGCCGGGGCTGGGATACCGGCGCAGGAACGCGAGCGCGATCTGCGAGTCCACGCGCGAGAACACCTTGTTGGCGCCGGGCCAGAAGCACGCGAGCTGATCACGCAGCTGGTTAGCCAGCGCGATCCGGGTGCGGACCAGATCCTCCCGCGAGCGCGTCATCGCCCGCAGCGCTTTAGTGCGATCGCTGTCAGGCACCAGGATCCGGAAGCGGTGACTGTCGGTCCGCGCCAGCTCAGCCAGCACGAAGCTGTCAAAGCTGTCTGATTTCCCGCCCGCCACCGTGTAACGCGGGCCCGCGGCCCGGACCTGGTTGGGATGCACGGCGATCACCGACCAGTCCAGCATCCAGAAGCCGCTCGATCAACAAGCCATCCGGGCGCTCGATCGCGACCAGCCTCACCCCGAGCCGCAACAACCGGCGCACAGCGCGCGCGAGTCCGTGCTCGTTGTGGCGATACCGGCGACCCTCAACGATCCGGCCCCGCTCATCCACGACACACACAGCGTGTTCCTCGCTGGCCCAATCAACCCCAGCGAACCGTCCCTCCGACATGACCCGCTCCCTTCCGATCTGTTTGGACTTAGATCGGCGCGAGGTACCCTGGCGGATGCTTACTGATGGCGCTCTGGGCGCGACCTCCTGTTCCCGCTCTTGGGGCACCTCGACGGAACGTCGGGAGGCGCTGGTCTAAAACGGGCCCTCTGACCGGGCAAGCCCAAACAGGCGCTCTCCCGACATCCGCCGATAACACCAAGCTTGACCAGTAAGCCCATTGCGACAGTCTCGCTGTGGGCCTAGACGGGCTTGCCCTCGGCGGTAGCTGCCTTCGTTTCGTCGGGAGTCGGAGCGGTCACGCCGATGACCACGAGGCGGGCCAAGGCTCGATTAGCAGGCGATGTCCGAGTTCGCGTTGTCGATCAGTGGTTCGGAGGGATCTTGGGGGACAGGGTGCTGTCCGGTCATGAGATGCCTGGCGGTTTGGTCGAGATTGCCCGCACGTTCGGTCACGAGGTGGTCAGCGGCGTGCAGCTCACAGGCGAGCGCGAGCGCTTGTGCGGGGTCTTGAGGAGGCCGGGTGATGGTTAGGCGCACGAGCGCGGGAGCGGCCTCGTAGAAGATCGTACGGAAGCGCTCTTCCCAGGATCGCAGCAGCGCGGAGGTCACCGGTGGTGGGATTTCCCCCCCCACGCCCCCCAAGGCGGTGACCGCGTCGGCTGGGCGGTTGCACGGCACGAGCAGTAGGTGGGCGCGGGTCCTGAGGATCCAGTCGGGAAAGCGTTGGCGGCGGAGTCTCCGTCTTGAGCAGGTTGTGCGGGCGCGAGGCCGGGAAACCGGGTCACCACGCCGCCAGCGTCTGTCGAGGCGACGGACTGGTTGAAGCGATCTGTGAGCCATTTCTCGACGTCGATCTCGTCGACCTCGTCGAGGTCACCGTGTCCGCCCATGTATCCCTCGGGATCCTCAGACAGCCGCCACAGGACCGGCCACAACCCCGTGGTGCTGAAGCTCGCCACGAGTTTCGGCACGATCGTCTCAAGATGCTCGACCGGCTCATCGCTTGACCAATACGCCGCACCCCGCGCAGGCTTACGCGAACCACTCGGAAGCGTCACGCCGGCGAGCTCGGGAGTGCCTACCTTAGGGATCTGACCAGAACGCCTAGCAAACAGCGCGAGCGTTTTGCCCCCGGGAGCTTCGGCGACGCGCCGCTTGTAGCGCCGAGGCCGCGGCACGCCCGGGCGATACGATGCCGACCGTCGCCATCGCATCTCTTCGATCTCTTCCCTCCACGCCCTCGGGGAGACGCCCTCCGTCGCCTGCAGCGCCGTCCGGAAGTTCTCGCGCTTTCGCGGCTCGATCCAAAACTCCGTCTCAAGCCCCTCGTTGACCCAGTTGACCGGGATCCGGTCCTGTTCGCTGATCACCTCAAGCATCTCCCGGTGCTGGCTGCCCTCAGAGAGATCTATGAAGTCATCAAATAGCTCCGCTCGCACCAGCCCGGGCACAGAGGAGAAGATGTTCAAGTACCGCCAAGGCTCCCCCCGCGCGCGCGCAAGTGCTCCGATGTTGAATGCTGCCGGTTCCCGAAGGTACTCCGAAGGTTTGTAGCTGCCTCCGTGCCACTCGTAGGGCTCAAGGCGGCTCGTCGTGGTGACATCTACCCCCACCAGACCATCATGCCGACGCACAAATCGCCACGTGGCGCGGATGTCACGTGCCGTCTCGATCTGCAAAAGCTACCGCGGGCGAAGCAAGAGCGCGGTACATACCGATCGACCAACACCCACAACCAGTGTCGCTTTGATCGGTGGCTGTCGGGTAAATGGGGGTTACGTCCGAGCGGTTTAAGACCATTTGGTCATGCCTCAGAACTTCATCGAGTGTGATCGGGAGCAGTCGTTTTTGATGCCGCCGTCGTTGCGGGATTGGGTGGCGGAGGATCACTTGGTGTGGACGGTGCTGGAGTCGGTGAAGGGGATGGATCTCGAGCCGTTTTTCGCGGCGTATCGGGCTGACGGGCATGGCCGCCCGGCGTATGACCCGTCGATGATGGTCGCGTTGCTCTTATACGCGTACGCGCGCGGGAACCGGTCTTCGCGGGGTATCGAGCGCGGGTGTCGGGAGGACATCGCCTACCGGGTGATCACGGCTAATCGCGCGCCTGATCATTCGACGATCGCTGAGTTCAGAAAGCGCCACGAGGCCGCGCTGTCGGAGCTGTTTGGCGAGGTGCTTGAGCTTTGCCGAGAGGCTGGCCTGGTGCGGGTTGGGGTGATCGCGGTGGACGGGACGAAGGTGCACGCGAACGCGTCGAACATGGCCAACCGTGACTACCGTCAGATCGCGGAGGAGATCCTGGCCGACGCAGCTCGGATCGATGCCGAGGAGGACGCGCTGTATGGCGAGAAGCGCGGTGATGAGCTACCGGTCGAAGTCTCGACCCACAACGGCCGTCGGGAGTGGTTGCGGGAGGCCAAGCGCCGGCTGGATGAGAAGCGCGAGCACGAAGCCAAGCCGATCCCGCGCTCGCGGCCAGCGCGGTTGCGGGAGGCTAAGAACCGGCTGCAGGAAGAGCTGTGGGCAGAGCAGCGAGCCAACGAGGCTTATGAGCGCTGGCGGGAGCGCGGAATCAGCGCCGACGGCGCGAGGCGGATGGCGCCCGGGACGGTCAAGCCCTACACCCCGCCGAGCGAGCCGCAAGGCAAAGTGAACATCACCGATCCCGACTCCCGCAATCTCAAAGCGTTCCGCGGCTATGTCCAGGGGTACAACGCGCAGGCGGTAGTGACCACCGACCAGGTCGTGATCGCCGCTGAGATCAAGACCACCCCCACCGACTTCGGGTTCCTCGCTCCGATGATCCAAGCCGCGCGCCGCGAGCTCGAAGCTGCCGGCGTTGATGAGTCACCCGAAGTGGTGGTCGCTGACTCCGGGTACTGGCACAACGAGCAAATGGACACCCTCGCGGCCGACGGCGTCGCGGTCCTCATCCCACCGGACTCAAGCAAACGAAAAAGCCCCCGGCCGGGGTGGAGCGGCGGCCGCTACACATGGATGCGCCAGCTCCTCGCCACCGATCACGGCCGCGAGCTCTACGCGAACCGCCACAAAGTGATCGAGCCGGTGTTCGGCCAGATCAAATTCAACCGACGAATCGACAGGTTCCTACGACGAGGCAGGGCAGCAGCACTATCGGAATGGCGCCTAGCGGCGGCCACCCACAACCTTCTCAAGCTCCACCAGCACCGGATAGCCACCGCTAGCTGTAATTCCTGATCACGTTGTTCCGGTCTGAGGGGTAAGGCATCCGGTGCTCCTTGGAGGCTGGTTGGTGTCGAAGCCACCAGTCCCAAGGAGGACACCGGATGAAGATGCACGCTAACGCCAGGCTCAGTCTGAAGGGCCGCGAGTTGCTGATCGAGCGCGTGGAGGATGCGGGGTGGTCGCTGAGCACGGCCGCCGAGGCGGCCGGGATCAGTGACCGCACCGCGCGCAAGTGGATCACCCGTCACCGAGCAGAAGGGCGGGATGGGCTGCTTGATCGCTCCTCAGCACCGAGGCTCGTCGCGAACCGCACTGAAGAGCGCAGGGTCGCGGTGATCGCGGCGCTCAGACGGCTGCGGATGACTGGTGCGGAGATCGCCGAGACCCTGGACATGGCGCCCTCGACGGTGTCGGGGATCCTGACCCGGATCGGGCTGGGCAAGCTCGGCCGCATCGGCTTGGAGGCAGCGCAGCGCTATGAGCGAGCTCGTCCCGGCGAGCTGATCCATATCGATGTCAAAAAGCTCGGGCGGATCCAGGGAGGGGCAGGGCATCGGATCGCGGGACGGCCTCGCAGCAATCCAAAGCGCCGGGACGGTTCAGGCCATGATCGCCGCACCGTCGGCTGGGAATACGTGCACGTCGCCATCGACGACGCGACCCGCCTGGCCTACGTCGAAGTTCTCACCGATGAGAAAGCGATCACCGCCGTCGGCTTCCTGCGTCGAGCGGTCGCGCATTTCGCCAGCTACGGAATCATCACCGAGCGGTTGATCACCGACAACGGCTCTGCATACCGATCAACCATTCACGCGCTCGCATGCCGCGTCCTGGGGATCCGCCACTTGCGCACGCGCCCCTACCGGCCGCAGACCAACGGCAAAGCCGAACGATTCATCCGCACCCTGCTCGGCGGTTGGGCCTATGGCGCGATCTACCGCAACAGTTCAGAACGCAACGCAGCGCTGGCCGGCTGGCTTGACTTTTACAATCGCCGTCGACCACACGGCGCCCTCAGCCACAAGCCACCCATCGCTCGCCTCAACGAGCTGAACAACCTCCTCGGGTCCTACAGCTAGCGGCTAACAGGGCCCCTGGCGGCGAATCCGCCGGTTCGACTCGCGGTCACCGCGCTCGCCGGCAAGAAGCCAACGATCACCGACGCGGGTTAATCCGACAGCCACATCGAATCGCGACAGCGCTCGATCTAGCCCGTAGCGACAGTCTGCCAAGACCAGAGAATGTCGTAGTCAGTCAGCCGTCCATTGTCGGTTGGGAGCAGCTCTGGCGGTGGCTCCTACCCTTGCCGAACCGGTCCGGATAATACGGTGAGTTATGCGACCTCAGGCTCTTCCGGTTCGGGCCCGAGGAGGCGAGTGATGGGGTCTGCGACTGGCTCGATGGTCAAGCTTGCTGGGTCAAGGTCGCGGGCTGTGATCGTGATCGTGAGGTCGTCGTGTCGACGGACGGCGACCCACCGGCCGCTTGTGGTGGTGAGGGTCAGAAACGATGCCGCCTCACCGTCGATCATGATCAGTGCTTGCGAGCGTGTGGCTGCAAGCGCGACGGCGTGTCGACGGCGATCGAGCGCACGAAAAGCGAGCGTGATAGCAGCATCCGAGCCGGCTCGCGATCGACGCCGGCCGCCTGTCAGCTCATCATGGATCCAGCCCTCCAGCGTGTGGCGCGCGTTGTCGAGTTCATCGCTGTGGGGTTCGGCGCGCGAGGTGGTGATCTGGAGTCGGGGCCGCTGGTCCAGCAGTTCTGGCGCTTCGGAGTCGGTGTGAGCGATCGTCAGACCGGTGAGCTCACCGTCGGTGGAGCTGCTGCCGTTGATCTGGGCGGGCCACCCCTCGGCGGCGTAAATCGGGAAGGTCACTGCTCGGAGGGTGACCTTGTTGCCGTGCCACCGCTGCACCCGCTGCTCTGCGCGGGCGCGGGCGATCCGTTCAGCCCGGGCAGTTTCGTTCTCACCGTCCGGCGATGAGAGCCGGATGATCGCTCCCTCAATCTCCTGGTGACCGCACACCCGGCACACCACCAGCGGACTCGGGACCATCCTCCCGTCCGGTCCGCTGCGCCGACCGCGCCAGCTCTCTGTCGGCACGCACTCCTCGTAAGCGATGGCGCCGCAAGCAGGGCACGGTTCCTCGGCGTCCCCGACCGGCGTGCGTGCGTACTCGTCCGAGATCGGGCGGCGGACCGGGTCACCGACGGCATCGCGGCAGCAGACGACCGGCTCGTGCCCGTCGTCGGGCTGCTCCAAGATCGCCGCATACACGCCGTCGCCGATCGTTGCAGCGACCCGGACCCCTCGGTCATCAACCGCTTCGACGCTCACGACACCCGGCGGCAGCAAACCTCCGACGAGCGAGCGATCCCCTTCAACCCACGTCTTGATCGGCTGGTCCGATCCCCATCACGCAGCGGCTCACCTTGCCCGTCCTTGACATCGGAGGTGACGACGATCTCCCCATCCTCTCGGCGAACAACGCCCGCACCGCCCGGCATCTCGACTAGTACCTCAGGCACGACGCCCATTCTGACGGCACGTCAAACGCACGACACCGAGAGACCACAAATCGAGGCTTCAAACGACCGTCTCGGACGTTCTGCATGCAATCGGAACCAGGTGTCCGTCCGCTTCCGAAATGATCGACGAGAAGCAGCGCCCGGAGTAGCGCTATCCGTTCCTAGTGTGGGCCATAGGTATCCAGCGCCCCTTACCGTTTTGTGCCCGCAGACGCGGCAGACGAAGGCCTTCCCCGGGGCCGGAGGAGCCGTACCTGCAACGCGTGCTGCGTAGTCGTGCGGTATCGAGGCGGACCCGGGCCATGCAGGCTGGGTAGGGTGAGGCAGTGGCTCGTTCCGATCTTCCGCTCGAAGTCAGCCGTCAGCCACTGGCTTATCGGGAACTGGTCGAAACGCTCGCGTCGCTTGAGGGGGAGCTTGTTGTGGCGAGCTTTGAAACCGCCGGTCGCGCTGCGGATGAGGCTCCGCCTCTCGCCAGTATCGTCGGCGAGCTCAAGCAGCAGCCAGTCCGGCTTGAAGGCATCAATGAGTTCTCAGTCGCGAGCCCGTATCAGAGTAAGCATCGCGCGGTCCGTTCTGGGGGTGTCCTGTATCTCAGCGAGGAGGAGTTCAGGAACGCGACCATCACGACCCTTGAAGGGAACAACTACTTCATCATCACGATCGAGACGCCGTCACTCACGATCCTTGTTCAGGACGAGGCTCTTGGCTATCCGTGAGTCGTCTCCTCCGAGATCTCGACCATCACGAGGGCTCAAAAAGGTGCCGGTCGGAGTTTCGGATACCCCGGACCACCAGGTTCCGGGGTCGTCGGAAGCGGGGTCTCCGCGCGCTTCCCCAATGATCGACTAGGAGCAGCGGATGGAAGTAGCCCAATCCAACACTCACGGGTCGCCGACACTCGTGCCGTGCTTGACCCGTATGGATGCGGAAAGCAGTGCTACACCTGTTTCCAGAAGCGGAGCACCGGGATGAGAAACCTGCGGAGTTCTTCGATTGGCATCGCCTGCTGGCGACGATCTGGATCGTCCGACAGCGCCAGTCCAAAACCCCGTTGCATCATTCTCAAGACCGACACCGTCGGGCGCAGATCGCGGTCTCGACCCGATCCGGCGCCCCCGGTCGGCGACAAAGTCAATGATGTCCCAGTCGGGATGAATGCTGCGAAGGCAGGCCGTGATGGCTGTTAGTTGCTCAGATGCCGCCGCTTCGTCGGCGGGCGCCAGTTGGCGACCATCAGGTGCAAGCTCGGCGTAGCATTTAGCTGCGTTTCCGCCTGTTACAGCCAGGAGGTCTGCGATCTCGCGGCCGCGTGCTTTGATCTCCTCGTCTCCCTGTCTGGCGGTGGCGCCCCGCTTCGTTAGGCGCCCAAAAAAGCTTCCCACACACCCTCCTCGCGCGTCGCCACCAGGTCCGCGTAAATCTCGGCTGCGCTCGCTCGCTTGTCTCGTATCGTTTGGTCCTCAGCCGAAGCGATAACCAACGAGTCCTGGATTGCGGCAAGGAGCCGCATGCCAGCACGGGACGGTCGGTCCTCGATCTCACCGAGCGGCTCGCCGTCCGCTTGCTCGATCGGCCGCGCGAGCACGGCTAAGAGCTCGAACTCCTCCGTTGCCCAATGCCGTACCGCCTCGTCCTCAAAGAGATCGGTCGGTTGCGCCCCTAGCTCCTCGAACGAGTCGATCGCCTCGATCGCTTGTCGTAACCACCCGGGCATTTCCCGAGGTGCTTCGCCGGCCTGTTCTCTGATCGTTGAGACGACACCTTCGGCCCAGTCCAGGCATTCGCGCCACTCACTCACCGTCGCGGTCCCGCCCTCCGAAAGAGCCGCGTAGATGCCATAGCCGATGGCAGCGTTCAAAAGCTCAAGTCGCAGCCAAATAACTGCCTCATAGACAGACGGGTCCTCGTCTGGCTTGCTCCGTTGCCCCGTCATTCCAACCCGGACACTACCCGGCAGCACCGAGATGCGGCCTTCCGCAATGATCGAGAAGCGGCGGCGGCCCGAAGCGGCAGGGAGGCTCGCTTCCTCTCGCTCTTGAGCGTTTTATACGATGCGCCCGTGCTATTGGCTGGGGCGAACGGCAACCGGTTTGAGCTTGTGGTGGCGGGCTACCAGTTTCCGACCATCGAGGACGACAAGTGGGATTCGAATTGGCTCAACATCACGGTTGACGTCGTGAGTGATCACGGGAGTTGGACTACCACCGATCCAAGCTTGCTCACTAGTGACGTCGAGCGCCTCGCGGAGTGGTTGGACGACGTGGCTGCAGATCACGCTGAGGCTGCTGAGATCTCCTTTCTTGAGCCAAATCTCTCGTTCGGGCTGCACCACAGCTCGGGCGACGACATGACGCTTCGCTTGTGGTTCGAGCTTGAGTCCCGTCCTTCCTGGGCTCCTGCCAGTCTCGTCGGGGACCGCGACCTGGGGGTTGACCTCGACGTGAGCAAAGCCGACCTACGGCGGGCAGCTCGTGATCTACGAGAGCAACTCGAAGACTTCCCACCGCGCGCAACTTCGGGGTAGCGCGAGGGAGGCCGCGGCTCCCGCGTTGATCGACGAGGAGCAGCTCGGTTATGCGGTACCGGAGGGCGGTGATGAGACGACGGTGCGCCCGGCGGGCGTTAGCTCCCAGATGTCGTCGTTGAGCATCTTGCCTTCGTAGCCGATGAGGCCCTAGGTCCGCCGCAGCAGACCCCGGTCAGCCAGACCAGTCAGGGCTTGATCTCGGTCGATGGGATCAGTTTCGGAATGCCACTTGATGAGGATCGCTCGCGGACCACCGTTGAGGTCAAAGCACATATCGAGCAGGTCCTGCTCGAGCTCGCTGAGCGGCTGATCAGCCATCTGCCGCGGATCCTACGCGCGTCCGTGTAGAGGCTGCCGGATTGATCGAAACGCAGGCATACGACGACCACGGTAGGCTCGACGCGGTTTGGTCGAAGGGGTCGTCAAGTGGTGGAGTGATGACGAAGGCTGGGGCGTCATTGCCTCCCCGGATGTTCCAGGCGAGGTCTTCGCCCATTTCATGCACATCGAGGCCGAGGGCTACCGGTCGCTGAACGACGGCGAACGGGTGCGTTTCGATTGGGAGCACTACCCGCCCGGCCAGGATGGCTATTTCTACCGGGCGACACGCGTTGTACGCGGAAGCGAGTGATGCGCGCTTCCGCATCGATCGAGATGCGGCAGGGGCGGAGTTAGCCCGCCCTGTTTCGTCTGAAGGCAGGCATCCAATTCAACGTGAGCGGCACGGTCGCTACCACCGGTAGCTCAGGGAGTGGGCGAGAATATGCTGAGCAGGCAAGTGTGGGTGTGCGTAAGATCCGTGGAAATGGCTCCTCCCTGCGCCGCGAGTGTGAGTCGTGCCGGCTGACGAGCTTCGCGACGGCGAATTGCCCCTAACAGTGCGAGCGGTCGTTCCCTTAGGAAGCGTTCCGGCCGTCGTTTATGAGCTGGTGACGCCTGAGCTTGAGGAGCGCGGTCTAACGTGGGCGGAGGTGAGTTGTGTCGCGGAAGTGGAGCCTGACGAACCCAATGGGGGGGAGTCGTGGCTCGTATCGGTTCAGTCATCCGGTGTTTGTCCTGGGTCGCGCCTGAAGAGCATGTCTCATTGGGCGAGTGCGACACGACGCTACTCCAGCATCAATGGGCGCACCACCCAAATCATCCACTTGACAGAGCGTGTGATCGCGTTCGAGTAAGGCGAGGAGCACGAGGACGCCCGGCTTGCGTCGGCGCGGGTCGTCGGTCTTTGTCTGAAGCGGATCCGTGCTTCCGCTTCGATCGACCGATGAAAGTCAAGGGCTCGGAGTCGTCGTTTTGGTGGGGGTGATCGGTCGGGAGGAGGTCCCGCAGATGCTTGGCTGTCCTCGTGCGCAGTCGAGTCCTCGCCGGTTCATGGTCTGGTCGGCGCGATTTTGGCCGGTATTTGCGCAGCGCGTGTCGCCGCCGGGCTGTGTCGTCGGTGTCGTGGGGGCTAGGTTGTTGGTGGGCGCGAGTGACTGACGTAGCGAAGCGCAGACGTCTGGAGCTTTGGTCTGCCGCGCGGCTTGTCCTCGTTGAGTGACCTAATCTATGCGCGCTCCGGTGTCGCGCTCGCGCCCACTTTCCTCGCCGGCGCTCCAGCGCTGCTGGTCGTTGACCATGCGCTGGTAGGAGCGTCTCGGCTTGTTGGGCGAGTTCGCGCTCGGCGTCGCGGATCAGCACGTTGGTGGACCAGGTCCCGGCGGCCGCCCGGGTGTTTTTCGGGGCGCCGGCGGTGAGCTCGAGGCGGCGGAGCTTCTTGCGGGTCAGTGAGGGTTGTTGGTGGGCGTAGTCCTCGCCGCGGGTGAGCATGCACCAGAACAGGATCGCGAGCTTGCGGGCGGTCGCGACGATCGCCTTGCCATGACCGCGCCGGGCGCGGGTGCGCTCGTAGAACGCGTGCAGCGGCCCGGGCTGCAGCACGCGCTCCAGGCCGCCTCGACCAGCGCCCACCGCGCGGACGGCGGAGCCGCGCTTTGAGATCCGGCCCTGAGCGTGCGGGCGCCTCGCCGGACTGGCGGACCTTCGGGTCAAGGCCGAGGTAGGCGACCAGCCGGCGGCTGGTCAGGAACCGGTCGGGCGTCAGCCGACCGCGGCGATGAACGACGCGGCGCAGATCAGGTTCACGCCCGGGGACGGTCATCAGCCGCCGGATCTCCGGCCACGCCAGCGCCTGCTGGGCGATCAGCCGCTCCACCGCGGCGATCTCCGCGTCGAGGAACTCGACGTGGCGGATCCCGGCATCGACCGACTCGCGCTCCTCCTACGGCAGCTCGAGACCCGCGAGCCACTGGCGGCCCTTGACGCCGAACAGGTCAGAGCACGGCGGCTTGCCCTGCAGCCGGCGCTGCAGCACCGCGTGGATCTCGTTCTTCGCACGCGACCGTGAACGCACCAGCTGCTCGCGGCGCGCCAGCCGCCGGCGCAGGACCCGGCAGCGCTCATCCGGCATCCACACCGCCTCAAGCTCCCCCGCGACAACAAGCACGCCAAGCGTGCGCGCGTCGAGCCGGTCAGTCTTCGCCCTGGCGCTGCACGATCCCGGTGTCATCCGGGAGACCACGATCACCCGGTTCACGTGCGGCTCGAGCAGCCGCGCGACCTCCCAGCAGCTGCCGGTCACCTCCAACGCCACCCGATCCGTACGCAGCAGACTCTCCGCCAGCGTCGCGATCCCCTCCGGCGTGCTCGGCACCCGCCCCGCGGAGCGGACCACGCCCGTCCTCGCAGATCGCGACCACACAGAAATCGCGGTGCACATCCAGACCGATCGCTCGGCCGACCCACCTGACCACGCGCATCCCTCACCTCCACAACGTCGGTTGACAGTGCGGGAGAACCAGCGGGACAACGACACAGACCGATACGAGCTCAAAGCTCAATCCAGGCAAGTCGCAGGGGCGGCCGAACGAAAAGCCCGGGCTCGAAGCCCATCGATCAAAACGGCCTACCCGCCTGCGTTCTCCCAGAAGGCCCCTGTCCCGGATCAACCGAACCTACGACCGGCACCGGACAGACCCTCCAAGAAGCAGTTTCATGCCTCGACTAGGAGCAGCGATTGGTCGTAGCCCTTCGCGACACCCGCTCCGTCACTGTCTGTCTCGCCTCTTCTGCCTGTCGTGGTCTATGCGCCAAGCCCCCAGTGCCGCTACGACGACCAGCCCTACGACCACCAGTGCGATCTTGCCGACCGAGGCAGCGGCCAACAGCAATCCGAAGTGCGCCATCGAGATCAGTCTCCCCTGAATATCGACCTTTAGAGAGGTCGGTGACCGTATCAACTCAACCGGGCTGAGAAGTCGGGTACCTCCGCGGCAGCGAACCGCAGTGCTTCCGCAATGATCGAGCTGCGGCAGCGGCGGGGCGGGTCGCGTCTCAGGAGTGCTGTAAATAGCGTCGGTGCTGTCAGAGCAACGGCGTAGGTTCCCTCAAGTCCTGCAAGACGATGAAGGAGGCCTACGCCGTGAGACGTACGGTACCGCCGTCGGCGGAGATAGAAGCTCGGATCGAGCAGATGCTGTCGCGTTGGGGTCGGTGAGAACCCGCGCGAGTCGTTGTCGGAGCTGGCGAAGCTCGGGCGCCCGGCTGATCATCCAGCGGGCGGTTGAGGACGAGTTCGACGCGTGGCTGGGTCGCGCCCGCTACGAGCGCCGGCCGGCCGATGCAGGGCGAGGAGCGCGGTGAGGAGACCGGGCTGCGCAACGGGTTCCGTCCCCGGAGGCTGCAGACCGCGGAGGGGGAGCTCGAGATCGAGATCCCGCAGGTCCGCCAGGCGGCGGAGACGTTCGCGTCGAAGCTGTTCCCGCGGACGCCGAAGCTGTTGCGGACCGAGCCGTTGAAGGCGTTGGTGATCGGCGCGTTCGTCCGGGGCCTGTCGATGCGCGACGTCGAGTCGTTGTGCGAGCAGGCCGGGCTGGGGAAGCTGTCGAAGTCGACCGCCTCGAGGATGTGTGAGGAGCTCAAGGAGCGCTTCGAGCGGTTCCGCCGCCGCGACCTCTACGAGATCCGGCTGGTCGCGCTGTTCCTCGATGCGACGTTCATCGCGGTCAGGCCGGACGGGCCGAAGGAGGGCGTGCAGGTCGCGTGGGGGTTCACCGAGGACGGCGAACGGGTGCTGTTGGCGGTGAGCGTTGGGGATGCGCGAGTCGTTCGAGGACTGGCAGGCTCTCGGCCGTGATCTGATCGGCCGCGGGCTGGGGGCGCCGATGCTGATCGTCGCCGACGGCGCCCCCGGGCTGACCAAGGCGATCGAGCAGTGCTGGCCGGCGTCTGACCGCCAGCGCTGCTGCGTTCACCGCGCCCGGAACCTCTACGCCAAGCTGCCCGACCGCGAACGCGAACGGGTCAAGCACGCCTACTGGCAAGCCTTCGATGACGCGATCAGCGAGCAGCGACGCCAAACGCCGGCTCCAAGCGCTCGTCGACCAGCTCGACAAGGAAGGGTTCACCGCCGCCGCCCGCTGCCTCGCCGATGACCTCGACGCGCTCGTGGTGCACCTGCGCTACCCAGTCCGACACCGCCGACGATGGCGGTCAACGAACCTGCTCGAGCGATCACTCGGCGAGGTCAAACGACGCACCAAGGTGATGGGCCGCTTCCCCGGCGAGACCAGCTGCCTCACCCTCGTCTGGGCCGTGCTCGACCTCCTGATCACCCACCAGACCAACGGCATCAACTTCAACGCGCTCGACCGCCAACGCCTCAAACGAGCGCGCTACCAAGGCAACGAACAAACCATCCCCGAGGAGGTGACAGCCGCCTAAACTGACCACCACCGGGAACCGAATTTACAGCGCCAAAGAGACGCGACCGCTGCAGCTCCGGCAGAGTGTCGCTTTCGTATCCACTTGCTGCGATTAAAAAAGGCCCTATAGGACCTGAGTAGGCGTAGTGCTTATGTGACTAGGCGTGGTGCCTATCGACCCCGTCGCCAAGCCCGAATCGATTGGATGACGCCGATTGCTCCGATGAGTGCCACGGACCAGCCGAATGCCCCTCCTGTGAGTGCAAGCACGGCACAGACCAATATCCCGAGAACGATGAACAGCGGCATCAGTCTCTGCATGAGCCGCGAGTAGCCCGGGGTCGTCGCTACCAGCGAAGGCGATGTACCTTGTCCTCGGTTCAGCAGCAGCCCGAGTTGTCCGGTCAGGGTGCCGCTTGCACGACGCGACTCGGGGTCGATCGGGATCCCCTGCTGGCGAAGCACTGCCAGGATTCGACTGGTGTCCCCGAGAGTCCAGAAGTAAGCCAGCTGACCGTCCGAGAGTTCGAAGCCCACTCCAGCGGTCATGAACGATCCCCGGAGCGGGAAGGCCGAGGCGATCTCGTGGAGCGGAACTTCGAAACCAGTGAACATCACCGAGGCGAAGAGCCGAGGACGCATGCGCAATGTGCGGTCGCTAATTGTTAGGCGCACCAGCGGAATTGTTGCGTTGAGTCGCCCGCCCAGCCGCGAGGGTACGTTCATGCCGCCGACGAACTCGGTGATCTCGGCACAGGCCGAGACTGAACCCGGCGGGCCTGAGAACTCTCCACCCACAGCTGCATCTTGCCCAAGCCGACCGTTCGATGCCGTCCTGGCTGCTCAACTGCGTCGGTATCCGGATTGCCAGCAAGCGTCAGAGCGGGTGCGGAACGGGAGCGTACATTCGGTCCATGGCTGCTCAGGACTCACCGATCCTTGCTGCTCGGCTTGAGTTGCTCGCTTCGTCTGTTGTGGCTGGCGAGAAGCTTTCTTATGTCGTGGTCAACGAGGGCCAGGTGCCGATCATGCTGGGCGAGTCCTGTTCTCTCGATCACTGGATGGCCGGGGGTTGGGAGCCGGTTCGGATGCGTCTGCTGTTTGCCCTGTGGGGACGACGTCTTGAAGAGGGGGCGCGGACCGAGTTGTCGTTGCGGATTCCCGAGGGACTGGCGGCCGGCCGTTACCGGTTGCGAAAGCGCTTGGAGCCGGACCGGGATCCGGTTCGCGGTTATGAATGGGCCTCCAGGTCGGAGATCGGTCCGATCGATTTGACAGCTGAGGTCGACCTTCCGCTTTAGCGGCAAAGCGGCCACCGGTCCCCACCGATCGCGGCTCCTCCGCCTCCGGCTCACGGGGGGTGGTCCCGATCCGTCCTACAGGGGATGTCGTGGCGATGGCTGGCGCCCGCGGTACGCAGGGCGTCGCTCGGCTACGACGAACCTCCTAGAACGATGACCGATGCCTGGGTGTATTTGCTGCGCTGCAGCGACGGATCGCTGTACACCGGCTGGACGGTCGACCTGGAGCGCAGGCTTGCGCACCATCGATCCGGCATCGCCAGCCGCTACACGGCGAGCCGGCTGCCGGTCGAGCTCGCGCAGGCGATCCCGATGCGCGACCGAACCGCTGCCCGCCGCGAGGAGGCACGAATCAAACGCCTCTCGCGACCCGAGAAGCTCGCGCTGATCGGTTCCCAGACGCCGCCGTGACCTGTAACCGTCGCTCCGGCTGACGAGCTGATCCAGGAGGCCGCCTCTCACGGCTGAAGCGTCGCCTCTCGCAGCTTGCGCGTACCGAGTGCACATGGCCGAAGGGGGCTTAGCCGCCGCTCGTACGCTGGGACCGCAGCGCTGGCGCCCGAGTCGCCGTCCCTGACGAAGTGCTCGACGATCGCGTCACGGTCCCGAGTCTGAGCATGTCGATGAGGACCCGATACTCAGCACGCGTGAACCTTATGCCGGGCGGAAGGTTCGAGTTCTCGGGCGGCACTCGTTCGTAGCGCCAGTTGCGAGTCGGGATCGCACCGTAGATCCCGGCACCGACTGGCGCGTGCTCGTTGCCGTTGAGGTTTTGGCAGCTCAGCCCGCTGGCCGCGGGTTCGCACACGATCGTCGCCGGGATGCCGACAGGCGGCACTCGCGTCAGCCCGTCACGGGTCTCGCTGCCGCCGCCGAACGTGGCATAGCGCTCGGCGTACTCGAGCTCTGTGAACATAATCCGAGCCATAAGTCAGCTCAATCGGAGTCCCGCTCTCGGGCGCGAAGCTGAACTTCGTCTGGTCCTCGATCGTGTGCACCGCGTACAGTGGCACCTTCTGGAAATAAGTCCCGTTATCCCCCGCCGGCTGAAGCCCGTACAGCGAAAACTGGGTCCCGATATACTTCGCCGCAATATCTCCGCCCCTCGTGCCAGGTCCTCGGCCCTCCAGCAGATCGTCCGCCAGGAATCGCACGTGTGCGCGAATCTTCTCCGCATCAATCGACGTCGCAGCCTGCCGCGCAGCCTCCGGAACCCCGGCAATCGTGGGCACCGGGGCCGGTTGCGCAATTGCGTTGGAAAGAGAAAGAACTGCAACGGCGGCGAGCGAAACAACAGGGGCAGGAATCTTCATCGTTCTCCGGGGCGTGCTCTGAAAGAAAGCGAAGCAGCGTGACAACCATTCTCTACACCCAGACTTCGGGTGTCACCTCGTCAAACCTCACCGCCGGACCCGGCCCCGTGTATCCGGGCAGCGTCTTCAGCCGCTTCAGCACCTTGCGCGTCAATCCCGTCAGCGGAAGTTCCGCTCAGCTCACGGGAATTCACCCACCTGCGCACGCCACTCGTCTTCGGCAATATGCTTTCACCGCTGGCATCGTATCCGTAGACGGTCACGTAGTAGTTGGTCACCGTGATCGAGTGCCGCACATCCAGCAACCGCCGCGCAGCGTCCGCCTTGGCGGCATCGATCTCTGGAAGCTCCCACATCCCCGGCATCAGCGAAACACCTTCGGGCCGCTGCTCCAGCAGCACTGCGAGTTCCGCCGGCCGCCCTGCGCTTCCATTCTTTTTCTTCCCGGCTGCTTCTTCGCCGCCGGTTCGGCGATCCTCAGCAGAAACGCATAAGCGACCTTCTGGCTGCGCATCTTTTTCCGCGCCGCCACCGGATGCTCCCCGCGCGTCGCACACAATTCCACCACCGGGCACTGCAGACACAACGGCGCCCGCGGCAGACAGACCGTCGCGCCCAGTTCCATCATCGCCTGGTTGAAGTCGCCCGGCCGGCTCGGATCGAGCAGCTCCACAGCCGCCTTGCGAATCCGCGCCCCCAATGCTGTCCGGTCTGTCCAGCCGCGCACTCGGGTCAGCACCCGCTCCACGTTGCCATCCACGCACGCCACCGGCTCGCCGAACCCGATACTCGCAATCGCCGCGCTCGTATATTCGCCGATGCCGGCAGCGCCCGCAGCTCCACCGCCGTCGACGGAAGCTTCCCCTCAAGCTCCTTGGTTACAAACTGCGCCGCCCGGTGCAGCATGCGCGGCCGCCGGTAATAGCCCAACCCGCTCCAGAACGCCAGCACCTCATATTCGCCGGCCTCGGCCAGCGCCGGCAATGCAGGAAACCGCTGCATGAATCGCGCATAGTGCTCGATCACCGCCGCCACCCGTGTCTGCTGCAGCATGATCTCTGAAACCCAGATGGCATAAGGATCACGCGTCCGCCGCCACGGCAGGTCACGCGCATTCTCGTCGAACCAATTGAGCAGCAGCCGTCGAAATCTTCTCGCCTCGAGCGTGGCGCTCTTACCCGAGGCAGCAGTCATAGGCCCTGAACCGAAACGTCGGTCCTGGGCGGAGCCGAAAGGTCTGATCATAGATAGGAGAATTGTAAGCCTCTATACTGCGCTCGACACCTGCCCGTATCGCCAAGCCCATTCGCAATACGCTGAATCTCGATACGCCATCCTGGGGTCTCGCCGATGCACGCTGCGCCGCGGCTCAATCATCACCGACCCGCAACTCCTCAAGCCGCTCCTGCGCGCGTTCTTCTCAGGATATTCAGCCCTCCGCCATCGCGCCGCAGATACCGGCCGCCGCATCGCCGAAAAGCAGCCGGACCTTCTCTCTCCCTATGCCGAACAACTGCTCGGCCTCTTCAGCGAGATCGCACCGAAAAGGCAGGCGACAACTGGCGCACCCGCGCCCATCTCGGATTAATCGTCGCCGCATCGCGCACTCCCTCGCACAACGCCTGCGCGCCGCCGGTTTGCTTATGCCTCTCTATTACGATTCATCCAATGTCGTCCGCTGCACCGCGGTCGAAGGACTCGGCCTGCTCGCCCGCCGCGAGCCCGGCCTGCGCACCCAGGTCCAGCCTCTGATCGAAGAAGCGCTGGCCAC